>JBBQFI010000007.1:0-203041 GCA_038321775.1 Chthoniobacterales bacterium | reverse complement strand
CCTCCTCTTTATCAGCATTCTTGCGGCGGCTGGCAGCGGATATCGCAATAACGTGGCTGCCGTGGGAGTCATCTATATCATCGGCACGGCTTATCGTGGAGGCTTTATATCCGTGCTGCTGTCTTGCGTCGCCGGGGTATTTTGTATCGGGCTGCTTGCCATCATCAATGTTGCGAGTCCGCTGCCATCTAACGTCCAACGAGCGCTCTCCCCCTTCCCTGGAACTTGGGACAAGCGTGAGGTAGAGGCTGGTGAGCAGTCCACCGAGTGGCGGGTAGAGATGTGGAAGGAGGCCCTTTTCACGGACTATTGGATTCACAACAAGATTCTCGGTGACGGACTGGGGTTCACACGCCAGGAGATGCAATTGATGCAAGCCATGCAGGAAGGCGGACGCGGAATGGATTCCATGGGTTCGGGCATGACCCAACAACAAGAAGCGATGATGATCACCGGAGGCTACCACAGCGGCCCGGTCCAGTGCGTCCGCATCATTGGTTACGTCGGACTCCTGACCGTTTTACTTGCCATGATTCGAATGGCCGTCCATGCCCACCGCCAGATCCTCCGCTGCCGCGGCACGGAATGGTATTCCCTCGCGCTTTTCACCAGCATCCCCATCATTGCGCTGCCCGTCATGTACACCCTATTCTTCGGCGATTTTACCCGGGACGTTTCCGCCGTGTTCTTCTCCTACGGCATACTTCGCCTACTTGAGAAAAACCTGCCACTTCCCGCTTATGTAAAGCAACGTTATGTGCCCTACATTCTTCAGCGCACAACCCTCGCCTCCAAACAAGACCAGCCAGGCTGATCCGCCCGTCCCCCGTCCCCCGACCTCCGACCTCCGACCTCCGACCTCCGACCTCTGACCTCTGACCTCTGACCTCTGACCTCTGATTTCTGATTTCTGACTTCCGCCAAAACGCTTGCCTCAAAGTGACAACTGCAGATAAACTCGTGGCCGTGCCCCGTTTCCGCCCAGGCCACAGTTGGCAACACTTCGAGCCACGTCGAAATACCTTTGATAGGGAAACACCTAGTCACGTAATTCCGTGGACAGACAGAATGTGCAAGCGACTCTCGAGAGGGTTTACGCTCTGCTTCTTCTTCAGTTTTCTAGCGTTGAAACTAACTTCGGCCGTGCAGATAACGAAAGTGTCCGACGAGCAATTCGACACCGCGACTAGAGACGGAGAAAAGAAAATAACTACTGAAGCGGGAAACGCTTACATGCGAAAATTTCTCGATGTGATGGATAAGCCAATCATCATAGCGATACGCGGATGCATGGTCAATCGAGGTTCCACCACACTAAAGAGCGAGCTCGTCTTTGTGGTCGCCGCGGACGGTCGAATTGATCAGGTCCTTTGCAGTTCACGGAATGCTTTCGCCGATTGCATTGCATCGAAGCTACAAGTTCCCGCGATTTTACCAAAGCCGCCCCGCGGAAATTGGCCGGTACCAATGGAACTTCAGGATGTGCCAAAAAAGGAAAAGGTCTCGGACTCGGCGACAGTCACCGCCCACACTGCAGAGGAAGTCCGCAAGTATAATCACGCGATCGCGCCTTATATTGCTAAGGGCCGTAAGACTTACCCATCTGCGAAGAAGCGTTTTCTTGCAGGTTTACCGTCCGCCTACAAATTCGCCGTCAAGACACGCTTGAAGGATCGTGACGGAAATTTCGAAGATTCTTTTATCGAAGTAAAGAGTATAAAGAACGGGATCATTGCTGGGACGATTAATTCTCACCTCACGGTGGTGAAGGAATTCAAAACCGGGCAATCTTACAAGCTCCCCGAAAGTGAGGTGGATGATTGGGTGATTCTTCGGCCCGACGCCACGGAAGAGGGCAACTTCGTAGGCAAATTCCTCGACACGTATCAGTCCCACTGAAAGTATAATAATACGCTCGCATCAACGGCCGATCCAATTGTGGCGCCCTTCACGAATACGTCCATTGCAGACGACGCGACGCTTCCTCCGCTCCCTCTCAGTTCTCGTTACCCTTCCGACCTCTGACCTCTGACCTCTAATCGTCACTCGTCACTCGTCACTCAACGTTTGCTTGCCATTCCGAGCGCGGTAATAGAATCTCCTAACGTCTCCCTTATGATCGATCCTCCAGAAGCCAGTTCCGACCGACAAGTCATCGCCTTGGACAGATTGCGGCTGCTCTCACTCGCCTACTACATCTCGGGCGCGATCGGCGCAGCCATGGTTTCGTTCTTACTCATCCACTTCTTCCTCCTGATCGGGCTTTCCTTTATTCCTGCCTCACAATGGAACCAATCCGCGGCGAAGCCTGCCATATCGCAACAAACCTCGCCTGCTCCCATTACGCAATCCGCACCCCGCAATCCGCATTCCGATAATCAGCCGCCTCCAGCGTTCCTTTTCCGGATCATCGCAGGGGTAATCGGATTTGTAATTCTCTGCGGCTGGACCCTTGGGGCGCTCACGGCTTATGCCGGCTACTGCATTAAGAAAAGAAAGCACAAGCTCCTCATCTTAATAATGGCTGCGATAAACTGTATTTGGATTCCTTACGGAACCATCCTGGGAATCGCTACCATCCTGCTTTTCCAATGGCCCGAAGTGAAAGCCGAATTTAAGCCATAACCAGTTAATCAAAAATAACCACCGAGTCTTTTAAGACAATGCGCCTATCCCTCATCTTGCTTACAGTCGTAACCGTTCAACTATCGAGCGCCGCTACTCCCGACACGATGTCCGAGGAAGAGGCGATTCGACAAGATTTGCTTGTCGTCGCGGCGCGACCCGATTATCCTTACGAAGCTCGTCGACAACGGTGGACTGGCTCCGGGATATTCGAGCTGACTTTTAACTACCAGACTGGCAATCTTCGAGAAGTCCACGTTGTAAAAAGCACAGGAGTGCGAATGCTCGACGGCCACGCGATAGGCGCGCTTAAACTTTGGAAAGCTAAACCACGATCTGTCCACAACATTTTAGTGCCGATTACCTTCATTTTGTCCAAACATTAGAATCTCCGAAGAACGTTTGGGCCACTCCATAACATCACTCTAGTTTCATTCCTCGGTCCCTCGGTCTCTCCGTAACCACCTCCGCTTTGCCGTGCATCTCGCTCACTGCACTTGCTCGAATCCGCAATCCGAATTCCGCATTCCGAATTTTCAAGCGCTCTCACCATCTGCGATGGTCGACCGGCAAACTCAGCAAACACTTCGGGATGCATCACGCCGGCGAGCAGTTCGAGACTATCAACGATCCGCGGACCTGGACGCGCGAAATACGCGTTTGCATCAGTGAGATAGATTTCTCCTGTTTGCGCGGCCGGCAACGTCTCAAATGCTGGATAGCCTCGCAGTAATTCATAATCCTGGCGGGCTCGCTCCACGTTATATCCGCATAGGGCAAGCACGATGATTTCCGGCCTGGCATCGATGATCTGCTGCCATTCGATTTGTCTGGACGGTTCGTGCTTTCGACCTAACGAGTCATAGCCGCCAGCAATTTCAACCAACTCAGGTCCCCAATGACCCGAACAGAAAGGCGGATCGACCCATTCCATGAGAAAACAGTGGGGACGACGCTCGGCTTCCGCAGCCTGTGTCCGGACCGTTTGCACACGCGCACGCAAAGACGTGACAACTTCCTCGCCTCGCTCAGGAACGCCGCAAACTTCCGCTACGCGACGAATGTCACCGAAAATGTCCGACAAGCTCGACGGCTCGAGACTTACTACTTCTGGCGAGCCGGGCAGAGTAGCAGCCAGGCGCGCCACCGACCCATAATTTACCGCACAAACATCGCACAGCTTCTGTGTTAGGATAAGATCTGGCCGCAACTCGCGCAGAAGCGCTTCATCGATCTCGTAGATCGTGCCGCGCTGATGCAAAGCTTCCCGCACCCACGCGTCCACTGCTTTACTCGTTAGGCCAGCACCGTGAATCGGGCAATGCGTCACGCGCGGCTTCGACCTGGTTTTTTCCGGAAAATCGCATTCATGGGAAACGCCGACCACATTTTCGATCAGCCCCAGTGCCGCCACGATCTCAGTCGCGGCCGGCAACAAAGAAACAATGCGCTTCATCATTGCGACGCGCTCTTTGTCTTACTCTTGCGCCCTCCTTCCGGCGATTCTTTGGCTTTGTAACCGTATGGACAGTTGCGGCAGTCGTTCTCACAACAGACTCCGCGCCGCAGCAAAAATTCCCGGCTCAACGCGCCATTATCGTCAAAATCGGATTCTGTAGGTTCCAAATCCCTCATCACACACCAAGGATACGCGATATTGACAATTCATCCGGTAGAGTTCGATGCTCTCAGAGCAATTGTTTTTCTTCTCCAGTTCTGACCTCCGTCATCCGACTTCCGACTTGATGCTCCGCTCGCCCCCTTCGCACCGTTACCCAGCGCGGCTGTACCGTCTACCCGACGCAGTCCCGCCGCGTCGTGTTCTGACTTCTGACGAAATGCTTGCCTTCAGAAAATAACCGCATGTAAACTTGCACCCACCAATGCCCCCATTCTCCTGCCTCTCCTTTAAAGTCGTGATAGACGAACAAATGTTCGCCTTTAATTACAAACTTTCGGCGAATTCGAGTTAGACCTAGTGCGTACGACCACGCTTACCTGCTTTTTGGCTGCCTCGCTATGCGCCAGATGCGCCACACACGTTGGAGATATTCCAGCTTATGGTGCCGTGTGGGCCATCTCCCGAGAGGATCTGCGCACCGCGGCTGCTGCATGTCGGACACATTTCTCCAAAGATTACAAATGTTGTTCGGTCAGATCTATTGATGTTGCGGGCCACAACACGCTGAAGATCCTCGCCGCAGAGGGGTCTGGTTCGACTTGACAAGATGCGCCGACGGCTGGTAGTTGTCCCGCGGCTTATTACGAGATGCGGCGAATTAACGGCATTTGGCGATGCACGGAAAGCTACTCCGCGTTTTTTACAGAATGAGCCGCGGGTCTAACCAGCTAATGCAGCGAATGACTCACTTACTCCCGTTCGCTCGACCTCTCGGCTTGCCCATTCATTTCACGGCTTCCCAGCTCGCTCCATTCGTCTTCATCCTTATGTCTAGTTTGGAGAGAATGCCAACGTCATTTCTATATCGCACGGCCGCTCATCTTGAGTCTCGTTAGGTTCGTACTACGCGCTATGAAGCAACGCCACTGGATCGTCGATTCGCTCATCGTATTCCTTTTCGGAGGTGGTCTTGTCGCTTATCTCGCCTACTTTCGTGATTCACCCACGCGGGTGACTAAAGGACCTGCGAACGAGCCGATCGCAGCATCCTCTGCTGCTACGGGTTCACCGGCAGCGTCATCCCCCGCGTTATCTGTCTCTACAACATATGCCGCCCCGCGGCAGCTTCGACTCAACGTTGACCAATTCCTTCATAGGCTTTGGGCAGACCAGATACAGTCAGCGGAGTATTTGGGCTTTCGAGTCAGCTGGGAGGTCTTGGTGTCTGGTCTGGATCCGGACGCCGGGCCTAATATGCTGCGCGTGCAAGACGACAAGCTTCTCGTCGCTCTTCCCGGAGGTGATAGTACCCTCGCTGCGCGCCTACAACGCCTCGAATCTGGAGACCTCATTCGGGTGGAGGGCGTTTTACAATTGCGAACAAATGGTAGCTCGGGCGAACCAGTTGTCGTAGCTACAGATTTCGAGTTGCTCCGCCACGATGAAGTCCGCTGATGCAAATCGGCCTAACCAGATGCAGCCGCTCTGCTCTCTTTGCTTTCTAAGGCCCGCAGCGCATTATCGAAACGATCATCAAAATGTTCCTTCCTCAGCATCACTCCCACGCTCTCCAAGGAGCGTATTCAATTCAGCTCGATCAAGCTCCGAGAACGTCTGAAGTGAGTCATCAATGTATTTCTCACGGTTCTCGGCAATTCTGCGACCAATATGTTGTCGCTGGAAATCGAAGGCATTGCGAATAGTGGGGACAAATTTTTCCGCGAACACGCTATCCAGTTGCGAAAGGCCATACTGATCGTGTTCGGAGTTCTCTTCAGTTTCGAGGTAGTCAATAAAACGATAGACGCGATCGAACCTGGCATTGGTTCGCTGAACTTTGTCCGCCTCCGGATCGTTAAGATTGTCGACTTTGTAAACCGAATCACGCAGATGCTTCGCGAGGTAGGTTGTTAAGCGGTGTATCTTGAAGAACCAAATCCAAATAGACAAAAGATTGAGCTAGACGGCGATGATAATACCAACCAGCCGACGTGACGCGGACGTGGCTTGCGGCGGCGGCTGACTCTATCGACCTCGTGTTGACTTCAACGAGCTGCCGTTGAACAAGCCTATCTAAAGTCTTCTCAAAATCTTCGCTGTTATCAAAGACATCCTCAAAGGCCGCAGCTGCTCGGCCAATATCAAAATAGCCGCGTCCCTCAACGGTGTTCTGCCCACGGCACTTCACCAAAAATCGAAGCAATCGAAGGGCAGTGAAATGGCTCGAATTCCTTTCAATTCCGCAATCGAACACATTGAGAATTGGACTAGCAATTTCTTTGTAATACTTCCGATCGCCAAGCATGATCGACTTAACGAACTCATGATACGCGATAACATATCTTCCATCTCGCCGATAGATGTGAAGCATCTTTCCCACGTCGGTGACGCCCGAGGCAAGAAATGTCGTAAACATCTGCAGCGCTAACCGCATATTGCCAAAGCAAAGAGCGTCCACGAAATAAACGATCTGTTTGCTTCCTTCGAGGATCGAGTCCTCAGCGATGCTAAGAAAGTCCGATATATCATCTCTGAACGCCGCATCTCGTTCAGGAAGGGGCAGAGCTTCCGTCTCCGGTGTCTTAAGCAGTTTGCGCGAGTAATCGATGCGATTTCGAATAAGATGTAGGAAACGCGGAGAAGCGATGTGGAATTTGTGATTCGTCGAAGCCGTGAAAGTACGCTGCACGCTGGCCGTGTAGTAAGACTCCTCCCGGAGCGCAATAATTGTTATGGAGCCGATTCGCTGCGTGATGCGCTGGGCCAAAAGGAAAATCTGCGCCTGGTATGAAGATGCCAATTGGTCAACATTATCTATAAATAGTACTGGTTTAATATTTCGATGCGGTTGAGCGACGGCAAGAAGGCGTGGGACATAATTGGAAATGTCAGCCTGCCATTTCTCGAGGTAAGGCGAGAGCAACTGCTCGTATTCATCAGTGTGCTTCTTAGCGTGCCGTAACACCGTTTCCTCCAACGCACGAATCTCGGGCTTGTAAATGTTTTTGAGATTCTTTCGGATTTCGAGTCTATCCGAGTCGTACCTAGACCGCAGCTGGCCCAAAACATTGCGCCAGACAAACGGTTCCAGTTCGTGGGGATCTAAGGGCGTACCAAAAAAATCTACCGAAAACCAAATTGTTTTTTTATCCAGCAACTCCTTCCCCACGGTACGCTGATATCTTCTAAGGAATGTTGTCTTGCCAGAACCGATGCCACCAAGCAGCAAACATAGATTCCCCAGGCGCCCCCCTGATTCAGTGGACATCATCACTTCAAAATCACCGGCATCGTCCGCCCCCATACGAATCTGGACGGCTCCTTCTCGTTCGAGAAATTTAGGTACCTCGTCGGTAATCACGATCCCCAGATCCTGCGCGACTATTTCCAAACTGTGGGAGTGTACATAACAGGATTGTAGGATTTCAATCTGTGCTTGATCTGCTATATCTTCGAAAACCGCTGATATAAGCGGGTCGAGTTGCTGATGTAACCGATTACGTTGTAAAGGCAGATCGGCGTTCCACAGGACGTCAGTTACACGGTGTAAGTGGCGCTGGATTCTTAGTTGTGAAACAAACTCCGATTCCAACGATCTCGCACAGATGCTTTCGTACGCCAATAGATTCCAAAATTCGGTGAAATGCTCCTGGATGTGTTCCAGACTCGGAAAGACGGTAGCTTGAGCATCGCGCCATGGTACATCTTCCCGCAGGGCGCGAAATATGATCCACGCGTAACCATTTGTTACGATTGCAAATCGAATTCCTTGTTCAGAACAATAACTACGGACTTGAACAATAGCTTCTTTGACGGCTGTCTCCGACAAAAGCGGCCCTGAGAGCTTGAGAGATCGATGCTTTCCGTCTCCCGGAAGTTTGAATGCTTTCCCCTCTCGCTTAGCTTCCAGCGCGATGTAGCGGCGTTCCCGAACTATGAAGGTATAATCAATATAGCCTCGGTCAACTACGTGCTTTTCTCTTGTAATGTTTGCTTCTGGCCAGCCTAGAATCTCAACGAGAACTCTATCTATTACCTTAACACGAGTGTCCGCTTCGCTTAGTTCGCCTGCTCTACTGCAAAACGAATTGAACTCTTTAATTAAAGCGTCGAGAGCATCAGCAGCAGTATCAGGGGACATTTTGTCGATTTTGGAACCATATTGAGCTCGTCTCAAGCTTAATCCGCTTCAGCAGTCAATGACGGACGCGGCCGCATAGATTTTTGACGTCATTTTCAAATAGCCCCTTTTCTACTGGACTCGCGCAACAATTCCCGCCATTCTCGATTTGTTCTGGGGGGAACAAAGCCGCCTCTCACATCTCCCCGGAGTTTGGGAGGCGGTGACTCTCTTAAGAGGTTGAGGGTTTTTGGTTGAGTGTTGAGGGTCGCTGAATTCGGATCTTCTCCCTCTTTCAACGCTCAACCTTCGGTCAACGATTTACCTAATTCCCTGAGCATCCGGCTTTGCTTTTCGGCGGCTTCGTAAATTCGCTTGTGATCATCCTCGGTCATTAAGCCTTGCCGCCGTGATACGGTCGCTTGAGACAGAGTTTCAAAGAGCGAGCCCGTTGGGACGACTCGGGACACTGAGGTCCCTCCTACATTGATAAAGCGCCGGGAAGGACTTTTCTTCCGGCGTTTTTTGCTTTTCAAGTTTCGCTCTGCGAGCTAACTTCGCGCCACGAAGATGTTTCTCTGCCTTCCCCTTCCCCGCCGTATTCTAAAAAGAGTTTTTGGTAATTAATTGCGAAGTTTCGCACAATTCTCGTTAGGCTATGAGTGTTACTTCAGCGGCAGATGGCACGGTTGAGCAGTTAGTGCGCGAACATCTCGAGCTAACTGCTCGGGCCGATTTCGCCGCTGCGGAACGAAATGTGTCGCCAGATTTTTTCAATCATCGCTGTGCCGACGAGCCAATGGATGCGCGCGGCCGTGGCCCAGAAGCATTGAAAGCCACCATTCGCTGGCTGCACCGTGCTTTTACCGAGATGCGATTTGAGTTTCATGAGGTGCTGGTAACTGGGGATCGAGCTGTGGCACGCGTTACTTTGCAGGCTCGCCAGCATGGCCCGTTTGTGGTGCATGATTCTCCGACCGGCAAAGTGACGGAGGCTTTCCCATCAAATGGGCGAAGCTTCGCGGTCTATCAGACCCACTGGTTCACGGTGAAGGATGGACGGATTTCGGAGCACGACGCGGTCCGGGACGATCTCGGCATGGCGAAGCAGCTCGGTTGGATCCCACCGAAGCCGCTGTTCATCCTTCGTATGCTTCTCGCTTTGCGCCGCGAACGCCATCGGCGAGTCTAACCAAGCGAAGGAGCCAGCCGTAGAAAGAAAAGCGAAAAGTTGAAGGTAGAAAGTAGAAAATACAAATGAGACTCACTCGCCGCGGAGAGCGGTCGCTCATCTCCGTCTCGTTAGGCACACCTACTGCATGTGCATCGAATACGACATCGTTGCGCAAGTGAGCTGCGCAGCATCCAAAAAACAAATTCCTATCATTGATACCAAGCAAAAATGACCAAAACCACTTCTACTAAGATCCGTTTCAAAGCGAAACTCTTCCAACCGGAGGCGACCACGAAGGTCGGCTCCTGGAGCTTTCTCACTCTGCCAAAGGACGCCAGCGCGAAGCTCCCCTCGCGGGGCATGACGACGGTCGAAGGTACCATCAATGGTTTCGCCTTTCGAGCTACGCTCGAGCCAGATGGCCAAAAAGGTCACTGGCTCAAAGTGAACCGGAAGATGAGCGAAGGTGCGAAGGCAGGCGCAGGCGACGTCGTCACGCTGGAGATCGCGCCGATGGCAGAGGAACCGGAACCGAAGGTGCCGACAGATCTGCGGAAGGCTTTCGCGGCCGCCCCGAAGGCGCGGGCGTTGTGGTCGGACATCACGCCCATGGCGCGCCGAGATTGGATCCACTGGATTACCTCCGCCAAACAGCTGGAGACGCGCACGCGTCGGATCAAAAATGCCTGCTCGATGCTTGTGGCCGGGAAGCGCCGCCCTTGCTGCTTCGATAGGTCCGGGTTCTATAGCAAAAGCCTCAGCGCTCCTAAAGCGGCGACTTAGATGAAGACCAGTTTGTCGTTCAGCCGATGATTATTCTAAGGATGTTGAGGGTTGATGGATGAGTGTTGAGAGAAGGCATGATTGCACTCTGGCTAATCTTATGTCGTAGGCCTATGAAGCTCGTTGTCATCACCTCGCTAGCCTGGCTATTATTCGTGTCGTTAGGCGGAGCCGCGACTCACGAGCTCGTTTCCGATCGTGACGCGGATGAGTTTGCCCAAATCGCGCTGAATAGCTTCTGGAGCAATGCGCTTGATGAGTACGATCGCCCCATTCAACCAACAGACCCGAGAGACCGTCACGTGTTCCCAATTCCCATCGCAGAGGTGCATCGTATCGCGCGTGCCGGCGCGCCTGCAGGCGTTGGCCAGCCTCCTTATTCGGAGTGCTGCTGCGTCATCGGTCAGGGTGTCGGCGTGGGACCGAGGGGCGGGCGATGGCATTGACCTGAGCCTTGAGCGCCGCGAGGTCGCGCTTGAGTTGCTGGTTTTCTTGATATAGCCCCTGAATAGCAGCGAGTGCGACGCCATCGGCATCGACGGTGCTGATGGTGGTGTCGTTCTCTCCTACGCCAAAGGCAGCCGCGAAATCCTGCGCCGTCGGACCGATGTGCTTGACGCTGGCATCCTGCGATTTGTAGTTCCATCGCCGGATCGGCATGGAGGCCACTCGCTCCAGGATGCTACTGCTGTCTACGGCAGCAAAGTTGTCCTTCATGCTGCGGTCGGAGAGGTTGGACCAGGCACCACCGCCAGCAGGCAGAAAGACGCCAGTTGTCGCTGCCGCATTGGAGTAGAAGCGGACGCCACCACTGGCACGAGCGATGAACTGGTTGGGCACGGTCGAGCTGATATAGGTGGCCGTGCTGTCGCCCCAGACGAAGCTGCCGTTCTGTGTGGCTTTTGCCTGGCGGCCGGCAGCGAAGCTGTAGAGGCCACTGGCTGTGTTGGCGTAGCCGCCTGGAACCGTGGCATAGCCGGCGCTGGCGGTGTTGCTGCGTCCGCCTGCCACACTGGCATAGGGGCCGCTGGCCGTGTTAGCGTAGCCGCCTGGAACCATGGCATAGATGGCGCTGGCGGTGTTGCTGCGTCCGCCTCCCACACTGGCATAGGGGCCACTGGCCGCGTTGCTCTGTCCCCCGGCAACAGTTGCGTAGGTGCCGCTGACGAAGTTGCCGGACCCGCCTGCCACCGTCGCGCTTTCCGCCGATACGTAGTTACCATAGCCTCCAGCGATCGTCGCATTGTTGGCTTTTGCAGTGTTGTACTCACCACCGCCTACCGTCGCGTAGTTGCCGCTGGCCTCGCCCTCGTAGCCACCGGCTATCGTCGTATAGAAGGCGCTGCCAAGGTTGCTATGGCCGCCGCCGATCGTCGCCCCTAAATTGGTGGCAGAGTTCGCATTGCCCCCGCCAACCGTTGTATAGGTTGCACTGGCGATGTTGCCGTTTCCACCGCCATCCACGCAGAATGTGCCAGTGCACGCGGCGTCGGCAAGGGCAGGTTGAATCGTGACGCCGGCAATGATAATGACGGCTAAGCTGATACTGACCAACAGACGTATGCTCATACGATACTGTGGCCCCCCAACCGGGGCGTCGTCAACAGGTGCTTGATCCCGTTCTCGAACTTCACAACGGTGACGGCGCCGTCATTGCCCAGAATAATCACGGTTCGCATTTCCACTTCCGCCAGCGTCTATTTCGCAAGGGTTCCCGCGATTCCTATAATTCTAGCGATGAAGGTTTGCAATTTTTCGAGCAGGCTTTGATCGATGGCTGCGTGTTCCAGATTCATACTTGGGGACATGATGCGCCAGATAGCTTAGATGAACCGGTCTAACCAGGCGATGCGACCAATCGCATAAAGAAAAGTGAAAAGCACATTCCCGAGGGACCTAGCCGTGGTTGTGTTCGGCCCGTTAGTGGTCGTCGCGATCGCCTTAAGATTAAGTTCACTCATTTATTCTGGGAGGGAGTTGTGGCAAGGTTTGCTTATGTTTGCGGGTGCCACTGCATCTCTGATAATCGTTTTCCTGCTTTTCAGGCGTCGTCATCGAATGCGATCGAAGTATGGATGAAACAGAGATGACGAACGAAACAGCCAAGCGACAAGTCCCAAAGTCAGAAACACCGGTAATAGAGTGGCTGCTTGATTCGGATCCTTCGATCCGTTGGCAAGTTATGCGTGACGTTACCGAAGAGCCTAACGAGATTGTCGCCGCTGAGCGGTCGCGCATTGCCTCCGAAGGATGGGGCGCCCGACTGCTCGCTCTCCAAGGTTTGGACGGCGCCTGGGGTGACGGCATTTCCAAACCGAAGTGGCAGTCCACGCTCTACAGTTTGCTACTCCTGCGGAACATGGGGCTCGACTCGACGAGTGAGCAGGCGCGGAGGGCGGTGGGTCTCGTTCGCGACAAGTTCACCTGGGGGCCGGAATTCGGCGACGCGTCGTTCTTCGAGGGCGAGGTCGAGCCGTGCATCAACGGTGGGGTTCTAGCACTTGGCAGCTACTTCGGCGAGGCCAGCGATCGGCTGGTTGATCGGCTCCTCGACGAGCAGCTGGAAGATGGCGGCTGGAATTGTGAGGCTCCGAAGAGCCAACGATCCTCGTTCCACACGACCATCTGCGTCCTGGAAGGACTACTGGAGTACGAGAAGGCCAAGGGTGCCACTGTTGTGGCGACCGCAGCGCGGACCCGAGGACAGGAGTATCTTCTGGAGCGCCGCATGTTCAGGAAGCGGTCAACCGGCGAGGTAGTCGAGCCGAAGTGGATGCGCTTCTCGTTTCCGACTAACTGGCACTACGACGTCCTGCGCGGTCTCGACTATCTGCGCAGCGCCGGCATTGAGCCAGACGAACGGGTTACTGAGGCCGTCGAGTTAGTAGCGAAGTCTCAGCGGCAAGATGGGCGATGGCTGCTCCAATATCCCCATCCCGATCCGCCTCGTTGGTGGAGTTATCCTATCGACTTCGAGATGGAGGACGGCGAAGACAAACCCAGCCGCTGGATCACACTCCATGCCTTACGAGTGCTCGACTGGTATTCAGCTAGAGGCTAACACCGATGTCGATGTGATGTTTCTACGATGACAGCACACACGCCTAACGAAACGATGCAGCCACCCGGTTGACTTAGATCGTCATAGCCATAGAAAATTCCTTTATGAAAAAGCATTTCGATTCCGGATCTCTCGCAGTGATTCTGCTTACGCTTGTCCTCTTTGGAGTGGCGTTGATTGAAAAGGGCTTTTCACACGATCTCCTGCTCGAGGCCGGGGTGTTTCTTGTCTCGGTGAAACTGGTTTTGATGTCGTATAAGAACAGTGTCGCTACGATTCAGCTGCGGGAACGCGTGAATGAAGTGCTCACGATCGTTCGTGAACTTCAGGACGAGAAAGGCCCGCTGCGCTAGCGGAGCGGCGTCTTTCGAAATCGATCGGCGCTTTTGCCGGCACTGAAAAAGTCCTCCCCTAGGCAAATCGCCAGAGCGGTGAGCTAAAGATGGCTGGGAGCCAATTCCAACACAAAGGGTTACCTTCGGTCCGCTGGTGGGTTAACGGCGGCTTTTCGTTTTAGCTTGCAAGCAGAATGGAATTTGGATTTGCTACGACTCGCGATAGCGCCATCAGAGAGCCCTGGGGACGGCGAGGTGTCTCTCAAACAGGATATTCCCATGAAAAAACTAATATTAGGCCTTATCACAGGCCTGTTTTGTTTCCTCTCACACGAGAGCGAAGCGGGCACGGTAACAATCAACGGGCATCCCGCCGGAGCGACCCCTTTCATATCAAACTTCCAATTAACAGCGAGCCCAGCGGCGTCGATTAAGAATATTAAGTTTCAAATCACTCCCAAGGCGGGATCGGTGACACGGCCAGTCACTGCCACTTATCACAGTGAGTATCTCAAGAAACGTGGCTACTACAACACGCTAACCGGCGCAATCCTTTTGCCGGTGTTCGGTCTCTACGCGAACTACAACAATACGGTGACGTTCACTTATACGTTTACCGATAATTCCACACAGCAAGCCACCACGATGGTCGCGACGGCGGCATTTAACGACCCATGCGGTTATAGTAGCGCTACAATCCTACAAGCCAGAACGAATAGCACGACCTTGAGTTACGATTACATTTTAATAAAAAATCCTTGTGGGCCGTTCTCGCCTACTATTATTGATACCGACGGACAAATTCGCTGGGTAGGCACAGCGGGATTTGGGAGTTTTGCTTCCACCTTCTTTCAGAACTCGGTCTACATCGGTAGTCGTTCATCTCTCTATCGGATGGAACTGGATGGCACATCTACCGTCCTCAAGGACTACAGCAGCGATGGCGTCACCGCTTTCCATCACAACATCGATTTCGGTAAACACGGACTTATTATAGACGTGGACACGGCGGCGCAGATTGAATCGACAAACATGGAAGTAGATGCCGAAGGTAACATCCTCAAGACATGGCGCCTTGCTGACATTATAACAGCTGCCATCACAGCCGGAGGCGAAGACGCCAGTCCGTTTGTAAAGCCCGCTCCGGCAGATTGGTTCCACAACAATGCTGTCACCTACAAGAGATCGGACGATTCGCTGCTCGTATCCAGTCGCGAAAATTTCGTGATCGCGCTGGATTACGCGACCAGCGCCATCAAATGGGTCCTGGGAGACACGACCAAGCAATGGCACCAGTTCCAATCGTTACGGACCTTTGCGCTTACACTTGGCAATAACACGCTTTCTCCTATCGGCGAACATGCTCTATCGATTACGAACGACGACAATCTGTTACTGTTCGATAACGGCAGAAGTAGCCTCACCCAGACTCCAGCGGGAGCGGATCGGACCTACAGTGCTCCTCGTAAGTATCACATTAACCTAAGTTCAAAGGTAGCAACAGAGTTGTGGAACTACTCCAACAATCAGACCGCCTATAGCCCCTTCTGCTCCAGCATCTACGAGGATGATCCATTAAATTATCTCATTGACTACGCTATTCTCGGCCCATCGACCCCGAACCCTCCAGTGGTGGCGGAAGTCCTTGGCCTGGATGCCTCTGGCAGCAAGATTTTTCATTACCAATACCCGGCGACGGGCTGTGACACAGCCTGGAACTCCATCCCGATCCATTTCGAACGAGTGGTATTCACCAACTTTGTCCCGCCTCGGGGAGATTTTAACGCCGATACGTTCAACGATTACGTCCTTTTCAACGCCACGAAACACACGACGCCGATCTGGCATTTGCATGGCGCCGCTTTTCTAAGCAGTACTTTCGGTCCCACCTTGCCAGCCGGTTGGACGGTAGCGGGCGTGGCAGATGTGAACCTCGACGGAGAAACGGACTATATTCTCTTCAATGCGACCACACGTAGGACAGCGGTGTGGTTTCTGAATAACAATGCACTGATTGGATCCAGCTTCGGTCCAACTCTCCCACCAAACTGGACGCTGACCTCACTGGCGGACGTGAACAACGATCGCCAACCCGACCTTGTGTTATTCAATCCGAGCACCCGGCAAACTGCCATCTGGTATTTGAACGGAACAACCTATGCCGGTAACGCGAATGGCCCGACACTTCCGCCTGGCTGGACATTAAGCGATGCGCTGGACCTTAACGACGATGACAAACCCGACTTTCTGCTCTTTAATGCCGCCACCCGTCGGACGGCGATCTGGCATTTAAGCGGTGCCACGCTCACCACTGGCGTTTTTGGTCCCACATTACCTGTTGGCTGGACACTGCAGGGCGCCGCCGATTTCAATGGTGACGGGGAACCAGATTACGTCTTGTTCCGGCCGGACAAGCGAAGCACGGCATTGTGGTATCTGAGTGGCGCGACTTTGATTGGGAGCGCATTCGGGCCAACACTACCCGCCGGCTACAGTTTAGCCTTTCCATAAAAAGTGTCCACGATCCCACGCGTTTCTGTTGGCATCATATAATTACCCGTTAGGTAATCCTGGCTGGCATTGCTCGTTATGAGAATGCTTCCTTTCCCGAAGTTTCGAAACAAACTCGGTTATGATACTACAAATCTATACGATCATTCACACGATCATTAGCTTGATCGGTATTTTCACGGGACTCGTTGCGCTCGGCGGATTGCTCGCAGGGAAACGATTCGATAAATGGACGAAGTGGTTCCTTACCACCACCATCCTAACGAGTGTGACCGGCTTCTTCTTTCCGTTCCACGGTTTCACGCCGGCGATCGGGGTCGGCATCATCTCGATGATCGTTCTGGTCATCGCCATCTACGCACTTTATTCGCGGCATCTTGCCGGGGCGTGGCGGTGGATTTATGTGATCACGGCAACAATTGCGCTCTATTTCAACTGCTTCGTCGGTGTGGTGATGGCTTTTCGCAGAGTGCCAGCTTTGCACGCGCTCGCGCCCACGCAGACCGAGCCTCCTTTTCAGCACACGCAGCTCGTCGTCCTCGGAATTTTTGTCGTGCTCACGATCATTGGCATAATCAGATTTAAGATCGAGCCAACCGTTCGGGCCTGAGTTCTTCGGTTTTACAAATCGGAAATGCCCCTTGCATGCCGGCCGTGAGATATGCGTTCGAATGAGATGGCGAAGATCCGGTTCTTTCGCTCGTCCGCGGATTTCCGGAAATGGTTGCGGGAAAATCACGCTACGACCACGGAACTCTGGGTTGGGTTTTATCGGAAAGCTTCTGGCCGCCCGAGTATCACGTGGCCGGAATCGGTGGATGAAGCGCTTTGCTACGGCTGGATCGATGGATTGCGCAAGGGGATTGATGCGGAGAGTTACAAGATTCGATTCACGCCGCGTAAACCGAAGAGTAATTGGAGCGCGATCAACATCGGACGTGTTGAGGAGTTAACGCGCACGGGCCGTATGCGCCCGGCGGGCAAGAAGGCTTTTGCGCGACGCACACCGGAACATTCGGGAATTTATTCCAATGAAAATCGAAAGACCGCAGTCCTGGATAAACGCGCGGAGAAACAGATTCGCTCCTCGCCGGCCGCATGGAAATTTCTCCAGGCGCAAGCGCCTTCCTATCGCCAGGTGATCGCGTGGTGGATTGTGAGCGCGAAGAAAGAAGAGACGCGCGCGAAGCGACTCGCGAAATTGATCGAACACTCGACGCGCGGAAAACGGTTGTAGCAGTGTTTGTGTCAAACGCCCGAATTGTTTAGACAGGCGAGAGCCTCTACAACGGACAGCCCCGGCGGTCCGTCCCTACCAATCAATACTGGAACAGCTGAGCAGCTCATCGCCTCTTTATGAGCGCATATTTTCGCGACGCTCGACAATTGATTTCGGCTGCGGCACGTTCGCAATTCATATGAGCTCTCTCGCAGATCGTGCTCTCGCCATTCTCCACGAATGGGTGCAATCGGAAAGTTTGCGGCGGCATTGCTACGCGGTCGCCGATTCGATGAAACATTTTGCGCAACTCAACGGCGCGGATGCGGACTTGTGGGAAGCGGTCGGTTTACTTCACGACATGGATTACGAGCGACATCCGAATCAGGAGCAAAGCGCAACTGAAGGTCACCCGTTTGTGGGAGTGAAGTGGCTGCGCGAGAACGGATGGAGCGAGGAAACGTGTCGCGCGATTCTTTCGCACGCGAATTACTCCGGCGTCGCGCGTGAAACGCTGATGGAGAAAACTCTTTTTGCGGTGGATGAATTGAGCGGATTCGTTGGAGCAGTCGCGCGGGTGCGTCCGACGAAGAGCGTTCATGAAGTGGATGTGGCTTCGGTGAAAAAGAAAATGAAGGACAAGGCGTTTGCGCGAGCGGTGAATCGCGAGGACATCACGCGCGGCGCGGAGGAACTTGGAGTGCCGCTGGACGATGTGATCGCGAATGTGATCGCGGCGTTGCAAACCGATGCGGAACGGCTGGGGCTCGCCGGGAACGTTGCCTGAGATCGTTTACACATTTTGTCATCCCGAGCGAATGAGAGGGATCCCGCACAAGCTGCAAGGATCACGCAAGGCGGATGAAACGCGGATTGCAACTGCGAGGTCCCTCGCCAATGGCTCGGGATGACAGCAAGGGAAGCGCGGAGTATATCGATCGCAATGCCAACTGAAATAATTGCGACCGAAGCCGGAAGCGTTACGTCGACCGCCAACATTCGTAAACATTTTCCGGCTCTGCAGCGGATTCATAACGGTTTTCCGGTCGCATATTTTGATGGGCCGGGCGGCACCCAGGTTCCTCGCTCGGTCGTCGAAGCGATGAACGATTATCTTTATCATCACAATGCCAATACGCATTGGGCGTATCCAAGCAGTGAAGAAACCGACGCGATTATTGAATCTGCAAGGCACACGCTCGCCGATTTCCTAAATGCCGCGCCTAACGAGATCGCGTTTGGCGCGAACATGACGACCCTGACGTTTCATCTGGCGCGCGCGCTCGGCCGCAACTTCAGCGCAGGCGACGAGATTGTGGTCACGGAATTGGATCATCACGCCAACGTCGCGCCGTGGCGCGCGCTCGAAAAAGATTACGGTCTCAAAGTCCGCACCGTCAAAATGACTCCCGAAAACGGTCAGCTTGATTGGGAGGATTTCTCGAGACAGTTGAACAAGCGTACGAAACTGGTGGCGATCGGCGCCGCCTCGAACGCGCTTGGAACGGTCAACGATATTCCTCGCGCGATAACGATGGCACGTTCGTTAGGCGCGCTGGTTTTTGTCGACGCGGTGCACTACGCGCCGCACGAATTGATCGATGTGCGGGCGTGGGATTGCGATTTTCTCAGCTGTTCCGCCTACAAATTCTACGGTCCCCATATCGGAATTCTTTTTGCCAAAGAGAAACTTCTCGGATCCCTGGATTTTCCGAAACTGATTCCCGCTCCCGATACTGCGCCGGAACGCGCCGAGACTGGGACGCAAAATCACGAGGGTATTATCGGCGCCGCCGCGGCGGTGGAATTTCTTGCCTCGATCGCGCAAGGCACAACGCGCCGAGATCGTTTGCGCGCTTCATTCGAAGAGCTGTGCGAACGAGGCAGCAAACTTCTCGACCGACTCTGGACTGGCCTAACGAGTATCGATGGAGTGGACCTCTACGGACCGCCACTCGACACGACACGCACGCCGACGGTCGCGTTTACGGTAAACGGCGTGCCTTCCACCAGCATCGCGAGGAGATTGGCGGCGTGCGGAATTTTCGCATCGGATGGCGACTTTTACGCCATGACGGTGATGGAACGATTAGGTCGCGCGAAAGACGGAGTCGTCCGCGCCGGCTGCTCCTGCTATACCACGGTTCAAGAAGTGGAACGGTTGGTGGATGCCGTGCGCGAGATTGCGCATGAGATAAATTAAATGCCCATCCGAATCGCCTGACGCGCGATTCACAGGTGTGTTCGCATTTTTCTCAAACCGGCTCGGCTGCCTCGGGTCGCTGGTTATTTCGGTCGCGGGCACCGTCATTCTCCTTCTCGTTTTGCGCGGATGCGGGGCGAGTTGGTAAGGTGCGATCTCAGAGCCAGCCGCGCTTTTTAAAATAAAGAATCTGGGCAACTGCCACCAGGAGCATGAACAAGAGGCACGCAAAATATCCATGCGGTTGAGCCAGCTCGGGCATGTGGGCAAAATTCATCCCGTAAACTCCGGCAATGAACGTGAGCGGAATGAAAATCGACGTGACAACAGTGAGCACGCGCATGATCTCGTTTGTGCGCAAACCGATGCTGGAAATTGTGATTTCCATGAGGCCTGAGAGCACATCGCGATAGCTCTCGATCAAATCCATTAGTTGCACGGTGTGGTCGTAGCAATCACGCAGGAAGAGTTTCGTATTTTGCCTAACGAAACTGCTTTCGTCGTGCAGAAGAGAATTTATCACGTCGCGCAGCGGCCAGACCAAACGCCGGATATAGGTCAGCGTCCGTTTGTGTTCGTGCATGCTGCTGACCGGCCGGGCCAGTGGATTCTCGACCAACTCGTCTTCGATCTGATCGATATTTTTCCCGACTGACTCCAGCACCGGGTAATAATGATCGATGATGGAATCGAGCAGCGCATAAGCGAGGTAATCCGTCCCCGATTTCCGCATCTGACCACCGCCCACGCGAATGCGGGCACGCACCGGTTCGAAGACGTCGAACTCAGCTTCTTCCTGCAACGTAATGAGGAATGTTTTGCCAAGAAACATGCTTACTTGCTCAGCGCACATGATTCGCTCGTGATCGAGGTAAAGCATCTGCGCGACGATGAAGAGATAGTCGTCGTATTGCTCTACCTTTGGCCGCTGCCCGGTATCGAGTACGTCTTCCAAAGCGAGCGGGTGCAGATGAAACCGCTCACCAAGAACGCGGAGAATATCGATGTCGCCGAGTCCGTCGATATTGATCCAGGTCACCCGTTCGTTGGTGAGATGCGAAAGCAGTTCGCGAGAATCGTGCACGACGCGCTCCTCGAGAAATCCGGCATCGAATTCAATCAAGGTAATGATCGGCGGTTGCTTGGAAGATTCCGCAGGAACCTTCAGCACGCCCGGTGCCTCGCCCGGTACGGTGTAACGAGTCTTAAACATGTCTCATCGTGGCGAAGGAGCGCATGGGCCGCCAGTAGAAAGGTTGGCCGTTTTTCGCGAACCGGGCTGAACCTGATTGCAAAAGATCGCAGCGACCGGGTAGCTTCAATGTCGCCATGAACCCGACGCGATTTTTTCTCTTCGCAACATTTGCTCTTTGCTTCATCTTCGCGCCGTTCATGCGCGCAGAAAAAACTCCAGCAGAACGTGTGACTGAAATTCAATCCGCCTTGCGCGCGGAAAAATTGGATGGCTGGCTCTTCTACGATTTTCGCCACAGCGATCCCCTCGCCTACAGGATTCTGAAATTGGACGAAAGCATAGGCGTGTCGCGACGCTGGTTTTACTACATCCCTGCCTCAGGCGAACCGGTGAAAATTGTGATGTCGATCGAACAATTCAAACTCGACACCCTTCCCGGCAAAAAACTTATTTATCGTGGTTGGGAGGAATTGCATAAGCGCTTGCGCGAAACATTGAGTGGAAATGAGACCAAATCGGCCAAGACCTTGAAGGTCGCGATGCAGTATTCGCCCATGAACGACATTCCTTACATGTCGCGCGTGGACGCGGGAACGATCGAGCTGGTCCACTCGTTAGGCGTCGAAGTGGTCAGCAGCGCCGAGTTGGTGCAGCAATTCGAAGCCGTCTGGTCGCCAGAGCAATTGCAAATGCACATCGAGGCTTCCGATAAAATGCATCGCGTCTTTTTCGATGCCTTCGGCGAAATCGCACGCCGCATTCGCGCTGATATCCCGACTACCGAATACGACATCGAGCAATTCATCCTCCATCGCTGGCAGGAGGAAGGAATGGGCGGCGAGCACGCCGACGCGATCGTCGCCGTGAACGCCAACACCGCTAATCCGCATTATGTGCCCACGCGGGAAAAGGCCCTCCCGATCAAACGCGGTGACTTCGTTCTGCTCGATCTTGCCTCCAAATTACGAAAACCAGATGCGGTTTTTACCGATCAAACCTGGACCGGCTACGTCGGCGAAAGTGTCCCGGAAGAGTATTCGCGCATCTTCAACATCGTGCGTGAAGCGCGCGATTCCGCGGTGGACTTCGTGCGAAAGAATGTGCGCGCGGGCAAGTCGATTCGTGGCGCGGAGGTCGATGATGTTTCGCGCGGCGTCATCAAGCGCGCGGGTTACGGCGATCAATTCACCCATCGCACCGGCCATTCCATCGGCGAAGAAGTGCACGGCAATGGCGTGAATATCGATAATTTCGAAACACGCGATTCGCGCCGGATTATTCCCGGCGTTTGTTTCTCGATCGAGCCGGGAATTTATCTTGAAGGGAAATTTGGCGTCCGCTCGGAGGTTGATGTTTACGTCCGAGATAAAGACATCGAGGTCACCGGACAGCCAATCCAAACCGAAGTCATTCCTATTCTTAAAGCGCCGTAAATAGCGATTCGCCTAACGATTAATAACCTTGGACCCGCAGAGTTTTCACATCGACGATTGATCTGTCGCGTGGGATGCATGGTTGTACTCTTCAAGCGCCTGTGGCATCCATTCTCTTAGCTGTTGGATGCGCGTTCCGTGGGAAGGATGTGTCGATAGAAATTCTGGCGGCTGCGCGCTGCCGGCCTGTTCCATCCTTTGCCAAAATCCGATGCTCTCGCGCGGATCGTATCCCGCACGCGCCATGTAGATGAGACCAATGTGATCTGCTTCCGATTCCTGCTTGCGGCCAAACGGCATGAGCACACCAAATTGTGCGCCGGCGCCCAGCGCACCGAGAATCGCGCGCTGCTTGTCGTAATCCATATCGGAAAGTGATCCGGCGACGCCAGCCATCGCAGTTTGCGAAAGATTTTGTTCGAACACGCGTTGCGCACCATGTCTCGAGGTCGCATGCGCCATCTCGTGACCAAGCACCGTTGCTAATGACGCATCATTTTGAGTGATCGGAAGAATGCCGGTATACACGACGATCTTTCCGCCAGGCAGACAGAAGGCGTTTACCTTTTCTTCACGGATCAACGATACCTTCCAGTCAAAATTCTGAGCGGCTTTGCCTGTGACTGACGCGAGCCGCGAAGCCACGCGTTTAACCATATCGAGTTGCGCCCCCGAACTGACGGCTTCGGATTGCGCGAGAACTTGCTGGTAACTTTGCAGGCCGAGCACCGCTTCCTGTTGCTCCGACAAGCCGACATGACTTTTCCGACCTGTCTCAGGATTTACAAATTTCTCCGATGAGAAGTATTGATAAGCAAAGAAAATTGCCGCGGCGATTAACGGAAGCCATCGAATGTGTCTGCTCTGCATAAGAACAGGATGATAGATGCGGCCTGCGACTATTCCGATCTAAAAAAACGCGATCTGCTAATCGAACTCAGCGTCCCAAACGGTTCCTGTATATTTTCCCTGGCGATAGGTGACCATCGCTCGATCGCCATTGTGCAATCGCTCCCAATGCGGCCGATCCGTTTGCATATCGAACTTCCGGCCATCTCGAACCATTTCCACCTTGAGGATCCATTGTTCGTGATCGCCCGCGCGCGGATCCTTACTGGTTCCGCGATCTTCGGCACGCATCACATATTGATCCACGGCAATTTCATCGGGTCTCATCACTCTCTCAACCTGCCCCGGTGTCGGTTCGGAAACATCATCATCTTTTGTTTTTGCAGGTGTGTCTTGTATCTCTCTCGCGGCAATGTGTTCCTTTTCGAGGATAACTGCTTCGCCGCTCTTCTTTTCACAGCTGGAAAACCCCAGGACCAAAGCTAGCGCGGAACAGACGTGGATAAACCGTGAGGGGTATTTACGCGTCAGTTTCAAAATTTTCACGAAGCGGTTGCCGCTTACGAACCGGCACTAATTCCCGCCCATACCATTTAATGAAAGAGCTTGTCCATTTCTTCCGGCGACGGAGTCATTCCGCATTGAACCCACCACGATAACAAGGAGAAAAGACTACCGGCAAGTCCGTGCGCAACAGCAGCGCGACGATCAGGGTGAATCTCGCGAGCACGTGGTATCTCAGCAAGTCGTTGCTCGATGCCGCGCGCGAAATGTTCCCGACCCAGTTCCCATACATCCTGAATTTTACCGGACTCGACGAGCGCATTGTAAAACGGACGGACATCCGCGATGTGAGCAAATAGCTCCTGCGCCGGCGCGACCCGCTCCGATTTATCACCAAACCGCGAAAGCGCGGTGGCCATTCCCACGAAGAACTCATCTGCGTCGCTGAAGAAAAGATCGTTCTTATTACTGAAGTGCGAATAAAAGGTCGACCTGCTCACCCCGGCGCGATCGAGAACGTCCTGCACCGTGATGTCATCAAACGGTTTTTGTACGAGTAACTCTACCAACGCATCGCCGAGCCGATCGCGCGTCCGTCGCACGCGCTGATCTCCCTTTTTTGGTAAATCAGCCAGGTTTCTGAACACTGGGCCTGGTTCTGTTCGGTTCTTACTCACGCTCATACTGGACAGGTAACGAATCGTTCACTGAAAGTCTAAGGCATGAAAGATAACCGACTCGGAGCCATCGCGCTAATCCTCGGAACAGTCAGTGGAATAATAACTTTGAGCTTACATCCGTCAGGCGGGGCGCATCATGTTTCGCCGGCGCAATTTGAAAAACTGATCCTACTCGTGATTGGCGTCCACGCACTCGCAATTGCTGGCCTGCCTTTTTCTTTTCTTGGAACGTTCGCGCTTTCACGCCGGCTTGAATCGCCCAGTCGTCTCGCTCTTCTGGCTCTTGTCATATACGGTCTTAGCCTAGTCGCGATTATGTCGGCGGCGACGATGAGCGGTCTCGTTACTCCACCAATTCTTCGTCACATGGTCGCGCATTCTCCGGCGAGCGATCAGTGGCGCACCTTGATGGAATACAACCACTTCATCAATCAAGGCTTCGCGCAGATCGGCGCTGTCGGCTCGTGTGCGGCGATTGTACTCTGGTCGACTTTAATTGTGAAACGCCGAGCGCTCCCGTTAGCCATCGGGATTTACGGCCTTGTGCTTGGTCCTGCGATTGTCATTGCGATGATTGCCGGCGCTTTGAGTCTGGACGTCCATGGCTTTGGCCTGATTACTTTCACCGAGGCGATCTGGTTCATTTTCGCGGCGATCTTTCTCTGGCGATCAAGCGCCAGCGAAGAGCTTCTCGTTCAAACGTCTACTTAGGGAGTGATTCACATTCCCTCCCTGACATACCGGTTCGCTGAGGCGCCAGCGTTCTTTAGATGCGTTCTCTTAATATATAAGCTGCCGAGCTGCTCGCGCCTATTGACGAACATTGTAGGAACAAGGCAAAGTAACGGCACAGATGCCGAGGCCTGTCACAGTTCGTTCCGGTCAAACGGAGTTTCTCAAGGTCAACACCGACAGGTTGGATTGGCGCGATGCTTACCAACGACTTCTCGGGTTGCGCTGGTTGAGCTTTGCCGGATTCGTCGCTGCCGTCTACATCGCGCTCAATCTCCTCTTCGCCACGCTTTATACGCTCCGCCCAAATTCTATTGCCGGCATGACTTCCGACACTTTCAGCGAGTCGTTTTTTTTCAGTGTGCAAACGCTCGCGACCGTCGGTTACGGACACATGTATCCCCAGACCTTCTACGGTCATATTGTTACGACTATCGAAATCATGACCGGGACTTTTCTGCTCGCCGTGATGACCGGCCTCATCTTTGTGCGGTTTTCGCGACCATCCGCGCGCACCGTCTTCAGCAAATCAGTCGTAATTGCGCCCTTTAATGGCCGGCCGACATTGATGTTGCGCGTCGGTAATATGCGCGGGCAAAGCATGGTGGAAGTCGAGTTCCGCATCATGTTCACGCGCGATGAGCCGATTTTAGAAGGCGACAATTTTCGCCACTTCTACAACCTCAAGCTTGCTTTCGACCGGCTCGCTGCCTGGCCCGCTGCGCTTACCCTGCGACACACCATCGACGAACAGAGCCCTCTTTATGGTGCAACACCGCAGTCACTCGAAGCGCAGCGCGCTATCCTTATCGCTTCTGTCGTTGGTATCGACCCGGTGATTCCTGCGTCAGTGCAAACCCAACAAGACTATAGCTGGCGCGATATCCGTTTCGGCGAACGGTTCGTCGAGATCTATACCGAACACGGCGGAGGCAAACTCACCGTCGACTACGGCCGCATCCATGACACCGAGCCGGTCCAATCTACTTCCGACTCCTAGCACGATCTGGCGTGCCTTGCTCGATGCCGACTGACTACCTAACGAGCAATACCACCGAGCGCAACCTTGTCGATTATCTGCGCGCTTCTAAGAAGGCGATGATCTTTACCGGCGCAGGCATCTCAACGGGGAGCGGCATCCCAGATTTTCGAGGACCGCAAGGTGTCTGGAAACGACGGCAACCTGTGTATTTTCAAGATTTCATGACTTCGGAAGCAGCACGAATCGAGCATTGGGATTACAAGCTCGAAGCTCGAAACGCTTTTCGTGATGCGAAGCCCAATGCAGTTCATCACGCTATTGCGCAATTAGAACAGGCGGGAAAAATCAGCGCGGTCATCACGCAGAACATCGATGGACTACATAGCGCCGCCGGCACTAAAGCCGATCGCCTTGTCGAATTGCACGGCACAAATGCGATGGTGGAATGTCAAAGTTGCCATGGCCGCGGCGACCCGGAACCGCACTTTGAATATTTCCGGATCAATCGAAAACCACCGTTGTGCAAGTGTGGAGGATTCTTGAAACCGGCAACGATCAGCTTCGGCCAGAACCTTGACCCGAATGAACTCGAGCGGGCACGCCTGGCGGCGACGGAATCCGATCTCGTTGTCGCGTTAGGTTCTACTTTGTCGGTCTATCCCGCCGCCTCTCTTCCATTGATGGCCGCGCAACGCGGCGCGCCTTACCTTATTATTAATCGCGGCGCGACGGATCACGATCATGAGTCAAATGTCACGCTTCGAATAGAAGGCGAAGTTAGCGAAATTTTCCCGCCAGCGGTTGAGACTGCGTTAGCCTAGGCTCGCCCTCCAAATACATTTAGCACGTCGCTATTAATTAGTGCTTCGGCTTATAAGTAATGGTGTAAGTCTGTTGTAGTAGACGCGGAGTCGCGGTGCCGGTAATAGCGTCGTAAAGGGAGCGCGAGAAATAAATCACTGCGGTCCCGGTGTTGTGCGGATCGAATGTTCTACCGCGATTGTTTTCGCATTCATAGAATCGAAAATTCCAGCCGCTGAACTTCATCAGCAAACTGGCCACGATTTCCGGCTGTCCTGACGTTAGCCTGTCCGATGTAAATACCATTAGGTAATAGTAGCCACGGCCCGTAGGTTGCTCCATTGGCCTATACAGCGCCAATACAAATGCCGACTTACATTTACGAAACGACGGACCCGACCAAGCCAATACGAGAGCTTGAAGTGAAACAAAGCGTCCATGACGAACCTCTCGTGGTCGATCCCGAAAGCGGCGAAGCTGTGCGGCGAATCATCTCGACCGGATACGGGATTTTGATACGCGGCGGATCAATTGGTCCGTGTGTTGGATCGACCGGATCGGATAACGGTTAGCGCACCATCCGGCCGGATGGGACAGAGCGCAGGGCAATCTTCCTGTATCGAAGGCGATCAGCCTAACGAGATCGTGTCTTGCTTGGTCGCAGCGGCTGCGTTGCGGCCGGACGACTATCTCCCCGAACTTGCATAATCTCGAATGTTCGAAAGAGCGGCGCGAGATCGATCACGTCGTTAGCAGCTGCTCTTAGGATATTGCCAAGATTTTGTTCGACGGATGCAACTTCCACACGAATCCCGCGCCGGCGTAGTTTGATCGCGAGATAAGCAAAGTCCGCGTCGCCGGTTACGAGAATAACAACGTCAGGTTGCATCTCGACCGAGAGCTCAAGCGCATCGATTGCCATCATCACATCTACGTTCGCCTTGTAATGACCTTCTTCGGCGGGCGCTCCGTCTTTGGTTACAACCATGAATCCATTCGAGCGCAACCAATGCACGAACTTGTTCTTCTTATCGCGCTCTTCCTGCCAGATCGGAATGGGCGGCGGCAATCCCGCATACACAACCATCTCGATCAGCTCCCGCCCTGTCTCCGGACCAGCGAGAAATTCACGCAGCTTCAACCAATCGAGGCCACGTCCGGCCGTCCGGACCGAGCTCCCAACATTGGATTCGTCGACTAATACCAACAACCTGGGCCGCGCCGCATTTTCGGAATGTTGTTTTCGTTCCTTCATCTCTTCAAAACTAACAGCACTGAAGGACCGAGCGCGAATGTTTACTCTTCCTAAACATTTTCGCTATCTCGCGGTCGCGATGTCGGTAACATTACTGCCTGATGCGCGCGCATGATTCCGACGCCACCATGGCGGTGTTCCTCGATCTGGAAAACATCGCGCTCGGTGCGCATGACGCGCACTTTCCCGCGTTCGACATTCGCAAAGTGCTCGAGCGTCTGCTGCTCAAAGGTCAGATCGTCGTCAAAAAAGCCTACTGCGATTTTGAACGCTACAAGACATTCAAGCGCGGATTGCACGAAGCGGCGTTCGAACTCATCGAGATTCCGCATGTTCGGCAGTCAGGAAAAAATTCGGCTGACATCCGCATGGTCGTCGATGCGCTCGACCTTTGCTACACCAAGAGTCACGTCGACACTTTTGTCATTATCAGCGGCGACTCGGATTTCTCTCCGCTCGTCAGCAAATTGCGCGAAAACGACAAGACGGTGATCGGCGTGGGCGTTAAAAAATCCACCTCCGATCTTTTCATCAGCAACTGCGATGAGTTTCTCTACTACGACGATTTCGTGCGCGGCGAGCCGGCAAAGAAACGCACGAGCGTCGCCGCCTCCACACCAACTGCCAAAGCCGGTGAAAATCATCGGCCTTCCATCGACGGAGCGCTCGAGCTTTTGAGCAAAACCCTGGAAGCGTTACGCGCCGAGCGCGGGGAAGATTATCCGATCCATGGCTCACTCATGAAAGAGGCGATGAGACGTCAGAACCCAGGTTTCAACGAACGTGCGCATGGGTTTCGTGCGTTCAACGAATTACTCCTCGAAGCACAAAAGCGTGGGCTACTGAAGCTGGAGCGCGACAAACAGGTCGGCACCTACATCGTTCGCCCGATCGAGTAGCAGCCGTCGGTTTCTCGAGATTTCGTTTCGCAACGGCTGTGCCGAGGTGAAGCCCTCGGCTATCGAATCTCGTGCGAGTGAACCGATAAGTCCTTGCTTTAAATCATGGCAGGGATGATAGGAACCAATCCCTTCAGGCGTTTCCTCCCGGCGAAACGAGTTTGGCTGAAAATTCCAAAGCACGAAGGATCCGGGGAGAGGAAATGCAACAATCGCGAGATGGCGCTCGCCATCTTCTTTTTCTTTGCGGCGCTCCTTTGGCTAAGTTTGGCGACGGCGCCGGCGGCGCTCGTTCGCGTAACGACATGGAACCTCGAGTGGTTTCCTAACGGCTCGCCGAAAGACGCTCTTCCGGAAGAACAGACGCGACGAATCAATGCCGCCGCTCAAGTACTGCGCGAACTGAACCCCGATGTTTTGTTGCTCCAGGAAATTCGAGATTACGATTCGTGCGCTCGCTTGGCGGAAGCAATCGCGCCGGGAACTTATGAAGTCGCGATCTGCTCCGCTTTCAAGGAGCCATTTCAAAAGGGCTTTGGCCGGCAACAGGTCGCGATACTTTCCAAATATTCAGCCCAGGCTGCCTGGGCAGAACGCTGGGTATCGATGGAACACATCGAGCCGCCCAGAGGATTTTCCTTTGCCTGGTTTAAAATCCGCGGAACCGATCTGGGCGTTTACTCCGTTCACCTCAAAAGCAATCTGATCATGCGGGGAGACAAAAAGATCGAGACCGCAAAAAACATTAGTAAACGCGAAGTCGCGGCCACTCAGCTGGTCGCACATTTAAAAAGCGTCATTACCACCGCCATCCCCAATGTCAGAAGTGTGATCATAGGTGGCGATTTCAACACCAATCAAGATCAACCGATGTTTGCTTCGGAAGAAACTTTTGCCATTCTTCGTGATGCCGGATTTCAAAACGGCATGGAGCAGTTGCCTCTTATGCAGCGCGTGACGCATCCATCCTCCAAAGGATATCCGGATGCGACGTTTGATTATCTGTGGGTGAAGAATAGCAACGCTGTGAGTTTAAAGATTCTTAGCTCCAAGGTTTCCGATCACTATCCAGTTACTTGCGATATCGAAATTCCATCAACTCCATCCGATAACCATGAATCGGGACCGCTGGCTTTGTCGAAGGTTGGTCCCCAGCGTCATCCATCTCTGTCGACGAACGATGCGCAACTGGTGACGATCGAGCAGCCGGTCACCATTCAAATTCCATACGGCCACACTGTCCTGCCGCGAGGAATGAAACTGCCGATCGTATCGCGCGACTTAAGCACTGTCCATGTTCGCTACATGGGTGACGTTTATCCGGTTGCCCTCTCGGCCACGAATTTACGCTGATAAGCTCGGCTTACCTAAGCGAACAGTGCTTCTTCAGATAAGTCGCGAGAAGAATCAAAGAGCCGCAGTTTCTCTCTCTGCCGCTAAAATTTTCTCATCCGGTACGCGACGAAGATTTGCGGTCAGTCCAACTTTCGACAGCGTCCAGATAATCCACTTCGTCGGATCTACCTGCCATGGCTTCACACCATTCCGATAGTCGTACTGAAATTCGTGATGGTAGTTGTGGTAACCTTCGCCAAAGGTGAAGAAAGCGAGAAACATGGAGTCGCGCGCGCTGCATCTCGTCGAATACGGCTGCCGTCCCATGGTATGACATGCGCTGTTAATTAGAAACGTGCAGTGCTGCAGCACAACGATCCGCGCTACGCCTGCAATCAAGAATGCGCCGAGCGCGCCGATGTATCCATCCCAGAGAAAGCCTATAAATGCCGGCAACACAAAACCAACAACGACGGCGATCCACTGGACGTAGCGATCCTGCCAGTGAATAAGCCTGTCCCTTTGCAGATCGCTCACGTTGTCGTAGGGCGGTTGCGGACTTAGCTTAAAAAGAAGCCATCCGATGTGCGCGTAGAAAAAGCCTTTCGAGATGCAGTAAGGATCTTCGTCATGGTCTACATGTTTGTGATGACGCCGGTGTTCGCTCGCCCACATGAGCGCTGAATTTTCAAACGCAGCCGCGCCAAAAATAAGTGTGAAAAGGCGGACGGGCCAACGTGCCTGGAAAGTAAGATGCGAGAAAAGCCGATGATACCCCAGGCTGACGCTAAATCCGCAGGCCCCAAGCATGACAAAGAAAAGCACCACCTGAAACCAGTCCAGACCGTAGAACCAGAGATAAAGCGGGACCGCCGTCAACGCGAGAGCGAGCGTGCCGATGAGAAAGGAACTGGTTATCCAATTGATGCGCTCAAAGGGCAAACGAAAAAGTAAACGCTTCGGCGGCAAGTCTGATTCCTCTACCTCGACGGGCGCGACCTCGGTGATAACGGAGCTATCGTTCATTATATTAATCCCCTCTGTTCCAGAAGCTGAGCTTTTCGTTTTGGCTAACCACACTGCTACGTTCCAGTGCGGGTTTCAAAAAGAATCCGAGCGAACGGGAAGTGAAAGAGGTGCGGCGGTCCTCCACCATACCCGATAAAGACTTTAGCACAATCGAACAATCCCTACTCGTGGATCGGGGTTTGTCGGTTGTGGAATTAGGAACTACCGGCCGTGACTGGAGCGGGTATGACGCTGATTCGATACCCGCAGATTTGGTTTCGCTCCGGAACCTTTCTGAAAAACGGAGAAGGCATTCTGCGCGAAATCGCGCTTCTCTTTCTTCGGCTGGCTTTTCGACTTCTGCTGTCTCTTGGGCATCACCAACAGTGCCATGAAACCGACAAAGTGAAATTCAAAAATCAAAACCGGAACCTGCTGTGGATACTTGGCGATCCGGATATTCGCTATCTGCGCACGCGGATTCCTGACTCTTTAGTTCAAGACACCTTCGAGGATCGGCGCCGATTGACTTCGATTCTGCCGAGAGAAGAATAGATCGATAGAGTTCGCTGGATCAAAGGCAATCAGATTTTTTTTCTGTTGACGCTGCACGGCCGGCTTTGCTATACCCACGTTCAGATTTCTTAGTTCTTGAATTCTCTTTCCCCTCATAGTTTAAGTGGATGTTTGGTACGTCGCCGAACAATGTCGCCGTTTCCGGCCGACTAAAAGCGCAGTTCGCCTAACGAATATGAAAATCAACTCTCTGAAAATTCACTCCCTGGCTCTTATCTGCAGTTTGTTTTTCTTTGGTGCTATCTTTTCGAGTTTCGCCGCGGACGATACCGAAACGGGCAACAATGGTTTACCCGGCACGTCGGGGACGAATGGCAACCCGCCAACGAACGGCGGCCCCGGCGGGAATGGGCAGGCGGTGACGGCCGATGCAGGCGTTACGACCCCAAATTCAGACCCGGACAATACGGCGATGGCCTTCGGCGGCAATGGCGGCGCCGGAGGAAATGGCGGTAATGCCACAGGCACCAACCAAAGTGGCGCGAATGGAGGCAACGGTGGCAATGGCGGCAACGCGACGGCACAGGTTGCAACTTCGGCTACCGGCTCATTCGGTACTGCGTTCGCGGTAGCTCAAGGTGGAAATGGCGGCAATGGCGGTACTGGCGGAAGCGGCACAGGCACTGGATCGAGCGGCGCCATTGGAAATGGCGGCAATGGAGGCAATGCCCAAACTACAGCGCAAGCAATGAATATGGACAATTCAGGAGGCGCCAGCGTAACCGCTAATGCAACCGGAGGAAACGGAGGATCGGGAGAAGCAGGTGGTAACGGTGGGACTGCTAACTTAACGGCGCCGATTCAGGCAACCACCGATGGTGGAACTGTTTTCGTGGCAGTGACTCTAACCGGAGGCAATGGCGGTACAGGACTAGGTAGTAACGGAGGAACGGGCGCCGGCGTTTCGGTAACGAATGGAATCTTCGCCTCGACCGCTAGTTTCGGTAATTTTATACTGAGCCAGACTGCCACCGGCGGCAACGGCGGTGATAGTGCAACCGCCAATGGAGGAGCCGCGGGCGACGCTACTTCTATTTTTGACATAAGTGCCGCAAACGCCAATCAAACTGGGGGATCATCGCTACAAATATTTGCAGTCGCTACCGGTGGCAATGGTGGTGACGGAGTTATTGGCGCGGCTGGAGGCAACGCTATCGCGGGAGCCAGTGCAGATAACGATAGCCAGTCTGTGAATCCTGAAGCTACTGCCTTCGGGGGAAACGGTGGCGATAGCTCGGGCAATAACAATGGGGGCGCAGGCGGCACGGGCATGATCAGTGGCATTGTGACAGCTAACTCGACAGTCACGGGTGCAATCCTTAGTGCGCAAGCTCAAGCGGTAGGAGGGAACGGTGGCGACGCCCTCGGGACTGGGAATGGCGGTTTAGGTGCAAGCACTTTTCTCACTAACACGGTTGCTAGCAGTGCAGCTGATTCCTCCTCTGAGGTTAGTCTGTTCCAAAATGCAGTGGGCGGCTCCGGCGGTAGCTCGGCGCAAGGAAATAGTGGAGTCGCCGGCGTAGGCAGCAGCACAATCAACGGCGGGGATAATGACACACCCCTTTCAATGACCGTCCAGTTCTTCAGCGTGCGAACGAACGCCACGGGTGGAAATGGCGGAGGATCGGGCGACGGAGTAACTGCCAATGGAGGCCAAGCTACGTCACTTGTTAACGCTGAGAATCTCAATGTCTTTGGAACAATCGACGTCACCGCCTTTGCGTTCGGAGGAAACGGTGGTTCGGCCACTGGTCCCGGCAATGGCGCAAATGGCGGCTCCGCCAGCGCCGTCGCAATCGGTAGCGCGGGAGCTGGTGTCGCAGGCCTAGTCGAGGCATTCGGTGGTGACGGCGGAAGTGCCAGCGGCGGCATCGCTGGGCAAGGCTCAAGCGCGATTGCGTTTGTATCAGGTAACTCAATCAATAATGGTTTCGTGAATCTTGCTGTTCGCGCTTTTGCCGGCAATGGAGGCGGCGGCTCCAATGGCTCCAATGGCGCTGATGGCGCCAGTGAAACGCTCAGCAACGATGTCGTGGGCTCAACGACTGGATCCCTCATTCTCGACCAGGAAGCAACCGCTGGCGGAGGTGGAAACAGTGATAACGCGACGCCCGGAACAGGTGGTGACGCAAATTCCACGATTACTCTCAATGATTCTCAAAGTAACTCGATCTACGCGAGCACGTTTGCCCGAGGCGGAACTGGAGGTCGCGGAGGAACGGCTTCTATGCCCGGAACCGGCGCCACAGGTGGCAATGCTACTGCTTCTACTTCACTCACGGGAATTGGCATGGTCACGGCAGGGGCAACAGCCGTAGGTGGCATCGGAGGAGAGGGAACCATGGGAGTTGGAGGATCTGGTTTTTCCATTTCAAACACAGCTACTGCATCGGCTACTTCCACGGGAGGTGGTGCGGCCGAAGCTAGTGCCGTAGCCCTGGCTGGCACGGGAGGCGCCGGAACAAGTGCGGGTGGCGCCGGCGGTAATGCATTGCTTAACAATGCAGTTTCTGGCCTAACGAGTGGTAGCTTGACTTTGGTTCAAGAGGCGGATGGCGGCAAAGGCGGGAGCGCAGAAAATGGTGGCACACCGGGCGCTGGCGGGAACGCCACTTCCATTCTAACTAATGCTTCTAACACCTCAGGAACTCTCGATGTGCAAGTTTATGCCAGTGGCGGATCAGGAGGAGACGGATATAACATTGTCGATGACACCTCTTACGGAGGGATGGGCGGCCGGGGGACCGCGACCTTGTCGGTGACTAACGCGGATAGCTTCTCCGCTCTGGCCCAGGCGAGTGGCGGAGCTGGTGGCGGCAGTTTTTTCTTCGATGGCGCTCCCGCGACTGGCGGCGATGCCACAGCATCTGCTACCGGCACACTAACAGGCCCGGGCGGAACTATCGGATCACAAGTTACCGCGAGAGCTACTGGTGGAAACGGGGTTAGAGGCGGATACGATGGCGCTGCGCTCGCCGATGCTAAAGCTACTGGGCCTTCTAGTGGAGCAGAAGCCGAAGCTAACAGTGGTGGAGGCATCATTACTCTCATGACTACCAATGCCAATGCGCCAGGTCTCAGCAGCTCTAACTCAGGCACTGCTACAACAGAAGCGCGCGCCGCTGTCGGACGCCCGATACCGTCAATGTCACTCGCGAATAACAAGCAGGGGGCAGCTTTTGCCACCGGCCTGCCGAACGCCAGCGATGTTAATGTCTTGGAGGCAGGTCATGCAAATGTGCAGTCCGCATTGAATCCATCTTCAAACCTGATCTATGGCGCTGTTACTCTGGCTACTGCATCCAGAACGAGCACGACGCTTGGCACTCAAACATTCACCTCCAGCGCTCTTTTTGATATCGACGCGAGTATGCTAACCGATTCGCCACACCTCAAAATAGGATTTATCGATGGCAGCGTGATGGCGGGCAGTGGAGGATTCCAGCACCTAGACTTCAGCATTACACTCGGATTCGATACGCTGGAAACGCAGCATTTCTTGTCACTCACAGATGCGCAAACTTATTTCCACGATCATGTTCTTGACCTCGGCTCGATCGATCCTACAGGCCAAAACCTTTCCTTTACTCTTTCTTTAACGAGCGACGGCGGCGGTGACGGCTTTGATGGTGAGTTGCTCTTCGGAACCGACGCCATCGTTCCGGAACCATCGACCTACATCCTGACTTTCGTCGGAATCGCGATGACGTACTTCGTGACGCGCAGACGCCGTAGGACAAAAACGTGCTCGAACTTGGCCCTTCGCCGAACGTGTTGCGGCAACGAATAAGGGCTTTTCAAGCCGCTAAAAGCCTGGTAATTGCTCTGAGTTCAGTCAAAGGGAGTTCTTTGCGGATAACGAGGACAAATTATGTTTCACTTAATCTGGTATATTCTTGTTGGGCTAATCGCGGGCTTTTTCGCGAAAACCGTGATGCACGTGCACCTGGCTCTCTTCTGGACGATCGTTCTCGGCATCATTGGATCGATTATCGGAGGCGCCGTCACTCACCTCTTCTCCCGTCCGACAAGCGAACGATTTCATCCGGCCGGTATTATTTTTTCGACGCTAGGCGCGATTCTCGTTCTCTTTATTTGCTATAAGTTAAAGATTCATTTCCCGAAGGTGGCAATTGGCCGGTGATCGGACGCTGCCACTTGCGGCTTTAAATCTGACCTAACGCAAAATAGCGACAAACGCGCTTACTGCTTCGCCGCATTTCGCGGATCGTCTGCGGGATTAACGTAGGTGATCTGGAACGGTCCCATCCCGTGAATCTGAACAACCGTTTCACCGGTCGCCCACGCGAAATGTTTCATCCCTGCCGGCATGCTGGCGAATCCGCCCGCTTGAATTTCCTTGCCCGCCGCCTCATCGAACTTTTCTCCCATGCCGAAAGACATTGTGCCGGAAATGACTGATACATTTTCCGTCGTCGGATGAAAGTGCGGTGGGATCCGGTATCCGGAGGGCACCTTCAGGCGAATTGTGTAGACTCCCTTTTTGCCGGGGTCGCCTTGAAGCACGGCAAACTTCGCCCCAGCCGGCAGAAATGGTGGCGCATCCATCCATTGCACATCTCCTGAATTCAGGGCGACATGCTGTTCGGTAGTGGCTGATTTTTTTGAAGAGTCCGCGCCTTCCTTTTTCTGGGCCGCGATCGCGACCAATGAAAGCGCTAGAGGTAAAACAATTATTAATGCGATCTTTTTCATAAGGATTGGGATTGAGGTTTAATTTTGATAACAATTTTCCAAATAGAATGCAACTCCGCTTTCCCGTCCAGCTACGAACGGAAAAATGATTGCGGCTTACGCCGATCGCTTCCGCCAGCGCGAGCGATGGACGATGAGAAAGACAATCCATCCCAGAATCGCGAAGGCGCCAGCGGGCAGCGTGAGCAACATGAACCACCCATCACGCCCATCGTATATAGCAGCTTACCGCGATCGACTCCGCCGATGATGCACGGATGGACCGATCCTTCATCGACTTTGCATCCGTGCGCGTTTGCAATCCAACTGCACGCCACCATCGATCCGAGCGGCGCCAATGCCACTATCAAAATAACAAACAAGACGATCAGATAGATCGCCCACGGAAATTTCTTTCCCGCGCTGCCGGATTCCAAACGCGGCTATTAATTAGACGGTCAGCGTTACTTCGCTGCCTTCTTGTCGTTCTTCTTCGCGAGCGCGAGGCGCTCCGTTTTTTTGCGACGTGCCTTGCGTTTCCTAACGTTGTCTCTGCCTTGGCTGTTTCCCATAAGATCTCAACACTCACCCTTCTCGCGTGGGTTCCAAGTTCTTTCGTTGCATTCTGGGAAAAACATCCCGCCGCCAAACCGCATTCGTTTCTTTTCCCAATGTCTAATGTTCCGCTAAAGTCTCGCACCAATGAGCGACAACTTTGCGGTGCTCGATTACCGCGAGACTCCGCTGGGCGACCTGACGCTGCGCCGCCGGCGCGTGCACTCGCTCGATGATCTTGAGATTTTCGAGGTGAAACTTGGCGACTACTTTCTGATGTCGAGCCTTTACCATGAAGTAGAAAGCGCGCTCGCGGATCTTGGATTAGAAGGGCTCGAAGCACCAGAGCTTGATGTCGTCGTCGGCGGCCTTGGTCTTGGTTATACCGCGCACGCGGCGCTGATGAATCCCGCCGTCTATTCGCTCATCGTCGTGGACGCGCTCGATGCAGTGATCGATTGGCACCAGCGCGGGCTGGTTCCGCTCGGTCCGCAATTAACCGGGGATCCGCGTTGCCGTCTCGTCCACGCCGATTTCTTTGCCCTCGCCTCCCAGCCTAACGAGGGATTTGATCCTGAAACTCCCGGCCGGAAATTTCACGCCGTGCTTGTCGATATCGATCATTCACCGATCCACTTTCTGCACGAGCGCAATGGTGCATTTTACCAACCCGACGGGCTGCGCCGTCTTTCCGAACAGCTCCATCCGGGAGGTGCCTTCGCGCTTTGGTCCGACGATCCGCCAGACGAAAATTTTCTCGCCACCCTTCGCGCAGTCTTTGCCGAAGCCGACGCGCGCATCGTTTCGTTTTTTAATCCCCTCCTGGAATGCGATTCTTCCAGCACCGTCTATATCGCGCGCAAAGCGTGAGCTGCCCTTTCAACCCACGCGAGCACGACGGCTTCAACCGCCCTTTAGGACGACATATCCTGAATGATCGCTCGCCACGGTGAAGTTGTAGGTCTGGCCACTTTCTACATCCACAATCAATTGCGTCCAGGTCACCCAATTAAAGGGCGTTGCCCGCACCAATAACACATGGCGTCCCGGCGTCAGGAAACCCTCATAGGTGTGGCCATATCCGATACTCCCAGCGATAAGACCGTCGATACGCAAGTCGATAATCACGCGGTTACCGAGATTCGCGATTCGGTGAATGATTAAGCGCGCAGCATCCCCTTGTTGCATTGAGTCAGACTCTCGGGCGTAACGCCGTGTCCTCGCTTCCGAGCTCACCGGACTAATCAGCAGAAGGCACGTGATTACCAAAATGAAAACGTTGCGGCCATGGCAGCTGTATTTCTTCATCATAGATTTGTTACTCCAGTAATAGTTTCGTTCTCGTCGAAACATAAGGTAGCACTTCTATTGATAATGTATTGCGCGGGAGAGGCATTTCACTCTCCCTCGTAGGAGGAACCCAGGCGAATTGAACTTCGCCGCCTCGGGTCTATCTGTGAGCGAGACTAGGAACTCTAATACGAAAACGTCTGACCACCCTTTAGAATCAAATATCCTGAGTGATCGCCCATCGCGGTAAAGCTGTAGGTCTGATCGCTTCGCGCATTCAGAATCATTTCCGTGGGAGATCCCCATCTCGCCAGAGGTGTTGGCCTAACCGAGAGGACATGCCGCCCAGGTGTAAGAAAAGTCTCGTAGTTGTGTCCGTATGCGATCGAACCCGCGGCGACGCCATCGATACGCAAGTCGACAATCAAATATCTGCCAAGGTTCGGGATTCGGCGTATGACGAGCCGAGCAGAATCTTTCGCAGGTTGCCCAAATGCGTCATCGACCACGCGACATGTCCTCGCCTCAGAGCGCACCGGACCAATCAGCAAAAGGCATGTGATTACCAAAATAAAAACGTTGCGGCCGTCGCAGCTGTATTTGTTCATCATAGATTTTGTTACTCGGGTGAATGGTTTCGTGCTCGTCGAAAGATAAGGTGGCAGTTCTATTGGATAGCGCGTGTGTAGGCGATTTCCTTCCTACATACAGGACTACGCGATTCACCGGCGTATGGATGCCTCTCAAAGCCCCAACTTCGAAAAATCCGAAGCGTTATCGTCCTGCCCATCGCCACTGTTGGCATCTTGGCGGCAACATCATTTCACGCAATTTGCTTTTTCAGCAAAAGAAGTGAAAATCGTGAGCCATGCATCCGAGCCTTTCGCGTAACACATGTCCAACTTCGTCACGTTGATTCCGTCACGCGCAGCTCTGCTCGCCGCTGTCGTCATAATTATGAGTGGGTTTGCGCGCGCGAATGCCCAGACACTTTATTCCATTGGCAGTCCGACGAACGATCAACAATACATGCTCGAGTTGATCAATCGCGCCCGAGCCAATGGCGCCGCCGAAGCAACGCGTCTCGGTTTAAGCGGACTGCAGGAAGGCCCTCCAAGCGTCAACGGCGAACCATGGACCATTCAGAATGTCGTACAGCCCCTCTCCTGGAATTCGCTTTTGCAAAGTGCGGCGCAAGGCCAGTCCAACAGGCTGAACAATGCCGATCAATTCTTCCTCGGCGTTTCCCCACACACCTTTGGCGGAATGACTCCCACACAAAGAATCGCCGCTACTGGCTACTCATCCGCGCCCTATAACGGTCCCACTACTCCATCCGGATTTTTTCCTGGTCCGGAGAATGTTTCCGAAGAAATCAGTCAAGGAACCGGCCCTTACACCGGTGTCAGACTTACTCAAGCTATTGCCCGCGCGCACAATGGCCTTTTCACCGATCAAAGCGTTCCGGGCCGTGGCCACCGCGAGACGACCATGCTGCCCTTTTTCCGCGAGATCGGCATCGGCATCACCGCTGGCACAGATAACGAGGCTAATCCCGGCCAACCTAACGGTACCTTCGATTCAATATATGTGGTGCAGGATTTCGGGACGCAATCGAGCCAAAAGGCTTTCATCACTGGTGTGGTTTACCGCGACGCAAACAACAATCACTTCTACGATCCCGGCGAAGGTATCGGTGGTGTGCGCGTGAGCGTCACTAATACTACCTACTATGCGGTAACCTCGTCCTCCGGCGGCTACTCAGTCCCAGTCCCGGGAAACGGGACTTATGCCATGACCTTTAGTGGCGGTGGAGTAACTACCGCACAAAAATCGGCCACTGTTGCCAATGGCTTGAACGTAAAAGTCGACTACCTCTCCGGCACCGTGGCACCTCTGCCTCCGGGTGTAAGAGGAGATTTTAACGGTGATAAGTTCACCGACTACTTGATCTTCAATTCCAGCTCGCGCGCGACTGCCATCTGGCACCTGCATGGGAACACCCTTCTCAACGGAGTTTTCGGTCCTACTCTGCCCGTCGGCTGGACTGTTGCCGCCGTCGCGGACATAAATAACGATCGGCATCCCGATTACGTGATCTTTAAGGCGAGCACGCATCAGACGGCAATTTGGTATTTGAACGATGGCAAACTTCTTACTTCCGCCTTCGGTCCTACACTTCCAGCCGGATGGGTCGTCGTCGCTGGCGCGGATTTTAATGGCGATGGCAAAAAAGATTTCGTCCTCTTCAAACCGAGCACGCGACAGACGGCCATCTGGTACCTGAATGGCGCGACCCGGATCGGCACGTTTACCGGCCCGACTCTTCCCGTCGGTTTTACGTTAGTCGACGCGCTTGATTTTAACGCCAATGGCAAACCCGACTATCTGCTGTTCAATCCTTCGACGCACCAGACTGCGATCTGGTACATCAACGGCAGCGCTGTTGCGCGCGGCTCTGGTCCGAGCATAACCGCAGGCTGGACCCTTGTTGGCACGGGCGATTTCGACAACAACGGCAAGCCTGACTACGTTCTCTACCGGCCAGCCACGAGGCAAACGTCGATCTGGTATCTTAACGGAGCGACGTTCGTTAGCTCAGCGTTCGGGCCAACACTAGCGAGCGGTTACGTTCTAGCCGCCCCGTGAATTTGGTTAGCTAGCTGTTTCTTCTCCTAAGCGCGGTTGTCAATTTTCGCGATGACGCGATCACCAGGCAACCGAGAAGGACCATCATAACTTTCGAAGGTTCTGGCACAGCGTCGCCGCTAACGACGAATAAGAGAGCACTGTAGCCTTGCGCGGCATCAGTCGGTGAAAACCCCGATGCCGGCGGATAAGGATCGACAGCAGTATTGCGCTGCCCGAACTGTCCGTTGTAAGAAACGCTCGGAGCGATTGTAGTTGGCGGGTTCGACGCGCCGAGCCACGCGGTTGTATCTTGCGGAGAGCTTAGAGTCAGATAGTAGGTGCCAGCCGTTAACGAGAGCCCAGAAAATAGAAGAACGTCACTGGCAACAGGCGCTGAAACTACGAAAGGCGCACTGGCGATCTGATCCAACACTGTTGTGCCCGGCCCGATCTGCGTCGTGAGGTACGCGATACCGGTACCGGCAACTCCGCTAAAACTCGTCATGCGTGCCGTGATCGAGACATTCGAAAACGCCCCGGTCGCGGACCACGAGATACAATAAACATTGATTGGCCCAAGCGTGAAATCGGAGAAGGCCGGCCCGGTCCGGCCAATGATAGTGTCCGCTAAGACTGGCTGCCCAATGGCTGCAAGAAAAAAGATCAATCCCCATCGGAGCGCGCGAAAACTTGAGATTGCCGGTAACTTCACTATCGAACCATTACTTATGTGCCGCCAGGAGACCATATAAAAGCATTTGCTGTTCGAGCCTTATTGCGCGATCCACCTTCTCGTTAGGGCGGAGCAAGCGGAGGCACGAACTCAAGGCCGTGTTCCGAGGAAATGGTCAGGATCCGTTGCATATCAGGCGGCCCGCCAATCGCGAACACCTCGGCGCATCGACCAAAGAATCGCTCGAACCCACTTGGCGTCGCGATGATCCAATGCTTGCCCGACGCAGACCCGGCGTTCTGGAAAGTGTGTCGTACTCCGCGAGGGGTGTAGACCACGGTGCCCGGACCGACCGGGTCGCACCATCCCTCGGCGCCGAGGAAACGAAACCTCCCTTCTATAATAATAAACATCTCATCCCTCGTTATGATGGATGTGCGGCGGCGGCCCGTGACCCGGCGGAGTCGTGCCGAGACCAAGAGCGAGTAAGCCGTTTGTCTCTTCACCGCTCAACTTCACCTGCACCGTATCGCCGAACGCCGCCAGGATTGGTCCCTCTCCGGGCGCAATAATAATCGTCTGCTTCTTGGGCAAAGAGTTCGCCGCGTTTTCTGTCGTCATAGAAAAACTTCTGTGCGTTTTTCAGGACCTCGTCAAGAGAGGAAGTAGGCTGAGCTTCCACGCTTCAACTCATTTCATCACTTCCACGCCTGCACAACAATCGCCCGCATCGGAGCGCGAATATCTGTTTCGGCAAATCGATCCGCTATTGCCTGGGCCACCGCTTTTGTGATCACCGGCAACAAAGCCGGGTCGCGTTCGACGATCGCCTTCGCCACCGGATTCCCATGCACGAAACCCGCCGCTGCGTCTTCAGCCCGGCTCGTCATAGCGACTTTGTCCACGACCTCAGTCTCAATCTCTCGAAAACCCGCTTCCTTCAGTATGCGTTTAATTTCGTCCTCGTCATGATACCCAAACGGCACTTCGTAAAACGCCGGCGGATCATTCTCGAAGTAACTGCTGATTGTTTCATGCGTGAGCTGGCCTAACGGATTGAATTCTATCGCCTCCCACACATTAAAAAGAAAATGTCCTCCCGGTTTTAGAACACGGTGCGCTTCACGCGCCGCCAATGCCTTGTCCGGCACGAACATGATTCCGAACTGACAGACAACCGCGTCGAACATGCGATCGGCAAAAGGCAAACTGCACGCGTCGGCCTGGAGCCATTGCACCGCTTCGCCTTCGCGGAACTTATCCGCAGCGTGTCGAAACATCGGCTCGTTCAAATCCGTCGCGGTCAGTTTCACCGTCGCAGGCAACTGCGTCCGCAAGGCGCGCGTCAAAATGCCAGTGCCGCAGGCCAATTCCAAAACCGCACCGTTTTGGGCAACCTGTACGCGCGCCGCCAGATCCTCCGCATAAGGCTGGAACAACATCGGGCCGAGATAGCGATCGTATGCCGCCGGGATCGATCCGGAAAACTGCGCGTGTTCGTCTTTCAAAATGTTTGTGAGGAAGCGTGTGTTTTGTAACGCATCGCCAAATTATGTCCGGTCCGAATTGGCTCTTGCCAGAAAATTCTTGGCAGGTTGAGAGCTGAGAGAACGATTTGATCTTAACCCTCAACCGCGTTCGTTTTGCTTGATCCGCCGACTCGATCCCGATAGGAATCGAAGGGCGACATCCAATGAAGATCTTTTGTTGTTATACCCTCTCGCACGATGCGCTTTACCGTGAGGATTTCCTGCCCACGATCCCTCCCGGCTTGACCGTGCAATCGGAGGTCATCGAGATGTTCGGCGAAGGCCATTACCACAGTCCCCAGTTTGTCCCGTGCGTGGTCAAAAAAGTAGACCTCATTCTGCAAAGCCTGCACGAGCACGCGGGCAACGTCATCATTTGGTCCGATGTCGACATTCAATTTTACCGGCTCACTCCCGAGATTGCCATGGCAGAGCTAGGCGCGCGCGACATCGCGTTCCAAGCCGCGGGCGTTCCTCCCACCGACATCAACAGCGGTTTCTTTATTTGCCGTTGTAACGAACGCACCATCCAATTCTTTGAGAAAGTAAGACACAGCCTCTGCCACGAACACGCGGGCGAGATCGAAGAACGCGCCATCAACAAACTTCTCCCGACCTTGAGTGATGACGAGCTTTCCTGGTGCATGCTTCCGCGAAGCTTTTACGCGCGGAGCAACAAATGGCCGCCTCCACACGACCTGGTTCTGCATCACGCCAACTCGACTTCGGGTGTCAATGGACTCAAACTAAAGCATCGTCATCTGCGCGAAGTGGCCTTGTTGCAACGTTACCGCTTACCGGTCTTGCTCTACACCTGCATTAAGTACGCACCGCGTCGGGTCCGCCGTCTTTGGAAGGAAAGGTGGTCAGTTATTCGTTATCGGTTATCAGGGAAACATCTGAATCAACCTACTGGAACGGATTTATCGCCGATCCAATAGGAACTCGATGAGCTTACATACGCGGCTCTCGAATGGTAGGGACGGCCCGCCGAGCCGTCCGGTCTCTGGCGTTCTCGCCAAACATGCGATCAGGTAGGGACGGACCGCCGGGCCGTCCGCTGCATTGCGCTCGCTTATGCCAGTCCACTCCGCACTCAAGTCCCAGCAACCCTTATATGGCGCGCTCGGCGATCGTGCCCTACCAGCTAACATCCTTCATCCTTCATCCGTCTCCGGCTTGGCCGGCGATTCAGTTGGATTCCGGGGCGGAGTAGACTCACTTTCGTCACTCTCTGTCCTCGGCCGGTTGGTGATGGGTGTGTTGGTAATGGGCGTGTCTGGCGTTTCTTTCTTTTGGGCCATTGTTTTATTCCTCCCGGTTGTTTTCGCACCGAGCGCAAGTAATCGTCAAGCGCAAAAGCCGCCTTCAGCACCGGCGAGCGCCGAGAATTACAGTCGCGCGCCACAGACATTTATATTCAGCGATTTATTGTTTGATAACGTAAGCCATTCCGCGCGCAATCTTCGCAGGCTCGAAGGGCTGCCGCTTCTTCGAATCATTCGCAATTTGGTGTAATGAGCGGCTCCGAGAGGGAAATCACGGACACGCTGTGATGAAACTGTCTCTCCACCGTTGATCTCAACCGACGTTTGTATTGCCCCTCCGCCCCGGTCTCAAATCCGCTCGATCTGTCGCGCAGGTTCCAACAGATAGCATTCTTGATCCATCGCATTCATCTCCACGGCATGCTTGCATGTGCGCTCTCGCGGTAATGACAAAGGCGCCAGTCGCGCGCCCATAACCTTGACCGCTTTAAGCGGTCACGATTCAAGACGGTAGCGAAGTATTCGCGCAACAACGACGTTCACCTTCGATGAGATCGGCGAAGACCACTTCGCCTCGACCGCATGATCGGTTTCGGATGTGCGGCACCCTTGATCACCATCTTTCGCAATGCAGCATAGAGCGGGTGTTTCGGGTTCGCACGATAGAACCGGTGAAACCCATTGCTGCGGCTCGATACGAGCGCCGCGGCCTGAAGCTTCGCCAGTTCATCCTGCACCGTCTGAAGCGAGAGGAAACTTAAACGCGCCAGCTCCCGCACATACAGTTCTTGTCGTGGATTGGTAAACAAGAGTCGAAGGATTTCGGCTCGCACCACAGGAAAGAGCGCGTGTAGGAGTGTCTTGCCCATCAATCCAGATTATCCTGACCGCTTAAAGCGGTCAAGATTTCAGACGACACTGGAGTTATTTTACCACCTGCCAATCGCACAATTCAGAGTCGTCTCAAATCCCACCCCTCAGCCTGGTTCCGTTATCTCGACCGCTTAAAGCGGTCAAGATGCTAGACGACAAAGGGATCATTTTGCTCACGAGGGGTTTTTGCTTCTCATTTAAGCAAACGTTGGAGCCCAGAAGCAAGATCACATGGACGCTCATTTCGTCTTGACCGCTTTGAACGGTCAAGGTTTCAGACGACACAGGGATTGTTTCATCCAGCCAGGAATCAGACGATTCAGACTCGTCTCAAATCTTCCCTCTCAGCATGATTCGTTATCTTGACCGCTTTAAGCGGTCAAGATTATCATGGACGGCAGATTAGTTGATTACAAGTGTGGTGATGGGGATGCGCGCGAACCATGGAACCGAACCGCTCGAACTGATCGACTTCTACGTCGGCGTTAAAGGCACGCCGATCACATTCATAAGTATACGGCTTGCCTCCTTCGCTGAGGCTACGGCGCGCCAAGAGAGATTTCCCAGGGTGTCAGCTTTCACCTCGTCACATGCTTGTCGCGCCGTAAGCGAAGCGAAAGACATCTTGACCGCTTTGAACGGTCAAGGTTTCAGACCACACAGGGATTGTTTCTTTCACGCAGGAATCAGACAATTCAGAGTCGTCTCAAATCTCCCTCTCAGCGTGGTTTCACCAACTTGACCGCTTTAAGCGGTCAAGTTTTCAGACACCAGCGAATAAAAGAGCGGGTAATGAATCTAAAAGAAATGTGCATTTGCGAGTGCGAGATCTAGACTCTGATTTCATCACGGACTGGAGATTAGTTGATTACAAGTGTGGTGATGTGGATGCCCGGCACCACCGGCCAAGCTAGCGTCTTGGATCCAGCGACGATGATAGATGATTTGGCGTTCAAACCATCCATGCTTTCGGCGAGCTGGGCCAGGGCGACTTGTATGGTTAGTTATTAAACTCGGAGCGCGCCAATAATTTGACCGCTTAAAGCGGTCAAGTCTAACGAGCAAATGGAATGTGTAGACAAGGTTAAACGCACCTGACCGCTTTAAGCGGTCAAGATTATCACGGGCGAGGCGGGATTAAATTTGCGAATGTCCAATCGGTCTCCGAATGAAATGTCGAAAATTAGATGCGACCCCATTCTTTTCTCCGCGAGATCCATCTACTCGCGCAGAGCATTTGCGGCCGACATCCGGTTTTCCACCTTTAACCTTCGATAGATTCTGGAGATGTTTTTTATTGTTCCCTCGCTGAAATCCAGAATCTTTGCCGTCAACCGCAAGAACATTTAGGCCGGACAGCGGATCGGGTCTTCCGGCCTGAATTCTGCTCATCCCTTTAGAATCATGGCCCACCCGTTGAGGATCCTCGTTGTCGAGGACGAAAAATCCCTTGCCCACATGATCGCAATGGTGGTGGGCGGACCCGCAGCCAAGGTAACCAAGGCGAGGAACGGCTGGGAGGCACTGATTAAGATCGGCCTGGCCGCCAAACCTTTTGACGTCGTCATCACGGACCATCGGATGCCGCGGATGACGGGGCTGGAGTTGGTGCGTCAACTAAGGACGAAAAACTTTGGCGGCAAGATCCTCGTGCTGTCGGCTCATCTCGCGGACGAGGAGATACAAGCCTACGAAGAGCTGAAAGTGGACATGATGATGACCAAACCGTTTGACTTTGACGAGCTGCAAGAGGCAATGGCCATTCTGGACAAGAAAGCCTCAGTCCTTGCCGAAGCGTAATTGTTCATCTTGTTTGCGAAAGCCTGACCTGTCCACCGCGTGAGCTGTCAGACTTTTACGCGGTCGGCGTTTTCGTTTTCGGTTCCCTCGTCACGCCGTTAGCGAAGCGAAGGAGGATCCGCATTTCGGTCTGTTGAATCAGGAAACTAAGAAACTAGGAAACCAGGAATGCCTGCCCAAACAATTCCATCTGTTATTCCCTCGAACCCTCAACTCTCAACTTATCGGCTTTCGGTCTAAAACAGGCCGAGCACCTTGAGGACGATGACGATAACGACAATGACTCCGATGATGTAAAAGATGTTTCTGTTCATATTAGAACCGGTGCATATCAGGCCGACGCCATTAGTCCAACTTATTTGTGGGTTGCCCAGCGTGTGCAGGTCAGCTTGCTTGAGCAGCGCGCGCCGAATGGTTGCTTTCACCAAGGCTATGCGAGTTTGCCGCCCTCATTAGTAATTGCGCTTCCGCGCCGCCATCGATCGCCGGCGTATCCCGTATCATTTTTTGGAGTACCGGAACGAAGGAAATTGCGGCGCCGTTTTTGCGGTTCATCGTGAACATCGCAGTGCGAGAAAGCGCGATTTGCATTCTTACCTACCGAAAACCCTGGTCATTTCGAAACGGCTCGCCATACTGGCGTTGTTCGAAAGAACCTCGGAGCAAAAACTATGTTTCACTTCATCTGGTACATCCTTGTCGGTCTGATTGCGGGCGTCCTCGCGAAATCCGTCATGCACGTGCACATGACGATCTTCTGGACGATCGTGCTCGGAATCATCGGGTCGATTCTCGGCGGAGCAGTCACCCATATGTTTTCGCGTCCGGCCAACGAACGCTACCATCCCGCCGGCCTCATCTTTTCGACGCTGGGCGCGATCCTTATTCTCTTCATCTGCTATAAGTTGAAGATCCATTTCCCGAGCGTCGGATAGGGTTGCAATTTCCGAGCTCGCATCGGCTCGCAATCTTCCGCTCTAGGTCGACTGCGATTGGAAAGCCCGGCCGTTGCTTCGCATCCGTTACGGCGGCAAACTGGGCGACTACGAACACTTTGCGAGCAGACAACGGTGTCTTAACATCTTGACCGCTTAAAGCGGTCAAGTCTAACGAGCGAACTGGAATCTGTAAACAAGGTCAAACGCAGTTGACCGCCTTAAACGGTCAAGATTTCAGACGACACAAGGATTGTTTTATCGGCCCGGGAATCAGACAAATCGGAGTCGGCCTAAATCTCCTTCTTCGCGTGGCTTCATTATTTTGACCGCTTAAAGCGGTCAAGATTCACGGGTGCTGAGAGGCTGAGAACGCGTGCCCGAAAAATGCGAAGATCGCGGCGAAGATGAAAAACCAAAGGGCGATCATGACAGGAATGAAGCAACACGCGACGATCAGCCATGCTGCAAAAATCTTGAAAGCCATCTTCAAGACAGAGAAAAACGGAACGTCGACATCTGTTATTCGCACGGAATTGCCAGGTAGCAGCGGCGTCGACGAGGTTTGGCTCGGCACCGGCGGAGGTTTGCTCGGCACTGGTAACTGAGTTCCGTACTTTAACATCGGCAGGTAATCATCGATCGTTTTCCAATCACCGTTCGTCGCCGGTTTGCATGGCGTGCTGCGATTTACCTGCTGGTCAGCAAACAACTGGGCAATCTGCGTCTCTGAGTAGGGGCCTTCTTCGCGGAACCTTTCAAGTCATTCGCTATTTCGGCGAACTGGGCGAGCGCAGTACGTATAACATACGAATCGTACTTAGTTTTTGATTAAAAAATTGGGCTTGAACCGCGGCGGTAATCCTGACCGCTTTAAGCGGTCAAGATTTCAGACGACACGGGAATTGTTTCATCAGGCCAGGAAGAATCAAGGCAAGGGCGATCGCAAATCTCCCCCTCTCTCTCAGCGTGGTTCGGCATCTTGACCGCTTAAAGCGGTCAAGATTATAACGGACTGGAGATTAGTTGATTACAAGTGTGGGGATGTGTATGCGCGCGAACCACGGGACAGAACCGGTCGAACTGATCGCCTTCTAAGCTAGCGTAAAAGGCACGCCCATCACCGTTCCGCAGAAGTAAACGGCTTGCCTCCTTCGCTGAGGCTACGGCGCGCCAAGGGAGATTTCCCAGGTGTCAGGTGTCAGCTTTCACCTCGTCACATGCTTGTGACGCCGCAAGCGAAAGATATCTTGACCGCTTTAAGCGGTCAAGTTTTCAGGACGAGCCGGGGTTGATCTGAGTGCGGCTTTGAGATCTTGTTTGGGTAGAGCGCGCTATGGCACTACCGCGCGAACCACGGGACAGAACCAGTCGAATGATCGCCTTCTCCGCCGGCGCAAAAGGCACGCCCATTACCGTTCCGCAGAAGTAAACGGCTTGGGCAGGGTCACGCGCAGCTCGGCTTCCATCAGGCTCGAAATGTTGAATGTTTAGACGCGACCCCAACGCACCTCTTCTACCCTCGTCACTTAACCTTCTATGTCGTTCATCCCCTTTGCTCCATTCGGCGGCGATGCGGACGTCAATTCGTTACCCTGCGGGTTTTCTGCCGGTGACGATCAATGCTCGCGCCGGGAAACTCATTTGCCCGGTGACGAAGTATCTCTTCGCTGCATCGACCGCAGCCTGTTTTATGGTCGGTAGTTGGGCGGGCGCGAGACTGGCCATTTGTTTGCGCAAACTTTCGGACATCTCGGTCCGCAACTGCCAGAACTGCTCAAATGAGATTGCTACTTCGATCCGAAAATTCAGCTCACGCTCAATCACATGTTCAGCGCCGGCATTTTCCAAATTCGCAGCCAGCTTACCGGACGCGGCGAAACGAAATGCATCCGGCGCCTCGGGGTCCTCTTTGGGAGATTCCACAAACCGGTCGACCGCATCGTTCACAGTCGAAAAGAAAGGATTAACTTCTTTCGGACCCCAAACGGCAAACGAGACATATCCATCGTTGCGAACTACTCGGAGTGCCTCCCGCAATGCGGTAACGGGATCGACGAAAAACATTGCCGATAACCGGCCGACGGCCGCGTCAAATGTATGGTCGGCGAACGGTAAATCATCGGCGGAACATTGCTTGAACTGAATGTTGGCCAGATCGCGCCGGCCCGCTTCGGCCTGAGCAGTCTCGACCATACCGGCAACTGGGTCGGTGTACATGATTGATCCGGTCGACCCGACAATCTCTGAGATGGTGAGAGATGGCTCGCCGCTTCCGCCACCTATATCGAGCACCGTCTGGTCAATCAAGATCCGTGCTTCTTCAATTAAACCCGACGTTAGAGGCGCGAACATTTGCGCGATCAGCGCTCGATACTTATCCCAATACCGCGCGGACGTTTGCCACGCATCCAGCGTCTTGTTCTGTTCCTCGGGATTCATTTGTTCGTTCGACGAGAGCAAACCCGCCGATCTGTTACACGTGTCAAGATTTGTTGACTGACCCCTAATCACCCTGGACCCAATTGCGTGAACAGACTCATCGCACACTACCGTTTAAGATCAGCAGCGATTTCGGCGAACTGGGCGACTCCGAAAGCGTTCGCGAGCAGGCGGCGGCTTCGAGGTCTTCGGTGATTTCGAGGGCAATGACGCCGGGATCGAGCGCTGGTCGTGCGTGCTAACGGCTGCCAGCTTTACGGTGGGAGGCACCGAGACTTTGAGTGTGTCTAGGGAAACCGGGCAACTTGGATTTCTAATCCAAGCAGGTTGGCGCTGTCTTCGAGGCTTCTTGTCGCGCCAAAGCGTGCGCGAAGGCGGATCGTCTTTTAGCCAGACCTGAATTCGCTGGGAAGCGGAGAACGAGATGGGCAGAGCCGAGAGGCCGACTGAGCTAGGTGGCGAAGGAGTCAAGATGTCGAGGTTGACTTTGACGAGCTGCAAGAGGCAATGGCCATTCTGAACAAGAAAGCCTCAGTCCTTGCCGAAGCGTAATTGTTCATTCTTCGATCTGGGGAGCGCACGTGCCCTCGCGTGCGGGTGATCGCGCCACGCGTTCACGAACGTTCTATCTTCACATCATTCGCGATTTCAGCGAACTGGCGACTCCGAAAAACAAGATCACACACACGCTATGATTAAATTGTTTCTCCTCAGCATGGGTTCCGAACAACTTGACCGCTTAAAGCGGTCAAGATTCACGGGTGCTGAGAATGCGTGCCAGAAAAATGCTTAGATCATACCGTCATCTTGTTAGATCGCGCCGTCATCTTGTTGTGTCACGCCGTCATCAGGTTAGGTCGTGTCGTCATAAGGTTTGATCGTGGTGTTATGCGGTTTAGATCGCGACGCCATAAGGTTTGATCGTGGCGTTATGAGGTTAGATACGCCTCTGATGAGGTTAGGTCACGGCGTCATCAAGTTAGATCAACGCCTTCCAAGCCTTCGGTCGGACCCAAACCCCCGGTCAGTTTGGATTTGGCGAAAGCGCTCCCCACAGAGTAAAATAAAGCTACCGACAGATGGGCGCAGCCGTCACGCAACACAGAATCCTGGTGGGAACCGCCAGCTGGACCGATCCCGGCTTTATCGAGCACTGGTATCCGAAAGGAATGGCCGCAGGCGATCGGCTGGGCTGGTATGCCAGCCAGTTCGAGATGGTCGAAGTCAACTCCACCTTCTACTCCGTGCCCGATGCGCGAGTGGTGGAGCGCTGGTGCCGCACCACGCCGGAAGGGTTCCTCTTCGACGTAAAACTGCATCAGCTCTTCTCCCGGCATTCCACGGCGGCCAAGCTTCTGCCGAGAGCGTTGCAGCGAAAAGCGGAGACCGACACCAAAGGAAAAGTAAAGCTCACGCCCGCACTGGAGAAAGCGATGCTGGCAGAGTTCCTCGGACCGGTGAAGATGCTGCGAGCTTTTGGCAAACTGGGCGCGTTACTGCTGCAAATGTCCCCCGCGTTTTCGCCGAAAGCACATCAGCTCGACGAACTGCTCCCGTTACTGGAAGCGTTGCGCGAATATCGCGTCGCGCTCGAGCTACGAAATCGCAACTGGGCCGAAGGCGAACGCCTGGCTGAGACCCTGGAATTCTTCCGCCAGCATGCGCTCACCTTCGTCGCCGTGGACACGCCGAAGCAGAATCATTTCACCATTATGCCGCCGGAGCTGAACGAAATCACGCAGCCATCCCTTGCCTACCTGCGCCTGCACGGGCGCGACGCCAGGGCCTACACCACCGGCAAAACCGTCGCCGCCCGCTTCAACTACGATTACAGCGACGAGGAGATAACCGAAATCGCCGGGCGCTCGAAGAAGCTCGCGCGAGAAGCCAGGGAAGTGCACGTCGTCTTTAATAACAACGCCGAGGATTACGCCCCGCATGCCGCCTTGCGCCTGCGCGCCGCGCTGGGCCAAATCACCAAAGCAATCGAACGCCAGCAGACCTTATTATAAATTAGTGGCGATAGTAAGCTCTGACCCCTTCGATCCTTCAGGTTACCGATTGGATATCAGAGAAGAGTCGAAATGAAGTGAACCGGGCGGAAGGGAGTATTACGCAGTGGGATCGATCGCCCGGCCAGTCGCCTCTTTGTAGGCTCGCAATAGGCGCGCCAGTTGCGCCCTTTCCAGAACCACCCTTTTGGTTAGGCCCCAGGGGCTGCGGCCTCTTTGATACTTGAAGTCGATCCAGTGCGTCCGGGGACTGGAATGCCGAAAGGTGTCCCAGAGCATTGGGAGATAATCCTTATTCGGGCCGAGCCCAACGATATGCTTGATGCTGATCCTATCAGCGTCGCCGCGCTTAAATCTGTAGGTAATGCGCAACGAGCGGCGCTTACACTTGCATCGACGGTGCAGGAGGCGTTGATCCCATCCGCTCGGTGCCAACTCATCCCAGATGAAGGCAGCGATGCTGCGTGAGTGGCACACCGCCAACCAAGCAGACCTGTCGCCGCACGAGGTGCATTGCCACCAGTACCTAGCCATGTCGCACGCTCAGAATCTAGCGGGAATAAGTTTTGATGGCCACTCCATGATCGAAATTCTTTCCTGGACCCATTTTTCTGAGAGCTCCCGATGGGTCTTCAGGAATTGCGCTAGAGGAGCTTCCAGGTCTTCTGTTATTTCGAGCGCGATCACGCCGGGATCGGGAAGGTTGGCGCTGTCTTCGAGTGACTCATACCTCAACCGGAGGGATCTAGAGATTGACCCGCGCGTTACGCCGCTTCGGCAACTCGTGCTAAGGTCGCAGAACGCGCGACAGAGATCCTTTTGCTTTCCTGATGCACCATCCACGGAAAATAAAACGGTGTGCCGCTGACAAGAGCGCGCCGGTCCGTGCCCAGTTGAATAAACTGCCTTAGCTGAGGAATGAGGTTGCCGCCAAAGAACGCTGCTAACAATGGCTGGTTAAAGTAGGCGCAAAGCCCAACACACGCCGACTCGACGACGATTTCCTTGGCTTGAAGCGTCTTGGTAGCAGAAATTTTGATCAGCTCATTTTCAATTCGTCGAATTTCGCTATCTGTTTTCTCGATAGCTCTCAGTAACTGCCTTTCCGTCTTAGCTTTTGAAGTTCCTGTGAAAAAAGACTGCATCGTCGAATTGTAATCAGCAAATAGATCGCCATGGTTACGGCGCAGCGAGATCAAAAGGTCCATTGGCACGTGCCGGAATTGCGGTAATCGAATGTAAGCAGTTGGTGTCCCGGAGACACATTGCTGCCCGCAAATTTCTGTCATTTGGCGGCGTAGCGCCTGTTCCGACAAATCGACTATTTTTAATGAAGGAATTTCCTCATCAAAAAGAAACCAATTCCGTTCGACCGTCCGAGGTCTTTCGGCCTTCATTATGAACGTCTCTCCGATGGTGTCATTGGATCCCAGGTATGTTGCACCTTTCGGCAGAACTAAGAGCATACCGGCCGCGATGAGCTGGCGGTAGGTTAGTACAAATACGTACCATGATGTCGGAATAATGTTCTTTCGGCAGCCGGGGTGGCGAAATTTTGGAGTGAGCAAGACCCCCGTTTGGGAGAAAAATGCGAGCTTCTTGACAACGACTTCTCCATGGGCAGAGATCACATCGTCGCCAATGTTTTTCCGAATACCAAGGCAGAGATTTAGCCCCGGCGATTCGGTCAGAGCTCGAATGTGTTCAGCTTTGAACGACGTAAACCACGCGTACACAGCCGCGTCGAGGTGTTCGCGCGCCGCCGTGGAAATTGCGTTCAGGGCCGCAACTGTGGTTACCCCACTCTCGCATAAAATTCGCTCCAGCTGTCCTATGGAATCCGACATCGGTTCTGTAACGTCTCATCAAAATCCATTGGCGCCAATCGAATGCGTTCTTGCTTGGGTGTTCGCGCGGCAGTCTCGCCGGCGCTGCCTTCGAGGAGAATGTTGTTGGGAACAACGACGGCGGCGTGGCCGTGCTGCTTGAGGATGGTGAAAACACCGTGCTGGGGGCCGGTGGTTAGACAGTCAGGCCCGCGAGGTAGCGGGTGAGCGGCGGGAAGTCGCGAATCAAGATGTGCTGAAGGAAGTTGAGCTGTAATGCCAGTGCGGCTCGCCCTTGCTCGTGCTCGCCCATAAGTCGTCGCGGATTAAGGCTGTTTGTAAGGGAGATCATAAATCACGAGCCTGACGCCAATTTGTCGTGCGTAGCCGTTGAGGCCATCTAGAAGATGGACTAACTGTCCTACCTCCGCGGTCCTGTGCTGAGGATCAGCAACGGCTCCCGTTAGTGCCTGTATATCGCAGCAACCCGTAGTAACGAGAACGACATAAAGTTCGGGGCTACTAGTACTGATGATGTCCGACTTTATTTTGTTCCAAAGGCCAGCCTTCACGGGGATTCCGTTTGGGGCGCGATAAAGCCGCGGAACACTTGTGCTGTTCCATTTCGCAGCGCGCCACCATGTACCTACGCCGTCTGGTACTTCTGAACTGCGCGTCAGATAAACGAGATTTTTCATCGCCTGGGCAACGACGTCGTGGAAAGCCGATGCAGATATCTTCCTACCGCCGCCTTCCTTCGCATGGATCAGGGCAAGCTGGCGCTTACTGAAGCAGGCTGCCACGAAGTCGGCAGACTCCGTCCCTAAATCGTCGCAGATCAACACATCGTCCGAGAACGGGAATGTGATCCTCTGCTCCGCAATTGCCTTGAATAGTGATTCGTTGGGAAAAGTTGTTGCTTTCGATTTACGTAAAGCAGCGATCTCCTGCTTCGTTCCCTTTTCCGACCCGCAAGCAGGTGAGTCCTGCGGACGTTTGATCAAGTCCAGCAACGCCTGTTCGGCGTAGGCATAGTCAACTTTATAGAAATCTCTACCTTGATATACAATTTCTCCGCCCTCGAGCCCAACTAGGATTATATCCTGATTGTGGTTGAGAAAATCAGCAAAGCTCTTAGTCGGTGACGCAGCCTGAGCGAGATCAACGCGGACTGCAGCGCCGTCGGCCTTGTGGAACCAAAAGCGCCGCTTGGAAGGTTGATACTGAATCCGAAGCGTGACGAAAGTATGGGCATTGTTGGCGGGTTCTATTTCAAAGCGGCAGCTATAAATGAGCTCGTTGTTTTCTGTAGTCTCGTCGATCTCCGACCCCGACTTCTTGAGGACACATTCAGTCCCGTCACCTAAGGTAAGGCCTAGATCCATCCTAATTAGATCTAGGCAGATGGCTCTGGGCTTCGGGTTCGCCGGCGGCGCGCATGTGGGCATGAAACGCGCGAACAATGCGCATCTATCAACGGTGGAATTTAGAATAGTGGCAACACCTTCGGCCCAGGTAACGAAGCTCCCTACGTTGAAAGAGCGCCGATCTTCCTCAGTGACTTCCTTCCTCAGGCGCCCCTTGTTCATGCCGACATAACGCCGCCCTAGCTCCTTTGAAGTTGCGCGCACGGAACGACAGATCTGAATGCGATCGGTGAGTGACGTGGGAATGCTGAGGAGATTGTGGCCATGCAAGTCCGCGCCACGCAACACCGTGTCGTAAGGAAGTGAGCTATTTACACTAGCATGCGTCGGACGGAAGCGACTGTCGATAAAACGACTAAGTTGCTCCGCAGGAACGCTCGCGGTCTCCTCCTCTAGGTATTCGATCGGGAAATTTCCTGCGGAATCCGCTAGGAAAACGAAACCTCCGGAAACAACAATGCAGTGCGTTTCCAATTTGATTTCATAAAGCGAAGTATTCTGAAGAAAACGTGCGTTGCGAACCGACGCATATACCCATAGCGCATGCTTGCCAGATTTCTGACAAGGCGAGTTGACGTCCGGTCCCAAAATGACCGCGTCCTCGGTGTTCAGCGTATCAGTGCAGTCTTCGACATACTGATCGAGCGAGAAGTGATTACCAGCCACTCGTACAAGAACACTCGGCGGGATTATGACCTGAGCATCTTTGTCAAGATTCTTGGGACTGAAGTGTCTCCGGAAGCGGCCCTCGAAATACTCGACTGAAGGTTGGGCGCTCAGCAGAGAATCAACGACGTTTCGGAAGTGCTGTGGCTCCAGTAAATTTAGCTCGGTTTCGAACTCGAGGTAAGCAGTCCATTCCCTTTCTGCGGAAAAAGGTGCTGGGGCTAGAAGGAGAGCCGGTTTTCTCCTGTCCTGCGCGTCCCGTCGTAATACCCTGCCGATTTGTTGGATCAGCTTTCGGTCGTTACGAATCCGAGTAAATAAAGCGGCGCAGCAGAAACGATGGTCGTCTAGCCCTTCCGTTAATTTGTTCTGATGAACCCAGACGTCAGCGTCTGTCTTCTGCGGATCAGGAACATCCTTACGCAAGTGAGTGTCCCGCCTGCCTTCAAATTGCTCGTGGATGCCGATGGCTTTTACTTTCGCTTTCCGTAAACCTGCGACCGTTGTTTCTATATCTTCATGTCCGGAGCAACAGATGATTGCGCGAGGCGCTTTTGACGGGAGAGCGCGGGACCCTCGCGCTTTATTCCAAATCTCGACGAATGCCGCGGTGAGCTTGGTAATGTCAATCGGTGAAGCCAGTTCTTCGCAACGCAGATCGCGGATGATCTCCTCGGCCACCGCGCGTTTGTGCGTGAAGTGGTGGGTCGAGTCTTTGGGATTGGTGATGCGGAAAAGCTTTAGGTCATTCCGATACGGAGTTGCGGTCAGAAGCACTGTTTTCGTCCTGAGGCCTTTGACCGATTTCCCCCATTCGACGGCTGGTTCGTAGTGTCCTTCATCAACCACTACGAGGGAGACAGCGTCACCGAGAGCTTGGTAGATCTTGGATTGATGAAGGCGTAAATCGTTGAGCGTAGTAAAGGTGGCGACAATGACTTGTGGCTGCCGCGATTTGACGACGTCCTTGGCAGTCGTCGGGAGTATTGGAACGACGCCTCGCTTCTGCGGATCGACGCCGATCCTCGTCCAAAAATTCTTTTCTAGGTCGTTAACCATTTGGCTGCGAAGATGCGCCCAAGGCGTAAGGACGAGCGAGCTGCCCTGGTTTGATAACCTAGTTAGGCAAGCTATGATTCCCGTTTTGCCCGTGCCAGTTGGCATGCGTATGAGGCAGGGAGAATCGAACTTCGTTAAATGGTTAACACCAAAATCGATTGCTTCCCTCTGGTGCTTCCAGAGTTTCGCTTTGATGTTTGCTGGAAGCGGGCTGAACACTAAGTGGGTGCAGTGAGAGAATCCGTGAGGTGAGATCGGGTTTGCTCGTCAGGCACCCATAGATATACGCCTCTCAACGCTCGAGTGAGCAAGATGCGATAAGCTTGCGTCACGCGTCGCATTAATTCACGGTTTTCCGCGCCGTCAGAGGCTTGTTCGCCGCGTGCGCGGTTCAACAGGTGCAGAAATCCGCCTTCGTGGACGGATTCATACCTAATCGTCCATTTGCCCGCTCGCCAGAGTAAGTCATCTAGCCAAAGGATGCCCACGTAGTCGTAGTCAAAGCCGCGTACTGCATACGGACAGCCTACTTCACAAAGCGGATCGTCAGCCATCCGAGAACCTGGTGCGGCACGAATGAAGGCCGTGTAGTCAGTTCCTTTTCGGGGAACGAAGTTCCAAACGCGCGACCAAAGAGCAGTGTGGTTGCTTTCACCATACGGCTCACAGAAGTCCTGCATGCTCGGCGGGAGGTCATGTGGAGCGGTGGTGCCTCGCGTCTTCCATTTTCGCGAGTAAGAAGAGAGCAGGCGGACTGAATTCCCCTCCGACAACCTCGAACGCAGCGCGTTTTCCAACTCTATTGGAGTTTCGAAGATTTGGAAATCGAAGCTCGCAGACGCGATGTAACGTTTAGAGCCGTACACCGGGGAATCTTCGGCGGCCCGAAGCGTTGGCTCCGGAAGCGCCAGGCTAGGAAACTCGATGACATTCTGCGGGCGCTCCAAGCTAATTGCACTCTGCCATCCACTCGCGAGCACTTGATTTTTGCTGACGGGCCCGCCGCCGAGCACCGACTCAACCCATGTGACATATTCGGCGGAGCCACCGCATCGGAATTGCGAACCTTCCAAACTAATCAGTTCAGGCTCGCCTGCTCCAAGTTCCCGCGACCATTCAGCGATTTCTGCCACGGTCGTATTCTCTCGTTCCCTGAACCCTTGGGCTGGATCCAGCAGGAAGACAGTGAGTTTTGACGTGCGGATTATGTGATAGGCCTGCGGGCCAAGCCCAGTGACAAATCCAAACTGACCGCGACCGGCATCGTGTTCCGGATTGATGAGGCTGTGAGCTTCATCAACGATTGTGACGAGGTTCTGACCGTCACGAGATGCGTCGCGGAACTCGATTCCCAGGTTTCTTATCAGTTGCAAATTTGTCCGCCATGCTGTGGCGTCTGCGAGGAACCCCGCACCGTGTTGTTTGCGCAGCTGACCCACCTTCTGGGTCGTAACAGGCGTTACGATCGTGGCCTTCCGGACGAGTCCTTGACCTCCTTCTGCTGCAAGTTGATCAAAGATCGAAGACCAATTGCTATTCTGACTCTGCGACGTGGTAGTAAACACAACGTCTCCATCGGGTAGGTGATCGTCTGTGACGAGCGATGCCCACAACCTCGCGGCTATCGCTGATTTCCCAGAACCCGGCGGGCCGTTAACGATGACAACACGCTTCTTTGGTTCGGCGCGACTGACCGGCGAAAGGAAGCATTCGTCGACAACTGCCTTGCACAAGGCAAACGCTCTGCGCTGATTATCCAACAATTCGAATGGCGTACTTTTCGGATCGAGAATCTGAGCTCCGATTTGCGCGATGAAACCCCGTTGCTGGCGATAATGACCCGTTGCGAAACGCAACGCGAATTCCTCGTCTGGTTCTGTTAACCGGTCCCGAAAGAAGTCAGGAAATTTGGAACCGACATCCTCTTCGGCAGTCGTGAAGATCGGATAGTCACGGGTCAACACATCGTTGGGGATCGAAGTGTAAGCGTGGGTATATACCTGATGTGTGAACAGAACGCAGCCGTGAACCCGTGCGGGCTGCTCAATCGCGGAGTGGAACCTTCGACAGTATTCAGTGTAACCGCGAACTTGGTCTGATGGGTGCAGCTCCTGCCGGCCAGCTCGATCAATAAGTCCTTCTGCTTTCCCTGGTTTGTCGGCGGCAGTAGTCCAATCTTTTAGCTCTATAATGACGGCTGCTGGAGCCGCTTCGTGCCGCCCAAGCAAAACAACATCGGCCCAAGATGAAGCGGCCGGCATCTGATACTCAAGCGCCAGGTTGCCGCGACTCCCAAAGAATAGGTGGAGCGATTGAAATGATGGAGCCTGAAAAGCGCGGCTGAGTTTGGTGAATGAACTTTCCCAAGCCTCTGCTTCTGCTCCGCCGTAACGACCTGTTTCCTCTTGAAGTCGCGACACCAACCCAACTGTGTCGTTCGCTACTCTATGACGAAATTCCTCGATCGTTATCAGCATGTGACTTCAACAATTGCGGTCACAAGGCTCTAGCTTTGTCGAAACGGGAGGGCATGACCGAGTGACTGTTTACCTGCTCGTCAGAAAAATTCCATTTCAAATATTACCGGATTGCTGGCACAGATCTGGCAGCAATCAATTCATGGCGTTCCCCAAAAAGAAAAAGAAACATCGTCCCCCTGTAGAAGGTCCATTGCGACGGTTAGCGGGGCAATCCGTTCGCGATGAACGCGACAGATTGCTCAATGATCAGCTGCTCGATTATGTTCTCGTTGCATTTGGTTTCTGCTCTCTCGCCGCTTGGGAATGGTTGCGACGCTGGATTTCGTTGCCTTTTGCAGCCGAAATCCTTACCGGCGCCGCGCTGTTGATGACCGCTTACTGCGCCTTTCGCATCTTTCGCCTCCGGAAAGAGATCAGAAATCTCAATCAGGCTGAAAAAGGTGAACGAAGGGTGAGCGAGTTGCTGAGCCAATTAAGGCGGAAGCGGTACGTGGCGTTTGACGATCTTCCCGCCACAGAATCAAACGTCGATCATGTAATTGTTGGCCCCGGCGGGATTTTCGCGATCGAAACGAAAGCCTATAGCGTTTTCGGAAACGGGTATGTTGGTGTTGATGAACAAGGAGTGCTCCGACTAAGCAACAAACCGGCGATGAAAGATCCGTTAGGTCAGGCCACCAGCGCTGCTGCTACCGTCGCGAAGATGTTGAAGGAGCGGATGCGACAAGATTTCGCCGTTACACCGGTTTTGATTTTTCCAGGATGGAGTTTAAAAGGTGCGAGAGCGCAAACCGGCGTAGTCGTTCTGAACGACGGTATGATCGCCGAGTTCTTCGCGTCGCTGCCGGAGGTCGTCGGCGACGATCAAATCACGGCAATTTGTTCGCATCTTGATCAATCGGCGCGCGCTTGATCTCTGGGGCGGCCAACGACTGCGAGCGCCATCTCGATGAGGCTCTTTTATGCCGGGGCGGGTTCGCCACTGCGTTGCCTACAGTTTGCCCGTCACCAGCAGGATGACCAGGATGATAAGGAGCAATCCGCCCGGGCCGTAGTAGTAGCCGCCGCCGGCGTAACCGCCGCCACCGAAGGCGAGGATCAAAAGAACGATGAGGATAATAGCGAGAGTGCTGATTCCGAGTGTGCGACGAGCTAGCTTCATGAATGGTCACTCTCAGAAGCGCGTGACGGTGTCAATCTAATCCGCGGAGCTGGACTGGAAAGTAGAAGACGGAGGGCGGAACTTAGGAGAAAAGCTGATACGCTGAAAACTGAAACGCTGAAATAAAACAGAGACCGGAACACGGCGATGTGGGATTCACGCGGGTAGACGGCAACGCAGCTAGGTAGCTGGCGCAAGCACGGGAGTGCGAGTGATCAAGTCAGAACACGGCGCAATGGGATTGCGTTGGGTAGACGGTACAGCCGCACATGGGTAGCGGTGCGAAGCGGGGTAAGCGAAGTATCAATGCGGATTGCGGAATGGGCAGCCAATCTGCTGTATTCTTAAGGATGCCGAACCCCCAGCTCGACCAGTTCATGCACGCGATGATGTGGAAGCTCATTCCCGTCATCGTCCTCGCCGGTCTTGCCAGGCTTTTCCTGCGCGAATTGCCGAATTGGCGCAAGCGTAAGACATCGCGCGCGGTCCGCATCCGAAAATCTTCTATTGTCGATGATTTGGTTTTGCTTCCATGGTGGGTAAGCCTCCTTCTGGCGGGACTAGCATATGTTTTCCTTCCCGGACTTTTGCCGCACGCAATGCGCGGGCTGCATCCGGTAATCACGCTGTTGCTGCTCGCGATTGCTGCCATTTCCGCGCTGCGATCGTTAAAAACTCGGACGATGCTCGAACAGCAGACAAGCCTGGAGTCGCTGCGGCAATTGCCTTGGAAACGATTCGAAGACTTGTTAGGCGAAGCTTACAAGCGCCAGGGTTATAAAGTTGAAGAGACGTTAGGCGGCGGTGCTGATGGCGGCGTGGATCTCGTTCTCGGACGCAACGGCGGAGTGACGGTGGTACAGTGTAAGCGATGGAGTGGAAAACCCGTACCCGTTCAAACTGTGCGCGAACTTTATGGCGTTCTTCATGATCGCAACGCGACCTCGGCGAAGCTGGTCGCAACGACGAGCTTCACGTCAGATGCAATCGCGTTCGCGAAAGGGAAGCCAATCGAATTGATCGATGCCGATGGTGTATTGGAGCTTATTCGAAGTGTTCAAACATCGGGGAAAATCGCACCGCCGGTAGAACAAGAGCGCGACCATCTTGCGCCAGATTGTCCACGTTGCGGTGCCGAAATGGTTGTGCGTGAGGCCAAGCGCGGCTCGAATGCGGGCGGAAGATTCTGGGGTTGCTCAACCTATTCAAGGACCAAGTGTCGCGGCACGCGGGAGATTTGAAGAAGTAAGGAGATTGGGATCCGAAGGAGGTAGTTGTAGCGGCGTCTGTGTCAAACGCCGGCGCGACCGGCGCGCGCATTTCAAATAGATCAGGCGCTTGGTGCGAGCCGCACTGGCATTCAAGCGCCTCTACAACGGTGGCGTCTTGCCTATCGATTAGGCAGATTTAGCTTGCTTTCATTCTCGTTTTTTCAGAAAAAGTGGCCGTTATGAAAAAGTCCCTTTCCCTTGTTGCCGCTTTGCTCGCCTTGGTCCTTCTTCCGGCCCTCGCTGAAGCGGTCCTAATGGGCCCGTCGAATCCGGTCACGATCACGCTGGATAATCCTAATCAAACGGTCGCGGCTCCCTCCAGCGGCTTTCTTACGCTGGGTTTCTCGGGAACTATCGTGGTGGACCCGAATTACACTATGATTTTCGCAGGCGCGGATAACCCGTTCAATATGTCGCAGACGAACTCTTTGACCGCTTCGTTTGATGCTGCGTTCCTCACCTTTTTCGGCGGGGGCAACGGAACCTACACAGGCAACATTTTTGACATAACCGTGCCGATGGGGACGCCGGCCGACCTCTACGCGTTCGAAGAGCTTTCCACCAACCCATCAGTGTTTAGTATCACGGCGGTCCCACTTTCCAATGCAAACTCGCCTGACGGCGGGCCACCGCCATTCACCGCAACCGCAGCGTTCTCGGTGCTGGTGACTAGTGGCAGCACTAATGGCGTGCCGGAAGGCGGGTCGAGTGTTGTGCTACTTGGCTTGAGTGTAGGAGGACTTCTCTTCGCTCGGCGCGCGCTTACCTAACGAGCGCTAGGTCAGTTATCAGAGATCAGGCACCGGAAGAAAAGCTGAGACGCTAAAACCTGAAAGCTGAAATAAGTTAGGTGTGAGAGGTCAGAACACGGCGAGGTGGGATTGAGCCGGGTAGACGGTAACGCAGCCAGGTTAGCTGGGGCGAGCGAGGGAGCGCGAGTGATCAAGTCAGAAGTCAGCTGGAGGTTTATCGACCTTTGATTATGCGCTCATACTCGGCATGCGCGCCAATCCAAAACCAGATCACCGTGTCGCCGGACATAACGCCAAGCGCGCGGTAACCATTTGTCAGACGCGCCGACCAATAACGGCCGACCTTCTTAAACTTCACGGATGGATGACGGGGATCGCTCAACCAGAGGCGGTATTGTTTGACCGCGAGACGCTGACCGCGTAAAAGCCATGCGGCTCACGCGGTCGGAAAAACAGAAACGCTGAAATCTGAAATTCTGAAAATAAGCGGCGGTCAGAGGTCAACTTAAGCTTAAGGCTTTGGTCCGTCCGGCGCCAAATTCTTCCAAGGCTTCCTCAGCCAGGTGTTCGAGGCGCCCGCTCTGGATGTCCTGTTCAATCTGAGCGTCCCAAGCATCCGCGCGAACCCGTGCAAACCAACGCGCCAGCGTTTTTTGTTCGCGCTCTGGCAACTTGCTAATCGCCTCCTGAATTTCAGCGACGGTGCTCATGCTTTCAGTCTAGTAGCCAGCGTAACGATTGTCATTTCAGAAAAGAAAGAGCTTGGAAGGCGGAATGAAATCAGAGATCAGCAGCCAGAGGTCGGAGATGGGAAGTCAGAATGCGGAATGGGCGCGCTCAAGAGCGTGGTTATCTGTGATCAGTCAATAGTTATTGCGTAACACCAAGGACGAAACACCCCTCACCCAATCCTCTCCCAATGGGAGAGGTGCGCGGACTTGAAAAGAACGCTGAAGGAATCTCTCGTGCCCCGAGAGATCACAGAGTCGATTGATCCAGTGGCTTGAGCGGATCGTCGGCCCGAGATTTCTCCGCCCAACTCGCGAAGCGCGCCATGCGTTCCTTGTCCTGGAAACGTTTGTCCCAACCGGCCTCGTCTTCGCGGATGTGATTGCGTTCCTCTTCTTCGCGCAGGAACCGCGCATAGCTCAGCACGGCACGCTGTGCTTCGGCCGGGAGAGCACGCACAGTTTCGAGGAGATCGGAGTCGGGGTCTTGCGCCACGAGGTAAAATCTAACCACCGGGTAGGGAAACTCAATGCGGAAGTCGGAGCGAGTTTGGATTTCGGAATGCGGAATGGGCGCGCTCAAGAGCGCGGTTATCTGTGATCAGTTAATAGTTATTGCGTAACACCAAGGACGACCGCGTAAAGTCTTTCGACTCACGCGGCAGCGGTGACTAGCTAAATACGGAAGCGTTCAGGATGTTCGTGTTGGGTGCGGCTGCCAAGGCCGCGCGCAAATAATGCCGGCAGCAATCGAAGGGCATGCTGGAGACTGAGCCGGAAAGCTTCGTTGTTGGTCAAACCTTCGGTGGCAGGTAGCGAATCGAAAGTTCCCAGATTGAGGGCGCCGGGCTCTTCTTTAACTCGATTGTTGTCCGAGCTCGCGGAGGAGTCTTTCTCGGAGGGCCGGTGGGGCATATCGTAATGTTATTTCTGTAAACTCTTTGCTCGATGTGTCGATGCGAGCGGTTCTGATCAAGTGTTTCACATCCTGAAGGTCAATGCCACTCTCGAGCCGGGCCGGATTTCGTAGCGCATGCAGTTTCATGGCGATAAGGTGCAACGGACTTGGGATGGCCAGTCTCACATTCTTCCCGAGATCATGGAGCTGACTCCCGGCGTGTATTTTCTCAAAGGTCTCTTTATCTGCCAACATCAAGTCAACCGGAAACGCCGCCGCCGGATCTGCAGCGAAGCGAAGACGAATGAAGTTCGTGCTCCGATGGGAAACCGCATAGCCGTGCCGCGCAAAGAAGGAGAGCCACCGTTCTGCATCGGCTTCCCGCACCAATAAATCGACATCAAAGGTGGTACGCGAGTAGGCAAGCAGGTTAATGGCGTTGCCGCCGACAAGGAGTGAATCGAGTCCTTCCGCGCCTGCGCTGGCGGCGAGGGAAATACTGTCGGGCCCTGGCATAAGACTGAATTGCGGTCGGCCTGAGAGCAAGTCGAGAAAAATATTGATAGGAGCGTCAGAGGTCCGACGTCAGATACCAGAAATCGGCGGTCAACAACTTCTCCAAAATTAATTGGCGAACACGGGAGATTTTTCCTGTGTTCCTGGTTTCCTGATTGAAAAAGGGAAGGCTGACCGCGTAACCACCTTCGCCAAGGCTCCGGCGAGTCAAGAAAGCTGAAGGCCATGCGGTGCAGATCGGAAGTCCCGCCACGGCGGGTAAACTCCATGGGCAATCAATCTGCTGTATTTCGATGAATGCCGAACCCTCAGCTTGATCAGTTCATGCACGCGATGATGTGGAAGCTCATTCCGGTAATAATTCTCGCCAGTCTTGGCGGGCTGCTCTTGCGTGAGTTTTTGAATTGGGGCAAGCGTAAGACATCCCGAGCGGTCCCCGCCCGACGAAAATCCTCCCTTGCTGACGATTTGGTTTTGCTTCCATGGTGGGTAAGCCTCCTTCTGGCGGGACTAGCATATGTTTTCCTCCCCGGACTCTTGCCCCACGCAATGCGCGGGCTACATCCGATAATCACGCTGTTGCTGCTCGCGATTGCTGCCATTTCCGCGCTGCGATCGTTAAAAACTCGGACGATGCTCGAACAGCAGACAAGCCTGGAGTCGCTGCGGCAATTGCCTTGGAAGCGATTCGAAGACTTGTTAGGCGAAGCTTACAGGCGCCAAGGTTACAAAGTCGAAGAGACGTTAGGCGGCGGTGCCGATGGTGGCGTTGATCTCATCCTAGGTCGCGGCGGCAATGTCACGATCGTGCAATGTAAGCGCTGGAGTGGAAAACCCGTGCCCGTTCAGACTGTGCGGGAACTTTATGGCGTTCTTCATGACCGCAACGCGACCTCAGCGAAGCTGGTCGCAACGACGAGCTTCACGTCAGATGCAATCGCGTTCGCGATAGGAAAGCCAATCGAATTGATCGACGGCGAAGGTGTATTGCAATTTATTCGAAGTGTTCAGACATCGGGAAAAATCGCGCCGCCTGTAGAACGCGAGCGCGACCATCTCACGCCAGATTGTCCGCTTTGCGGTGCCGAAATGGTTGTGCGCGAGGCGAAGCATGGCCCGAATGCGGGCAATCGGTTCTGGGGTTGCTCAAATTATTCGAAGACTAAGTGTCGCGGTACGCGCGATCTAGTCGGGCTCGGAGTTCGGCCTTAGCGCCGTTTCCGTAAAAGCGTGGCGAGTCCGATTCCGCCGGCGGTCATGATGAGCGCCAGACTGGATGGCTCGGGGACGACGCGGAGCTGGAAGGCGTTGACCGTGGGTGCCTGAGTGTTGTCGGTGCCGTTGAAGGTGATGAACTCGGAGGTGGAGCCGCAGAAAAATGTTCCGAGCACGAACTGGCCGACGCCGCCGTTCGCGTCGGTCGTGTTGTCGTCGAGCGTGACGGGGTTGGGCGCGGACGCGGTCGTGCGGTAACCGATGTTCGGATTGAAGCTCGAACCGTTGACCCAGAACTGAAACACGTAGGTCTGGCCAATGGTCAGGCCATTGATCGCGAGGGTGAGCGTGTTGTTGTCGCTGGTGGAGATGGCCGTGCTCAAGAGCGTCCGGTAGTTGGCGCTGAGACTGGAAAACGGCGGCTGGCCGGATCCGAAACTGTTCCCCGGGGTCAGAATGCCGGGTGCTTCGGTGAAAGTGAAATTGCCATTGGTCGCGGTCTGCGAGCCGCCGGTGACGTTGAAGGCGCTAAAGGTGACGCCGTTTACGGTGACGTCGGGACCAAACATGTTGAACGCGCTCACGAGCGAGCCCGCGCTATAGACGTCGGTGTCTCCGGAAATAGTGGCGGGAGTTCCCCAGACTATGGTTGAGCCCTCGGCGCCCGCCCACGCGGTCGGGTCGCTCGCCGCGACGAACAGTGCCGCGATGCTGTAGAAGATAACCTTTTTAATCATCTGCTTTTTCCGGGGGGGATTGTGGCGAGTCGGCGAGACGAGGTCAAGAAGAATCAAAAGCCGAAAAGGTCGGTAGTTGAGCCGTTGAGGGAAAGCTGAAACGCGGAGCCACAATTCGGCAACGAATCTGCTTTTTTCGCGCACATGCCGAACGCTGCGCTCGATTCTTTCATGCACGCACTATTTTGGAAGGCGGCCCCCGCCATTATTCTCGCCGGCGGCGAGATGAGCTGTTTTATCGCTTCAAATACAACCGCGAATTTTTGACTCGCAATTTCCCAATTGCTCGGTCGCCTCACCATGCGACCAATGCAGTCCATCCAACGGCGTCCCCGCACGTCGTATTCGTCGTATTTCCTCTCGAGACCTTCGATCTTGCGCGCGAGGTCGCGGTTGGTGTCCATAAGACGACGGAGCTGCACGAACGTGCGCATAATCACGATGTTTACTTCGACGGCGCGCGAGCTGCGGAGAACACTCGACAGCATGGCGACGCCCTGCTCGGTGAAGGCATAGGGGAGATATTTAAGGTTCTGACCGCGTTTCAAGATCACAGTTGTGATCTTGAACGTGAACTCGCCCCAAACCGTGATGAGTTCGAATCGGTCCAGGCTTTCGAGATCACAGTTTGTGATATTGAACGGCGGACTGTTTCGGCTTCCTTAGCAGTGAGCCGAAACATAAAATCTTCCGGAAAGCGACGCGCATTACGCTTTACAGCCTGATTTAGTGCTCTTGCCTCGACGCCATATAGCATCGCTAAATCGGAATCGAGCATCACTTTCTCTCCGCGCACAAAAAAACGAGCCGCGCAACGTTTTCCGATTTCAAAACGATTGACGGAGTTAAGGCCATTGGGGAGAGGGTAACCGACGTTTTTCTATCTGCTCACAAAGGTTAATGACAAGGGGTGAGTGAAGGTAGAAGGAAAAAGGAAGAATTAAGAAGGACGGGCGGAGATCAGAAATCAGAGGTCAGATCTCGGTGTCGGCGAACGACGTTAAACCGGCACACCTGGTTCGCTCAGTTGTTGAATCAGCAGAAATATATTTCGGCAATCGAAGAATAAAAGAGCCACGGGAGCTGGCTGCTGCGTTTTAGTGGGGCCGCCACGTCGGCGGTGCACAAAAATTACATGAAACGAATAACGCTATCTTTAATCTGCATCTCCATCCTCGCTCTAGCAGCGGTGGCGCAGGAAACCAAACCAGATAATTCCGCCAAAAACGAGCGCGACCGCTCTGGTGAAACCAAAACCTCCGGCGATCAATCGAACAGCCCGCAAGATATCAAGATCACCGCCGCGATCCGTCGCGCAATCGTGAAAGACGATTCACTCACCATGACGGCGAAGAACGTGAAGATCATCACGGCGGGCGGGACGGTTACTCTCCGCGGCCCGGTAAAGAGCGCCGCTGAAAAGACAAAAATAGAACAACTCGCGACGTCAGCGGCCAGCGGCGCAAAGATCGATAACCAACTCGAGATCAAAGAATCGCATTAACCTAAACCAAACAAAATCGAACAAACACACAATCATATGTCAAAATCATCAGTTTTCTGTATCGCCAAGTCCCATTCGCAAGCGGAACAAATCGTGGAGAACCTGCAAAGGGCCGGTTTTGCTACGTCCGAAATTTCCGTGTTGATGCCGGACACCGAAGGCAAGCATGACGTGGGTCACGTGAAGGCAACGAAAGCGCCCGAGGGCGCGACGACCGGCGCGACTGCCGGCGGAGTCACGGGTGGTGTTCTGGGCTTGCTCGCCGGCATCGGCGCGCTTGCGATCCCGGGCATAGGCCCATTTATCGCCGCAGGTCCAATCATGGCCGCGCTCAGTGGCGCAGCTATCGGTGCCACAACCGGTGGCGTGGTCGGAGGATTAATTGGCTTGGGAATTCCCGAGATCGAAGCGAAACGGTACGAAGAGAAACTTAAGACAGGCAATTATCTGATCGCGGTTCACGCGCAGGATGGCGACGAAGAAGATCGCGCCAAAAATATCTTCAAGAACGCGGGCGCTGATGACATCGCGACTTCATCGATGTCGAAGGCTCCTGCTGCTGCTCAAGCAGGCGTTTCTCGAACTTAATTTAACTGAACTGAACGCCCCGCGTCGCAAGGCCGGGGCGTTCTTGTTGAGTCGATGGTCATTCGATAGGCAACGATAAGAGGAAATTGAAAGCACAGGAGGAAGTCGGAGGTCGGAGGTCGGAAGAAAATCTGAAACGCTGAAAAACTGAGAAACTGAAATAAGTTAGGCGTCAGAGATCAGAGATCACTGACGGGACGGCGCGCCCGGCGATCACGCCCTACCAGTTCATCCCGGCGGCGCCGAATAGGTTTAAGCGTGACACTTGACGCGGGTCCCGACAAAGTCGCGCGATGAAGAAATTACTGATCGTAATCGGAGTAATGGGCGCGATGGCGCTGGCGGCCTCGGTGACTTTTGCGAAGGGCAAAGCGGAGACGGAGAAAAGCAAGGAAGTGATCTACGTCTCGTCGGAGACGGCGACGTACAAAGAAAGGGTTCCCGGTGTGAGCATGGCGGTGCTCTGGGGCGATCCGGACAAAGGACGGCACCTAACATTTACGAAATTCGCGCCGGGCCAGGACAATGGAATGCACACACATACTAACGATACGTGGTGCATGGTGATCAAAGGCGCTTATCTCTATAAAGACGAAGCGGGCGAGAAACGCGTGGGACCTGGAGAATTCATTTTTATTCCGGGCGGTCACAAGCATTGGAGCGGCGGGGATAAGACTGAAGGCGCGCTCTTTTATCAGGGAAGCTCAGGGAAGTTCGACCTGATTCCTGTGAAGTAGCTTTCGAAGAGAATTAGAAAGTAGAAAGTCTAAAGTAGAAACAAACCAGAAGTCAGAGATCAGAGGTCGGAAATCAGACGTCAGTTATTAGCTTTTGGCGTTACTGGTTAATAGGAAGCAGGAACCGCCGCGCACCAACCACACTGTGTGGCTGGTGAAGCCACATGACATCGACTGGCTTGACCTAACGAGCAGTGGGTTGGAAACATCGCAAACTTTTCGAAGAGGAGGACGCGCGAGACCAAAATGGACGTCGGAATCCGTGTCCGGACTTGCCGGAAGGTGTAAGGGAGCGTAGAAGCAATCGAAGTCGGCAAGCGTTACCTCCAGGACGAGAAGCGAAATTTGCCAAGGAACAAGATCGGATGAAAAAGAGAAAGCGACCGCGGTTGCTCACCGAGTTTAGGAATATCCGGACGTTGCCGAGCGGCTACCAAGCCACGCTGACGCGGAACAAGAAAGAGTACAGTAAGCATTTCGCCGGTCATTCGGCAAAATCGTTGCAAGCGGCAGAGCGCTGGCGGGACGAGATGCTGCGGCTAATGCCAGACAAGCGCAAGAATCTGGTTCCGCGCAGAGTGCTAGCGGCCCTCGGGCTGAAGAAGCCGGTGGTGGGTGTAGCGTATAATCCGCAGCGATCCTTTTTCCAGGTATCGTATCGAGGTAGCAACGGACGATTTCGAAGTCGAAGTTTTAAGTGGGCGAATCGCAGCGAAGAGGTCGTAGCGTACGCTGCCGCGGCCAGATTCAGGAAAAGTTTGTTTAAACAACTGAAGCGTTAATGTCTGGCGACAGAGGTTAACGATTCAAACTTTGAGCGACTGCACGCTCGTCGAGTGATCGAGGAAACGCGAAGAGTTCTTGAGGCGCTTTCGGCGCGATCGGCGATCGCGCCCTACCATTAGCGCTTCGTTGCGCGTGTTCGTTTCTTTTTTAATTCCAACAATGTGCCGCGGCAGCTCGCGGCGCCGCAGTGACATTTGTATTCAGCCTCTAATTCTTCTGTAATCGGTTCGTCGAGTTGCAGGGCGTAATCGTAAAAAAGTTCTTCTCCGGCGCGGATCTGCTTCATCGCACAAATAAAAATGCGATCCCCTTTCCCAATGGCCTCGCAGTTCGGGTCGCAGGAATGGTTGATCCAGCGCGCTTCGTTCCCGTCGATCCCGGCATTGATGACCTGGCCGTGGTCGAGACCAAAAATGAATGTGTGCGGATCGTTAGGATCGGCCGGCACGTCTGCCCATGGCATTCGTTTGCCGGTGTACTCGATGATGCGGGCGCCCTTGGGAATAACTTGTGTAGCATAGACGCCGCGTCCGTGAATTTGAGAATCGCGGACTTCTACTGTCGTTGAGGGTTGAGCCTCTGCGACACCAACATTGTTGAAGCGGCGCTGCGATTTTTTTTTGCGTGAGCTTTTCTTCCGGGAAGTCATCGGAGAAACGTAGTGTTAGAAGTCAGTTAGCTGCTAGCGGAGGTAACAACAAAACCTGGTGGCTCAAACCGCGAGCGTTGACGTTGGGATCACTGAGCGTCGCGCAGGAGCTGCTCGGCGGTAACAAAGTGCGGCTCGATATCGATCGGGACGTTCTTCAATTTATCCAGCACGCGCTGCACTTCGGGACGGATGACACCAAGGCGCGTCTGCATTTCTTTCGCTTTTTCGTAGTTACCTTCCGCCTGGATGGTCATGAACTCGTGTGTGAGCGAAGTGACGCCTTCTTTAATCTTCGCAGGCACGACGGCAAATGTGCCATCGGGACGAACGGTGAACGCGCCGGCATCAAGCAGGTAATTTAACTGCATGGCCTGACCTTTCCCGTGGGCCTCGTTGATGCCGAAGCGGATGGAACGAAAAGCTGACGTGAGATAAGTGGTGTAAAGAGTGCGCTCGAGCATTTTCGGCATGACGCCTTTGTCGATCATGTATTGAATGGCGAAGAGACTAGCGATATCGGCCTTTGCTTCTTCCAAGGCGCTGCCTGCTTCTTTCATCTCTTCGCGCACGGTCGTCTCGCGCCCGTTAACTGTGATGCTATGCGGTCCGAGCCCGTGCATGAGCTCGTGGACAAGGATGTGAGTAAAGAAGGCATCGAACGCGATATTTTTTTGATCGGCCGGGCTAAGGACAACTTTCGAAATGGGGATGAGCGTTTTGGCAAATTTCGCATCCTGCACATTCTTGAGCATGATGCGCTTGGCTCCCTTTTCGCGGGTGATGCGCTCGTCGTTAGGCAAATTAAAGGCAGCGGTCTGGACGCCGTGGTTGCCGTCGCCGGAACAATAGATTTCGTTGACGACGACGATGGGCGCGAGCGCGCCGAGTTTAGGATTGCGATATTTTGGATCGATCGGGAGATGATTTTCGATGTCCTGTAATTCGCCGGAGAATTTCTGGAGCTTGGCGGATTCGGCCTCGTCCTGAACGGTGATGAACGATTCGAAGCCGGCTTTGTAATTGAACCAGCCATCCTCGTACACTTCGTAGGGTCCGATGGTGGGCTCGATCGCGCCGTTCAATTCCATCCACGCGACGTCGCTGGCGTAGTAATCATTCGAGAGAAAAGCGTCGGCGCGGGCGGCGAGAAATTTCTTGAGGGTTGGTTCGGTCGCCGCGTCGGCAGCTTGGCGCAAGAGTTTGGCCGCGGTGAGGAGTTCACCTTGATATTCGAGACTGTAGGGAACGATTTGAAGGCCTTTGCCGTCAGCGCCGCGTTTGATCACGGTAAAGAAACCCTTAGCCTGCGTTTGTTCAGCCTCAGGAAGTGAGGCGATCCACTTCTCGATTTCTCCTTTCGTGGCGTCGTCGGGATAGAACGCAGCGTTTGGCGGCTTCGGCGGCGCGCCGAAGACGAAGGGTTTGTCTTCGTCCAGTCGCGACCACGGGCCTTTGTTGATGAGGAAGTAATGCAGACGCGCGCGGCCCTCCGGTGTTTGGTCGCTCGAAAGGTCGAGAAGCATGGAGACGTTGCCGGTCCACACCTGGCGCAGAAAGATTCCGTCGATGATGCTGGAAGCCTGGACCAACTTTGCCAGGACGCGGCGGTCGTTAGGCGAAAGTTTCGAGATGTCGGCGGTGATATCGGTGGGAACGAATCGCGCAGTCATCTGCTGAATGCGGGCGGTTTCAGATGCGCTGGATTTCTTTTCTGCCGGCGGCGCGGCGAAGAGTGTGGTGATGCCGAGCAGAGCGATGAACGGGATGAGAAGTTTCGTTTTCATGGACGCAAGAAGCGAAAGGTTAAAGTAGAAAACAGAAAACGGAAGCCCGAGGTGGTATGCCGGTGCGGAGGACCGACCGACTAACTAATTTCTACGACTGGCGAGATGTGAAAGAGCCAAACCCATGGCCGCGGCGCCCAAAGTTTTTACGAGCGTCGGATGCTCGGCGTAGATTTCGCTGACGCGATCGATGATGGAGGGATCATGCTGCTCCGCGTGGGCCGCGACTTGTTGCACCATCTCGGGAGAAATCTGCGCGGCCGTTTCCGCTGGAATAGTTGCGACACCGGATTCCGCAACCGGCAGATTGATACCGGCAGATTTTGCGAGCTGAGATAACATGCATGCCGCAGCGGGATTGGAGAGCAGTGCATTTAGTAAACTCGCACGCTGGCTTCCGCTTGAGTTGCTAAACAGTTGGCTGACCATCTGCGCGAAAGGCGGCGTTTGATTGGATCGAAACATGGCGGCCAATCCATCGGCAACGGCTGAGGCGGGAGCTGCCTGCGCGACCTGGCTAAAATGCGCGTCGACCTCGTGAGGGGCAGCGGCCGGATTTTCCTGCGAGTAGTTTTGCAAAACGTTAGCGATCTCATTCATCCAACTCATGGATGGAGCTTAACCAGAACGCGAAAGCTGCAAAGCTGAAAGCGGAGCAACGCTTTCAGGCATTATTTCGCGGAGCAGATTTCGCGGGCCATTCGCCGCGCTTCTTCTTCGAGAGGGCCGATGGCGAAGGTGGGGCAGTTGAGACGCTCACTAAGATATTGCTCTACAAATGGCTCGAGCCCGCCACAGCGTTCACACTGCGCGACATGAACGAGCTGATGCACGAGCAATTCGCGGTCGCCCCAGCAATCGGCGCGAATCATGATGCCGTGACCAATACCGGCGCCGCGTGAAGCGAGAGTGATGATGCTGCTGCTGCGCGCGACCTTCGCGAGCCGCTCATCGTCCGGCATCGGTAGCCGTTCGATGACCAGGACTCGAACACGGGAGCAATCCTTAACACCAACTCGAAGCGCATCCGCGGCATGTTGTGCCCCCAACGGCGCGCCGCGTTCGAGAATGAGTTCCTCCTGTGCACTGGCCCAGTGATAAGCCGTCGGCAAAAGCTGTTGGAATGTTTCTTGATCGATCATGGGACGAGGACGGAAATCTGGTGGCACGAGCAATAGCGCACAAGGCATGCGAAGACAATCCAGGAAGTCGAAAACAGTGCCGGCGGTCGCCAGCCAGAACAATAAAGCGCGCACGCTCCACTATCTGGAACCAAGCCCAAGTAAATGCTGGTGTTCTGCCGTTTACGAGCGATACTAGAACAGTTTCCGTGCTGCGATTTCCCGCGACGATTTCAATCCTCTGCGCTTCGGGAATCAACAATCGTCAGCTGCTGACTCTGCCGTCCAATAATATGAAAGCCGAACTCCTTACCGCCGCTAACCAAATAATTCCCAACCAACAAATCCTGGTGAACATGGTTTCGCGCCGTGTGCGACAACTCATCGTCGGCCATCGTCCGCTGGTAGAGGTAGCTCCGGGGCTTGGTTTTGCGGATATCGCCCTCACGGAAATCAGCAAGGGAAAATTGACCTACGAATCAACCTTGGGACAGAACGGAAAAGACGCTTTGCCGCAGGTGGTTCAATTCCCTGGGACAAGTGTAAGTAAGAAAAAGGCAGCGTAGAGGAAACACGAGCCTGCGCCCGCGGCTTCCGCGCAAAAGCAAAGTCCGCGGCAGCGAGCGCGTTTTAAGTTCGCAAATCTCAACTCATGATGCGGAAGCGCGCCAGTAGTTGCTGGCGGATTTCCATTGCGAGTTGCGGGTTTAGGCGATTGAGCATCTTTTCGCGCCGCTCAGCGTCCATCGCAGCCAGGTCGCGAACGAGTTTGTGACGCATTTTCCATTTCGCATAACGGCTCCAACCAATGCCGACGGCGAGCAATGCGGACAACGTCCAAACAGTGATGTCGGTCCCGGTAATCACACTGATCATTTAACGAGCTGTTATTTTCAAATGGCTCTCCACCCTACCCCTTTCCCAACGGCCAAGGCAAAATAGAAAACGCGGGGATGGTGCGACCGAGGTATGCGCCCTGCTTTGTATTCCTGGCAGGAGGAGATCCACCTTTGAATATTTTAGCGGTAGAAGATGAAACTGCAGTAGCGCAATTGCTCGCGCTCGTTTTGGGCGGTCCAAATTGCAAAGTCGCGACGGCGAGTAATGGCGAGAAGGCACTGGCCAAGATCGCCGCGGCCAAAAACCCTTTTGATTTGGTGATCACCGATCATCTGATGCCACGTGTCTCTGGTCTCGAACTGGTCCGTCAGTTGCGCGGGAAAAATTTCGGCGGAAAGATCGTGGTTCTCTCGGCGCATCTGGGCGAGGACAACGTCACGGCTTATCAGTTGCTCGGTGTGGACATGATGATTTCAAAGCCTTTCGATGTGGAGGAGCTTCGCCACACGATCGAGATGCTGACAGACTCCGGATCGAAGAACGGCAACGGTTCGTCGCCGTTAAAATCCGAGATGGAATTTCCCTTGCGCTGATTGTTTCACGCAGGCGCGACGGGTAATGCTCGAGTTGAAACATTCGCGCATGGGTTGCGAAATAAGAAGACGCATAGAATCAAGCCATCGAAGAAATAGTCGACGTCGGTGGAATGACGATAACCGGCCCTTTTTTCTGAAACGAAACGCAGCGAAAAGAAATTACGCGTGAGTGCTTCGTTTCAAGACCATTGCCGCCACGATGCCGATAAGGAAAAAACCGACGATCTCGATCAACATGTAAGAGGCGATGTAGCGTTTGGGAAAGCCGTACCAGTTCCAATAGGAAACGTTCGTGGCGATGGCGGCGAGAATTCCGGCAGCCGTAACAAATGTGGCTCGCCCGGTAAAAGTAGTGAGCCGCGTTTGTGCAAGCAGGCTAATAACGAGAAGCGCTTCCAAAAGTTCGGTGACGAATTCTATTCCAAGCGCGCGGCCAAAAACAAAAGGTCGCGACGGGTAGTACATTAAGAGGCCAGACGGGCCAGTCTTGATTTTCTCAGTCATTCGTTTCATCGAATCATCCTTGTCCTTCTTCGATGCGTTCGGGCCGACGTCAGGTCCGGGGAAAATATAAAAGCCCCGATGGTCACCGAGATTCACTTTCATGGCGTCGACCATTGCCTCTTCATTGGGCATTTTGTTAACGCCCGCTTCGCCCAGCGGAAGCGCCATGTGCGCGATGGCGGTCCAGATAAACATTGCGATGCTACCGAGAACGGCCGCGAGAATGATTCGTGTTGTCATAAGTGCCTCCAATAACAAATTGAAGGGGAGAAACGACGAGATAGGAAGCAAAAAAATAAGGCGCTGTATTCGGTAGAAATCGATAAATGGATCGCGCAATCGATCAGGGTGCGCCACGGAACTGCCGCGACAAGAGATCGTGCGAAAGATGTAATTTCGCGAACGGCGGACAAGCTGCGGAACAAGTTCGAAAGCGAACCGGTCGAGGAAGATTAAGAATTCGCAGCTGGAGCAGTCGCTTCAGCGTGACGACCACGCGCTCCGATCCAAAAGATCAATACGCCGACTAAATTCGCGGCAACGGTTACGACAATGATCTTCGCCGCGAATGCGAAGCGGCTGCGAACGTCGACGATCGGGAAAATTGTCATCACGATATACAACAGAGTGGTCAGCGCCCCGGCGACCGCGGCGATCTTGAGCCAGACCGGCGCGCGCGACGCGTGATGTCGCAAACCAAATACTGGAATGGCAAAGAGGATGAGATACGCAATGCCATAAAAAATACCGGCAGCGTTATCGATGAGTTGAAACGCTTCCTGCGCGCCAACTCCAAGCTGGCTGCCGACCGCGAAGATGAATGTTATCACGCCGACAAAAATGATGGAGTTGATCGGAGTTTTGTAGCGAGGCTGGAGTCGGGTAAACCACGCAGGCACGATACGATCCCAGCCTGCGACCATGGGCAGACGCGTGTTGCCGGTAAAATAAATGCTGAGCAATGCGATGGCGCGTCCGGCCAGCATGAGAATCGCGATCGACGCAACGGCACTGCCGGCACCGAAATCGTGCGCGCCGAGGCTCAACGCTTGCGGAACGGGCCCAATCAAATCGATATCGGCAAATTTCACGTAAGCCATGACAGAGCTCGTGCCGAGAATGAACATGAGCGCGATGATGGGCGCGGCGATGAGAACGGAGCGTCCAATATTGCGGACAGGAGCGCGCGTTTCGCCCGCAAGAATCGCGACATATTCAAAACCACTGAGCGCACCGAGCGCCATCTTGCTGAAAATGTTCAAACTGAAAAGCGTGGCGGCGGGCATGGCGAATTCGATCGGTCGATAATGCGGAAGTTTACCGGTAGCGCGTCCGAAAAAAGGCAAGGCGACGAGCGCGGCGTAAGTGATGAGCAACAAAATGGCGCCGACGTTGTGCACCCATTTGCCGAGACTGAGACCGCGAATCGTGACCAGAATAAGTAAGGCGATGAGCGCGCCGTTAAGCGCGGAAACAAAGATTCGATTCGCTGGAAGCCATGCCGCACCGGGACCGATGGCGTAAGAAAGATTCGTGGCGATGACGAGTCCGGTGCCGGCCATGACGACGATGCCGAGCAGCCAAAGATTCCATGCGACGATGAAGCCGGTGAATTCGTTGAAACCGAATTTCGCCCATTGATAAAGACCGCCTTCGAGCGGCATCAATCGATTGAGATAAATGACGACGGCCGCCACCGGAACATAAAAAAGCAGAATCGCCAGCAACCAGTAAACGGTTTGCGATGGGCCAAGTTTGGCGGCGGTTCCGACCCACGAAGTGCCAACGACAAAAACGATCTGCGTGAGAACCAGATCGCGCAGACCGAGCTCCTTTTTAAGAGCGTGTTGTTGAGTGACGAGCGACAAGCGGTCGAAGTAGAATGTAAAAAAGCGAAAGTAGAAAAGACAAAACGGCAGCCGTCATAACGCGACCCGGCACCGATATTGCTCAAAAATCAGGATATGGCTTCCGGTTCGCTTCATTCCTATCGCAAGGAACAACGGGAAGCGGTGAGCGAGCTCGTGCGCAAGGTCATCGTTACCGACATGACGAATTTCAATCCGGATCGCTTCAGGGATTGGACCAAAAATCTTGATTATCAATTCCGCAAAACCGGTTTGACCCTTCGGTATGAGATTCGACAGGGCACGGTGCACTTCCTGGTAAAAGATCTGCGAACGGGACGACGGGTCTACGAATTTCATACCTCGACTCGTGTTCTTTTCGACGACCGCGATGTGGTCCCGGTCGAAGACAAGATGATCAAGTTTTAACCCCAGGCCGGACTGCTCCGGCCTCCGTGAGTTTCTGCGGTGAATTATTTTGCCGTCAGAAAGTCTAAGTAACGTTGCTGCGTATACGTTTGTCATTATCTTGGACAACGATCTGCAATGGGATGCGCATCGCGTTATGGAACAAGAAACACTTCTCGAAAAATACCGCGTAGAACTGGACGCGGCGGGCATGCCCGTGGAGCTGCGACGAGATGCCACCGGAGTGACGTGCAGAGCGCACGAAATCGAGTCCGGGCGCGAAGTGGCATTGCAAATTATGCCGGCCCCGCCCTTGGATGCGGAAGCGCGAGAAAAGATCGAAGCCGACGCCATTGCCGCCAAACAGCTCAATCACGTCAATATTCCCAAGCTCTACGACTTCGGATTTCACGGGAACGATCTCGTTTACGTCACAGAATATTTCGACGGCACGACGGCGGAATCGTGGGTGACGACGCACGGGCCCATGCCGGTGCGCGCGGTTTTGCACGTCGCTTTGCAAGTGGTGAGCGCCTTGGGCGCAGCGGCTTTTCACTTGATCACGCATCGCGCAATTCATCCGGGAAATCTTCTCATCGTTCCCGGACAAACGGCAGAAGGTGATTGGCCAACCATCAAAGTGCTGAACTTTGGGCGCATTGCTCCAAAGCTCGCCGCCGCTCGTCGGAGAAACGGCGGAGTTGATAAGTCGGCTCCATTCGCGAGCCCGGAACAAGTCGAGATTGGGCGAGTCGACTTCCGCTCCGAGATATTTTCGCTCGGCTGCACATTGTGGTCGCTGCTGACCGGCGTTCCGCCATTCAATGCCGCGGGCAAACCATTGGCGGGCGTGCAAATGACGGCGGCGATGAAAAGATTCCGCGGCGTTCCGAAAAAAATCAGGCGATTGATCACGGAAATGGCTGCGACTGATCCCGACGATCGGCCGCTCGATCCGGTCGTGATGACAGATCAATTGCAGAACTGCCTTGCTTCGGTCGAGCGATGGGAAGCGATCGCGCGCAAGGTAGGAATTCCGGCGACATGGCAACGGCGTCGGGTGGCGAGACCGGTTGGGCCACTGGCGGCGCAGCCGCTCGCGATGGCAGCGGTCGTGTTAATAATTTCTGCGCTGGCCGCGCTCGCGTTGACGAAAAGTTCTCAGGTCAATTCGCTTTGGAGAAAATTTGCGTATCAAAAACCGATCGGCATTCCGATCGGAGTGCCGGACGCTTCTGTCACGCCGCCACCGAGCGAAGCAGCGACGCCTGTGGACGCTACCACCGCGGCCAGTGAAGCGGATTTAATCAAGAATCTTAACAGACCGAAAAACACGGCGAACGATGCCACCGCTTTGCCAATGATCGCGAGCGTTTCGCCCGCAGCGACTCCCGCATCTCCTGTCGTTGCCTCCACGAATGAAAATATCGCGGCCACTTCGCGGCCATCTTCGCCTAACGAGTCAGGGACACCAACATCGACGGCTGCCGTGACAGAGACAGCACCGGATGCCCCTAATAAACACGAATCGATGCCACAAATTGCGTCGACCAATGAAAGCAATGCAACGTCAGCTCCAGCTCCATCGACTTCCCCTAACGAGCAGAAAACAGAGGACGATTCCGCTTCGGTTGCCGAATCGGCTGGGACGTCAGCTCCGGTAACGGCGCAGACAGGCAAAGTTCCGCGAGCGGAACTGATCGAGTTGCCTCCGTCGGAATCGATCGCATCAGCGGAAAGTGGTTCGGATGCACATCAGCAAACGGCCGTTCCTCGAGCGGAGTTGGTGGAGCCGGCTTCGCCCGCGGAAGGACCGACCAATTCCGCAACTGACGCTGCGACAAGCGATGCGTCGGCGCCTCCCGCGGAAAAGATGGAAGGTGTGCCGCGAGCGGAATTAATCGAAACGCCGGCGGTCGCGCCGTCCAAATCGACCCGGCGCAAACGCACTCCACTATCGGCACCTCTTACTCCATCTGAGCGCGCAGTGATCAGGAACGCGACGCGACGTCCGTTGGTTCGAGCCGAAGGAGACGGAGCGATGGTCCAGACGCCCGACGGAATGGTGCACGCACGGTTTGTCGGAAAGACCCCAGATGGTCAGTGGATGCTGGCGTTGCCGTCACGCAAGATCATGATCGTGCCGCCTCCGTCCGAGTTTGCGCCGAGATAGACGTAATTCAGCGACGATTTAGCTGAAATGTGGGTCGGGACCGCAGCGTGAGACTTTCGAGGTCCGTCCACGTTTTGGGCTCGTTCTGCGGTCGGTTTTAGTCGCAAACCGGTGTTATTCGCATTGCTTTCACGAGTGCGATTCCGACAGAATGGGCTGTATGAAAAAGCTTCTTCTGTCGATCGTCGGTCTTAGCCTGGCCGTCGCCAGTGCTTCAGCTTACAGCGACTACATTTATAACGAGCAACCATTGATCCATCCAAGCTTTGACGCATTAATCCCGACCTTTCATCCGACAATCCAACCGAACTTCGACGAATTGATACCAACGACCCGGCCGTTGATTTGTCCTGGGATTCCGCAGATTCACATCATCGATAATCTCATCCATCCAACGGACCAGCCATTGTTAATCGTAAACTGAAGCTCGTTGCCTGTGTAACGAGTTCCCGCATCATCGCGACAATCATTGCATGCGAAGTTGCGGCCAGAGCCGATGTTCTTTTGCCATGGCCGCAAAGGAAAATAAAAGCAGGCGCGAGGTGATCGTCATCGGTGGAGGAATCGCGGGATTATCAGCCGCGATCTATCTCGGGCGCGCGCAACGCGACACGCTCGTCATTGATTCCGGTCATTCCATGGCGAAATGGGAACCGGATGTCCAAAACTACCTCGGATTTCCCAAAGGCGTTTCAGGCGAACAACTCCTGAAGGCCGGACAGCGGCAGACCAGGCGATACGGCGTCGATTTCGCGGAAGATGAGATCAGAACTGCACGTGCTAAAGGCGGCTGTTTTATTTTGCGCGGGAAACGCAGAACGTACCGGACGCGTTGTTTGTTAATCGCGACCGGCATTTTTCACATTCCTCCGAAGATACCGAAAGTGAAGGAGTGCCTCGGTCACAGCATGTTCTTTTGCAAAGATTGCGACGGTTATCGCGTGCGCGGGAAACGAATCGCCATTTGCGGCGCAAACAACGAAGCGGTCGATTACGCGCTGGGCATGTTGTGTTACTCACCGACCGTCATCGTCGTGACGAACGGCGAGAAGCCGCGTTGGGATAAGAAGCACGCCGCCTGGTTGAAGGAATATGAAATCCCCGTGGAGAAAGCGCGCATTAGCGATCTGGAGCACCGGCGACGAAAGATACTTGCGCTGGTTTTCAGTGGCGGAACGCGTGTGAAGATCGATTACATTTTCACGACACGCGGTGACATTTTTCACACGAGTTTGGCCAAACAACTCGGCGCAAAACTCGATCACGATGGCCAAATTGTGATCGATCATTGTCTGCGTACGAATATTCCGCGGTTGTATTCCGCGGGTTGCGTCACGCCGGCGAATTGCCAGATGATTATCGCGGCAGGTCAAGGCGCAGCCGCGGCGCAGGCGGTTAATCGCGATCTATTCGAAGAAAGTCTGCGCACTCATTCGCTGCGACGTTTACGCAAGGTGCAACTGCAAGAAGAGAAAACGACACCGGAAGTGCAAACGAAAAATCTGCGTAAACGCCAGAGCCGTCAAGAATCCCGATCGCGGCCGAAAGGCCAAACAGCCTAACGAATAGTAGCGGTTTCGCCGAAGTATTTCGCAAGATCCTGCAGGTGTTCGTCGATATATTTGGTCGGACCAAAAATCTTCACCATCACGCGAAAGAACGGATTCGGAATTTTCGACTGTTCGGTCAATGCGACCTGGGAGCCGCCAGGAACTGCTACGATTCCATAACTCCATGAACCACTGAACGGACCATGCGCGTCGCCAAGTTCCCTAACGAGATGGGCCGGTGGCACGCTGACCGCGGTGGTGATGATCATGGTCATCCCACCTCTGAAAGTCTGTCGCGTAGTTTCCTTGCCATCGACCGGCGCAAGCATTTCCACCTTCACCATATTTCGATTCCACTTCGGCATATCCTGCACGTCGGCCAGAACGGCAAAAACTTTCGCGGGCGGTTGTTTGAGCGTGATCGTTCGCGTGTGAGCCGTTTTCGCGGGAAGCGCGAGCCCGATAATGAGCACGATCACTACCACGAATACGACGAGACCGAGTATGCGGAGAATCCATTTCATATCGAAAGAGTGTTATCTGTTAATCCCAGCCGATCTGGCGGCCTTTGTTTTGTTCTTCGAGCCACGTTTGCAGCGGTTTAAAATATTCGGCCATTGCGCGCGTAGAAATATCCTCACCCGTCGCTTGTTTCAAGACTTTGCGCCAATCCTGCGTCGCGCCTTTTCGCAAAATGTTGTTCAACCATTGTCCGACCTCCTTGTTGTCCGCGTAATTACAAGATTGCGGCGGTTGATGAAGAATTTTGTGTGCGATGTAATCGTGTAGCTGAAATTTAAAAACGGTCGCGAAGGCGTAGTTATAATAATAAGCGGGGTTATCGTTGATGTGCGTTTTGGTCGCGGCGTCGCAAAATTCCTCACCGCGCGGTGAAGGCGGCTCGATGCCCTGCATTTCGCCGACGTATTTCCACCAGCGCGCGTTCCACTCGTTAGGCGGAAGATTTTTTGCATAAACATCCGCTTCCCAATGCGGCATAACCCCGGCGGAAAAAAAGATGAACGGAATCGAGCGCGCGAGCGCATCGTCGAGCAGGAACGCTGTCTTGTCCGTCTTGAAGTCGTTAGGCAAAACTCCGCGAGATTGCAGATACGGAACCTGACTCGCGGCGAGCGCGATCAACTCTCCGATTCCTTCATGAAAACCCGGCGCCGCGCCCGTGCGCAGGAGATAAGGGACTTCCGGACGCGTGTAGGCCTTGAAATAATAACCGTGCCCGAGTTCGTGATGCGCGGTCTGAAACCATATTGCATTCGGCTCGATGCTTTGCAGCGAACGAATGTCGTTCTCGAGATCAATATGCCAGCAGGAAGCGTGGGTGTTCTTTTTGCGCTTGGAATCGGGAGGCAGCGGGTAAAGATCGGAACGTTCCCAGAATGTTTTTGGCAACGGTGAAAATCCAAGCCCCGTATAAAACTGCTCCGCTGACTTGATCACCCACTCGGCATTCCGGCCTTTGAAGTATTTGTCGACGTTCGCCGCTTCGACCAATCCTTCCCACTCCTGACTCCAACGATTGTTAATCCAATGCGCCGGAATTTTTTTCGGAACGGGCTGATGATATTTTTCCGCGAGCTTGTATTTCGCCCAGGTGTGCAGCTGCAAGTAGAGCGGACGCATCGTCGCTCTCCAATCGTCCAGCATCTTGAGCATTTCGTCCGTCGTCATTCCGTATGAGGCGACTTCGAGCGCAAAATAGTCCGGATACTTCATCTCTTTCGCGACGCCGTTGCGTAGATCGCGCAAGGTGACGAGGTTCGGCTTTAACGCCGGGCCGGATTGTTTCGAAGCTTCCCACACTGCTTTGCGCTCGTTCGGGTCGGTACTTTTCTCGAGTCTGTCATCGATTTGATTGGCCGTGATCGGTTTGCCGTTCAGTTTGAATTCGAAGCTATTGAGAATCGATGCCTGCTTCGTTTCCGCTTCAACGCGCTTCGTTACCAGCTCAGGATTCGTCATCGGACCTTCCGCGGCGTTGAGAAGAAGTTGCTTTAACTGGCGAACGGTCAACTCATTCAAATCCTTTTCGTGCGCGAGTAGCTCTCGTGCTTCGGCAATAAAAGCGGGATTCCCGTTGAACGCCGCATAAGCTTTGCCGGTGGCTTCGGCCGCGGCGTCGTGCACCTCGGTCACATCGGTGACAGCGAGCCATTGCGCTTCGCTGTTTACTCGATAAAGCGCCTGATAACCTGCATTAGCCAGTTTCAGAAATTGATCAGCACGTTCCTGCACCGGCGATGCGGCGATGGCGAAGGAACCTGTGAAAACAAAAACCGCAAAAAAGAGCCGGATCGAGTGATGCATGCGCTTAAATAATCGCAAGACGCGGCTGATGTGAAGCATCGTTTCGGCTAGCTGCGCGGCCCATCGTTTTGCAAGGGATTGCGAACGATAGTCCATTCTTTCACCGGCACGCCGCCGATCAAATGTTCCTGCAAAATTCGCTCAAAACGTTTCGGTGTGACGCCAGAATACCAAACGCCGTCGGGATAAATCACGAGCCATGGACCACCAGTGCAAATGCGGAAACACTGGGCTTTCGTGCGCATCACTTGCAGGCCGATATCTTTCACGCGCCGCTTTATAAACTTCCATGTTTCCTCTCCCTCGGACGGCGCACAACAATCCGGCCCGAGACAGAGAAAAAGATGTCGCTGCGCGGTTCGTACTCCGGCTTTCTCTAAACCCTTCTCGACTTCGGTCTGACTCATTTTGATCCAGGAAAAATTGCGCCCTACGATCACGCGAGTCGATGACTAAGTCATCGAGAACTTGCCGTTTGTTTCGGATGCGGGCGGATTCATCTGCTTCCTTTGATAGATTGCTCGACTTCGTTTAAAAATAACAACAACTTCAATCAGGCTATTTTTTTAGCCTAACGAGTTATGTCCACGCTATTTTTTCGAATTGCGGCCGTGCTGTGTTTCCTGGCGGTAGCTCTCGGCGCTTTCGGTGCGCACAGTCTCAAGGCAACCTTGCAAGCCCACGACATGGCAGGCGTCTGGGAGAAGGCGGTCCTTTATCATTTTCTGCATGCGCTTGCCCTGCTGATTTTGGCCCTCCACGGAATCGCGAACCGTGCGCCTTCGATTCTTTTCGTTGCCGGAATTATTTTACTTAGCGGCAGTCTTTATCTGCTCGCCCTGACGAATATCCGCTGGCTGGGTGCAATCACGCCGCTGGGCGGTTTGTGCTTCCTCGCCGGCTGGGCGTGGCTCGCGATATCTACCGGAAGCCGATAAAGTTTACAGCCGTAACGTTTCCGCTGCGGCTGCCAAAACTTGGAACTAATTCTAGCCGAAACTCAGGTCAGCCGCTTGCGCGAGGAAAAGACCAGTCCCGCTAATGCTACGCCCAGCAGCATTGCCGTATTACCCTGATCGGGGACACCCATGGCAGAACTGATCTGCGTAATGGTCGCTCTTACCGTGGCGCCACAACCTGGCCCCTCGGAGAGGCCAAACAATCCCACATTAAACATCTCATCACTGAGCGCTACGCTGAACACACGATCACCCAGTGTGATGGTAGTCGGCCCGTTCCATTGAATTTGACCCCATTGTGCAATACCGAATAAGATACTGCCGCCGAAAGTGACGCCGTTCACCGTCGCTCCAGTCATTGGATCGGAGAACTGAAGCGTGACAGAGATCGCCTTCGAAACAAGATCGTCGGCGTTCACCGTGGTCTCGTTGGTCCAGATGCTGAAAAAATTAAATGTACTGCTGTTTCCATTATCGAGCGTGAAGGATGTGCCGCTCAGGCCAGGGGCCCAGCTCGTATTAATGACGAGACCCGGATCGTTAAAGTTTCCGCTAATCGCACCTCCCGAAACTTCGTAATATTTCGGAACTGCAAGCGCGACCGGCGCAAGCGCGGCAGAAAGAGCGACTGCAACCATAAATTGACGAACCCTAGATACTCTCATGGAGTCTGTTATCTATGAAGATTGCTAAAACTACAATAAAAAAGTGCGGAAACTCTCCTGTTTTCCGCCTGCGGACGAAGATTTTTTTAGATTGAGGAATGGGCGCTAACATCTTGAAGACTGTTGTTTACGTCTCGTTCAGCCAGCGAGAAAAGCAGGGAAGTCTGCGATTTGCATGGTTACCAGAAATACGGGCTCACCGAGGCCTGATCCAGCCCGATTGCCGACAGAATAACCATTCACAATCGGCCACGGGAAATGTCCTTATTTGATGAGGATGATCGAGCGAACTTGTCCGTGGACCAATCCCACTGCTATCGTGCCAAAGATGTTTCCTAGTTTGTCAGAAACAGAGCGAGCTGCCGTCACGATCATCGTCTTTTTTCTGACGTTCTTCGTCACTCTTTCCATCGGACGAATTTTAAAACGCCGCGCCGGAGTGCGGCTTGGCGTGATGTTTCAACTCTTTTGTCTCACGCTCGCATTTTACGTAGCGATTTTGACATATGGAATGTCGCTGCAATTCCGTCAGCACATCGGCGCGCTTCTCGCGCTCACCAGCACCGTCATCGTCGTCGCGCTGATCAATCGCTACCTCTGGGATTATTATTTCGAAAAGAAACGGCAAACACCCATCCCGCATTTCCTCCGCGAGATGGTGGCGCTTTTCGTTTTTCTCATCGCTCTCCTCTTCGTCCTCAGTTTCGTTTATCACGCCGAATCTCAGCTAAAAGGACTTCTCGCCGGTTCCGGGATTGCCGCCATCATCCTTGGTTTCGCCGGGCAAAATCTTTTCGGCGGAATCATCGCGGGCATTTCTCTTCAGATCAGCCGGCCCTACAAGGTCGGGGATTGGTTACAAATCGGCGAGCGTTTCGCCGAAGTGATGGAGATTAACTGGCGCTCCACTCGTCTGCGCACGAACGACGGCATTTATCTCGACATTCCCAACAATGAGATCGTCAGGCAAACGATTGTCAATCTTCATTACCCGACCCAAATCCACGCCATGCGCATTCGCGTCGGTGTCGAGTATCACAATCCGCCAAATCGCGTAAAAGACGCGCTCATGCGCGCCACGGTCAGCGCCCAGCTCGTCCTGCGCGATCCGCCGCCGAAAATATTCCTCGTCGATTTCGGTGAGTCCGCGGTGATTTACGAAATCAAATTTTACATGGGCAACCACGCTGCCATCAATGAAGTGAGCGATGCCATTCGCACCAATGTCTGGTATGAATTGCGGCGCCAGCGCATCACGATCCCCTTCCCCATTCGGACACTTCAGCTGGAACGCAAAGCGAAAGATGCCACGGCCGAGGGCCATGAAGAAGCGCGCGCTATCCTTCGCCGCGAGCCGTTGTTTCACTGCCTCGCGGACGAACAAGTGGACGGACTCATCAAGCAATCAGTTCTCAATCGCTTTGGCCGCGGCGAACGCTTGATCGAGGAAGGCACCGAAGGAGATTCAATGTTCATCCTCCTTCGCGGCACAGCGCATGTCTCCGTCGCGCGGAATGGAACAGCCATTCGTGTCGGCGTTCTCCGAGCTGGGGATTGTTTTGGTGAAATGTCATTGCTCACGGGCGAGCCGCGGACCGCCACCGTTCAAGCGGAGCGTGATTGCGTCGTCCTCGAAATCAGCAAACCCATTATGGCCGAGCTGCTCCATCATTCTCCTGAATGTCTTGATCAACTGAGCGGCTTGCTCGCGGAACGCAAAATGGAAACCGAAGGCATTGTGCGCGACGCCACACCTATGGCTGAACAAACGGAAAAAGAACGCGAATACAAGGCGACCTTTCTCCAACGTCTGCGCACTTTTTTCGAACTGTAGCGCAATCTGTTCTCGTTAGGGCAAATCATTCGCGATGACAGAAATCCGAGTTGGCGTTGGCATCTCCTTCAACGATAACACCGCATGGATCTAAGACTTTTACTCGTCCCCTATGATTCCGGACAACGCAACGTCCGCATGGGAGCGGGGCCGGAACATTTGTGTTCCTCTGGTCTAAAGGAACATTTGGCCGCTCAAGGTCACACCGCGGATCTCGAAATCGTCGAGCCGGCTTCGCAAAACTGGCGCGCCGAAGTCCAGACAAGTTTTGAGCTCATGCGCTCCGTCGCCGATCATGTTCGCCGGGCGCGTGAGGCGAAACGATTTCCTATTGTCCTTTCCGGGAACTGCAACGCGGCGGTCGGTGTAATCGCGGCGCTTGGGGCCAACACGGGAGTGGTTTGGCTCGATGCGCACGGCGACTTCAACACACCGCAGACAACCATGAGCGGTTTTCTCGACGGCATGACGCTGGCGACCGCAACGGGACGTTGCTGGGTTGAATTGGCCCGTACTATCGAAGGATTCGAACCAGTATCGGATAAAAATGTCGTTCTGCTTGGTGCGCGCGATCTGGACGGAGGCGAGGAAACAGCACTGGCGCGATCGAAAATAGTTCGTCTAAGTGTCGATGCCGCGACTTTGGGAATTGAACCGGTGCTCCGAGCGCTCGCTCAGGAAGTTCCACAGTTTTATCTTCACCTGGATCTTGACGCGCTCGATCCCACGGAAGGACGAGCCAATAGCTATTCTGCGCGCGATGGATTTTCACGCATCGATCTGCAAAAACTTTTATCGGTCATCGCCTCGAACTTGCCGATCAAAGCTCTTACCATCGCCGGATATGATCCTTCATTCGATAAGGACGGTGCAGTTTGCGCAACTGCGTTCGAAGCGGCATACACGGTCTTAAACTCCATCGATCCGGCAGTTTCGAGCCGAGACACGAAAGAATCCGTCGCGAGCGCCTAACGAATAAAACATCGAATCATCTATTTCGTTTTCCGCCAGATGACGTCTTCGTTATTTCGGCGGTCGATCAGCGCATCGATCTTTCCGCTGGCATCGGCGCGAAAAAGAATGCGACCTTCCACACCCTTGCGGAAAAAGATATCGCCAGATTCAGGGAACAGTTCTTCGCGTTTCCCCTTTCGCTCGACAAAAAGACTATCTTTCTCCGCTGTGACGGTGCGGGTTTGTCCCGCCGCTAATTCGTAGGTACCCGCGAATTCAGGAAACTTTTTCGTGTCCGCTTTCCCGATGGCAGGGTCCTGATAATAACGAAAAACTTGTGAGGCAATGATTTGCCAAAATCCATTGCGCTTCAGCCACGTATCGGTTTGATGATAACGTGCCTTCAGATTCTGGCCGAAGATGGTTTCGGTTTCGTCGAGGTCGTAACTCAAAACGGCGGTGTCACCTACGATTCGGCTTTGCGGCCTAACGACTTTGATCGCACCGGAATACCCATTGGGCATGGCCGTGATATCCGCTACGAGCGCCATCTTATTAAGATTGCGCCCTTTTTCATCGGCATAAAGGCAATCTTCGGCGTAATACTTTTTCCACGGTTCCTGATTGCCCGGGACCACAGAGTCGAAGAGCTCCTGCGCGCGCCGAACAAGCTCTTCCTGCGTGATCGTCTGTCCTGCAGCAGCCAAACTGACGAGCGAGGAAAAAAAGAAGGCGGGGATAAAAAATTTACTTATCACTAGACCAAAGGATTCTGCATTCGGTTGCGAAATTGCGAGCCAAAATATTTCGCGGCGTGTAGCGCGATGGCGTTTCAGTTTCGCGTTGCCAGTGGACTAAAACCCACTAATGTCTGCCACTTTCACGCGAAAACCTCCTTATGACTTTGTTTGCCCTAACGATGCTTGATTCCGGCATTACTTTTTCGATTTTGTGCGCGGTTGCCGGCCTGATTTTCGCGTTTTTCCTCATCGCATCGATCTTGCGTTGCTCTGACGGAAACGAGCGCATGCGGGAAATTGCCGCTGCCGTCCAGGAAGGCGCAAAGGCGTATCTCAACCGACAGGTCATCACGATCAGCGTGATTGCAGTCGTCATCTTTGTGCTGCTCTTTTTCTTTAAAGATCATCCCACCGCCTTCGGATTTGTGATCGGCGCCGCTTGTTCACTTGCGGCCGGTTTCATCGGAATGCGGATCGCTGTCTTGGCCAATGTCCGGACAACGCAAGCCGCGACGCAATCGCGTGCAAAGGCGTTGCGTGTCGCATTCAACGGTGGCGCGGTTACGGGTTTGCTTGTCGTGGGACTCGCCTTGCTCGCGGTAGGAATTTTCTATTCCGTCGCAACGAAAATGATCGGGCCGGATAATGCGGTACGCAGCCTGATCGGGCTCGCCTTGGGTGCGAGCTTGATCAGCGTGTTCGCGCGACTCGGCGGCGGAATTTATACGAAGGCGGCAGATGTCGGCGCAGATTTGGTCGGCAAGATCGAGAGCAACCTCGAGGAAGACGATCCGCGAAATCCCGCTACGATCGCGGATAACGTTGGCGACAACGTGGGTGATTGCGCTGGGATGGCAGCAGACGTTTTCGAAACGTACGCCGTCAGTTTAATTGGCGCGATTTTGGTCGGCGCGCTCACGCTCGCGCAAACACCAGCGGCGATTATTTATCCATTCGTTCTCGGCGGGATTTCGGTCCTCGGTGCAATTTGTGGAATTTTGTTCGTCAACCTAACCAGTGGGAAGCCGGGGACGATTCTGATGGGCGCGGTCGGTGCCAGTGCGCTTGTCTCAGCGATTTTGTTCTGGCCAGCGACGCATTATTTTTTCCCGAACGGAGTGACGATTGCCGGCATCGCTCGGTCCGCGACGGACCTTTATTGCGCTTCGCTTGTCGGTTTGCTCATGACCGGCATCGTGGTCGTGATCACGAATTACTACACCTCCACCAGCTACAGCCCGGTTCGAAAAATCGCGAAGGCGTCTGAAACCGGTCACGCCACGAACATCATCGCGGGTCTCGCCATCGGCCAACATGCGACGGCGTTGCCTGTGGGATTCATCGGCCTGGCTATTTTGTTCAGTTTTCATTTCGCCGGTCTTTATGGAATTGCCATCGCCGTCATGAGCATGCTTTCCATGGCGGGAATTATTATTTCGCTCGATGCCTTCGGCCCGATTACCGACAACGCCGGTGGCATCGCGGTGATGAGCAATCTGCCGAAAGAAGTGCGCGGCATTACCGATGATCTGGACGCCGTGGGCAACACGATGAAAGCCGTAACGAAAGGTTATGCCATCGCTTCGGCCGGCCTCGCAGCGCTCGTGCTTTTCGGGTCTTACGTCGAGGAACTCCGCGCCCACATTACCGCAAGCGGCCACGCGTTCTCATTTCAGTTTTCACTGACGGAGCCGAAAGTCATTATCGGTTTGTTCATCGGCGGATTACTTCCATTTATTTTTACCGCCTTCAGCATGGACGCAGTCGGCAAAGCTGCGGGCGCGGTCGTGCGCGAAGTGAGGCGGCAATTGCAAGCCAAGCCAGGAATTTTGCGCGGCGAAGATAAACCCGATTACGGCGTTTGCGTCGATATCGTAACGAAAGCGGCGCTGCGCGAAATGATTGTTCCAGCATTGCTGCCGATCGTATTCGTTCTCGCCGTCGCTATGATCAAACCGCTCGGGCCGGTCGTTCTTGGCGGTATGCTTGTTGGAACGATTGTCACCGGTTTGTTCGTCGCTATTGCCATGACTTCCAGCGGTGGGGCTTGGGACAACGCGAAGAAATTTATCGAAGAAGGCAACCTAGGCGGCAAAGGTTCGTTCGCGCATGCCGCGGCCGTGACGGGCGATACGGTGGGCGATCCTTACAAGGACACGGCTGGGCCAGCGATTAATCCGATGATTAAAGTCGTGAATATCGTTGCCATCTTGATCATTCCGATATTCTTCTAAGAGTTGGCAGGTGGCAGCTGTGGCATAAACCATTTGCCTGACGAGTAGAGCTCATGGAGAAACCGCGTGATTATCAGCTCGTTTCGCCGGCGGAACCGGCCGTAACGAAGAAGCAAACTCTGTCCCTGCCTGATTCCGGTGCGACGCCATTCAAAGTGGTGGTCGATCCGGAAATGCGGCTCAAGTTAAAGCGAGCGCTCATTGATTTAATTGATTATCACGACGAAGCGCTGGCTGAACATTTCGCCGAAGGCAAACTCGCGCTCGAATCCTACAAGGAATACATCGAGCTCTTTGCGCGAAGTTTGAAAGAGACGATGGAAAGCCGCGAAGGCATCGCTTACCTCCTGCGCGCGGCGGGATTTGAAGTCCATCCCGAGGAAATCAATCTCACGCCGGAATTGCGTTGGAAACGCGGCCCGGGAGCCTTCGGTTCGAGCTTGCTTTAATAAAGCGCTGCGATAAAACGCTGCTGCCCAACTCAGGGTACTCATGGCGCGCGTTCTGATAATTGACGACGATACCGACAGCCGGCGAGCTATGGCCGATCTTCTCGCCACCGATGGTTGGAATGTGCTCGAGGCGAGCGACGGCGAGAGCGGTATTCAGTCTGCTCTGAAAAACCGGCCGGAGTTAATCCTGTGCGATTTGCTCATGCCGAAATCGAACGGCTTTCAGGTTTGCCGAACGATTCGCGAACAATTGCAGCCGACAAAAATTATTGTCGTTTCGGGTCGCGATTATGCTGTTGATCGAACGAACGCGTTTCAGGCCGGCGCCGATGAATATTTGCTCAAGCCCATCACGTGGGAACTTCTCGCGAGCGTCATCGATCGCCTGCTCCCGGAAATCCCCGGCCGCCCGCACGTGAAAAAACCAGATTGGGACCAGGCGCCGACTCGAATTAAATTGTGGGGCGTGCGCGGATCGATTCCGGTGCCGGGCCCGAGCACAGTCGGCTACGGCGGAAACACCAGCTGCGTGGAAGTCCGAGCCGATGGCGAGATCATCATTCTCGATGCCGGAACTGGTATTCGCGCACTCGGTCTCGCGCTGGATAAGGAATTCGGCGCGCGCTCGATGAAGTTAACTCTGCTCATCACGCACACGCATTGGGATCACATTCAGGGGTTGCCTTTCTTTTCACCTGCTTACAATCAGAAGAATTTGATTCGCGTTTTGGGTTACGAGGGTGCCCGTGCTGGTTTGGGGACAATTCTCGCAGGCCAAATGGAGACGCCTTTTTTTCCGGTGAGCCTGCGCGAGTTGCCCAGTCATCTCGCGATCGAAGAACTCAAGGATATGGAATTTCAAATCGGCCGCGTAAAAGTGCGCTCCAAGTTTGCCAATCATCCGGGCATCTGCGCCGGCTATCGTTTATTTACCAGCTCGGGTTCAATCGCGTTTTTGCCGGATAACGAACCGTACGAATCGCTCAAACTGCAACTCGCATCGCGCGATGGCATCAGCGAAGAAGAAGCGCGCAGTTTTGCCGTGGCCGAGCGCGCGAAGGTTGTCGAATTTCTGTACGGTTGCGACATCGTGATTCTTGACGCGCAATACACGGATGAGGAATACGAGGAGCACGTCGGCTGGGGACACGGCTCGTTGAGCAGCGTTGTTTCGCTCGCTCTCGAGGCGAACGCGCGCAAGCTGGTGCTTTTTCATCACGATCCAAATCACGACGACGCGATGGTGGACGAAATCGTAGAACGCGCTCGCGCTTTGGTGGCAAAGAGCGGAAAGTCCATGGAGCTGGAAGGAGCCCGAGAAGGCGCGGAATACGTTCTCGGTGCAAAAATTTCAGCGAAGTAAGTTGCTGCCCGCGTGACTTGCGGCCTGACAATTACGTTCTAGTTTTTTCCGCTTTTGCCTCGTGGTGTAATGGTAGCACGAGAGATTCTGGATCTCTTTGTCTAGGTTCGAGTCCTAGCGAGGCAGCCATTCATCCTTGTTTTATGAGGGCGGAACTTCGCGCGAACGTTTGGCCCGAAAAAAACTTTGCAGTAGCGCACTGCATTCTTCGCGCAGAACGCCTGCTGTAATTTCGCAGCGATGATTTAGCGCAGGCATTTGCAATAGATTCAGAACGCCGCCCGCCGCGCCGCCGCGTTCGTCATCGCATCCAAAAATCACGCGCCGTATTCGCACATGCACGAGTGCGCCAGCACACATGGGACACGGTTCTTTCGTCACATAAAGGTCGCAATCGGTTAGGCGCCAGTCGCCCACCGCAGCTTCGGCCTGCGTGAGCGCGAGCATTTCGGCATGCGCCGTGGCATCTTTTAAAACTTCAACCTGATTGTAAGCGCGACCAATGATCTTACCCGCGCGCACGACCACCGCGCCGATTGGGACTTCCTCTGCTTCATATGCTTTGCGCGCGAGCCGCAGCGCTTCGCCCATGAAATAGGCGTCGCTCTGGAGATCGGTAATTGGTTCCATTTAAAACGCGTCCTTTAGGCGGCGCACGCGTCGCTAAAGAAATGTCGAAGCCGCCGAAGAAGAAAGTAAAATTTCATCGGCCACGTTCGTGATGGCAAAGTTTAGACAAACATTTGGCAGACCCGCGGCCAATACGGAGGGCTAAATACGTCCGTTACGACCGAAGCGAGCGAACTATTAGCACCATGATGAAACGCTTCGCTTCAGTTCTCGTTCTCTGCAGTCTTTCGCTCGTCGACGCTCGCGCCATGACCGAGCAGGAAATCGTCAATCAATCGGCCGGTATTATCAAGGATTTTCGTCACATGCCCGAGCAGAGTATTCCAGAGACTGTTTTGAGCGAAGCGCGCGGTCTCGCGATTATTCGCGTTTTAAAAGTAGGATTCGGGATTAGCGGGAAAGGCGGCCAGGGAGTTGTCGTCTCTCGTACGGAGAATGGATGGTCGGGACCATCGTTCATCGGTACTGGCGGCGCAGGTTTCGGTTTTCAAATCGGCGCGCAAGTAACCGACTTCGTTATTGTGCTCAACACCCGCGATGCTGTCCGAGCGTTCTCACGTGACGGCAACGTCACTATCGGAGCGGATGCAAGTGCTGCGGCCGGTCCAGTCGGTCGGGATGCACAAGCGGGCGTGACGCCGACAGCGGCTCTCTATACTTACAGTCGAAGCAAAGGGTTGTTCGCAGGTGTCTCACTCGAAGGTGCAGTGATCGCGACGCAGAAAGACGCTAACAGACATTATTACGGGCGCGGAGTCAGCGCGCGCGCAATCTTGAGCGGCCGTGTCGCGGCGCCTGCAGGAGCGTCGCGTTTGCTCGGTCAATTGAGCCGATAAGCGCTCAATTTTCTTTACAAGATCGCGCATGCTTCGCAGCTTCGATGTGTGCGAAACGTGATCGCCCTCTCCCTGTTAATTTTTTCGAGTACGTCGGTGCTCAATGCTCAGGAGCAGGAGCGCCGATTAGTCGATCGCTTGCTCAAGCCCGACACGGCGTTACAAAACAACGCGCAAAATAAAAAATTCGTCGGGAAAGAACAATCGATCGCTAAGCAAGGGGCTGCCGTCCGCTCATTTTACATCTCGGAAAAACCGCGAACGAAACCATACACGGAGCGACGTGAGGTTTCGTCCAAACAATTTGCGGCGCATCATTTTCGCGACGGAGAATTGGCCTCGACCATGCAGGCTCGTGCTCAACGCGTGAGGCAGTTTTCAGTGGACGATGGCACTGGCGTCCTCGTGTTACGCGATGCGCCGAATGACAGTAGAAAAATCGCTGCCGCCGAATACATCGGCGCCCGGCCATTTCTGGATAAAGGTAAAAGCCAGAAAACGCTTAGCCAACACGACACTCCGATGACGATCGAGCAGGTGCGCGAGTTGTTGAACAAAAATAAATAACGCGACCGCCTCTCGCGGCACGATGCTATGCAGATGGATGAGGCCCTCGCACTTCTCAAAGAAGGCAGCGCACAAACAATCAGCGAAGCCGAGCTGCGGGCGAAACTGCAACTCAAACGTCCGCTGCGAGTGAAGCTCGGCGTCGATCCGACGAGCCCGGACATTCATCTCGGGCATTCACTGGTCTTGAGGAAATTGCGACAGTTCCAGGATCTCGGACATCACGCTGTTCTGATCATTGGCGATTTCACCGCGATGATTGGCGATCCAAGCGGGCGTTCCGTCACGCGACCTCAACTCACGCACGAGCAAGTCCTGGAAAATGCGCGGAGCTATCAAGAGCAGGCCATGAAAATCCTCGATCCCGCGCGCTCTGAAATTGTCTTCAATGGCGAGTGGTTTAAAAAAATGACGTTTCAGCAGGTCCTGCAACTCAACAGCCGCGTCACGCTACAGCAGATCTTGCAACGGGAAGATTTTCGGGCGCGTTTGGACAACAAGGATCCAATTCACGCACATGAAATTCAATACCCGCTCATGCAAGGATGGGATTCGGTCATGGTGCAAGCCGATGTCGAACTCGGCGGAACCGATCAACTTTTTAATATTTTGGTCGGCCGCGATTTACAAAAAGAACAGGGCCTGCCGCAACAGGTCGTCTTGTTACTGCCGATTTTGGAAGGGCTCGACGGCGTAAAGAAAATGAGCAAGAGCCTCGGCAATCACATCGCTCTGAATGAAACGCCTAACGAGATGTTTGGAAAATTGATGAGCATTTCCGACGAGATGATGGCGCGCTACTATCCGCTGCTGCTCGGTCGCGCATTCCCGACGGACGTTCATCCGCTCGAAGCGAAGAAGCAGCTCGCATTCGAAATCACCGCGACCTATCACTCGCAGGAGATCGCTCAACAAACACGCGATAATTGGAATCACCGCTTTAGCGAAAAACGGCTTTCCGACGCGACGCTTCCTCAGTTTTCCGCCGCCGAGAGTGTCGGCGATGTCGTCGCCATCGTGGCAGCAGTTTACGAGAAAGCGTTCGGCATAAACAAATCGCGAACGGATGCGCGCCGTTTGATTACGCAGGGCAGCGTTCAGATCGACGGAGAAAAAATCACAGACCCGAAAACGCAATTAGCGTTGCAGGCCGGCCAGGTATTGCGCCTGGATAAAACACACGCTGTCCGGATCGCGTGATTCCCGTACAGCAAAAGAGCGCGAAGCAAACTTCGCGCTCTTTGCAGAATCTTTGATTCGTTAGGCGGTGGCTGCTTCGAGCATGGGCAGGCCGTGCATTTGCTCGACGTGCGGAGCCGCGATTCCTTCGAAATGCGCGCGAATGCTCCGCAGTTCTGAAGTCAAAAACGCATCAACAAAATGAAGCCGCCGGTCGAGCCATGCGAAAAATTTGTTTTCGATCTCGTAATGCACCGCAAGGGAGACCTCAGTGCAATAAGGACGAATTTCGGAGAAATCCACCAGACCCATCAAGTCGATGTTTCCTCCGACCGATTCAAAAGCACATTGGTTGGGCAGATCGCTGTCGATCGCCAGCAGAACGGTGTGCGCTTCGAATCCCAACGGACCGCGGAAGCTAAAATCTACCGTCTTCGAAGATGTGACCGTTGCCTTAGTCACCATCAAAAATTGACGACGGTACGACTGGATGCTGGCGAGACGGCTTTTGCATTCCGCCAGGGACTGATTCATGTGCAGAGTTTTTTGTAGAAGCATAGACATGGGTTGTATCCATCCCTTTAGCAATGGGTATGCCAACGCCATTCTCCCTCGTAAGCACGTATTTTTCCGGAGAAAAGCGTTCGAAAACTTTACACTTATGTTAGCCAAACGACTAAAATTAAAACACTGCCTCCAATCCCAAAATTTGGCTCCATGCCGGAGAAAGCGCAGTCGATTCGGCCATGGGCATCGGCAGGATCGGAATTTCGATTACCTTGGCTAACACCTCTGCGTTGGTCACCGAGGCGATATTGGAGTCGTCGGTAATCGGATTGAGCACTAAACCGACCGTCGCCAAATTCTTCATCGCAATACTTTGCAGAGTCAGCAGCGAATGATTAAGACAGCCTAATTTATTCTGCACGACGAGGAGAACCGGCACTTTCATTTCCGCAGCGAGATCGCTGACAAAATAATCTTTCCGAATCGGCACGAGCCAACCGCCGACGCCTTCCACCAGAAGAAGATCGACGCGCTTTTTTATCTCTTCAAACCGATCGAGCAACAAATTTGTCTCGATGTCCACTTGTTCGACGAGCGCAGCTGCAAATGGCGCGGCTGGCGTGCGCAACCAGAGGGGATTGATTTCGTCGATCGTGAATCCTTCGCTGCTCGCGGCGAGCAACAACTCGGCATCCTGACGATCGCCACAACAGATCGGCTTAAAGCCGGCACAGCGCAATCCGGTCGCGCGCAACAACCGCAAAAGTTGCCCGACAAGGTATGTCTTGCCCACGCCCGTATCGGTTCCGGTGACGAAAAAGCTCACGCGATTCTCGCGTTCACGACTCGTTAGGCCGCGCGCGCTTCGCCGGCGCTGATCGTTTGCAACATGGACCGGAAGATCTTTGCGCCATCAGCGCTCCCAAGGCGGGCCTCGCATGCGCGATCCGGATGCGGCATCAATCCGAAAACGTTCCCTGCACGATTACAAATGCCGGCAATGTTTTCGATCGAGCCGTTCGGGTTGGCTTCGGGAACAATTCGTCCCTGGGGATCCGAATACCGCAGAATGATTTGGCGGTACGCATTTAAATCACGCAAGGTCGCCTCATCAGCGAAGTAGCAGCCTTCGCCATGCGCGATCGGGATTCGCAGGACTGCTCCAACCGGATAACCTCGCGTGAACGCGGTGTCCGCGACTTCCACGCGCACGTTGACCATTTCACAAACGAAATGAAGCGAGCGATTGCGCACGAGCGCTCCCGGCAGCAAACCAACTTCGCAAAGAATCTGGAATCCGTTGCAGATGCCGATGACGAGTTTGCCAGCGCGCGCCTCCTTCAAAACGCTTTGCATGATTGGCGAAAAACGCGCAATGGCACCGCAGCGCAAATAATCGCCGTAGGAAAATCCGCCCGGCAACACAATCGCATCGAAACCATCAAGCGATTCTTCCTTGTGCCAGACGTATTCGGCGCGCAGGCCTTCGATGCTGTTGATGCCGGCAATACAATCCTGATCGCAATTGGAACCGGGAAATTGAATGACCGCGAATTTCATTTCGATTCCTCGATCAACTCATAATCCTCGATCACGGGATTGGAGAGCAGATCGCGACAAAGATCGTGTAATCGCTTCTCGATATCGCCATTTTTTCCATCGACCTCGATCTCCAGATATTTTCCCACGCGCACTTCGCGTACTTCCGGCATGCCGAGATGTTGCATGGCATCACGCACGGCGGCTCCTTGCGGGTCAAGCACGGCGGCTTTCGGCGTGACAACGATTTTTACTTTCATGGGTCCAGACAATATTGACGCGGCGACGCACTCAACAAGTCGAATATGATTCGCACCTGTTCTTTTTGCACAAAGCTAATTAGCATCGCTGCGATGAAGCACTCAAAAATATTTCTGCTCGCGCTTTTGCTCTCGTTAGGCGCAACAACATTTGCACCGGCGCGAACGGTCGCGCTCGTCGGCGGTCGATTGATCGACGGATTTGGCGGAACGCCGCTCGCGAACAGCGTCATTTTGATTGATGGCGAACGCATCACCAAAATCGGCACGGTCGGATCGCTCCCAGTGCCGGCCGATGCGGAAGTCATTTCCACCGAGGGCATGGATTTGTTGCCCGGTCTTTGGGATTGCCACGTCCACACCATGATTCTTGGCCACAGCGATTACGCGCATTGGGACAAGACGTATGAGAAGCGGTTCGGTTCTGAAATAATGCCGGCAGCTGCGCATCAGTTGCTCATGGCCGGCGTCACGAGCGCGCGCGATCTCGGTGGTCCGCTGAAAGAAAGCATCGAACTACGCGATCGCGTTAATCGCGGTGACATTCCGGGGCCGACGCTTTACGTCGCTGGTCCCTTCATTCAGCACGAACCCTACCCGGGCGAAGAACTTTATCGCTGGGGCGTTAAAGGCGCGGCCGACGCTCGTGCAAAAGTGAAAAAGATCGCTGATGCCGGCGTCAACATCGTCAAGATGATCGATCAAGATCAAATGACATTAGAAGAAGCGAAAGCGGTCGTTGACGAAGCGCACGCGCACAAACTTCCGGTCGTTGCTCACGCGCATCGTCCGGATGAAATCCGACGCGGCCTCGCGGTTGGAGTCGATGACTTCGAACATACAGGCCTTGCAACCGCGCCGGAATATCCTGCGGACATTCGCGCGATGATCGCGGAGCGAACTGCGAAGATGAGCCTTGGTCCACTCTTTTGGTGTCCCACGATCGAGGGATTTCTCAATTATCAATCGCTGATCGAAAATCCGGAACCGCTCGACGATCCTGCGTGGCAGCTCGATGTGCCCAAAGACATCGTCGAGGACATCAAGCAATCGATCCGTCACCCTGGACAATTGGCGTATTACCAGATCACGCCGGCTCGCAGTAAGACAGTGGCGAAAAAATTCCATCAACTCGAGGAGAGCGGCGTTGTTCTTCTGATCGGAACCGACAGCGGCATCCCGATGAAATTTCACAGTAGCTCCACCTGGCATGAACTCGATGCGTGGGTGAACAAACTCGGCGTCGATCCGATGGCGGCGATTCGTTCCGCAACCTACTGGCCCGCGGTGATGATGAAGGTGGACAAAGAATACGGTTCGGTCAGCGAAGGAAAATTTGCCGACATCATTGCCGTGAAAGGCGATGTGCTGCGTTACATCGATTTATTGCAGCACGTCGATCTCATCATCAAGCACGGCCATCGCTACAAGTAAACACTCGTTAGGCAGCGATCTAGGCTCCGAGTTAAGCTCTCGCTAACCCTCACGCGTAACTTCGCTCGGTTTTTTGTCTTCCCGCATCCCGAGAAACACCGGCTGCCGCAATTTTTTATCGCGCGTCCACTCGGCAAACTTGATCTGCGCAACGAAAACCGGATTGAGCCAATGCATTTTGCGCATCATTCCCGGCGTAATGCCATGCACCCATTGGCCGCCCTGTTTCGATGGCAGATCAGCGAACGGACAATCCTCGCGCTCTCGTTTTTTGAATTGCTTGCTTAGAGCAGCGAGCATCTTCGTGTCGAATCCAGTCCCGACTTTCCCCGCGAAGAGCAGCTTCTTTTTTTCGTAATAACCGACAAGGATCGCGCCGAAATGTTGCCGCGCACCTTGCGGTGGCGTGTAACCGCCGATGACAAATTCCTGCTCATTCAGACTCTTGATCTTCACCCACGCCCCGCTGCGTTTACCTGGTTCGTAAACGGATTCGCGCAGCTTGCCGATGATGCCTTCGAGCCCGCGCCGCTTTACTTCTTTGAGCAACGCTCTCGGATCGCCACCTAACGCACCTGAAAAACGAAGTGGCTCACTCGCATCGACGCAAAGTCTCTCGAGCAACGCCTTCCGCGCGTGCAATGGGAGACTCGTTAGGCTTTTGCCATTGAGTTGCAGAAGATCGAACACGTAAAAATAAATCGGCGACTTGCGATTCTCCATTTCGCGCGCCTGCAACAGTTGAAACGACGAACGTCCTTCGTCATCCACCGCGACTACTTCGCCATCGATCACGAATTCTTTCGCCGGCAACGCGGCGAGCGAATCTGTCAGTTCCGCAAACCGTTGCGTCAGGTCATTCCTATTCCGCGAAATCAATTCGATCTTCTTGCCGTTCGTGATCGCAAGCAGCCGAATCCCATCGAATTTCAATTCGTAAAGCCGATCGCCATGCGTCGGTGGCGCCTCCACGAGCTTTGGCTTCATCGGCTCAATGAACCGCGCCTTTGCGTTTGGTAGGGCGCGACCGCCGGGCGCGCCGTCGAATTCAATTTCGGCGTCGTCGTCTCGGGGCGCTCGGCGATCGCGCCCTACCAATCTTTTTCGCTCTACCTTTCCTTTTTCCTGGCGCGACTCTTTTTTTTTAAGCGCGCTTTGAATCCGCGATTTCAAATTTGAAACCGCGCTTTTGTTCGTCGGCGTATCGCGATCGGTTTCCCATTCCGCATCGCGATCGTCCGCGATCTGTTTCATCGTGCGATTGCTGATGACCGATTCATCATCGCGCTTTTTCGAAATGGGTTTGATGCTCTTCGTCGCCTTGAGCAACAGCCACTGATTCTTCTCCTCATTCGAGCGAATACGAATGAGCGCCCATTCCCCTTTCGCCTTCTCCCCATCCAACACCAGATGCAGCCGTCCAGTCTTCAGCGCGCCTAACGGATCTTCGCCGTAAACGTAGTACGTCCCGCGATCCCAAACCATCACCGTCCCGCCGCCGTAATTCCCCTTTGGAATAATTCCCTCAAAGTTCTCGTACTCGATCGGATGATCCTCGACTTCGACCGCCAGGTGTTTTTCGCCCTGCCCCCACGGCAAACCTTTCGGCACCGCCCACGATTTGAGCACACCATCCATCTCCAATCGAAAATCGTAGTGCAATCGAGACGCGTCATGTTTCTGAATCACGAAGCGCGACGCACCGCGCACCTTCTTCGGCAATGGCTTGCCTTTTGGCTCCGCTGTAACCGCGAAGTTTCTCTTCGCTTTGTATTTCTCCAACGCCATCGCTGTTCAAGCTAGCGACGGTCACAGACCGCCGCTACCGAAGAAATGTCCCTCGTTCGCTCAGCGATCGCCTTCCTTCTCTTCGAGCAGAACGCGCAGCTCAGCGACTGCTGCAAGATCCTTCGCTCTGCCCGCGGCTTCTTTGATTTTTATCAAAGTAGGAAGATCGATGCATTTGAATCGCACATCGAACGCTTCAACATCGAAAGAATGCTGCAGCAAATCTTCATAGTTTCCACCACCCATGATTTCGCCAAAAAGATCGATGTAACCAAGCTCGCTGGTAAGTGTGAAATTCAATCCGTTGCGAACCGTTTTCGCATCCCACGAAAATGGCAGATTACCTGGCACATCGCGCAGACGAGGAACGTGCGGCGCTAGCGCGCTAACGAGTCGTCCAATATTTGTATCCGATCGTGCATAGACAAGATCGACATCATACGTCGCTCGCGCGGAACCGTGCACAATTCCAGCAACACCACCAACGAGAATAAAATCGACACCAGCGTTTACAAAAGTCGGCAGAAGCTTCTCGAATTCCGCGCTCACTGCTTACGCGTTGTTTCCGCTTCAATCCGTCGCGTCGCAGCGCCGGCATCCCTGAGACCCGAAGCAAAACGCATGAATTTCGCGAACTTCTCCAGCCGTTCCGCCGGCGTGAGCTTTAGATTTTCGCGCAGCAGTGTGCGATCCACATCCCGCATTAGCTCTGTTGTATTTCTTTCATTCTGCGTCGTCATCGCCATTAACTCTAATCGCGGATTGCGCAGATTAAAGGTGGATCGCGCAGGTGGATCGGCCTCTCCTCTCCGAGCCGGAGGCGAGGGCGTGCCAAATAAATGCGGCTTCGCCGCCACATCCAACATCGAGCAAGGGACTGCTCGATCCACCTTTCGCGACATTCGCGATTTTAATTAAAAACGAAAACGCCACCGAAGTCACACGGACTTCGGTGGCGCAATTCATTCGTCGACAGGCCTTGGCCGGCCTGCGTTTTCCGTTATCGGCGACTCGCGACTTTTTTCATCCCGCCGCGTTTCGGAGCCTTCTCCTCTTCGTCGTCTTCGTTTGATGCCTCGAAGTTAATATCCTCCTCCGCGATCTGCGTTAGCTTCTGGTCGGCCTCGCCCTCTTCATCGAGCGTTTCCTGAAGCAGATCGGCCGCATCATCTTCGCCGAGAATCGTCGCGAACGTGCGCACGACACCGTAACCAGCGATTTCATAATGCTCCACGCGTTGCGCCGCACCGATCAGCGCTGCATCCAGGACCGCCTCGTTGCCATCTTCCTTGATGACTTCCTCGCCTTCTTCGACCAGGCCCTTCATCGCTTTGCAGGTTTTGCCGGTCGGCTTCTCCTCCAGACCCTCGAAAATCTCTTCGAGTCGTTCCACGTGCCCTTTGGTTTCTTCCAGATGATCCTGGAACGCTTTTTTCAATTCCGGCGACGTCGCCTTCTTCGCCATCTTCGGCAGCGCCTTCACCAATTGCGTCTCCGCGCTGTAAAGATCTTTCAGTTCGTCGATGTACAAGTCTTTCAATGAATCCATGCTCATAAATTTTCCTCCGTTATTGTTTGTTAATGCGAATCGCGATTGATTCGCTTTTCCCGATTAGGTAATTGCCGACGCTCCCCTTTATGAGCCTCGACACCACAGAAACGCACCGCGTCGCGACAGTGCGTGTATAAAAATGGTAGGCCGGAAGCGCCGTCTCGCCGACTAATTGACATCAGGCGTTGCGCGGATTGGCGACACGCGAACCTCCTCCGGGCAGAAGGCGCACCGCTACCAATTATGAAGCGGATGCGGACTCGAGCCGTTCGCCGACGAGATAACGCGTGAAGCGACGAATGACGATATTCTCGCCCAGCTCAGCGATCTTGGTCGCCACCAATTCTTTGATGGTGTGGTCGGGATCTTTGATGAAGCCCTGCTCGAGCAAACAAACCGTGCCGTAAAACTTGTCCAGCTTTCCGTCCACGATTTTATCAATCACGTTTTCCGGTTTGCCTTTGACCTGCTCTTTGTAAATCGCGCGCTCGCTCTCGATCAGAGCGGACGGAACTTCTTCGCGACTCACATACATCGGATGGGCCGCAGCGATGTGCAGCGTGATGTCTTTCACAAATGAGCGAAAGTTTTCGTTCTTTGCCACGAAATCGGTTTCGCAATTCACTTCGACGAGGACGCCCACTTTTCCCTGGAGATGAATGTAGGAAGCGACGATGCCTTCTTTCGTCGCACGCGAAGATTTTTTGCTCGCGCTCGCGATGCCTTTCGTCCGCAAAATCGCTTCCGCTTTTTCCAGGTCGCCATTGGATTCCGCCAGCGCGCGTTTGCAGTCCATCATGCCGGCGTTGGTTTTTTCGCGCAGTTGCTTAACGAGTTGAGGGTTGATTTCCATTTTAAAAATAATTATCCCGCGCCCGGACCGAACGCGTCAGAAAGTTCTTCGTGCGACGGTCTACGCCGAGACACCGGCCATCTCGACCTGGTCGCGAATGTGCGGTTCGCCGGTCGCAGAGACGATGGCGTCGACCAGTTTTTGCAGAACAACTCGAATCGCGCGAATGGCGTCGTCGTTGCCGGCAATTGGGTAATCGATCAATTCCGGATCGGCGTTGGTGTCGACAATGGCGACCACAGGGATGCCAAGCCGACGCGCTTCGAGCACGGCGTTCTGCTCACGCTGGGTATCGATGATCACCATCACGTCCGGCTTTTGTGTCATCTCCAAAATACCATCAAGATTGCGGCGCAACTTCGTGGCTTCGCGGTTGAGCGCGGCCAATTCCTGTTTGCCCATCTTTTTGTACTCGGGAGATTTTTCGATCTCTTCGATGTACCTGAGCCGGCCGATGCTTTTGCGAATCGTGGCGAGATTGGTGAGCGTGCCGCCGAGCCAGCGCTGGTTTACATAAAATTGTCCACACGCGACGGCCGCTTCCTTGACCGCTTCCTGCGCTTGTTTCTTGCAGCCGACAAAAAGAATTTTCCCGCCTCGACGCGTGACTTCCTGCAAAAACTCCGTGGCGCGATGCAATTGGCGCACGGTTTCATCAAGATTGATGATATAAATCGAATTACGCTTCTCGAAAATGTACGGCTTCATCTTCGGGTTCCAGCGTTTGGTTTGATGTCCAAAGTGGACACCGGCTTCGAGCAATTCAGGAACTAATTCAATCGTCGTCGACATAAGTTTTAACACGGATCCGCAAGCAATTCGCGGAGGGGGACGGGGAAGATGCTACACCCCACCGGAGAAGGCAACTGCAATTTCAACGCTCGGCGGCGATCTGGTTTTGTCGGGAAGTCTTGAGTCAACGTCCTGAAGCCTTATACTCGGGATCGATGCGAATTCTTGTCGTCGAAGATGAAAAGAAAACCGCGGCCTTTTTGTCGAAAGGGCTCCGCGAAGGTGGATTCAACGTCGAGATCGCACCGGACGGCGAGACAGGATTGCAACAGGGCCTGGCCTCGCGCTGGGATCTTTTCATCGTCGACGTCATGCTGCCGAAAAAAGATGGCTGGGCTGTCGTTTCGGGATTACGCGGCGGCGGCATCCATACGCCCGTTCTTTTTCTCACCGCGCGCGACAGCGTTCCCGACCGCGTAAAAGGGCTCGAGCTCGGAGCCGACGATTATCTGGTCAAACCGTTCGCATTTTCCGAATTAATCGCGCGCGTGCGTTCGCTTTTACGCCGATCACCGGCGCGGAATCCGGAGAAATTGCAAATCGAGGATCTCGTGATCGACACGCGTCGACACCGGGCCACTCGGGCTGGCGTGGCGCTTAACCTTACGATGAAGGAATTTCTTTTGCTCGCTCATTTGATGCGCTCGTCCGGCGAGGTCGTTTCGCGGACTGAGATCATCGAACAGGTGTGGGGGCTGAATTTTGATTCGGGAACCAATGTCGTTGATGTCATGGTGCGACGATTGCGCGCAAAGGTGGACGATCCATTCAAGCTGAAACTGATCCACACCATTCGCGGCGTCGGTTATGTTCTCAAAGCCGGCTAAACCGCGCTCGATAGCATCGCAACTCGTCTTTCGCTTCACCCTGGCGGCGGCGTTACTGCTTTGCTGCGGCCTCGTTGTGCTCTATCTGATTGTCGTTAGGCACGCATTCGAAGAAGACAACGTTTTTCTGAGCGATAGAATTTCTGCGTTGCGCGCTGATTTAAAAAATATCAACGGGCCTGCAGCAATGCAGGAGCAACTGAAGCTGCCGCTCACGGGCAAAAACATCACGTATTGGATTCGCCTTCTTGATTCCACCAGCCAAACCCTCGCCCAGACGCCAGGAATGGATGAGATATTGCCGTCGCGCGTTTTTCCTAAACCGCGACCTGACGGCGCGATCGACACGCCGAGGGATTACCGGGTGCGCGGCCGTCTGTTTTCTCTTACGACAGCGGGCCCTGCCGCGAACGGACGCTCATATATAATTGAGGTGGGACAGGATCGCACCGTAGACGAACAGTTCACTCAGGAATTCGGCGCCCTTCTCGGCGTTGTGCTGATCTTTGGCATCCTCCTCTCCGCCATGATCGCGACGACGGTAACGAAACGTGGCTTGCGACCACTCGCGGAAATGACGCGCTCCTTCAAACGTGTTGGTCCCACTCACCTCCACGAGCGAGTGCCTCCAACTGGATGGCCCCTCGAACTTCAACCGCTCGCCGCCGCTTTCGATGACATGCTCGATCGTCTCGAAAAATCGTTCACGCGCTTGTCGCAATTCTCCGCCGACATTGCTCACGAAATCCGCACGCCCGTGGCGAATATTCGAGGCGAAGCAGAGGTAGCCCTAACACGCCCACGCACATCCAGCGAGTATCGTGAAGTAATCGAATCGAATGTCGCCGAGTGCGAGAGACTTTCCGGGATCATCGACAATCTACTTTTTCTCGCCCGTGCCGAATCAGCTGAACGCCAAATTCAGCGCACTCGATTCAACGGACGAGAACAGATCGAAAAAATCGCAGCGTTTTATCAGACCATTGCCGAGGAAGAACAGGTTGTGATTGCTTGCGATGGAACCGGTGACGTTTCCGCCGACCCATTGCTCTTCGACCGTGCCATAAGCAATCTGACCGAGAATGCGTTACGCTTCACTCCTGCCGGCGGCAAAATTCAACTTTCAATTTCCAAAAATCCCGATGAATCGCTGATAACTGTCAGCGATACAGGCTGCGGAATTCCTTCGCAGCACATCGCAAAAGTCTTCGATCGGTTTTATCGTGTGGATTCTTCGCGCAGCTCCCAGGGCGCGGGCCTGGGTCTGGCCCTGGTAAAATCCATTGCCGAACTCCACGGAGGCTCGGCCGACATAACGAGCGAAGTCAATTACGGTACGATTGTAACTCTTGCCTTTCCAGATACTTCGCCCGAGAAACCGGTCCACTCGATAACCTAAAGCTCGTTAGGCATCTCCGAAGAGCTTGCATCAATTGGATCAATCTCCTCGCATTACATTACAGCAATGTAATAAAAAATTCGGCGTCTCTCCCATCCTCCAGTGCCGTACCGCCCGAAGAGATATTGACTCAAAACAAAAAAGACCTTCTATGCGCACATTTATCGCGAACACGAAATGGCGCTGGCTTCTAGCCTCAATGTTTCTAGCAGCCGGTTGCTTTGTTGGCATTTACTTACTGGAGGCTGCGGCGCCTCCTGGAAAAGGCGCCACGCCAAAGAAGCAAACTCCCGCAGTAACTTCGGCTCCGAATGAACGAACTGGAACGCATATTACAGATGCGCCATCCGCTTTTACTTTTAGCAGTCCGATACAATTGTCGCGGCCCTTGTCTCCCATCTTTTTCCAGCAAGGCGGCGAACCGGAAATCAAGATTGATAATTTCGGCAACATCTACGTGACCGCGATTCAGGGCGTGCCTGGCGGCGTTGACTTATGGAAATCGAAAAACACTGGTGCGAGTTTCGTTTACCTAGGCCAACCCGACGGTGCGCAGGACCATTGCCCGACCCTGCCGCAGTGCGCCGGACTGGGTGGCGCGGATGATTCCATTGATGTTTCTCCGGGCGGCTATCTTTACGTTTCTTCCCTTTGGGTTGGGAACGTAACCGTCTCTACTTCGCTGGATGGAGGAACGGGTGGAGTTGAGCCAGGGCAGGCGTGGATGGTGAATGGCGCTGCTGCCACGGTGGTCTCGGACGATCGACAATGGATTGCCGCGTATGGTGCGCAAACTTTAAATATGACTTATCGGATGGCGCCGGGAACGGGCGATCTGTTTTTCGCCAAGTCGATCGATGCCGGACAAACGTTTGGCGCCCCTGTTCTGGTGCGGACAGGTAATAGCACGGAGGGCAATCTTGTTGTCGATCCCTACAATGGGAATCTCTACACCACCACCATTCCGTCCAACGCCCTCACAGAAATTCACTTGCTTAAATCGACGGATGGCGGAGCGACATGGACCGAGACGACGGCTTACTCGGGCCCGGCCGGAAGCGAGCCCGGACACAAGTTTACGATTCTGGCCATTGATCGCGGCGGCAATCTTCATCTTGTTTTCGGGCGGAGTAGTAGCAATGGTTTCCATGTTTACCTAACGAGCTCAAGCAATGGCGGCACGTCGTGGTTGCCGGCGGTTCAGGTAGACAGCGGAAGCGGAAATACGACAACAGCGGTCATGCCCTGGGTGGTTGCGGGAAGCCCCGGTGTGGTCGACATCACGTGGCTCGGATCGAGCGGAGCGTCGCCGATGGTAGCGCCATTTAACTGGCAGGTGTTTTTTGCGCAGACAACCAATGCGCTCTCGGGATCGCCCGTCTTCAACCAGGTGCAGGTAACTACCAACGCCATTCACGATACAAACATTTGCTTTAACGGCAGTGGTTGCACCGGAACAGATAACCGCGATCTGCTCGAATATTACACCATGGCCCTGGATCCGGCAGGAAATGCAAGTATCGCCTTTGCCGACAGCGTGAACAACTGCCCCGCCGCCACCTGCAAGACGAACGCGTGGTATACGAAACAAACGGGTGGAGCCGTCGCTTATGCGCCGCCGGCCGCGCCCGCCCCGTCGACATTCTCTGCCAATATCGCGGTCGGTTCGCCGGGAGCGGAACCGAGCATCTGGGTCGACACACATAACTGCATCTACGTCTCTGCTCCGGGCAATCCGTGGTCGTGGAAATCGGTGAATAATGGGGCGAGTTTCCTGCCTCCAGTAAACCCGGTCGCGGATGAAGCGACATTGACGGGCGGGGACGAAGACGTCATCACCTTCCCGAAACCTGATGGCACCCGACCCGATCAAGTTTACTACACCGATCTCGGATTGACTTCGGACCACATCCGCAAATCGACCGACGGCGGAGCGACATTCTTCAAACCCGGGACCGGTGGCATTGCCGGCGATACCGGTATTTCGTCTGATCGACAATGGCTCGCCGCCGATCGAATCTCCACGGATCAATACGTCTACGAGGTGGATCACGAGCTCGCGACGGAGATTATTCGTTTATCGAGCTCGGCGAATGATAATGCCTGGGTGACGCAGAATACTTTTGTCGATCCCGAATTGGCGACAACGGTGCCCAACACCAATCCCGGCCCACTGTTTGTCGACAAACAAACGCACAGGATCTATGGAGTCTTCAACGCATCGATTGCACGCAATAACATTGCGCAGCCGCCGTTCGGGAAGCTTCTGAATGTCTGGGTCTTTGGCGCCGATCCGCCGGCGGTGGCTGGAGGCATCCCTGGAAATTTCGTGAACTATCCCGTGTTCAAGGGCGCGATTGATTCGCCAACCACGCCGCCACCACCTGCGGGATCGGAAACATTTGGCGTTAACAACGCGAACATCTTTCCCGCGGGCGATATCGATTCGGCCGGAAATATCTACGCGGTATGGAGTATGAATAACGCCCGGACTAACGAGTTCAGTATTTGGTTCGCCAGCTCACATGATCATGGCAAGACCTTTTACGGACCGTTTCCAGTCAGTTCCGGCTCCCTGGCGGCGGACGAAACTGCCGTGCTGCCATGGGTAGCCGCCGGCGACGACGGCCGCGTGGACATTGTCTATTATAAGACGACAACGGTAGGTGATCCCAACACGTTGCCGACCGGCACGAACGCCGCGCAATGGAACATGTTCTTCGCGCAGTCCCTCAACGCCGCCAGCCGCGAACCTGTCTTCACCGTCGTGCAGGCAGGCGATCATGTGATGCATAAGGGACAAATCAGCACGGGCGGACTCATCGGCACATCCGATCGCTCATTACTCGATTACTTCGAGGTGAACATCGGCCCCGATGGTCTCGCCAATATTATTTATGCAGACAATGGATCGACTGCCACCCACGCGGAATTCACCAGGCAGACAGGCGGGCCCAACGCAAGAATGAACCCGACGTTCCCAACATGTCTGGCACAAGTCGGTCCGCCCACGCCGATCTCTGCTGTCTCGCGCAAAACGCACACAGGCGCGGGTGACTTCGATGTGAATCTGTTGGTTCCGCCGACGCCGCCACCTGGCGTGGGTATCGAGTGCCGGACTGGCGGTACGAACGGTGATTTCAAGGTCGTCGTTGGATTCGCCGTTCCTGTGACGGTGGATGGGAATCCCAAAGCACAGGTTGTTTCGGGAACGGGAAGCGTTACTAACGTCACCGTAAACGGTGCGGTAGTAACCGTCGACCTTACCGGAGTAACCAACGCTCAAAAGATTACCCTTAGACTCTTTAGCGTAAACAACGGGACGGCATCCGGCAATGTGGATATCCCGATGGGGATTCTACTTGGCGATACTAGCGCAAACGGTTCAACGAATAGCTCCGATGTTAGTCAAACAAAGGCCCAGAGCGGAACGGCTGCGACACAGAGTAACTTTAGAACGGACGTTACTCTTAATGGACTTATCAACAGCTCCGATGTTTCGCTCGTGAAGTCTAAGTCGGGCACTGCCCTGCCATAGCAATCTTAATCAAGGTCGCCGTCGGTAATCTTTGACAGAGAAGGTTGCCGGCGGCTTTTCCTTTGTTAGCTACCAGTAATACCCGGCCGATCCGAGATGGCCTGCTTCTCCAGATACCGTTCGAGTAACCAGCACAGATCCGAGAGTCGGTTCAGATAACGCAAAATTTCCTTGTTAAAATTTTCGGTAACACGACCCAAAGTCGCAACACGTCGTTCGGCCCGCCGGCATGTCGTGCGTGCGAGGTCGAGAGCAGCGCCGGCATAAGTGCTTCCCGGAATGGCCCAGCCTTTGAAATGCAGGAGCTTGTCCTTCTCCAGCTCGTCGATTACCGAAGTGAGCCGATCGACCATTTCCGGAGTCGTTAGGCTAAACCCGTCTTTTGTGTAGCGTAAAAAATCTTCCGGAGCCGTGGCGAGTTCGCCCATCACGGTAATCAATTCCTTTTGCACGGAGTAAATCTGCTCCGTCACAAATGGATCGGAGGCGGTGACGCGGGCGAGACCGAGCGCGGCATTTAATTCGTCAACACAGCCGTACGCGTCCACCCGCACATCATCTTTCGCAACGCGTCGGCCGTACATGAGCGATGTTTCACCTGAGTCACCCGTTTTTGTCGCGATCGACATGTGTGATTTATCGCCCAGAAAAAGAAAATGACGAATCAGCTTTCGCCAATTCGTCATTTCACAGTCGCAGTCAGAATTCCTTTAACCGGCCGCCGGACGTGCTTCCACCTCTTCGACAAGCGGAGCGCCAACTTGTTCGCCAAGCTCGACCAGTTTGATTTCGCGATGCACAGGGAAACCTGTTCCCGCAGGAATCAAGTGACCCATGATGACGTTTTCCTTGAAACCGCGCAGACGATCGATTTTGCCGAGCGTTGCCGCTTCCGTGAGCACGCGAGTTGTATCCTGGAAGGACGCAGCTGAAATAAAGCTGTCGGTTTCCAGCGACGCCTTCGTGATGCCGAGCAATACCGGCGTAGCTTCCGCGGGCTTGCCGCCTTGATCGACGACGCGTTTGTTTTCCGCTTCGAAATCAAGCTTGTCGACTTGATCGCCCCAGAGCAATGAAGTGTCGCCTGGATCGGTGATCTTCACCTTGCGCAACATTTGGCGCACGATGATTTCGATGTGCTTGTCGTTAATCTCGACACCCTGCAGTCGATAAACTTCCTGCACTTCGTTGACCAAATGTTCCTGCAAATCCTGCGGTCCGCACACTTCCAGAATTTCGTGCGGTACAACCGGACCTTCCGTGAGCTGCTGGCCCTTCTTCACGAAGTCGCCCTTGAAGACAATGATGTGTTTCGTGAGCGAAATGAGATGTTCTTCTTCCGAACCCGTTTCCGGATCTTTCAGGATCAACTTGCGCTTGCCGCGCACAGTTCCGCCCATTTCCACGACACCGTCGATCTTCGCGATCTCCGCCGCATCTTTCGGTCGGCGCGCTTCAAATAACTCAGCCACACGCGGCAAACCGCCGGTGATGTCTTTGGTCTTCGCAACTTTTCGCGGCGTCTTCGCCAGCAATGCGCCAGCGCGGATCTTCACGCCCTGCTCCACTACGACGTGAGCGCCAGCCGGAATGGAATAGCTCGCGAGTACTTCGTGTTTATCACCGGTGATCACGATTTGCGGATGCAAATCTTCCTTGTGCTCGATGATGACCGTGCCCATCAAACCGGTCGCTTCGTCGACATCGCGCTTGATCGTAACGCCCGCGATCATGTCGCGGAATTCCACCTTGCCCGCTTTTTCGGTTAGGATCGGAACGTTGTATGGATCCCACTGCACAAAGGTTTCGCCTTTTTTCACAGCGGCGCCGTTCGGTTTCGAGATGACCGAGCCAACGACCACATTGTAGCGATCGAGTTCGCGACCATCGGCGTTATGCACGCTGACCGAACCGTTCTTGTTCAAAACGATCCAGCTGCCATCGAGCGCCTGCACCGTGCGCAGATCGTTGAATTGAAGATCGCCGTCGTTCTTCGCTTTAATGATCGGTTGTTTGAATGTCTGGCTCGCTGTGCCGCCGATGTGGAACGTCCGCATCGTCAACTGCGTGCCTGGTTCACCGATCGACTGCGCGGCAATGATGCCAACTGCTTCGCCGAGTTTGACGAATTGCCCGGTCGCGAGATTGCGTCCGTAACAATACGCGCAGACTCCGCGTCCGCATTCGCACGTCAGCACCGAACGAATCTTCAAACTCTCGACGCCGATACGCTGCAAGTCCGCCGCGATCTTTTCATCGATCAATTGATTCGCCTTTACGATTTTCTTTTTCTTCTCGACGGGATCGACCACTGTTTCGCAACTCACGCGGCCAACAATTCGCGTCGCCAAATCGACAACTTCTTCGTCGCCTTCGTAAATCGAGCGAACCACGATGCCGTTCACCGTTCCGCAATCTTCTTCATTGATGATCACGTCCTGCGACGCATCAACCAATTTGCGCGTGAGATAACCCGAGTCCGCCGTTTTGAGCGCGGTATCGGCCAAACCTTTGCGCGCGCCGTGTGTGGAAATGAAATACTCCAGCACGGTCAATCCTTCGCGGAAATTCGATGTGATCGGTCGCTCGATAATTTCGCCTGACGGCTTGGCCATCAAACCACGCATACCGGCAAGCTGCCGGACCTGTTGGCGGTTGCCACGAGCACCCGAATCAACCATCAGATAAACCGGATTCAGTTCTTTGCGGCCCTCGTTGTGTTCGAGAGTGCGGAACATCACGCTGGAAATTTCGTCGCCGGCGTGTGTCCAGATATCGATGATCTTGTTGTAGCGCTCGCCATCCGTAATGATGCCCTTGCGATATTGCTGCTCGACCTGTTTGATCTGCCGATAAGCATTCGCGAGTTCGGTTTCTTTTTCCTTCGGAATGATCATGTCGGAAATTCCGATCGAAATTCCCGCCTTCGTCGCTTCCGCGAATCCGAGTTCTTTTAAACGATCGAGCGTTTCAACCGTTCCTTCCTGGCCAGCGACCTGATAGCAGCGCCAGATAATATCGCTTAGCTGTTTTTTTCCAGCGGCCTTGTTGAAGAATCCGAGCTTCTTCGGCCAAATTTCATTGAAGATGACGCGACCAGCGGTCGTCTCGAGAACGCGTGTGATCGGATCGCCGTAAATTGTCTGTTCGCCGACGTCGGGATTCTTCAATCGGATACGATCATGCGTTTTGACCGCACCATCGACCATTGCGAACTCCACCTCGGTCGCATTAGCAAAAAGCGGGAGACGTGACTCAACCGAACTTCCAGCCGCGCGTCGTGGATTCTGCGTCAGATAATAACATCCGAGCGTGATGTCCTGCGACGGCGTCGTGATTGGTTTGCCACTCGACGGCGAGAAAATATTATTCGGCGCAAGCATCAACATGCGCGCTTCCATTTGTGCTTCCACGGAGAGCGGCACGTGCACCGCCATCTGGTCGCCATCGAAGTCCGCGTTATAAGCGGTGCAAACGAGCGGATGGATACGGATCGCTTCGCCTTCAATTAACAGCGGCTCGAAAGCCTGGATGGAAAGACGATGCAGCGTCGGAGCGCGATTCAGCAAAACCGGATGCCCACGAGTGACCTCTTCCAAAATATCCCAGACCTCAGGCGTCTGACGCTCGATCATTTTCTTCGCGCTACGCACGGTATGCACGTAACCAAGATCTTTTAGCCGGCGAATGATGAACGGCTCGAACAAGACGAGCGCCATCTTCTTGGGCAATCCGCACTGGTTCAGTTTCAATTCCGGACCGATGACTATGACCGAACGGCCCGAGTAATCGACGCGTTTGCCTAACAAGTTCTGGCGGAAACGTCCGCCCTTGCCCTTGAGCATATCGCTCAGCGATTTCAAAGGACGGTTTCCCGCGCCCGTAACCGCACGGCCGTGACGACCGTTATCGAACAACGCATCAACTGCTTCCTGCAGCATGCGCTTTTCGTTGCGGATAATGACGTCCGGCGTTTTCAGCTGGAGCAAATTCTTGAGACGATTGTTGCGGTTGATAACGCGACGATAGAGATCGTTGAGATCCGAAGTTGCGAAACGTCCGCCTTCCAGCGGAACGAGCGGACGCAAATCCGGTGGAATCACCGGCAGCACATCAAGCACCATCCAATCGGGACGCGCGTGCGATGAAGCAAAGCCCTGCACGAGTTTCAAACGCTTCGCGAGTTTTTTGCGAATCTGTTTGCTCTTCGTGTTTCCCATCGCCTTCTCCAGCTCCTTGTTGAGCTTGTGCAGATCGATCTCAGCGAGAAGTTTCTTCACCGCTTCCGCGCCCATGCCGGCGACAAAATCTTCGCCGTATTGTTCCTGCGCTTCACGATATTCGAGCTCGTTCAGCAACTGCGTCTTCGTCAGCGGCGTCTTGCCTGGATCGATGACGATGTAATCTTCGTAATAAATAACGCGCTCGAGTTGGCGCGCGCTCATGTCGAGCATTAAGCCAAGGCGCGACGGCATGCATTTGTAAAACCAGATGTGTGAAACGGGCACGGCCAGTTCGATATGGCCCATGCGTTCACGACGCACGCGCGCGAGCGTCACTTCGACGCCGCAACGATCGCAGATAACGCCTTTGTGTTTAATGCGCTTGTACTTTCCGCACGAGCATTCCCAGTCTCGCGTCGGACCAAAAATACGCTCACAAAACAAACCGCCTTTTTCCGGTTTGAAGGTGCGATAATTAATCGTCTCTGGATTCTTAACTTCGCCCTTGCTCCACGAACGCATCGTGTCCGAGGACGCAACACCGATCGCGACTTGATCAAAACCGACGGCTCGTTCTTCGCCTACTAACTCACGCCAGGAATGTTCGTTCATTATTTTTTGAAAGGTTGGTTGTTAAAATTTAAGCGACGTTCTCCAGGAAAGGGCTCGGCGCCTGGCCACCGACTTTGACGTCGAGGCCTAACGACTGCATTTCCTTGATCAACACGTTGAAAGATTCAGGTGTGCCTGCCTCGAGCGAGTTATCGCCCTTCACGATCGATTCGTAGATGCGCGTGCGACCTTGCACGTCGTCCGATTTAACCGTGAGCAATTCCTGTAAAGTATAAGCCGCGCCGTAGGCCTCGAGCGCCCACACTTCCATTTCGCCGAAACGCTGGCCGCCGTATTGCGCTTTACCGCCCAACGGTTGCTGCGTGACTAACGAGTATGGACCGACTGCGCGCGCGTGAATTTTGTCCGCGACCAAGTGGCCGAGCTTCATCATGTAGATGTAGCCAACGACAACTTCCTGATCGAAGGCATCGCCCGTGCGACCATCGAACAAGCGCGACTTGCCGTTTTCCTGCACCCAGGTGAAGCCGTCTATTTTTTTCGCTTCCTTCAAGTATTCGCGGATTTTGCTTTCCGAAATTCCGTCGAAGACCGGCGTGGCCACCGAAAAGCCGAGTGCCTTCGCCGCAACGCCAAGGTGTGTTTCCAAAACCTGACCGACATTCATACGGCTCGGCACGCCTAACGGATTGAGCACAATCTCAACCGGCGTTCCGTCCGCGAGGAACGGCATATCTTCTTCCGGCACGATACGCGCCACCACACCCTTGTTTCCGTGACGTCCGGCCATCTTGTCGCCTACGCTCAATTTGCGTTTGCTCGCGATGAAAACTTTGACCTGCTTGATCATTCCCGGATCGATATCGTCGCCGCTTTCAACACGGTCGAGCGAACGTTCCCGCTCGAGCTCGAGCTCGGCGAACTTGTGTTCGTAGGAAGCGATGATCTCGCGAATCTTGTTCCGGATCGGACTCGGATCGATTTCGATATGATCGTAAACGTTCGCGAGTTTGCGCAGCAGCGTCTTCGTGATCTTGCGATTCGCCGGAATGATGATCTCGCCCGTTTCGGCGTTCACCACGTCGAGCGGAATTTTTTCGCCGAGCAAAATGTTCGACAGCGAATCAGTCAATTGCTCGGTCAGCTCCTCTTTCTTGCGTTTGTTATCTTCACCGATCGATTTGATCTGACGTTTGGTTTCAGTCGGCGTCAGTTTTTCGCGCGCCACTTCGCGACGTGAAGAAACCTTCACATCCATCACAATTCCGTAAGTGCCCGACGGAACAGTCAACGACGTGTCTTTCACGTCCGCCGCTTTCTCGCCGAAAATTGCGCGCAGTAAACGCTCTTCCGGAGCGAGTTCAGTCTCACTCTTCGGTGTAATTTTACCGACAAGAATATCGCCGGGCTTCACTTCCGCACCGACGCGCACAACGCCATCCGGTCCGAGATTGCGCAACGCTTCTTCGCTGACATTCGGAATGTCACGCGTGATTTCCTCCGGTCCCAGCTTTGTATCGCGCGCACCGATTTCAAATTCGTCGATGTGAATGGACGTGTAGATGTCTTCCTTCACGACCTTCTCCGAGATCATGATCGCATCTTCGAAGTTGTAGCCATTCCATGGCATGAACGCGACGAGCACATTGCGGCCGAGCGCGAGTTCACCTTGATCCGTGTTCGGACCGTCAGCGATGACCTGCCCTTTCTTCACGTGCTGTCCAGCCTTCACGATCGGCTTTTGATTTACGCACGTGCCGGCATTGGAGCGCATGAATTTGCGCAGCTCGTAGAGGTGAATGCCTGCGTCGTGATCGGTCTTCAATTTCTTCCGGCTCTCCGGCATATGACCGTCTTTCGTGACGACAATTTGATCCGCTGTGACCGATGCGACTTTTCCGCTTTCAACCGCGAGCACGACTGCGTACGAGTCGCGCGCCACTTTCCCTTCCAAACCTGTTCCAACAAGCGGTGCTTCCGAAACGATTAGCGGCACACCCTGGCGTTGCATGTTCGAACCCATGAGCGCGCGGTTCGCATCGTCATGCTCGAGAAACGGAATCAATCCCGCAGCAACGGAAACGAGCTGCTTCGGCGAAACATCCATGTAATGGACTTTCGACGGCTCAACTTCGAGGAAGTCGCCACGATACCGTACGGAAACTTTTTCTCCGGTGAAATGCCCGCGACCGTCGATCGGCGCATTCGCTTGCGCGACGAGGAAATTTTCCTCTCGGTCTCCCGTCAAATAATCGACCTGCTCACTCACGCGGCCTTTTTCCACCTTACGGTACGGCGTTTCAATAAAGCCAAACTCGTTGATGCGCGCGAAAGTGCTCATCGAGCTAATGAGCCCGATGTTCGGACCTTCCGGCGTCTCAATCGGACAAATGCGTCCGTAGTGCGAAGGATGCACGTCACGCACTTCGAATCCTGCGCGATCGCGGCTCAAACCGCCGGGTCCGAGAGCAGAGAGACGACGCTTATGCGTCAACTCTGCGAGCGGATTCGTTTGATCCATGAACTGCGACAACTGCGAACGACCAAAGAAATCGCGAATCACCGCGCTGAGCGCCTTCGGATTGATCAACTTCTGCGGTGTCATCCCGTCAATATTGATGTCGAACAAAGTCATGCGCTCTTTCACGAGCCGCTCTGTGCGCGCAAGACCAACGCGACATTGATTGGCAAGCAGTTCGCCAACTGTCCGAACGCGACGGCTGCCGAGATGATCGATGTCGTCGAGCGTTCCTTCGCCACGACGCAAATTGATCAGATACTTGATCGCTGCGATGAAATCCTTGTCGGTAAGAATGCGTTCCGTCAGATCAACGTCGATACCCAACTTTTGGTTGAGCTTGTAGCGACCAACGCGACCGAGATCATATTTCTTCGGATCGAAAAAGAGACGTTTTAATAGCGCGCGCGCATTTGCCACGGTCGGCGGATCGCCCGGGCGCAACTTGCGATAAATATCTTTGAGCGCTTCTTCCTGATCGTGCGCCGGATCTTTTTTCAGCGCCTTAACGACAGTGTCGTCATTAGAAATATCGATCACTTTGACCTCTTTAATTTTGAGGCCCATGATCTGGCGCACAGTCGCTGCTGTCAGCGGCTCAAAGGCACGAGCAATCGTCGTTTCTCCATCGAGAACTTCCGCCGTCAAAACTTTCGTGGCTAATTCCTCTTCGCCGAGCTTCTCGCTCAACTTCAAGTTTTCGATGTTGTAGAAAAGTTTGATGACCTCTTCATCAGAACCGTATCCGAGCGCGCGAAGAAAAGTGGTCGCAAGAAATTTCCGCCGGCGTTTGCGGCGATCGAGATAAATATAAAGCAGATCGCTCGTATCAAACTGCACTTCGATCCACGAACCGCGATCCGGAATGATGCGGAAGCTGTAAAGCACCTTGCCGTTCAAATGGATGCTCGATTCGAACGCGATGCCGGGCGAACGATGCAATTGGCTAACGACCACGCGCTCGGCCCCGTTGATGACGAAAGTCCCCTGCACCGTCATGAGCGGAATTTCGCCCATGTAAACCTTCTCTTCCTTTACGCCTTTTTCTTCACGCAGTTGAAAAGTCACATGCAGCGGCGCGCTGTAGGTTTGCCCTTCGCGTTGCGCTTCAAGCGAGCTCAGCTTCGGCTCGCCGATTTCATAATGACTGAAATCCAGCACCGCTTTTTCATCGTAGCTTTCGATCGGGAAGACCTCTTTAAACACGGCCTGCAGGCCGGAATTCTTCCGCTTTCCTGAGGGCACGTTTTTCTGCAGGAAGTCAACGTAGGAGTTAAGTTGAACTTCGATGAGATTTGGAGGCTCGATTCCCTCCTTGATAGTTCCGAAATGAATGCGTTCTGACATAATTAGATCTGGTAACGACAGAACCTCGGCGGCGTCCAGGGAGACAAAGCCGCGAAGCTCGGGCGATTAACGTAACGGCATTAGCCGAAGGCGAAGAGCGCAAAAGTGACAGCAAATCGGCAGTCTGTCAAATCGACTTCCACCGTTTTGTTGCCGGTCCTGTTTTTGTATACCGTCGTGCGCCGGGTTAAAAATAATTCCTATCTTTAACGAAAAGAATTTTTGTCACACAGAGAGCGAACGCGCAAGTGTTTTCTTGCGCGTCGCTCGCTGCGAAAAAGTTTGTTTTACTTGATTTCGACCTTGGCGCCCGCCGCTTCGATCTTCTTTTTGATCTCTTCGGCTTCTTCCTTGGTCACGCCTTCTTTGACGCTCTTTGGGGCACCTTCCACGAGTGCTTTGGCTTCAGCCAAACCGAGCCCAGGAACTGCCGCGCGAACTTCCTTGATCACGCCAATTTTGTTCGCCCCCATCTCCTTAAGGATGACTTCAAAGGTGGTCTTTTCTTCCGCGGCTGGTGCGGCTGCGGCACCGCCCGCGGCTGGAGCGGCCATTGCCACAGGAGCAGCAGCGCTCACGCCCCACTTCTCCTCAAGTTCTTTTACCAACCCAGCAATCTCAAGAACGGTCAAGCCGCTGAGTTGCTCCACGATTGCATTTGTATCTGCCATTTTCTTTTTCCTTCCATTCGCCGCTCCCGAAAGCATCCGGGAAATTACGTTCGACTGCCGCCGAACCGGTTAGCTGTTTTTGTTTTTGTTACTCGTCCGCCGCGGCGGACGAAATCCTTACGCGCTCGCTTCCGGCGTTGATTGTTCCGCCGTCGGTGCTTCCTCCGATGGGGCTTCCGATGCAGGCGCTTCCGATGTTGGTGTTTCCGATGTTGGCTCTTCAGCTTTCGGAGCTTCCGCTTTTGCAGGCGCCGTTTCTGCTGGCATCGACTTCGCCTTCGCATTCAAAAGGCGGGCGAGCGAAGCAGCCGGTTCGTTCAAGAGCCGAACCAAACGCGTCGCCGGCGCAAGGAACAGACCAAGCAACTGCCCCTGCAGGATTTCTCGCGGCGGCAAATCGGCCATCGTTTCGATGTCTTTGCTCGCCAGGATTTCACGATCGACAATTCCGATCTTCAGCGCCGCGATTTTGAATTCCGTTACGAACGCCTTCAGAATTTTTGCGACCGGCGCCACATCCTTGCGTCCCGTCACGATCGCCGTCTGGCCGATCAACTTTTCGCCAACATCGGGAAGTCCGGCATCAACGGCCGCACGTTTTAGAAAACTGTTTTTGACCACGTGCACTTCGGCGCCCGCCGGTGCGAGTCGATTCCGCAGCTCGCTGAATTGATCCACCTTCATCCGCTGGTAATCGGTCACGAGGACGAAGGGTGAATCCTTCAACTTCGCGGCGAGGTCCGAGACAATGTTCGCTTTTTCTGGTCTCATAAAATTAGGTGGTGATGTAAGGCGATGGATCGAGGTGAATGCCGGGCGACATCGTCGCACTTAAAGTGATTCCCTCCAAAAAATGTCCCTTCGCCGTGGCCGGACGCGCGCGCACGACTGCTTCAATCACAGCATTGCCATTTTCCACGAGAGCATTTTCTGCGAAGGAAAATTTTCCGACGGGAACGGCGATGTTGCCGTTCTTATCGAGCTTGAACTCAACCCGGCCTGCTTTCACTTCGCCGACGGCCTTCGCTGTATCGTCCGTCACCGTTCCGGTTTTCGGATTCGGCATTAGTCCGCGAGGACCCAGCACTTTCCCGAGCTTGCGTACCTCCGCCATCGCCCCAGGCGTTGAAACCGCCACGTCGAAATCTTGAAAACCTTCCTGGACCTTTTGGATCATGTCCTTGAACCCAACGAACTCCGCGCCGGCATCGCGCGCTTCCTTCGCCGCCTGGCCTTCCGCAAAAACCAAAACACGCACATTCTTGCCGCTGCCATGCGGAAGCGGACAGGTTCCGCGTACCATCTGGTCGGATTGTTTTGGATCAACGCCGAGGCGACACGAAACCGTCACCGTTTGGTCGAACTTTGTCGGCGGCAATTTTTTTAAAGTCGAGACCGCATCAGCCAAACTGTACGACTTTTTGCGATCCACCTGCTCGGCGGCGGCGCGATAACGTTTGCTGCGATTCTTTTGCATAAATTTTGCAGTTCAAGTGAGCGGTTGCTCTCCTGCTTTTCCACCCGAGAATTAGTCTCGAGCGGGTGGCGAATATGATCGCTCGCTCCCTCTTGTCAAATTATCAGGACAAGTTATTCGAGCGCGCCAACCTCCATCGGAACATCGGCCGATGCTGTCGGCGCCGGAGCTTTCGCGGGTCCGTTCTTGATAACTTTTCCGTCCTTCATCACAAACGAAACGCGTTCTGTCGCGGTGATGTCCTGCGTTGGATCGCCCGGCATCGCGACGATATCCGCCAGTTTGCCTTTCTCGATTGTGCCGAGCTTTTGCGCCACGCCTAACAAATCCGCATCCACCGAAGTCGCGGAACGCAACGCTTCGATCGGCGCCATCCCGAGGCCCGTCATCAACGCAAATTCCTTCGCATTTTGCCCGTGCGGATAAACCGCCGCATCGGTGCCGAACGAAACTTTCACGCCGATCTTCACCGCATTCCGAAACATTTCCGAGCGCGCATCGGCTGCTGCTTGCGCCTTGGCCTGCACCGCCGGCGGATACGTTTTCAAACGCGGCATGATGTATTCCGTGGCCAGCAAAGTCGGCGTGAGATAAGTCCCTTTGCTTTTCATGAGCTGCAAAGTTTCCGGTTTCAAAAACGAACCGTGCTCGATCGAATCAACGCCCGCCAGGATCGCGTCATGTCCCGCCTGATCGCCGTGGCAATGCACCGCCACTTTTTTGCGCAACCGATGCGATTCATCGACCAGGGCGGTCATTTCCGCCGGCGTCAGTTGCGGCACATCCACTTCATCCTTCAATGAAAGCACGCCGCCCGAAACCGCGGCCTTGATCACATCCGCGCCGTTCTTCACTTCATAGCGGACAGCTTTGCGAATCTCTTCCGGACCATCGGCGATGCCGTCAGTCCAATCGGGCTCGCGGCCAAAAAGCATATCGCGAAAGCCGCCGAACGGATCGAAATGTCCACCCGTCGCGCCGATGCCGTGCGTCGCCACGAGCATGCGCGGACCTTCGACCAGGCCGCGATTGATCGCATTGCGCAACGAAACGTCCGGAAAATCGTGGGTGTTGGTTACGCGACTGCCGACATCGCGCACGGAAGTAAATCCGGCTTCGAGTGTCGCTTTCGCATACGCCAGACATTCGTAAGCCATCTCCGATACGTTGAGATCCAGCTCTTTCAGCCGGCGCTCATTGTAGTTCCCGGAATAATCGAGGGTGAGATGCGTGTGCGCATCCATGAAACCGGGCGACAACGTTGCATCACCCAAATCGATCACCTGCGCATCGGTCGGGATTTGCACGTTGCTACCGACATCGGTGATTTTATTTCCCTGCACGAGCACAACTGCGTTGCTCATGAGCGATTTCGATTTGCCATCGAAAAGGTGCGCAGCTTTTAGCGCGATGACTGGGTCAGCGGCAAATGCGCCGGTCGCGAGGAAGAAAGGAAACGCGAGAAAAATTCGCAAAGGACGAAGAAAGTTCATCAGCGGATATAGAACTTGCGCCGGGCAAATCAAGCGCCGTCTACGTCGCGCAATTTTCCGACACCCAACGCAAATAATCCGGCGAGCCGTGATCGATGCGAAAGGAAACGATCTCGGGCGAGTCGTACGGATGCAGCGATTTCAATTTTTCCAGGAACGCGGGAAAGCGGGCTGTTGTCGTTTTGAAAAAGACCATGACTTCGGTCGCGGTTTCCACTTCGCCTTTCCACCAGTAAATGGAATCGACAGCGGACGCGACATTCGCGCAGGCGGCAAAACGACCCACGACCAATTCTTCCGCGATGCGCTGCGCCGTGCCGCGATCTGGAAATGTGCTCAACGCGAGCAGAACTTCATCTGCCATTCGTTAGGCCGGAACGAGCGCCGCGCGCCGGCAGATCCAGCCGCCACCAAGAACCACATCGCCATTATATATAACCGCGGCCTGACCGGGCGTGACTGCTTTCTGCGGCAGATGCAGCTGCACCTGCGCACGGTTTTCCGATAACGCGCGTACCGTCGCAGTCGTTCCCGGATGGCTATAACGAATCTTCACCGTCGCTTCGATCGGCTCGTCGTCCGGTTCGTTACCGATCCAGTTCACGCGATCGATCTCGAACTCTTCAGAAACTACATCCTCCGCGGTGCCGACAATGACGCGGTTGGTGGCCGCATCGATATCGACAACGTAACGCGGCTCCGGCGATCCACCGGGCAAGCCCTTCCGTTGTCCGACGGTAAACATCTCGATGCCCTCATGTTCGCCGAGAAAATTTCCCGACAAATCGTAAATCCCGCCCGGATGAAATTCATTTTCGTTCAAGTGCGAACGCAGAAACGCCTTGTAATCATTTCCCGGCACGAAACAGATTTCCTGGCTATCGGCCTTGTCGGCGACCTTCAAGCCTAACGAGCGCGCGATCTCGCGAATCGCCGGTTTCGCCATTCCACCGAGCGGCGTGAGCGCGCGCCACAACTGCGGCTGGCGCAAGCTGAAAAGAAAATACGACTGATCTTTTTGCGGATCGGCTCCTTTGCGCAGCACTGCGCGTTCGCCGTGATGTTCGATGATCGCGTAATGTCCCGTCGCGATAAAATCGCACCCGAGCGCTTCGGCTTTATTCCAAAGATTGCCGAACTTCAGTTTCTCGTTGCACATCACGCATGGGTTCGGCGTCCGGCCGGCCTGATATTCGCTCGAGAAATAATCGATCACGAGTTTTTCGAATTGATCGGCTTCATCGACCACGTAATGCGGAATGCCTAACGAATGGGCGACATTGCGCGCATCGGCTACTGCCTGCGGTCCGCAGCATTTGTCTTCCGCGCGCGAAATGCAGTCCTGCGGCCAGACCTTCATCGTCACGCCGACCACGTCGTATCCCTGTTCGCGCAAAAGATAACCGGCCACGCTGGAATCGACTCCACCGCTCATGCCGAGCAAAACTCGCTGTCCTTTCCCGTTCATTGGCCACGTAAAGTCACTGTGATTAATGCACAGGTCAACGCTTCTAAGATTTCACGGCAACACTGACGAAAGAACTGTCACGAAGTGTAAATCGCCAGTGAAATTCTTTCGATCGACTGATGCCGATGCGCGAATCGGCGCTCACGGCGATCTTTTTTACCGCCGTGCGAGCGAGGAAATGATGTCTGGGGTCGCGGCACAAATCAATTTCGTGATGCCGTGCGTTGATATCAAGAGCTTGCGTCAATTTGCCGGGGCCGGAACAAAGGCGACGGATATCTTCTACGCCGCGGCGAGCTTTCATGAAGTAAAGACCGCGTGTCGGTTCGAGTGCGCGAATCAAAATCAATCCATCGCGCGGGCCGCCTTTGACGAGGACGTTGAGCATCCAATGCACGCCGTAGTTAAAATAGATGTAGCAAGTGCCCGGTTTGTTTCGCTCGATGAAGCTGCGCGTGCTCGGACGGCTGAATGTGTGTGAGGCTTCGTCGTTTTCCGCGAGGTAAGCTTCCGTCTCGACGATCGTCCCCGCGCATTTTCCCCAAACGAGTTGCGTCCCGATCAAATTCCGAGCGCAACGAATCGTGTCGGTCTGGAAAAAAGCGGTATCTAGCATTTGGACAGAAATCAGTGGCCGCCCGCGTCCGCCTTGGCGGCCGTGCCTTTGCAAACCCAGACCACGGCAGCGCCGAAGAAGAGCAGCACGCCAACCATCAGAAAAGTACTGTTCGTGGCCAGGATGTAGGCGTCGCGACGGACAATGCCTTTGAGCGACGCGTAGGCTTGTTGCATGGCGGTCTCCGGTCCGAAACCTTTGGCGGCAAAAGTGGCGGCGATGGTTTCGAGACGTTGCTGGACGGCGAGGCGGTAGATGCTGATCGATTCGCCGATGCGCATATCGTGAAATTGTTCGCGACGTGTCAGCACCGTCGAGACGAGGGCGATGCCGACCGAGCCGCCGATGTTGCGCGCGATGTTGAAAATGGCGGAGCCATCAGCCGATTCGCCTTGCGCGAGATTGGCGGTGGCGAGCGCGGAGAGCGGTACGATGGTGAACGGCTGGCCTAACGAGCGCACGATGTTCGGCCAAAAAAACTGCGGGCCGGAATACTCTGGCGACATGCTGATGTTCCTGAAACAACTGACCGCGAAGATGGCGGCGCCGAAACAGACGAGCACGCGCAGATCGAAGCGTTTCATCAACTGCGGAATGATCGGGAAGATGAACAACTGCGGCAGACCGATCCAAAGCATCGTTTTGCTGGTCTCAAGCGCGTCGTAACCTTGGACGGATTGCAGGCAAAGCCTTCTTCCAAGGAGTTTTCGGTTTTTTATTTTCCTTTTCGTCGCTCTCAGATTTGCCGGATTCTGATTTCTTCCTCTCATTCGAATCGGCTTCCTCGTGATCTTGCTTGCGCGAGGAAGATCCCTGGTCGCCGCGAGATTTCGTCTCCTCTTTGGTTTGCGAAGAAGAATCGTGGTCTTCGTGATTATTTCTGTCCATTCGTTCGGCGTTCGCCAACGTGACGCAAATAAAACGCTAGCGGCAAAGCATGCGGCTGTCTCGCGGACGTTGTTTCGCAGCGAATGTGCAGCCGCGAAAGATTCCGGCGCCGGAGCAATCAGTTCGAGCGGCGGATAAAATCGCCGCGCCTAACGAGTTGTAAACTGCCCGCCGGGATGGAATCACGCCGTGCGGCCGCAACAGTTCTTATATTTTTTCCCGCTCCCGCAAGGACACGGTTCGTTGCGGCCGACTTTCGGCATACTGCGACGCACAGGCAAATCGAGTTTCACTTCTCCTGCGCCATCGCCATTTCCCTCTACGCCAGCCAACGCGCCAACAGGTTGCGGCTGGCGGATTCGATCGGGCGTGGCGGTTGGCGAAGTCGGCGCGTGCTCGCGCATGAGAAATTGCGGCAGCGTCGCGAGAAAATTTTCGAAAGCCTGCAAGTTCGACGTGCTGCGGAAAAGATTGTGCAACACTTCGTTTTTAATGTTCGCCATTAGTTCGGTGAACATTTCGTAAGCTTCCGCCTTGTATTCGACGAGTGGATCTTTCTGCGCATAGGCGCGCAAATAAACACCTTCGCGCAACGCATCCATGGCATAAAGATGCTCCTGCCAGAGCCGATCGATCGCGTTGAGAATAATGTAACGCTCGAGACTTTTTACCGCGGTCGGTTCTTCGTGCGAGGATTTCCGCTCGTAGGCGTCCTTGATTTTCTCAATCAAAAACTTCGTGTTTTCCCCCACCGGACGCGTTTCGAATTGTGCTTTCTCACTCGTTAGGCCGAGTGGAAATGTCGTATTCACCCAATGCAACAGGCCTGAAAAGTTTGGCTCTTCCGTTCGCTCATCGCCCAGATATTCCTTCACTTTCGCCGGCACTGCCTCGTCGATCACTTCGTAGATAAGCGGCCGCGGCTCGTCGGAATCGATGACTTCGTTGCGATAACCGTAGACGACTTCGCGCTGATTATTCATCACGTCGTCCATGTCGAGCGTGCGTTTGCGAATGAGATAATTGCGTTGCTCGACGCGTTTCTGCGCCGTCTCGACGGATTTGTTTAACCACGCGTGCTCGAGTTCCTGGCCTTCTTCAAGACCGAAGCGCTCCATGATTTTCGTCATGCGATCGGCCGCGCCGAAATTGCGCATGAGATCATCTTCAAAACTGACGTAGAAACGCGAGTTACCCGGATCACCCTGGCGCGCGCAACGTCCGCGCAACTGGCGATCAATGCGGCGCGACTCGTGACGTTCCGTGCCAATGACAAAAAGACCGCCGTGATCCGGAACACCCGTACCGAGTTTAATGTCGGTTCCGCGACCGGCCATGTTCGTGGAAATCGTAACCGTGCCCGGCTGGCCGGCGCGTTGCACGATCTCCGCTTCCTGCATGTGGAACTTTGCGTTGAGCACGTTGTGCGGAATTTTTTCGCGCTTCAACATGCGGCTGAGTAATTCGCTCGCTTCCACGCTCACTGTTCCCACCAGCACCGGCTGTTGTTTCGCGTGGCAATCTTTGATCTCGTTGATGACCGCGTTGTATTTTTCGCGCCGCGTTTTGTAGATACGATCATTGTGATCTTTGCGCGCCACTGGGCGGTTCGTCGGAATCACAGCGACTTCGAGTTTATAAATATCGTGAAATTCGTTCGCTTCCGTTTCCGCCGTTCCAGTCATGCCGGCGAGTTTGTGGTAAAGCCGGAAATAATTTTGAATCGTGATCGTGGCGAGCGTTTGTGTCTCGCGATCGATCTGCACGCCTTCCTTCGCTTCCACCGCCTGGTGCAAACCGTCGCTCCAACGGCGGCCCGGCATTTTGCGACCGGTGTATTCGTCCACGATGACGACTTTGTTTTCCTCGATCACGTACTGCACATCTTTTTCAAAAAGACAGTAAGCGCGCAGAAGCTGCGAGATATTGTGAATGCGTTCCGCTTGCGCGTCGCAATGCTCTTGTCGCTCCTTTTTCTGTCGCTCTTTATCGTCGTCCGAAATAGCAGCGTCCAAATCGATCTCTGTAAATTCGCTGATTAAATCCGGCAGAACGAAAGAATCGGGATCGTCCGGATTTAAAAACGCGCGCCCTTGCTCCGACAAATCCGATTCCTGCGATTTCTCATCGAGCGTGAAAAATAATTCTTCCTTGAGCGCGAAGAGCTCCTCCTTGCGCGAATCCTGATAAAACTGCAGCTCGGCTTTATCGATTGCCTTGCGTTTTTCCGGATCTTCCATCATGCGCAAGAGCTGTTTGTTGCGCGGCTGTCCGAGTTTCACTTTGAACATGAGCAGGCCGCCCGCTTCGAGTTCGTTTTTGTCGAAAGCTTCCTTGGCTTCACTCGCGAGTCGATTGACCAGCATGTTCTGCTTGCGCACGAGCTGTTCGATGAGCGGTTTCCATTTATCGTATTGATGCGTCGAAACCGTCGCTGGTCCGCTGATGATGAGCGGCGTGCGCGCCTCGTCGATCAGGATGGAATCAACTTCATCGACGATCGCGTAATTGTATCCGCGCTGCACTTGCTGCTCGCGCGTTGTAGCCATGCCGTTGTCGCGCAAATAATCGAAACCAAACTCACTATTCGTCCCGTAAGTGATATCCGCCGCGTATTGCTCGCGCCGAAGATCGGGCGGTTGATCGTGCTGGATAACGCCCACCGTCAGGCCGAGAAAGCGATACAGTTCGCCCATCCATTCCGCATCGCGGCGAGCGAGGTAATCATTCACCGTCACGAGATGCGCACCGCGTCCGGTGAGCGCATTGAGATACAGCGGCAACGTCGCCACCAGCGTCTTGCCTTCGCCTGTCGCCATTTCCGCGATGCGGGCGCGATGCAAAACAATTCCGCCAACCAATTGCACATCGAAGTGCACCATGTTCCACGTCATCGGCTGTTCGCAGACTTCGAAAGTCTGTTGCCGTTCGGTCAAACGGCGCGCTGCGTTTTTTACAACCGCGAAGGCTTCCGGCAGAATTTCATCAAGCTTTTTCCATTGCTCCTGCACATCGGAAATCGAAGAGAATTCCTGCTTCCACGCCGCAGTTTTGGCACGCAGTTCGTCATCCGAGAGCGCTTTTAATCGCTCGTCGAATTCGTTTATCTGCCGCGTCATCGGCATCAGCCGCTTGATTTCACGCTGATTTTTCGAGCCGAGAATCTTCTTTAAAATCCAGTTGACCATTCAGCGCGTAATATTGACGAGATTCGCTCATTTGTCATTCGGCCGGCGTCTCGCGCGCTGGAATAGAGGAATCTGTCGTTGTTGAATCCGACTTTGCGGATAATATCGAGCGAATGAAGAAAATCATTTCCACGAACGAAGCGCCGGCCGCAGTCGGTCCCTACTCACAGGCAGTCCGAGCCGGCTCGATGATCTTTTGCGCCGGCCAAATCCCGCTCGATCCGAAAAGCGGCCAGATTGTGACGGGGGATATTTCCGCACAAACGCGGCGTGTCATGGAAAACATTGCCGCCATCCTCAAAGCCGAAGGATTGAATTTCGATCACATCGTCAAGACCACGATTTTCCTCACCGACCTCGGCGATTTTCAAACCGTAAACGAAATCTACGGATCCTATTTCAAGGAACAGCCACCGGCGCGATCGACCGTTCAAGTCTCTGCTTTACCCAAAGGCGCGCACGTGGAGATCGAAGTAATCGCCATGGCAGATGAGGCCGCACCTCGCGGTGGCCGATCTGTCAGCGATACTTCTGGTTAGTCCATCTCGCTCATGAGCGAGGATCTGCTGCAGCTCTTTCGCAAGACCGGCGCTTTGCTGGATGGTCATTTCATTCTGCGTTCCGGATTGCACAGCCGCCAGTTTTTTCAGTGCGCCATCCTCCTTCAACACACTGACATCGCGGCGCGGGTCTGCGGCATGCTCGCCGATCGCTTGCGCGACATTGATTGCGACAGCGTCATTTCTCCTGCGCTCGGCGGAATCATCGTCGGCCAGGAAGTTGGTCGCTCGTTAGGCAAACGCCACATCTTCGCCGAGAAGGAAGCCGGTGGACTGGTCTTGCGTCGCGGATTTACGATCGCGCCTAACGAGAAATTCGTCGTCGCTGAAGACGTCGTCACCCGCGGCGGCCGCGTACAACAAACGATCGATATTGTGCGCGCACATGGCGGCAACGTTGTTGGCGTCGGTGTCATCGTCGATCGCAGTGGCGACAAGAAGCCGGATTTCGGTTGTCCTTTCGTTAGCTTAATGCAACTGAATGTGGAAACATTCGAAGCCGATAAAATCCCCGCTGATCTTGCTTCCGTTCCCGCCGTCAAACCCGGCAGTCGTTAAAATGTCCCGCTCGCCCACAGAAGGAATCGAAACCGCGCTTTGCATTGCCGGCGCCCATCGTTCCGGCACATCGATGGTGACAAGGCTGCTTCACCACTGCGGTCTTTTCCTGGGTCCTGAATCCGATTTAATGCCGCCACAAGCGGATAACCCCGACGGTTTTTGGGAAAATCTGCGCTTCGTTGCGATCAATGACGAAATTTTGAACTCGTTAGGCGGTGCGTGGGATTTACCTCCAGCGGCGAGTGAAAAAATGACCGGCGCTGATCTCGACATTCCGCGCACAAAAGCGCGCGAGCTTGTTCAGGAATTCGGAGCTGGTAAACACTGGGGCTGGAAAGACCCGCGCAACAACCTGACGCTTCCTTTTTGGCGCGAGCTGATTCCGCGATTGAAAGTCTTGATCGTCGTGCGCAATCCGCTCGAAGTCGCCTACTCAATGCGCAGTCGCAATCGCACATCGTATGCGTTCGGTTTGCGGCTTTGGGAAATTTATAACCGGCGAGTTCTGCAATGGACGCGCCCTGAAGAGCGCCTAATCACGCATTACGATGCGTTTTTTGAAAACTCGGAAGAAGAGTTGCGGCGAATCGCGCAATTCGTCGGTTTGCCTTTAACCGACACACGTAAGGTTGCAGCTCTGATCACTTCGGGAAAACGACACACCCAGTTCACGACTGATCAACTGATCGAAGCGCGAATTTCTCCGGCGCTGCTCGATCTTTACCGGGAACTAAGTGTGGAGGCCGGTCGCCCTGAAGAAGCAATGCGCGCGTCTCGATCACAATTGCTTTCCGACGAAACTACATCGTCAACCGTCGACATGCTTCCCGGCGCTGCCAGTCGTCTGGATGTTTCCGTGCCCGACCTCGAGCCAATTCGACGTGAGTTGGCCGAGCTAAGAGGAACAAACCTTCACTTAAAGAATGAAGTCAGTGGACTCAGCCGTGACCTGACTTTCGTGCGAGAGCGTTTCATGCAAACGAACGACATGCTCCGTCATAAAAGCATCGCGCTGGCCGAAAGCGAATCGCATGTCACGGAACTGCTCATTAATCTGCGGCGACAATTACATATAACGAAAAGGCTTTCGCGCCTGCTCGATGAATTCCAGGATGCGACCATGCGATTGCGGTCTTCCCGTCGTTGGAAGATGGCGAACCCAATCTCTGCTCTCAAAGCAAAACTTTCCGGCAAACTGTTCCAAGGATACGGACACCTGGAAAAAACAGTTTCGCATTACTCGCAATGGCGGGCAGCCCATCCCGAAATCGCAGAGTTAGACAGCGCCATTCAACGCTATTCTTCTACCGCGACTGCTTTTACTGCGCCGGCGTCCTCGCATGTTTTTGAACCGCGCCCGCCGATGCGGCCCATCGAGTTCCCAGCTCACGACCAGGTTGATGTCTCCATCATTATTCCCGTCTACAATCAAGTGCGTTTTACCGAAGCATGTCTGGCTTCAATCCAGGAACATCAGGGAAGCGAACGTTTTGAAGTGATCGTCGTCGATGATGGCTCAACCGATGCGACTCCGAAAGCGATTTCCCAGCTTCCGGGCGTTACCTATCTACCTAACGAAAAAAACATTGGCTTTATCGCATCGTGCAACTACGGCGCGCAAAAGGCGCGCGGCAGTTATCTCCTCTTCTTGAATAACGATACGACTGTGACTGCCGGATGGTTGCGATCATTACTCGACACTTTTTCGTTCGAACCGCGCGCTGGGCTAGTTGGCTCCAAATTGATCTATCCGGACGGCCGCTTGCAGGAAGCAGGTGGAATCATCTGGCGCGATGGTTCCGGGTGGAATCGCGGAAAATTCGGCGACACGGAAAAACCTGAATACAATTTTTTGCGCGAAGTCGATTACTGCTCGGGAGCGTGCCTGATGATCCCGAAATCGCTTTTCGAAAGTCTCGGAGGTTTCGATTCCAAATATACGCCGGCTTACTACGAAGACACTGATCTGGCGTTTAAGGTTCGTCGGCTTGGTTACAAAGTGTTTTATCAGCCGACGAGTGAAGTAATCCATTACGAAGGAGTGACAGGAGGAACCGACATTTCCGCCGGCGCGAAAAAATATCAGGAAATTAATCGCGCCACGTTTACAGATTCGTGGGCGAAGGAACTCGCAGAGAAACCAGCTAATGGTGACATTGTTTCTTACGAGCGGCTGAAGCCTGGCCAGAAGCGAATTCTTGTCATCGATCATCATCTTCCCATGCCCGACCGCGACTCCGGTTCGTTGCGCATGTCGCAAATCCTAAACATTCTTCATCGGCTTGGTCATCGCGTTACTTTTCTCCCCGATAACGTCGCAGACATCGCTCCCTATGCCGACGAATTGAGAAAACGCGGGACCGAAGTGCTTTGTTATCCGCATATCAAAAACATCCGAAGTTATCTCGAAGAGCACGGAGAGAAGTTCGATGCGGTGATTCTAAGTCGGTGCGATTTTGCAGTGAAGCACATGGATGAGGTTCGTCTGCATGCACCTCAAAGCCGCGTGATTTTTGATACAGTTGATTTGCACTTCGTGCGCGAAAATCGCGAAGCTGAAATCACGCAAGACGCAGTCATTCGAGAAACTGCGCGCGATCGTGAAACTCGCGAATACGAACTGATCGACAAAGCCAATGAGACCTGGGTTGTAAGCGAATGCGAACGAGATCTGCTTCGTGCTCAGCGACCGCAAAGCGCGATCGAAGTCGTTTCAAACATTGTGGAAGCGCCGGGATCGGTCACGCCGTTTTCACTGCGACGCGATTTTCTTTTCATTGGTGGATTCCAGCACACGCCCAATGTCGATGCCGTACTTTTTTTTATGAACGAAATTTATCCAATGGTGCAAGCGCGCCTGGACGGACCGAACTTCTACATCATTGGCGACAAGGCGCCTCCGGCAGTGATCGCGCTGGCAAGTGAGAAGGTGATCATCACGGGATTGCAACCGGATGTCCGACCGTATTTCGACACCGTGAAACTTTCCATCGCGCCGTTGCGTTACGGCGCAGGTGTGAAAGGCAAGATCAATCAGAGTATGGGCTTGGGAGTGCCGGTCGTAGGAACAACAGTCGCAGTGGAAGGAATGAACCTAACGAATCGAGAGGACATTCTTATTGCCGACAGCCCGGAAAATTTTGCGGAGGCTATGATCGAACTGTACGAGTCCGAGGAACTTTGGGAGCGGGTTTCGAAAAACGGCGTCAATAAAACCAGAGCGACCTACTCGGCCGAAACTGCAACGAAACAATTGTCGCGCCTGTTTAGCGATAGTCACTTTGAAGGAAATGACGTGCCAGTTGCTAACGAAGACCTCGCATCGGTTGACGCCGAAGCGAGCGCACTTCATCACCATCTCGCTCGGTGAGTAAAGCAGCTACATTACCGCTCATCAGCGGGAAAATTACGGCGCAGCCTAATCCGGTTCCGTTGATGAGCGGATCGCACACCAGACTCATTTGGGAAACGAATGATCCGTTAGGCGGCGAAGTTCGCGTCTTTACTGACGAGGAGGGCGACAAGCTGGTAACGCGCGGACATGGCGGATCGGTCGAAGTTTCGTGGATAGAGGGATCGCGGACTTATCGCTTCGATCTCTACGGATCTTCCGAGCCGAAGAAATGTCTCGATCGCGTCTCTGTTCGTCGCTCTGATGGCTCTGTTGAAGGTATTTTGAGTCAGGCAGCAGAGGAAATCTCCAAGGGAAATATCGATCTCGGAGAACTTGCACAATTTGTTGCGAAAGTCGCGCCACGATGCGTGAACAATGCCCGTTACCCTGAGTTCTTTCGACTCTGGCAGGAACAGGGCGTTCACATTACTCCGGTCCATTTTTATCAACCGATCCCCGACACGCGCACGTTGCCCGAATCGCTTTGGGAAAAGCGAAGCGAGCTAAGTGGAATCGACATGAATGATGCGACGCAGCTGGACTTACTGCGAAACTGTTTCCCGAAATTTCACGAGGAGTACGAACAATTTCCACGCGCCTCGAGCGGGGATCCTGCGCAATTTTATTTTGATAACGGCCGCTTTGGCGGGACTGACGCCCTTGTGGCCTATTGCATGGTCCGGCATTATAAACCAAATCTCATCATCGAAGTCGGCAGCGGTTATTCCTCGTTAGTCTCCGGACAGGCCGCAGCAAAAAACGGAAACACACCTCTTATTTGCATCGAGCCGTTCCCTCTCGATTTCTTTGCCAATGGATTTCCCGGTTTGCGTTCCTTGATCGAGAAAAGAGTTCAGGACGTAGATCTGGATTTCTTTTCTCAGCTTCAATCGGGAGACATTCTTTTCATCGATAGCTCTCACACCGTGAAGATCGGCGGAGATGTGAACTACCTTTTCCTCGAAGTACTGCCGCGTTTGAATCCTGGCGTCATCGTGCACGTGCACGACATTCTTTTCCCGCACGATTACCGGCGCGATTGGGTGATGGACGAGTGTCGTTTCTGGTGTGAGCAATATCTCCTGCAAACCTTTCTCGCCTTTAATTCTACGTTTGAAGTTTTGCTTTGTAACAGCTATCTGGCGGATCGTTGTCTTGAAGATTTTAAAGTTACTTTCCCGACTTCGCCCTGGTGGGGCGGCGGCAGTTTTTGGATGCGGCGAAAAACATCCTGACGATGCCAGCGTCTATCTGATCGCATGAACCAACCGGAGCTAAGCATAGTCATCCCGTTTCTGAACGAAGCGAAAGTGTTGCCGCTTCTGCGCGAACGCTTGGAGAAAATGACCGATCGCCCTGTTTCATGGGAGTTGGTTTTTGTAAGCGATGGCTCGACTGATGAAAGCACTTCACTGATTGAAAGCTGGGCGCAATCTGATCCGGCCGTGAAGCTCGTGGTGTTGACGCGAAACTTCGGACACCAATATGCGCTTTCAGCCGGCTTATCCCTAACGACCGGAGATTACGTCGGAATCATGGATGCGGATCTGCAAGACGAACCTGAAGCATTGTTGGAGATGTATCGCATGCTGCGAGCAGAACGACTTGAAGTAGTCTACGCGGTGCGTCAAAGCCGGCGCGAAGGCAAGATGAAGCGTTTGTTCTATCATCTCTTCTACCGTCTCTTTGCGTTCCTTGCCGACACACCGGTCGATTTGGATAGCGGCGATTTTTGCGTAATGACCCGGCGCGCGGTGAAATTGTTACTGGGACTTCCGGAAAAATTGCGCTTCGTTCGAGGCTTGCGCGCCTGGCTTGGGCTGCCGAGCAAGGCTTTCCCTATTTCGCGCGCCGCGCGTGCCGCGGGCGATCCCCAATACTCACCCATGGGACTTATTAAGTTAGCGACATCGGGCCTGACATCCTTCTCCACCAAACCATTGCGTGTCGGTTTTATCTGTGGCGCCCTGCTATGTTTTCTCGCAGTCGTCGGCGCTTTGGGTTACGTCGCGCTCGCGCTGTTCACGAATGCGCACATTGCTGCTCCCGGTTTTACGACCTTGGTCGTCGTCCTTCTGTTTTCCAACGGTCTCGTCTTTCTCTACCTTGGAATTCTCGGTGAATACATCGGACAGATGTTTATGGAAGTGAAAGCGCGCCCTTCCTACGTGATCGAACGCACCGTTAATCTCGAACAGTCCCATCGTGAATGAGTGGGATTGAATTTCTTTCGCCGGCGACATCCGTTTCCATGGCGGATGAATGGTTTGAGTTCGCTCGCGCCGATCATTTTTGGATGCAGTGGCGTCATCATGTTTTGCTCCGGGAACTCAAACGCGCGCATGCTTCCGTTCAAAACGCACTCGAAATTGGCTGCGGCCATGGTGTCGTGCGGGAAATGGTGGAACGCGATCTCAATATTCCTGTCGACGGCTGCGACCTGAACCAACGGGCTCTCGAAATGGCGAAGAGCGGAAAGGGACGCCTTCTCGTCTACAACATTTTCGACCGGGATCCCGCGATGCTACACAAATACGATCTTGTCCTCCTCTTGGATGTAATCGAGCACATCGATGACGACGTCGCTTTTCTAAAAACATCGCTTGATCATCTGAAGCCCGGCGGCCTTGTAGCTATCAATGTCCCGGCACATATGGCTTTCTACGGAAAGTATGATGAGGTCGCCGGACACAAACGCCGCTACAACGCCGCGGACATCGAGTCGCTTTTTGAAAAAACGAAGGTGAAACCACTGAGCATTGTCTCGTGGGGATTTTTGATGGCGCCGATCTTGTTCGCGCGAAAACTCGTGCTTCACTTTGTCCCGCGCGAACGCACAATCCAAAGGGGCTTTGCCGAGCAGAACGCGCTCGTGCACGGATTTTTTCGAACCTTGCAGCGCGTAGAAACGAGCATGCCGTTCCCAATGCCTGTCGGTAGCTCTTTGCTCGCTGTCGGGCGGTTGAGTAGTTAGGATCGACCGAGCGAGGAGTTATTGGCAGCGCGGCTGATTTTATTTGCATTGTGAGGAAAAATTTGGTTCAATCGGACTCTGAATAACTCCGAATGATTTGCAGTTCTGCGCGTTTTCACGTTTCCAAGTCGGGACGTGCACGGTTTAATGAATTCTCAGGGAACCCGCTGGCTTATGAAAAACAATTCGTCTATTTCGCTTAACATCCGTCTCGCCTGGACATGGTCGGCGATACTGCTCCTTGCTTTTGTGCTGCCGACGCGCGGCACTGCTCAAGTCGCCACCCAGGTTACCGATCACACGCGGAGGCAAATCGCTGCATTGTTTCAGGAAAAGGCTGCACGAACTCCTACGCAGCAAAAGATAAATACACAGCTGTTATTTGCGGCGAAAGAACGCCGGGCGGGTTTTATCAACAATCGCGTTCCTAAACTGCACGCCGCCGTAAAGTTTGAACCGGCCGGACGCGAAAACCGGGTCAAGGTTGATATCAACGCGACGGTCACTGATGAACTGCTCGCTGCGATTGCAGCTGCTGGCGGAGAGATCCTGGAGAATTTTCCGGAATATCATTCTATCCGCGCAATCCTTCCTCTCGACCAAGTCGAACCCCTTGCCTCTCGCGAAGAAATTAAATTTATTCGGCCGGCAGTTGGAGCCGTTACCAACACGGGAACCATCAACTCGGAGGGCGATGTATCGCATCGTTCGAATCTCGCGCGCCTTTACGGTGCGGCTGGATTCGGGATCAAGGTTGCGGTGCTTTCCGATAGTCTCGACGACGGTCACAGCGCTTTAGCACACTCGCGCGCGACCGGAAATATTGGAACGGTAACCATTTTACCAGGTCAGGCAGGCACTGGTGAAGCCGAGGGTTTGGCCATGCTTGAGATCGTTCACGATCTTGCGCCGTCCGCGCAACTTTATTTCGCCACTGGTTTCGGCAGTGCTGCGAGCTTTGCGCAGAATATTCGTAATCTGGCGGCCGCGGGTTGCAAAGTGATCATCGATGACGTGACAGACTTCGATGAGCCTCCATTTCAAGACGGTGTGATTGCCCAGGCCGTTAACGATGTTTCCGCTCAGGGCGTGCTCTTCTTTTCGAGCGCTCGCAACTCCGGAAACAAGAACGATGGAACCTCGAGCACTTGGGAAGGTGATTTTGTCGATGGAGGCGATGCATCATTCTACGATGGGGCGGGCTCTCGTTATCACGCTTTCAGCACAACATCGCTCACGACGAACGTAACCTCGACCAACCAGGCCCGCGCCGACCTTTTCTGGGCTGATCCGCTCGGAGGTTCCTTCAATGACTACGATCTCTTCGTCCTGGACAACGCAGGCAACGTATTGCGCAGTTCGCTTGATACGCAGAACGGATCTCAAGACCCGTATGAGAGCGTCAATACCCTCAATGTCGGCGAGCGCATCCTTGTCGTTAAGTTTTCCGGCGCGGGACGATTCCTTCATCTTGATACGGGACGTTGCCACCTAAGTATAAGTACAGCGGGCTGCGTACGCGGCCACAACGCTTCAGGCGCGCCTAACGCCTTCTCCGTGGCCGAGACTTCAGCCGCGAATCGTACCACCCCATTTACCGGTGGCACTGCTAATCCCGTAATCACGGAGAGTTCCGATGGTCCGCGACGAATGTTCTTTTTCCCCAACGGTAGTGCCATCACACCGGGCAACTTCTCATCCACTGGCGGGCTCTTGTTGCTGAAGCCCGATATCACTGCGGCCTCCGGGGTGAAAACCTCGTTGCCAACTACATCGGGACTGAACCCGTTCTTCGGGACAAGTGCAGCAGCACCTCACGCCGGCGCGATTGCGGCGCAGATTCTGTCGTTCCGTCCGGGCCTTAGCGCTGCCAAGGTGCGCGCCGCGCTAAACCACTCTTGTCTCGGCATCGAAGCAGCAGGGTTCGACCGCGATTCCGGTTTCGGAATTATCATGGCGTTAGCTGCGCTCGATTTCGCCTCCAGCAAAGGCGACTTTAACTTCAACGGCCGATCGGAACTTATTTGGCAACATACTTCCGGGGCGCGAAGCCTCTGGTTTCTTAACGGCTACACTTATGGCAGCGCCGTAAGCCTGGGACAGATTTCGACCGCGTGGAATATCGTGGGCGTAGGGGATTTCGATCGCGATGGCTATTCAGACATCCTTTGGCAAAACACCGCAGGCGGCCGCTACATTTGGTTAATGCGCGGAGGAACGTTTGTCCGTTCGGTTCACCTTGGCACGCTCACGCCCGCGTGGAATTTCGCGGGAGCGGGCGATTTCAACGGCGATGGGAAACCGGACATTCTCTTACAGCATACGTCCGGAGCACGCGGCGTCTGGTTAATGAATGGCACTGTGTTCAGCGCGAGTCGGGGTCTGCCTTTCGCTCCACCATCATGGAAGTTCGTAGCCTCCGGCGATTTCAACGGAGATGGTAAGACCGACATCGTTCTGCAAAATACTTCCGGCGCTATCCAGATCTGGTTGATGAGTGGCACCTCGCTACTTCGCACTGTAAATTTGGGGACTGTTGCCACCTCTTGGAAAATTGCGGGTTCAGGGGACTTTAATGGCGATGGGAAACCCGATATTATCTTCCAGAACACCTCAGGCGCACGCCAGCTCTGGATCATGAATGGAACTCTCCATGCCGTGACGGTTAATTTGCAGAAAGTATCGCCCACTTGGAGCATTAGAAATTATTGAGAAGCCCACGCCAGCCACGGTAAGTCAACATCGAGCTACTGCGTGAATGGCGGTGGGGTCATGGCATAACCATTGTAGCACTTGGCTACTCGCCGACGAGAGCTAGAGTGTTATAGATCGAAATTTCGAAATGCAAACTGACTCCGGCTTACATCGGTGGTTAAAGCTACCGGCCGTCTATAACCTGTTCCAGGACGCCATAGGTGGCAACGCCCTACGGCGGCGGTTCATCCGCGAGCATGTTCGCCCTACAGGCGGTGACAAGGTCATCGATATAGGTTGTGGTCCGGCACAAATACTTCCGTGGCTACCACGTGTGACTTATCTTGGCCTTGATGTTAGCGACGCTTATATTGAAGCAGCTAAGGCCAAACATGGCGATGGCGGAACCTTTGTCGTCGGAGACACCAGAGTAGTGTGGAATGACTCGCGCTTTCGCGACGCCGACATCGTAATAGGACTTGGTATTCTTCATCATCTGGATGATGCAGAAGCCGCCGATTGCATTAGCTTCGCCCATCACGCTCTTAAAGATGGTGGGCGATTTGTATGCTTGGACGCCTGCTGGGTAACCAACCGAAAGCCCCTGGCTACTTATGTTATGTCTTTGGATCGAGGACAAAATGTTCGCACCGAAGAAGCGTATCGGCGCCTCGCAGAAGGCGTCTTTCGCAATGTGTCAACCACTCTCGACATGAAACCGATGCGAATTCCTTACATAACGGTCGTCTTAGACTGCCAGAAATAGTCTCGTCGGCTTAGGCTGACTCTACAGTTTCAACGGGCTGTCTTGGCAGACACATCTTCCAAGCGGCGATTAGCACGAGTAGAAGAAAAGTAACTCGTTGCAGAATCATCAAATACCAAAAGAGCATTGGCTTGTATTCAAACTCCACGTACTTGCGACCGGCCGTTAGTGCCACGCCGGGCTGCGTGAAATTAGTGAACAGTATTTTTGCAGGGACAGAATTCACTCTTACATGCCAATCCCGGCTCCATCGCTCATTCAGCACGAAGATCCCGGACCGACTTGAATCCACCAGGAAACTAACCAGGTTAGGCGAATGACGGATAGGTTCTACAATTTCGTTTGGAGCAGGAGATAGAGTTCCCGCCTTCTCCAATTCAGCAAGCATCGGATGCAGCGGAATTCCAGGCGTCTTCTTAAGACCCGCAACGTGCTGGTAATCGAACCCTCGAATAATCACGTGCGTTCGGAAAGCAACCTGATCGCTAAACGTCTGTATCTTGTGCACGAACTCGTACGGTTCCATCGCATTCGGCACCTCATAAACGCGATAGCCGCTCTCCTCAAAAAGAAGCTGCGCGCCCGGATCGACTGGTTTCGCGTCGTGTCCACAGATGAAATATTTGGCGCCACGCAATTCGCGGAGACCTTCCGCCTTCTCATCGAACATTTCCAAAAACTGATCGAGCGGAAGAGGCGTAAACTGGAAATAGAAAGTACGAATGCCATAGAAACTCGCATTATCTGCCCAGGTCATGGGTCGAAAATCTTTATCGAGAATAGCAACGCGATATCGATTGACGTCCGGTATTTGCGCGACGCGATGCAGCACGCGATGAGATATCAGGTTATCAGGACTTAGATATTCGGAGACCGAAAACGGAAGCGTCCCGGGAGGAGATAACGCAGAAGCCAGGCAGGTAAGAAAAACAAGCCCAACGGCAACGACTTTCTGTCGCAAAGGAAAGAGCCGAAGAAGAAATAGCGCCACCGGCAATAGTGCGAGCACCATCCAACTCGTTAGCTTGTGCGGCCAATCGGATACAACCGCTACGGCAAAAACTACCAGTGCTACCGTGGCCGTTATTAGAAAATATTGTCTCCAACCACGGCTTAACTCGAATCCTCCCCGACAGAAATCGATCAACACTTGCAGCCCCAGACCGGCAAGAAGTGCGGTTAAGGTTGTAAATATAACAAGATAACGCGCAGCTTCCCGGATGCGATTCATCAGCGGAATGTGAAAGTGCAGGTAAGCGAGGCCAAAATGAGTGCCAAAGCTTGCCGTTAAACAATACAGCCCCAAAAGAGCGAACGTTACGATTAAGAAGCGAGTGAAAGGCGTTCCGCGCTTATAAGCGAGAACGCACGGTAATATCCCAAGAAACGCGAGAGGTCCCACGTAAAGGCCGCCTAACGCTCTAAGATCGCCAGGCTTGAAAAGAAGATGACTCAGTGCACCCGGTGCAAGCTGGCTCGCGTTAAAACTCTCCCACGGAAGCGACGCGTGGCCTATGACCGGTGGATGGTGCCCGACCGCTCGAATCATCTTGCTGGTTGCCAAGGCCATCGGGAGAAACGCAACTGCAGCCAAAGCGAAGGCAAGAGCACCACTGATAACTAATCCCAGGATCAACTGCCGTACTGCTGGAAATCCATCCGTTCGCCACCGCCAAATAAGGGCGGCTGTGAAAAATATAACACAGACCACGGCCGACTGAATGACCGGCTGAGCTGGACTTGCCGCGCAGATCAAGGCTGCGGCAAGAGAAAATATCGCGATACTTCCAAATGCGAGCGGGGCTCGGACTAACTTAATCATTCCCGCCACCAATAAGGGAAACCAGCTAAAGGCCGCTGCGATTGTTATCCAGTGTGCATAGATCTCGGTGTTACTGCAAACCAAACCAATGGTAGCTCCGCACAAAGAAGCCAGTCCTTTTGCACCCGCCACACGTAGCATGACGTATAGGTTTAGGTAAAGAAAGAGGCTGTGGAGACATGTGAGGTAACTCAACGTGTACATCACGTCGATTGCTTTGCCGTAGTTCAACAGACCAAAGAAGTAGAACGGATAAGTAACCGAGAAATGTGGCGTGGAGTAAACCGGGAAACCGCCCAGCACCGTATCGATCCAATAGGGAAAGCTGGCCTTCAGAGCGATTTCCGAAGTGCGCGAGAAAAGAGAGCCATAAAGCCAGACATTATCCCGAAATGGCGCATAGAGCTGTCCATGCAGAAATGCCGGCCAAAATCGGAGCGCGAAGAGCGCGAGCATCAGCACGAGAAAAATCCCGTCGTCACTCCAAAATCGACGCAATCGCCCAGAAAAGGACAGGTTCATAAAGGGGGCGGCGACACCGGGTGCCGGCAAAACTCAGGAGACCAATGTCGAAAAAACCGCGCTTGTTCGCAAAGGCCGGGCGGTCGCAGGACGGCCATTAAGCGAGTCGGTTTCAAATAACCTACGTCGCAGAGAGTATCGTTCATGAGCTGGATGGCACCTATGAACTCTCGATCGTCACTGGATGATGGCGTGTAGTTGTCTCCAAAGCCGCGACCTACAAATGGGTCGGTCAAGCCGCCGTAGCCGAGAAAATATTCGAAGCAAAAATTATCGACGAGCAAAGGCAAAATGTCCTGCGCCCGGATCCCTTCAAATCCCGCCGTCGAACAATCATGATTCGGAAACTCCTTGTATTTCTTTTTAAACTGATGATTAAACGTCTTTTCCTCCGGGAGTGATCTCCAGAGAGATTCTATTATACTGAGCACTTCGGGCCAAAGGAGATGGCCATTTCTCCCGATCACGTCGCACGTCATAAAGATTCCAGTGTCACCCAGACATTGGATAACACCCGAGAATATCTTTTCCAACTCAACGAAATGATGCAGAGCATGGTGAGCAATAACGCCGTTGTACTCTCGACGGGGAGTCCACTCATTCATGTCTGTCTGCGAAAAGACCATAAGGTCCGAGACGTCTTCATTTTCAGCCATTCGCCTTCCCATCTGAAGAAGTGACTCCGACAGCTCAAGACACTCAAATTGGAACTGGTCCAGGCCGCGCTCTCTCAGCTCTTTGACAATTCCTACCTCTAGTTTGCAGTCCCCCGTTCCGAGACTTAGCAGGCATGCTCCTCCGTTCGGAGCAGTCCTTAAAATATTTTCGAAGAAGTGTGCGTAAAAGTTACCTTGCTTGCGTTTGCCACGATAAAACACCTCACGGACCCGTGGCATAACGAACTTATGGAACCAGTAATCTCGGATAGCTGGTAATGTATGTAAGAGCTCAACAGAGGCATACTGCTCCAACTGTTCGTTTATTTTCTCCTTATAATCGGCGTCGGTCTTCAAGGTGTAGTTTTCGTATTGATCACTTATCAGCTTGAAACAGAATTTGCTCGGTCCCTAGATAACCAAACTCACGCGACCAATAAAGGCTTGCTCTGGGATCCCGAAAACCGGCAGCCCGCATGTCATCCAGTAATTCCCAGCCAAAGTGGTAGTAACAAAGACAACCTTCTTTACGTATCGGGTCTCCATGGTACTCCGCCGGGAGCAGATGCTCGATAGTTCCGTCCTCGCGCTCTCTCGCTCTAATGATGTTCTTCGCGGAATCGCGTCGGAACGGAACCGTCAGGAATAAACTGCCGCCATCCTTTAACACGCGGGCACATTCCCGCAGACCTGCTTTGTAATCGGAAAAATGCTCGAAGCAATCGAAGCTCAAAACAAACTGCATCGATCGATCGGGGAAACTAAGGGCTGTGAGCGACTCATGGCGGACGCCATGTTCATCGATACTTCCAGGGACAAGGTCAGGACCCAGGTATTCGCTCCCAATCGTGTTTCGATATCTCCGCTTCAGCCAGTCATAGAGTGGTGCGTGCAGTTCGGAAATAAATATCGAGTCATCCTTTCGCGGCCGCAGCGTCTGCTCGAAGAGATGCATCGAAGCGCGCATCCGGTTACTGTAAATGTCGTGCGAAAGAAGAGTCTCACGCCAATTCGTCCGCGGGCGCTGGCTCGGCTCTGATGGCGGGGTTAGCCTAACAGAAAAGTCTGTGTAACGCGCTGTAAGATAACAGTAACCATTAACGGTAAACTCGTTAGCTCCGGTTAAGAGGCTTTCTTCTATTTCGCGACGCCGCTTGTATTCCCCTAACTTTTCGAGTTGGCCGGCAATCTCCTGATAGTGCTCGTGTGAGTACGCGCAGGTCAGCTTGAGCGTGGAAAGCGACGGGCGCGGCTCTGCGTTCATTAGACCATTCGGCAATTGCGATCGATCAAATTCCTACCCGTTCGCAAAGCTGTCGGAACCGACGGATTCCATTAATGTAGGTGCTGGCATCAAGTTGGTTGAGCGCGAGGACTCGTTCACGCACACCTGAGGGGAGATCGTAGAAACCGCATTGACGCTCCGGGTTGGTATTCTGCACTTTCGGCGCAAACGTCGTGTTGGGAGAGATCAGTCTGCGAAACAGCTCCAAACTGCGTTCGTATTCTTCGGTGATGCCGACAAAAGCAAACCCGTCCGCTCCGATCGGCGAGAGAAATCTATGCTGCACGTTGCGCGCGATCTCGAGGCGCGCGAAGTCCTCGAAAGTCATCTTCTCCGTGATAACTCGGTTGCAAAGCGGATCATCCATGAAAGGTGTGCGTTGCCAAAAGAAATAATGCGAAGCAAGACGTTCAACAGGGTCTCGTAACCAGGTTACGTAAGCAGCGCGTGGAAATTTTTCCCTGTACTTCCCGGCTCGAAAATGTCCATGAATGGCGCTGCGTCCGGGAAGTGAATCGATGTCTACGATCGATTCGAAAGACTCATTCGTTCGTTGTCCGTTTCGATAAACTCCACTTGGATTAATGCCCTTGCCGTAATCCAAGTAGAGAAACTCTTGCGTACTCGCTTGCAAAACATCAAGAAAAGTCGTTCCGCCTGTTTTAGGGATATGAATCGAGATGATCAATTTCGCCTCTGCCGGATTTATTTTTTCTTTGGCACTGGAGACGGGTTCTTCAGGCCGGGAAAAAACTGTGTTCGATGCTTCCCTCTGCTGAGACACCGGTGGTTCAGAAGTAAGACTTATGTTTCCATCGTTTTTGCTTGAAGAAGCCAACTCGAAGTCCTCCACCTGAACACCCGCCCATGCTGGTTCCTTTCGAACCCGGAGCAGACCAACTTCTACCATTCGAATAAGGCTATGATAAAAATGACTCGCGTGGCGCCCGAGTAAGCCTGCTCGAAAAAACAGAGTTGGAAAATGTTCGCGCATGCTTGGTCGAGTGTGAACGCCGGTAAATGCGGTGGGGCGATTATCTAATCACGGCACGCAATTTTCGCGATCGCACTTGATCACATTTTTCGCCGCCCGCTGAGGATTTCACTTTATGGAGGCGAAAGCCGAATGGCAAACGTTGATCAATGGCATTTGGTTAGTCAAAGCGACGCCCGCGTCATCGCAAAAGCTGTTCTCGCGCGACGGTATAAGCATTGCGCAGAGCTACATCGACGTCCCGTTCGGCCAACCGCCGCGTGAGCAAGGCATCGGCGATTTGATGAAGCGACATATCAAGTTGGTTGGCTTCCAAGAGATGATCCGCGAGCGTTTGCCCGAGATCGCGCACTAACTCCTCGAGAATTGCCGCTTCATTAATCGTATCGCGATTGATATCGCTCACGTTTTTCCTAGTAACTGTCAGAGCAATATCCGGAAATTTCTCCGCGAGAATCACCTGAGCCAAAGCAAGCCAGTCGCTGTAACGCCGTACTGTGCCGACAATGTCGATCCCATCCAAATTTGCGATGGCCTTTCGCAAATGCGAATCGTCGACCAAAAAATTACGCCTCGTTGCTTTCGTTCGGGAACAGAAGTGAACCTGATAGTTGCATAAGATCGAAGGAGTCGTGGCCAATCGCCATTCCACGTAGCCTTTCAAATCCACCTTCTTGGCTTTGATTGAACCCGGTGAAGGCTCTTTTTGCCGGCGCTCAAAGGAATAGATCGACCGGATGCGCGAGATCGGATCGCGAATCAAAATGCTCGTCACGACATCACGGCCCGGAATGTTCGGCGCCGGCATTGTCGCCTGGTGACTGGAAAGCACCGCCAACTCGTCCTTATGCGAAATATACTCTGCGATTTCATTCCCTGAAAAAATACTGCCTGGGACGTCATCGTATCTTCCAAAGCGATCACCGAAATTCTGTTCGAGCGACCACTCGAAGGAGACACCGGCATTTTTGAAAATGTGATAATGCAGGAGCAGCGGACCAGTTCGTCGATAACGTGGCGACGAGTAATCTGAAATGCGGCTGCGTTGATCCCGCCATTTTTTCCAGGAGCGGGGCACACCCGGCAATCGGCAGAACCCAACTTCGATCATTCGAGCAGCGTTACGAAATATCCCAGTGCCATGCCGGGCAATGGAAATAGCTCGCGATATCAGCTCCGGGAGGTGGTGATGCAAAGACACAGGTGTCGACTTTGCTGATTATACCCGCGGTTGCCAGAAAAAATTTGCGAGATTTCGTCCTTTCCAATCCACCGTTTGAGCGCAGAACCTAACAAATCGACTGCATGACGTCGAGATTTGCGAAGCCTACTGACTCGCGCGTGTCGGCGAATTTCAGCGCTCAAAATGCGCCAAAGCGGAACAGTTTCTTGACACTCCAATCGCGATTTATAGTTTCAAGTCGTTCAGCGTGCCGACCAGCCGCGGAATATTTGCCGTGACCGCTCCTTACGCCTTTTATAAATCTTCGGTCGGCAAAAAATTCATCGTCGCGATCACCGGAATCATCCTGATCCTTTTCGTGATCGGTCATCTGCTCGGGAATCTGCAGATTTTTCTCGGACCGGATTGGGTCAACGGTTACGCGCAGCATCTGCGCGACCTGGGAGCGCTACTCTGGATCGTCCGGGTCGTTCTGCTGCTGACTGTCGTGTTGCACATTTATTTCACGATTAAACTGGCGATTGAAAATCGCCGCGCGCGACCAAAAAACTATGCGAAGAAAGAAAATGTGAAGGCAAGTTTTGCTTCACGCCACATGGTGGTAAGCGGACTTGTCGTTTTCGCGTTCATCATTTTTCATCTTCTGCATTTCACTGTCCGCAAAATCGATTCGCGGTTCCCGCTGCTGAAGCACGATCCGCTCAATCATTATGATGTGTATTCGATGATGGTTTACGGATTTCAGAATGTTTACGTCTCGGCGTTTTATATTATCGGATTGTTCCTGCTGACGCTCCACCTGACTCATGGCTCATCGAGCTTCTTCCAGTCGTTAGGCTTGAACGATAAAAAATTAACGCCGCGCCTCGCACTCGCCGGTCGCATCTTTGCCTGGGCCATATTTGTCGGTTACACCGCTATTCCGGTTGCTGTTCTACTGGGACTGGTGAAACCGGCGCAACAGCTATGATTGGCACGTTGGAAGCGCGCGTTCCGTCTGGGCCGTTGGCGGAAAAATGGCAGAGCCACAAGGATCATTCGAGGCTGGTCGCGCCCAATAACCGGCGAAAATTTGAGATCATCGTTGTCGGGACCGGTCTGGCCGGCGGATCGGCCGCGGCGACACTCGGAGAACTGGGCTATAACGTTAAATCTTTCTGTTATCAGGACAGTCCTCGCCGCGCGCACAGCATCGCGGCGCAAGGCGGCATCAACGCGGCAAAAAATTACCAGAACGATGGCGACAGCGTCTTTCGTCTTTTTTACGACACAATCAAAGGCGGCGATTTTCGTTCGCGCGAAGCAAACGTTTATCGTCTCGCTGAAGTCAGCAATCTGATCATCGACCAGTGTGTCGAACAAGGTGTGCCGTTCGCGCGCGAATACGGCGGCCTGCTCGCGAATCGTTCCTTCGGCGGCGCGCAAGTCTCGCGAACATTTTACGCGCGCGGACAAACTGGCCAACAATTGTTGCTCGGTTGTTATCAGGCGCTCTGCCGGCAAATCGCCGCCGGTACCGTGCGCATGTATCCGCAAACGGAAATGCTCGATCTCGTGCTCGTCGATGGACATGCAAAAGGGATCATCACGCGCAGTCTCATCACGGGAAAAATCGAACGCCACGTCGGAGACGCAGTCGTGCTGGCAACCGGTGGATACGGCAACGTCTTTTACCTTTCGACAAACGCGCGCGGTTGCAACGTCACCGCGACGTACCGCGCCTACAAAAAAGGCGCTCTCTTCGCCAATCCCTGTTTCACACAGATCCATCCCACCTGCATTCCGGTAGCTGGGGAATATCAATCGAAGTTGACGCTGATGTCGGAATCGTTGCGCAACGACGGACGTGTCTGGGTGCCAAAACGCAGAGAGGATTGCGCGAAGCCGCCAAGGGAAATTGCGGAAGCCGATCGCGACTATTATCTCGAGCGAAAATATCCGAGCTTCGGAAATCTCGCGCCGCGCGACATCGCATCGCGCGCGGCCAAGGAAGTTTGCGATGAAGGTCGAGGAGTCGGGCCGGGCGGACGCGGCGTCTATCTTGATTTTGCCGATGCGATCAAGCGACTTGGCGAAGACACGATCAGCGAACGCTACGGAAACCTGTTTGAGATTTACGAAAAAATTACCGGCGAAAATGCCTACAAGGCGCCGATGCGAATTTATCCCGCGGTGCATTACACCATGGGAGGATTGTGGGTGGATTACAATTTGATGAGCAACATTCCCGGTCTGCACGTGATCGGCGAAGCGAACTTTTCCGATCACGGCGCGAACCGTCTCGGCGCGAGTGCGCTCATGCAAGGTTTGGCCGACGGATATTTTGTTCTGCCCTACACCTTGCCTAATTATCTCGCCGGACAGATCGGCAAGCGGCCATCGCCGGATCATCCGGAATTTGCGAAAGTGGAAGAAAACGTGAGTGCGCGGATCAAGAAATTGCTGAGCGGAAACGGCAAACGTTCCGTCGATTCGATTCACCGCGAACTTGGATTGCTCTTGTGGGATAAATGCGGCATGGCGCGCAACGCCGCGGGTTTGCGTGAAGCGCTTCAGAAAATTCCAACGTTACGCGAGGAATTCTGGAGCAACGTGAATGTTCCGGGCTCCGGCGAAGAATTTAATCAATCGCTCGAACGCGCCGGACGCGTCGCCGATTTCCTGGAGTTTGCCGAACTAATGTGCACCGATGCGCTGACGCGCGACGAATCCTGCGGCGGACATTTTCGCGAGGAACATCAAACACCGGACGGTGAAGCACGACGTGACGACGAAAATTTTGCCGACGTTTTCGCGTGGGAATTTCAAGGAAACGGAAACGTCGCGCCGCCGAAACTCCACCGTGAACCGTTACATTTCGAAACGGTTGAGCTGACGCAGAGAAGTTATAAATGAATTTCAAACTCAAAGTCTGGCGCCAGAAAGATCGCAACGCGAAAGGCAAACTCGTCGAATACGCCGCGAGCGATATTTCGCCGGACACATCGTTTCTCGAGATGCTCGACATCGTGAACGAGCAACTTCTCGGGCGCGGAGACGAACCGATTGCGTTCGATTCCGATTGTCGCGAAGGAATTTGCGGAACGTGTTCGTTGAACATCAACGGAGAAGCGCACGGTCCCGATCATCCCGGAGCGGCGTGCGAACTTTACATGCGAAAGTTCCGCGACGGCGCGCGCATTGTGGTCGAGCCATTTCGCGCGCGAACATTTCCCGTCATTAAAGATCTGGTCGTCGATCGCAGCGCGCTCGATCGCATTGTGCAAGCGGGCGGTTTCGTTTCCGCGCGCACTGGTTCCGCGCCGGAAGCAAACTCAACTCCGGTGCCAAAACATGATGCCGATCTCGCGATGGAGGCAGCCGCGTGCATCGGCTGCGGTGCGTGCGCCGCAGCGTGTCCGAATGCATCGGCAATGCTTTTTACGTCCGCGAAAGTTTCGCATCTCGCACTGCTGCCACAGGGCGATGCGGAACGCGGCCGGCGCGTTTTGAAAATGGTACAGGCGATGGATGCTGAAGGTTTCGGCAATTGCACTAACACCTACGAATGCGAAGCAGTTTGTCCGGCAGAGATCAGCGCGAGTTTTATTGCCAAACTGAATCGTGAATATGCGCGGGCAAAGCTGCGCAAAAGCGCGGGCGAATGATTCAGATCGTCTCGCAGCGGTAGGTCCACAGCTGCGGATCGAGTTCGGCCTGAGCGCGTTTCGATAACGCTTCTGCATCCGCGGAATTTTTAAGCGCCGCGAAAACAGTCGACCCGGAACCACTCAACAAAGCTGCGCCAACTTCCGGTTGTTGCAGCAACCACAGCTTCATTTCAGCGAGAAAAACAAATTTCTCGAAGACCGGGCGCTCCAGATCGTTCGCAAATTGGAGGCCGTTAAATTCCTGGGTCGCATAGGAAATATCCGGAAGCTCGCGCGAGACTTTCCAGCGCGAATAAGCCCACGGTGTCGGAACGGGGAATTCAGGTTTGAGAAGAAGCAGATACAAAGATGTTTTCACTTTCGTAGGCGCAACGATCTCCCCTCGCCCGCGACAGATGGCCGCACTTTGGAAAATAAAAAAAGGAACGTCCGATCCAATTCTTGTTGCGAGTTCGGCTAACTCGTCGCGAGAAAGTTTGTTTCCGAAAAATTCGTTCAAGCCGAGCAACGTCGTCGCGGCATCGCTGCTGCCACCGCCCAGTCCCGCGCCGTGGGGAATGTTTTTCTTCAGCTCAATGCGAATCGCAGGTCTTCGTTTCGCTCGTTCGAAAAATAATTCGGCGGCGCGCACGACAAGATTATCGGTCGAGAGCGCGGCGATGTTGCAATGAAAGTCAATTCCTAACTCGTTAGGCGCCAACACGAGATCGTCGTAGAGCGCAATGGGAGCCATCAAGGTTTCAATTTCATGAAACCCGTCATCACGACGGTGTTGAATCCGAAATGAAAGATTGATCTTCGCAGGCGCACGAAGCTGCATACATTCCAACCTGTTCCGAATTTGCGAATATTTACAGGATGAAGTCGCTCTCTCCACGCGAACGTTTAATCGTGGCTCTCGATTTTCCGACGGCCGCGGAAGCGTTGCGGACGGTCGAGCAACTCAGCAGCGAGGTCGGTATTTTTAAGATCGGCCTTCAACTTTATACCGCGGAGGGACCGGCAATTGTGCGCGCGGTGATGAAGACCGGCGCAAAGGTTTTTCTCGATCTCAAACTTTGTGACATTCCAAATACGGTGACCGGTGCAGTTGCCGCTGCCGCTTCGCTCGGTGCGCAAATGCTCACGGTGCATCTGAGCGGCGGTCGCGCCATGCTTGAGGCGGCGGCGGCTGCAAAAACGGCGAATCTGTTGCTGCTGGGCGTTACGGTTTTGACCAGCGCGAATGAAGAAACACTGCGTGAAGTTGGAATCGATTCATCCGTCGAGAAGCAAGTGCAGCGATTGGCGGATCTTGCCGCGGCGGCTGGAATGGACGGGGTCGTTGCCAGTCCGCATGAGATCAAAATGTTGCGCGCGCGTTTCGGTGACAAACTCAAGATCGTAACTCCGGGAGTACGACCAGGCTGGTCGGAGCCCGGCGATCAAAAGCGTTTCAGCACGCCGAAAGAAGCTCTGCAAAACGGCGCCGACTATCTCGTGATCGGCCGGCCCATTACGGCGAATTCAAATCCGCGCGAGGCCGCGCAAAAGATCCTCGCAGAAATTTCCGCCTAACGAGTTGTGTGAGCACTTTCGATCGGCTCACCGTTTATCATGACGAACGGCGATCCGCACCGTTGAACATGGCCATTGACGAAGCGTTACTCGAAAGCGCAACGATTCCGGCGATTCGCTTCTATGGTTGGGCGCGGCCTGCGGTTTCATTTGGATATTTCGGGGAGGTAGAGGAAGTGGAACGCGTCAGCGAAGACCGCGAGATCGTGCGCCGATGGACGGGAGGCGGGATTGTTTTGCATGGGAACGATCTCACTTACTCGATTGTTATTCCCGCAACGGATCGTTACATCATTCGCTTGCCGCTCGATTTGTATTCTGATGTTCACACAACTCTTCGCACAGTTTTGATTGAAAACGGTTTGGACGCCGTGCTAGCGACTTCCGCTTCGCAAAAAATTTCCGACGCGTGTTTCGCGAATCCGGTACGAGCGGATGTGATGATCGACGGCGAGAAAATCGCGGGCGCGGCTCAGCGCCGGACACGTCGAGGACTCCTGCAGCAAGGCAGTATTCAATGTGAGAAATTGTCGCCAGATTTCGCCAAACGATTCGCGCGAGCGCTCTGCCTACGCGCGGAAGCGGGATCGATCGACGAGGCGTTGACCCGGCGCGCCGAGGATATTGCCGGGAAAAAATATGCCCTCGAGTCCTGGCTGCGCCGCCGATAAATAACTCATTTTCCAGCAGTCTGTGGCTTTGACATCTCACGCTCTCCCCTTCTATTCTCCCAGCGTGGAAGTTTTCACCGAATCGGCTGCGGCTTTCGCGCCCCCTGACGGACCGCTGGCCCGGGTGGCGCAACTGGTGCAGCCACAACTTGAAGAAGTCGAGGCCCGCATTGCGCAACAAGCTGCGGCATTCGATCCCGCGATCGAAGGTTACGTTTCCTACGCCGTTGGAAGTCGCGGCAAACGTCTTCGACCGCTCCTCGCTTTGCTGAGTGGCGGGGCCACCGGCCAGCTTAACGGCGAACACGTTGATCTCGCGGTAATCGTGGAATTGATCCATCTCGCAACGCTCGTGCATGACGACATCATGGACGAAGCGGAACGCCGGCGGGGCCAGCCGACAGTGAATGCGCGCTGGGGCAATTCTCTCAGTGTTTTGCTTGGCGATTGCTTGTTTGCGCACGCGTTGACTCTAGCGACGAATTTCGAAAACGCCGATGTGAGTCGTGCGATTGCACGCGCGGCCCGCGAAGTTTGTTCTGGCGAAATTATCCAGACGCAACACCGTTTCGATTTGCATCTCGCGACCGAAGATTATCTGCGCATCGTGAAGATGAAGACCGGCTCGCTCTTCGCCGCTTCTTCGGAATTGGGCGCGATGTTAAGCGGCGCTGACCCCGCGGTCATTTCCGTCTTCAAAGAATACGGCATGAAAATCGGCGCGGCCTACCAGATTTACGATGATTGCCTGGATATCGCCGGCAGTGAAAAGGAAACGGGCAAGACGCTTGGAACCGACCTCCACAAAGGCAAGCTGACGCTGCCGGTATTGATGTTGTTGCAATCAGCTTCTGCGATTGAGCGCGAACGTTTCTGCGCGCTCATTCTCGACGACAAGTCGGACGAGATTGCACAACTATTGAAATCTCATTCGAACGACGGCGCACTAAGTGCATCGGTCGATCTCGGCCAGGAATTGATTCGCAAAGCGCAGCACGAACTAGATCATCTCCCCACGAATAACTACACAGACGCTCTCTTGCAGTTAGGCGACGCGTTACGGGAATTGATCGATCAATTTCACGCCTAACGAGTTGTGGTAAGAGCGGCGCAATGCCGCGACCGAGAGCGGATGAAGCAAGATGATCGCGGCACCAAAGCCGCTCCCACATTAAAAATCCGCGAGATGCCGTTGGATGAACGGCCACGCGAAAAATTAATCGCCCGCGGAGCAGCCGCGCTAAACGATTCGGAATTGATCGCGATCCTGTTGCGGACGGGACTGCCAGGAGCGAATGCGGTGGAGGTGGCGCGCAAACTTCTTGCCCAATACGGCTCGCTCGGCGGATTAAGCCGCTGCACGGTGAAGGAGATCGCTGCAATCCGCGGAATTGGTCAGGCAAAAGCGGTGCAACTCGTTGCGGCCTTCGGGCTGGGCCAGCGCCTCGCGCGCGAATCGCTCGCGCGAAAGAAAATCGACTCGCCGGAATTAGTTTGCGATCTGGTCGCCGCGGAAATGCGCATGCTGCACAAGGAATCGCTGCGTGTGATTCTGCTCGACACAAAATATCATTTGCTGCGCATTGAAGAAGTGTCAGTCGGCAGCGTTAACGAAAGCATTGCTCATCCGCGCGAAGTTTTTCGGCCGGCAATTATTTCGTCCGCCTACGCCGTAATCGTGGTGCACAATCATCCCTCTGGCGATCCAGCGCCGAGTCAGGCGGATCACAGCCTAACGAGACGATTAAACGAAGCGGCGGAGCTTTTACAAATTCGCCTGCTCGATCACATCATCATTGGCGCGCCGGCGGAAGGCCGCGCGGCCTATTTCAGTTTTAAGGAAGCGGGCGTGTTGTGAGCATTCATTCGACAGCGCTGATCGATTCCAAGGCGCAACTTGGAAGCGACGTGGAAATCGGTCCGTATTCTGTCATCGGACCGCAAGTGGTAATCGGAAATAAATCGGTTATCGGCTCGCACGTCGTCATCGAAGGGGATGTCCAGATGGGGGAACACAACGTGATCGGTCATGGCGCCATCATCGGAAGTGCGCCGCAAGATCTCGCCTTCAATTTTCAAACGCGCAGCGGCGTTCGCATCGGAAACAACAACGCGATCCGCGAACATTGCACGATTCATCGCGGGACCGCAGAGGGAAGCGCCACGACCATCGGCGACAAAAATTTCCTCATGGTCGGCGCACATGTTGGACATAATTGCGCGATCGGCAACAACGTGATCATTGCGAATAATTGCTTGTTAGGCGGTTATGTCGAAATCCAGGACAACGCATTTTTAGGTGGCGGATGCGTTTTTCATCAATTCATTCACGTGGGGCGATTGGCGATCACTCAGGGAGGTTCCGCGTTTAGCGTCGATGTTCCGCCATTCGTGATGGCGGCGCTGCTGAACTACGCGATTGGATTGAATGTGGTCGGTTTGAAACGTGCCAGCTTCACGCGCGATGAGCGCGAAGAGTTAAAGGCTGCATTCAAATTGATTTATACGAGCGGATTGAATACGAGCCAGGCGCTCACAAGTGCAGCGGAAAAACAATGGGGCAAAGCCGCGCGTGAATTTTTCGATTTTATCGCGGGCGCGAAGAAGCGAGGGATCTGCGCGTATCGCGGAAGCGACCGCAAATTCGCCGATTAGGATTTACCGAGTGGGATATTAACGACTGCCGTATTTTACGGCGAGGACCGGAAGCAAGAAACGACCTGAGATCAGACCCGCCGTCGTCCCGAGCGGAAGCGAGGATCTCACGAATGTCCCTTGTGTTTTCGTGAGGTCCTTCACTTCGCTCAGGATGACGAAGCTGGCGGAACGCGAAAGTTCAGGCGAGCGCGAGCAACGCAAGCATTCGTCCGGTGCGCGCTTTTTCTGCGCGATAGGAATAGTAATGTTCCAGATCACATGCGGTGCAGATGTTGCAATCATGCACGTTTTCGACGCCCGCATCTCGACATTGCCTGACGATTTCCGCAGCGAAATCGATTTCGTAATGCGGCGGCCGAATGCACGGACTCAATTGCAAGATCAGATCGGAAGCTTTGCAGTCGAAGCGCTGTTTCATCAACGCGATCGCTTCGGCAACAATTCCGAGCTCTGTTCCTTTTTTCCCGGAATGCACCAGACCGATGACTTTACGAATTGGATCGAAGAGGAAAACAGCGCAGCAATCTGCGACGTAAACTCCGAGACAAACGTCGCGTTGGTCGGTCACCAGTCCGTCGCAAGCGTCGAAACAACGATCAACTGAAATGGGCGAATCGATTACCGCCACTTGTCTGCCGTGAACTTGTTCCGCGGTAACAAACGCAGCCTTTTGCTGCCCTAACGAGTCTCGGACCTGACGATGGACAACATCGAGACGCGTGAGGACTTCCGCCTTGTCGTAGGAAACATCGATCCCGGGCACCCGGCGAACGAAGGCGTGGCGGCAATCCGCGCGGCGCAAGGCCGCGAATTGCTCGGTCGGCAGGTTGCTATTTTCCAGACGTGGAATGCCGGGAAGTGGTTGTCGTGGTCCGCGTCGTTTCCTGCGGTTCGTTTAGTTCCAGCGGCGTTGGTTTGGGCGCAGGCGTCGGCGCAGCATCGGTCTTCAGTTTTCTCCTCGTCGATGATTCATCGAGTCTGGTGGAATACTGCACCTCGGTCGCGGTAACACGATCGAATTCGGCGACCGCAGCATTGTAAGTGTAGAGCGCTTGAAGTTGAGTGGACTGCGCGGTTGTTAGCTGCACGCGGGCGTCGAGGACTTCAAGCTGCGTGCCGGCTCCTGCGCCAAGACGCGCACTTGCCAACCGCAATGCCTCATTGGCTTGCTCGACATTTTTCTCCTGGCTTTGAATTAACTCCCGGCCCTGTTGCAGATTCGAGAAAGCCTGTTGCACTTCGAGTTCCACCTGGCGCACGTCGTCATCGAGCATGATTTTCGATTGCTCGAGAATCGAACGCGCTTGCTTCAAGCGTCCATAAGTCGCGCCCATGTCCCAAATCGCCCATGTTCCAGTCGCGCCAATAATGTACCCGTTGCGGGCATCGCGAATATTATCGGTGAAAGGAGAACTGCGCAGTTCCTCACCGCCAGTCGCGTTGATCTGCGGGAAAAATCCCGAACGCGCGACTCCGATCTGTGCGCGATTCGAGAGGACAGTCGCTTTCTGCTGCTTGAGAAATGGTCGATTTTCCTTGGCCACGGCAATCGCCTGAGTGAGCGGCATTGTTCGCGGAACGGAGGTTAGTTCGCCGACACATTCGAGCGGTGCGGCATTCCCGCGATTAGGATCGAAATCGAGGCCAAGAGTTTTCGCGAGTTGGAGCTGCGCGATGCGATAATTATTCCGCGCCGTGATCAACTGCGGATATTGGTTGGAAAGCGCGACCTGCGCTTGCAGCACGTTGAAGCGCGGAACGGTTCCCGCTTCAAATCGATTCTGCTGATCCTGCAACTGGCTCTGCAACAGATTGACGGATTCTTCCTGCACACCAATGAGCGCGCGATCGAGCAGGACGAGATAAAACTGCTGCCGCACGGTCGAGATAATGAGATCGATCGCATTACGAAAAGCGTAGTAACTGCTGTCGCGCTGGAAATCAGCGGAGCGAATTTGCGAGATGATCCGGCCGCCGGCAAAAATCGCCTGGCTCACTTCAAGTTGCACGCTATAGCTGCGTTCCGTGCCCGTGTTTACGATGCCGAGTCCGTTATTCGTGCCAAAAGATTGCAAGTGCGGATCGACATCTTGAAATTGACCCGTCGCCCCGAGCTGGGGCAAAATCGCCGCGCGCATTTCAATGTAGAGACCCTTTGTTCGCTCAATGTCTTCGCGCGCGCGCATGATGTCGGGATTCCGTTGCAAACCCGTGAGAATCGCCTGATCGAGCGTGAAACGCGGAATACCCGCGGAAGCTTTGGTATAGGATTCGGTCGTTACGTCGGTTTCTCCCGCATTCGCGACAAACGCCGGGATGAAAACCGCCAGGAAAGTAAGGATGTTTATACGGATGAGTCGCATGGTAATCTAAACGGTCTCGACTTGAGCGCGCAGTCTAGCAATGGCGCAGACGATTGCCAGCTAACACGTTAACGGCTGCTGGCGGCTGCCTGTTCCGCCTGGCAGACGCCGTAAATTTTCGTGTAAATTTGAAGCCACGCCTTTTGCTCCTCTGGCTCGAGATGGGCCATCAATTTAATCAAATTGCAGACCATCTCTTCGCGAATGCGGCGCACGAGCGCGGTTCCTTTCGGCGTGATGCAAACCATCACCTTCCGCCGATCCTCCCTCGCGCTGGAACGCACGATGTAATGGAGATTTTCCAAACGCGCGACCAGACCAGTCGCTGCCGCAGTGGTGTGCCCCATTTTTTGCGCGATCGCCGACATCGTCAGCACTTCTTTTTGGTCGAGATAAGCGAGGAGAAAAAATTGCGGGAACGAAACGTTGCCGGGTGCCAGTTCTTTGGAAAGATGCAACACAAAGCACCGCTGCAACTCCATGATGATGTCGGATAGTTTTTCCGCGTCGGCACGAAATTGAGCCGACGTTTCAGGAGGGGGGACTATGGCAAGAGCTGTGTTCAAAGCGCGCTTAAGCTAAAATGCTCGCGAGGAGTGTCAAACGAGTCATTCAATTCCATAAATATAAGGAAACGATATTGCCCGCGGCTAACTTCTCGCCGGCGTCGACGCGCACCAAGGCATTCGATCGGCTCAGCCCGTAAAGAGCATGCGATTCCTGGCGACCGATTGGCGTGAACTCGCCGTTGTGCAATCTACCGCGTAAGTAATGAGCGCGATCGCCGTCATTATTAAGATCGGTTTTCAAAAGCGCGGGCACCCTGCGCAATGATATCGATTCATCGTCCGCGCCCATCATTTTGAGAATCGCGGGTCGAACGAAAACAAGAAACGTGACAAATGCGGAAACAGGATTGCCCGGCAGTCCGAAGATCGCGCAGTTTTCGTGTCGCCCGAAGAGGAATGGTTTTCCGGGTTTAATCGCGACGCGCCACAGATCAATTTCGGCGCCTAGTTCTTTCAACATTGGTCGAACCAAATCGTGATCGCCAACAGAAACGCCGCCGCTTATTATCAAGGCGTCATGTTTAAGTCCCTCTAGAAGCGACGCGCGCAACTCTTCGGTTCGATCGGGCACGGCGCGCACCATTTCCACTGACACTCTGTTTTCCTCGAGAAAATTCCGCAACAAAGTGGAATTGCTTTCATAAAGCTCTCCGGCTTGGAGTGGTTTTCCCGGCGACACGAGCTCGTCCCCTGTCGAAATGATGGCCGCGCGCACAAAGCCGCCGACTTCGATTTCCGAAAATCCCTGTGCCGCCAGCAATGCCAGATTTTCCGGACGAAGCTTCTCACCAGATGAGAGAATTTTCTGTCCTTCGCTCAGATCGGTGCCGCGACGGCGCACAAATTCACCGACGCTGACTTCTGTGTTTAAGACGACGGAATCCGAATCCGCCGTGACATCTTCCTGCATCACGACAGCATCCGCGCCTAACGGGATGGGAGCGCCCGTGAAAATCCGAATCGCTTCGCCGCTTCCCAGTTGCAGCTTTCGATCAATCCCAGCCGCTTGTTCGCCAATGACACGCAACCGTTTTCCTAGTGCGCAGTCGGTCGCGATAACGGCATAACCATCCATTGCCGAATTATCAAAAACCGGCAGTGGTAATCGCGCGACGATATCTCGAGTGGCAAAGCAGCCACGTGCGCGCTCCAATTGAACCATGCGGCGGGGCAATGGTTGAACGCGGTCCAGGATTCTAGTTAGCGCCTCTCCTTCGCTTAACATGCCAACCCATTCCATGGGGAATCGGAAATTGGCAATCGCCAATTCAACGCAAAGACACGGTGAACGGGACTCACCGGGTATTCTTTGTGCTTTGATCTAGTCGAGCGACTGCCGCGGTTACGATCAGGCAGGGAACCTTATGCCCTCACAAGATACGACCACTCTTGCCGAACAAGATCTCTCGTTGCCGCCATCGCCTCTGCGCGAGCCGTTTCGCGATAACGAACTCCTCCTGGGCATCAGCGAAACCGCTTATGGACAAATCGAAAAGCACATTGCGCTCTTAAATTTCGAACCTCAGGAAATCATCTTCGATGAGAACGAACCGGGCGACGCGCTCTATCTGATTGCCCACGGGTCGGTAAAAATTTCCAAGAGCGGACGTGGCGGGCAACAGGAGACGTTGACCTATTTGATGGAAAAAGATTTTTTCGGCGAGATGGCGCTCGTCGACAGCGGCGCGCGTTCGGCACAGGCCGCCGCGGTTGGTCATACGATTCTCGGACAAATCGACCGCGAAAGCTGGGATTTACTTCTGCACCTGGCGCCTCACGTCGTTTTGACGAATTTCACGCGCTCAATCACCAAGCGCCTGCGACACAATAATCAGCGCTTCATTGAAGAAATGATGCGTAATGAACGCCTCTCGCTCCTGGGCACAACGATTAGTTCGATCATGCACGACATGAATAACCCGATCGCCTGCATTCGGGGCGCGTGCGAAGTGATTCAAGGAACGATCCAGAACGAACTAACAGACCGAATGGCGAAATTGATTCGCGATGCGGTGGAGAAAATGCAGATGATGGCGCGCGAGTTGGTGGATTATTCGCGCGGCAAAACGCAACTCAATCTGCAATCGGTCGACGTCTCTGATCTGCTGCGCGATCTCGAGCCTGACTTTGCCAGATGCGGCCAGGACATCGACGTAAAAATCGAAATGATTTACGACGGTCCGTTGCGCGTGGATCGCTACCGACTTTTGCGCGTCTTTGGTAATCTCATTCGCAACGCGCGTGAAGCGATGAAAGCAAACGGCGATCACGTCCTGCGATTTCTCGTTAGGCAAATCGATGACCACGTTCGCTTCGAACTTTCGGATACCGGTTGCGGAATTCCGCATGAGCTTTTACCGCACATTTTCGAACCTTTCATCACGCACGGGAAATCAAATGGTACCGGACTCGGACTCGCGGTGAGCAAGGCCGTCGTCGAAGCGCACCAGGGAACAATATCCGTTCGCAGTGATGGCAGCGGCACAACATTCCAAATCGATCTTCCCTTGGGAGCATGACATTTTCAATGACTCCATTTTGTTCCAGTGCGCTCACCGTTCGGTTCCGTGGAGTCCGCGGTTCCATTCCGTCAACCAGCCGAGAGATGTCACGTTATGGTGGCAACACTTCGTGCGTCGAAGTGCGCTGCGGAGGCGAGTTGTTGATCCTTGACGCCGGGACGGGCATCCGAAATCTCGGCGACGATCTTGCGACGAAATTCGGCGCGAGCGCGATTAACGCGACTCTTCTCATCTCGCACACACATTGGGATCATATCCAGGGTTTACCTTTTTTCGGACCCGCATATTCGGTTCAGAATCGCATTCGCATTATCGCGCCTCACGGCCGCAGAGATGTGCTGGAACGCGCTCTGCGAAACCAGATGGGGCCAATGTGTTTTCCGGTTGGTTTCGAGCGAATGAGTGGCGTAAGCGAAATTACAGAACTTGCCCATGATCGGACGCACCTCGGGAATTTTTCGGTCAGTAGCATCGCTCTCAATCATCCGGGCGGCTGCGCAGGGTTTCGCATCGAAGCCAACGGACACGCCATCGGTTACCTTCCCGATCACGAACCTTATCAAGACGGTGTCGGCCTGGCTGATTCACGACAAACAGCGCTCACCGATTTCGTGCAAAATCTTGACCTGTTGATTCTCGACACTCAGTACACGCAGGCGGAATACCAAAAACGCATTGCCTGGGGTCACGGTTGTTTGCAGGAGAGTGTCTCGCTTGCGAAGACGGGTAATGTTCGCAGGCTTGCCTTATTTCATCACGATCCCTCGCACGATGACGAGCAGATCGACCAGATGGTGGAAACGGCGCAAAAATTGGCGAATGCGACGCAGATAGTTGTGTTCGGGGCGAGCGAAGATGAAACGATTGTTCTTGAATCCGCTCGGAACTCGATCGCGGAATCAACCGCGCAAAAATTGTTCGCTGCCGTTTGAATTCTCCTCAACCGGCTGAGTGCTTGGGCCACATCCGAAAACGGAGTACTCACCTTGGAAACCTTTTATAGGGAAGGAACCGAGCGGTTGCGCTTCGATCAACGAGTTCAGATGCGAATACGCCGTTTCGCTAATGATCGAGGAAAATTTGTTATCCGACGCAAGACGTTCGAGCCGGAACAGAAAATTTAAGTCCTGGCCGATCGCGCTGAGTTCACCGGGCGCAGAGGCCGCGCCAAATGCCGCGTTACCGAAATGCAGAGCCCACCGGAATGGCGGCTGACGACGGGACTGCATCGTGCGCAGGATAGCCAGAGTGGCAACGACGTCAGCCGGATCAGCGAAACGCGCGTTCCAATAAACGAGAACACCATCACCAAGAAATTTACTGAGCGCGCCGCCGTGCCCTTCAACGACGCGCTGACATTCTGCCAGCCATGCGCCAACCGTCCGCGCTAGTTCTTCGGTCGGTCGATCAGCGCTTAACTGCACAAAATTCTCGATGTCCATCACGAGAAACCAGCAGGTCAGCTCGCTAACTTCTCGCTGCGTTAATTGTGTTTCTGTGTGGTACCATTCTTCTTCCGGCGTTTGAAAAGTCTCCAATCTGAAGACCATGCTCTCTTCGCCGATCTGGATTACATCGCCATCCTGCAACACCACCGGATGAATGACGCGCCGTCCGTTAAGATGAGTTCCATTGCTGCTGCCGAGATCAACTAAAGAAAACTCGGAGCCACCTTGCGCGTGCACAAGCGCGTGCCGGCGCGAAACTTTGTTCGAGGTAAAGACAACATTGTTGTCCTTCGTCCGGCCGAGCGAAAATGTTTTGCCGACAAGCGGAAATTGTCGATCGCCGATATTCAGCCAGCCTCCGAGGGTCCCATTAGCCACGGATTTATTTCAAGCTCAAGTCGTGCCAGAGGTCTACGGGGCACAACCCCTGCTTTTTCCGTGTGTTACATGTACAACCGGACGACCGAAGAAGAGCAGGCCGAGTTCGGTCAAACAATGCGCGGCGTGGTTGGCGGTAGCCAACTCTTCGGCCGCTTCACGCTGCAAAAGGTTCTCGGACGCGGAGGAATGGGCATCGTTTGGTTGGCGCGTGATGACAGCCTCGATCGGCTTGTTGCCTTGAAGCTCGTGCCCGAGGCGATCTGTTTCGACGCTTCAGCACAGGAAGATTTGAAGCGCGAGACGCGCAAAAGTCTCTTGCTCACACACCCGAACATTGTTCGCATCTTTGACTTCATCGAAGACGGCCGCACCGCTGCCATTTCAATGGAATACGTGGACGGCGCGACCCTTTCTTATCAGCGCGTTCAGCAGCCTTCAAAATGTTTTGAAGTCGTGGAGCTCATTCCGTGGGTCACGTCGTTGTGCGATGCGCTGACTTACGCACACGAAACCGTCCGGCTTATTCATCGCGATCTTAAGCCGGCAAACTTGATGGTGAACAGTCGCTCCGAATTGAAGATCACCGATTTCGGCATTGCTTGCAGTCTACGTGAATCGATGAGTTGCGTCAGCGTTCGCACATCGGCCGGAACGATGAACTACATGAGCCCGCAGCAAATGCTTGGCGAAGATCCATCGGTATCTGACGACGTCTATTCGATGGGCGCGCTCCTGTTTGAAATGCTTACGAGCAAACCGCCATTCCACGGCGGCAACGTGCCGTTGCAAGTCCGCGAAGTGACTGCGCCGACGATGACCCAGCGTCGCATAAAATTTAAAATCGAGGGCGATCCGATCCCGAAACATTGGGAAGAAACAATTGCGGCGTGCCTCGCGAAAGAACCCGAACGAAGACCAAAGACAGCGGCTGATGTTGCGCGGCGCTTGCGGCTCGGGAGCCCAATTCATCTATCCGATAAACCAAAGAGGCCTGCGATACGTTTACCGCGGATCAATTCACATGTCGTCGCATTCGGCGGCGGTATTCTCGTTATTCTGCTTGTGATTTTTACGATTCAGCATTTGCATCGCACGCCGACGGAAGCGCTCGCTAAAGATGCAACGCTAGCGGCCCCGGCAATCGGTTATGCGTCCGAGCCTTCATCGCAGACGAATTCCGCAACGCCGATTCCAGTGCGGAATCTTATGGCGCCACCGAGATCGCTAAATTCGGAGAAGAGTTCGCAGCCTTCGACGCCGGTCGTTGCGGCTAAGCCAACTGTTGCAACGCAAAACGGAACGCTGCAGCTGACGACCACTCCGCCCGCTGCGACTTTCGCAATTTACGCAGGCGTAATTGCGGCTCCACCCGCACCGACGACTGAGCCCGTTCGCAGCGGAACAGCACCTGCATCGGTTGTCGACATTCCTCCCGGCCCCTACACCATTTTCCTTCACAACGACGGATGGCCGGACAATCGCACCGAAGTTTCATTGAAGGCGGGCGAGACTTTGCCGGTTAACTACACTTTTCCGCACGGCACCGCGACGATCAGCAGCACGCCAGATGGCGCGGAGATTTTTCTGCGCCAACATTCTCTCGGCCACACTCCGCTTACTGCCGATCTCCCTCTTGGGAAACAAGAATTGACCGGACGCCACGCGGATTTCCCCGATCGGACTCAAACCGTCGCAATCGAAAATGACAAATCTACGAACGTCGCGTTTCAATTTCGCACGCACAGCCGATCATCTTCCAAGCCGAAACCAAAGCCGACTCCAACGACATTCGGTAAAATTGGAAACACGTTGAAGAAAGTTTTCGGATCCAAGCCTTCTCCGACTCCGGCGAAGTCTCGGAAAAAACATTAATCGCGTTGTTTCCGAACGACGGCCGATATTGATCGCAGTTGTCCGGAATTTTTGCCGGGCGAGTTCAAGCGAGCCAAATCAATTGGCAATAAACGATTCCTGCAATATTCTCGAACCTCATTGGTGAGGTGGCTGAGTGGTCGAAAGCAGCGCTTTGCTAAAGCGCCGTACCCCAAAAGGGTACCGAGGGTTCGAATCCCTCCCTCACCGTGTCCCTGCTGTCGATCGCGCGCGATCGGCTTCCCGCGCATCAGTCGTTAGGCCGACTCGCTACGACGATGCCGGTAAGGAAGAAGATAATCGCTGCGGAAAACAGGCAATAACGACAGAATGCGTGCAGAAGAAATGCCTGCACATAAAGCAGCCAAACCGTGGAGACGAACATCGCGCAGACCGTCAGCGAAAAAAATGTGCGGGCGCGCCGATAACCGAAGGCGGTAAAGATCGCGAAAGTGAAGACACAAAAATACGCCAGCGCACCAAAGCCGGCCACGGGAAAACTCCCGATCCTCGCGTACTTACTTCCAAGTACTTCAAAACAACCGGTCGAGCCTGCGCAAACAACCGTCTCGCCGCTGAGAAATTGCACCGTGAGATAAGTCGATTCGGCGAGCCCAACCAGCGAAAGCACGGCCGCGATCGTGAAGATGATTGTGCGGGAGCGTGATGCGGTCATTTTGATTTCGGTGAGGATGAGGCGCTTCCTTTAAGCGCTGCATCGATTGCGGCATGCAGGCCCGCTTCGTTCAGGGATTGCGGAGATACTCCGACGTCGTTGACGAAAATGGTGGGCGTGCTGATGACACCGCGCTTCGCGCCTTGCTCATGCTCGTGTTCCACCGCCTCTTTCACTTGAGGGCTTTGCATATCTGCTTTGAAACGATCGAGATTCAATCCGAGCACTCCGGCATAGGCATTGAAAAGGCCGAGGACATCGGGCGCTTTGGTCCATGCCAACTGCTCGCGGTAAAGCAAATCGTGCATTTCCCAGAAACGGCCTTGTAATCCGGCCGCTTCAGCCGCGTATGCAGCCTGTGCGGCATGCGCGTGGACCGGCAGCGGAAAGTTGCGAAAGATGAGCCGCACACGCGGGCTATAATCGCGCACAAGATCATCGAGATGGCTTGAGATCGTGCCGCAGGGCGGGCACTGAAAATCACCAAATTCTTCCAGAGTGACCTGCGCATCGCGATCTCCTCGGACGTGAAGTTTGTCGGCGTCGGCCTTGGAAATGTTCGCGCTGTTGCCGCCTTTGAGCACCGTCGGCGGATGGGCTCGGTAAAGCAGTACGCCACTTCCCACGGTCAGAAGCGCGACAACGCCAACAATTATGAACGGAAGGTATCGTCTCATTTCGCCAAACGTGAGCGTTTCACTATCCCAAGTCGCGCAGCTGCACAAGCTCGATGACGATGGCGCTTAAGATTTAAAGCAAGGACGCCCTGGTTCCAGCTTCGCCCCACGTGCCGCAGTCGCTCCAATCGACCGATTAACGGGAAAATGGCCGGCAAAAACAAAACTCGAATGCGCATGCTCATTGCTACATTTCCAGTGCCGGATTCGTCTATTGAGCCCAAAACTACTTTCCCTATTCTTCGCACGATTCGTTTCCTATTGGACCCGCAACCAAGCGCACATTACTATGCGCGCCTTTGTGATCCCAAATCGCACCAATTGTCGAGTCGCCTTTAGCCTGTGCGCATTTCTGTTTTGCACAGGCTGCGCGGAGCTTCAGACGCAATTGGACACGAAGCGCCAGGTCTTTTCCGATGCATTAAAAACCGCGCTCGCCGCGCCGCATGCGCAACCGGCCTACTGGCACGGCGAGGATTACAGAGGGTCACCGAAAATCGTGGTCCATCTCGATGAGCAACGCGCCTATTTTTACAAAGGAAAACATCTCGTCGGCGCATCGAACATCTCGACGGGGAAAAAGGATTATGAGACTCCGCCCGGCAAATATCGCGTGATTCAAAAAGATGCGGATCACATCTCCAGTGAGTACGGCGACTACATCGACGAAGATGGCCTTGTGCTGGAAAAAAATATCAGCACACGAAAAGATCCCAAGCCGCACGGCGCGATCTTCGACGGCGCAAAAATGCCCTTCTTCCTCCGCTTCACCGGCGGCTACGGCATGCATGCCGGCTTCGTCCCGCGCTTCCGCGCGTCACACGGCTGTATTCGCATGCCCAGGGAAATGGCGAAGCACTTCTTCGATGCCGCGCGCGATGGCACCCCGGTTATAGTAAAAGAATAACCGCAATGTGGGAGCGGCCTTGGTGCCGCGACTTTCGCGCGCTCATTACCAGAAATCGGGCGCTAAGGCCTCTCCCACATTCCTAACCCGGCGGCCAGGCTAACGAGCGCTTTCCCAGTACATGCACATGCAAATGCGGCACGCTCTCACCCGCATCCGGGCCATTGTTAATCACCACCCGGTATCCATTCGTTAGGCCGAGATCGGTCGCGACCTTCTTCGCCGTCAGCAGCAACTTCCCGAGCAGCGCCGCGTCGTTCGGTGTCGCGTCATTCAATCGCGCGATCGCGCGCTTCGGCACAATCAGCACATGCACCGGCGCCTGCGGAGTCACATCATGGAACGCCAATACGTCATCATCCTCGTGCACAATCTTCGCCGGAATTTCGCGCGCGATAATTTTTTCGAAAATCGTCATGGCGAAAACTGCGCCTAACGAATCGAGCAGCTGATCTCCTGAAGCTCCGTCGTGCCCGCGAGCTTTTCCCGGATGAAGCAGACCACTTCCTCGCGCAACCGATCGCATCCGCGCGTCCATGTCTTCACGCCTTGCAAATGTTTGATGCCCGCCTGCAACCCGCAGAACCGCAGGCTATCGATACCGATCCCGACCAGCGCGTTGATTCGCTTTTCCAAATGATCGAAAAACGCCAGCTCGTAACCAGCGCCCGCCTGCTGCGCGATTTCGAAAAGTGAAATCGTGATCGGTGGCGGTGTCGGCGCGAAGTAAGGAACGATCTCCTTGTAGCCGATCACTCCCAGGACATAGCGCACAGTTTGCGAGAGCTGACTGAACGCCACCGCCGTCTCGTCATTTCGCAGCCGCAGATAGAACGCAATGCTTTCCGTCACATGCTCCGTCAGCCACCAACTCGGGTAACCAGCCTGATCCGCCGCGCGAGTGATCGCCGCATGCAGCCACGCTCGATCGAACTCCACCAGCTGCCCCGAGTCGCAGCGCAGATACGGAAATTCCTCTTTAAACGCTACCATGACCTGCCAGCTCCTTCGTCGCATCCGGCGGAAACAACTCACGCTGCGCCGTATTCGATTTGATCCGGCGGCCTAACGCATGGATCGCTTCCACAAATTCGTCCACTTCCTTGAAGTGCCGATGAATCGACGCGTAACGCAGGTACGCCACCTCATCGATCTCGCGCAATTTCTCCAGCACCTTCGTCCCGATCGCTACCGACGTGACCTCGCGCCCGCTCGTTTCCAGCTCGTGAATAATATCGTCCACCGCCTGCTCCAGCGTCACCAGACTGATCGACCGTTTCTCGCACGCCATCGCCAGACTTCGCACCAGCTTTTGCCGATCGAACATCTCATGCGTCCGATCCCGCTTGATCACGCGCAGATCCGAGCGCTCGATTTCCTCGTAAGTCGTGTAGCGATAAGAACACTTGAGACAAACGCGACGGCGCCTGATCGCATTCCCATCACGAGACTGGCGCGAATCGATGACCTTATCGTCACGAAATCCGCACTTAGGACAACGCATAGTGCTGCGTTCGTAAGTAGCACACCATAACTTGTGGCGTCAATGCCTCTTGCGTAAAAAGATTTCGCTCGCGTTCCCGCAACGAACCCGCTTAATCTCCGCGCATGGTACCCCCAGGGCCGTTGATTTACGACGTCGTTTTCCCCATTAACTCCAGCGCACATGTCCTGCGCCCCGCAGAAGGCGACATCGGAATCGTCACCGTGCGCATCGAAATTCCCGCGATCGACCACGCCACCTGGCGCGAGGTCGAAGATTTCGCCGCGCCCTACGCGCAGCAAAGAATTCAAAACATCATCGCGCCCGGCGGCGGGATTGGTCTTGGGAGAGTACCCGTCGCCATCACAGGCGGCGAGAAACGCCCCGCCGACGCCCGCGAGATTCCCGGCCGCGAAGGCACATTCGTTTGGGAAGTTTCCGTGCAAAAACACACGCCGAAATTGTAACGACCGTCGCGACCAGACGTGCACGGCAGCGAACGAGAATCGATCGCTCCATAGCAGTGATGTTGCTCAACTGCTAATCGTTCATAATCGCGAACCGCTTTACGGCGGTAGAGATATTCCAGATCTGGATTTCACGAGACTGACGTCGCTCGAGTTGATCGAGCCGTTGGTGTTTATATCTGTGCGGAAGTTCGAACTGCCGGCTGCTTGGCCCGATTGCGCTTTGACCTGACTGACATCTGACGAATTTACTCCGCCGCTCGCTGTAGTGTCGCCGAGGAGCACACTCATTTTCACTGCAACATCACCAAGGTGAACGCCGTCGTTCACGTTCGTCAGCGTGACGGTGAAGGTTTGTGCATCGGTTACATTGGAAAGATCAATTGTGGCTACTCCGCCACTGACGCTTTGCGTGGCGGTGGCGAGGTTATCGCTGCTGCTCACAGTGACTCCACTAACCGTGACCGGATTGGCGAAGGTAACAATGATTTGATGACCGTTTGAGTTTGACCCGGAACCGCTGCGGCATTCGATCCCAGCGCTGCCGGCAATCGGAAGCGGAACGTCAAAGGTTCCAGCGCCGCCGTGAGTCTTTCGAGAGACTACGCTCAGCGGAACAGGAGCCGGCGGAGCGACGCGCACATAATAAATATCTTCTTCGCCGTTGAAGGTGGCGCAGTAGGCGACGTTACCGCCGGTATTGTCGGAAACCATTGTGATGTAATCGCCCATCTTGTTCTGATTCGGATAACCGAGAAACGGATTGAAGGAGTTACTTACGGCGACATTGGGCGACCAGCTATCGCCGCCATCCGTGCTGTAAGAGTAGAAGAGCTGTGAATCGGTGTTGTTCGCGGCGTTGCGCGTATCGAGCCAGACGCAATCGATCCGTCCATTAGGCGCGACGGAAAAAGTGCCTAACCAATGCCACTTGTCGTGATTGATCGGGTCGTCGTTGATCCGGTGAGGCGTACCGAAGGTTTGCCCGCCATTCGTGCTGCGCACGAACATCACATCGCTGCCGGTAGTGAAGCCGGTAGGCAAGACACTCGCGAGAATGTAGACGTTGTTATTGAGGCTGGTGCCGGAGCGATCTACCGCTACAAAGGCCTGCCCGACGAGTCCCACCGGATTGATAAATTCGTCGACATCGATGTCGCCGCCCAGATTGACGGCGGTGCTTTGATCGAAGCTCGGGGTCACGGCGCTGTTCCTAGCATTGCTCGAGCGTTCGCACCAAATCTGGTTCGTGTTGAAGTTCACGCCGACGAGAAAAAGATTGCCATTGGTATCGACGTCTAGCGTTCCCCAGGCGGGTTTGTTGGGAATGTTGATTGGATTGAGCCAGGTAAATCCGCCATCGGTGGAACGCGTGAACTGCCGGCCGTTGTAATTGTTCCCGTCGGTGCTCCAAAGCTGGTACTGGAATCCGTGACCGGTGCTGCTGGTGTTATCAATGGTGAACCATTGCTTATCGCCGCCCTTGGCCGGCGCGATGTTCATCCACGATTGCCCGCCATCAAGCGAGCGCCACATGTTGTCGAAAAATGTCTGGAGCAGGCTGAGATAAAAAAAGCCGCCGGTATCACTGGCGCCCAGGACCGGATCGCTGCGAAAGACGTTGCTCTCGAGGACGCCGGGAAAAGTCCACGTGGTGCCGCCGTTGTTCGTGTAGCCCCAGCCTGCCTGCCGGAAGTTGGAAGTGACGCTATCGAACTGCCGCCAGCCGATCGCCATCCTGTTGCCGTTGGTCGGGTCGACGCAGATGGAGGGCTCGTTCGCCGCGTCACCGGTAATATTCAGGCCGCTCGCACTGACGTTAACCTGATAGCTGGTGAAGGAATCAAATCGCGAGATCATGCGCGGCGAAAGACCTGTCCGCGAGAGCAACGCAGGCGGATTGGCGTATTTTTCCATTTCCGCGTGCAGATGCGGCTTATGTCGCGGGCTTTGGCCGGAAACAACAGCAACCATACCGAGCAAAAGCAGATAACTGAGAATGCTCCCCTTTGCGATTTGAAAAAGCCTCATGCGAACGAGGACATTGCCGAGGCGGCAGGCAATGTGTCAACGGTAAGTACCTCGTCCGCTGATTACAATTCTGTCACGCAGCCGGCCAGCAAAAAGCCGACGGGTTGGCGCAAGCGCCTCTACACTTCAACGGGTTTTTTGGCAGCGCTCTTTTTGGCGCGGGGCTTTTTCTCGGCGAATTCAAAGCCGACTTTGCCGTTATCCAATTTTAAGTGCGCAGAAAAGGCGCGGCCTTTTTTGGAGATGAACTTCGGCAGCAGATCGGTCTTTCCGACTGCGATGAGTTTCTGCACCTGCTCCTTCGGTATTTCGCGCTGTAAAATCACTTTGCTCACGCGGAAGGTGCAAGTCTTCTCGGCCGAGACGGCGTTCTCGCAAGCGTATGCGTTGTCGAGGACGTAGATCTGGCCTTTGTGGCAGAGCGGGCATAAGCCGAGCGCCTCGTGCTTTGCGGGATCGATTGTGATGGCAGCGCCATTACTACCTTCACCGAAATCGAATCGTTGTTTGAAATCTTCGCCGAGTTTTACGATCGCGTTAAAAGGCCGGCCCATCTTGCTGCGGAACCCTTCGAGCGGACCGACTTTCCCTTTCGTCAGTAACTCGGCAACTTCCTGCTCATTAAATAACCGGCCCGCCATCGTCTTCCAAATGATCAAACCGCAGCTACGGCATTTGAAGGTACGGTAATCTTCATCGTAGGGACCTTCGCCACACTTCGGACACTTCACATCCACGACCGTGAAATTGCCGCTCACGCTATCGCCTTCAAAGGTCTTGGCTTTCTCCACGATTTCGCGCGTGAAGCTTTTGATTTCGGTCATGAACTCCTTGCGCTCCATCTCTCCTTTGGCCATGCGCTTGAGCTTGTATTCCCATTCACCGGTCATTTCCGGCGAGCACAGCGCGCTCGCGCCAATTCCCTGCAACAAGGTGATGAGAGCCATGCCTTTTGCGGTCGCAATCAGTTCCCTGCCCTGCCGGTTCACGTAACCGTCGTGCAACAATCCTTCGATAATGGCCGCGCGCGTCGCGGGTGTGCCGAGACCTTTCTCACGCATCGCTTCGCGTAGTTCCTCGTCATCGACCAACTTGCCGGCGCCTTCCATGGCGGAGAGCAACGTCGCTTCGTTAAACCGCGCCGGCGGTTTTGTTTCATCCTGCTTGACTTCGATATCGAGAACCTTTGCCGGCTCGTTAGGTATAATCGGCACGAGTGTTTTGTCGTCGTCCTCGCCCGCAACCGCAGCTTCGCGTCCATACACCGCGAGCCAGCCCGGGTCGGTTACGATTTTGCCATCCGTTTTGAATGCGTCCTTCTCGACGCGCGTGATGCGGGTGGTGATTTCAAATTGTGCTGCCGGAAAGAAAACGGCAATGAAACGCCGCACGATCATGTCGTAAATTCGCTGCTGCCATTCGTCGAGGCCCTGAGGCGCAGTGCCAGTCGGAACGATGGCAAAGTGATCGGAAATTTTGGCGTTGTTAAAAATGCGCTTCGACAGTTTGACCCACTGATTATCGAGCGCTTTGCGCGCATGCGCCGCGAGGGTCGGATTCTGGATCTTTCCCAGCGTCGTCTTCACGGTGGCGAGATAATCTTCGGGCAAATATCGCGAATCGGTTCGCGGATAAGTGATCGCCTTGTGACGCTCGTAAAGTTGCTGCGCGATTTGCAAAGTGCGCTTGGCGCTAAAACCGCGGCCGTTCGCTTCCCGCTGCAAACTCGTTAGGTCATAGAGTAACGGTGGCGCTTGCGTCGTCGGTTTGCGTTCTTCCGTCGCAATGCCGGTTTTGCCAAGACAACGCGTTTTGATTTCCTCCGCGACGGCGGCATCCCAAATCCGTTCCGCTCGCGCATCTTCTTCACCGTTCTTGGTGAAGTCTTCGCGAAACCAGCGCCCGCGATAATTGCCGGCTTTAACCTCAAAGTCGCCGAACACTTCAAAATATGTCCGTGCCTTAAACTCGTGAATCTTTCCCTCCCGTTCTGTCAGAATCGCGAGCGTCGGCGTTTGCACCCGGCCGACCGGCGTTAGCTGGAAACCGCCCGTCTTATTATTAAAAGCGGTCATGGCGCGCGTGCCATTGATCCCCACAAGCCAGTCGCTTTCCGAACGACAGACCGCCGCCTTGGCCAGCGGAATCATTTCTTTATCCGTGCGCAAATTTTCGAAGGCAGAGCGAATCGACTCCGCGGTCATCGATTGCAGCCACAGACGCCGCACCGGCTTTTTGCTGTCGGTTAATTTTACGAGGTACCGAAAAATGAGTTCACCTTCACGGCCGGCGTCGCAGGCGTTGATGAGTTCGGTCACGTCCGGGCGTTTGATCAGCCTTTTCAGATAATTGAAACGCGTCTTCGTTTTTTCGATCGGCTTCAGCGCGAATTCATCGGGAATGATGGGAAGATTGGCGAAACTCCATTTCCCGCGTTTCACATCCAGCTCGGCCGGCAAACACAATTCGACGAGGTGCCCGATCGCCGACGAAATGATGTAGTGATCGTTCTCGAAGTGCTCGTCGGTCTTCTTGAAGCCACCAAGAGCGCGGGCGAGATCGCTCGCGACGCTCGGCTTCTCAGCAATGATCAGCGATTTGGACATTGAAGGGATGCCATGTAGACCCCCACTGGCAGGTTTGCAAGTGGATGAGCAGTTTGCAGGCAGGATCGCCGATTTTCACAAAATATCTTTGGGACAGCGGGCGGGAGCGATTTTGCACGGGAGGAAAAAGGGGGATTCGTAGCTGCGTTTCAGGCCTTTACGGCGTAATCACGGCTCGCATTTCGTTGCCAAATTTCTCGAGATCATCCAACGCCGCATTGACCGCATTCGCGTCGAACGGAATCGGCCGAATGACATCGGAGAGATCGAGTTTGCCAGTTCGCGCCAACTCCAGGAGTTGTGCAATTTCGCTCGCCAAGTGGTCCGATACGCCCACGATTTCGGCTTCCTTATTTAGAATCTCTGTGTAGGGCGCGACTTCGAAGGATTTTTGCGTGAGCCCGACGAGGCCTGCGCGGCCGAGAATCGCAAGGCACTGCACCGCCTGCCGCATCGTCGCCGGGAGGCCGATTAATTCCAGCGCCACGTCGACGCCGCGACCGCCCGTGCGTTCTCGAATCTGCGCAACCGGATCCCCGTCGGCGGCATTCACTGCGATCGCCCCAAAATTCTTCGCCAACTCCAATTTGCGCGGATTGATATCGGCCGCGAACACGTCGGACGCTCCGAAGGTCTTCGCCAATTGAATGGCGGAAATGCCAAGGCCACCGATGCCGAAGACAGCAACCGTTTCGCCTGGCCGCAGCCGCGTTTTATTTAAAGCATGCAGCGAAGTAGCAGACGAGCACATCAGGATCGCTCCTTGTTCGAAAGGGATCTCATCGGGCAAATGGAAGACGCTGCGTTCCGGTACGACGATGAATTCGGCATAGCCACCATCCCGATGTTTGCCGATCATTCGACTCGTTAGGCAAAACTGCTCCGTCCCGGCCAGGCAATAATCGCAACGCCCGCAGGTAACGAGATAATGCAGACAAACGCGCATGCCTTTTTTGAAGTTCGCAACTTCGACGCCGACGTTCTCCACGATTCCCGCAACTTCATGGCCGAGCGTCACCGGCAATTCCGCCGCGCTCAAAAACCCGCCGCGATAATGCGCGTCCGAATGGCAAATGCCGGCCGCGCGGACGCGGACCAAAACGTCATGCGGTTCAACTGGCGGAGTTTCAGCTGCACACAGCTCAAGCGGTCCGCCGACTTTCGTTAGGCGAATAGCGTTCATCGACGACGAGATGGAATCGGACACGGCTTTCGATTCAGTTCAGCTTCACAAAATATTTTCCGGGCAATTGTTTCACGAGCCGCTTTAACTCCAGCCGTAAGAGCGTCGCGGAAACAGTCGCGCTCGGCAGCGCCGCTCGTGTCGCAATGTCGTCGATCGATGTTTCGCTCGCGTCGATCGCCCCGTAAACATTGCGTTCGTCGTCGGTCAGTGGTGGCAACGGACGCGCCGCCGCTGCTGGCGAGGGTTTTGTCTCCGGCAACAGGATTTGCAAATCGTCGAGCACATCGTTCGCCTCCATCACTAGTTTTGCGCCCTGCTGAATCAGTTGATTCGATCCCTGCGCGTTCGGCACGTTGATCTGGCCTGGCACAGCGTAAACAGATCGACCTTGTTCGAGCGCTTGCGCGGCAGTGATGAGCGCGCCGCTATTCAAGCCCGCCTCAACCACGAGAATCCCGTGGCTCCAACCGCTGATGATTCGGTTGCGCATCGGGAACGTTTGGCGATCCGGTTCGATTTCCATCGAAAATTCCGACACCACCGCGCCGTTGCCGCTGCGAATTTTTTCGGCGAGCGCCGCATTTTCCGGTGGATAAAGCTTCGACAAACCGGACCCGATCACCGCGATGGTACGGCCTTTCGCGGCAAGCGCGCCTTGATGCGCGGCGGTATCGATGCCGCGCGCGAGCCCGCTGATCACGGTGAGACCAGCGTAAGCGAGTTGATACGCGAGCTTCTTTGCCGATTCCGTTCCGTAGTGGGTCGTGCGGCGCGCGCCAATGACGCCGATGGCATGATGATCGCGCTCCAGCAATTCGCCCCAGACATAGAGCACGATCGGTGGCGCATGGATCTCGCGCAGTTGCCGCGGATACTCGGGTGAATCCTGCGTGATTACCTTGGCGCCGAATTGCCGGATTCGTTCCAGTTCCGCCGGCAGATCGACGAGCGTTTCCCAGTTTAAGATCTGCTCGACAACTTCCTTGCCGACACCTTCGACATGGCGCAGATCGTTGCCGCGAGCCGCCAGAATCTGATCGGGCGACTTAAAAACTTCGAGCAGCTTCCGCAGGCGGACTGGGCCCATGGTCGGAAGCATGTTCAGTGCGATGCACGCTTCCGTAGCGTTCATAAGGGGATATATTCCACCGCAATTCGCAGCGGCCTAACGAGTATTCCTAATCTAAAATGGAATTTCGTCGTCGTCCGGTTCGGCCGGCGCGCTTTTCGGCGGAGGAGAACTCGTTCTCGCGCTGCGCGGTGCGCCGCCCTCATCCGCATCGCCACTTCCACCGCCGGGCCGCGAGCCGAGCATCTGCATCATCTCGCCGATCACTTTCAGTTTACTGCGCTTCTGACCGGACTGTTTGTCGTCCCACGTATCGAGTTGAAGCCGGCCTTCGATGAAAACAGGACGCCCTTTTTTTAAATACTCGCCTGCAACTTCCGCCGTGCGTCCCCAAAAAGTTACATCGACAAAAGTGACCTCTTCGCGTTTCTCGCCGTTATCGAGCGTGTATTGCCGATTTACCGCGATGCCAAGATCCGCCACAGCGCTGCCCTTTGGCGTGTAACGCACTTCGGGATCGCGCGTGAGATTTCCGAGGAGGAGAACTTTATTAAAACTGGCCATGCGCTGTTTCTAGCGCAGTTATTTCTCGGCTGCGACCTTTTTTGCAGCCCGCTCTTTTTTTGGGCGCAAGCGCTGGAAATGTTGCCGGTAAACTTCCGGGTCGAGTTTGAACTTCGAGCGCAATTTCGAGACAAGCTGCGGCTCGGCGTGAAAGATAAAATTCACATAGAAACCGCTGTCGAGTTCGCCCGCGACATAGGAAAACTGGCGCGTATCCATCTTCTGCACCTGCTCGATTTTGGCGCCTTCTTTTTCAAATTCGGATTCGAGCCGATCCACCACGTCTTTGACCGTGTCTTCCCTGCCCTGGGTGTTGAGGACGAGGAGCGCTTCGTAACGATTATTCATATTTCTTGGGCTTGGTTGAACGTGTTCATCGCGGAAACGACGCCTTTGTCAATCGCGCAGTTCACCGCCTCGACCGCGCGCACGATCGTTTTTTCCATCAGCGGCTTTTCCTCGTCGAAAAAACGACCAAGAACATAGTCGACCGCACCCTCTTCCGGAGCGGCGCCAATACCAACGCGCAGACGCGGAATTTGCTCAGTCCCGAACTGCATGATGATTGATTCAAGACCGTTGTGCCCGCCAGGGCCGCCTTCGAGTCGCAAACGCAATCGGCCCAGAGGAAGTGCAAAATCGTCGAACACGACAAGGATTTCTTCCGGAGCAATCTTGTAAAAATCCGCGATCGCGGCGAGAGCGAACCCGCTGCGATTCATATAGCTGAGTGGCTTTGCAAAAATTCCGCGTTCCCCTTTCGCCCAGAGCGTTTCCCATTTTCTGGATTGTTCCCAAGCGAGATCCCACGCGCGGGCGAGATGGTCGAGCACGACGAAGCCGATGTTGTGGCGCGTCCCGTCGTATTCCACTCCCGGATTGCCGAGACCGGCAACCAAACGAATGCGAGAACCTTCCGTGAGCAAAATTTTCAGCAGCCAAGCTGAGCGCGAAATTACTTCTTCGACTCTTTTTCCTTCGAAGCCGAACCCACAGGCGCAGCAGCTTCGGGCTCTTCCTTCTTCTCGCGAATAACTTCCGGCCCGGCCGCCGCCCCTTCCGCGGCAACTGCTGCCACCGGTTCTTCTTCTACGGTTGGTGCGACAACTGAGAACACCGTCAGCTCCAAATGGATTCGTGTCCGGACACCTTCGGGCAACGTCAGATCGCGAACGTGAATCGAGTCGCCGATGTTGAGCGCAGAAACATCCACCATGATTTTATCCGGCAAATCCTTCGGCAAACATTCGATGGTGAGCCCGCGGATACTTTGCTCGAGCAAACCGCCGAAATTCTTGACGCCGTTCGCAATCCCAAATGGCTCCACTGGAACCTCAGCTTCAATTTGCTCATCCATCGAGACCGCATGGAAATCGATGTGCAAAACATCGCCGCCAACGGGCGAATGCTGAACTTCCTGCACGAGCGCGAGACGATTCTTGCCATCACCAGCAATCTCGAGCTCGACGAGAATGTTTTCGCCGGAGGCATGACTGAGGAGCGCGTTAATATCGCGTCGCAAAACCTGCAAAGGTTCCGCTTTATCTTTAGCTCCGTAAATAATCGCTGGCACCGAGCCGGCTGCTTTCAATTTACGCACGGCCGAGCGTCCCACGGCCGTTCTGCGTTCCGCTGCGAGTTTTACTTGTTTAGCCATTTGAAATTAGTGTTTGCCGTTATCAATCTTGAACAGCGATGAAACCGACTCGTCGTTATGAATCCGCTTCATGCCCTCGCCGAGAAGCTCGGAGACGCACAGCACCGTGGTTTTAAAATTCTCCACCGTGCGCACCGGCGTGCTGTTGGTCGTAACTAGTTCCTCTATTTCCGAGTTTTGCAACCGCGGAATTGCCAAATCCACGAGAACGGCATGGGAGACGCCGGCGTAGATTTTCAACGCGCCGTGCTTCTTCAAAATGGATGCGGCAGAAGTGAGCGTGCCCGCAGTTTCAGTCAGGTCGTCCACAAGCAGAACGTCGCAACCCTCGACCTCGCCGATTACATACTGCGCTTCGGTCTCGGTCGCACTTTTTCTCTGTTTCGCGACGATTGCGAGATTGGTCCCGAGGGCCTCAGCGTAGGCCGACGCCATCTTTAATCCACCCACGTCCGGAGAAACAACAACGGTTTTTCTCGTTAGGCGCTGGCGCAAGTACTTGATCAACACCGGCAGCGAATAGAGGTGGTCGACCGGAATATCGAAAAAGCCCTGCACTTGTTGCGCGTGCAAATCCATCGTCAAGACGCGACTCACACCGGCGGCATAAAGTAGGTTGGCGACGAGTTTGGCGGTAATGGGAACGCGCGGTTGATCTTTGCGATCCTGCCGCGCATACCCAAAAAACGGAATCACTGCCGTGATGCGATCCGCGCTCGCGCGGCGCGCCGCATCGACCATGATCAGCAACTCCATCAAATGCTGATTCGTCGGAGGGCAAGTTGGCTGGATGATAAATACATCGCGACCGCGGATGTTCTCTTCGATCCGCACATACGTCTCGGTGTCGGGAAAAGAACTGATCGTCGCCTGCCCAAGCGGATTGCCAATTTTTTCGCAGATGCGCTGCGCCAATTCGCGGTTCGCGGAACCGCTGAATATTTTCATTTCGGGCTGTCGCTCAAACATGAGTTGGGCGGCTACATTAGGCGGCGCGGTGAGCGATTGGCAACCGCAGATTTTAATCACGTTCTTTCGCAATTACCGTCCGCTATTAGCGGAAGCAGATCATTGTTGCAGCGCCGACTAGTGCCACTGCAGAGAAAAAAGGCTGCCCCGGAAGAGTCGGCTTACCTGCTGGAAATCCTTCTTTCCCGCAATCACCCGAAACTGAAGCTGAGTTTTTTCCACGTTCATGAAAATCACGCTTAACCGATAATCCTGCCCAGACTGAGTGTAACCGACAGTCACGACATAGGCTTGCCGACCGTTGATGTTTAACGAATCCACTTCGTCTGTGACAACGACAGCATTCTGAGCTCCCTGGGGAATTGAGCCGAGTACTTGGGTTTGCAGGACTTTTTTTGTGGAATCGTCGAAGGCTTGCGGCTCCGCCAACGCAGCTTGCGTTATCTGAGCTTGAGCCTGTCCAAAATCCTTCGGGGTAAGACGGAGACGACCGGCCTCACCGAAGTAGGTCCAGCCGCGCGGCGGTTCATAGGTAATTGGGTGACCGTCTTGATGAAAAATCAGTTGCTTGAAAACGATTCCCTCCAGAGTGCGTTCGCCGGTTGTGGGCGTAAAATCGATCGCCGCCGAAACTCGCGAGACGAAACTCCCAATTAGTCCGAGACTAACGCAAACACACAAGCATGAGGCTTTCCGTAGCATACGCACGGAGGCTTAGAAGCAGCTTCCAAGCCCGTCCCTTCGGTTCGCTCTCGCCAGCCAAGCGCGATCGGGCAAAAACGCTAATCCATGTACCAACGCCCACGGCGATAATCTACGTCGTAAGGAACGCCAGCCGGTGGATTGGAAAGAAATTTTTGGTCGAAATACCAGGCTCTATTGGGCGGGCTATAGACATTTGCGGCCCCCCAATGACCAATGGCCTGCTGACTTGTATACAACTCAATCATCGAGCCATAATAGGTCAGCGTCTTGCTGCCCCAGTTTTCCAGGAACCGGGGAAAATTTTCCGCGCCGCCGCTATAATAACCATTTCCGCTTGGAACAATACCCGCAACGATCGCGGTATTAACGGTTGTGTTCGACGCTGTGCTCATCGCGGGGTTCCCATCGACCCACGCATTGGATAGCACGGTTACGGCGTCAGCGATAACAGCAGCAGGTTTACGAGTGTAATCTGTAGTGGTGGGCAACGCTGGATTGCTTGACGGGGCGTTGGTTTGATCAGGGGTAACGTTCGACGCAGGTTGATTACTGCCGTTTGTTCCCGTGTTAAAATCGCCTTGAATATAGACTGGGTTTCCGCTCGCTATCGTTAGTCCATCATCTGGAAGAATGGAGCCATTTTTGAGGCGAATAGCGCGCTGCTTTGTCGCATCAGTCGGGTCTGCGCTCAGATCCGTGACATAAATGACCGGGTTAGAGGAGAGATCGACTTTGTCGTACGCGCTGTCCTTGAGCCCAGCGGTAATGACCCCAATATCCAAACTAGCAACCCGGACCGAGCTATTTCCCGTGGCCGCACCCTGTCGGTTGTCTGTAATGGTTTCGTTAACCGTCACGGCGCTCTTCATCAGCGTAGCGAGCTGATAGTCAGGATTGGTGCTGCCAGTCTTGCCCGTGATATCCGCTCCTTTCGAATTGTATACCTTTATATTGTTGCTGTCATCGATGGTAACCTTCACCGCGTAGTTTGCCTTGTTAGAGTAGGCATTAGCATAAAGAGGATCAGACGAAGTAATGGCCGGGTCGATTAGCTTGTGATAGTCAGAGGCCGAAACACCGAAAGGGACTTCGGCCTGGTCCTGGGAAGGAGGGCGACCCGTGCCCCAACGCGGGGAAGCGGGAGTATCGCCTAGATGCTGACTGTCGCCCGGCATAAAATCAATGTCCCATGATCCGGTGTACGAAGTCGTGCCGTTGAGGGTCAGAGTGTCATGCGCAGTGTAGAGGTTGCCGTTAGTGTGAACGTCCCCATTCACCACGAAAGTAGGACCAGGATGGATTTCGAGATCGTCTCTGTAATCGATCGCCTTGTCTGTCTTGTTATGGCGGTACTTTTCGAAAATACGCCGCACGTGAGCTACAACGTTTCCGGCATTCTTATTATCGGTCTGCCAGGCGGTTGTACTGGTGCTCTCGGTCATGGTCGGGATAATGACGTCGGCTGAAGCCAGGTAGTAGTAGCTGAAGTTTTGCGGATTCGGACCCATCGACTTGGGCGGCGCCTTATTCACGTCAGCGATTGGCGTCCAGGTTGAGTCGACTGCAACCAGTTTAAAGGTCTTGAGAAAATATTGATTGACCCCGGGGAAGTTACCTGGGCTTGGACTTGGACGTTCTGCATTTGTATCAAAATACTTCCCTGCGGGCGCGGCAATGGATGAGTTCTTGATACAAATCGCGCGCCAGTCAGCAAACGCTACCTCCGTCGCGGCATCGCCGATGTTAATTGCCTGTCGCATAAGTGTGCTGCGTTGCACATTCCGGCCGACACTGCGCGTGTAATCAATGGCCAACGCGACAAAGCCTGCAACCGTCGCGATCGTGATCATTGTGATAACGAGTGCATTCCCGCGGAGGGCAGATCGTTGAGATGTAGGTGTCATAAGCGAAGCGTTACTGAGTGACTGTTAGTTTGGAGCGAAAGGGTATGTACGAATCGATAAACATATTTACCGCCGCAAAGCCGCGGTTTGAATATTGCGGCTCTGTCGTTGAAAGATCGACTGCGGCAACCGAGCGGAAATCGGCTCCGCCACCTTGATTGAATAGGACCTTGAATGGCGTAGGAGGCTGCCCCCCCGTTCCAGGTGTTACATTTCGAGCGATGACTTTATAGGTCTGTAAATCGTTGGTCGGATAGTAGCGTAACTCGTAGTACGGACTGGTCCCGATTACCGCGTAGCTGACGCGCCGAGTAACAAAGCCGGCGATGTCGCTAGTCCCATCAAGGTTGCCGTTCCCGTTCCCATTATTATTGGGATCGTTGTCGTTAACCACAATGGCCGTTCCAATAGGACCTGGGAAATAGACAATGCGATAATTACCGAAAGCGACGATCGACTGAATATCCATTTCAATTTGGTGAGATGGAAGGTTGAAACGCATTCCGGCAACAGGCTGTGACGCATTGAGACTTGGTGCATCGATCACGATGTAGTTCTGAGTGGCGGGGACGTTTTGGCCGTTCCATAAAAGATAAGGACCTGAATCGAATTTTTGAAAATTAATACCAGCAGCCGGACCGGTTCCAGGTGCCGGAAGTGGCGTTAAATTCTGATCCACCAATTGCGGGACCGAAACAGCCGCATGAATATTTGCCAACATCTGGTCTACGCCGGACCGCGCCTGTTGATGCGACGTGTTCACCGCCGTATTCTTCGCGTACAACGTCATCCCAGTATTTAGGAACATGAAGACCATTCCGCCCACGAGAAGAGTAACCGCGAGCGTGATCATTAGTTCAACGAGAGTGAACCCTTGGGATCGCTGTTTAGGAGAAATTACCTTCATGGGGTGCTGTTTTCGCTAACCACCTTCGGAATCCGAGGCACGGAGCGCGTTTAGCTGAACTTGGTGTTGGACTCCTCGATAGGAAAAAGTCACTACTACCGTCGCGTAATAAATATTGATAGGGCGTCCACTAACCGGAGGTGCGTTGTCGGCATAAACAGTTGTGACGCGTTGGCCAGTCACAGTTATTGGGGCGGGAGAGGGTGAAGGAATGGGTGACTGATTTCGTGGAGGTTCGGAATAAATCGTTACTGTTTCGGTAGCGTGCGTTCCGAGCGCCAGTTCGGCAGGAACCTGTGGAGCAGCGGAACCGTCATCGGCGAGATTTTGCGGATTAAACGGGCCTCTCGACATAATAAGGTCCACTTCATTTTGAGCAGCTGCCTGAGCGCCCGTATAAAGTCGCGAAAGTGCAGCGTAGCTGTTTGCCTGGGTCAACGTCCAAAGGGCACCGCTCGCGAAAAGCGCCAAAAGCGAAACCGCCGTCAACACTTCGACTAGCGTAAAACCGCCTTGAGCGTTTTCTGAAGTCCGGCCTAGTTGAAGGTTCTGCATGTTAACGCTGCAAACAGAGCAACAGGCGTGCCGTAATTACCATATTTTCTATCTTAACTACGAATTCGATAGCTTTGCGGCTATCCTCCCTTGTTGACCGATTCACCGTAGGAACAGGAAAACAGCGAGCTGTCCGGGTTTCATACGGGAAATGGCCGCCGCCCCAGCTGATGCTGCCAGATCACATTCTCAGGGCGAAAGGGGTTTTGCCCCTATGGAAATAAATGTTTGCTTCCGCTTAATACGTTTGGTAAAAGAGACCTCAAGAAAAATAAATCCGTGGCACGAGATATTTATTGACGATGCGAGCCAATTATGAGAATTATTGAAACTGTTAGTAATTCACCTTGGCAAAACACCTAATAAATCAAATAAAAACGGAATCCGAAATGATGACTTCAAACCACCTCTCGCCGCGCAAATCAAAAATTCAAGCCTATCTCTTCACCGCGATTTCTGCGGTTTTGGGCCTGGTAGCCTTAAGTTCGGCCTCCGCCGCTGTCACCACTATGAGCTGGCAGCCGAGTCCGTCCGATTTGAACGACCTGGATCACCACATGGTTTACACATGGCGCATTGATAACATCAACGTCAATCCGGCGACCATCACCAGCGCGACGATCTCGTTCAATAACATCGCCAACTGGGATACCAATTCGAATATTTTGCACATGCACCTTCTGGACACGGCGAAGTATGCCGGAGTGGGCTCGTTTGTTGATGATCCGACAAATAGCGCACCGGTCACAGATTTTACCGATGACTTCGTCAGCTCGCGCTTCCACGGAAATTCAAACTGGCTCGTGGCCAATGGTACTGCCGACACCTTCTTGAAGGACAAGAGCTTCACCAACAACCCGGTCGATTACACTTATACCTTCACCGGCGCGCAACTCACGGCCCTGATGCAGTATATTTCTAATGGTAACGATATCGCCTTGGGATTCGATCCGGACTGCCATTACTTCAACGACGGCGTCACTTTCACGCTGAATTTCACTCCTGTGCCGGAAGTCGCGAATCTTATTCCGATCGGCATCATGCTTGCCTTTGCCATCGGCGTAGAGATCCGCCGTCGTCGCCGTACGACCGCTTAACTAGTTTGCTGTTTGTTTGATTAGGGCCGGCCGTTCCCGAAAGGGAACGGCCGTTTGCTTTAAAATCAGCGTTGCCCAACTGAGGAGGCCGCGTTCTCACGCAATCGCACCCTGCGTTTTGCCTCATCGAGCAATGTCTTTTCTTCCGGCAGGAGTTGCGCTTTCTCGCCTTGCTCAAGAAAATGCTGCGCCTGTTCCATCTTGCCGGCACCGACCAATAGAATTCCGTAATACGCGCTCACGGCCGGTTGTTCGAGTTGCTCCTTAGTGAGCAAACTCATCACCTTGAGAGCCCCGACATTGTCGCCTTTCGAAAACAACGAGTAGGCATACGTCGTTGCGTATAAAGGATTGTCCGGGCTTTTTTGATAAACTTCCTCGGCCAACTTTCGGCCGTAATCAGGCTGGGCATTCAAAAGCAGAGATGTCTGCGCGAGATTATTCTTCACGTCGATATCGTTTGGGTCGTTCTCGATCAGTCGCAACAGCACGCGATAAAGTCCCTGCGTGTCGTTCGCGTCCGCATATTGCGAATAGAGCGTGTGCAACGCTTCGGTTTTCTTATCCGCAAATTTGCTCAACGCCCAAAGCAGATCGGTCTTTTCCGGCGTCCAATACCAGTCCGATATCACCTGGATCAAAGTGGAAAGCTTGTCGCTTTGCGTGCTTGCGTTCTTGGCCGCAGAATCCCATTCGCTCCGCGACTCGACATCTCTGCCCAATCCACGCAGAGCGCGCGCATGACAGGCGTGGCGCACAAACTCGAAATTTTCCCAGTTCGCGTTACTCGTTAGGCGTTCTAACGCCGCCCAATCGCTGATGCGTCCATAAGACTCGGCCAAAATGACAGGCACGGGCCATTTCGTGACGACGTCGTTAGGTAGCCCCTTGGCAAAATCAATTGCCAACAGGCTCATCTGATTTTTGTTCATCCAGGAAAGTAGACTCGCAAGTTCCGATGGTTTCGATGGCGCCTCTTTCTCGAGAACGGTCAGGTTCGAGGTGAAATCGGGATCGTGTAACTCCCGCAAAATTTCCAGGTAAAGCATTCGATCTGCGAACGGCGCACCCGGCAACGACTGCAACTCCTTCGCCAGCGCGCGCAAATGCTCCGGATCCACGTGATGAGCAACTCCATCGACAATCAGCGCGCGCAAAGCAGGGGGCGCCCATTTTTTGTCGTGTCGTAATTCCTCCAGCGCTGAGAGAGCTGAATCTCTTTCGCTTGTGTTTAACGAAGCCAAGCGAGCAGTGGCGAGTTGCAGTTGATACGATTTGTCGTTAGGCGCGAGCTTCGCTGCTTTTGCCCAATGTCGCTCCGCCTCAGGCGCGTTCTTCTTCGCCTGCGCAATTTGCGCGGCAGCGGCATGATAAGGCGCCGTTCCTCCAGCGTGTCCGCCAAACGCTGCCAGCGTTTTTTCCGCCGTTACAAAATCCCCGCTCTGTAGCGCGCATCGAATTACCGCCAGCGTGTCGCTGCTTGAGTCAGGTTCCAAGTCGAGTGCTTTGCGCCACCAATCCAGCGCCGTCCGATCGCCCGCGCGTTCGCTCGCTTCCGCGACAATCCGCGCCGCCGCCGGTTTCTCCGGGTCCAACTGAAAGGCGCGACGCGCGGTCAGCGCAGCCGACTTAAAATCGTTCGCGCTAAGATAAGCCGCAGCGCGCCGGGTGAGATGCTGCGCCTGCCATTTCTCGTAAAAATGCCACCCGCTCCAACAGATCACAATGAGCAGAAGAAATCCTCCGAGCAGGCCCAACGAGAGCTTAATATAAGAGCGCTCGATTTTTTCTAAGGTAGTTTCCAAAGCCCCTTCCTCTCAGCAGTTCCGTCGCCAACGCCCGGGCAAAACTTGCGTAAAACCTGAATATCCACGATCATGGCGATCGCAACTTTTCGTATTCTTGAGATGAATTCCGATCCGATTGTCGTCGAACGACCAAAGACCACCTCCAGGCTTTTCGCCCATACACGTTGGGACGTTTTGCCTGCACTGGGCGGTCTTTTCCATCTCACGTTTTTCTTTGCGCTTTTCTTTCTTTTTCCGCGCACGCCGCTTTGGATCATGATCATCCTCAGCTTTGTTTACGCGTTAATGGTCAATGCGAACATTAACGGACTCGCGCACAACTTCATTCACAATCCCTTCTTCCGTTCGCCGCTGCTCAATCGTTGGTTCAGTTTGATGAACTCCGTCGGCTGCTGTTTCTCGCAAACGTATTACGACGCAGTTCACATGCAGCATCATAAGGGCAATTCCGATCGCCGGGATGAGAACGGCGAGACCGTGGACTGGCTTTCGATTTACCGGCACGGCCACGACGGCGAGGCGGAAAATCCCTGGAGTTACGTCTTTCTCAGCTTCTTCCGGGACAGTCCAGCTGCCATTCGCCGGGAACTCCGCAAGCGCGGCGGCCGCGACCTCTTCTGGGGGAATATCGAGCTCGCCGCATTCGCCACCGCTCTGCTGGTCATGCTTTTATTGAACTGGCGTTACGTCGTTTTCTTTCTTCCGTTTTTTTATCTCGGTCACTGCTTCAGTTACCTGAACGGATATTTCCGCCACTACGGCGCCAATCCCGATAAACCGGTCGCCTGGGGCGTGAGCAGTTACGGCAAAATTTACAATTGGATCTTCTTCTACAACGGCTACCACGCCGAGCATCACTTCCGACCAAAAGTTCATTGGACGAAAATGGAAGCGTTCCATCAGCAGATCGCGGAGATGCAAAAGCGCGAAGGAGTTCGCGTCATCAATCACGCACACATGCTCGGTTTTCTCGACTCGAACCTGCCGCGCCGCGAGCAAACAGCGCCCGCGGTTTCAGAGGTGGCGTCGTAAATCTACTTCGCGAAACTCGCGCGCAGTTTTTCTTTCTTGTTGTCGCAATCGTCCTGCAAACGGCGCACTTCATGCGCGAGTTGTTTTTCAAATGTTTCCACTTCGCCCTGCTCGCCCTTCGCTGCTGCCTTCGCCATCTCCCCTTTCAAAAACAATTCCTTCTCCGCGATCTTCGCGCGAAATTGGGAATCGATTTCTGCCAGCTGCGTTTTTTGCTCGTCGCTCAGCGAAACGCTCGGAGTGTTTTTCTGCAATCGTTCCATCGCGATTTCGTAAGCGGATTTCATCTTGGAAAAATCGTTGCCCGTTGCGGCCAGGAAATCAATTTCTAAGTTAGCACCTCCGATGCGTTCGCCTATTCGACTTATCAGCACCGACTTCGACGGCACCCTCGTCGCTCATCACAGCGATCCCGTGCTCGACCCGGATTGCGTCCATCTCATCAGCGATCTGCAACGAGACGGCGCCATCTGGGCCATCAATACCGGACGCTCCGTCGAACTTTTGCAATCGGGATTGCTCGACTTCGAATTTCCCATTCATCCCGATTTCATTCTCACGAGCGAACGCGATGTCTTTCGAAAATCGGAAAGCGGCCCGCATTGGGAACCATTCGGCGATTGGAACGAACGTTGCGCGCGCGAACACGCCGAGCTTTTTACTTCCGCACAATCCGTCCTCGCGGAAGTGGTAGACTTCGTGACTCAGAAAACGAAAGCCCGGCTGATCTACCTTGCGGGCGGACTCGAAGGCCTGGTCGCCTCGGACGAAGAAGAGATGGAGCGCATCACGAAATTCATCGACAATGCGCGCGCGAAACAGCCGAAGTTTAATTATCAGCGCAACACCGTTTATCTTCGTTTCTGTCATGCCGATTACCACAAGGGCGCGGCGCTCGGCGAACTTTCGCGCCTGACCGGCATTCCAGCGGAAGAAACTTTCGCTGCGGGCGATCATCATAACGACATTTCCATGCTCGACGGTCGCTACGCCAAATATCCCGGTTGCCCCGCGAACGCGATCGATGCCGTCAAGCAGACTGTACGCGACGCGAGCGGTTTCGTTTCCGAAAAGGAATGCGGCGCGGGCGTTTACGAAGCGTTGCTACATTTCTGCAACTGAAAGCGCGACCGGGGCATCGGCCGCGATCTGTCCAGAAAATTTGTTCGTCATGTAAGTGAGAATCAGCACCCAGAACGTGAGCGCGAGACTGAAGAGCGGGAACTGCAACGCCAGCGGCACCGAATAGATCACCGCCACGAGCGGAATCCAGACTGCCCACGTCGCCAGCAGCGTCGGCACAATTTTATCGCGGTAATGTTCCCAGGTCAGCGCGCGGCGCAGCGACGCCGATGAAATGCGCGTGTTCTTCCATTCGTAGACGAGCACCTCGGAAGGCGCGGCGAAAAATGGATTGTAGCCGAACATGTCGAGACAAACCTTCGCCACAACCACCGGCAACGTCACCACATCGCCCAGCCACACCGCGAAGCCGCGATACATCAGATCGACCAGAATCCCGTCGATCGCCCACGTCGGCACGGTGAAGGCGAGGTTGCGAAAATTCTGCGTGTGCACGCGGCCTTTTTGAAAAAAGAAAATCACGAACAACTCCGGTAGCAGCGCTCCCGCTGTGATCGCCGCGCCGACGACGAAGATGAGCGCGTGCTCTTTTTTATATTCCGCTATGCTATTGAGCGCTGCTGCCGTCGCCGGACTGAAATAATAAGCGACCAGCAAAGCGACCATCGCTGCCTGAAGGATAAAAGCTGGCACCGCATTTGCGCACGCTGCTTCCCAGCCTAACGACAACGGGTTGCGGGAATTTTCGCGCTGCATCCTGCGCGAAGACTCACGTTTTCGCGCGCCCGATCAAGTGCAATCGCCGATGCGCCAGAGTCGCGCATGTCTGCGAGATATTAGAACCGACTGGTGGATCGAGCGCTCCGTCGCTCGATGCTAAATCGATGGCGCTTCGCGCCCACAATAACATCGGGGCAAGGGACTGCCCGATCCACCTACCAAACATTCCCTAGTATCTGTTTCTGGGGATGCGGCGGTCGCGTTTTACGAAAGGCGCTTGGACGGAGTTTCGGGGCGGCACTAGCTTAGCCGGTGCAGAATCCGGAACCGCGATCCATTAAATCCTTGTCGCTCGAGGAGATTGCGGGCGACGTGGCGGAACTGAACGAGCCACCCTATCGCGCGCGGCAGATTGTCGATTGGATTTACCAAAAGCGCGCTGGTGCGTTCGATGCGATGACGGATTTGCCGCAGGCGTTGCGCGCACAGCTCAAGGACAGATTTTCCTTCGACGATCTGGAGATCGTGCGCGTGCTCGGCTCGAAAGATACGACACAGAAATTTTTGTTTCGGCTCGGCGATGGAAATCTCATCGAGTCGGTGCTGATCCCGGCGTCCCCTGCTCTTTACGGTCAACGCTCGGATCGGCGGACGATCTGTGTCTCGACGCAAGTGGGTTGCGCTTACGGCTGCAAGTTTTGCGCGAGCGGCCTGGAAGGGTTTTCGCGCAATTTGTTGCCTAACGAGATCGTGGAACAACTGATCGCGATCGAGCGCGCGAGCGGTGAGCGGATCGACAATGTCGTTTTCATGGGAATGGGAGAACCGCTGGCAAATTTTTCCAACGTCATGCGCGCGATTCGCATTATCAATGCGCCCTGGGGATTGGGCATTGGCGCACGGCACATCACGGTTTCAACGAGCGGGCTGGCGCCGCAAATTCGCGAGCTCGCAGAGGAGTCGCTGCAAATTCGCCTGGCGATTTCGTTGCACGCGGCGACGGACGAGGTGCGCGATCAGATCATGCCGGTCAATCGCAAATACAACCTAGCGACTTTGCTCGACGCTTGTGATTACTACGTTTCGCACAGGAAACAGCGCATCACGTTTGAGTATATTTTGATCGCGAACGTCAATGATACGGATGCGCAGGCGCATATGCTGGCGCGCCACGCGCAGCGACTCTCGGCGAAAGTGAATCTCATTCCCTACAACACGGTTACCGGTCTCGATTGGACGCGGCCGTCGCGTAATCGACAGGAAAACTTCCTTTCGATCTTACGCGAGCACGGCGTGGCGGCGACTTTGCGGCGCGAGAAAGGTCACGATATCGATGCGGCCTGCGGGCAACTGCGTTTACAAACCAAGCGCGAGCTTCAGAATCGCGAAGTATCGCAGACGGCGAAGGTCTAGTTTTTAACCGATGAAACGACCCGCGTTAGCCTACCGAATGAGCGGAAAAAATTTTGCGCGCGTCGCGAAGCTAGCCTAAAGAGGAGCTATGCCCGGTTACGAAAGCGAACCTGATCACACTTGGGATGAGTACGAGTGGGAACGCTTTCTTCAACAGCAAGACCATAAGACTGAGAAATATATGGAACTGCTTGAAAAGTATCTCGACCATCCGCAACGCGACCAAATCATCGCGCGCGAAATGGGTTGGACGCAGCCCTTGAGTCAAAACGATTGGACCGAGGAAGTGGATGCGCTGCTCGCCGATGAAACAGGAGATGGGGAACAACCCGAAACGAGCATTGAGTCCGGCATCGAAGGATTCGAAGATCACGGACTTTATCGGGCGGCATTCGCGCTCACGGTTTGGATCGATCAACTTTTTGACGACGACAGTTCTCTGCAAAATCAACCTGCCGCAGTCAAACTCGCCACGCATGCGGCGCTCGCCAGTGCCAAGCTCGCCGCCGCGCTCAGTGACGAGGATGTGGACGAAATCGGAATGACCATCGCGTATCTAAAGCGCTCTCTGAAAGCGATTACGACGGCGATGGAAGCAGCCGGGCATTTGCTGACCGATAAGTTGATCAATGCATCGCAGCACGCGGTTTTGCAGCAGCGGCTTTTTCAGGTGCGCGACGGCATCATTTGCCTGATGGGCGAATATCGTTGCGAATGGCGACGGCGCTTCGGCAGCCGTTGAGCAGCCATTGAATGAAATAACGGCCAGTCCGTCCAAATTAATGCAAACGGAAGCGACTCCGGCAGAGGCCGATGTGTCGGAGCTGGACCTGGTTAAAAGATGCCAGGCCGGCGACACCGACGCGTTCGACCAACTGGTCACCCGCTATCGTCAGCGAATTTTTGGTATGATTTATAACATGGTGCATAACGAGCAGGATGCCTGGGATCTGGCTCAAGATAGCTTCATCAAAGCGTGGAAATCGATCGCGCGCTTTCGTGGGCAATCGTCATTTTACACCTGGATGTACCGCATCGTGACGAATGTGACGATTGATTGGCTCCGAAAAAAACAAGTGAAAGGAACGGGTGCGGAATTCGATGACTCGATTGAATTGAAAACCATCGAGCCCGGATCGCGGACGGTTCCGAAAGCGGACGCATTGCCGTTTCAGCGGATGGAACAAAATGAAATCCGCGCGCGCATTGACGAGGCGATCAAGGAACTTTCGCCCGAACATCGCGCGGTGATTTTGATGAAGGAGACCGAGGGAATGCAGTATCACGAAATCGCGGAAGCGCTGGAGTGTTCCATTGGCACGGTGATGTCGCGCTTGTTTTATGCGCGCAAGAAATTGCAGAATCTATTGAGAGATGTTTATGAAAACGTTTGAGGAAAAATGGACAGCCTGGCTCGACGGCGAGTTGCGCGGGAAAGATCTCGCGGAGTTCGAAGCGTCGCTGCCGGACCGTGCCGCCGCCGAAGCGGAAAAGATTGAGGCGCAAAAACTCGGCACCCTGCTCAAACGAGAACTTTCCGCACGCGCGATGGGGAACGAAGAGTTTTTCAATCATCAACTACGCGGACAAATCGAAGCAGAAAGCATAACCAAGCGCGATGAAAGCCCACGGCCGGGGTTTTCCTGGTCGATTGGCCGCCTGTTTTGGACGGGAGCGACGGCACTGGCGCTCTTCGTGGTCTGCACGTTTTTCGTTATGCGTAACAAGGAACCAGCCGACCAATCGCAATATCTCTCTCAGATTTTAAACGCGCGCGTTGATCCCGCGCTTGGTCCGAACGCGACCATCTCAATGTTTCAAGCCAAGGAAGACAAGGTCACTGTCCTCTGGGTAGATGGTCTCCAAACTCTTCCGGCCGAATACGCCGCCAAATAAATTAATGCGCCCTGGTCTGCTTTTTATATTCAGCGCTGCTCTCGCGCTGATGTTAAGCGGCACCGCGTCTGCGAGCGAAAATGTCTGGAGCGGCATCGTCATCGCTAACAATGTGGCGAAACCGGAACCGACACCGCCGGAGCTCAGTCGAATCGAAGAAACGCTGAAGGAATTGTTCGGTTACAATCAATTCAAGCTTATCGGCCAGTCGAACAAGCGGCTGGAAAAAGGCGACGAAGACTGGATGGCGTCGAGCAAATACTTTTCGCTGCATGTTGATTCGAAAGGTGCGAGCAGCTCCGGCTATTTGCTCGATCTCCAATTGTTCCAGGAGAAGAAATTGTTGCTCGAGACTGAAGCGAAGTTGAGCAAGCGCAGTCCGCTTGTGATCAAGGGCCCGCAGGTCGGCAACGGTCAGTTGTTGTTGCTGCTTGTCGTGCAATAAGCGACGATCGCTGCTCGTTAGGGAAATTCTCGCGCAGCCAAGTCCCGGACTTGCCAAACAAGCCAGGTTCGCAGTTTAGTGGAGGATGCGACTCCACCTCTTGCTTCTGCTTTCGGCAATTTCGTTTACTCTCTTGCCGAACTTGAATGCGGAAAAGCCCTTCGATTTTGCCAGCACGCCGGGAAAATTGCCCAAGCATGTTGTCCCGCAGAAATATTCCATCCGCATCAAACCCGATCTCCAGAAGCTGACCTTCACAGGTTCGGAGGCCGTGAAAATTGATGTTCGTGAACCGGTAACCGAGCTGCTCCTCAACGCGCTCGAGCTTCAGATCACAACTGCTTCGATGGACGAAAAATCATTGGATCAATCGGCGATAAAACTCGATCCGAAAGAGGAGACGCTGAAGATCATTTTGCCCGAGACGCTGCCGACGGGCCCGCACACGCTGACGCTCACCTTCACCGGAAAAATTAATCAGCAGGGACAGGGACTTTTTTACGCCCGCTATCGGGAAGAAGGAAGCGGCGCACAAAAAATCATGCTCGGCACCCAATTCGAAGCGACGGATGCGCGACGGTTATTCCCGTGCTGGGATGAACCGAGTTTTCGCGCGCGCTTCCAACTGACTGCTGTTGTTCCGGAAAATTTCATGGCGGTTTCGAACATGCCGATCGAAAGCGAGAACAAGATTTCCGGCGGCAAGGAAGTGCAATTCGGTATGACGCCGTCGATGTCGAGTTATCTAAACGTGTTTGTCGCGGGCGAGCTTGACTTCGTCGAGACGAAAGTCGGCGGGACGCAGATCCGTGTCATCACGACGAAAAACAAAGCGGAACAAGCCCGCTATGCGCTGGAGGCGAGCGCGCAGATTTTGCAGTATTATAATGAATACTTCGGAACGCCGTATCCATTGCCGAAGCTCGATCAGATCGCATTGCCGGGCGGATTTGGCGGCGCGATGGAGAATTGGGGTGGCATTACCTACTTCGAAACGGCGTTGCTTTTCGATCCGACAAAATCTTCCGACGCGACCAAGCAGTTAGTTTACGAAGTGCTCGCGCACGAAATGGCGCACCAGTGGTTCGGCGATCTCGTCACCATGGCGTGGTGGGACAACCTTTGGCTCAACGAAGGTTTCGCGTCATGGATGGGCAGCAAGTGCACCGCGCATTTCAATCCGCAATGGGAAGTGTGGCTCGAGAAAGAAGTTCCGCGCGATCCGACGCGGCGTGTCGGAATTGCGAAGGAAGCGGCGATGGAAGGCGATGCGCGTGCAACGACGCACCCGATTCAACAGGAAATCGCCAATGAAGCGGAAGCGAACAGTGCATTTGACGATATCACTTATAAAAAAGGCCAGTCGTTCATTCGAATGCTGGAAAGCTTTTTGGGCGAAGATGTTTTTCGCGATGGCATTCGCAAATACATCGCGAAGCACAAAAATTCGAACACGACGACAGCCGATCTTTGGAATTCGCTTTCCGACGCTTCCGGAAAACCGGTTGGCGAAATCGCCGCTGGTTGGACCGAGCAACCGGGTTTTCCTGTGTTGACTGTCGCGCGCCAGGATGGCGAAAAGGTCGCGCTTTCGCAGGAGCGATTCACGATTCATTTCCCGAAAGCGCCCGAATTGTTGTGGAAAATTCCGCTCACCTATTCGTTAGGCGACAAGGCGCCGGCGAGTTTGCTCATGGCAGGGAAGACGGCGGAACTTTCGGACGTCCCGGTCGATCGCGTGTTGAAATTGAACGTCGCGGACGCGGGATATTATCGCGTTCAATACGACGCCGGTTCGTGGAAACTTTTGCTCGACCATTTTCCTCAACTCAGCGCGGCGGATCGGGTGAATTTGCTCAGCGATGCCTGGGCTTTTGTGCAGGCCAATCGCGCACCGCTCTCGCTTTATTTTCGCGCGATCGAGAAATTGCCGCCGAGCGCCGAACTGGCGGAACACGAGCAAATCATCAACGCGTTTGATTACATCGATCATCTGATGCTTGGAATGCCAGGCGATCCATTTCAAAATTACGCGCGCGCGAATCTCCGTCCGCTTTTCGATAAGCTCGGATGGGAGCCGAAAAAAGATGAACCGCCTCGGGCGGTGACATTGCGCGCGGACCTGATCGATGCGCTGGGACAATTCGGTGATCGCAGCATCATCGATGGTTGCCGCGAACGGTTTCAAAAATTTCTCGCCGACCCGAAGTCGCTCCCGCCGGATTTGCGTGCGCCGGTTTTTAACGTCGTCGGTCGTTATGCCGATGAAGGAACATGGACAAAGCTGCACGCGCTCGGTGTGAAAACGACAAGCAGCGAGGAAAAACAAAATTATTACGAAGCACTCGCGCGCGCGACCGATCCCAAACTAATCAAACGGACTTTGCCAATCGCGCTAACGGAAGAGTTGCCGACAAGTCGCGCACTCTATTTGGTTCTGAAGGTCGCGCGCTGTAGCGAACATCCCGATCTGGCCTGGGAGTTTGCGAAGACGCACATGAAAGAACTTTTGGCCAAGTCGGACGCGCTCGGCGCCATTCGATACGTTCCCAGTTTGTTCACGTTTTTCTCTGAAGCGCCGCGCATTGAAGAAATACAAACCTACGCCAAGAGCAATTTGCCCCCGGGCCGCGCGAGCGAGAAAGTTGTGGCGCAGGCGGTGGACGAGATTGGTTTTCGCGCCGAATTCAAACAACGACTCGCTCCGCAGCTTGCTGCGTGGATGAAAAAATCCGAGCCGGAGCCCGCCACTTCTACGCCCACAGAATCGGCAGCGCCCGATCGATAGCGTCTAATGCAGGACGTCCCCGGAGCGAGTCTCCGGAGAAATAAGCAATCGCATCGGAAGCATGTGCGATTCTGTGAAACCGTGACGGCGAAAGAAATTCTGGGAACGCATTTCCGGTCGATCGGTTAACAACGTGATGCGCAGGAAATTCTTCTGCTTCGCGAAATTAATCGCGTATTCGAGCAACATGGAACCGTAACCAGCTTCGCGATACGAGTCGTGCACGACGAGATCTTCCAACAGCATCACCAAACCGCCCTCGGCCGTGCTGATGGTGAAGAGCAGATTGATCATTCCCACGATGATGCGGTTCCGACGTAGCACAAAAACGCGGCCGCGATTGGGTTCTTCGAAAATCAGCTGCAATCCGCGCAGTTGTTTTGTCTTATCGGGCCGGAAATCCTTTTCGTGACTGAACAGCTCGCCCAGCAGATCGGAGAGATCATCCAGGTCTTCGGCCGTCGCGGGCTCGATCACGACATCGCTCATGCGCATTGGTTATTCCACAAAGGCAACGCGGTAGCAAACCTGCATTGCAGAGGAGCGGTCTGCGATTGACAACGGAGCCCGCCACCCTAGTTTAGCCGCTCTCAATTCGCGGTATGAAACGGACTTATCAGGCATCGAAACGCACGCGCAAACGCCAGCACGGTTTCCGCGCGCGTATGAAGACGAAAGGCGGCCGGGCCACGCTCGCGCGCCGGCGCCAGCACGGACGCAAGCGTTTGTTGCCGAAAGGCGTGGAAATCCCTTACGCGCGGCACACGCAGGCGTAATTTTTCAATCGTTGACGATTGCCGACGCGGTAATTCCTACCACTCAGGCTCGATCTCATCGCGCACCAGATCTTCCCGCGTTTGCCGTTTGCGGATGAGCGCGACTCTCTCACCGCGGACGAGTGCTTCAGCCGGCAGTGGACGCGAATTGTAATTTGAAGCCATGACAAAACCGTAAGCGCCCGCGCTCATGATCGCGAGCAGATCGCCCTCGCGTAGTTTCGGCATTTCCCGATCAAGCGCGAAGAAATCGCCGCTCTCGCAGACGGGGCCAACGACATCGACCTTTTCACGAACTGCGTCCCGCGGTTCCCGCACTGAAACAATCTCGTGGTAGCTGTGATAAAGCGCCGGCCGAATCAAGTCGTTCATTCCCGCATCAACAATGGCGAAATTTTTCTCGCCCGAGCGTTTGATATAACGAACGCGCGTGAGAAGAACGCCGGCATTGCCAACCAGTAATCGCCCGGGCTCCAGCAGAGTCTGCAACTTCAGGTCATTCAGGATCGGCAAAATCGCATCGACATATTGCTGAATCGATAACGCGCTCTGGTTCTTAATTTCCTTCCACCAACCACTCCGGCCGCTGGCGAACGAGGATTCATAAACAACGCCCAGACCGCCGCCGATGCTGAAAAATTTGATGCCGTATTTCGATTTCAAATCACAAACGAGTTTCTCAACTTTCCTGATCGCCTCCGCGAATGGCTGCGCCTCGGTAATTTGAGATCCGATGTGCATTTGCGCCCCGATAATTTCGATGTGGCGCATTTTCGCGGCGCGCTCGTAAACCGACGCGGCATGATCAAGCTCGATCCCGAATTTATTCTCATGCGAACCGGTGGAGATGTACTCATGCGTGTGGGAATCGACATCGGGATTGAGACGCAAGGCAATTGGCGCACGCACGCCTTTGTCGGCCGCGATGCGATTGATGTACTCGAGTTCCGCTTCGCTCTCGATATTGAAACTGTAGACACGCTGCTCGAGCGCGTACTCGATTTCCTCTCTCGATTTGCCGACACCGGCAAAAGTGCATTTTTGCGGATCGCCGCCCGCCGCTAACACACGATAAAGTTCGCCACCCGAAACGATGTCGAACCCCGCGTTTTCGTGCACGAGCAAATTGAGAATAGCGCGGTTCGAATTCGCTTTGACCGCATAACAAATCAGATGATCGAGCGGCGCGAGCGCGGCATCGAGCCGGTGGTAATGATCGAGAAGCGTTCCCGCGCTATATACATAGAGAGGAGTGCCAAATTTCTCCGCCACACGGTCCAGACTGACATCTTCACAGAGAAGCCGCCCGTCGCGGTAATGAAACGAATGCACAAAAAATCGTAAGGGCTGCTATTCCCTTGCTTCCTTCATCTCTAATTTCCCGAAACCACCCGCCTCGAGTTCGCGATTCAATTGGGGCAAATCCTGCGATTCAATCTGCTGCCATCGTTGCATTGTCGTTTGTGATTGAGCTTGAACGTCGGCCACGGCTCTTTCGATCGTAGGCGTAGGCGCAGCATCGACTCCTTCGGTGTTGGCGAAGAGAGTTTTTAATTTATCGAGAAGCGCGAGATTGAGTTCGGCGCTCGGGCGTCCACTGGGAGGAAGGTCTGCGATCTCCTGCAGTTTTTTCCTGAGCGCATCGAGTTTCGTCGCGATGGAATTTTGACCGACACGTTCTTTAGCCTTTTCGAGTTCCTTGCCCAGTGCGACAAGACGATTGTTGATCGATTCAAGGGACGGGCGGGTATCGTAAAGTTTCTTACTCAATTCGAATTGGCGTATTAAATCGTTAGGCGAAACTTTAACGCGCGGATCCAGATGGACCGTGAGCGAGCTTGTATAATTCTTTCCGCCGGCGGCTAAAGTGACCGAATAATCCCCCGGGACCGCCCACGGCGACGTCGCTGCGGGTGCAGTCTCGTGAAAGACCGCGGAGATTGGATACTCGGGCTCGAGGCCGGCAACAGGCGCATAATGAATGTCCCAAAGAAAACGGTGCATTCCCTGTTTGTTGGACAACGTCTGATTCGGTCGCAGCCAATAAGCCGGGACCTTCAACTTCGGATCGCTCGCCTCGGGTTTATCTGTGTTGGAATAGCGGCGCACAACGCTCCCGGCTTTATCTTTTATTTCCAGAGTGACCGGACCTGACGAATTCTCCGCGAGATAGTAATCAATAAGCGCCCCATCCGGCGGATTCTCTCCCGCGGGTTCGTCCGGTGGGATGGGAGTATCAGAGTTTAAGCTCGCGCGAACGCGCAATGCAGTTTGCGGTTTGAAGAGAATCGTTGCCCGATTGTTCGGATCGATTTGTCGCAAAGGTGTGATGTCATCCAAAATCCAAAACCCGCGCCCGTGTGTCGCCACGACCACGTCGTCGTCCTTGATGATTAAATCGCGCACCGAAGTGGCGGGCATGTTCAATCGCAAAGGCTGCCAGTTCTCACCGTCATCAAACGAGATGTAAACGGCCCGCTCCGTTCCGGCGAAGAGCAAACCTTTTCGTTGCGTGTCTTCACGGACGACATTCACGATTTGTCCGTCCGGAATTCCTTTCACGATTTCGTTCCAACTTTTGCCTCCATCGCGCGTTCGATAGATGTGGGGCCGCATATCGTCGAGCCGCATCGTGTTCACGGCAGCGTAAGCTGTGCTGGCGTCGAAATGGCTCGCTTCAATGATCGAAATTTTTTGCCAGGCTGAAAGCGCCGGCGGTGTGACGTCAGTCCAGGTTTTCCCGGAGTCGGTTGTGACATGAATCAAACCGTCATCGGTGCCCGCCCAAATTCGATTGATATCGCGTGGCGACGGAGCCACCGCGTAAATCACTCCGCGCGGTGTTGGTTGAGCTGTCGGCTGCGAACGATATTTCCCGACTGTGGCCGGGACGTCGAAGGTTTTGCGCGCCAAATCCGGACTGATTTGCTCCCAGTTCTGTCCGCCATCGCGTGTTTTCCACAACGTATTTGCGGCAAAGAAAAGAATATGCGGATCCACCGGAGAAAAAATCACCGGTTGCGTTCGGAGCATCCGAAAATCGGGAGACCGAAATGGTTTCGGGAGGATCTCTTGAGCCTGGCCCGTGCGGCGATCGTATCGCGTCAGCTTGCCGCCATAAATAATGTCGGGATCGAGCGGATCGGCCACGACATAGCCGTACTCTTCCGCCGCGACCGGATGCCAGTCGCGAAAAGTAATCTCGCCATCGTTCCCTCGACTCGAAATGCAAACCGAGCCGCTTTCCTGCTGCCCACTGCAAACGCGATATGGAAAAGCGTTGTCCGCGCTGACGTGATAAAGCTGCGCGGTCGATTGATTGAACCATGAGCTCCAGGTTTTCCCGCCATTAACGGTGATGATCGCGCCCTGATCGCTGCCTAATAAAACAATGTCGGTGTTGTTCGGGTTCACCCAGACGTTTTGATAATCATCGCCACCGGGCGCGCCGCGAAACGCTTCCCACTTCTTTCCACCATCCGTCGACTTCCAACAGACAATCGTCGCTGAATAAACAATCTGGTCGTTTTTCGGATCGAAGCGCACTACCGGCAAATCGCCACCGCCGATTGCCAATCCCGGGCGCGAATCCTCTGTCGCTACCTTCCAGTGTTCGCCGCCATCATCGGAACGATAAAGTTTAGCGCCGCCCTTCGTCGCTTGAACCGCGGCAAACAAGCTTTTCGGCGAACTCGCTGCGATGGCGAGATTCGCCTGCACGATCTCGTTAGGCAGACCATTCGAAAGCTGCTTCCAGGTTTTTCCGCCGTCGATTGACTTGAAGATTCCGCCGTTACCGCCATTCCAGCTTCCATTTTCCCACGGGCCTTCTCGCGCTTCCCAAAGCGACGCGTAAACAATCTCGGGATTCGACGGATCGATCTGGACGTCCGCGCCGCCGATATTTTCGTCGCGATAAAGAGACTTCGCGAAAGTCTTGCCGCCATCGGCCGAAAGAAAAATTCCGCGTTCTTTATTCGGACCGTAAGGATGGCCGGCGACAGCGACGAAAACGCGATCTGCATTGCGCGGATCAATTGCGATCTGCGCGATCTGCTGGCCATCGCGCAAGCCGAGATGTGTCCACGTCTTGCCGGCGTCACTCGATTTGTAAATACCGTCGCCGATCGATAAATCGGGGCGGTGTAAACCCTCGCCGCTTCCGACGTAGATTATTGCCGGATTTGAAACCGCTACCGCAATCGCACCGACCGAACCTGTCGGCTGATCGTCAAATATCGGCGTCCAGGTTCGCCCGTAATCGTTCGTCTTAAGAACACCGCCGTTGACCTGCGCCATGTAAAATACATTCGGCTGCGAGGGAACGCCCGCGATCACGCGCGTTCGTCCGCCGCGAAATGGCCCAATGTTGCGCCAGTGCAACGCCTGTTTGAAATCGCGATCGAGTTCCGTGGCAGCTGCGGTTTGGCCGTAGGAGCCCGTCAAAATCGCAAACAAGAGGAAGGCGAATTTAAACAGCTGAAGCAAATCAAGTGACTTTGAATCCATCGCTGGAAAACACTAGCGATGGAGATCAGACAAATTGCAAAACCGCTCCGATCGGCAATCTCAATTTACGCTGCTAGCTCAATTGGTAGAGCAATTTACTCTTAACCGAAATCCTTACTAGGCGCTAAGCACCGATTACGAGATACGCTACCGATTTTGACTGCGAGATGTCTTCCTCCAAGCCCGTGAATCCTCGCTTCCAATGTGAAGCATTTTGTAAATCTCGATTTCTTTAGCCTAAGATAATCTCAACTTTGTGGATTGCGCCGTCATCCGATAAGGGGATCTGCGCTACTCCGGGATGCAAGTAGTCGCCATCTAAAGAAAGACTCAAGACTCCGCGGCTGACGTTGCGAGGATTGGTCACCGCGATTTCGTATTTCGCGGAATGATATTGGAACGCGATCTCGAAGCCGGGCCACGATTTTGGAATGCAGGGATCGATGAGGAGTTTCGTCCCCTTGAGGCGGAAGCCGAGAATCGATTCAAGTCCGGCGCGATACATCCAGCCGGCTGAGCCGGTGTACCAAGTCCAGCCGCCGCGGCCGACGTGGGATGACTCGGTGTAAACATCGGCACTGACGACGTAGGGCTCGACTTTGTAGCGGAAAATCTCCGCGCGGGTGCGGGCGTGATTGATCGGGTTCAGGATGGAAAACAACTCGCCGGCTTTGTCGCCGTCGCCGAGGAGGGCAAAGGCGATGACGGACCACGCCGCCGCATGGGTGTATTGACCGCCGTTTTCGCGGATGCCGGGCGGATAGCGCTTGATGTAACCGGGATCGAGCGGCGTCTGATTGAACGGCGGAGTGAAGAGCATGACCAGTTCGTCGTCGCGCGAGACGAGCTGTTCGTTTACGGCAGCCATGGCGGTGGCGGCGTGACTCTTTTCCGCGGCGCCGGAAATGACGGCCCATGACTGGGCGATCGAATCGATGCGGCACTCGGCGTCGCCATGCGAACCAAGCGGTGTGCCGTCGTCGAAATAGGCGCGACGATACCAGGCGCCGTCCCAGCCATCACGCTCAAGGGCCGCGCCAATTTTGGCGGCGTGTTGACGCCAATTTTCGCTCAGCGTTTTCTCGCCGCGACCATCGGCCAGCGGCGCAAAGCGCGAAAGCGCGGCATGCAGGAACCATCCGAGCCAGATACTCTCGCCTTTTCCGCCGACGCCCACGCGATTCATCCCGTCGTTCCAATCGCCGGCGCCGATCAGCGGCAGACCGTGCGCGCCGACAGCGAGACTGGTTTCGAGTGCGCGCGCGCAATGTTCGAAGAGCGTTCCCGTTTTGGCGGAAACGGCGGGTTGGAAGAACGATTCTTGTTCGTCAGGTTTCAAGACCGCGCCGTCGAGGAATGGGATGAGTTCATCGAGCGCGCCGACATCGCCCGTGACCTCGATGTATTGCGCGGTGACAAAGGGCAGCCAAAGCCGGTCGTCGGAGATGCGCGTTCGCACGCCCTGACCTAATGGCGGTAGCCACCAGTGCTGCACATCGCCTTCGACGAATTGCCGCGCCGCTGCGCGCAGGAGGTGTTCGCGCGTGATCTGCGACTTGGAGACACTCAGCGCCATCACGTCCTGAAGTTGATCGCGGAAGCCATAAGCGCCGCTCGCTTGATAGAACGCGGCGCGCGCCCAGATGCGGCAGACGAGCGTCTGATAAAGGAGCCAGCGATTGAGCAGCAGATCCATCGCGCGGTCAGGCGTCTTCACCTGTACGGTGCCGAGGATTTCGTCCCAAAGGCCGGTCGCTTCCTTGAAGACGGCGTCGAGATCGGCCGCGCGGTAGCGTTTGATCAATGCCAGCGCCTCTTCCTTGTTGGCGGTTTCGCCGAGAAAGAAGACGATTTCCGTCGAGCTGTCGGGCGCGAGTTCGATCTTTGTT
>JBBQFI010000006.1:0-217849 GCA_038321775.1 Chthoniobacterales bacterium | reverse complement strand
AACGGGCGGATAACCGTCGCGAGAGCGTCTGACTTCCAATTAAGGCATGTCATCTTCTCCACTGCGACCAAGCCTCCTTAGTCAATCAAATATCGGTTCGGGAATCACACCTGTAATCTCGAACATCGCAGGGTAAATTTTAAAAGTCGCCGGTAGAGGATTGAAAGAAGACACAAATAGGTCTTTAAAACTCTCAACCCTCAACGGACAACTCTCTTCTAAATCTCAAGGAACTATTCCCGTAGTTCCGCCGCCAGTTCCCGCTTTAAACTCTCGCGAACCCTTGCGTGGACCACAGTAACTTCGTCGTTTGTCAGTGTCCGATTTTTGTCGCGATATGTCAACGTATATGCGAGCGACTTGCGACCGGGCCCAAGATTTTCCGCATCTTTTCCGCTGAAAAGATCGAACAGTTCGACGCGCTCGAGCAACGGTTCTTTCGCGCTTTTAACGACCGCGAGGATCTCGGCGTGTGTCGTCGATTCGGAAAGAATCATCGCAACATCACGGGTCACGGCCGGAAATTTTTCCAGTTCGCGAAAACTTGTCGTCCGGCTACTCAATTCTCTCAGCGTATCCAAATTTATTTCCGCGATAAACACCGCGCCTTCCACGCCCAATGTCGAAGAATGCCGAGCCGCGAGCCTTCCCATTGTGCCAATAACTTTGTCGCCCGCGACAATTTCTGCGGCTAACGCGAGATCGGGATGCTTCATCGTTCGAAACGTCAATAATGGCGCGACGGAATCGAGTGCTCCCTTCACATCGAAGAAATCAAAGCTTCGTTTGGCGGAGCTTCGCCAATCTGGCGCCTCGTCAACATTACCGGCGAAGGCGAGTCCCATTCGCTTTTCCCCATTTCCATTTTCCGGGTGGAAAACGCGTCCGATTTCGAACAAGCGCACGCTTTTGCTACCGCTGCGAATGTTGCGCGCGATCACTCCCGTCAATCCCGGGAGCAAACTCGGCCGCAACATCACATGATCTTCGCTCAAAGGGTTTCGTAATTTTAGCGCGTGCTCGACAAAAGCATTCTCCTCCGCCGTGCGCGGAATGAGAGTTGAAGTCCGCACTTCAGAAATTCCGCGCGCGATCATCCGTTGCCGGATCGCGCTTTCAAAATCGTACGATCGGTCCGCCTCAGTCGTGGGCGTGAAACGGCTCCGGTCGGCTCCTGCAATTTTGCTCACGCCATGCGCGCGAATGACTTCTTCAATCAGATCGACATCGCGTTGCAAATCGCGGCGATAGGTCGGAATGCTCCAGGCCGATAATTTCTTCGAACTTTTGCCCTTCCGCAAACCGAAGCGGTTCAGAATTGTGTCGATGTTCTCTGGCGCGATTTCGATTCCGAGAAGTCGATCGCATTTTTCGTAAGCCAACTGAACATCCGGAATGTTCGACGGAATTTTTCCTGTCATGGAAATTTCGTTACTTGGCGTGCCGCCGGCAATTTCCCGCATCAGTTCCGAAGCGCGCTCCGATGCCGGCAAAATCATTTCGGGATTCACGCCGCGCTCGAATCGATAGCTCGCATCGCTCGGCAAATTCAGCGTGCGCGCTGTGCGACGAACGCTTGCTGGCAAAAAATAGGCGGCTTCGAGCAAGACATTGCGCGTGGATTGGGTCACGCCCGTTTCCTCGCCGCCCATCACGCCGCCGATTCCGACCGCGCGTTCCGAGTCTGCGATTACGAGATCGCGATTCGTTAGGGAATATTTCTTTCCGTCGAGCGCGAGAAATTTTTCGCCATCCTGCGCGAGCCGTACATTGATCGGACCTTTCAACTTATCGGCGTCGAATGCATGCGTCGGCTGGCCAAGTTCGAGCATTACGAAATTGGAAATGTCCACGATGTTATTAATCGAACGAATTCCGATCGCTTCGATTTTTGCGCGCAGCCATTCGGGGCTCGGGCCGACCGTGACATTTTCGATTCGGCGCGCGGAATAGAACGGACATTCGTTAGGCTCGGCGATCTCAATTGTTGCGTCCGCAACCAACTTGACGGCTTTAAGCCGTCGAGTTTTTAGAGGAGACAACGCCTTTTCTGTGAGAGCGGCAATTTCACGGGCCAATCCATAATGACTCAGCAAATCACCGCGGTTGGGCGTGATTTCGACGTCGAGTATGGTGTCGTCCGGGAACAGTGTTCCAATCGGGGCGCCGATTTTGGACTCGTTAGGCAAGATCAACAGTCCGGCGGAATCATTCGATAAGCCAAGTTCTATTCCGCTGCAAAGCATTCCCTGCGATTCGACCCCGCGAAGCTTGCTCACGCCAATCTTCAAGTCGTTAGGCAATATCGCGCCAGGAAGCGCGAGCGGCACTTTGTCGCCCACCTTATAATTTTTTGCTCCACAAACGATTTGTCGTGGCTGACCGCTGCCGTCATCGACTGAGCAGACGCTTAGACGATCCGCGTTTGGGTGCTGAGACGAGGTCGTAATTTGAGCGACGACGACGTTTGCGAAATTAGCGCCGCGTTTTTCGATCTTCTCGATCTCGACGCCAGCCAGGGTGAGCAATTCGGCAAGCTCTTCGAGGCTTGCCGGCAATTCGACGAACTCGCGCAACCAGTTAACAGAAAATTTCATCTTCTTTCGTCTCTCATCCCGAACGACGCGCGAGATATCACGAAGGCAGAAAGCCCGATGCGGGGTCCTTCGCTTCGCTCAGGATGACATGCGTTGTGTAATTTCGCTGTTCTCACGCGATTCGTTATCGTCACGCGAATTGTTTCAAAAAACGCAAATCGTTTTGCGCAAAGAATCGAATGTCGGGAATTTCGAAGAGGATCATTGCGAGCCGATCCATTCCCAGACCGAAAGCAAACCCGGTCCATTTTTCCGGATCGTATGCGTCATCGCCCCGGGCGCGATTTACTTCTTCGAAAACTGCTGGATGCACCATGCCGGATCCGCAGACCTCGATCCATTGTTCGCCGCCTTTGAGCGCTTTCGATTTTACATCGATCTCAAAACTCGGCTCCGTAAACGGAAAATAATGAGGTCGAAAACGAACAGCGGTTTCAGATCCGAAAAGTTCGCGCATGAGAAACTCAAGCGTTCCCTTCAGATCGGCGACGCTTACATTTTCATCAACGTATAAGCCCTCGATCTGGTGAAACTGCGCGCTGTGCGTCGCGTCGACTTCGTCGCGACGATAAGCAGCGCCGGGCGCGATCACACGGATCGGCGGAGTCGTCGTTTGCATCGTGCGAATTTGCACGGTCGAAGTGTGCGTGCGCAGAAGCCGGCCGTCGGGCAAATAAAAAGTATCCTGCTCGTTGCGAGCCGGATGATCGGGCGCGGTATTGAGCGCATCGAAGCAGTGCCATTCATCTTCGACGTCGGGACCATCGGCCAGTGCGAAACCCATTCGGCGGAAAATTTGAATCGCGCGATCGAGCATTTGCGTAAGCGGATGAAGACTTCCCAATTCTCCGCGCGTGCCCGGCAATGAGATATCAACGTTCGCGAGCGCCGCAGTTTCCTGGACGTCGCGCAAATTCTTCGCGGCGTCGTCGATCGCTGTGGCAACGGCAGTGCGCGCTTCGTTGAGCAACTTGCCGACGACAGGACGCTCCTCTTTGCCGAGCGATTTCATCTGTTCGCTCCAGGCGGAAATGGTTCCACTGCGCCCGAGATAACGGACGCGGACGGCATCGAGCGCCTGTTCGTCGGACGCACCGGCAATCTCGCCCAACGCGGCGTCTCGCAATTCTTCGAGTGGATGAGACATCTTTCCTGCGTTTGTAGCGGCGATCTATAATCGTCGCAAATTTTTCGCGGGATTGTAGGGCGGCTGTGTCAGCCGCCGCGGATCGGAAGGCGTTTCACAGAAACGCCCTACAATTTGTTACGCTGCTTTCGATTTCGATTTGCTTTCCAGCGCCGCCTTCACCTGTTCGACAATTCCCTTGAACGACGCTTCGTCCGTGATCGCGAGGTCGGAAAGAATTTTGCGATCGAGTCCGATGTTTGCGGCTTTGATGCCTTCGGCAAATCGACTGTAAGTCAAACCTTGCGCGCGGACTGCAGCATTCAGGCGCTGAATCCAAAGATAACGAAACGTGCGCTTACGGTTCTTGCGATCACGATAAGCCCAATACTTGCCTTTCATCGTCGCGTCTTTGGCGTAACGGAAAAGCTTGGATCGACGGCCGCGATAACCTTTCGCGGATTTAATTACGCGTTTGCGACGCTCCCGGCTGGCGGGAGCATTTGTAGCTCTTGGCATTTTGTTTTACCCCGGAAATTTCCGGAGCTCCTCTTTCGGCGAATTGTTCTTTTATTGAGCTCTGTCCGACCTCATCCGCCGATTAGGCCGCATCTTGCGATGAATGGCCAGGTGGGCAGAGCAAATCCGAGCGACCAGCGCTGCGGACGCCAACAGTAATCGTGAAGCGCTTTCACTCAAATCGTTTTTCGCTACTATCAACGCCACGCCGCCATGGGAAATCTGTTACGCAAATTACATCTGCTTCCGCAAAAGCATCGCGCACAAGGTGGCGTCGCGAAAGCAGATCGGGATTTGGTCGTGCCCAATGCCCGCCGTTCCTACGCCGACGTCATGGCGAATCTGCTGGCCACTCATGATGAAAATGAAGCGATGTCGATTGTGGTCGGTGGCCAGTTCGATCTCATGGGCGAAGCGCTGGCGGTGCGTCTCGAGCGGTTCGGTTTGCAGTTAAACGATTATCTTATTGATGTCGGTTGCGGTTCCGGCCGGGTCGCATGGGCGCTTTCGCAATCAAAGTATCGCGACACCTTGCGTTATCTTGGGCTCGATATCGTTCCGGAGATGTTGAAATTCGCCATCGCGAAATGCCAGCAACCGTCCTGGCGTTTCGAAATAATCAGCGAGCTGAAAATTCCTGAAGCCGACAATTGCGCGGACATGGTTTGTTTTTTCTCCGTCTTCACTCATCTGATGCAAGAGGAGTCGTTTCTCTATTTAAGAGAAGCACAGCGTGTTTTGCGGCCGGGCGGGAAAATTGTCGCCACTTATCTCGATATCAACGATCCGGAACATTGGAAAATATTTGAGGCGAACGTAAAGACAGCGCGCGCGCGGCAGGAGAAGCCGATGGATATTCTTCTTTGCGCGGATTTCATCAAAGTGTGGGCGAACAAACTCGACTTGGAAATTCTCGAAGAAAAAGCCCCTGACTGCGGACAGCGTACCTGCATTTTGCAAAAGCGTTGAGCTTCTCAAATCGCTACGCAAAATGACTGTTGGCCGCGCGCCGCAGTTTTTCTAAGCTCCGTCACACATGCATTGGCTCAGTCGCCACCGACTTCTGATTCTCGGCGCAATCTGTGCGTTCTGGACGGCGCTGATATTGCTTGGCCAGTTCTTTCCCTCGGTGCCATTTCTTTCCGTACCGTGGCGGGGAGAACAAAGCTTTGAGGACTTGCTGCGGCGCGAAGGCCGGAAAACGCCGACGCGCGACGATTTCGTCTTTCTCGGGATCGACCAAAACACATTGGAAATGCCGCCGCTCGCGCCGGGAGAATTGGCGAACAATCGCGCCTTCCAATTAATGACCGCAAAACAATTCCCGTGGTCGCGCGAAGTCTGGGCGATTCTGCTCGACAAGCTTTTCGCGTCGGGCGCGCGGCTCGTCATGTTCGATTTCATCTTCAATCCGCCTAACGAGGGTGACAAAGCGTTTCATGTTGCTTTGGAGAAATATCGGGATCGCGTGGTCCTGGGCGCCAACATCGATCTGATGCGCAACGGTCAGACCATTCTTCCCAACGCCACGTTGATACCGCCGCCCGCTGCAACGGACAATCGTGTCGGCTATGTAAATTTTTTCCCGAGTCCGATTGATGGAAAAGTGCGCTCGGCAAATTTCACGCTTTCGGATCTGCAACTTGTTGGGCGATCCCCCACGCCTGGTGACGAGATGTTCGCATCTTTCGCAGCTCGGGCGTTGATGGAGCTCGGGCACGAGAAAAACATTCCGAACGATCAAAGTGCGCACTTCATTCGATTTAGCGCGAACAATGCTTACGGTGCGCGCTCGCTGTACGAAGTTTTCGATCCGGAACTTTGGCGCGCAAATTATAACGATGGCGCTTTCTTCAAGAACAAAGTTGTGCTGATTGGCGCCGCGTCGCAGATCGCGCACGATTTTGTCGTCACCCCCATGACACCGGACATGCCGGGGCCGGTGTTGCATCTGCAAACGATGGCCGCGGCCATGCAGCGGGAATTTTTACAGGCGACCCCGGTAGCGGCCGCTTACGCGTTGCTGGGCGGCGCCGGTGTATTCGCATGGGCGCTGATTGCATTCGTTAGGCGGCCGGTGGTTTGCATCATCACGCTCACCGGCGTGACGTTTGCTTATCTGCTCGCGGCGCGAATCGTTTACGATCGCGTGGGGTTGCTCCTGGTGACGGTGCCGGTGTTGGGAGCATTTCTGATCAGCGGACTCTTTTCGTTAGGCCTGGAATATACGCTCGAGCGGATCGAAAAGCTGCGAACGCGTCGCACGCTCGAACGCTACGTTTCGAAAAATCTGGTAAAGGAAATTCTCGATAATCCCGGCAGCTTTTACAGCAGCCTGCGCGGTGTGCGCATACCCGCGACCATTTTGTTTTCCGACGTGGTGGGATTCACTGCTCTGACCGAAAACGCCGATCCCGAAGCGCTCGTGAAACAGTTGAACGAATATCTCAGCCGAATGACTGCGGCGGTCTTCGAGCATGGCGGAACGCTCGATAAATTCATCGGTGACGCTGTCATGGCGGTTTGGGGAAACGTGCGCAGTCGTGGCCAGGCGGAGGACGCAAAGGCGGCTGCTCGCGCCGCACTCGCAATGCGCCGCGAGCTTTGGAAACTGAACAGGAAATGGTTCGCCGAAGGCATTGTCCCGTTCGCCATCGGCATGGGAATCAATCAGGGCGACGTGCTCGTCGGAAACATCGGTTCGCAGGAAAAAGCAGATCCAACCGTAATTGGCGATGTGGTCAATCTCGCGTCGCGCCTCGAAGGGCTGACGCGAACTTACGGTGTCGATATTTTGCTCGGACCGAGCGCGACCGAATTGGTGCGCGATGAATTCTACGTGCGCAGCGTGGCGCGCGTGCAGGTAAAAGGGAAAAAAGAACCGGCCGAGATTTCTGCTTTGCTCGGATCGCGCGATAAACCGTTTGACGAAAAATTGCTCAGCGCTCTGGAAATATACGAAGAAGGTTTTCGAAAATTTCGCGCGCGCGATTTCGTCCAGGCAGAGCAGTTGTTTGCGCGTTTTCTCAAGGAGTATCCTGAAGATGTGCTCGCGAATGTTTATCATGAACGCTCGCTCGGATATCAGGAGCAGCCACCGAGTGAGACGTGGAACGCGGTGGAAGTTTTCACGAAGAAATGATTCAGGCTGCGAAGGCGTGCGACAACAATCGTTTCGGTAGCCAAATTCTGGATCGCGGCGTAAAGAAGCCCGCGTGACGGAAACTCCGCGGCATTTTCATTTTCTGGGCATCGGCGGGACTGCGATGGGATCGGTGGCCGCAGCGTTGTGCGAGCGCGGTTTTACTGTCACAGGATCCGACCAAAATATCTATCCGCCGATGTCGACGTTTCTGGAAAAGCGCGGCATCACGTTCAATCAAGGCTATCGCGCGGAAAATCTTCCCGAGGAAATCGACGTCGTCGTCATTGGTAACGCGATGACGCGCGGCAATCCGGAACTGGAAGCTGTCCTCAACCGCAAACTTTATTACCTTTCGCTCCCGGAAACGCTGAAGCAGTTCTTTCTGCGCGACCGTCACAATCTGGTCGTTACCGGCACGCACGGAAAAACGACGACGACGGCGTTACTGATTTGGATCCTAACGAATGCCGGTTTGAAACCGAGCTACATGGTTGGCGGGATTCCGAAAAATCTTGGGCAGGGCGCGCACTTCAACGACTCAAAATATTTCGTCATCGAAGGCGATGAGTACGACACCGCTTTTTTCGATAAGCGCTCAAAATTCATTCATTACCTGCCCGAGTTGCTCGTCGTAAATAATATCGAATTCGATCACGCCGATATTTTTCGCGACCTCGACGAAATCAAACTGAGCTTCCGGCGATTGCTCAATATCGTTCCGCAAAACGGCATGGTTTTGGTCAACGGCGACGACCCCAATTGCGTTGAAGTCGCGCGAAATTGTTTGGCGCAGATGCTCGAGATTGGATTTTCGCCGAACTGCGCAGTGCGAATTCGAGATGTCGGATATTCAGCTGAAGGCTCGCGTTTCACGCTCGACGAAGATGAATTCGAACTGCCGCTCATCGGCGAGTTTAATGTCCGCAATGCGGCGATGGCGATTTCTGCTGCCAAGTTTTACCAGGTGCCTAACGAGAAGATCAGGGAGGCGTTGGCCAAATTCGAAGGCATCGCGCGAAGGCAGGAGCTGCGAGGCGAATTGCATGGCGTGAAAGTGATTGACGATTTTGGACACCATCCCACCGCGATCGCGCAGACCATGCGCGCGCTGCGGCATCGTTATCCCGGCCATCGCATTTGGGCTGTCTTTGAGCCGCGTTCCAACACGACGCGACGCGCGGTTTTTCAAGAGCAATTGCCCGAGGCGCTTGCTCTCGCGGATGGAGTTTTTATATCCGAAGTAGCGCGGCTCGATCAAATTCCGCAGGATCAGCGTCTGAATCCGGAAGCGGTCGTGGCGGCAATCGCGAAAACCGGGCGCCCGGCATTCTACGAGAAAAACGCGGACGCGATTATCGATCGTTTAGTTCCAATGACGCAACCAAACGACGTGGTCGCAATTTTCAGCAATGGCGGATTTGATCGAATCCACGAGAAGTTGCTGGAAAGATTGCGTCGTTAGGCGTTTCACGAGGTGTGATCGTGCACGATCCGCCAGTCGTTATTTATCCGGCGAAAGATGAGCGTGAAGCGTCCGTGTGGATGGTCGGCTTTTCGCTTTAGCTCCCAGCGGCCCAGCACGACCGCGCAATCCGGGGCGAGGGCTTTGATTTCCAGATCGGAAAATCTAAGCCAGCCCATTTGCTCTGCCGTGGCGTATTTTTTCTTGTAACGATCATGGACGGTCTGCCAGCCGCGCGTGACGCTATCGCCGGAAACAAAAACCGTTTCGCGCGAGCGCGCATAGCCATTCATGAAACCATCGACGTCGCCGCGATTCCATGCTGCTTCCTGCGCGGTCATGACGGCACGGATGTCGGCACGCATTTTTTCCTGGTTCGTTTCTGCGTACGTCCGGCCGACAAGGCAGGCGAAAATGCAGGTGAGAAGAATTCGAAGCCACATAGTGAATTGTTTAAGCGGAGACAGGTGTTGCGGTCCAACAAATCTGCCATCCTCGGGCGAAGAAAATGCTTTTCCCTAATTCGCCGATAGCGTAAAAAGGTGAATAAGTTGACCCGACACTCTCGAACCGCTAAATAACACCGTGTTTCGGCTCTCGTGCATTGCGGGGTTTTTCCTCGCTGTTTTCTCTTCGAGCTTCGGCCAGGTCGCGCCGGGTTCCCCGATTGCGTCCGGCCGTCGCCCGAGTCCCTCCGCCATTCCAAGCGAAAATCCCAATCCAACGGTTGGTCCCGCGGCGACAGCAGAGAGCGGGGTAAGGTTGCAATTTCCGAACAGCGATGTCGCGGACGTCCTGCGCTATTACGAGGAACTGACAGGGAAAAAGTTGATCATGGACAACAACGTTGTCGGGAAGGTCAACATCTTCATCAGCAAACCGGTGACGCACGATGAGGCCATTCGCATCATCGAGATGAATTTGCTGCTCAACGGTTACTCGCTCGTGCCAGCCGAGGGCGACATCGTGAAAGTGATTGGCACCGGAAAAAATCCGCGCACCGCAGGTGTTCCCATCATCTCGGATGAAGCCGATATTCCCGAAGGCGATCACGTCATCAGTTATCTTTTTAAACTGCGCTACGCCGATCCGCAGGAATTGCAGCAGGTCCTCGGGCAATATCTTTCGCCTCCGCAACCGTACACTTCGTTCCTCGCGCTCCCGAAATCATCGAGCATTCTCGTCACGGAAAATTCCAGCGTGATTCGCGGGTTGGTGCGCATTATCGATCAGGTCGATATCCCGCCGGCAGAAGTTGTGAGCGAGTTCATTAAACTCGAGCGCGCCGACGCGAGCAAAGTTGTCGACATGCTCAAGGATATTTTTGAGAAGGGAACGCAGGGCGGAACGACGACCACTCCCGGTTTTCCTGGCGGAGTTCGCGCGGTTCGGCCTGTGGCCCAGGTTCCGCAAACAAACATCGGTGCCGAAAACGATGTCGGCGCACTCATCGGTCTGTCGGAGGACTCCGTCGTTGTCGGCAAAATAAAAATCGCGGCCGACGTGCGCACGAATCGCATTCACGTCATCACGCGTCCAGTCAATCTGCCGTTCGTGCGCAAGTTGATCGCGGAGTTCGACGCGAATGTTGATTTCGCAAAACCGGTCACGAGGGCATTGCGTTTTATTTCAGCAGGCGATGTGTTGCCTGTTTTGGTGCAGGCATTGACTGAGCCCGGCCAGGATCAACAGGGTGGTGGAGCGAACGGCGCCGGTAATCAAAATCAACCGAACCAGCCGCGGAATAATAATTCAACGAACTCGTCGAATCCGTACACGAGCAGCAGTAGCAGCAGCGACGCGAGCGGTAGCAGCAGCCTTAATGTTTCGGAAGAGCTCTCCACTCAGCCTGTCGATACGGCGCCAAAAGCGGTCACGATTGGCAATGCCAAGATCATTGCCGACCAACGCGCGAATGCCATCATCGTGCTGGGTAATCGTGAGGTTGTTCTGAAGGTCACGAAAATTCTCGATGAAATGGACGTCAGGGCACCGCAGGTCGCGCTGACAACCGTGATTGGCGAACTCACGCTCAGTAACACCGAAGAATTTGGCATTGATTATTTCCTGCAATTTAAGAAAAAGAATCTGTCGCCTGGTAACACACAAGTTGGCGTTGGCGGAGGCCTCAATACCGGTCAAAACACACCGATTATCGACCCTGCCAGTCTCATTAATTACACGGTGCTTTCAACCTTGCCCACTGGGGCAACTGCCTATGTCGCGGCGGGCAACACGCTGGCCGCGATCGTGAAAGCGCTCGATTCCACGGGACGCTTTCGCACGATTTCGCGACCAATGGTTTACACGAGCAACAACAAGAAAGCGATCATCGCCTCCGGCACGGAAATTCCGGTACCGGTGAACACAATTCAGTCAGCGACTGGCGGCGGCATTATCAATACAGGTCTCGCCCAGCAATCGAACATTCAATTCAAGAAGGTGGCTTTGCAGCTCGAGGTTGTGCCGCTCATTAACTCCGACAAGGAAGTGTCGCTGGATATTTTGCAGAAACTCGACAGCGTGGCGGACAGCGTGACGGTTGATGGGAATCAGATTCCGACAATTGCCACGCGTTATATTAAAACAACCGTCTCCGCCCCGAATGGTTCGACGATCGTGCTGGGCGGATTGATTACCGATGACAAGCGCAGAAACCAAAGCGGTTTCCCTATTTTGAGCCGCCTCCCTCTGGTTGGCGCGTTGTTCCGCGATACGAATAAATCTAAGATACGCCGAGAATTGATCGTTTTGATGCGACCGGAAGTGACGATGACTGGTCTCGATCAATATCATCTTCGAAAGAAAACTGAAGATAACACGCACTTCGGGCCCGAGCTCGATCAGGAAGATTGTATCGATTGTCCGAAAGTTGGGGACCAGAAACAAACGACGTCATCCGTAGAGGACAAGCAACTGCCTCCGCCCGATCTTCCACCAAGTGATTAGCCGATGCTTTTCATGAAACGAATTCAAAGCCTAACGATTAATTTATTGATGGGCGCTTGCGCAGTTTCTGCATTCGCTATCGATGATCCATTGTTTCACTCGACGGATCCACTCGCAGCGCGTGACGAGTACGGGAAATTGCATCAAAGCGCCTCGTTGAATTCAGCGGATTTCGAGTCGCGCTACGTTTGGCGTCCGCTGTATTATTTTCAATCTGGCAACGCTTTGATATTGCAGCCCGCTTACGTGGGCGCGTTGCAAGTTTCGTTGCGCCGTCTCGGTTATTATTGCGGTCCGATTGATGGAAATTTTACGGCTGCGGTTGGCGACGCAATCGCACGGTTGCAGAAAAATTATTCAATGCGCGTCACGGGAACGTTGACGATTCCAGTGCGCCGAGCGTTGTTTTTGCCATAGCGGATGCTGCAGCTATGAACTCCGCGGCTAGCCAATCGCTGGTGGATATTCTTTTGGCGAGCGGTGTGTCTTCGCACGACGAAGCGCTCCAGCTCGCGACGCATTTGAATAGCGGTTCGTGGACGAGCCACGTGCTGGATTCCGGAAAAGTCGATGAACAGCGGTTTCTCACCGCCATCGGAAATCATTTCAATGTTCCGGTCTACTCGATCGACGCCAAGACCATCGATCGCCCGACGCTTTCGTTACTGCCGAGCCGTTTTGTTTTTCAACATCACATTTTGCCGATCGAAGCGAAGGAAAATTCAATCGTGCTCGCGACCTACGATTTGTTCAATTCCGTCGGCCGCCAGCTCGCGTCGCAGCTTCTAAAAAAACCGGCAGAGTGGGTCCTTGTTCCGCGCGGACAAATTTTGCGGGCGATGAAAACGCTCTACGGCGTGGGCGCGGAAACGTTCGATGAAATTCTAAAAACGAACCGTTCGTTCGAAGGATTGCAGGATGTCGAGGCGAGCACCGACCTCAATGCGGATGATCCGGAAGCGTCGGTGGTGAAGTTCGTCAATCAAATCATTCGCGAAGCCATCGTTGAACGCGCGACCGATATTCACGTCGAGCCGCTGGAAAACGATCTTCGTATTCGTTATCGCATCGACGGCATTCTGCATGAGGTCGCGGTGCCGCCGCAATTGCGCGTGCTCCAATCGGCCATCATTTCGCGATTGAAAGTCATGGCGCACATGGACATCGCGGAACGGCGTTTGCCGCAGGATGGCCGCATCAATTTGCAATCGAACGAACAGAACATCGACGTGCGCGTTTCGACCATTCCGACGGTGAACGGCGAGTCAATCAGTCTGCGCTTGCTCACGCGCACCGAGCAACAGTTTGGTTTTGATCGCCTCGATCTCAGCGAGAGACAGGAACGAGTCGTGCGCACTCTTCTGGCGCAGCCTAACGGAATTATTCTTATCACGGGCCCGACCGGCTGTGGCAAATCGACTTCGCTTTATTGTTTTCTCAGCAGCATCAATTCGGTCCAGCGCCGCATCATCACGATCGAGGAACCGGTGGAATATCGATTGCCCGGTGTTTCGCAGATCGATGTGAAACCGGAAATCGATCTCACATTCGCGAAAGGTTTGCGCCACATTTTGCGACAGGATCCGAATGTCGTCATGGTCGGAGAAATTCGCGACATCGAGACGGCTGATATTTCCATTCGCGCGGCCATGACTGGTCACCTTGTTTTCAGCACGCTGCACACGAACGATGCCGTCGGTGGCATCACGCGCTTGCTCGATATGGACGTCGAACCGTTCCTGCTGGCCTCGGTGGTGAAGGCGTTTATCGCGCAGAGATTGGTGCGAACGATTTGTAACGAATGCAAAGCGCCCGTCGGTTATCCGGTCGATTATTTAAATGAAATCGGCGCGATTGTTTCGCCCGACTTTAAATATTTCCGCGGTCAGGGTTGCGATAGTTGCCGGCAAACCGGCTATCGAGGACGCACCGCGATTTATGAAATCTGCGTCGTAACTGAGCCATTGCGGCGACTCGTTATTCGCAAGGCGACAGGCTCAGAACTTAAACAGCGCGCGATTCTCGACGGGATGATGACGCTGCGACAGGATGGCTGGCGTCGCGTGGCGCAAGGAATTACCACGGTGGAAGAAGTGGTGCGCGTCACGCAAACTGACGAAATCATGGCGGAAACAGAACCCGTCGCCGAACCGCAAATGGCGGTCGTGCAATAATTGCTCGTTAGGCGCCGCGAAGACTCGCGATTGCAGCTCGGTAATCTGGAGCGCGGAAGATTGATGTTCCGGCAACGAGGACATTGGCGCCGTTTGCGATCGACAGCCTCGCTGTCTCCGCGTTGATGCCGCCATCGACTTCAATATCGAGCGCGGCATTTTGAATGCGTTGCCAGTTTCTCGCCCGTTTCACTTTGTCCATCATTTCCGGTCGGAACGCCTGACCGCCAAAACCAGGGTGAACCGTCATGACGAGCAGCAAATCGATACTCGTTAGGTAATCTTCGATTGCTGCAAACGGCGTCGCCGGATTTAGCGATAAACCGGCACGACATCCGGCATCGCGAATGGCGCGCAATGTTTTCGCGACATCGTGTTTCGCCTCCGGCTCGACGTGAACCGTGATCGAATTCGCGCCTGCTTCGGCAAAGCGCGGCGCGTAGTGATCGGGATGTTCGATCATGAGATGCACATCGAGAGGAAGTTTCGTGAGCTTGCGCACGGTCGCGACCACCGCGGGTCCAAAAGAAATATTGTCGACAAAATGACCATCCATGATGTCGAGGTGAATCCAATCGGCCCCGGCTGCTTCGACACGTTGTGTTTCTTCGCCGAGCCGGGAAAAATCAGCGGCGAGGATGGACGGGGCGACAAGAATTTTTGCCATGCGCGCGAACATCCAACATCGAACGCTCCGCGTCCAACATCGAAGGTGGCACTTGACGAGAACTGCGTCCGTTCCTACTTGTTAGCGACTTCAGCCGGTCGAATCGCGCTTGCAGCGCACGAATGCTGCTATGAGCTAGAATGAGGTGCGCTTCCGTTGGACTGGAACGCGCAATTAACAGGAAAATTTTTCATGTTTGACGGACTTTTCGGCTGGTTATCCAGCGACATCGGCATCGACCTCGGGACCGCGAATACGCTGGTCTACGTAAAAGATCAGGGCATCGTGCTGCGCGAACCTTCGGTGGTCGCAGTGCAGGCCGGAACTTCGCGAGTACTCGCCGTCGGCGACGAAGCCAAGCGCATGCTCGGCCGCACACCGTCGAACATTGTCGCGGTTCGTCCGCTCAAGGATGGCGTCATCGCGGATTTTGAAGTGACCGAAGCGATGCTGCGGCATTTCATCGCGAAGGTGCACGGACGCCGCGTGCGCGCGAGACCGCGGGTGGTCATTGCGGTTCCTTCTGGAATTACCGAAGTGGAAAAACGCGCTGTGCGTGAATCGGCGACGCATGCGGGCGCGCGAGAAGTTTATTTAATCGAAGAGCCAATGGCGGCGGCGATCGGTGTCGGGCTGCCCGTGCAGGATCCGGCAGGAAACATGATCATTGATATCGGCGGTGGCACGACGGAAGTCGCGCTGATTTCGCTCTCAGGAATTGTTTTCAGCCGAAGCGTACGCGTGGCCGGTGACGAACTCGATGAAGCGATCGTGCAATACATGAAGCGCGCTTACAACTTGATGATTGGCGAGCGGACGGCGGAAGATATTAAAATTAAAATCGGCTCGGCTTATCCGACGGAAAAGGAAACGAGCATGGAAGTGAAAGGCCGCGATCTCGTCGCGGGCCTGCCGAAGACGCTCTTGGTCACATCACAGGAAGTGCGCGAAGCGTTGCTCGAACCGATTTCCACCATCGTCGATTCAGTCCGGATCACGCTTGAGCGTTGTCCTCCTGAATTGTCAGCCGATTTGGTGGATCGTGGATTGGTGCTCGCCGGTGGCGGTGCATTGTTGCGCGGGTTCGATAAACTTTTGAGCGAGGAGACCGGTTTGCCTGTCCATGTCGCGGAAGATCCGCTCAGCGCGGTCGCGGAAGGAACGGGCAAATGCCTCAATGAAATTAAATTTTTACGTCAAGTGGCTTCTTCGGATCGCCAGTGGCGTTAACGGAAGCGCGATACTGAAATCGGACGGCCGAGAGATTCGTAATCCGAAATTGCGATGAGCCGGACCAGCATCACCGCGCTCGTCATTTTCCTGCTCGCCGTCGGCTATCTCCTTAGCTTTGGCGCGGACAGCACACGCAAGCTGCAAGGCGGATTCTATCAATTGATCTCGCCGTTCCTAAAAAGCGGTTCCGGTTTAGAAAAACAAATTACGTCGGTGCGAAGCGGTTTAAAATCGCTCGAACAACTGGAACACGAGAATGCCGATCTCCATGTGGAGAATCGATCACTCCGCGCCACGAACGAAGCTTTGCGCGATGTCGAGCGCGAGGTGAACCGCTTGCGCCACGCGCTCAATTATCGGCAGCGTTCAGAATTCAAATTGGTGCCGGCGCAAATCATCACGCGTGACTCCGCGACGTGGTGGCGCACCGTCACGATTAATCGCGGGCACGATGATAAAGTCGAACCGGATATGCCTGTACTGACGGACGAGGGTTTGGTCGGCAAGACGACCACGGTCAGTTCAAATATTTCCGTTGTGCTTTTGGTATCCGATGAAAATTGCCGCGTTGCTGCGACGGTGGAAGGCACGCGCGAGCAGGGAATCGTGACGGGTGAAAGAGTCGCCGGTGCAATCGCTCCGATGCTGAATCTTAATTTTCTTTCGAAGCAAGCCGATCTCAAACCGGGCCAAAAAACCTATACGTCCGGTGTGGGTGGGGTTTTTCCATCCGGATTGCTCATCGGCAGCGTGCAAAACTTTCATGTGCGCGAGCTCGATGGTCAGGCGCGCTTGACGCCGGCTGTTGATTTCTCGCGTTTGGAAGACGTCTTCGTGGTCACCGGGCACAAATGATTTTCTTTTTCCTGATGCTTTTTCTCGTCCTCGTGGCGCAGGTCGTCGAGTTGTTCCTGCCCGCATTGGATTGGATGTACGGCGCCCACATTTATATCGTGCCGGTGATTGTTTTTTATGGCGCAATGGCGCTGCCGTTATGGCTGGTTCTCGCGCTCGCTTTCTGGGCTGGCCTGTTGCTCGATGCGCTCACCATCCAGGTCATCGATGCGAGGGTTGAAATCGCCTTCGGATGGTCGATCATTCTTTACGCTGTGCTCGCCGGAATCATGCATGGGCTGCGGCCTTTATTTGAGCGAGGGCGCTGGGAAGTTCACTGTATTTTGAGCGGCGTTTGCACGTCGGTAATTCTGCTCGTGCAATATCTAATGATTAGTTTTCGCCGCGGTTCGATTTTCTTCACCAAAGAAGTTTGGTGGCAAATCGGCGGCCCGGGCTTGATCGCGATGTTAATGGCGCCGCTCGTTTTCTGGATGCTCCATTGGCTGGGACGCGCCACCGCTTCGCCTTATCTTCCAGAGGAGGGATACGAATGAACCGTCGACGATTGAATCCGCGATTGCGCATTCAGGCTCTCGCGTTGGTGATGTTGCTGGGTCTTGGCGCGATCGTTTTCAAACTTTGGCTTGTGCAGGTCGCGCACGGTCCGGAATGGACCTCGAAGATTCGCGGAAGTTCCGAAGCAACCGTGCGCATTCCATCTATCCGCGGCGAAATTCGTGATCGCAACGGAATCGCGCTCGTGCAAAACCGCGCGAGTTACGAGGTCGATTTTTACCTACCGGAAATGGTGAAGGGTTACCGACAACGCGTCGGCACGCCACCGATGACGGAATATCGCGGCACGATCAGCGGAATGCCGAAGGATCTCAAGGAACCCGACATCGTTAAGATCGTGAACGACGGAGTTGTTCCGCGTCTCGACGATTTGCATCTCGCGCGCGATTACAATGCCGCTCAATTGCAACGGCATTACCGCACGAACACAGAAGTGCCGTATTCCTACATCAAAGACATCGACTTTCAGACGATGGCGAGATTTTCGGAACATGATGTGGGACTTCCCGGCGTAGATATCGCGATTAAGCCGGTGCGTTCCTACGTTTACGGTGCGCTTGGTGCGCATCTGCTTGGTTACGTCGGCGCGCCGGACGATACGAATCGCGAAGAGGCAAAGCAGTACACGTTTTATCAAGGAGACGTGGAAGGAAAATCCAACGTGGAAAAAACGATGGATGAATATCTGCGCGGCAAACCAGGCAAGCGTGTTTTGCGTCGTAATGCCAAAGGCACGATTGACGGCGTCATGCGCGAGGAACCGCCGCAGCAAGGCGCGAATGTTTTTCTCACGCTCGATGCGCGCATTCAATCAATCGCCGAAGAAGCGATCCGCGCAGTTGGTCGCGGAGCTGCCGTCGTGGTCGATCCAAATAACGGCAACATTCTCGCAATGGTGTCGGTGCCCTCATTCGATCCGAATACTTTTGTTCCGAGCATCAAAGCGAAAGATTGGGAAGCGCTGCGCAAAGACGAGGCTAATCCGCTCATCAACCGCGCCATCAGCGCATTTCCGCCGGGATCCACATTTAAAATCGTGACGGCGCTGGCTGGGTTGCGAAGACAACTTGGTAAAGCGCAGTATAATTGCAGCGGTGGTGTGACCTACGGCGACCATTATTTCCATTGCTGGATCGGGTTCAAGGGTGGCGGCCACGGTACAATTGGTTTAGCCGACGCGCTCAAAGTTTCATGCGACGCATTTTTTTATCAGTACGGAAATGCGGCGGGCATCGATTCGATCGATAAGACGGGCGACATGTTAGGCTTGGGAAAAGAATCCGGCGTTCATCTTACGGGCGAACAAACCGGCGTGATGCCGGGACCGGAGTGGATGTCGATCCACAGCCCGCGCGAAAAATGGTCGCAGGCTTACACGGCGAACGTTTCAATCGGGCAGGGATACGATCTTTGTTCGCCGCTGCAAATGGCGATGGCTTACGCGACGGTGGCGAATGGTGGGATTTCCTATTATCCGCGCCTCGTCGACAAAGTTCTTAATCAGGATGGAACGCCGGCGTTGGATCACGATGGCAAAATCGCGGTGCCACAAACACCGAAAGTTCATGCCGACCTGCGCAATGATTTTACCGCCGAACAAATTGAACTCGTTAGGCGAGGACTTTGGAAAGTGGTGAATGAAGACGGCGGCACCGGTCGCGTCGGACGTCTGGGAGACGTGCAGGTGGCAGGCAAGACTGGCACCGCGGAGGTAACGGTGAACGGAAAGCCGGAAAACGTCGCCTGGTTCTGCTCCTTCGCCCCCTACGACCATCCGAAATACGTCATCGCCGTGATGGTGCAGGGAGCTTCAGGGCACGGCGGACCCGTCGCGGGGCCGATCGCCAATCGCATTATGGAGCGCGCGCTCGCCATGGATGCAGGGAAGTTCGAACCGCAATTGGCGTGGATGGCGCCGGCACACAAACAGAATCCGTTTCAGATGGTGGCCGCCGTTGATTACAAAGACGCCGGACCCAACGTTGGAAGTGACGATGAAGAAAACGCCGATCCGGCGCAGAACGCCGATGCGCAGATGGCGCCGGCTGGAGCAGATCCTGACGTCGAACCGGAGGCCGATGCGCAAGGCAAAGTCTCGCAGGCCCGCGCGCCGCGGGTAGCACGAGCAAAACCAGTCGCACCGACGCCGGAGCCGCCTCGGAATTTTTTCCAGAAACTTTTCGGGATCAAACGCCCGGCCCAACCGCCCCCGCAACAACAACCGTCGTCGAATCGTCGGCAGCGCAAACCATTTTAACCCGCGTCTCAGTATGGAATTCCAACGATCGATTTCGAATCTGAGCGCAGCCCCAGTGCAAATTTATGATGGACAAAGTGAGAAAAATTCTAGGACTTTCATCACGCAAGACTGGCAACAAGCTTGTCGTGAGCGTGGAAAAACTCGAGCGCCGCGTGGCTTTGCTCGAAGGCGGCCGGCTGGAGGAATACAGCGTCGAGCGCAACAGCTCGCGCAATATCGTCGGCAGCGTTTACAAAGGGAAAGTTAAAAACATTGAGATGGGTTTGAAGGCGATGTTCGTCGACATCGGCTTCGAAAAAAATGCGTTCCTGCATTTTTGGGACGCAATTCCCGCCGCGCTCGATAGCGGCATTGAGGAAATCGATCGCCGCGGAAAATCCCACCCTAAAAAGCGAATCACGGCCAAAGACATTCCGAGTATTTATCCGGTTGGTTCCGACGTGATCGTGCAGGTGACGAAGGGCCCGATTGGAACGAAAGGCCCGCGCGTGACCACGAACTTGAGCTTTGCGGGACGTTATCTGGTCTTGATGCCGTTTAGTGAGCGCAGCGGTATTTCGCGCAAAATCGAAGATCCCAAGGAGCGCTCTCGCTTGCGAAAAATTCTCCAACAGCTCGATATTCCAGACGGCATCGGCGTCATCATTCGTACCGTTGGCGAAGGACAACGCGCCAGATATTTTGTGCGCGATCTTGGTTTCCTGCTCGAACAATGGTCACGCATCGAGCGAAAAATTAAGGAAGATCCCGCGCCGGTTCGGCTTTTTGAGGAGCCTGATTTGGTCGAACGCACCGTACGCGATTTTTTAACTGAGGAAATTGACGAGGTCCTGGTCGATGACCGCGAAGCGTCTGAGCGCATGAGCGAGATGGTCGGACTGATTTCGCGGCGCGCCCGCAACCGCATCCATTACTACGATGGTGCATCGCCGATTTTTGAAACTTTTGGCGTACAAAAACAAATCGATGACGCGTTTCACCGTCAGGTCTGGCTGAAGTGCGGTGGCTACATTGTTATCGACGAGACCGAGGCGCTCGTCGCCGTCGATGTGAACACCGGCCGAAACAAAGGCGGGCGCGATGTCGAGAAAACGATTTTGCAAACGAACCTCGAAGCGGCGGACGAAATCGCGCGGCAACTGCGTTTGCGGAATATCGGCGGCCTGATCATCGGCGATTTTATCGACATGAAGAGCCGCAAGGATCAACAGATGGTTTACAACCTGATGCGGGAACGGCTCAAGCGCGACAAAGCGAAAACGCATGTGCTGCCACTGTCGGCGCTCGGATTAATGGAGATGACGCGCCAGCGCGCGCAGGAAAGTTTGAGCGATTCCATTTACGAAAACTGCCCGTACTGCCAGGGCCGTGGCCTGGTTAAAACGCCGATGACGACGAGCGTCGAACTGCACCGCACGCTCAATGCGGTGATGCGGAAATATCAGGACACTGTGCACGAGCTTCGCGTGATCGTGAATCCGGAGGTGCTGAAACGGCTCAAGGAAGAGGATGAGGAATTGCTCGTCGAAATGGAGCGTCGTTATGCCGGCCGCTTGCTATTTCGAGGTGATCCGGCATTTCATCAGGAAAAATTCACCATTACAGATGCAAACACCGGGGCTGAGTTGGAGGGGTAACCGCCGGGAAACTTGCAATTTTGTAAGGTGATGTAAGAGTCGCCGGCATCCGGACAGATGCAGCTTTGCGTTTCATTGAAGAAGACGCGATTGGTATTTCAAGCACGACTTAACCGCACTATTTTGGAGAACATCGTGAAGAAACTTATTTCAATTGCTTTGGCAGTCATCGCTTTGACCGGCGCCGCTTTTGCCGGGGGCGAGACCTATTCGAGCAAGGAAGTTAAACAAACCGCTGCGCCGCAGCCCTTCTGCGATTGGTACGCCAGTCAGGAATGGAACGCATCGTTGTGGGGAACCTACGCTTTCACTGGGACTGATTGGCCGGATGATCGTTATCTCGCGGTTGACCACGCCTGGGGCGGCGGTGCCGATTTTAAATTTTTCTTCGCGCGGTATTTCGGCATTGGCGTTGAAGGATATGGACTGAATGCGCGTGAAACCGTGGGAGCAGCACTTGGAACGATCACGCTGCGATACCCGGTTCCATGCTCGCGTTTTGCGCCTTACGTTTACTTCGGTGGCGGAACTGTTTTTAGCGGAAGCGAAATTGAAGCGCATGGCGAAGAAGACGATCCGGATTTCTTTCGCACCGTTCATAGCGCTGACGCGAAAGCTGTCGGTCAGATCGGCGGCGGTTTGGAATTTCGCTTAACTCCGCACATCGGAATTATCCACGATTTCAATTGGAATATTGTCGAGGGTCATGACAATAATTTCGGCATGGTTCGCACCGGCGTTAGCTTCGCGTTTTAATACTTTCTCACACCTATCCTGATCACCTTCTAACGCCGGGGCGTGTCTGCTGCCCCGGCGTTTTTTATTCGACGAAGGAACAGATTTCGTTGAGCGGCTTTCGTTCGATATCCGGAACGACCGCGTTTTCCGCCGGGTGCCCGACGACAAGCAGCAAAAAAGGTTTTTCGTAAGCGGGTCGTTTGAGGATGCGATTAAGAAACGCCATTGGACTCGGAGTGTGTGTCAGCGACGCCAATCCCGTCATGTGAATGGCCGCGACGAGAAGGCCAGTGGCAATGCCGACGGATTCTGTCGCGTAATAATGTTTTAGCTTCTTGCCGTTCGGCAGTGTCCGGTACGGTTGAGAAAAAATGGCGATCAACCATGGCGCTGTTTCGAGAAACGGTTTGCGCCAATCGGTGCCGATCGAGGCCAGGGCCTCGAGCCATTCGTCCGGTGCGCGATGGTCGTAGAATTCCTTTTCTTCCAGTTCCGCCGCGAGGCGAATCTCGCGCTTGGTCTCTGGCTGGCTAACGGCAACAAAATGCCACGGCTGGAGATTCGCGCCGCTCGGCGCACTTCCCGCGACGCGCAGACAACTTTCAATAATTTCACGCGAAACAATTCGGTCGGAAAATTCGCGCACAGTTCTGCGTTTTTGCATTTGAACTTCGAACTCGGCGGCCCGTATCAATAGCTGCTCGTTAGGCACAGTCGCCCCTTGTTTTAGCGGGATAGTTTTCACAAATGGAACTCTACAGTTTACTGCAACCGTTTGCGATTCAGACAGGGCGCGTGAAATTGACGGTGATGTCGTTCGCTGAAGTATTGGACAGTCTTCCCCTGAAGAAATCGGCGCTGCTTCAACGTTTTGAAGCGTTGCTCGCGCCGAAATCCGATGCTGCTCTCGAGGAGATGGCCCAGCGAGCGCATGCGCTCACGCTGCAAAATTTTGGACGCACCATGCGGTTGTTCGCGCCGCTTTACCTCTCCAACGAATGCATTAACAACTGCAGCTATTGCGGTTTCTCGCGCGACAATCCAATTCTGCGAGTGACGCTCGATCTCGAGCAAGTGCGAGCCGAAGCGCGCCATCTCGCACATGAAGGTTTCCGTCAAATCCTGCTCGTGGCCGGCGAACATCCGAAGTTCGTCAGCCAGGATTATCTCGCTGACTGCGTGCGCGCGTTGGCGCCGGATTTCTCTTCCATCTCGATCGAAGTTGGGCCGATGGAAACGGCGGATTATATACCGATTGTTCAGGCAGGCGCGGAAGGTCTCGTCGTTTATCAGGAAACATATAATCGCGAAATCTATGCCGAGATGCACACCTCCGGTCCGAAGCGTGATTTCAACTGGCGATTGGATTGCGCAGAGCGCGGGTATGCCGCGGGTTTTCGACGGCTGGGTATTGGAGCGTTGATCGGACTGTCACCCTGGGAGGGAGAAGCGATCGCGCTTGCCGCGCACGTCGATTATTTGCTGAAAAACTGCTGGCAAGCGCAAATCAGCGTGAGTTTGCCGCGACTCCGTCCCGCGGCCGGTGAATTCCAACCGCGCTATCACATGAGCGATCGCGAGCTCGCACAACTTATTTGCGCGTTGCGTATTACTTTTCCTCAAGTCGGCATCGTCCTGAGCACGCGCGAAACCCATTCGCTTCGCGATACTCTTGTCTCGTTAGGCGTGACCATGATGAGCGCGGGCAGTCACACGGAGCCGGGCGGCTACACGCACCAGGGCAAAGACGATCTTCATCTCACCGTGCGCGGTCGCATTGTCGCGCCAGAATTCCAGAAAGGGGCCGATGAAATAGCAACGGGTCAATTCGAGATCAGTGACGAACGCTCTGCTATCGAGATCGCCAACTTTCTGCGCGGGCGCGGCTATGAACCGGTCTGGAAAGATTGGGACCAGGTTTTATCGGCGGTATGATGATATTGTTGAATGGCGGACAAAGTGAGACGCGCGGAGCGAGCACGATCGAGGAATTAGTTACACGTTTCGATTTGTCGCCGGAGGCCGTCTTGATTGAGCACAACGGACTTGCACTCCATCGGCGCGAATGGCCTAACAAGTCGCTCGCGGAAGGCGATCGCGTCGAATTTATTCGCGTCGTGGCTGGCGGATAATCAGCGCGATGCGCTTGCCAGGCGCAGCCCGAGAAAAACAAAAAGCGAACCGACCGTGCGGTTCAGAATGTTTGCGATTGTTGTGCTGCCGCGCAACTTCTCACCGAACGCCGAAGCGGACCAGGCGAGAATCAAACACCAGATTGTTCCGGTCGCGACGAAGGTCAGGCCAAGAATGATGAAGGCGGGTACCTTCATTGGCGCCGCTGGATCGATGAACTGTGGCAGGAATGCGAGAAAAAACAACGCTACTTTTGGATTGAGCAAATTCGTGATGATGCCTTGACGAAAAGCAGCTGCCGCTTCGCCGTTGCGAAAGTTCGACGGAATATTCAGCTCGCCCGCGCGACTCAGGATCATGCGCACGCCGAGATAAATCAGATAGGCTCCGCCGACAAATTTCACGACGGTAAAAGCCCACGCAGAAGCGGCGAGAAAAGCTGAGAGTCCAAGCGCGGCCGCGATAGTGTGGCCGATACTGCCGAGGCTGATACCAAATGCGGAAGCGACGCCGGCCCTTCGACCCTGCGCAATACTACGTCCTAGAATATACGCCGTGTCCGGACCGGGAGTCAGATTCAAAAGAATGCCGGTCGTGAGAAATAATGTGAAATGATGAATCGCGCTCACCCAATTGCTCGTTAGGCGATGGCCTTTACGACCACGCGCATCCCGTCCGCTTGCACGACGCTCACGGCGGTCTCGGGGGCGATGAATTCACCTTCAGTGACAACATCGATAATGTGATCTTCGAAGCGCGCTTTTCCACTCGGTCGCAAGGTCGTGACCGCGACGCCATGCATGCCGCGCGACACGGCAAGAGGTGTGATGAATTCGTGCGGTACGCCTGCGAGTGAAGTGCCGGGCGGATTTGTGCTCATCAGCGCGAAACGCCGATAGAGGCTCGTTTTCGGCAGATAACGCGCGAGAACGGCGATGACGATCGCAGCCGCGGCGATGGCAACCGAAAGATTAAAGAGAGGCACGATGAGCACGCGCCCTGTGGGGAAAAATGTTTGGCCGGGATAACGATCGATCATTGCCCAGAGAAGCGAAGCGAGAATGCAAAAAATACCGGCCACGCCGAAAACGATTGTGGAATGTGCAAAAAACAGGACCTCGACGATGACCAGGACCAGGCCGAGAACGAACAACGCGATCACTTCCCAACCGGCCAATCCTGCGAGGTAGTGCCCGAGAAAAAATAATGCAAAGCAGATGATGGAAATTGTTCCAGGCAATCCAAAGCCGGGGATTTTGAATTCGATATAGGCACCAATGATTCCGCCGAGCAGTAGCAACGGCGCCAGCTTGGTGATCCAAAAAGCGAGTTGCTCGAATCCGCTGGGATTGAGCGCGACCTCGTCGCCTTTCAATCCGGCTTTGTGGATCACTTCGGTAACGGAATCGGCAATCCCGTCGGCGAGGACAGGTTTTCCATTAATTTTTTCGGTCGCATCCTGCGCGTTCAGCGTGAGCAAAGAACCTTTCGGGTGAATGACCCGATCGCCAATTTTCACTTCCTTATCCTTATTGATAAACGCTTCGGCGATGTCGGGATTGTGTCCGTTCCGTGTGGCGGAACCGCGCATGAGCGCGGTCCAGTACGAAACGGTCTTGTCGCGTTCCGTTGGCGGAAGGTCTTCGCCGGTGGCGAGTACGGGTGCGGCTGCGCCAATGGCGCTTACCGGTCCCATGTAAATATGCTTTGTGGCAAGAGCGATGAGCGCGCCAGCGGAACCGGCGTTGGTATTTACAAAGGTATAAGTGGGAATGGTCGCGTGATTGAGGACACCGGTAATTTCCTCAGCGCTATCGAGACGGCCGCCGTACGTGTTCATTTCGAAAATGATCGCGGAAGCTCCGGCGCTTTCGGCCGTCTTCGTGGCTCGTCGAATAAAAAGCACGAGCGACGGAGAAATCTCCCCCTGCATGGGAACAACGACGATTTCTCCTTGATGAACGACCTCGCGCGCCGCGCTCACGTTTGCCATGGCGACGCAGCTGAGGAAAAACAAAGCGAAACGAATAATTTTCATCTCGCAGATAGTTTTGCATCGCGCGCGACCGCAAACGAGCGAAAAGTGGAATGCCCATGGGCACGATCCCGTCACAAAACATTGAGCAAATCGCCGCTGCGAACGACATCGTGGAGGTGATCGGGTCGTATTTTCCTCTCAAGCGAGCCGGCACGAATTTCAAAGCGCTCTGTCCATTTCATCAGGAAAAGACGCCGTCGTTCACCGTCAGTCCAAGCCGGCAAACATTTCATTGTTTTGGCTGCGGTGTGGGCGGCAGCGTTTTTCGCTTCGTCATGGATTACGAGCACATCGATTTTCCATCCGCGGTCCGCAAACTGGCCGCGCGGGCTGGAATTCCGGTGATCGAAGAACGCGGAACAGGCGGAGGCGAAGATGATCGCCAGCATGAAACGCGTCGCACGTTGCTGAAACTGCACGCAGAAGCAGCGGAATGGTTTCAGGAAAATTTGTTGAAGAAAGAGTTCGGCGCGCCAGCTCGCGCTTATCTGAAAGACCGGGGGATTGATCGCAAAATTGCCGGTAATTGGCAGATCGGTTTTGCGCCGGAAAGTTGGGATGCGTTTTTGAAATGGGCGCTCGATTGCGGTTATCGTCGCGGACAAATTTTGCAGAGTGGATTGGTAAAGTTGCGCGATGAATCGCGCGCGGATGGCGAAGTCTACGATCGTTTTCGCGGACGAATCATGTTTCCGATCTGCAATGACGTCGGTGAAGTGGTTGCATTTAGCGGACGCGTTCTCGAGAAAGATGCGGAGACGGCGAAGTATCTGAATTCGCCCGAAACACCACTTTTTCGCAAAGGGAATATTCTTTTTGGACTGCATAAGACGAAGCGCGCGTTGATCGAAGCGAACTGCGCGATCGTTTGCGAAGGCCAACTCGATTTAATCACTCTTTTTGAAGCGGGCATTGCGAATGTCGTCGCGCCGCAAGGAACGGCGTTTACGGAACAACAGGCGCGGATTCTCAAGCGTTTCGTGAGCGAAGTGGTTCTTTGCTTCGACGCGGATGCAGCGGGACAAAAAGCAGCGGAACGATCGCTCGACGCTCTTTTGCAAAACGATCTCATTATTCGCGTCGCTGAAATGCCGGCGGGCGAAGATCCTGATTCGTTAGTGCGCAGGAAAGGACGCGAGGAGTTTGAGAAGCGATTACAGGCGGCGGAGGATTTTTTTGATTACTGGATTGAGCGCGAGGCCGGGAAACAAAAGCTCGATTCGTTAGGCGCACGCATGCAGTTGGCGCGCTCTCTCGCGCAAACCGTGGGCCGCGTGCACGACTCATTCATGCGCGGGGAAATCGTGAATAAAGCGAGCGCACGTCTGGGGGTAACAACGGCGGAGTTCGAAACGCTGATTCCGAAAGCGACGAGCGAACGTTTCCGTCCATCCGAGAACAGGCAGGTTGCTGCTGGCATCATGCCGCGGCATGAAATTGGCATGTTAAGCCTGCTCGCTCTTCGTGATGAAGAAGCGCGCGAATTTTTGCTCGCTCAGGATTGGCCCGAGGTTTTGAAGGAGACCCCGGAGAGCGAGCTGCTCGCGCAAATTCTTGAAGCGACGATTCAGCCTAACGATCCGGCGTCGCTGAATGCCTTTATGGCGGGGCTGTTGCCGGGTGAGGAAGCATTGGTATCCGGATGGCTCATGCAAAAGAAGCCCGATAACGGCTTGGCGGTTGCGCAAGATTGGTGGGCCGGGCTTCGTCAGACGAGTTTGCGCCGTCAGCTCCAGGCAGCCAAAGACCGAATGAAACTCCCCCAGATGACGCCGGGTGAAACCCTCCAATTGCAGAAAGAAATTCTTGACCTCCAAGAGCAGCTCCGCGACGTTTCCAAGCTTTCGCCGGCCCGTATCGCCGATGCTTAATCATCGGTTGCGGGAGTTAGAAGCAAGGGCAGGGAATTAGCTTCAACATTCTGCAACAGCCATAACTTTTGGATACGCATTCGAAACGCAAAAAAAGCGCGGCCAAGAAGCTTAAGAAGGCGCCGAAATTAAAGCGCGCCGCCGCCGCTCGCGTCAAACTTCCAAAGACGCGCGGACGTCCGCAAGGGCATAAGATTCGCTCTACAAAGCTCGTTGCTTCGCGCGGGCGAGGACGAAAACGAAAAGTGCCGGACATGAAATCTACAGATGAAAGCGCGCCGGCGTGGGCTGCACAGCCGGTGGCGGACGTGCAAGTGCGCATTCGTGAGTTGATCAAGCTCGCGAAAGAACAAGGCTATCTCACTTTCGACGATCTCAATGAAGCGTTGCCGGAAGGCGTGACCGATGCGGACGAGCTCGACACGATTCTCACGCGCTTGCGCCGGATGGAGATCGATATCATCGAGGCTTCCGAGGTCGATCGCTACAAAGACGGCAAGAAGGACGTCGAAGAGGAAGAGGAAAAGCCCGAGGCCAAGCTCGATATTCTCGATGATCCGGTGCGCATGTACCTCAAGCAAATGGGGCAGGTGCCGCTGCTCACGCGCGAACAGGAAGTGGAAATTTCCAAGCGGATCGAAGAAGCCGAGGAAATGGTGCAACGCAACATCCATCGTTTCGGATTCATTGCCCGCGCCCATTTGGAGTTGGCCGGGAAATTGACCGAAGGCGGCGAGCGATTTGATCGGGTAATTCTCGATAAAAAAATCGAGAGCCGCGAACGCTACATGAAAATGTTACCGCGGTTATGCACGCAGGTCGAAAAATTAGGCGATTCGCTGAGCCATCAGTATGCGCAAATTTTGAAGAGCGCGCGGCGCGACTCGAGGAAAACGAAGGTCTTTCAAAAGGGCGTTAATTCGCTGCAGAAACTTTACCCGAAATTTTATTTCAAGCAGAAGGTGACGGAAGAGTTCGTCAATTTGGCCGACGATCATTTTCGCGCGGTCGCAGTCACGCACGAGGAGGGCAAGAAACATCCGCGTGCTAATGGCGCGCATGCGGCGGCGGGCGCGAAGGTTCGTGAATTAGAGGGCGCGCTTTGGATGTCGATCGATGAGTACACTGAACAATATCAGGCGCTCAAAGGTTGGCTGCGTAAAGCGCTGCGCGCGAAAACGGAAATGGTCGAGGCCAATCTACGCCTCGTCATTTCGATCGCTAAAAAATATACCAATCGCGGCCTGTCGTTTCTCGACCTGATTCAAGAGGGCAACATGGGCTTAATGAAGGCGGTGGAAAAATTTGAATATCGCCGCGGGTATAAGTTCTCCACCTATGCGACCTGGTGGATTCGGCAGGCGATCACGCGATCCATTGCCGATCAAGCGCGCACCATCCGCATTCCCGTGCACATGATCGAGACAATCAACAAGCTCATGCGTGTGCAGAAACAGCTCGTGCAGGAATACGGGCGTGAGCCGACTCCGGAAGAAGTGGCCGAGGAAATTTTGCTGCCGGTAGATCGCGTGCGCGCGGTGTTAAAGATGGCGCAGCAACCGATCTCGTTGCAATCCCCGGTAGGCGAAAGTGAGGAGACGAATTTCGGCGACTTTATCGAGGATAAAGGCGCGGAAAATCCGAGCGATATGACAGCGATCGCTTTGTTGAAGGAGAAAATCAGAGATGTGCTCGAGACGTTGACCGAACGCGAACGCCAGGTGCTCGAGCAAAGATTCGGCTTGGTCGATGGTTACAGCCGCACATTAGAAGAAGTCGGTCGTCAATTTCGTGTAACGCGCGAACGCATCCGGCAGATTGAAGCGAAAGCGTTGCGCAAGATGCGACACCCGACCCGTATCCGACAGCTCGAGGGATTTCTCGAAGCGGCGGAAGTTTAACGGCAAAAAAATTGAGCTGACCGTTTTCACGATCAGCTCAAAATATTTCCCAGCCGATTCGCTTACCGGTAAACGCGACGGCCGCGGTAAATTCGACGACTGTGATGCCGGTAATAGTGTCGGCCGCTGTAATAACGGTATCCGACGGAGGAATAGTACGGCCGATAATATCCGTAGGGATAGTACGCCGGATATCCGTAACCGTAGTATCCCGGATACCCGCAGCCGTTGTAATAACCGCCGCCGATCGGGAATCCGAGCCCAACCGAAACGAAGGTTCGTGCTTCCGTCCGCGGTGTCGCCGCAAAAGCGAATCCGCCTGCCACCAAAGCGATCAAGAGAAGTTTTTTCATTTGTTCCACCTCCAGTAGATCTGTTTACGTTTGCCCAATATAAAGTCAGACGCGGTTTCTTTCAAATTATTCGGTTCGGCTTATTTCTTTCCGATTCGGATAGCCTGTGATCAGCACGTCGTCGCCGATTTTTTCGTAGTTTAATCTTTTGAGATGGAGCGCCTGCGCGCTCGAATCCGCGCCGTTGCCCGGAAAAGCGAGCACGGACCCGCCGACGAACAACGGCGCCACATAAATTTGGACTTTGTCGATCAATCGAGCATCAAGTGCCTGGCCAAGAATATTGCCACCGCCTTCGATCAAAACGCTCGTGATTTCCTTCTCGCCCAGATCAATCAGGACTGACTCCAGGGATTTTCCGACGTAGACGAGCGTGCGATCGGCGTGGCGATCCGTAAAAAGTTTTGCATTCTGTGGCAATTTTTCAGATCGCGAGACCACGACGCGCCATGGTTGATTCACTTTATTCCTGGTGCCGCGAACGGTTAATCTCGGGTTGTCGTGACGCAGAGTTTCCGCGCCGATTAAGATCGCGTCTACCAGAGCGCGTTGTTCACGCGCACGTCGTCTTGCTCGTGAACTGGTCAGCCATTGCGACTCGTTAGGCGGGCGGGTCAGGTGGCCGTCGAGGCTCATTCCGCATTTTGCGATAACGAATGGCCGACGTGTTTGAATCCATTTGTTGAATCCTTCGTTCAACGCCGCGCATTCGCTGCCGAGGATTCCTTCGCGGACCTCAACGCCCGCATTCCGCAATTGCGTAATGCCGCGTCCGGCGTGGCGCGGATTTGGATCGATCACCCCAATCACCACCCGTTTTATTCCAGACGCGATAATCGCGTCGGTGCAGGGTGGCGTCCGTCCCGCGGTCGAACAAGGTTCGAGAGTAAGATACAAAATCGCGTTTGCTCCTCTCCGATCGAATCTTTGCAAACACTCAATCTCGGCGTGGGGCAGCCCCGCTCTGCGATGATGTCCGCGCGAAATTATTTTTTCGTCTCGAACGATCACTGCACCAACCGCGGGATTTGGACTGGTTTGACCGAGTCCTTTTTTGGCTTCGGTGAGAGCAACTCCCATGAAACGTTCATCGTTCACGCGTCGAATCTAACGTTTGAAAGCCACGATTTAAATCATGCCTTTTTGTCTCGTCAAAAAATTCGCTTTTCTTCTTGGCGATACACACGAGCCGACTTACTTACAGGAGCGTTCCTATGCCCACCAAAACTGAAGAAAAATCCGCTGTCGATAAAGTCACCGCTGCCCGCAACAAGAATCTCGATCTCGCCATTCAGCAGATCGCCAAGGATTACGGCGACGGCGCCATCATGCGCCTTGGCGACGATCAGATCGTTGACATCGACGTCATCCCGACTGGAAATATTTTGATCGACCGGGCGCTTGGCGTGGGCGGCTTTCCGCGCGGGCGGGTCGTTGAAGTTTTTGGTCCGGAATCTTCCGGCAAAACGACGCTGACATTGACCGTCATCGCGCAAGCGCAGAAGCGCGGCGGTCTCGCGGCCTTCATCGATGTCGAGCACGCGCTCGATCCGCAATATGCCCGTAGGCTCGGCGTCAATCTCGACGATCTCCTCGTCTCGCAGCCAAATTCCGGCGAAGAAGCGCTCCGAATTTGCGAGACACTGGTCCGCTCAAACGCACTGGATGTCATCGTCATCGATTCGGTCGCGGCGTTAGTGACGAAAGCGGAACTCGAAGGCGAAATCGGCGATGTTACCGTCGGCGCGCAGGCGCGTTTGATGAGCGCGGCATTGCGCAAACTCACTTCGCTCATTTCGAAAGCGCGCACCTGTTGCATTTTTACCAACCAAATCCGTGAAAAAATCGGCGTGATGTTTGGCAATCCGGAGACGACACCCGGTGGCAGAGCATTGAAATTCTATGCCAGCGTGCGCGTGGACATCCGCCGCATCGGCGCAATCAAGCAGACTGATGGCGTCGTCACCGGCAATCGCACTCGCGTGAAAATCGTGAAAAACAAAGTTGCGCCGCCGTTTACCGAAGCAGAATTCGACATCATGTATAACGAGGGAATTTCTTCGACGGGTGCCTTGCTTGATCTTGCGCTCGAGCAACAGATCATCGAGAAACGCGGTTCCTGGTTGAATTACAAAGGCACGCAGCTGGCTCAGGGCCGCGATGCCGGCAAGGAAGCGCTCAAGAATGATCCCGCGCTCTATGGAGAGATCGAGGCCGCGGTGAAAGCGAAGCTCGACGAAGAGAAGAAATAGCGTTGCGAAGCTGAGGCGCCGGCAACGGATCCGAAAAGTTCTCGACGTGCGAGTCCGTGTGCATTGGTGGTTAACCGCGCGTGCCCAATGTGCGCTGTGTCATCCCGAGCGGCAGCGAGGGGCCTCGCAATTGCAAACAATCGTGTCGAAGTGACATTGAAGCCTCGACTGAAATTAGAGGTCCCTCACATTCGTTCGGGATGACGAAATGGAGCCACGCTCTATAAAAATGCGCGATTCACGCTAGGTTGCGCGCGATGACTTCTGCGGAAATTCGCCAATCCTTTCTCGATTTCTTTCGCGAGAAACAGCACACGGTTGTGTCGTCCTCTTCCCTGTTGCCTGACTCGCCGAATCTGCTTTTCACGAATGCCGGCATGAACCAATTCGTGCCAATCTTTCTCGGCCAGCAAAAACCGGCGTGGAATCCGCCGCGCGTGGTCGACACGCAGAAATGCATCCGTGCTGGGGGAAAACATAACGATCTCGAGGACGTCGGCCTCGATACCTATCATCACACATTTTTCGAAATGCTCGGCAACTGGAGCTTCGGCGATTACTTCAAGAAGGAAGCAATCGAATGGGCATGGGAATTAGTCGTTAGGCGCTGGAAATTTCCGCCCTCCCGCGTTTACGCTACCGTTTATTGTCCTGATTCAGCGCTCGAGCATTGGAACGGTTTGCTGCAGTGGATTTCTGATATGGCCAAACGCCATGCGGTGAAAGAATGGGGTGCGACAGATTATCAATACTTATTCTTTGGACCCGACGCGCTAGCCACGAAACTCGGTTTAAAAGAGAATCCGGATTTAGAAGCGGCTTATTGGTGGGCCGAGTTGTTCTACGCTGCTGGCGTTGAAATTAACGAGCATGTCGTGCCTGGAAATCGGAAAGACAATTTCTGGATGATGGGGGACACCGGCCCATGTGGGCCGTGCAGCGAACTGCATGTCGATCTGACGCCGGCGGGTGACACTAAAGGCTCATTAGTCAATACTGGCGACCCGCGGTGCATTGAGATTTGGAATCTTGTTTTCATCCAATTCAACGCGAATGCCGATGGCAGCTTTGTTCCGCTGCCGGAACGTCACGTCGACACCGGCATGGGTTTCGAGCGCGTCACCGCCATCATCCAAGGCACAAAAAGTCTCACCGATTTTTCCCGCAGGATCTCCAACTATGAGACCGATGTCTTCCGCCCGATCTTCGACGAGGTGGAAAAGCTGAGCGGGAAAAAATACGGGAGCACCGTGCCGAACCTGGGCAGTACCGGCGAGGCCGAACAGGAGAAAATCGACGTCGCCTTCCGCGTCATCGCTGATCACATCCGCACACTAAGTTTTGCGATCGCGGACGGCATTCAGCCCAGCAACGAATATCGCGGCTATGTCGCGCGGCGCATTCTTCGCCGCGCCGTTCGCTACGGTCGCGTGCTAGGTTTTTACGAGCCGTTTTTCTTTAAACTCGTTGATGTGCTTGTTCGGACGGCGGGGGACGTCTTTGTTGAGATACGCCAGAAGGAGCAACTCGTTCGCGAAACGATTCGTCGCGAAGAGGAGTCGTTTAACAAGACGCTTGATAAGGGAATCGAGATTCTTGACACATATCACCGAGGGCTGGTGAGCGCCGAGGAACGGTCTGGGATTGTCAAAGTTCAATTTCTAGATCTCGAGGCGGATCAGCAGGGATTTGTTGATCGTTACGCCGCTTACCTTGCTACAACGCGCTTCGCGCAACCTTCAGGATGGAATGTGCTCAGCGGGTACTCACGATACGGTGATGTCTATCCGACGCGAATGCGAGCGTTGGTGAAGAAACTCGAGAACGCAGATTCAGCCGCTAAGGCGAACGCCCTAGTCAGAGAGATCGCAGCGTCCGCCAGCGTCATTGAAGGCGATTTTGCTTTTAAGCTGTACGACACGTACGGCTTTCCTCTCGACCTCACAGAATTGATCGCGCGTGAGCGCGGACTCACGGTCGATGTGGCGGGCTTCGAGAAGCTGATGGGTCAGCAGCGCGAGCGTGCGCGCAAGGCTCAGAAGAAGCAGGCCATTCAGGTCACAGATTTGCCCGCTGAGCTTGAGAAGCGCGAGCGCACAAATTTCGTCGGATACGACGATTTCCGTGCGAAAACAATCGTTCTCGAACATCTGGCGCTTGATGGCAGAACGGCGCTGATTTTCGGAGAGACTCCGTTCTACGCAGAAAGTGGCGGGCAGGTTGCGGACACCGGGGTTGTCATCACTCAGAACGGCAACTGGCGAATCGTCGACACGCAAAAATCCGGAAACACCATCCTTCATTTCCTCCCAACCGAAGACTCGCCGAACACGGATATCGAGGTAGACGTAATCGTCGATGCAAATCGACGCATCGCCATTCAACGGCATCACACCGTTACACACATTTTGCATTGGGCTCTGCACGAACTCGTTAGTCGCGAAGCGACGCAGAAGGGGAGTTATGTTGGGCCGGAAAAATTGACGTTCGATTTTTCGAGCGCGGCATTGACGAAAAAACAGGTGCGCGATGTGGAGAAACTGGTGAGCGACAAGATCGCGGAAAATGTGCCGGTTTCGTGGACGGAAGTTCCATACCCTGAAGCGAAAAAGCGTTCGGACATTCAACAATTCTTTGGCGACAAATATGGCGACGTTGTCCGCGTCGTCCAGATCGGAGGTACGCCTAACGAGTTAAATGGTTATTCGATGGAGCTTTGTGGCGGAACTCATGTCCGCGAGACGGGCGAGATTGAATCGTTCCGCATAGTGCGAGAAGAGGCGATTGCCGCGGGGATTCGTCGAATCGAAGCGGTCGCGGGCGGAGCCGCGAGAGATTGGGCCATCAACGAAGCGAAACGGCAGGATGAAAAATTTCACGCATTCGAGCGCAAGAAATCCGGCGTTGCGCCGCTGCCGGCTTTTTCGAATGAAGCGGAAACGAATGGCATGCTGCAACAGATCGAAATGCGCGCCGCGCATTTGGAAAAACTCGACGCGGAAGTTCGCGAGTGGGAAAAGCAAAACGCGAAGGAAACGGAAACGAACCTGCGAAATCGCGCGGCGGCGATCGCGAAGGATTTGGCAGAATCGCATGCTGGCCAGAAGTCGTTAGTCTCACAGGTGGCGGAGGGCGACGGAAAATTGCTGCAGGCGGTGGCGGACGCATTGAAGGCGAAATTCAGTGGTCCGATCTTTCTGGCCGGCGCAACGGATGGGACGGTGGCTCTGATTGCGTCTGTTCCGGACCAGTCCGCTTCGAAAACTCCGGCGAACAAGTTGATTCAGGAAGTCGCGGCAATTGTTGGCGGCAAAGGTGGCGGAAGACCGGAGAATGCGCGGGGTGCTGGGAACGATCCATCGAAGATCGATGAAGCCCTGGCGCGCGCGCGCGAACTTATCGGTGACTGAACGCCCGAAATTATTTCGACGCGCTGGGCATGCGCCCGTTTTTGATAAGTGGCTTCTTATCTTTGCCGTTCTTGCCTAACGACATTCGATAGATCGACGGTTCGGTTTCGCCGGCATTCTGGCTGAGAAAAAGAACGTCGTTGTTATCGAGCCAGCAACCATCCCAACCGAAGATTTCCCTGGGTGTTACACGTGTCGCTTTTTGTATTCCCAGATCGAACGACCAGAGCGCTGGAAGTGGGCCGTCCCAGTCTTTGCGGTTGTGTTCTTCGCCCATGTCGATGCTGAGGAGTAAGCGTTTGCCATCGGGCGAAACAGCGATCCGCCCATCGCCGCTCATGTTTCCGTTGGGAACGATGGTTTCGATTTTCCATTGCGCGAGCACGGCACCTTTGAGATCGAGTTGGTAAATGCTGGTCAGGTTTTGGCAGAAAATCGATTCGCCGTCGCGCGCCCACGTTGGCGAATAAAGAGTCACTGCATTCGGCGTGCCGCTCTTGATCGTGTGGAAGTTCGTTCCATCTGCGTCAACCACGCCGATGTCCCAGACTTCATCGACGCGCAGGGTAAAAAGAATTCGTTTACCGTCGGGCGACCACGTGGCGTAGTAGATATTATTGCTCGGGATCTCCTTTAAAAGGTTCGCGATTCCGCTTGCGATATCCGCCACGGCCAGCCGACGAATGTAAGCGCCGTTTGTTTTTTCTGTGGTTGTGAAAACGACACGCGTTCCGCCGGGAGCAATGGCGGGAAAACTTCCAGCGACAATTTTCTTCGCATCGGTCCCGTCGCGATTGGCGACCCAGACGAATTCGTCACGCTCGAAGGCGATCCGTTGTTGAAACTCCGATGCTCGACTAACGAGCGAGAAAGCGCTCATTAAAAACAAAAGCGCAAAATATTTCATGGCAACAAGACAGTGAGAAACGCGGTGACTCCGAAAGCAATCACGAGGACGCAAAGATATATCACGCTTCCGAGAGCGAACTTTAGGAGCGTGGCCAGCCAGTTCTGTCGATAGACGCGACGGATCGCGATGAGCAGTTCGATAATCACCGCGATACCGAGAAAAGTGCAGACGATTGACGTGAGCACGGGCGTCTTTAAATTCAGCAAAAATCCGATGCCGATAATGAGAAGGGTGGAGAGATAAACGAATGCGTGGGTGTGCAGAGCAAAAACCAAATGCTCGATGTAAAAACGGCGCTTGAAGACGTAGAGGAGCTTGAGAACAAACGCGAAGAGCGGAATGCAGCACAGGACCATCGGACCGATGTTGTCGATGAGGGCTTTGAGAAATAAATCGCCGCGATCTCCCGTTGGTCCGATTTTTTCTTTCGCCCGATTTTTGATCCAGGATTCGAAAGGCGAATTTGATTTATCGTCCTCCGGGGTGAAACGGAACGACACACCGTCATCGTCATCCTTTTGCGATTTTTGTGGTGGACTCGGTGAAGGCGAAGCCTTTTCCGAATGTTTTTGATTCCCGTCGAAGGTAAGCGCGTGATCTTTCGGATGGAAATGCTCAAGACCGCGGATGACGAAGAAAAATGCGACGCTCGCCAGCAAGTAAAGGCGCAACGGGTGCACGTAACTCTGGCGCCGCCCGGCAAGGAATTCATTCGTTAGGCGCCACGGTTTAAACAAAACCAGCGCAAACGTTTTTAGAAAACGCTCGTCGAGATTCAGAAATGCGTCCGCAGCGTCGGCGATGAGCGTGCCAAAAGAGCGATGATAATCGATCGCAGCCTGGCCGCATTGCGCGCAATAGTCTCCGATCAATAACGCGCCGCAGTTTTCGCAATGCGTCAGTTTCGGAGGCTCCTTTTTCTTGCGAAAACTCCGGCGGCGTCGCCGATATTGCCCCATCTCCGACGCCACGGCATCGCCGACGATCAACGGAGTCGTGTCATCCGACATGGCGCGACGAACGTATTAAAAGCAATGGATTAAGTCTATGGAAGAGATGGGGAAGCGACAGTAACTGCGGCGCTTGGAAAAATTTGTCATCCTGAGCGTAGCGAAGGACCCCGCAAACATCCCACGGGGCCTATCGAGGTTCCTCGCTGCGCTCGGAATGACTGTCTTTTTGGGCTTAACGAGAATCCGGTGCAGTTTTCAGTTGCGCAGAAAAAAAAGCAACGCCGTTCCAAAAATGCCGGTGGCAAAAAGCCAGGCCGTGTTGGCGATAAAGTACGGAAACATCATGAGGAGGAGACCGAGGAACATCGGTTTCCAGACGTTCATGCGTTTTCCATAAACGAAGGCAACGAACCCGATCGATCCGAAGATCAAGCCGGCCATTAAATTCGCGAAACTGAGCTGAGGCATCTGTAACAATCCAGGCATGCGCTCTCAGGTCAGCTTAAGTCAGGCCAATACGCGCGGGTCGGCGACAGGACACGAACTAAATATTGACCGCGCTCCAGAGGGAGGTCACGATTCGGCCCGCCGTTGCCGACGTTTTGCCTAACGAATTAAGATCATGAACCTTTTCCGAACCAAGAGTCCCGACCTGCTGATGCGCGAAGCGGAAGCGCCCGAGCGTAAAATGAAACGTTCGCTTTCCGCGCTTGATCTCACGGCGCTCGGTATTGGCGCGATTATCGGCACGGGAATTTTCGCGCTCACTGGAACGGCGGCGGCAGGCGAACGCGTGGAAGCGATGACCTCGCAGATGACGACGCCGGTATTGAATTTTATCCAATCCTGGATCACGCACGCTCCGATTGTGCTCGGGCGTCCCGGCGCGGGACCGGCAGTTGTTTTGTCTTTCGTCGTCGCGGCGGTTGCGTGCGGATTTGCGGCTTTTTGTTATGCGGAACTCGCCTCCATGATTCCGGTGTCGGGTTCGGCTTACACTTATTCTTACGCCACGCTGGGCGAAATCGTCGCGTGGATTATCGGCTGGGATTTGATTCTTGAGTACGCAGTCGGAAACATGGCGGTCGCCGTCGGTTGGTCGGGATATTTTGTAAAGCTTTGCGGCAGTTTGTTCGGACTCAAATTTCCGCTGTGGGCCGTGACAGATTACAAAACTGCGAGCGCCGTGATCGCAAAGGGTGGGGAAGTTTTGCAGGATTTTTCGTCAACGACGTTGCCGGTGATCGCCGGCCATCAGATAGCCATCAATTTTCCCGCGTTTCTGATCGTCGCCGCCGTCACTATTCTTTTGATCTATGGCATTCGCGAAAGCGCGCGCACAAACACAGTCATCGTCATCATCAAAGTCGTGGTGGTTGTTTTCTTCATTTCCTTTGGCGCATTCATGGTGCATCCGACAAACTGGCATCCTTTCATGCCGAGCGGTTTTGGTGGGGTGATGAGCGGCGCCGCGATCGTGTTCTTCGCTTTCATCGGGTTCGATGCTGTTTCAACGACCGCGGAGGAAACGCGAAATCCGCGACGCGATATGCCGATCGGCATGATCGCGAGCCTCGTCATTTGCACGCTCCTTTATGTCCTGATGTCCGGAGTTCTCACCGGTATCAAAAAATACACGGTTTATCTTGGCGACTCTGCTGCGGTCGCGACTGCGTTCGCGAGCAAACCTTGGGCGCAAGCTTTAGTCAGCGCGGGCGCGCTCGCCGGTATGACTTCTGTGTTGCTGGTATTCCAGCTCGGGCAACCGCGCATTTTCATGGCCATGGCGCGTGACGGATTGCTCCCGGAATATTTTGCGCGCATTCATCCTCGTTTTCGCACGCCTTACATCACCACCATTTGGACGGGCGTTGTTGTGGGCGGGGTCGCTGCACTGACTGACATCGGTTCTCTCGCTGACCTGACGAATATCGGAACATTGTTTGCCTTCGCGCTGGTTTGCATTGGCGTAATCATTTTGCGCAGGACCGATCCGAACCGGGCGCGACCTTTCCGCGTTGCATGGGTGCCGTTTTTGCCGATTCTCGGCGTGTTATTTTGCATGGCCCTGATGTTGAGTTTGCCGGTGCTGACATGGCTGCGCTTTTTCGCGTGGTTGATCATCGGCCTCTTCATCTATTTCCTTTACGGAACGTGGCACAGCCGTCTTCGCCGCGGAATCGATCCCGGCGAAACGGAAAACACGTACCCGCTGATCGAACCTTAGCTTCCGGCTTCTTCGGTCAGTCGCATCGCCTAACGACCTAATCGGAGCGCCCATATTTCATGAACAGCCATGCGATCTGGCGGTAACGATTGAGATGCTGCGGTTTTAGAGAAATGGCCATGGATAAAAAAATGGCGGCGTGCATCGGGCGCGATGCGCGCCGCCATAATTAAGAAACGAATTGTCGCGAATCAGCGCGCTGCGCCCGCCATTGCGAAGGTCGCTTTGTCATCTGCATCGAGCCAATCGAAGAGCGGCGTCGTTGCTGGATCGAGGCCGAGCTTCTTGGTCTCTTCGATGTAGTAATCGCGCTTTTCCGGATTGTCGTAGAGCGGATTTGCCTTCTCGATTTCATCAGCCCATCTCTTCACTTCATCGGGCGTTTTGTTCTCGCCATGCGTGTGGAGCCACTTCGCCATGTCGGTATCGCTTGCGCCCTTTTCCACTTCCGTTTTGAAATCGTCGCCTTTCACTCCTTTGAAACCGAAGAGCATGTTATCAAGCGGGCAATCGAAATGATAGTCACCGATGTTGCCGCCAATGAGCGCCCGGCATTTATCGAGCGTGCGCCCGAGAATTGCATAACCACCAATGCGCGTGTGCGGACTGCGCGGTGCTTCTTTTGTCAGATCTTTACCCGAGATTTTATTTTCCATGGCAAAAGTTAAGGCCGAATCGCAGTGCCCACAACTTTGCGGAATTTTCGAAATTTATTCGAGCGCGAAATCGGGTCCGGCTGCGATTGGATGTTATATGGCTCAGAAGAAGGAAATCATTTCGACGGTTAACAGTTTGATTGAGACGCTCAAAGATGGAGAACAAGGCTTTCGGCAATCGGCCGAGGCGGCGAAAGACCCGGCACTCAAATCGCTTTTCAATGAATTTTCGACGGAGCGATCGCGCTTTGCCGGCGAATTGCAGGATCAGCTGCGACAGATCGGCGAATCCGAACCGGAGGACAGCAGCAGTGTTGCCGGCTCGATCCATCGCGCGTGGATCGGTCTGAAAGCGGCTGTCTCGAGCGGAGACGATCATGCCATCCTTGCGGAATGCGAACGCGGCGAGGATTCCGCGATCAGCGAATATAAAAAAGCGATAGGCATCGATTTATCTTCGCCATTGCGCGAAACGGTTTCGCGTCAGTACGATAAAGTGAAACTTGCCCACGATCGCGTGCGGAGCTTGCGCGATTCGAGCAAAGAAAGCTGAGGTCTTTGCTCGCGCCGGCTGGATTCGGCTGACGTCGCGAAAAAATGCGACGCTCGCGGAGCGCCGTTACATTATCGGTGTGAGAGAATTTTTGTGCCGATGTTTGATGGGCTTTGCCGGCATCGCGTGCCTAGACGCGGCTCAGATCGCCGTTCCGAACGGGAAGCTCTACCACGGATTCTTTTACGATGGTCCGGCGCTGAACGAGCACGACGTCACGCCGCAAGATGTCGCGAAATATGAAGATGCAGTCGGTAAAAAAACGGCTTGGATATTTTTCTCGGATAACTGGTTCGAGTCGCGAAAATTTCCCGGCGCGATGTGCGAATGGATTCGCAAGCTTGGCAAAGTTCCTTATCTCCGACTCATGTTGCGCTCGGATGTGGAACAAAATCGTCCTGAGAAAATTTTTACTCTCGCGAAAATCATTCGAGGTGATTTTGACGAAGATCTACGTGGCTGGGCGCGGGACGCGAAGGCTTTACAGTCGCCCATTTTAATTGAGTGGGGGACGGAGCCGAACGGCGATTGGTTTTCCTGGAATGGAAAATGGAATGGCGGCGCGAAAACGGGACCGGGAAATTACATCGAGGCTTATCATCACATCGTCGATTTGATGCGGGCGGAAGGAGCGAACAATCTGCAATGGGTCTGGCACGTGAATTGGTTCGATTCGCCGGAATCGAAATGGAATCGATTCGAGAATTATTATCCCGGCGATGCCTATTGCGATTGGATTGGGTTGAGCGCCTATGGGCCACTTACACCGATGACACACGAGGGTACGGAAAGTTTGCGTTTCAAAATGCGCGAAGCGTATCCGCGTCTAACGAAACTGGCGCCGAATAAACCGATTGTGCTCGCTGAGTTCGGCTGCGATTTGCATAACCGGCGAGTGAGCGCAGATGCGTGGTCAAAATCCGCGCTCGACGATCTGTTTTCCGGGCGCTGGCCGGGGGTGATCGGCTTTTGCTGGTGGAACGAAGCGTGGGAGAACGACGACAACAAAAAGCACGATACCGACATGAACATTTTACACGATCGCAGCCTAACGAATGTTTTCCGGACGGAATTCGCACAACACGGCGACAAGATTCAAGAAAGTCCGATCTTCTCGCACTAAGTCCGTCCCGCTCGAGGTGACAAAAGAAGAAACGCGCCGCATAATTCCGCATGGTTAACGTTTCTATTCGCTACGACGGCGACTTGCATTGCTCGGCGACTCACGAGCCATCGCAATCGAAGATCGCGACCGATGCGCCGACCGACAATAAAGGCAAAGGCGAATCGTTTTCGCCGACTGATCTTGTTGCGACCGCGCTTGGTAGCTGCATCTCGACAACGATGGCGCTGAAAGCCGACCAACTCGGCGTCGACCTCCGTGGCATGATCGTGTCGGTAAAAAAGGAAATGTCGAAGGACGGTCCGCGCCGGATTGTCGGCCTGCCATCGGAAGTTCGTATTCCGTTGCCGGCAAATTCTCCGCACCGCGATGTGCTCGAGCAAACGGGCCTCAATTGTCCAGTGCACAAAAGTCTGCCCGCAGAGATTAGTCGTCCGACAAAATTTTTCTGGGAAGGTTAACGAAACTGGCGCGGGACTTTATTTTGTCATTCCGAGCGCAGCGAGGAACCTCACGTTAGCTCGACAATTTATAACGCGTGGTTTGTCGTGAGGTCCTTCGCTTCGCTCAGGATGACAGTGTTTTTGGCGAAAATTCCCTCAGTTATTTCGCGTCCCCTGGATACAGCCATTGCATGTAGTCGGCTACGCCGCACTCGAGAGAATATTGCGGTTCGTAACCGAGGGCGTCGCGGACATTGTTCAAGTCCGCCTGTGTAAAATTCTGGTAGTGCGCGTGCGGATTTTCGATGTAGTCAGGCTCGAACTTTGTGCCTAACGAGCGATTCAAAATGTCGATCAACTCGTTAAACGTACGCGCCTGACCGCATCCAAGATTGTAAATGCCGCCGCGCGTTGCATCGAGTGCTCGGATGCTTCCCTCAACGACATCCTTTACGTAAACGAAGTCGCGCTTCTGTTCGCCATGTTTAAAAATGCGAGGCCGCTGTCCCGCCTTCATCTGGTTCGACAAGTGAAAAATCATGCTCGCCGGCAGGCCCTTGTGCGCTTCCCGGGGACCGTAAACGTTGAAGTAACGCAAACCGATAATCGTCCAGTCAGGGTTTTCCTCCGCGGCGCGGCGCGCCAGGTTGTCCATGATAACTTTCGAAAACGCATACACGTTAGTCGGCGCTGCGCCGTTTGATTCCACGCTCGCCGCGCTTGCCGCGCCGTAGGTCGAGGCGGACGACGCATAAATCACGCGCGTCTTTGTCGGGCGCGCGAATCGCAGAAGGCGACGAAAACTTTCCACGTTGTCGTGCACTTGGACGAATTGATCGTGCAATGTCGTATCGGTGATGGAAGCGAGATGAAAAATGGCGTCGAATTTCTCGTCACCGAATTGTTCCTGCCAGTTCAAGTTCGCCAAATCCTGCGCCATGAGGTCGCCGCGGTAACCGGCAAGGTTTTTGAAATCGCCGGAGCGAAAATCGTCGATCACGGTTAGTCGTGCGTCGGGAAATTTCTCCTGAAGAGTGAGGACGAGATTCGAGCCGATAAACCCGGCGCCACCGGTGACGAGCAGATTAAGAGATGAAGTAGGCGAAGGCACGAAAAGCGAGTTGAACCGCGGACTGATAAATAAATCTTGAACGCGGAAGCGCAAGCCGCTACTTCTGGCGCAGTTCTTTGCGAGTCTGATCAGTGGACCGGCGCGAGAAATCCCGTGCGAATCGGGAGCAGTTGCGCTGCTGTAACTGGATACGACTTCCCAGGGCCAATCTCCGAAAAACTTCGGGGGTGAAGGCGGGAAGAAGGTGTGCACCTACTCGTTAGGCGCCGCAAGCCAGGAGCCAGAATATTTGCCCGCTCCACCTCATTCGTGCCGCCGCGTGTGCGGACGGCGTGAAAAAACTTCTTCGCAAAAAAGAAGAATGAGAGTTGTGGACGATCCGCCTTGGCGAACAAGTCCGCCTCTCAACAAATGGAGGAAACTTGTTATGTGGAAAAATCCACGCTCTTGGTTGTTGTTGGTTTGTTGTTTTATTGCCGTGCCGACTTTCTGTCGCGCACAAGAAGCGACTCCGTCGCCTTCACCCACGCCGGTTGAGTCGGAGAGTGCTCCCGTCGTTGTTAGCGCCACGCGGATCCCGATCCCGCAGGAAAATTCGCCGGCTACGATCAGCGTGATCCCGGCGGCGGATTTGGAACAAAAACAGATTGAGCGCGTCGCGGATGCGCTACGCGAAGTTCCCGGTCTTTCGGTTGTCCAGACCGGAACGCTCGGACAACTCACTTCTGTCTTCACGCGCGGTCTGCGCAGCGAGCACACGCAAGTTCTGCTCGATGGCATTCCGATCAATCAGGGTCTGCAAGGCGCGTTTGATTTTGCCACTCTGACTACGGACAACATCAATCGGATCGAAGTGGCCCGCGGCCCGCAAAGCACAATCTATGGTCCGCGCGCTCTCGCCGGCGTAATTCAGATTTTCACGAAGCAGGGGAGCGGAACTCCGACGGTCGAAGCGAGCGCAGAAGGCGGGTCGTACGGAACATTTCGTGAGTCGCTGCAAAGTTCCGGTTCCTGGCGTCAGCTCGACTACTCGTTAGGCCTAAACCGGCTCGATACCGATAATGCGCGGCCAAATAATCAATACCGGTTGAGCAACGGGATCGCAGACTTTGGCTGGTCGCCTAACGATCAATGGCGCGTGGGCAGTCTCTTTCTTTATTCCAACGCCGACACTGGAAATCCGAACAGCATCGCGACGCCCAAACCGTTCGATAGTTTCCTGACCGAGAAATGGCTGATCGCGCCGCACGTCGATTTCAAGCCGGTCGATTGGTGGGAACACAAATTCACCTTCAGTTACGATCACGAAAGGCAGCTTAACGATCCGAACGACGACGGTTTCGTGGGCCCGACGCGTGCGCTTTTCGAACGAACGACGATCGATTACCAAAACGATCTCCGCCCCGCATCATGGCTTACCCTAACGAATGGTTTTTTCTATAGCCGCGTCAACGCAGGCCAGGAGCGGCCTTTTGTTTCGCAGGCATTCGGTCCGCAACCGACATTTGTCAGCGACCACACGGACGAAACTTCGGGATTTCTGCAAGCGACGGTGACGCCGTTGGATGGATTGAATCTGGTCGCGGGCGGCCGCTACGATCACTTCAATCAATTCGGCGATGTCTGGACTTATCGCTTCGCAGGGAGCTATCTGATCAAGCCGACGAACACGACGCTGCATTCGAGTTACGCCACTGGGTTCAGCCCGCCGAGCAGTCAGGATAAAATTTTCGGAAACAATTTTGATCTGCGGCCAGAGCGCGATCGCGGTTTCGACGCCGGGATCGAGCAACGATTTTGTGACGACCGTGTCCACATAGGAGCGACCTACTTTCACAATAATTTATCGAACATCATTGGATTCAATGGATTGTTCGAAACGTTAAACCTTGGCGCCGCACGCACGCAGGGCGTGGAATTTGAGATGCACGCTACGCCGATCGACGATCTCACGTTCGCGGCCAGCTACACTTATCTCGACGCGGAGAAAACATCGGTGGCCGATATTTCGCAACCGCAAGGCGCGCGCCTTCCGCGACGGCCGCGCAATGAAGTTTATGTCTCGGCATCGTATCTGTGGTGCAAAAAATTGCGCACCACGGTTGCGGCAAAATTTGTGAACGCGCGCGAGGAACTCAGCTTTGGCGCAGCGAATTTCGACATCGAAGATTATTCGTTTGTGAATTTCGCGGCCGAGTACGAAATCAATCCGCACTTCTCCGTTTTTGGTCGGATCGATAACCTGACAAATGAACATTATTCGGAAGTTTTCGGGTTCCCCGCACTTGGCCGTGCGGCATACGGAGGAGTAAAGTTGCGATTTTAATTCGCGAGCTACCCGTCCAGGTCTGTCATCCCGAGCGGATGCGAGGGACCTCCCGCATAACCAGCGGACGTTGCGGGGTCCTTCGCTTCGCTCAGGATGACCGGCGCGGAAAGCCGGCGCTTCTTGAATTAAGATTCCTCTTCGCTTAATCGCTAACTGTGGGAGCGGAGATTTACCTCATTGCCGGTTTGATTGTGGGCGCAGCCGTCGCGGGCTGTGTCTTCTTTCTTACGCGACACAATCGCTCCGACGATTCCGAATTGTTGCAGCGCCTGGAGTTGCTCGATCGCGCACAGGAACGGGCGGAGCGAATGTTGCGCGAAGAAATGTCGCGCGGGCGCGAGGAAAATGCCGCTACAGCGAAATCGCAGCGTGAAGAATTAACCACTTCGCTCGAAAGCGTGCGGTCGGTTGTCGATTCGCGTTTGCAGCAATTGCAGGAAGACAATTCCAAACAGATCGACAAGATGCGCGCGACGGTGGACGAAAAATTGCAGGGAACGCTGGAGAAGCGGCTCGGCGAATCGTTCAAGCTCGTGAGCGATCGCCTCGAGCAAGTGCATCAAGGACTGGGCGCGATGCAGCAACTCGCGAGCGATGTCGGCGGTCTGCAAAAAGTTTTGAGCAACGTAAAAATGCGCGGCGGGTGGGGCGAAGTGCAACTGGGCGCCTTGCTCGAACAGGTGCTCACGACCGATCAGTTCGCGCGCAACGTCAAAGTTCGCCCCGAAACCGGCGAGCATGTCGATTTCGCGATCAAGCTGCCGGGGGACGAAAATGGCGCGCCGGTTTGGCTGCCGATCGATGCAAAATTTCCGACGGAAGATTATCAACGTCTGATCGCAGCGCAGGAAAAAGGAGACGTTCCGGCAATCGATGACGCGATGAAAAGTCTGGAGACGGAATTGAGGCGCGGCGCGAAAGATATTTGCGCGAAATATATCAACCCCCCAAAAACGACAGATTTCGCGCTCATGTTTTTACCGACGGAAGGTTTGTTTGCGGAAGCGATTCGGCGTGTCGGTTTGGTGGAACAAGTGCAGCGCGATTGCCGCGTTGTTTTTGCCGGACCAACGACGCTGGCGGCGCTGCTCAACAGCTTGCAAATGGGATTTCGCACGCTCACGATCCAGAAGCGTTCGAGCGAGGTTTGGAATTTACTGGCCGGGGTTAAGACCGAATTCGGTAAATTTGGCGAAGCGTTATCCTCGGTGAAGGACAAGCTCGATCAGGCTGCGCGAAAAATGGAAGATGTCGATGTGCGCTCGCGCATGCTCACGCGGAAACTGCGCGACGTGGAAGAATTGCCATCGAATCCGCAACCATTTTTACGGGAACTGCTATCGCCGGACGAGGACCAGGATTAGCGGTTGGAAGGCCGCCATCTTGGCTGACTCGGCGGACAGGCTTCCAGCCTGTCTCATGATTCCTCTTCTCGACGGCCTGGAAGGCCGCCGGCCGAGTCAGGATGAAAGCCTGACCTCCATCACAGCACTTCGTCCCACTTCGATTTGTCTTTCAGCAGAATTTCGCGCAACAGCCGAATCTGCGGCATGCCGTGATTGAGCACTTCGTCGTGGAATTTTTGCAGTGAAAAATTGTCGCCTTCCTGTGCCTTGTAATCCTCGCGCAGTTTTAGAATCTGCAATTTGCCTAACGTGTAATTCAAATAGCCTGGATCAAACGTTCCGCGCATCGCTTCGGATCGCGCCGGTTGCGCTTGATAGTAGCAATTGTCCTGAAAAAATTTCGTCGCGTCATCAACCGACATTTTCTGCGTGTGCAGTTTGATCGAAACGCAAAGCCGGCACAATCGCAGCAAGGCTTCGTCGGCCTGGGCCATGCGATATTTTGCCGCGCGCTTTATTTCCTCATCGCTTGGTTTCTCCTTTTTCGTCGCACCGAAGCCTTCGTCGACCAACATTTGCTCACAGTAGTGTGCCCAGCCTTCGATGAATGCGTAGCTGCCGAAGATTTTTTCGATCCTCGTCGCAGAGGACGCGTTCAAGTGAAGGAACTGCACGTAATGCCCGGGATAGGCTTCATGAATCGTGACGATGTCGGTCGTGTAATAGTTGAATGAAGTGAGCCATTGGTTTTTCTGCGCGTCCGACCAACCCTTCTCCACCGGCGTGACGTAGTAATAGGCTTCCGTCGCCTTCTTCTCGAACGGACCGGGCGTGTCCATCGAAGCGAAAGTGGTGGCGCGCCGATACGCCGGCGTTTCCCTGACCTGCGCGCGAACGTCGGAAGGAATCTTCACCAGCTTGTGCTCAAGAACGTACTTACGAATTTGCTCGAGATCTTTCGCGACATCGGGAATCAAACTCTGCGCGGTCGGATGTTCGTTTTGGATTTGTTTGAAAACTTCAATCGCCGGTTTGTTCGGATCGATTGTTTTCGCCGCGGTCGCAAAAATGTCATGCTCCTCCTTGAGTTTCTGCAATCCAATCTCAAGAATTTTTGCCGGTGGCAAATCGACGAATTCTGTTTCGGCGAGAATGCGCTGATATTTTTCTTCGCCAATGCTGAAATCCGCCGTGGCCTTCGGTAATTTTTCGCGCTCGAGCCAGTTGGCGTAATCATTCAAAGCGGCCGCGGCTTTGCGGTTCGACATGGTGAAAGCGGCCATCAATTTCTCGTCTTTTAATTCTTTGATCGCATCGACCAGATCCTTTTTCAGAAAAGCCGCGGCGCCGCGCGAGATCTGAATCCCCATTTCGACGTATGGCTTTGGCAAAACCGCCGCGAGGTTCGTCTGCGCGGCGATCATGATGTTTGGGACCTGCGCTTCAATCGCGATAATGCTGCGAACGCGATCGTCGATCGGAGCGAACTTGCGCGAAATGTAGATATTCAGATCGATTGCGTTCGCGTAAGTCATCGGATTTCGCTCGAAGACCGCGAGATCCTGGTAGATAAACAGCTCCCGGCTGATGGACGCTCGCAGAATGCGCAGATCGATCGAATTGCGCGTATTCAGTTTCGAGAGATCGAACTTTTTCAGCCGATCGTCGAATCGTCTCAAGCGCGAGACTTCGGCATCAATCGACAGGCGAGTGTAGTCATTGATCTTGCCGTCGTATTCGTGAAAGCCGAGCGCAACTGCTTCCAGGGGCCGTGCCGCCCTATATCCTTTGATGTATTCGTCCGAAACGTCTGCGAATTCGGCGTCGCTGTTTTCCGCTCGGAGATTCCGAGAAGGCGCGAGCGACAACAAGAGAAGACAAACGAGCAAACGTGATAATTTCATAGGGCAGAGTTTGGCGGAGTGGCCGCAACTTTAGCTGACGGTTTGCTCGTTGCCAAAAATTTCCGGATGCACGATGATCGTTGTTCCATTCCTTATATGAAACGCCGTCTTTTTGTTGGCACGTTTGCGGGACTTTTTTTGTGCGCTGTTTTTATCGGCCCGTATTTTTACACCGCGCAGGCCGCGGACGCCGATGACGATAGCGGCTATTCGCAGATCTCGATTTTCGCCAAGGCGATTCAATTGATCCGGCAGGATTACGTCGACGGCAACAAAGTCAGCTATCACGATCTCATTTACGCCGCGATGAAAGGCATGCTCGCGTCGCTCGATCCGCACAGCGGGTTCATGGATCCAAATGATTTCAAGGATATGCAGGACGACACGCGCAGCCGTTTTAACGGCCTCGGCGTGGAAGTCTCGGTGAAAAATGGATTGCTTACCGTCGTCACGGCGATGGAGGGAACGCCAGCCGCTCAAGCCGGCATTATTTCCGGCGATCAAATTCTGAAGATCAACGGCAGTTCCGCGGAGAAAATGGAACTTCAGGATGCAGTCAACGTTTTGCGTGGCCAGCCAGGCCAGAAAGTGACGCTGACGATTTTGCGACCAGCGACGAAGGAAGTTAAAGATTACGCGCTTCTGCGCACGGAAATCAAAGTGCAAAGCGTGAAGAGCAACAAACTGCTCGATCCCGAACTGAGCGGCCAATACAAGATCGGTTACGTACGGCTCGTGCAGTTCAATGAACCGACCGCAGAAGAATTAACGAAAGCGCTCGATCAATTGCAGCGACAGGGAATGCAGGCACTCGTGCTCGATTTGCGCAACAACCCCGGCGGATTACTCAACAGCGCCGTCGACGTCTGTGCGCAATTTTTGCCGCCGGGCACCAAGGTGGTTTCAACGCAGGGCCGCACGGCTTCGCAGCAACACGATTACGCCACTTCCACAACGACGAGAGAGCGGCCGCGTTTTCCACTCGCGGTGCTGGTGAATGAAGGCAGCGCCAGCGGATCGGAAATTGTTTCGGGTGCGCTCAAGGATTTGCATCGCGCCATTCTTGTCGGCGAAACAACTTTCGGAAAAGGCTCGGTGCAGAACGTGATGCAATTGCCGGACGGATCGGCGCTGCGTTTCACGACGGCGAAATATTATACGCCGAGCAAACAAGTGATTCAGGGCAACGGTGTCACACCGAACATTCGTGTGCCGATGACTTCGGAACAGGAACGGTTGCTTTTTTCCATGCGTAGCTCGGATAACATGAAGCCCGAGGATGAAAAGACTCTGATCAAAAAAGATCCGCAAATGATGCGCGCGATCGATGCGCTCAAAGGCGTCATGATTTACGCCGAACAAACGTCGCCCCGAGGCGATGCGATAAGAAAGTAGCGGGCGAAATTCCTCGTGTCGATCCGAGCGGATCGCGGAATTAATTCCTTTAGTTTGACGCTCAAAAAACTGGAACCGCGATAAATGTTTTGGCTTCGCTCCACATGACGGTTCTGGCGATCGAAACGTCGTGTGACGAAACAGCCGTCGCGATTCTGCGCGATAATGAATTGATCGCGAGCGAAGTCGCTTCGCAAATCAAGGAGCACGAGCGTTACGGCGGCGTGGTTCCGGAAGTAGCATCACGAAATCATCTCGGGCACGCGCCGCGCTTGCTTGAGCACGTTACAAAAACCAACGGTGTCTCGTTAGGCGAAGTTGACGCTTTTGCGGCGACGGCCGGGCCGGGATTGGCGAGTTCGCTCATGATCGGCGCGTCGATTGCAAAAGGTCTCGCGCTCAGTTACGCAAAACCTTATCTCGCGATCAATCACCTCGAGGGTCATCTGCTCTCGCCGTTTTTTGGTGGCGAAGTGGAACCGAACGTGTCGCTGATTGTCAGCGGTGGCCACACGCTTCTCGTCGAAGTGCGCGGCGTAAATGATTATCGCGTGATGGGACGCACGGTGGACGACGCGGCGGGTGAAGCTTTCGATAAAGTGGCGAAGATGCTCGGGCTCGGCTATCCGGGCGGACCTGAGATTGAGAAACGCGCGCGCGAAAGCGATCCAGCGCGATTTAATTTTCCACGCAGCATGCTCGATTCGGGCGACCATAATTTCAGTTTTAGCGGATTGAAAACAGCGGTTCGTTATTTATTGCCGAAATTGGGGTTGAGCTTCTCCAATGCTGTCATCCCGATCGAAAGCGAGGGACCTAGCAAACCACAGGATGGTTTCGGGAAGTCCCTCGCCAGCATTCAAGATGACAGCGTGGTGAGTGATCTTTGCGCGTCATTTCAACGCGCGGTGATTGACGTGCTGGTGCAAAAATCTTTGCGCGCAGCGAGCGAAGCCGGCGCCAAAACTATCGCACTTAGCGGTGGTGTGAGTTGTAATCGTGAATTGCGCGAGAGACTGAGCGTGGCATGCGAAAAAAAGGGTGTGAAGTTCGTCAGCGCGGCGCCGGAACTCTGCACCGATAATGCTGCCATGATCGCGTTTGTCGCATCGCTGCGGTTGCGAGCCGGTATTGCCTCGCGCGTCGACGAAGACATCGACCCCAATCTTGCATTGGTCGGTTCTGGGTAGCGCACGCGTCTCGCGTGTTGGCAATGGTGTCTCGCCGTTGCCAACTTCTCGTCCGTTTAATTGCCCTTCCTGCGATTGAAATCGACAAAGACTGTTTCGGCGAGACGCCAAAACCAACACGCGAGACGCGTGCGCTACCCAATCAATAGTCGCGCTCGAGTAGATAATTCGCCAGTGCGTGCAGTCGCGCTGCTTTTGCACCGAAGACGTCAAGTGCGGCGTGCGCTTTTCTCGTTAGGCGTTGCGCTTCGACGCGTGATTTTTCCAAACCGATCACGGAAGGATATGTCGCTTTGCGAGCTGCGATATCTTTGCCTGCACTCTTGCCAAGCTTCTCGGAGGTTTGCGTGACGTCGAGAATGTCGTCGATAACCTGAAAAGCGAGACCGAGCGCGCGACCGAACGCCGTGATGGCAGCGAGCTGTTTTTTGTTTGCATTCGCGCTCATCGCGCCGAGACGAACGGACGTTGTTAAAATCGCCGCTGTCTTGTTTTCATGAATGAAGCGCAACTCGTCGCGCGTGACTTTCTTGCCTTCAGCTTCCAAATCAGCCACCTGACCGGCGATCAGTTTTCGACTGCTGGCCGCATCTGAGAGTTCACGAATCATTTCGCGCAGATCGTAGCGACGCGTTTCTTTGGCCTGCGCGGCAATCTCGAAAGCGATCGTCAACAGTCCGTCGCCCGCAAGCACGGCGATGCCGTTGCCGAAAACCTTGTGACACGTCGGCCGTCCGCGACGGAAGTCGTCGTTATCCATGCTCGGCAAATCGTCGTGGACTAACGAGTAGGTGTGAATGCATTCGAGCGCGCAGGCGAGGGGCAACGCGTCTTTCATTTTTCCGTCGCATGCTTCCGCGGCGGCGAGGCAAAGAATTGGTCGCAGCCGTTTCCCGCCGGCAAACAAGCTGTAGCGCATCGCCTTGTGAATCGTCGCCGGCGGGATAGTCGCCTTGGGAAGCAATCGATCGAGGGTGCGATCGATTTCTTTTTGCCGGGACATGAGATAGGAGGCGAGCTGCATCGAGCGCGAATGTGATAAGCAAGACGCAAGGCGCAAACAAAAAAAACAGATTGAAGTTATGCTTACATTGTTATTAATGTAACAAGGTAATTATGAAACAGCCTCACGCGGCGCGAACGATCGAACGAGTCCAGATTGGGGCCCGTATGGAAAAGACCCTGGTAAAAACATTGAAGGCGCTGGCGGAATATCTGGATTTGTCTCTCGGCGATTTGCTCGAAGGCATGGCGTTGCACGCGCTGGAAGGAAAAGCCGCATTCAGCGCCAAAACCCTTGGTCACGTGAAACGGTTGAAGAGCATTTACGGGCTCGATTTGACCGCCCGTGACAGTCATCGGCTCGTGGAAGCGGACCCATGACACAAAATAATTCAGCGATCATGGTCGAGCTTTGCGATTTGGAGAAGGGTCTCCTAGATCCGAAACAGTTTCCGCATCATGAACACGTTCGTCTTGGCTTTGAAATGCTCTCCCGCTATGCCTTTCCTGAAGCTCTTGCTCGTTTCGCGAATGGGTTACGCAAGCTGGCGATCAAGGGTGGTCATCCCGAGGCCTATCACGAGACGATTACGGCCGCGTTTCTCGCTCTGATCGGCGAGCGTCGGTTCGCGAGTCGAGATGCGACCTGGGAAGAATTTGCCGCGCAGAATGTGGATTTGTTGAGCAAAGATTTATTGCGCGAATGGTACGATCCCCAAATCCTCAATTCCGAGGTCGCTCGTTGTACTTTCGTTTTACCGAAACCGGCACCCGTGTCGACGGTGTGAATTCAGTCACCTTCGTTTGGTTGAATTCGAGTCGCACGGTAGATCCATTCTTTCTTTTTTTGCTGTGCAGGATCGACGGTTAATTAACTCGCTACCGCGAAATTTATCCTAATAAACCGCGCGCTCGCGGGTTTAAGCTGGAGAGAAGTTATGCGTGAACAGAACAGCGCGGACGAAGGCCCGGACATGCAGATGCTTCTCCAACGTTTTGAACTACCGCTTTTACAATATGCCGCTCGAATCATGGGGGACCGCGATCGCGCTCGCGACGTGGTGCAGGAAACATTTATCGAATTGCAGCGCGCGAAACGCGAGCAGATCGATAACGCGCCGGCGAAATGGCTCTTCACGGTTTGTCGCAATCGCGCGCTCAATGTTTGTCGCAAGGAAAAACGCATGACTTACCTCGACGAAGAAGTGCTGGAAAAACGCGTAAGCAGCGAGCCGTTGCCTAACGAGCGGATCGAGCGAACGGAGGCGAGCGGTTTTCTGCTGCGGATTGTCGCGACACTTCCGCCACGGCAGCAGGAAGTGCTGCAATTGAAATTTCAAAATGACCTGAGTTACCAGGAGATCAGCGAAATCACGAAATTATCGGTGAGCAACGTGGGTGTGCTCATTCACACCGCACTGAAAACATTGCGGCAAAAATACGCGCATGCTTCGCAGGATTTCATTCCGTTCAAACCACGCATCGTTTCATGAAAATTAATCTGGATGATCACAAACTGACCGCTTACGCGCTCGATGAACTTTCCGACGTCGAAAAATCGGAGATGGAGAAAGCGATCGCGCAATCGCCCGAAGCGCAGGCTTACGTTGATGAACTGCGCGAATTTTCTCTGCAGTTGAAATCGGAATACGACACCGAGCGCGTTTCGGAGGGAATCCATCACGCTAACATTATTCCATTGGCGGAGCCGGATCGGCCATGGACGCCATCGCGCCGGCTCGCACTCGCCGCGGTGCTGGCATTTTTTGCGGTGATCGGAATGGTTGCGATTGCGACGCTCAAGATGGGAGGGATCTCAAGATTTGCCGGCAGCGGCCGGATGAATCTTCCTCCTGGCAACGAAACGCCAGCACAGATTGTTGAGGCAGAAACCGAATCGGAACCCGTGGCGCAATCATCGGTGCCCGCGGCAACCCCGGTTTATGCAAACAGCAAACCGGCGGCCAAGAATCCTTTCGCTGACGCTGCCAGTGTTGCGAAATCATTTCGCGGTGCGGTTGCGGCAGCGCCAGGCGGGGCTTCGAGTTTTGCCGCGCGACAATTTCGATTGGAACAAACCCTCGCAGCTCCTGCGCCGCCGACGATTTCTGACACACAGCGCTCGCGTCAGGATTTCAACACGGCAACGTACGATCACATCGAAGAGAATCCGTTTCTCGCCGCGACCAGTAATCCGCTCTCGACTTTTTCCATCGATGTCGACACGGCGTCGTACTCAAACACGCGGCGGTTCATTGAATCAGGTGCGCTCCCGCCAAAAGATGCGGTGCGCGTGGAGGAAATGTTGAATTATTTTTCCTACGATTATCCGCAACCGAAAGGCGACGATCCGTTCTCGATCAATCTCGATAGCACAAGCTGCCCGTGGGAACCGACGCATCGACTTGTGCGGATTGGATTGAAAGGTCGCGAAATTGCAACCGACAAACGACCGGCGAGCAACCTGGTTTTTCTGCTCGATGTTTCAGGTTCGATGATGCCGCCGGAGCGCTTACCGTTGATCAAGCAATCGATGCGATTGCTGGTGGATAAACTGACGGAGAACGATCGCGTCGCGATTGTGGTGTATGCCGGCGCCTCGGGTTTGGCGTTGCCTCCCACGAGTGGAGATCACAAAGAACAGATTCTTTCCGCTCTGGAGAATTTGCAGGCCGGTGGATCGACGAATGGCGCGGAAGGAATTGAGCTCGCTTACAAAACGGCGGCGGACAATTTCATCAAGGGCGGAGTGAATCGTGTGATTCTCGCGACGGACGGAGATTTCAATATTGGTGTGACGAATCAGGGCGATCTCGTTCGATTGATCGAAGAAAAGGCGAAGAGCGGTGTTTTCCTGAGCGTGCTCGGTGTTGGCAACGATAACCTGAAAGATTCGACGATGCAGAAGCTCGCCGATAAGGGAAACGGCAACTACGCGTATCTCGATTCGCTCGATGAGGCGCGCAAAGTTCTGGTGCAACAAATGAGCGGCACGCTCGTCACCATTGCGAAGGATGTGAAGATTCAGGTCGAGTTCAATCCGGCGCGCGTCGCTTCGTATCGGCTGATCGGCTACGAAAAGCGGATGTTACGCAAAGAAGATTTTAACAACGACAAAATCGACGCGGGTGAAATCGGCGCAGGCCACACGGTGACGGCGCTCTACGAAGTGGTGCCGGTAGGCGCGGGTTCGGATCCCACGACAAGTGTGCCATCGGCTGATCCATGGAAATATCAGGGAACGCGTTCGGTGGCGGCGCCATCAACGCCGCAGAATAATTCGTCGGAGATGATGACGGTGAAGTTGCGTTACAAAAAACCGGACGGCGACAAGAGCCAGTTGATCGAGAGGACACTTACGGATAACGAAGCAAAATTCGTTAATGCGTCGGTGGATTTGAAATTTGCCGCGGCGGTGGCCGAGTTCGGAATGTTGCTGCGTAATTCTGATTACAAAGGCAACGGGACAATCGGAGCTGTGCTCGAATGGGCGCAAGAAGGGAAAGGTGCGGACGTGAACGGTTATCGCGCGGGGTTTATCGAAATGGCGCGCAAAGCGCAGTCGCTCACGAAAGGCTAGGCGATCGCCGAGCGGCGAATTTGTCGGGGTTGCGTCGCCACCTACAAATTTTCAGCTGTCGCAGCGGTCGCAGCCGGTTTCACGCGCATGGCGAGGAAGGCACCGAAGAGCAGAACAGCTGCGCTACCGAGTTGTAGATTCGTTAGGCGCTCGCCAAAAATCAGCGCGGAAAGAATGAGCGCGCCGACCGGGCAGAGCAATTGCAAGGTCTGCGATAGGGCCACGCCGATTTCGCGGATGGCGATGTAATAAAGAACGTGCGCGATGCTGATGCAGAGAACCGCGGAAATGATCAGCACAATATTGACGTGCCAGCCGACATGGAGTGGCGTTGAAATTTTTCCGAACAAAAGTGTCAGCGGCAATAGAAGAGTGGAAGTCAGGAAACTGATGACACCAAAACTTCTAACCGAGCCTAATTGCGCGGATGGACGTTTAACGAGAACGCCATAAAGCGCCCAGCAAAACGTAGCGGTGAACGCAATGCCAAGGCCTCGAAGCGAAACACCGCCGCTTTGCCATCTCGCTTGAAAACAAAAAACGCCGACGGCGCCGAGCAGTCCGAGAAGTGTGCCGATTTGAAATTGCCATTGCCGAATGATCCAGCGTTCTTCGGGGAAAAATGCGAGCGCCAGGAGCGCGGTAATAATGACCGATGAACGCGTGAAGATCGCGTACACGCCCGGGCCCATGTAAAAGAGTGCCATCACCTGTGTGACTTGATGGACGACGTTCGGCAGAGATGGAACCAGACATGCGCCGAGCAAACGAAAGTCGATCTTCGGACCGCGTTTTCGAAAACGAGAAATGACAAATGGCATGACCGCCACGCATGCGACGGCGTAACGAAAAAAATTCTGCGCCCACGGATCGTAGTAGCGATTGAGATAAAATTGAAAAAGTGATGGCGTCGACCAGATGAAGATCGTCGCGAAAACCGCGGCATAACCGGTGGAAAGATCGGTACGCTGGGTTTTGAGAATGATCTCGCGACTCGGAGCCATTTTGTTTTGAGGCGATTGAGCCGTTTAATTTGCTCGCCTACAAGCGATTCATCGCTCAAAAACGAAAGGTCGAAGGACACAAACAATTATGAAGACGCGTCGCATCATCTCGGTAATAGCGGTTTTGGCACTTTTCAGCCCGGTCACTTTCACCTTTGCCAAGGAGAAAGGCGGCGGTGCGGGAATGAGCAATTACGAAAAGGGAAATCAGCTTTTCGGAGAAAAACAATATGAGCCGGCGGTCGTGGAATTTACCAAAGCGATCGAAGCGAATCCAAAACAGGCTGCTTATTACGAGAATCGCGGCTTCGCCTATATCCCGCTCGAAAAAGCGGCTGAAGCGGTAGCTGATTTCTCGAAAGCGATCGAGTTAGCCCCGAACGATCTGCGCGGTTACGTCGGCCGCGCCCAGGCGTATTCTTTGCAAAAGCAATACGATCTTGCCATCGCGGATCTCGACAAGGCGATCACGATAAAACCGGATGAGGCTTCGACCTATCGCCTGCGCGGATTTGCCGATATCGGTCGAAATGATTTCAATGCCGCGCTCGCTGATTATTCCAAGGCCATTGAGAAGAATCCGAGCGAGGCGCAGTCGTTCGAGCGGCGCGGCTACGCGAATCGAAGCCTGCGCAATTACGATGCGGCAATTGCTGATTATTCGAAGAGTCTGGAATTGAGTCCGCAGGATTCCGAGACTTGGGCGCGGCGCGGGTACACCTATACATTTCTCGGGCAGTACGAAAAGGCGATCGCCGATTACGAGCAAGCGATAAAGCTGAACCCGAATGACTTCGATACGCCGCAGCGATTGCTTTACGCCAAGTCTCAGCTCGCGCAGAAAAACGCTCCGCCAGCTCCAACACCCGCCGCGACTCCAACACCGACGCCGAAGAGCGCGATCAACGCGATGACAATCGGCATTGGCCTTTTGGTCGTCGTTGTCATTGTGATCATCGGTATCATGGCGGCGCGACGCCGGCCAGTGCCAGTGGACGAGGAATCGACGCGAATTCGGTAGCTGGAGCGGCGCGAAACGTGCGAGAAATTTCTTTGACACTCGAAGGCGCGCTGGTAGTTTGCGCACTGCTTTTTGACGGGGAACGAGACGGTCCCATGGTCGTTCAAATGCAAGGTTTGACACGGCTCTGGGATTTTTCCTTCTTTAGCGGGGAGCAGAAACCGGTCGTGCCCATGTAGCTCAGTTGGTAGAGCACGTCCTTGGTAAGGACGAGGTCACCGGTTCAATCCCGGTCATGGGCTCAGAGTGAGCACACGATCGGCCAGTGAATTAATTGAAAGAGATCCAGTTATGGCAAAGGAATCATTTAAACGCGACAAGCCGCACATTAATGTCGGCACAATCGGACACGTAGATCACGGCAAGACGACACTGACGGCCGCGATCACGAGCGTTCTTGCGAAAAAAGGCATGGCCGAAGTGCGTGCCTACGATTCGATCGATAACGCGCCGGAAGAAAAGGAACGCGGCATTACGATTAATACCGCGCACGTTGAATATCAGAGCGAGAAGCGCCACTACGCGCACGTCGATTGCCCGGGCCACGCGGACTACGTGAAGAACATGATCACGGGCGCTGCGCAGATGGACGGTGCGATTCTCGTCGTCAGTGCGGCCGATGGTCCGATGCCGCAAACACGCGAACACATTCTGCTCGCGCGTCAGGTCGGCGTGCCAGCGATCGTTGTTTTCCTGAACAAGGTCGACATGGTCGACGATCCGGAATTGCTCGACCTCGTCGAGATGGAAGTGCGCGATTTGCTCACGCAATACGAATATCCGGGCGACAAAATTCCGATCGTAAAAGGTAGCGCGCTCAAGGCGCTCAATGGCGACGCCGAACAGGAGAAGCAGATTCTCGCGCTCGTTTCGGCCGTGGATGATTACATCCCCGTACCGGATCGGCCGATCGATCAGCCATTCCTCATGCCGGTGGAAGACGTTTTCAACATCGAAGGTCGTGGCACGGTCGCGACTGGTCGTGTCGAACGCGGTATTCTCAAGAAAATGGAGGAAGTCGAGATCGTCGGGATCAGAGATACGGCGAAGACGACGGCGACCGACATCGAAATGTTCCGCAAGCTGCTGGATGAAGCGCGCGCGGGCGACAACGTCGGTGTGCTTCTCCGCGGCACGAAGAAGGAAGATGTCGAGCGCGGCCAGGTCATTGCGAAGCCGGGCACGATCAAGCCGCACAAGAAATTTAAAGCGGAAGTGTATGTGCTGAGTAAAGAGGAAGGCGGCCGTCATACGCCGTTCTTCACAAATTACCGTCCACAGTTTTATTTCCGTACAACCGACGTAACGGGTCAGGTGAAATTGCCTGACGGCGTGGAAATGGTTATGCCTGGCGACAACGTATCGGTGGAAGTGGAATTGATCACACCAATCGCGATGGAAAAGACAATCCGTTTCGCGATTCGCGAAGGCGGAAAAACCGTCGGCGCCGGTCGTGTGGCGGAAATCATGGACTAACAAAACTCTTCCTCTACCTTTGGCGTTAGTCTCCAGAGAAGAGGAAGCGGAGTAGTATTACGCCAGTAGCTCAATTGGTAGAGTAGCGGTCTCCAAAACCGTCGGTTGGGGGTTCGAGTCCCTCCTGGCGTGTGGAGAGAGAAAGAAGATGATCACCAAAACAAAAAACTTTTTCTCCGAAGTAAAAGTGGAGCTGCAAAAAGCTTCATGGCCTTGGGATCCGAAGGAGCGTGGTTTTCGTCGCTACAAAGAACTCAGCGATTCGACGCTTGTGGTCATTATCGCCATGCTTCTGCTCGGTGGCTACGTTGCGCTTTTCGATTTCATTCTCGTTAACGTCGTCCACTACTTCACCCGCTTTCATTGATTATGGCAAAGCCGCTTGCAGCTAAAGATCAGTGGTTCGTGGTGCACGTGCTTTCCGGTCAGGAAAACAAGGTGAAGGAAAATATCGAAAAGCGCGTCAAGACCGAGGAGATGGGCGACGTCGTTTACGAAGTGCTCGTACCGACCGAGCGCGTTTCAGAAATCAAACGCGGCAAGAAGAGCGAGACGACGCGAAAATTTTTCCCCGGTTATCTCATCGTCAATATGCATCTGCTCGATGAGAACAATCAGCTCGTGGGGCGCACGTGGTATTTCGTTCGCGATACTCCTGGCGTGATTGGATTTGCCGGCACCAAAGACAAGCCGATTCCAATGCGACAGGCGGAAGTGGACAACATGCTCGCGCAGATGAAGGAGCGCGAAGAAAAGGTGAAACCGAAAGTCAGCTTCGAAGTCGGAGAGACGGTGAAGGTAGCGGATGGTCCGTTCCAAAATCAAAACGGGATTGTCGAAGAAATCGATCCGGAGCGCGGCAAATTGCGTGTCTCCGTTACTATTTTCGGTCGCGCGACTCCAGTGGAACTCGAATACTGGCAAGTGGAGCGCGGATAAAATCTCTCAGTAGAAAAAATTTATTATGGCCAAAGAAATTGTCGCTTACGTCAAATTGCAGATTCCAGCCGGGCAAGCGAACCCAGCGCCTCCTGTCGGCACCGCTCTCGGACCGCGCGGCGTCAACATCATGGCATTCTGCAAAGAATTTAACGCCGCCACACAAAAACAAGCAGGCGACATTCTTCCAGTCGTGATCACAGTCTTCAAAGATAAATCGTTTACCTTCATCACGAAAAGCCCGCCTGCGGCTATCCTTTTGAAGAAAGCTGCGAACATCGCGGCTGGCTCCAAAGAGCCTAACAAGACGAAGGTTGGCAAGGTCACACGCAAGCAGGTGATGGAAATCGTTAAGACAAAAGCCAACGACTTAAACTCGCGCAACGACGAAGCGGCCTTTCGGATTATTGCCGGGACTGCTCGTCAGATGGGTCTTGAGATTACCGACTGATTTTCAGCGTAATCCATGAAGAGTCGCCGCTCTCTCGTTAGAGGAACGGGCGAAGGTCTTCTTCTCGTCCTTGTAATTCTCGCGGTGATTGGTGGTGCGGTCTGGTATCTCTTTTCCACCCGGCGCAGCACGGAAAAGGAAGCTTGGGATTACGCGCGCGAAGTAGCGGAGCACATTGCGCTGCAGCGCGATGCGCGTTTCATCGACTTGAATCTTTCGCCTCAAGCGCAGGTTGAGTTCCCGCCGTCGTTTCGGGAACGTATTCTAGCGAAGATCACCGAGTTGGGCCCTCCGGATAAGCGCATCAATATTACAGGCAAGGTTGTTTTCAGTTCTTACTTCTTCGAACCGAAGGGCACTTTTCGCGCTCAAGTGAATTTTGCCAAATCTCCGGTCTATCTCGACATGGGAATTTCTCCCAGTCATGGACCGTGGCAGATCGATGCGCTCAATCTGACTTGGAATTCAACTTTCTGAAGCGTCGCTCCGTTCGAAGCGTTGTGTTTATCAAACACCTTCAACGACGATCATGTTTGTCTTCGCTGTGCGGTGCCGCATCTCGCGAGGTTCGCGGTATTCCTCGCAGTTCAGCCACTCCTTCGCTCGCGCAATATTTTCGAACTGCAAAATAACAATCCGTTTCGGATTCCAGTCGCCTTCGAGTGTTTCGGTCGTGCCACCTCGCGCGATATATTTGCCGCCGTATTTCTCCACGGTCGCGGCGGCTAATTTCTTGTAGCCCTCGTAACCGACTGGATCGGTCACGTCGATTTCAACGATAACATATGCTGACATGGTAATTGTCTTTCGCGTTTAGTGATGACTGCAGCTTTTCGTTATTTCTTAACAAAAATTGAAGTCGGTTAGTATCGGAAACCATCGCACTGTTCGCCTGAATATTCCCGCTGGCGATGGCGAGAACAGTAACAAACAGGCGCGCCCGTCGTTGATAATAATTTGTATCTGGCGACCACGCGATTATTGCTGAAACTGAATTATGCCTGCAGCGCTCGAGCCGGTCCGACCAATACAATTGTCCGAGATCCGTGACGCGCAGAAGCGAATCGCGGATACGATCGTTCGCACGCCGCTGGTGCGATTGGAACTCGGACCCGATTATCCCGACATCCGGCTTAAGTTGGAAAACTTACAGCCGATCAACGCCTACAAACTGCGAGGCGCCGCGAATGCAGTTGCGATGTTATCCGATGCCGAACGACAACGCGGCGTGTGGACCATCAGTGCAGGAAACGCCGGCCAGGGTGTTGCGTATGCGGCGAGAAAAGCGGGCATTCCCTGCGCGGTTGTCGTGATTGAGACTGCGCCAAAATCGAAAATCGAGCGAATGCGCGCACTGGGAGCAACGTTGTTCCCCGTCCCGTTTGAAAAAGCCTGGCAGGCACTGGAAGAGCGTTCGTTTCCCGGAATTGATGGGACGTTTGTGCATCCATTCGACGATCACAATTTCATTGCCGGTCATGCGACGATGGGCCTCGAGATTCTTGAAGACGCGCCCGACACCGCGGCTGTGATAGCAGGCATTGGCGGAGGCGGACTTATTGCAGGCGTCGCCGCGGGAATCAAGGCGATGAAGCCCGATATTAAAGTTTGGGGCGCTGAACCCGAAACGGCATCTCCGGCAGCGCTATCGTTCGAGAAAAATTCACCGCAAGTTTTCAAGGACTGGAAATATTCGTTTGTCGATGGCGCGGGCGGTCAAAGCATCTTTCCCCGCATGTGGGAACGGATGAAGCCATTGGTTGATGGCTCCATTGTCGTTAGTCTGGAAGAGACGAGGAACGCCATGCGTTTGATGGCAGAAAAAGTGCGGATCATTTCCGAAGGTGCCGGCGCGCTCGGGCTTGCTGCTGCTTTAACCGGAAAAGCTGGGAACGGACCGATCGTCGCGGTTGTGTCGGGCGGTAATATCGATCTGGAAAAATTTAGCGAACTGATTGCTCGTTAATCGTTGTCAGGCGCAGCCTAACGAGAAGTCTCACTCCGATGGCGGCATGATCTTGTCGATCTCAGCCATTTCTTCTTCCGTTAACTGCCAGCCCTCGGCTTCCATCACGTTTGTTTTTACATGGTCCGGTTTACTGGCGCCGGCGATGACGGATGCGACCGGCTTATGCGCCAGTAACCATCCGAAAGCCAGCTCAAGGATGGTGTGATTACGGGATTGGGCGAAGTCGATTAGGTTTTCGATAATCGCAAGATTCTTTCGTGTGAAAACCTTCGGCCCAAAACCTTCGGCCGCGCGGCTGCCTTCCGGTGGTTTTTGACCTTTGCGATATTTGCCGGTGAGCAGACCGCTCGCCAGCGGAAAATAAGGCAGAAAGGCAATTCCGGCGTGTTCGCAATCGACTAGAATGTCTTTCTCCGGTCCGCGGTGGAAAAGACTGAATTCATTTTGCACGCTCACGAAATGCGCACCGTTCATGGCTGCGACTTCCGCTTTGCGCAGTTGTTCGACCGTGAAGTTCGAGCAGCCGATCTCACGCACTTTCCCAGAGCGCACTAATTCATTGAGCGCGTACAACGTTTCGCCGATCGGCGTTTCCGGATCGGGCTGGTGCAATTGATAGAGATCGATCCAATCGGTTCCGAGCCGTCGCAGACTCGCCTCCAGCGCCTGCTTGACGTATTCCGGTTTGGCGCCTTTGTGCCGTTTGTCCATCTCCATTCCGAACTTCGTCGCGACAAAAATGCCTTCGCGCCGTGAGCCAAGCGCGCGCCCGAGAAATTCTTCGCTTTGTCCTTTGCCGTAAATATCCGCCGTATCGAAGAAGTTGATGCCGGCATCGAGTGCTGCATCGACCACTTGTTTTGTCGCATCGGCATCGATACGCCAGCCGAAGTTGTTACACCCCAATCCGACGACCGAAACTTCGAGGGAACCGATCTGGCGTTTCTCCATCAATTGAGTTTGGTCCGAGTCAGATGAATTTCCAATCAACGATTGACGCTAATCGAACATTTTTTCCAACGCATTCATCCTTCGTCGCTTTTCGCTTTCGTATGCACCTCGCGGTAATTTGGATTGATGGAAAACACGGTCGCGATTCTTTTGCGCAAACGAAAACTGAGCGACACCAGCTTAATCATCTCGTGGTGCACCGAATCGTTAGGCTGCATTCAAACGGTCGCGAAAGGCGCGCGCCGTCCGAAGAGTTCTTTTGCCGGTAAGCTTGATCTGTTTTTTGAAGCGGAAATTCAGATTGCGCGCAGTCGCAAATCCAGCCTGCACACATTGACCGAGGTCGTTCTGCGAAATCCTTTCGGCGGAATCCGCAAGAGTCATTTGCGCACGCAAGCGGCCGCTTACTTTGTCGAGTTGATCGAGATTTGCACCGAGTCCGATCATCACGAGCCGGAACTTTTCGCGCTGTTACGCCGCGCCTTTGGTTATCTCAACGAACGCGATCCAATTCTGAAGGCGGTCGCGCATTTCGAAGCCGAGCTCGCGCGTATCGCGGGTGTGCACGATGCAAAAGTGCTAAAAGGCGATCCTGCGTTTGCGCTTGGAAATTTGTTTGGTCGGCTGCCGCTTTCCCGCACACCGCTTTTAAAGGCACTTAAGGCTGTGAGCGCCGTCAACGACAAAAACGTTGACGCCAAACGTGCGGAACCGTGAAGTTCAGCTCGATGAGATTATCTCGCGTTTTTCATTCGGTGCTGGTGTTTGTGGCATCCGCGCAAATTGCGTCCGCCAACGACGCTTTTAAAATCGATCCGGCGCATTCAAGGATCGGGTTCAAAGTGCATCAGGCTCTCGGGACGGTAACGGGAAGTTTTAAACAATTTGAAGGCACGATCGAACTGGACCGTCAGCATCCGGAGCAGTCCACAGTGACGGTGACGATTCAGGTAAAAAGCATCGATACCGGAATCGCAAAGCGCGACGCACACTTGTGCAGCGCGGAATTTTTCAATGCGTCGAAGTTTCCCGAAATCACTTTCAAGAGCCGGAGCGTGAAACAAATAAGTCCGGATTCTGGCGATATCCTCGGGGATTTTACTATGAACGGAGTCACGAAGCCGCGGACGCTGCATGTGAAATTGCTCAGCAAAGAGGGAGAGAAAACTACGCGCTGGCAGGTGACGACCACGCCGTTGAGTCGCCGCGAGTTTGCACTGCAATTCAGCAAGACCCTGGAAACAGTTTCGATGATTAGCGACAAAGTCCCGGTGGATTTCGAAATCGTCGCCAACGCCGCTCGTTAGGAACGCTCGAAGAGATTTCTCGACTTCGCTCGTAATGCCAAGAATGTGAGGCCGTGACGCCTAACCAGATGAGTGCTGAAACTGCGCCAGAAATTGCACAGCATACGAATCGTCTGGCGCGTGAAAAATCGCCTTACCTTCTGCAGCACGCGCATAATCCCGTGGATTGGTATCCCTGGGGCGAGGAGGCTTTCGCGCGGGCGCGCAAGGAGAACAAACCAATCTTTCTCTCCATTGGTTATTCCACCTGTCACTGGTGCCATGTTATGGCGCACGAGTCGTTCGAGAATCCCGCGACCGCGAAGATCATGAATCGTGAATTTGTGAACATCAAAGTCGATCGCGAAGAGCGCCCCGATGTGGATCGCGTTTACATGACTTTTGTGCAGGCGACGACGGGTGGTGGCGGCTGGCCAATGAGTGTCTGGTTGACGCCGGATCTACAGCCATTTGTCGGCGGAACTTATTTCCCGCCGGAGGATCGTAACGGTCAGCCGGGATTTCCGAAAGTGCTCGAAGGCATCGCGGCAGCGTGGAAACAGGATCACGCTAAGATCGCGGAGCAGGGCGCCAAGATTATCGCAGCGTTGCGCGAAGCCGGCAGTTTGTCAGCGGAAAAAAGCGGTGCACTCGATTCGAAAATCCTGGAAGCAGGATACCAGCAGTTATCGCGTTCTTATGACGCGCATGAGGGCGGTTTTAGCAGCGCGCCAAAATTTCCGCGGCCGGCGACGCTCAATTTTTTGTTCCGCATTTACGCGCGTGATCGCGTGAAATCTTCCAGCGGCAAACATGCGTTGGAGATGAATCTATTTACGCTGCGCAAGATGGCTGCCGGTGGAATTCACGATCATCTCGGCGGCGGTTTCCATCGCTACTCCGTCGATGCCTTGTGGCACGTGCCGCATTTCGAAAAAATGCTTTATGATCAGGCGCAGCTCGCGATTGCCTATCTCGATGCATTTCAGATCACGCGCGATGCGCAGTTTGAAAAGATCGCGCGCGGTGTACTCGACTATGTCCGGCGCGACATGACTTCCAAAGGCGGTGGTTTTTTTTCCGCGGAAGATGCGGACAGTTTGATCAAACACGATAAACCCGAGCATGCGGAAGGTGCGTTCTACGTTTGGACGAAAAAAGAAATCGACGATTCGTTAGGCAAAGACGCTGAAGCTTTCGAGTATCACTATGGAGTGGAGGAGGAGGGGAATGCACCGCCTGGAAGCGATCCGCAGCAGGAATTTGGCGGCAAAAATATTCTGATCGAGCGCCACACGATCGCCGAGACCGCGAAACAATTTAAGAAAAGTGAGAAGGAGATCAGCGATTCACTGCAAAAGAGCGGCGAAATTTTGTTCCGGATTCGCGAGAAGCGACCTCGGCCTCATCTCGATGACAAAATCATCACCGCTTGGAATGGATTGACGATTTCGGCTTTCGCGCGCGGAGCGCAGCTAACCGATGACCCGACTTATCTGAAATCCGCAAATCGCGCTGCTGAATTTATCCGCGCGAATTTGTACGATGAATCGAGCAAAACGCTTGTCCGAAATTATCGCGAGGGAAAAGGCGCGGTCGCTGGATTCGCGGAAGATTATGCCTTTGTCATCCAAGGGTTGCTTGATCTTTACGAAGCAGGATTTGAGGTTCGCTGGCTCAAGTTTGCGGTCGAACTGCAGGAAACGCAGGACCGGCTTTTTCTCGATAAGAAAAACGGCGGCTACTTTAGCACGACGGGCGATGACAAAAGCGTGCTGCTCCGGATGAAAGAAGATAATGACGGCGCGGAGCCTTCGCCGAACTCGATCGCCGCGCTCAATCTGTTGCGACTTGCGCAACTGCGCGACTCGAAGGCGGACAAAGAACGCGGCGAGCAAACGATGAACGCCTTCGCGCCGGTTCTCAATCGGGCCCCGATGGCGTTGCCGCAAATGCTCGTCGCGCTGGATTATTCGTTAGGCAAACCGCGCCAGATCGTAATTGCGGGAGATAAGGATAAACCAGACACGAAGGAGCTCTTGCGGGAAGTTCGGCGTCATTATCTACCAGACTCGATCTTGATTCTGGCCGATGAAGGCGAAGGTCAGAAATTTCTTGGTGAAAAACTGGAAGCCGTGCGCGAGATGAAGCGGATTGATGGGAAAGCGGCCGGTTATGTTTGCGAAAACTTTACCTGTCAGGCGCCAGTAACAGAAGTTTCCAAGCTAAAAAAACTTCTTTCTCGCTGATCGAGATCAAAGTTCTTTCCCGTCTCCGCTGTTCTCCTCGAACTTTGCGATCGCAGCAGGCAATTCTTTGCGACGGCGCAATCGCATCCAGTTGTTCCAGGTTTTACGCAGACTGTCCTTGGGCGTCATGTAATGCTGGTTGAGCTCCGTTCCCCTAACGATCTGTTCGAGGATTCCCTTTACCGAAAAATCGTCGGTGTGCAAAATCGTATAGGCGGTTCCAACGGCGGCGTAATGATGTGCGTCGCTTGCCGCAGTCATCGGCAATTTGCGTTGCTGCGCGTATTTGAAAGCGTAACGATTGTAACGGCGCAAAGTGGTGGCGGCGTTGAAAACTTCGATCGCATCGACCGGCAAAGTTTCCAAAGTATTGAAGCGAATACCGGCGCGGAACAAATCGTATGGATGCGGCGGGATGGCGAGGCCGCCGCGTTCGTGAATCAATTCACAAACTTCGCGCGCCGGTCTGCCTTTTAGTTTTGCAGGTGTCGGCAACGTTGCGCCGATACAAAGCAGGTGGCCTTCGGCCGTGGTCACTTCGACGCCGGGGATAATGAGGAAATCGTCGACCGGTGTTCCATCCTCGCGCATCAATCCCTTGTCGAGGAGATAAGTAATCGCTTCGCAAGTGTTGTGATCGGTAATAGCGAAACCGTTGAGTCCTTTTTCGCGCGCGGCGGCGATGTTCTGTTCGGGACTCGAAACTCCATCGCCCGAAAAAAACGTATGCGAATGGAGGTCGATCTTCAGGGGCATGGCGTGGACGCTAGTTTGGAGCGGTCGAAATGGAAAGGGTCCGTTTCAAGGAATGGGCGGCGAGAGCGTGACAGATCCGAGGAGATCGTGGTTCTACCACGTGAATGAGTAACTGCGTTGTTTCGCAGCAAAGCTAATAGCGCGGAAACCGGCTGTTCGATCGGTCGTAGAATGCACCCACGCTGATCTGCGTCCTATCGTTTCCCATCACGCCGAAAACAGATCCCCGTTCGACGTCGCGACGAAATTTGCCGCCGCCGACTGATTGCCCGTACAACACGGTCACCTCTCCGTGCACATAATCGAAAAGATTGTGCTGCTCTGTCACCACTTTGCTATCGGGCTCGCGGATTGTCGTTGCAATCGTGTGCACGCGCCGCGGTTCCTCCGCGGTCACAGTCGGAAGAGCCTCAGGCGTCGGTTCAATCCATGCGTAACTGTTCGTCAAAGACAGACGACGCCCATCCAAAAGCGTCACCGCCGGGTAACCATAGGACGCGCCATTCAAGGTGCTTAACGAAACGGCGCGACTATTCGCTCCGTTCTGGCTCGGTTGAAACGCGAGAAGGTCCACATTCTGCGCCGACAACGAAAAAGAACAACCAAGAAAACCCGCCACCGCGAAGAGCGCCCATTTGGTCATAGGAGAATGCACAACCGAAAGACCACGAGCGCCAGTGAAATTTTTCATGATCGCTACGCCTGTGTTTTGCCAGAACCGTAAATCGCGCCAACGATTGCGCCCGTGAGTGCCATCTCAATCAAACCGCCGAACGGTCCAAAGCACGAGCAACTTCGCTGGGAACGGTTGCGCCGCAGATCATCATTCTTGCGCCGATCGCCATCGACGCGCCGATCTCGCTTCTGATAAATAGAACATTATGCAAATCACAAAAATGTTTGGAGCGCATTGTGACGACACACACACCGCATTTCGGACTGAACCTCCGCTGACGAAAGATGTTTTGGATTGTGCCATCACCAATTTTTTCCCGTCCGGATGGGGAGACATGTTCTCAACAAAGGATGGACTGCTGATCGTGGCCCGAGTTGGCATTCCGAATAGCGTCGTTCAAGACTACACGCGGTATTTATCCAATGGGGAAAAGAGAGTTGGCAAACATTCATCCGACGAAAAAGTACGAAAAGATAGCTTGCAAGAGCGAGCTGATGAATCGGGTTTGCCTTTGGAATGATCCTTCCATTCTTCGTCCAGACTGACGCGCTCCGTTTCTAGTTGTCGGTCGAAGACCGTCTCACATTCTTTCCTCTGTGATTGTAATTTTGTTCGGCGTTTCGGGCGCGGGAAAAACAACGCTCGGTCAACTGTTGGCCGATGATCTCGGCTGGAAATTTTACGAGGGCGACGATTTCCATTCTCAGGCGAACTTCGACAAGATGAGCGCCGGCACCCCGTTGACCGATCAGGACCGGCAGCCCTGGCTCGAAAGTCTACGCGGGCTGATCGAGCGATGCCTGGCCGCAAAAAAGAATGCGATCCTCACCTGTTCCGCGCTCAAGAAATCATATCGAGACCATCTGCGCGTAAACGAAGAGGTACGGTTCGTTTATCTGCGCGGTAGCTACAAGCTGATCGCCGATCAACTTCGGCAAAGGCAGGGACATTTCATGAATCCGGAGTTGTTGCAAAGTCAGTTCGACACGCTGGAGGAACCGGAAGCTACGGAGGCTGTCATCGCAATCGACCTTGGCCCAAGTCAGCGCGAGTTGGTCGATGAGATCAAGAAAAGGCTGCCCTTGAACCGTGCGTAGTACAGTGATTTTTGAACGACAATGCCAGTGCGAGCGTCTACGTTGCACTATGACTAAATTCATTGCGTTGGTAGCAGCAGGACTCTTTGCGGCAGGCACGATGTTCGCGGGCGAGCATGGCAACTGCACAAAGAAAGCCGGAAACGAAGTGAAGATGGCGTGTGAGGTTTCGACAGCCAATCTCGACCTAACGGCCGACCAGAAGATAAAGATGGACACCGCGATGGCCGAACATCACAAAGCCGGTTGCTCGAAAGAGAGCGAGAAGGCCTACATGAAAGAAGCCAAAGGCATTCTGACCCCCGAACAGTTCGCGAAGTTCAAAGCCGAATGCAAAGGCGACAAAGATAAAACTCACGCCTAACCATTAGTTTCAACGAAATCAAAGCTTCGCGCCGAGAGCAATCTCGGCGCGTTTCGCGTACGCTCCCGGTAATGTAGTTTTCAATGGCTCGTCTCGATTTATGAAAACATTCGGCACTGATCCCGAAAGCGCCTGTTACCTGCTTTGGATTACATGGTTCATCTCCTGGTGGCTGGCGGCGAACTGGTCTAGTCGTACCGCCTCGCGTGTGAGCATGGTGCAACAGCTCCCTTATCGTTTGATTACGCTCGTCGGCTTCGTCCTGCTCTTCGGGATTAACACTCGCCGATCTCACGATCCGTTGCGTTTCTGGACTCTGCCGACCGGCGCAGGGTGGGGGATGGTGGGTCTTTGTCTGATTGGCTTTGGCTTCGCCTGGTGGGCGCGACTTCATCTTGGAAAACTCTGGTCCGCCTTTGTCACGCGCAAAGCCGATCATACCATCATCGATACCGGGCCTTATGGCATCGTACGGCATCCCATTTACACCGGTATCATTTTGGCAGCGCTGGCCGTCGCTATTCTCAAAGGCACGGTGTTCGCAATCGCCGGCGTCCTTCTCGCAACCTTGGGCTTCTGGATAAAAGCTCGCCTTGAGGAACGCTTCCTCCGCGAGGAGCTCGGCACTGAAACCTACGATTCCTATCGAAGGCGCGTTCCCATGCTCATCCCTTTCTGGCCGGCCTAGCCGTGGCGAAGGCTAAGGTTCTGACGCCGTTCCGCACGATAGAAAAAGCGTGACAGCGTTCCGGGCCGCTGATTAACCTTCTCGTCCTCCCTTGTGCCGTGTGAACGTCGGCAGAAAGGACAATGATCTTGAAAAAAGATTCCCGCCCTTCATTCGGATTCTTCAAGCCGCTCTTCTTAGTGGCTTTCACACTTTGCCTGGCGGGCGTGGGGCTGGCAGTACTCAGTGTCTCCGCGAATCCATCAAGCGGCGTCGCACGCTCACGGGGAAAATATTCACGTGATTCTGCCCCCGAACCGCAAATCCGCCAGGGCGTTTACCGCAACCTCCCCGTGACCTATGTCGTTAAAAACGGTAAGGCCATTTTCCAAGGTGATATCATCCTCGATAAAGTCGATCCTGAACACTCGCATTCGTCCATCGGCGTCAACTCCTTCAGCATCGCCTATAACCAATACCTATGGCCTCGAGTAGGTAACCAATACAAGATTCCCTACATCATCACCGCCGGCTCCGGCGACCTTTCTAATCTGAATAGCGCCATCGCCCAATTCAATAGCAGCTTTTCCAACATCAAATTCGTCGCGCGCACGACTGAGACCGACTACGTCAACTTTAACTTTGATCCTAACGACAACAGCGCCCAATGTGAAGCCACCATCGGCCGCGCCGGCGGAGAACAACAAGTCGGAGGCTCAGGCGGATCGATCAACCCTTGCACCATCACCACGATTCTGCACGAGATGGGACACACTGTCGGCCTCTGGCATGAGCAAACGCGTCCCGACCGTAACACCTACATCGCGGTTAACTACGGCAATGTGATCAAAGGTTCCTTTTACAACTACGATCAAATCTACGACAATTCGCAGCAGAACACCTTATTCGACTACGCGTCGATCATGGAATACCCGGCTTTCTCCTTCTCCCGCAATGGCGCACCGGTTATTGAGTCCATTCCCTCCGGAATCCCGCTTTCGAACCCTGCAGGCTACACCGCTGCAGACATCGACGGCGTCCGGCGGCTTTATGGCGATGCCCCTACTGCCGTTACTGTGACCAGCAATCCTCCGGGACTTCACGTCATCGTCGACGGCTCTACCATTACAACGCCACAGGTTTTTAACTGGGCGTTGAATTCCACCCATATGCTCGACATTCCCTCCGGTGTGCAGAGCCAGGCGGGAAACATCGTCAACAGTAACGTTCCCACTACCTTCTATCATACCTATGGACGCTGGAACGATTCCACCGCCGCCTCCCATAGCATCACTATTCTGCCCGGGAACGGTAACCTTGTTACTCCCGCTTTATCTCCTGCGGTAACGACTTACTCGGCCAATTTCATCCAGCTGGTCCCTTACGCCACCACGGTTTTTCCCGCAGGCACAGGAACCGTCACTCCATCACCCGCGCCCCAAAGCTATCCTGGATCCGGACTTGTCTTTTACACCGCGCGTCAGCAAGCCACGTTCACCGCCACGCCGAACGCAGGACAAAACTTCTACGACTTCAACAACGCGCCCTTCTGGCTTCCCGGTGGCCTTGGTGCTAATCCCAAGACTTACTACGTTCCGGATACGGGTCTCACCGTTAACACTACGGTCAGGTTCACTCCCAATCCCGTCTACACTGTAAACGTCTCGCCGAATTCTTTCAGCTCTAACCTCTATATCTATGCTGATGGCGGCTTTTCGTATGCGCCCAAGAACTTCTCTGCGTTTTACGATTCTGGCTGGACTGCTGGCAGCAGCCACACCCTGAGCGTCGATTCGCTCGAGTACCCGTATAGCTTTGGTAGTCGCTATGCCTTCAACAACTGGAGCGATGGTGCCGTTACTGCGAGCCACAACGTTGTTCTCCCAGCTACAAACACCACCTATACCGCAAATCTCACCCCGCAGTTCTACGTCACAGACTACGTTAATGAAACGTGCGCCGGTTCCATCGGCATAAATCCCTCTTCGCCCACCTTTGACGGCTTCTATCCCAGCGGCACCGTGCTCACCTTTACCGAAACTCCCAATACCGGATGGCTCTTTACCGGATGGCGATTTGACTTCAGTGGAACCGCGAACCCCAAAATGCTTACTGTGACCGACGAAGTTCTCGTCACCGCGGACTACAACACCGTCGCGACGCCGCTCAACCTTACCAGTCTTAGTCCATCTTCGGCAGTTTCTGGAAGTCCTGGCTTTACCCTGACCTTAAACGGCACGGGCTTTACGCCAAACTCGCTCGTCTCTGTGAACGGAACATTTCCCACCGTAACTTTCATTAATAGCACCCAACTAACTGTACCAGTAACCGCCGCGTTGGTCGCTCAACCAGGAGTATTTCAGGCCTGGGTTTCTAACTTCCCCGCCGACGCACCTTGCGTCGCCTTTACCGCCCTTCCGTTTAACGTTGCCAACCGCCTGACGAGTATCGTCTCTCGCATGACACACGGCGGCGGTGTCGGGACCTTCGACGTCAATTTTTCGATCAACGGCCCTCGCGGTATTGAACCTCGCAGCGGCGGTTCACTCGGCGCCGGCAACTATACGCTGGTCTTTACCTTCGCCGACAACCTGAGCAGCGTAGTTAGTGCCACCGTCACCAGTCACGATCCCGCCGGCGGAACCGGGACGGTAAACGGCAGTCCCGTGGTTGGACCTAATGTCGGTGTGGGCCTAACCGCCAATCAGTGCGCCGTGAACCTAACGAATGTGAGCAGCGGCCAGTATATCACCGTCAACTTGAATAACGTGCTCGATGCGGCCGGCCGCAACGGCAACGTCATCGGGCCGCAGATGGGCATGCTTATTGGCGACACGAATGGAAATGGCTCGGTCAACTCCGGGGACGTGGCGCAGACGAAAAGCCAATCCGGACAAGCGGTCACGGCGGCAAACTTCCGCGAGGATCTTAACGCGAATGGATCGGTCAACTCCGGAGATGTTGCTCTGGTGAAATCGAGAAGCGGAACAAGCCTGCCCTAACGTTTCGTCCAATCTGTGCTTTTTCCACGATTTGCAATTGCTGCTTAGATCTCCGCCTCTCTTGCCTGAGATGAAATATTTTTCGGTCTGCATTGGCGTCGCCCTTCTCTTCATCGTCCCGCGCGTCGATGCGACAACGAAAGGTTTAAGCCAGATCGTCACGCCGGATTTGGAACCGGAGGGTGACTTATCGCTCAGCGTGCAGTTTCAGGATGAGCGCATCGCCAACCCCTACGAATTTCAAGCCGAACTGGGCCTGACGAAATGGGCGGAGGTCGCCGTTTTCCAGGGGTTCAAACCTAACGAGGAGATTTTCGCGACCGAGATTGGTCTTCTGGCCAAAGAACCTTACCTGCTCTCGATTGGGTTCACCAACTGGTCGCCGCGGCAAGGGGTCGATCCGCAACCATTCGTCGAAGCCGGATATTATACCGAGCATAACAAGTTTATCGTCGGTGCCATTCACGCCGGTTACAAAAACGAAGCCATCCTTGGATACGCCTACGATTTCAACAAGCAGTGGCGCGCTCAGGTCGATTTCCAGAGCGGCAGGGAGAATTCATTTACCGTCGGCGTTACTTGGAACATCACGCCGGATTTCCAGGTGAATCCCGCCATCTACTTCTCGAACGACCATCTCGATCGCGTCATGGGCTACGTCGTTTTCACTTATACATTTCATCTGTGGGCGAAAGAGAAGAAGGAAGAAGGCCACAGCGTCCCGGGCGGTTAATTATTTATCCATATTCTGCAATCCGATTACCCGCCGGCTGACATGGTTTTCTTCGTTCATCATGAAGAAAACGTTTTGCAGGCAGTTTTAGACGCCCTTCGTTTCTCTGAACAAACGATCCCCTTCAGCGTCTCAGTTTTTCAGAGTTCGCGCCCTATTTTGGCGAAGGAGATGGCGTTGGTCCTGCATTCTTTTCGCCGGATAAACCTAGCCGCTGGCGCCATTCTGCCGGCGAGTAGCTAAATCCCCGGCTGACGAAGGTCGACGCAATACCGATATCGTAGCCTTCCACGAGCGTGATACTCAACGAATCTCTCGAGTCGGCCGCCGAGTAGCGGTTTAAAATAATGCGTGCCAACTTCTCCGCTTCGGCATTCTTATTTTCGATCGACCTGTTCAACTGAATGACGGCACTAACGGCGCTATTAGGTTCGCTTCCCTTGTTTAGGATCCCAGAAAGTAAGCCTGTCCGGCGAAAAGCTGTGCCTTCGTAACTTCCGGTTCCTGCGAGATAGCTTCGTAAGCCGATAGTAGCTCGGCGTAGGTCGTCTCTTTGGCGAGCCGACCCAATACGAGCGGAGCGACCGCCGCCAACAGCAAAATTATTCCCATGACCACATAGTGTCCTTTCCACATCTGTGGCTTCTCATCCTTTTCCGACCCGACACGCACAACATACGATCCAACGATCAAATCATGGAGCGACTGTCTTGTTCGTCGATTAAACACAAACAGGTAAATGATCGAGAGACTCAGACCAAAGATCACTACCGAAAATACAACTCCCGGGACTTTAGAAACTGAAGCGGTATCGGAGCATCGTTGAGGAAGAAGGGCACACATAATACACACGAGCGGACAAGGGACCGTGCGACACCAAGCGTATGGCCTGTTGCTGAAGTGACTCTGATTTTGAGCGCACGTTTACCGACAGTCTGACCCGCGCCGATGCGACTGTTGAGCGGTGCAAAATAAAGTAATGAAATAACGAATCCCACCAGTCGTCCCCACCCGCCCATGTGCATAAACTGTTGCGAAAAGAGGAGTCCGAGCAGCCAGCCAAACACTCCTAGAAGGGTAGAATCGATGAGCGCCGCCAGCACACGTCGCCAAAACCCTGCAATGGGCGGATCGATGACCGTGAAAGGCGTAATTGGTGGCACGGGAGGGAGCTGGGGAGTTTCCATAGCTTGTATAGCGATTTCGCCGAGACTTATAGGGTCGACAAAAGCCTGGAGGAACTTTGTCATAAAGCCAATCAAATAGTCTCGCTTATTCCCCGTCAAAGCGGCCAGGACGTGGGACTTCCCATCGAACGACAAAGCTGCCGACGGTTATGACAACGATGACATCTTACGCCAAAAATTCTGCGACCGAACGAATTCTGCGGTAATGGTTATCCCATGAAGTGCTTTTCTTTCCTGGTCTGTCTTGCCCTGCTGACGTGCGCTCTTTCCGCGGCGGAACCTGAATACAAGCTCTTGCGAGAAATTCTGATCGGCGGCGAGGGTGGGTGGGATATTCTTACGGTCGATTCGGCGGCGCGCCGTTTGTATTTGTCGCATGCGACAAAGGTGGTCGTGGTGGACATCGATGCGAACAAAGTTACTGGCGAGATCGCCGATACGCCGGGCGTGCATGCTTTCATGCCGGTGCCTGAATTACAGAAGGGCTTTTCCTCGAACGGGAAAGAGAACAAGTCGAGCGTGGTCGATTTAAAAACGCTGAAAACTATTTCTAAAGTCGATACGGGCGATGGACCGGATGCGATAACTTACGATGCGAAGCGCGGGGAAGTTTATGTTTTCAATCACAAAGGCAGCTCGGTCACAGTGCTAGATGCGAAGAGCGCGAAAGTGGTGGCTACGATTGCGCTTGGCGGTAGTCCGGAATTCGGCGTGGCGGATAGCGCTGAAGGGAAAGTCTATTGCAACATCGAGGATAAGAATGAAGTTGTCGCCATTGATACCGCGAAGCACGAAGTGGCCGGTCGCTGGCCTCTCGCGCCAGGCGAAGAACCGAGCGGAATCGCGCTCGACGCAGCGCATCACCGGCTGTTCTCGACCTGTAACAATAAGATGATGACCATGCTCGACACGCAATCGGGCAAAGTCGTCGCCTCGGTCCCAATTGGAGAACACGTGGATGGTTGTGTGTTCGATGATGCGGCGCAACTGGCATTCGCATCCTGTGGCGATGGGACGACGACGGTCGCAAAAGAAAACACGCCGGATCGGCTAACAGTTGTGCAGACGTTGAAGACGGAACGCAGCGCGCGCACCATTGCGCTCGATCCAAAAACGCACCGCATCTTTTTGCCGAGCGCGCAGTTTGAACCGGCGGCAAGTCCAGCAGCCGGAGTAACACCGGCTCGACCAAAGATAATACCGAATACCATGAAGCTGCTTGTCTACGATCCGACGGGTGCCGGCACACCGTAGATTGTGCGAGTACTTGCGTTAACCGCGGTCATCGCATGCACGTTGCGGAGCGCGTTCGCGCAGGGTGGCCCGCCGATGATTACCGACGATCCCGGTACGCCGGGTAACAGCAAATGGGAGATTAATCTGGCGGTGACGTTTGAACATCGACCAGGTGAGATCTTGTTAGATCTTCCGACGATTGATTTGAACTATGGAGTTGGTGAGCACATTCAGCTCACGCTGCAGAGTGGGCCAGTTGTGTTGAAACGCCGGGGACACGGAGCGATTGGTGGTTTCGACGGGACAGAGGCGGCGGTGAAATGGCGCTTCCTCGACGAGGAGACGAGCGGCGTCGATGTCTCCATGTTTCCGCGCGTTATCTTCAACGTCGCGCAATCATCGGTCCGACGTGGACTGGCGGAGGACGGCACGGCTTTTCAGATTCCGTTTCAAGTGTCGAAGAGTTTCGGACGCTGGCACGCGGACGCTGAGTTCGGCCCGCTCGCCCGCAACGTCGGCCGGAGCGAATGCCTCTACGGCATCGTGGGCGGATTCGATCTCGCAAAGGGGACGATGATAATGACGGAGCTACATGGTACCTCGCGGATGAATTTTTCGAAGGACGTCCTGACGGGGAACGTTGGACTGCGCCACGACTTTACCGAAACGCGCATCCTGATCGTTTCGCTCGGCCACGAAATCCGCTCGCCTAACGAGCCGCGCGCACTTATCGGCTACTTCGGGATGCAGTTACTCTACTAAGTCTGGGGCCGCGGCGCTTCCTCCTCCGATTGCCCGGAGAAGAAAACGATGCAGATTACCATAAAGACAAGCAGGGCACCCGAAGAGATGGGTAGCTCGGCTCCACCTACTAGCTACTGAGATAGGCTAACATGTGTTGCATGGGCTCGCGGGAGATTTGGATGAACCCATCGAACGGACGGTCTAACTCGAGGATAAGCAGGATTCCACCCGAAACAGATAACGCCGCTACCATCAAAGCGATAATAACGGTGGCGTTCCGCGGCGCGAAGAGAGCGAAGCTGAGGAAGAGAATGGCAAGCCACGAGATGACGATGATGAGAAGCGGGATAGAGATCGAACTGCCTGACTGCTCATAGAGCAACCAGCGCGTTTGGCCGAGGTCGCTGGCGCTAGCGAGGGCGTGGGATTTGAGCGACTGCTGGAGATCGTTCTGTGGCGATAGCTTCTGGATGGAATCGTAAAGCTCTTCGCTGCGGAAGCCGGTGGGTTCGTCCCGAAGAGGTGTGGTGGATTGCGCATCCGGCCAAAGTTTTCCGATCATTCGCTCGACGATGTGACGAAGCAACGCGCGCGCTTGTGATGTTTCCGGTCCGTAGTTTGCCAGTTCGCGGTCGAGAAAGACGATCTTCGCTGCCATCTGAGTCGTCTCGCTCTTTTTGGTGTCGTAGGCCTCCTTAGCTGAAGCGACGAGCAGACCGAGGATTAGTGCGGTCATGGTCGCGACCAAGCCCATGGAAAGCTTGACCACATCCTTGGTCTCATCACTCAGGTGTTCTTTTGGAAGCGTGCTCTTAAGCAATGCGCCCAGAAGTGCAGCGCCAAAGACGCAGACGAAGGCAATTGCTGCGGTGTTAACGGAGCTCATGATAGGTATCTGCCAATGTGGCTCGTCTCACATGTAATCGACTTCGAATACATCGGGCAAGCCAAGCATTAGGAAGACTCCGTTACCAGCTCGAAAGAATCTTCGGCGAATGGCGACCCTCGAAGCGATATCTCTGATGGGCGGAATCGGAAGGAAAATGCATCATGAACTGGTATGACTACATCGCTTGTTTCTTTGCCGGAGTGTTTCTCGCCAACGCTGTGCCGCATTTCACGAATGGCATTTCGGGCGATCGTTTTCCGACACCGTTCGCTCATCCGCCGGGGAAAGGATTGTCGTTGCCTACGGTAAACATCGTTTGGGCGCTATTTAATCTGGTCGTTGGATATTTGCTGTTTCGGGTTGGAAGGATTTCTGGTGGCGATAATCTGGCTCGCATTGTTTTCTTCGCCGGTGTCGTTGTAGTCAGCACATGGTTAAGTGTGCAGTTTGCGAAGAAGAAACAGGGGTAAACATCATAAGGTGCGGTCCGAGACGGACCGGAATTGCGGAGCGCCTCGACGATGGCGGACGGCCCCGGCGGAGCCCAAACATCACAGCGGAGCGGTAAACCTTTTTGCACCGGTGGAACCAAAAAGGCCCCATCTTACGAATCTCCTTTGGGGGAATGCTGACTCTGCACGGCAATCGCCCGATGGCACGCAGAGAATTTGAATAGAAATCAAAGCCAACCGACGAAGGAATAAGATGAAAAAATTACTTATGATATTGATTAGCTGTTCGCTGGCGCTGGCCGCGAGCGCGACAGCCCAGCAAGAGGACGCCTCGCAACCGCCGAACAAGAAGCAGGGAGGCGAGCATCGCGCGGCGAAAGAAGCGCACGCCGCCAAGAGGGAACTGAAACAGACGAACGCCGTGCAACCGGTGCAGAAGCAGCAGGCCGTGCAGAAGCAGCAGGCCGTGCAAAAGCAGCACGTGGAGAGAAAAGCTGCCGTAGAGACCAAAGCTGCGCTCAAGGCACAGGCCACTCCCGTGGCGCCGGTCGTGACCAAGGTTCCCGCGAAAAACGCGACCCTTAATGCCAATGAGCACGGCAAAAAGGAACGTAACAATCGCAAGGAAGCTGCAATCGCGAATAAGCCAGCAACCCCGACACCAGCCGCCGCGAATGTGTCAGCCGCGGCAACGGCGGCGCCGCAGGCTAAAGGCGCTAATAAACAAAGGAAGCTCCAGGCTCAGGCCAAGAAGCCGGACGCGCAAAAATTGCAAAAGATCAAAGCGGAGCACGCCAACTTTAAGGCGCAGCCCAAACCAGACAAAGTTCCGACTGTCACGTTCCAACAAGACCGTCACATCGAAGGGGCCGACCATTGGCAGGGCGAAAGGTACGTAGCCTTCCGCGATTACCATTCGGAGAGGCACGACCGGGAGTTCTACCATTCGCACTATCGTCGGGTTGAGTTAATCGGCGGTGGTTATTACTACTGGAACCAGGGCTACTGGTATCCGGCGTGGGGTTACGATAATTCGGCACAATATTATGCTTACGATGGACCGATCTATGTTGGTTCCCGCGCCGAACCGCCAGATCACGTGATCGCCGACGTGCAGGCCTCACTTCAGGAACAAGGCTACTACGAGGGCGAAGTTGATGGGTTACTCGGTCCGTTAACGCGCGCAGCCCTCGCCGCCTATCAAGCTGACAACGGCCTGTACACCACCGAAGCGATTGACGAGCCCACGCTCGACTCCTTGGGGATGGGATAATACAGGGTTACTTTACCACGAAAAGCCGCCCGGGCATTGCCTTGGCGGCTTTTCTATTTTTGAGTTGTGCTTAGTGGCTGCTCCTGGCGCGTGCCGGAAATGAGACTACTGATAAGACCAAAAAGAAGAAGCGTCATGATGTCGATTGGAATTAATTGAAACGCACTTGTACCACTACCCAGGGGTTGACCTTGTGGACTAATTAACGATATCGTTCGACCGATACCAGTAGGTGTTATTATTCCGTGACTATTCAGTTTCAAAATCCGACTGTTTGGAACGCATTTAGAAGGGCAGATGAAAAGATCACCCTCAAGTCATGAATTTTTCCGTTGTAGTAATTGTTGGAACAGCATTCGGCTTTTTGGACGGCATTGGTATTTTTTTTGAGCCTAAAGAGCCATACAAATGGCAGATCCTTTTCGCGGCCACATTGAAAGGCATATTGGTTGCGCTTCTCACGGGGTTTTCCTTAGCTGCAACTACGCGATGGTGGTCGGCAATGATCGACGGCGCGCTCTACGGACTGGCCTTCAGTCTTGTGATTTATCTTGCGAAGGGAGGTCCGAAGTCGGGCGACGCACCGTACGTGATCCCAAGTGGGATTATCACCGGAGGGTTGATTGGGCTTTGTATTTTCCTTTTCGCGGTCAAAACGATCTAGTCACCGATGCAGCAAATAACCTAACCATATGAACGAAAAGTTTTGGATACTGGCGTTTCTATCAACCGTGCTCCTAGCCGGAGCGTACTGCACGCAGACGGAAAAAATTCTCCCTGGTCAGCAAATGTCTCCTGCTACAGCGGGGTTACAATGGCCGAACGCTCACCCCCCTTACGATGAGGCACCGAGACTTCTGCAAGGACGTGAGCCCGATTTCCCAGCAGTCACGACGCCTCATACAAAATCAGGCGGTGTGCTGTATGATGCTCTTCTCCGATTCACCATCGACAAAGATGGAAGGACGAGTCATGTCCAGGTCGTTAAGTCTAGCGATACTGCTTACGACCATGCCGCGATCGTCGCTATCCAAAACTGGAAATTCAAACCCGCCTTAAAAAACGGGCGACCCATCGCTGTCACCTATACGGTCCCGTTTACTTACGGTTACTAGTTTTTTGTGACGGTTGAGGGAACAGTAGAAGACTGGGGCCTCAATTGTCGGAAGGCGCGGTTCGGCTAACTCACGCGCTTTTCTGGTCAGGCTACTCGCTCACCTCGAGGTTCGAATCAATGTTACGGCTTGTCAGTCTGCTGCTTTCTCACTAGAAAGTAACGGTATCGGACCAATCATGAAAAAGCCTCTTACTCTTCTCTTAACCGTGTTGGCCCTTGTTCAGGTTTGGTCAATGGACAAGGCAAGCGCAAACGCTCTTGAATATAGCTGGCAGGAATTGGCGCCCGGGATTTGGGCAGGTATTCGACTAGATCCGTTTGCACTTCCTCAGGAAGGAAACTCGGTTTTCGTTGTCACCGAGCATGGCGTCGTTGTCTTTGATGCGGGTGGAACTCCGGTAATGGGTGAATCCATCGTATCCAAAGTCCGCGCAGTCACGCACAATCCTATCACCCACGTCGTTATCAGCCATTGGCATGGCGATCATATGCGCGGTCTCCAAGCCATCGTAGCTGCGTTTCCTCGGGTTCAAATTTTTACTCACCCACACTCCCGCGACTTCATTGTGTCGACTCAGGATAAATGGCTGAAAAGGCGCGTCAGTATGGTTCCGAATATCCGTAAGGGCGTCGAGCCTGCTCTAAGTAAAAACCAGGATCTGAGTGGCCGCCCTCTCATTAAAGAAGAGAAAGCTTGGTTGGAAGAAGGATTAAGTATTACTGATCAGCTTGATCAGGAAAACAAATGCACAACGTACGTAGTTCCCAACGCAACCTTTGAGGATCACATGACTCTTTTTCTCGGTTGCAAGGAAATCCAGTTCCTGCGTTTGGGTAACGCCCATACCGCGGGCGACATCGTCATGTGGCTTCCACAAGATAAGGTTGTGGCCACAGGCGACATCGTCACGGCTCCGATTCCGCTTATGCCAAGCCCCTACATCCACGATTATGTCGACGTTCTTAACAAGATTAAGGCTCTTGGCTTTAAAAAGCTGGTACCAGGACACGGCGCGGTGGAGAGCGATCCGCAATATATCGATCTGCTAATGGACACGATTCGCAGTGTCTCAACGCAGATGAAATCGTTTGTCGCGCAAGGTCTTTCTAAAGAGGACGCCACCGCGAAGGTCAATTTCTCCGGTGTGGAAAAACGATTCACCCACGGAGATCCTTTTCTTACTAACCGCTTCCAAGATTACGTCGCGAATCAGGCGCTGGCAGAGGCCGCCTACCTGGCGGAGACAGGCAAAGGTCCGGCAGAAGAGTTCTGACAACTGCGGGTACGATCAGAAGAGAACTGCATACGAGCTAACGGCTGGACCAAAGCCCGGCATCAGTTCAACCTTCTTCATTTTGTCGAATGGTCAGAAGGCAAGGCGCCGGGCTTATGAGGGTGGCCTGAAATTTTAAACTTTTTCTTTTTTTCCAGCAACGGAGGCTGTTCTGTCCCCGAAGATGCTTCCTTCACTTTGGACCGCTTTTTTTGATTCTTGGATAAGGCGTGATGAAACGAGGCCATGACCAAAAATCGCTCATCATTCACAAAAAAGCGAGACGTGCGCTGCGTTAGGACAGATGAGACAACAACCCACGGCCGCGCGAAAACAGGTCTTTAACTTCTCTTTTTTTTGGCCTGCCCGCTCGTCTTTTGGTACGCTGCAATAATCGCACGAATCATCGGGCCGAAGCGGTCCCTTAGCTCGGTGCATCGGGTCGTGCTGTGCATCTCCACGCCTTTGCGTTCACTCCGGATCAGACCAGATTCGCGCAGGATCTTGAAATGTTGTGAGAGCGTGGATTTTGGTAGCTCCTTCTTTGCGACCACGAGAAAATTCGAGCAAATCTGCGGGCAATCCGCGCTCTCGATCTCGGCGAAGATCTGCATCCGTACCGGATCGGACAAGGCGTAGAGAATACCCTCCACGCTGATGTCCCTGGCGGCGGGGTGGTGAAGTGGTCGCACAAATATTTTTAGCACGATTTGACAATTAGTCCATTAGTTCACAAGTCATGAACTAACGAACGATAGGCTGCCACACGATCGGGGTCTTAAACGAAACCTGAAAAAAAAGCCATGAGAAAATTATCCAATAAAATCGCAATCGTTACCGGCGCCTCCAAAGGGATTGGAGCCGGCATCGCCAGGCAACTCGCCGCGGAAGGCGCGTCCGTGATAGTGAATTACTCTTCGAGCAAAGTCGGCGCGGAAAGCGTCGTCACGGAAATTACCGGCGCCGGCGGCAAAGCCGTCGCGGTGCAGGGCGACATGTCAAAGATTGCCGATGTGCAGCGCCTTTTCGCCGAAACGAAGAAAGCATTCTGGCGTCCAAACGTGCTCGTGAACAATGCCGGTGTTTTTAAATTCGGTCCGTTTGAAGAGGTAACCGAGGAAGACTTTCATTGGCATTACAACGTCAACGTGCTCGGCCCCATTCTGACCACACAGGAAGCGATCAAACATTTCGGTCCGGAAGGTGGCAGCATCATCAACATCAGTTCAATTATGCAAAGCAGATGGCGACGACGACGCCACTCGGCCGGCTTGGCCAGCCGAATGATATCGCGCTAGCAGTTGCGTTTCTGGCCTCCGATGATTCCGGGTGGATTACCGGAGAGGTTATCCGGGCGTCCGGCGGCAAGGTGTGAGATCGCGGGAAAATTTTGACGCAACGGAGGGTACGTGAGTCGTTAGGCAACAACCGAATCTTTCGACCGACGCAATTCGCCAGAAGAGGACGAAAATCTGAAAGGGCGACGATTGCTTGATTTCGCAGACAATATCGCCTAACGAGGACTACAAATTGTTCGCGCTTAGATGAGCCAAACAAATCCTACGCGTTTCTTTCTCAACAGAAATACAGCTGGGATTGATTCCAAAGATGACGCGTCGCAGGACGGGCCGCGCGAGTTCCATCAACGACTGCCAGGTTACGCGCCAACGCCGCTGATCGATGCGCCGGAGCTCGCACGCACGCTTGGTATCGGACAACTCTTGGTTAAGGACGAATCGCGTCGTCTCGATTTGCCGGCATTCAAAATTCTGGGCGCTTCCTGGGCGGTTTATCGCGCCTTGGAAACGCGCCTCGGCCAGTCTTTCGAGCCATGGAGGAACATTGATGAGCTTGCTGAAAAGTTTGCCGCGCTACGACCGTTTACTCTGGCCACCGCAACCGATGGCAATCACGGACGCGCAGTCGCACATGTCGCAGCGCTCTTTGGATTCAACGCTCAAATTTATGTTCCGGCCGGAACCGCCGTGGCGCACATTGAAGCTATCGCGGCCGAAGGCGCGCGAGTAACGGTAGTCGATGGCACCTATGAGGACGCCGTCGCGCGCGCGGCAAAAGATGCGAGCGAAACTTGCATGGTTGTATCCGATACGTCATGGCCGGGGTATGAAGAGATTCCGCGTTGGGTCGCGGAAGGTTATTCCACGATCATGTCGGAGATTGACGAAGAGTTGATGCGACGTTGCGAAGCTAGCTTTAATCTAGTCGCGATTCAGTTTGGCGTTGGCGCACTCGCCGCGGCAATCGTTAGGCACTATCGGAGCGCCAAATTCGACATTCAGCCAAAAATTCTCAGCGTCGAGCCACTCCATGCCGCCTGCATGCTGGCCGCGATGGAAGCGGGCGAAATTGTCACCGTGCCCGGGCCGCATGACTCTATCATGGCCGGTTTGAATTGCGGTCGTGTATCGATTGTCGCCTGGCCTATCGTTTCGCGAGGAATCGATGCTTTCATCGCCATCCCCGATGAACGAGCGCGCGAAGCGATGCGGGCCTTGGCCAGCATCGGCATCGTCGCTGGGGAAACCGGCGCAGCGGGATTGGCGGGACTCTTCGAGCTGCTTGTTGGCGCGGAGAGCGCGCGGCAGCGCGATGCTCTTGGGATCGATAAAAAAACACGGGCGCTGGTCATCGCCACGGAAGGCGCAACCGATCCGGAGAGCTATCGTCGCATCGTGTCTTCATGATTTCGAAGGCGGAAGAGCCGCTCGTGCGAGAAACATTTCCAGGTTATACTTGTCACGCAGCAAAAATTTTGTTTGGTTCGTTAGGCATGGCTCGAGAATTTGAACCGGTGCGATTTTTTGTGATGATGGCGGTGGCGGCATTTCTCGTCTGTGGGATAACTGCATTCTACACGCACCGTGCGGAGCACGGTCGAACGAGCGATGAACGTTCTGCCTATGTGGTAGGAAAAAAGGCTGGAGCAGAAACAGCGGCTGCAGGTGGAAAATTGCCGAGTGCGGCCGACTTAAATGGGATCGCTCAGCGATATTATTTAAGGGAAGGATCGGGAGCAGAACCAATGGCTTGGAAACTCGCCTTCGAACACGGTTACGAAGACGTATTTAACAAGAGGAATTAAACGAAAGATGGCCGGCAAAGGCTGCGAGTCCGACAAAGTAAGAGTTAGCCGGCATGTTAGATAAGAACACTGGGAATCATTGACGGGACTGCCCGAAACGACAATCGAATATTACCGCAGATTGATCGCCGCCTAGAACCCTTAGCGAGGCGAGGAAAGAGAGCATTAAACGCTCGTTAGGTTCTCGGAATCGTGTTGGCATGGGCCTCCTGGTTGGAGTCAAAAATGAACCTTTAGGGCGGAAGTTTCTTCCCGCACGCCTCTCTTCTATAGCTGAATTCCGAAACGCTTCATCTTGTTATAAAGCGTTGGGCGTTGGATGCCGAGTAGTTCGGCAGCTCTCTTCTTATTGCCGTGCGTTTGCGCGAGTGCCTGAAGAATGGCGTGACGTTCCATTTCGTCCAGACTTTGCGGCCGCGTGCTTTGCGGTTCGCCGCGCTCCGTTTTTTGTAAGACGGCCGGTAATTGCACTTCTGACGGCAACTCCTTCACTGTGATTGAATTTTGCCGGGCAAGTACCACCGCGTACTCAATCGCGTTTTGCAATTCCCGCACATTTCCCGGCCAGGCATAGTCGAGCAGTTTTTGAAATGCTTCCGGGGCGATCTCCGGCTCTGCTTTACCTAACTGCTGCGCAAAACGCTTTACGAACGTCCCAACCAGCGGCGGTATATCCTGTTTACGGTCACGTAACGGCGGAACCTCGATCTGAAAAGTATTCAGTCGATAGTACAAGTCTGAACGAAGACGATTTTCAGCGAGGGCCTGCTGAATCGGTCGATTGGTTGCAGCCACGACACGGAAATTCGATGTCAAGGTCCGCGTACTGCCTAACGAGCGATACTCGCCCTCCTGTAAGACGCGAAGAAATCGCGTTTGTAATTCGATGGGCATCTCGGAAATTTCATCCAGGAACAAAGTGCTTCCATCGGCCTCCGCGATCATCCCGGAAAAGTCGTTCATCGCGCCGGTAAACGCTCCTTTAACGTAGCCGAACAGTTCCGACTCAATCATCGGTTGCGGAAACGCTGCGCAGTTCAACTTCACCATCGCTTTACCGGCACGCAGACTGCGACTGTGGATGACATTCGCGATCACTTCCTTGCCCACACCACTTTCACCTGTGATTAAAACATTCGCCTCGGAAGGAGCCATGGCAGTGATGAGCTCATCGATTTCCTGCATGACTTTGCTCGTGAAGGTGGGAGCCAGCAGAGTCTCCGCAATTTCAAGGCGTTTTTCCAACTGCTGGGTCCTTTGTCGAAGCGCTTCGGTCTCGCGCAGTAACGATTGTTTCTCCAGCGCTTTCTCGATCAAGCTTAGGAGTTCTTCCGGCGCGTACGGTTTACTGATGAAATGGTAAGCGCCGCGTTTGATCGATTCGATCGCATTGCTTAACGAATCGTGCGCGGTGAGAATGATGACTTGAATTTCCGGATGCTCGCGTTTGATCTGATCGAGCAATTGCAGCCCTTCGACGTCGGGTAGCTGCAAATCCAGTAAGACAACTGCGGGCAAATCGCTTTTGAGCGACCGAAGACCTTGGGCCGCCGTGGCCGCCGTGTCCGTGGAATATCCATGCCGCTTCAACAATGCTTCGAGCGTCATGAGAATAGGACGCTCATCGTCGACGATGAGAATGCGACGCTGGTCAGCACTCATATGGCAAAAGTCTCCGGCGAGGACGGACTAAACTGCGTCCTGAGACAACGGTATTGTGATAGTTGTGTGCAGTGACGAAGTTGCCGAAACATAACACGCTTGCAGTTGTCCTCCGTGAGCTTCGACGATAGCGCGCACGCGATGAAGTCCAAGACCATAATGTCCGCGGCCGACCTTGAGCAACGGTTGATTGCCCCAATTATCGGTTAGGGCGGCAAACGATTTTTTCGGCTCGCGAAGTTCGAAAATGAAACTGTCGCCTTCCATTCGCGCGTTAGCTGACAAAATTCCTTCGCCGCGATCATGATAAAAGGCGTTTGCGAAAAGCTCGAGCATCGCCTGTTGCATGAGCTGCGGATCGATTTGCAAATTCTCGTCTCCCAATTTTACGTTCCAATCGATTGCGCGGCTCTCTTCCGGGCGCTCGGCTTCGATCTTTTCGCGCAGATCATCCATAAAATCCGCGGCTCGATAATCCATCACCTTGGGATTTGTCTCGCTCATTGCGCCGGTAAGTTTTTGCAGCGCAACTCCCATCTCGTAAGTCATCTCGCGCAACCTCTGCACTTCACCTTTCAACTCTGGATCTTCCGCCAGTTCGCTCAGGAACGTGGACTGGAGTTCAACGGCGTTGAGATGATTGCGCAGATCGTGACTAAGCTGACGGACGAAGCGAACGACGACGTTCCACGGCACATCGCGCGTCGCGTTCATTTCGACTATCGGGGCAGATGACATTAGCGAAGAAAGAACCGTTCTTTCGACGGTTGATCGGCTGGAGCAACTCCGACCGACGGATCGTTAGCCACACTATGGCGTAGAAGGTGATAAATATCTTCAGAATCGGCGTCGAGAGCGCGTGCGAGTTCTTCCGCCGTTTGGCCGGGTGAACCAGGAAGCGCACCGCGCAGACGGCGTTGCAAATCAAGGAGTCGCGTCGCCGCCTTTTTTCCCGCTTCGACGCCGGGTTGATGATAAGCATTGATGTTCACGAGCGAGCCGTAAAATCCCACGGCACGTTCGTAGAGAGCAATGAGTGCGCCGACTTGGAATGGATTTACTTCCGGAATCGAGATCGTGATCGATTCGCGGCCATTCTCGTAAAGAGCAGTCCGCGTCCCGCGCAAGAAACCGTGCAGATAATCGCCGCTCGTGATTCCTTCTTCGACTTCGAAAGGCGTCGTCGAGCGATCTTTCCGCACTTCGATAAAAGTGACGAAGAAATTTAGAACGCCGTCGCGCAATTGTTGAACGTAGGCATGCTGGTCGGTCGAGCCTTTGTTGCCATAAACAGCGATACCTTGATGCACAACTTTGCCGTCGCGATCCTTTTCTTTGCCTAACGACTCCATAACCAATTGTTGGAGGTATCTGCTGAAAAGCGCGAGCCGATCTTTGTAGGGCAGGATCACCATATCTTTTTCGCCACGACCATTGCCGGCGTAATGCCACATGAGCGCGAGCAACATCGCGGCATTCGTGCGCACGTCGGTTTTGCGCGTGTGGGCATCCATCGCCGCTGCGCCTCCGAGAAAAGCATCGATATCGAAGCCAAGGAGAGCGGCCGGCAGAAGTCCCACCGCACTCATCACTGACGTTCGTCCGCCAATCCAGTCATACATGGGAAAGCGCGCTAACCAATTGTGTTCCTGCGCGTATTTGTCGAGCTCGCTGCCAACGCCGGTAACGGCAACGGCGTGTTTAGCGAAAGCTAAACCGCGCTTTTTAAAGTGAGCCTGCGCTTCCAGCATTCCGTTCCGTGTTTCCTTCGTGCCACCGGATTTCGAAACGACCACAACTAACGTGCGCGAAATTTCGTCCCCTAATTTTGCGAAGACGCGATCGAAGCCATCCGGATCGGTGTTATCGAAAAACGAAATGTCGGCTGGATCGCCGGCGTGACCGAGCGCGTCGGCAATGAACTGCGGTCCGAGGGCAGAGCCGCCGATCCCGATGAGTAACAGATGCGCAAATTTTTGCTGTGAATCGGGGGAAATTGCGCCGTTGTGAACCTGCGCGGCAAAATCCTTGATGCGGGTGTTCGTGTCCTCGATATCCGCGCGCAATTGCGCATTCGGCGCGAGCTGCGGATTGCGCAACCAATAATGGCCGACCATGCGCTGCTCATCAGCATTTGCGATCGTGCCTTTTTCCAGCTCCGCCATTTCACCAAACGCGCGCTCGATGCGCGGTTTCATTTTGTCGAAAAAGTCGTCGCCGAAGCGCATGCGACTGATATCCAACTCAAAATCCAAGTCGTCGTAACATAGGAAGTAATTTTGAAATCTGTCCCACATCGAAGTCATTCGTCCGAAATGCCGATTTAGTACGCGCCGAAATTTACGACGACGTTCATTGCCCCCGCGTTGGGTTTTCCATTGTCGTAGGCAGGAGTCCAATGTGCGTCCTTGGTGATGCTTTGGAGGAGGTCGCCCAAGCCGCAGCCTTTTGGAATTTCGGAAACGATTGAAGTTCCTTGAACTTTTCCTTGGGCGTCAATTTTGAAGAGCACCTCGGCCGCACCGGAAGAAGGCCGGTTCGAGAGCAACGTAGCATTAGCGTGGTCAAGGCGCTCACCCAAGCCGCCAATAAGTTGTGGCTGAACATAGTTGACCAGTTTGCCTACCCGCTCGCGCTCCGCCGTGGCGAGTGAAACTACGATTACAGGGTGTTGATCTTGATGTAAAAATAGCACTGTGCCGCCGAGGTAAACGGAAACTGGTTTACCATCGGCTTTTGCAGGCTTGAAATGGCCCCAGTCCAGAGCCGTTTGCACTGCCGCTTTAAACTCGGCGTCGTTTCCGATTAATCCGTACGTAGAACTGACACCGCCATCTTCCGAAACATCGCAGTAAAACTGGACTGCGCTCTCCGTCTTCGTCGTTTCTTTCGGGAAATGAATATAGCTGGCGAATGAATCTGCTTCCTGGTTAACAGTGGCGGGTTCAACATTCTTCGGAGCGGCCTCGGGGCGGATTTCCAAAGAAGGCGGTGATTGCTGTAATTGCTCAGAGGGCGTCGCAACATCCGGCGCGATTACCGGCCGCTTTTCGCATGCTGCAACCGTGAGAAATAGCCCGATCACAAGAAAAGCGACCCTCGCTCGTCGAGCACTACAATTTTTTTCCATGATAACGATTCGCCCGAAGTAACCTTTGCTGCTCACTCGCGCAAGTGCCGGCAATATTGTGCGGGCCAAGAGAACGAAAGGTTGCAGCGGGAAGGAAGATGCTTTTTCTTAGAAGAAATCAAATTGCCGATGAAAATTTCTTTCTCTGTCGCGCGCATTACCGTCCTCTTGTCTCTGTTCGTGTTTGTCCTCGCGCCATCGCTTCATGCGCAGGATTGGGCCAAACCGCGACTGGAGAAATCGCCGCGACATGGCGAATGGGTGAACATTAAATCTGGCGATCGCACAATCAAAGCTTTCGTGGTTTATCCGCAATCGAAAAACAAAACACCTGTCGTTCTAGTCGTTCACGAAATATTTGGACTGACTGATTGGGTTCGCGGTCTGTGCGATCAACTGGCAGAGAATGGAGTCATCGCGATTGCGCCGGATTTATTGTCGGGTCAAACTTTTTCCGACGTGGACGGCGCGCGCAAAGCGATTTCCGAATTGCCGAAAGCGCAGATCAAAGCGGACCTGGATGCGACAGCTGAATATGCGCTCAAGATCCCAGCGACCGACGGCACGCTCGCTGTTTGCGGTTTCTGTTGGGGCGGGGGATGGGCGTTCGGCTACGCAAACGAAAATGCGAAGTTGAAGGCTGCGTATTCGTTTTATGGCACTGCATCCAGCGAGGCTAGCGACGTCGCGAATATTGCATGCCCGGTCTACGGCTTTTACGGCGAGAACGACGAGCGGGTGGGTGCAACGATTCCTAAAGCAGAAGAATTGATGAAAGCTGCCGGTAAAAAGTACACGCCAGTTATTTACAAGGGCGCCGGCCACGGATTTATGCGGGAAGGCGAGATGCCAGGTGGGAGCGAGGCAAATAAAAAAGCGCGTCAGGATGCCTGGACGCGCTGGAAGACGCTACTTAAAGAATTGCCGTGAGCAATCGGGCGGAAATTACATTGCGTTTATGCGCAATCGGACGTGCCCTTTTAATTCGATCGCGGACACTAATTGAGCGGATCAATTCTTGAAATGGCCTGCACCTGCATGAAGCACCGCTTCCAAGCCTCCGCCGGCGTGAGCCTTCGAACGCCGTGGCAACACTGACGCGCTTGAATAGCGAGAACGTTCACGCACTACGTGAAAACCGTCTCTGTCTTCATAGCCCTCGGGGGCTTTCCGGAGGCTATTAAGAACCACGGCTAACGAAACTGCGGTGGTGGCGAAAATTGCAATCAAGAACATACTCCCAAAGTCAGCAGGATCAGTACCATGCTGCGAATCTTACATGCCTTGCTTAAGCTAATTTTCGTGAAGACTGATAATATTGAAGTGATAGAGCGTCTCTTTTTACGACAATAGTGTCAAACCCGAGACATTTGACTCTCAAGGATGGGAGTGACGCACTTAGATTCTACGCGGTTCGAGCGATATGACCTGCGGAATTGCAACCTCCGTCTCCAACGATCGTCCGAGAAAAGCCAACAGAACGCGTATACGGTCCTTCGCTGGCATAAGCCGCGTCACCACGGCTTCCAGCCCTTGAAAAGGACCCTCCGTGATCCGCACTTCGTGTCCCACCTGTATTTCCGGATCAATGGTAACGATCTCCGATTCGTCGCTGGTTTGTTGCAGTGCCGCAATTGTGCGCGAGTCCACCGTTGCAAGATCATCGCCGAATTGCACGAGGCCTTGAACGCCGGGGGAATGCCCAACGCGCCGATGTTGGTGTGAATAAACAAACTGGGCGAATAGGTATCCCGGGAACATCGCTTCGACGAACCAAACAGCACCTCTGCGAGTCATCTTGCGAAATCGAAGGCGAGGCGCATAGCAAGGAATATTGAGTTGGCGCCGTAGTCCGACGGCGGCGAGATGTTCACGTTTCGTTTGCGCCTTCAAACAAAACCAAAGTGGTGTGTTCATAAGCGCTAATTGCGCTTGGGAATAAGTCATAATGCCAAGTCTTGGAGTCGAAGGTAGGGCCGACATAGAGTTTTTCAAGACGCGAAGCGATCGCGCGGAGAAAGGCGAATATTTGAGGCAGCTCTGCCGCCGTGACCGTTCTATTGCGGTTGAGCCAAGGCGCGCTTCGCCTCGTCTGCCAGCGGTTCCTGCAAACCCGCCTGCAATGCTCGCTGTAGTGCATCCCGTCCCGCAGCATTCTGTTTCAGCTGCAGGCTCGACATGCCGAGATAGTATAAACCCCGATTATCCAAAGGCCGCTTCCCGGCGACGTCGTTCAATAGTTGAACGGCGTAGGTAAAATCTTTTTTCTTATAACTAATCTCAGCGAGGAGTTCCGTAAGATCGGTATCTTCCGGCGTTTGTTTGCGAGCTGCGACCGCCAAATCGTAAGCTTTATTCAAAAGGGCGGAATCGTTTGAGAAAAGAGCGGCCAGGTTTTTTTCCGCCGGCGTAAAATCTGGATATCGCTCCAGAACATGGCGGTAAATGTCTTGCGCCGCTTTATCGTCATGGCGCTGTTTCGCTAGCTTTGCTTTGACCATCAAAGCGGGAACATTATCAGGATCGTCTCCCAAGATTCGTTGGATTTTCGGTTCGGAGGCGGTCAGATCGGTCGATGTCTCATTGAGAGCGATCATCGATAAAAACGACTTCGCATCTTCGATCCGTTTCGGATCGTGAGCGGTCTTCAAAATCGTTTGCATCGATTGTTTTGCCTCCGTCATCTTTCCCAAGCTGTAAGCAGCCCAAGCATACATTTGTCGAGTTGCCATATCATCAGGCAAGCCGCGCACGCCTTTCTGCAAGAGACTGTAAGCCCAATCGAACTTACCTACCTGGTAGGCTATGGCTCCTAAAAGCGCGGTTACTTTTAGATCCATTGGCGCCAATTCCCGGGCTTTTTTAGCAAACACCATGGCTTTGTCTGGGCTTTTCAGCGGACCAGCGTTGAGTTGAGCCAGCTTTATTGTGGGTGCGATGAGCTTCGAATTAAATTTAAGCGCTTGTTCGTAAGCCGAAGCTGCTTCCGTGAAGGCCCCCCGTTTCTCATATAGCCCTCCCATACGTTGAAGCGCTATTGGGTCGTTAGGCTGTTCTTCTAGCAATTTTTTCAATTCGTCGATGGAAGCTTCGCCGAACATCTCTGCTTTGTTCTCCAGCAGCGCCAGGCGCCGCTTACAGTCATCCTTGCCAGGGAAGTCTGTCGCGCTCGCCGCGGCGCGCTCCAGTGCCTTCTTTGCGGGCTCGATTTGGCCCATCATGTAATTGGCCATACCCAGGTGAAACTGGACCTCGGCATTATCGCCCAACTTTCCCGCGCTTTCTTGAAGCAGGTTTAAGGCATGTGAGTAATCAGCTTTTTTGTAAAGAATCCAACCCAAGGTGTCTGCTACCGAAGCGTCGCTTGGCTGGAGTTGTCGCGCCTTCATCGCTAGGTCGTATGCTTTGTCCGGATTCTTTAGCCGATTAGCAAACAAATAGGCAAGGTTGTTCAAAGCGGGAACAAAGTTGGGGTTTACCGCTAATAGTTTTTCATATGCATCCTTCGCCTTTTCAGAGTTTTTCGTTTGTTCGTAAAGCATTGCTACAGTCATAAGCGCCGCGGCGTTCTTGGGATTCTTTGTCAGTAGGCTCTCAAGACGGCCGATCGCTTCCTTAAGTTTGCCTTCAGCGAGGTAAACGGAAATCAGTAGGTCATAGGCAACAGAGAGATTCGGATCCAGATCGAGTGCCTTCTGGAGAACGGCCTCGGTCTCGCTCCATTTCTTCTCGGCCGCATACACCTTTGCTCGAACGAGATGAGCCGCTGCCGATTTCGGGACTCTCTCTAGTTCCTTCTGTGCCTTCTCCGTCGCGGCTGCAAAATCCTTGGCCGCAATGTCGATCTGCACGAGTTGATCTAAAGTCGCCACATTATCCGGGGCGATGGTTCGCGCTTTTTCGAAGGCCTGGCGCGCTTCGTCGTTCTTGTTTTGCTGGCGGAAAATCAGCCCAAGCATGTAATAGGACTGAGCGTTTGGTGAAGCTGTCGAAATTTGAGCTTGCAGGACCGCCACGGCATCATCCAGCCGACCTGCTGCGTGATAAGCTTCGGCGAGGATCAATTGTGCAGGTAGCAAGCCCGGTCGCTTTTTTAGAAGGTCGTTCACAGCCGGAATAGCCGATTGAGTGTCGCCACTTCGGATTTCGAGCTGTGCGAGCAGTAAAATTGCTTCTACGTAATCCGGATACAGCGTGATAGCTCGCTTGAGAGCATTAGCCGCTTCTTCAAATTTGTTTTGCCGCAGGTAAAGCGTTGCAAGTTGGTATGGAATGCCCGGAATGCCTGGATATGCTTTACTCAATTTCTCCAAGCTGTCGGTGGCTTTTCGAACCTCGTTCTGTCCTAACCAGATCTGTGCTTGAAGCATGCGGGCATCAATATTTTCCGAGTCCTGACTAAATACATTTTCCAGAAGCGAAGCCGCTTCTTGATATTTTTGCTTGGAGAAGGCGATCTTCGCCGATAACATCCAGGCGGGTAGAAAATCGGGCGCCTTATTTGTAATCTGATTTACAAGCTGCCTGGCCTCGTCGAGCGCTCCGATCTGTGCTTTGAATTCCGCAAACTTTACCTTGGCGACCGACCTAACCGGCGCTAGTTCGGCCGCTTGCTTCAGTTCGATGCCAGCGGCGTCGGAATTCTTGGCCAACAGATAGGCTGTCGCCAGTGCAAGGTGCGGATCAGGAGATTTGGGATTCAGTTGCGCGGCTTGTCGCAGATTGTTTTCCGCCGAGGTGGTGTCTCCTTTTTGAAAATCGAGACTAGCCAAAGCCAGGAAATAAGAGGCGCTATTTTGGCCCTGAAACTTTTGCAGCTCCTGTTCTGTATAAGCTATCTCTTCTTTCGTGCGATCTGTTTCTGCCAGAAGAACGATAGCATCTTCATCGTGAGGAGACTGTCCGAGAACGTTAATTACCTCTTTTCTCGCGTTCTTCGCATCACCGATCGACAGGAATACTCGTGCAAGTTGTATCCGGTTTTTTAGATCTTTCGGCGCGAACTCCCGAGCTTTAAGAAGGAATGGGCCGGCTCGAAGAGGCGCTCCCTCTTCTAGCCAAATAGTACCCAATCGCTCATACGCGATTGTGTTCTGAGGATCCAGGCGCAGCAAATTCAAGTACTCAATCTTGGCTTTGTTGTACTCGCCGGATTTAAAGTAATCCTCAGCGCGCTGAAAAAAGCGCGACTTTTTTGCCTCAGCAGAGCATGCGCTGACTAGCCCTAGTAGTAATAAGGCGAATACCGTGCGAGTCAGAGTCTTATAGAGTCGGGGTTGCACGCGAGTTGATGCTGCTGCGAGTAGCACAGGATATTCTTGTCCTCTGCAGTGAACTGGGAGCCGTGTGCTTAACAATCGCCTCTTCAGGTTGGATGCTGCCGTTCAATTGACGCGGCAATCCTCGGTTCCTTCCAGTCGGTGCACAAGACCTGATTAGCTCATTCAATGCCAAAATTGCTTTCGGTAATTGTACCGTAGATCGGTTTAGCCTTAGCTAGTCAGCCGCAGCGTCCAAACGAAAACTCAACGTTGCGAGAAATAAAAGGGAATAATCGCCGGCTGGACACGACTCGCACGCTCGAAGGTCAAAATTAACTCCCGTCGCACGGCGGAGCGCAACGAGAGAAGGATCTGCTGCACACTTTGAGTCGGTCGCAGTCCGAACAAAACTGAAATTTCGGCCTACATAGGCCGCCGGTCAGTCAATCCCCCTTTTGCGTTACGCGGCTCGTTCCGTGTTCGGCGTCCTCACGAAACTGTTCGGTTTCCATCAAAGCGGCACATGGTTTGCTATAAATACCATAATTAAACCCACAAACCGTAATTTGGTTTTGTTCTTTCTGCGCTTGGCCTGTCTCTGGACCGCTTCTGTTGCAACGGCGTTTTCCGTCTCTGGAGCTAGCGTTTCTCTAGCTTGGAGTGCAGGCTCGGAACCTGATCTCGCTGGCTATCGCATTCAATACGGGACTGCGAGTCACGCTTACACTCAGGAAGTAGACACAGGGAGCACACCATCTGGAACGATCTCCAACCTGGCTGACGGTACCCGTTATTTCATCGCGGTCATCGCATACAATTCGGTCGGTTTGGAAAGCACGCCCTCAAATGAGCTTTCATATACCACTTCCGCGGGAGGACTGCCGACTCCAACCCCAACGCCAACTGCGACGCCCACACCAACTGCGACGCCCACACCAACCGCGACGCCAACTCATACCCCAACTCCAACTCCAGGAGTTCAGCCACCTACACCAACACCCGCTCCCGCAGCCCGCCAAAGCCTGCTGAACGTATCTACGCGTGCCCTTGCGCGAACTGGTGAAGACGTCATGATTGGTGGCTTCGTCATAGCGGGAAACAAAGCAAAAAAGATAGTGATTCGTGGCATTGGCCCGAGCCTAGCAAAAGCGGGAGTCACGGGTGCTATGATCGATCCTCTACTCCGATTGTATAACTCAAAAGGGACTTTACTGGCTTCAAACGATAACTGGACTACCCAGCGCGCCGAAGTCATGGCGACCGGCATTCCGCCAAGCAATAATCTCGAATCAGCGATCGTTACCAAGTTAGCTCCGGGGAATTACACATGCGTGATGCAAAGTAAGACAGGAGTTCCAGGTGTTGCGTTATTTGAACTTTACGATCTCGACCCAGCAAGTTCGGATCTAGTCAATCTTTCGACCCGAGCCAGAGTGGACGGAGGACAAAACGTGGTCATCGGGGGGTTTATAATCGGCGGCGATCAACCCACAAAAGTTATCATTCGAGCCCTCGGACCGTCGATGACAAAAGGTGGTGTCGTTAATGCATTGAAGGACCCATGGCTTGAGTTACGCGGTGCCAATGGCTCTCTCATTTTCGCGAACGACAACTGGCGGAGTTCGCAACAAACACAAATCATAGCTTCAAGAATTCCGCCGACAGACAATCGAGAGTCGGCCATTATCGCTACTCTGAAACCGGGCCGATACACGGCTATCGTTCGCGGTAAAGGCGGTGCGACCGGCGTTGCCCTCGTAGAGGTTTACAATCTCGACTATAACTAATAACTAATTCTTCAGTGCTTAAAACGCACTCTGGGGAATATAAATTACGTCCCCGTCCTTAACATAAAAAGGACGTGTGGTTTGACCGCTCGTGGTTGGACTGAGGTCGAGGATCTGCGTGTGCTGTTCACCGTTGGTAATGCGAATTAAGTGTACCCTTTTGAGGGATCCAAACTCGTTCACTCCTCCAGCTTCCATGAGAGCTTGAAAAACTGTTGTTGGACGATCGAACGAAAGCTTCGCTGGTTTACTGACAGCGCCAGAAACTACCACCTGCGTAACGCTGCTTTCCAATGTAACGACCACGGTTGTGTTCTGAAGTTGCGATTTATATTTAAACGCCAGCTCACTTTGCAGGCTTCCGATCGATTTCCCCGCCGCATCAACTTCACCGATCAGCGGCAAATTGATCTTTCCATCCGCTCGAAGTTTTTGGGACTGGTTGAGTTCCGGTGCTCCTGAAAAGGTCAGTTTAACTACATCGCCAGCAACCAGGTTGATCGAAGTAGGGGCCATCGCTTGCTCCGGCGGAAATGTAGTGCCTGGTGTTTCACAACTGGTCAATGAGATGCTTACGATGAGCAGCCCTGCGAGGAGGAATAACTTTCGCCACGAAACGCGGATTTTAGCTCCTTGTCGCGAACAGGTTGCCCGGATGCCCTTATTATTGAGTGAGATTTGCATTACTTAAGGCCGTCTTTCATTGCTTGGTTACCACGCTACATGCCCTTTTTTGAACGCGAGTAAATTGAGTTCTTTCTTTTTTACTTCAACGTAGCCCCTAAAGCAACAGAAACAGAGCGGGACGAGCGCCAATTAGCACCCGAGGCGGAAGCGCGAGGTCCGTCTCGAGCAACTACTTCTCGATTTATCGGCATTGTTCCCTAACGTTTTTTGGACTTTTCGTAAATATTGCTAACGATTGATCCGAAGATTTTCTTTTCTCCTGAGGAGCCACAGGAAGAAAAATAAGGGGATCAAGGACAACGCGAAGAAGAGGGGTCCTCCGTGAGTATGGATTGGACTATGGATCATACGTGGTCCAAACGAAACGCAAAGAAGTCCGATCACTGCGATACGAAAACCGTTGCGCAAAATTCCCAACGGAATTGCGACAGCGACCAGCAAGAATCGATTCAAAGGTCTCGTTAGAAAAAGATGCGCCGTAAGTATGCTCGCGATAAGGAGAATCCAACTGGATCGGATACCACTGCATTCTTGGGCAACTTCGATCGCGACCCCGGGCAATTGGAATACAGTGCCGTTTCGCAACACCGGCGTCCCTGTAAGAGACAGAAAGAAACTCGCACAGTCGGCTGAAGCCAATTTTGAAATCGTTTCTAGCCATGTCGCTGCAGAGTTCGGGAGCGGCACCATAAAAAAGAGGAAAGCAAAAGAGAATGTAGCGGCTTTCATCCATTCTTTGCCAAGGAAAACAAAGCCCAATGCAATAACGAAGCATACAAAAGAAAGCGCGATTAACGTTGGCTGAAAGCTTTTGTCTGCGACAAGACTGATTAACGATGCCAATCCTCCCACGAATGGAAGAACCGCCCAACCGATTGATGAACGATAAGTTTGAGAAAATTGGTTGCGATCGATGTACAGAACATAAGCAGAGATAAAGGGCACTAAGATAACATACGAATGGAGATCGCTGTGTAGCGCATATACCACTAGAGCGAATAGCAGGCGACTGAACGTCAGGGCTAGCACCGCCAGAGAGACAGCAAAACCAATCACTCGTTGTTGCTGTGCTTTATTCGGTTCGCGAATACCTGCAGTAATAGGGCTGGTAATAGCGCGATTTTTCATCCGACCGGTCAAAGTGAGATTCCCGGGTTGTTGGTTCTAAATCCTGCAGCAGAACACCGAACCACCAGCGACCACAGATCGCATCTTACTAAGCTTTCCAGATTTTGCCTGATTTAGCAGGAATGTCTGACATAGCATTGCGAGTATCCACAATGCATTTCGCCCACTCGGCAAGCTCGTAATAGTTTACGCAGGCATGGTTGGTCGCGATCAAGACTAAGTCGAACCCACTTACGACTTTGGAATTCCAAGTAACTGATTTTTTCCCCGCGAATTGCGAATGCTCTCTTGTAGGTCCTATGGTCGCGACGTAGGGGTCGTGATACTCGACTTTCGCGCCGCGCTCTCGCAGTAGGTTCATGAGCACGTAACTTGGTGATTCACGCTCGTCGTCAACATCGGGTTTATAGGCCAATCCTAGAACGAGAACGCTGGAGCCATTTACGGATTTTTGTTGATGGTTCAAGGCATCTCCCACCCGATGCATCACATGTTCTGGCATGGAAGTGTTGATCTCGCCCGCCAGTTCAATAAAGCGCGTATGTTTTCCGTATTCCCGCGCTTTCCACGTCAAGTAAAAGGGATCAATTGGGATGCAGTGGCCGCCGAGGCCGGGCCCCGGATAGAAAGGCATGAAACCAAACGGCTTGGTTTTCGCCGCATTGATTACCTCCCAGATATCGATGCCCATTGCGCCGTAAACAAGCTTGAGCTCGTTAACTAGCGCGATATTTACACTGCGGAATATGTTTTCGAGTAACTTCGCCGCTTCTGCTACTCGACAGGACGACACGGGAACAAGGTGCTTGATGGCCTTGGAGTAAAGAGCGAGAGCCTTGTCCAAACAGACAGGAGTCAGGCCGCCGACGACTTTCGGGATAGTTGCTACCACGCTATTTGGATTTCCTGGATCTTCTCGTTCCGGTGAAAAGGCGAGATGGAAATCGACGCCCGCTTTTAAACCTGATCCTTCCTCAAGAACCCCCCGCAGGTCTTCGTCTGTGGTTCCTGGATAGGTAGTCGATTCCAACACTACAAGGCATCCTCGCGATAGGTTTGGCGCGATCCTGCGTCCCGTGTCGATAATAAAAGAAATATCCGGTTCTCTGTTCTTACTGAGAGGTGTCGGTACGCAAATAATGACCGCCTCTGTCTCTTTAATCCTTGTGAAATCTGTTGATGCACAAAATTTGTTGTTTCGGGTCACCTCTTCAATGGTTTGTGAGGCAATATGCTTAATATAACTCTGTGCTTTGTTAATCATGTCGACTTTGGTTTGGTCGATATCCAAGCCGATGACGCTGACATCACATCGCGCAAATTGGATCGCCAAAGGGAGGCCAACATATCCGAGGCCCACAACACTGATCTTCATACGTTTGAGCAAACTCTTATCACGAAACTAGACCAATCTTTTGACGATAGTTGTGCGGCCTTAGTCCTAGAAGGGACAAGCAATGGCCACAAGGCTTTGGCCAATTGGTGGCCGGAGAAAGGACTTAAAGGCATAAAAAGCTGGAAAAAGAATGCGATCAAAAAAGTTATGGCATTTCGATTAAAACTGCGGTTTTTAAGCAAGCAAAAATTGAACCACTAGGCGAGATAACCAATAAAGTTGAAATAGCACAACGTTAGGATTTTGAAACCGGCGTGCTCTAGCTTGCTTCTCAAGCCGTTTCGCTTATAGCGCCGAAAATGCCCGAAGTCACGGTCCATGAGGGAATAAATTTCGCGGCGCGCGGGGACGAATAGGCACAGGACACCCTTCCTCTCCGCCAAAAGCTCATATAGTTCTTCAACTCATCCTCGTCGTGAGCGATGTGTTCGAGAACGTTGACACTTAGAATAGCATTCCATTGGGATTGGTGAACGAGATCAGCGGTTGTTCCGCAAACAATTGAAAGGCGAGGGATGAAATCCCCAAACGTTCGCAAAATACCGGGTTGAGCTCGATGGAAATAAGTTTATCAATTGCGGACAACCCGAGCAGCGCCTCGGTCAGCTGACCAACACCCGCGCCCACTTCCGCTCAGAAAATTCCGAAACTCTTTGATTATTGCGTTGCGATAATTTCTCGCTTCTTGCAACGCGCCAATTCGAACTCACTGGCGTCGGCAATAGTAGAGCACACGTGGCTCATCAACGGAGGAGATTATATTTGATGATGCATCGCAATGCACTGAAACCATCCTTCCAGCTCACTTTCTTTCCTTCGTCATAGGTCCGACCGTAGTATGAAATGGGTACTTCGAAGATACGCACGCCGAGCCTGGCAACTTTAGCGGTAATCTCCGGTTCAAAACCGAACCGACTCTCCTCGATTGAGATTTTTCGGAGAATCTCGCGTTTGAAGACTTTGTAACAGGTTTCCATGTCGGCCAAATTAAGATTGGTCCCCATATTCGACAACATGGTAAGGAGTCTGTTACCGACCGAGTGCCAAAAGTAGAGAACCCGATGTGCACCGTGGCCGCCAAAGCGCGAGCCATAAACGACGTCTGCCCTTCCGGAGAGTATGGGATTAAGTAATAAGTAATATTCGTTAGGATCGTACTCGAGGTCAGCGTCCTGGATGATAACGATAGGCGCCTCGGCGTGTTCAAAACCGGTCCGAAGCGCAGCGCCTTTGCCTCGGTTCTTGTCGTGTCGCAACAAGCGTAGCCGGGATTGTCCTTTGGCAAACTCCTGCAAAACCGGCCAAGTATTATCGTTCGATGAATCATCCACGATGATAATTTCTTGAACCGGACGCTGCTGCAAGACGGTCTGTATAACAGAAATAACTGTTCGTTCCTCGTTGAACACGGCCATAACGACCGAGAGACAAGGTGCGATCTGATCGTTATTCTTTGCGTTTAGAAAACTTGCGTTAGGCATCACTCAAAGAATAAAAAATCGTGTCCTATCAAGTCAGATTGCCGCCAAGGCTCGCGAATTCGATCTACAACCTGTGTCGGCTATTTCGCTGAGGATGTGGGGACAAGTATCTGCACAGCTCCGTGTCCGACGTCCAATGCAACTGATAGACTGCTTCCAATCTGGTTCTGAAGAATAGATAAGACATCAGGCTCGAATTCTCGCAGGTCTTTGTCTACGTAAATCGCCCGGATCTTCTTTCGAGCGATCCACTCGGACGCGTCCTGAGTGGATTTCCAATAGCGAAGGTCCCGTGTCATGGTCACCGGATCCAGCCTTGCATCCCAAATTTTCCCAGGCGCCCAAGCTCCAATGCGAGCTCCTCGCTCGAAATGCGTCGAAAGGTAAGTGACAGCCTGTTCATCAATGTTACTCCCAGGCAGAAACGCTTTCATTTCCGGAAGGCCAAATCTCACCGTTAGTCCAATCGACAAAAGTAAAAGCGACGCAATGGCTTTTATACTGGCGACCTGGAGATAACGATTCGCGGTAAGCCAGACCAGCCAGAAGCCCAACAATATTACCAAGGTTGCGGTAAGCGGGCCATTTGAGATAATGCCCCTTCTGGTTGCGATTAGTGCCAGAACGAAAAGGCCTGCCGACCAGAAATAGTGCTCTTGCTTGTTCGTTAGATTACGAAGGAAGGCACAGGTACCGATTGAGGCGAGCGTAAACACACTTAAGAACGGCATAAGCAAATGGGCGGGCTGGTAACAAAGCAGTACATACAGAATGCTATAAGCCGGCCATAGCAGCAGTGTTGCGAGCAGCATAAACGACTTTCTTTGGATCAAATCGAAGATGCCGCGGGCCGCAAAGGCGAAACCCAATAGTCCGAAATACCATGAGTAATCGGCAAACACATCCTTCATTACGTGCCTCGTCAAGGGTAGGATTCTCTTCAAGTATGCCAGCGGATTGCGGCGGATAGCAGTTAGGACCGAGAAATGATTTTCCTCAGGCGTTCCAAAAAGCCGCCTGGCGTCAAATTCTCCTTCAACATAGAACTGCCGCGTGCCATAGGTTTCTTTAAAGGCCATTCCGTGACCCTGTTCGAACGTGTAGTAGCCCCGTTGCGCGACACCGAGATTAAAGTCTCGAGTGCAGAGACCGTAGAGGAGGAGATAGCCTCCGACAAGAACAGTGAATGGAACGAGAGACGCCGTTAGGCCCTTGCGTAAAACGCCATCGCGCAGACATAAAACAAGCGATAATCCCAAAAACACGGCGAAAAGCACCGGGCCTTCGTTCCTGGATAATGTTGCCAGGCCGAGAAACAGCGAGCAAAGCCGCAGATGCTTGAGGTTTCGCGTGCGCTGGAAGGAAAGAAATTGCCATAGTGCGAATCCGGAAGTCGCAGCGAACAATGCGTTGCTTCCGTTGTTAAGAAGTTGGATAAGCGCCGGCGAGATCGTCACCAGGGCAATCATGATGAATGGGCTCGCGAGTTCCTCCAACTGGCATGCGGTCAGGAAACTGGCAAGCCAAAGTAACGCGAAAAGAATGAACCGTCCGATCGAACAGCTGTGAACCAACCAGTGAGAGGAAGTGTGCACGGGCAGATAGGTTAAGGCGTAAAGCGTGGCGACCGCCGGATTTGCCGCATAGGCTGGCAACTTCCCTCCCAACAGGTCTCGGCCTTCGTTGATGTATACGGCTTCATCCCACACCCCTATGTCTCCCAAGTGTGGAAAGAATATCGGCAGGATCAGCACGATCTGGAAAAAGAAAACCAGCAGCGCGATGGAATTAATGTTGCGTCGAAGTTTCCAGCCTTCAACGAAGTCTGCTAGAAGTTTCATGCGTTATTTGGTCTGCGAACGTGCGTCGGGTGCCTAGCGCGGTTTTTCACTAACTGAGGCTGTCGGTCTAGGCGAGTTTGCTCTTTCTTTATGCCTCGCGTGAAAAACGATATCGAGAAGCTGATTTCTAACGGGTGCAAGGTTCGATCGATCAGAAAAGCTATCGAATGGGAACTTAGAAAGTGCTCATGTCCTCAGGGACATCTGAGTTTGCGTGAGTTAGCACGCGTTTTGCGGCTCATCGAATTCCGGTAGCAAAAGGGCTCGGGAAAGGACAGAAAGGCAGTGCCTTTATGGCGTAACCTTAACGTTATCCAAAAGCAGATCGATATTCGCGCTCGTGGTGGAAATGTCCTGGAACGTCAGGGTAGTAGAGGAACTGTTTGCAACAAACGAAAAAGTCTTTGCTGAATACCAGCTTCCCGTGCCTTGAGCAGATACGGATAGGGTTTGCGAAACCAACGGGTTCCCCGTTCCCTGCACTGTAACCTGTAAGCGTTGGGCGGCCGTGGATTGATAGGCATAAGCTCCCATATCAAAACTGAGAACATAACTATGTCCTACGGTCGTCGCGAAGGTCTGCGACAATACGCCGTTCGGCGTCGAATTTCCGCCATTAAATGCTAGCACGTTGGCACCGTCCGTTGTTGGATACGAGTTGCCCGTAGCTATAGTTTGATTGCCGCTCGGCGTCCAACTCGTATAGCCACTTTCAAAGCTCCCGTTAATCAATATCCCAACTGATAAAACGGCAGTCGCACTGGTTACTGAACCGGAAGAGTTTGACACTACGACATCATAATTTCCTGCATCGCTAGTCTGCGCACTGTTAATGGTATAACTGCTGGATGTGGCTCCCTGAATGTTTGTGGTGTTAAAGCGCCACTGGTAAGAGAGAGGTTGTTGCCCCGTTGCCGTCACGCTGAAAGTAGCGCTCCCGTTAACCTGGGCTGAGACGTTCTGAGGTTGTGCGGTAATCGTTGGTGCATTTTGCAGCGTGACCCGTACGTTATCCAAAAGCAGATCGATATTGATGCTCGTGGGTGAGACATCCTGGAAGGTGAGAGTGGTTGAGGAACTGTTCGCGACAAAGGCAAAACTTTGTGGCGTATACCAGCTCCCGCTGCCTTGGGCGGAGACGGACAGAGTCTGGGAAACTAATGGGCTGCCAGTTCCCTGCAGGGTAACCTGCAACTTTTGGGCGGCTGTCGACTGGTAGGCGTATACTCCCATATCGAAAGCCAGCACGTAGCTTTGTCCGGTGGTCGTGTTGAAAGTCTGCGACAGACTTCCGTTAGGAGTTGCTTGCCCGCCGTTGAATGCCACGACATTGGCTCCGTCGGTCGTCGGATAAGCGTTGCCCGTTACAACGGTCTGATTTCCCGTCGGGGTCCAACTCGCATAACCATATTCAAAGCTCCCATTAACTATTATCCCAGGAGGGATAACCGATAAGACAGCCGTCGTGCTGGTTACTGAGCCAGCAGAGTTTGATACCACAACATCGTAACTTCCAGCATTTCCATTCTGCACGTTATTAATCGTGTAAGTGCTCGACGTGGCTCCCTGGATGTTTGTGGTGTTAAAACGCCATTGGTAAGAGAGAGGTTGTTGACCTGCCGCGGTCACACTGAAGGTGGCGGTACTGCCAGTTTGAGCTGAGGCGTTCTGAGGTTGCGAGGTAATCGCCGGCGCATTCTGCAGTGTCGCTCGTACGTTATCCAAAAGCAGATCGATATTGAAGCTCGTCGGCGAGATGTCCTGGAAGGTGAGGGTGGTTGAGGAACTATCAGCAACAAAGGCAAAACTTTGTGGTGTGTACCAACTCCCGCTACCTTGAGCGGAGACGGACACGGTTTGTGAGACTAACGGAGCCCCACTTCCCTGAACGGTGACCTGCAGTTTTTGCGCAGCCGTCGACTGATAGGCATAGACTCCAACATCAAAAGCGAGGACATAACCTTGCCCGGCGGTGGTAGTAAAAGTCTGCGACAACACTCCGTTAGGAGTTGCTTGCCCGGCGTTAAATGCCACGACATTGGCTCCATCAGTCGTCGGGTAAGAGTTGCCCGTGACTACTGTCTCATTGCCAGTTGGCGTCCAGCTCGCATAGCCATACTCAAAACTCCCATTAGCTATTATCCCCGAAGGTATTACCGATAAAACAGCGATTGCACTGGTTACCGTCCCCGAGGTGTTTGACACAACGACGTCATAGTTTCCGGCATTACCGTTCTGCACGTTGTTAATGGTATAAGTGCTCGATGTGGCTCCCTGGATGTTTGCCGTGTTGAAACGCCACTGGTAAGATAAAGGCTGTTGGCCTGCGGCCCCAACGCTAAAAGTAACATTGTTCCCAATTTGGGCTGAGGCGCTTTGAGGTTGCGAAGTGATCGTGGGCGCATTTTGTGCGGTGATCCGTATATTATCCAAAAGCAGATCGATATTGATGGTCGTTGTTGAAACGTCCTGAAAGGTGAGCGTGGTTGACGAGCTGTTTGCGACAAAAGCAAAACTTTGTGGCGTATACCATCCGCCCGTGCCTTGGGCAGAGACGGATACGGTTTGCGATACTAACGGGCTACCAGTTCCCTGGACAGTGACCTGCATCCGTTGAGCGGCCGTTGACTGGTAGGCGTAAACGCCCAAATCAAAAGTAAGCACATAACTTTGCCCCGCGGTCGTGGCACAAACTTGCGACAGCACTCCGTTCGGAGATGATTGTCCGCCATTAAATACCAATACGTCGGATCCATCCGTTGTTGGGTATGAGTTGCCGGTTGCTACGCCTAAATTGCCGCTTGCCGTCCAGCCGGTAAAGTCGCCGGATTCGAAACTGCCATTAGCTACCGTTCCGCCTGTCGCGTAAACTGCATTTAGTGTATGATCGCCATCAATCGTCAGGCTGATATTGACGCTGCTGGTTAAGTCGACCCCATCCTTTTGCCATTTCTGAAAAGTGCTTGCTCCGAACGTCCCAGTCGCAGTTAGCGTAACTGGTGTTCCTTCACTATAACTCCGGGTAAAGTTACTGACTCCACTACCCGCACCATTCTTGTCCGTCGGACTTATTGTTACACCGACGCCGCTGTTGGGGGAAGACGTTACAGTAAGTGTGCGTGTTACCGCAGCGTTGAGCCGCACGTGATCCAGTGTCAGATCTATGCTATCACTCGTTTGCGACACATCCCGGAAAGTCACCGTCGTCGTCGTGCTATTTGCGACAAAGGAATAACTCTTTGCCACCCAGCTGGGCAGACTTCCACCTATCCCAAAAATCGATAGTGTGTCGGACACTAGGTTTCCGCTGCCTTGAACCGTCACATTCAGGCGCTGCTCGTTTGTGTTGTAGGCTAGGACACCTGCATCAAACTTCACCACATACCTCTGCCCTACAATCGTAGAAATAGTTTGGGATAGAATTCCGTTGGGCGCCGACTGTCCCCAGTTAAAGGCGACCACGTTCGTCCCGTCGGTTGCTGGATAGGTACCCAGGGCTACCCCCTGATTTCCGCTCGCCGTCCAGCCCGTATAGTCGCCGGTTTCAAAGCTTCCGTTGATCAATCTTTCCGACGTGAACGCCACCGTTGAACCGGTCGGAATCTGATTTTGCTGCGGAGTGCGGTCGTGCACACCGCTCACCGACAATGTATAAGTAATATCATTGGTGAGCGCGCTCGTAGTCAGGGTGACGACACGCTTTGACTCAGCGTCCAGAGTGGCATTCAAAATCGCCACCCCACCATTCAAACTAAAATGGGCGGGAGTAGCTGCCGTATCTTCAACTGGTTTGCTAAAAGTGACCGCCACGTGAGTGGAATCAATCGATGTGGCCCGAGAAATCCCCGGCAGATTCGATGTGCCGAGAGGGGAAATTACGTTGGTAATTGCCGGCATCCAGGTAGCGGCTATTTTTTGATAACCCGCTTGGTTAGGGTGCACTCCATCGCTGGATAAATAGGCCGCGTTAAATCCGCTGTGGATGTCGACGAAGTACACCTGGCGTCCGAGGGCAACCTGTCGATTTACCATCGCGGGAATGGAATTGTTGTAGGCGTTTTGCGCAGCCTCTAAGGAAACGCTATCGGTCCGCAACGGAAGGCTAGCTACGAGAATTTTTGCATAAGGACGCGCGGTGGCGAGACGTGCAACCAGGCTCTCGAGGCGATTCAACGCATTGGCCGTGTCGTAACCTTGGGAAAAATCATTGGTTCCGATCAGGAGCAGAATTACATCCGGGTCATTTGTTAAGGCGAGCCAGCTATCGATCCCGGCATCGATATTATCAATTCTGTACCCCGCATGACCTTCGTGATTGGGATCGGGTATCGAAGAATTTTGCGTATCGATCAGGGTGCCAACGTAATCAACGTTGTACCCTGCGTTCACCAACCCAGAATAAAGCGTATCGCGATATCCACTGAGATACGTCGGAAGCGAGTAGCCGAGGGTGATCGAGTCCCCAAGCGGCATGATTCGCACTGGAGGATTGGCGGCCGAATAGGCGGTGCTGCTTAGAATTGCGAGAAAAAGCAGACCAAAAAACGCTCGCAGTCTTTTCATCGTTTGCGTTCTCTCAGATTAATTTGGCGGAATTTCCGACTGCGTAAATCAGTCAAAACTCCTCCGCCTGCCGGGTTGCCACCTGTAATCGGCCGATTGTATGCGGATTGCACAATTTTAGTCTTTTGATAGGGGCGTAGGGACAGCGATTGCATCTTCCAGGATGCGCCTTGCATTTGAGCCGAAAAAGGGGATTCATGCAATGAAAATCTTATGCGAAAAGAGGAGGATGCGATTAGGGGATCAGTTCGCGACGGGAAATGCAGAAAACGGCAAAAAAAGCATGGATTCTCACTTGTTTATAATCGTTTCGGGTAACAAGAAAGGCTCCCAAAAACTTCGGTCGTATCGGCCCCACGCGTGGCAACCGAAGGGCATCTTGCCGCCATTCATTTCAAAACATTTTCGTGGAGCGACTTCAAAGGCAAACTCGAGTCCTTGTTCGAGGGATGCTACTTTGTATTCGGGCAGGTAGGTAACGGCCTTATCCGAGAAAAAGATATCGTCGTTGCGGCCGTGCGGCGCCGGATTCTGCATTACGTCCCATTCCAACACCAAACCATTCACGATTTTGGATCGCGGGAAGTGAGGCTGAAGTCTCCTCAACAGTTGGACAAGCGGACGGACTCGTCGGCTGTTGCGGGTAAACATATCCAGCCAAAATGTGTTGGGTTCCCGGCGGTACCTATTATAAAGAACCTTCAGCGCCGACTCTACTTTCATCATCCCAAATCCTGTGTTGCCTACACGCGCCTTAGTAATCCACGGATACTCCGGGCACGGAATCCAGGGAGCTCCGATGTAGTCCAAATCGGCCTGGCACCACTTCTCCATTTGATCGGAAAAAACTAGGCTGTCTAAATGATAAAAGAAGATGTAGCGATACTCCTTAAAGGCTTTGTAGAACGCTGGAGTGTACATCATGTGATTGCTGGCTACAGCGGATCCAAAAAACTTCGCCGGCAAGGTCTTGATCCCGAAACCCTCCCGCCTGATGGGAGAATCCGGAGGTCCGACCAGGTACTTGTCATATTTTCCGAGGTAATGCTCCAAATGGCGCAATGAAATTTTCTCCTCTTCCGTTAGCGAGGGTCGCGTCGACAAAAGCACCAGAATCGCCACGGTTTTAGTGGGCGGACGCTTTTGCCGATACGGACGTGCCAGAAGACGAGTAATCGCGTGGAGCATATCAGGGTGCAGGTGATTGGACGGTGATGATTTTAATTTCTATTTATCAGGGACGCGAACTCATTCCAGGGAGATTGAGGCGAGGTAAATCCGGCTCTTGGTAATTTAAGCATTTGATATAAATAGTTTCCAGCGCTGATTGAACATTCTTTGAACGCTGAACCTTCAAGGGCTCAACAGGTTAGGTTGGAATTCTAAACATCCCGCAGTAATCCGGCGCGTCCAAGGCGATCGGCGGCGACTTTGATGGCAGCAAAGGGCATCTTCGCTCGTTCCGCGATATCCAGCAACGAGAAGTTGCCATCGGAAAGATTTAGCACCCAAAGCAACGCCATAGTCTCATCCTGTGATCCTTCGTACAATCCGCGTTTACCGAGTTGCGGTTCGCAATACGGATTGAGATTAATGTAAGAACGGTTGTGTTCGAGCACGTCGATGACGTCTCGACATTTCGCCAGCGAATCGGCCAATGCCTCAGCTTGAACGAAGTCGAGATTATCCGCGGACGTATGATACTGAGCGAATTCTCCGTGAGGCGATCGCATCATGGTGCCGACAGGCAGATTGAACCCGGGCGAGCAATATTGGCGCTCGTCGTAACCATAAGGAGAAAACTCTACAATTTTATGGGGTTCACCGCTCTGTTCGAGAATATGGACAAATGCGCGATCAATCTCTGCGTCGCCACGTCGGCTACGTTTATAGGTAATGTTACCCGAATCCCCTACGCACGTAAGAACAAGCCCATGCCGGATCTTCTTAGCAGCCTGCTCATTCTTCGAAAGCCACGTTATTGATCCGATAGTACCGGGTATGAAAAGGAAGCGGTAAGAGTAACGCCGTGGAGTGCTCGCAAGATGCTGCGCTAACGCGATGGTAACTGCGACGCCTGAGAGATTGTCATTCGCCAGCGCGGGATGACAAATATGACACGAGATAAGGACTTCGTTTTCAGCTTCTTTTCCTTTGAGCAGATATTCGCCATAGCTCAATTGTCCATCAGTTAAGGAAGAATCGACACAAACATCGTATTCGTCAGTGTCGTTGAATTGTGCCAGTTGTTTTTCACTTAAACAGAATCCCCAGCTTTCCTTATAGTACGAAGTGCGATAGGGAACCCAATCGGGTTGGTGAGGAACTGTGTGAAGGTGTTCCTTGAGCTCAGCAAGGCGCATCCGCTGACGAATGGGCGCGCTGTAATTCACGACGTGCAGGTTCAGGCGTCGAAAGTCGACTAATCGTTCGCCGGCCGAATTCTTGATCCAAGCGTCCCGAATATTCCACTCTCGCGGTACTGTCCAGTCGAAGACCTGTGTGCCTGTTGCTACTTCTCGAATCTCCAGTGGAACATGTTCCCGAAGAATTCGGAGAGTTTCTCGCACCCCTCCGCCCGTAATGCTGCGACAGATTGGGTAAAGCTCCCTTATTAACGCGTGCATGTTGCTGCCCGCGTTTTCTCGACTCATCGCTTGCATTGCTAGGCACCCGTAGATCGAGATTCTAAAAACGGACGTTGATTAAACCAAGTATCAAACCCTTGGAGCATTAGTCGAAGGCCTGAAGGAGACGAGGAAGATGGCGATACCGCGCAGACCATTGCGCAGCGCGAATGTACCCTCGCGCAACTCCCTGTATTGTCGATATTTTCAGCGGCTTGAAGAGCATGTCGCTCAAAGTTTTCCCATAGAAACTCCAGCAAATTAAATGTTACTACGTTGAAAGACATCATTGCAATAGGGCTGTTTGGGGGATCGCGTTTTAGGGGCGTTCCAAGTTGACGAACAAGATTTCTGCCCTTCTCACTCGCTCGGATTTTCGTAGCCCTTTGATGTGCTGAAGAAGTTGCGTCAGTAGTTCGCATTCGCGTTTTTCGTCCTGTGCGTCTTCCAGTGCATCGAGGATCGCAATTTCCAAGCTGTGAAAATTAAAGCCTTGTTCTACGGCGAGGAGAAAGCGCGTCGGGGCGACTTCGACGAGGCGCAAGAATGGGATTTTCCGAAGCGCTTTACTCGGACCCACGATGACGAGGCCCGTTTTCTTTGCCATCTCCACAATTTCAACTAACGGATTTTCAGCACCCTTGCTGCGCAGCATTTTCTTCGTCAGTTCCACGATCGCATGGCTGCGATCGAGATTAATCTGCTGCAGGTCCGCAAGCGTGCTTTCCGGAAGGGTTAGCGTGACGGGGCGGCTTGGCTCAGCGAACTTAGGCGGCCGACCGCCGAGGCTTTTTCTTTCCAGACGTCGAGAGGTTTTCACGGCGGTCAGTTCCTGCTATTTGGCTACGATGAAAATTATGTCGCAAAATCGGGCCATGTGCGATCGCGATCGTTCATCACCGGATTGGGTTGTGGCCATTTGATACCGAAGGCGGGATCATTCCAGCGAGCGCCGCGTGCACACTCTGGCGCAAAGAATTCGGACATCTGATATAAAATTTCAGTGTTGTCAGCGAGTGTTTGAAAACCATGCGCAAAACCCATTGGGATATAAAGCAGGTGGCCATTGTCCGCCGTGAGTTCCGCGGCGAAATGTTGCAAGCGCGTCGATGAATCGAGCCGCAAGTCTACGATCACATCGTGGATCGCCCCTCGCGTGACGCGAACGAGCTTCGCTTCAGATCTTGGTGGAATCTGCCAATGGAAACCGCGCAAAGTTCCCCGGCGAATATTAAAAGCGGTACTGCACTGAACAAGATTCGGGTTAAGACCGTGAGTTTCGAATTCCCGCACGCAAAACGTCCTGGCAAAATAACCGCGTTCGTCCTCGTGCTTTTCAAGCTCAAGCACAAAGGCTCCTCGAAGCGGAGTTTCAGTAAACCGCACAGCTTAAAAGGCCTCAACTTCGGGAATCGGCACGACGAACTGGCCGCCCCACGCGCGAATCCCAGCCATTTCATCGCTGATTTCCTTCTTCAAGTTCCACGGCAAGATCAGCAAGTAGTCGGGCTTGGTCTCGAATATTTTTTCCGGACTGTAAATTGGGATATGAACACCTGGCATTAGGTGACCTTGCTTGTGCGGGCTCTTATCGACAACGTAGTCGACAAAGTCCTCGCGCACGCCGCAGTAGTTAACAAGCGTGACGCCTTTAGCCGCGGCGCCGTAGGCGACTATTGTTTTTCCCGCGTCTTTTGCATCAATGAGGAACTTGAGCAGCTTGCGCTTGGTGGCTTTTACTTTGTCTCCGAAGCTGGTGTAGCATCTCATCTCGGTTAGGCCGAAGTCGACTTCCTTCTGGCGCATAGCCGCCACGCGCGGAGTGACAGCGACGATAGGCGCAAGGTTATCAGAATGTCGCGCGAAGATACGTAGCGAGCCACCGTGCGTAGGCAGCTCTTCCACATCGAATAGCATGAGGCCGTGATGCGTGAAGATTTTCTCCACCGCCAGAAGCGAGAGGTAAGAGAAATGTTCGTGGTAAATGGTGTCAAATTGATTGTTTTCGATGAGCCGCAACAGGTGAGGGAATTCAAACGTGATGATCCCTGTGGGCTTGAGCGCGATCTTGAGGCCGCTAACAAAATCGTTGATGTCGGGAACATGGGCGAGAACGTTACATCCGAGGAGCAGATCAGCGGATTTACCCTCAGCGACAAGTTCCCTTGCGGTCTTGACACCGAAGAATTTCACGACGCTGGGAATCTGCTTCTGTTCCCAGGCAACTTTGGCAATGTTTGCAGCTGGCTCGATGCCGAGGACTGAAATACCCATGGCCTTAAAGTGCTGAAGTAAGTATCCGTCGTTGCTTGCGATCTCGACTACTTGACTGTGTTTATCGAAGTGGAAACGCTCGACCATCCTCTCGCAGTAACGTCGAGCATGCTCGACCCAGCTTGTCGAAAAACTGGAGAAATAAAGGTAATCGCTAAAGATTGCATCCGGCGATTCGAACTCTTCGAGCTGTGAAAGAAGACATTGCTCGCAGATCCATACTTTGAGCGGGTAAAGCTTTTCTGCATTGCGCGCGTGTTCAAATTTTATGTAGGAATTGGCCAGGGGGGACATGCCCAGATCACACTGCACATGGTGGAGCGGCGCAGTGCAGAAGCGACATGTCGGTTGATTCATAGATCGAATTTGAAACGCAGCACGGACAACTCAGAATGTGGTCTTCCAGAAAAACCCGTGATCCAGCTGGCCTGTGCGAACGAGATACTGAAGTTGCGTCAGACGTGTAAAGGCGCGGTATTCGAAGGTTTCTGATGTGAGATCAATCTGGCGGAAGAGCTCGTAAAACTGCGTCACACCTTTGTCGGCGTTCCACTCGCATCGAAACTGGGGCAAGTGCTTCTTGATTTTATCGAAGTTAACCCGGTAACTTCGATTGTCTGAACCTTGTGAACCGAAGGTAAGTCTGCAGCCGGGGAAAACCTTGGCCACTTTCTCGGCGACCTCTTTAACCCGATAGTTCTGTCCGTTACCTCCGATGTTCAAAACCTCATTGTAAATGGCATCGGTCGGAGCTTCGAGCGCGCATGCAATGGCCTGCGCAATGTCCAGACCGTGGATAAGAGGACGCCAGGGGGTGCCGTCCGAGATCATCTTAATTTCTTTTGTTGTCCAGGCCAGGCCACAGAGATTGTTTAACAGCAAGTCGAACCGCTGTCGCGGCGATGCGCCAAAGGCTGTCGCGTTCCGAAAATAACATGGCACAAAGTCCTTACTAGCTAGCTGCTTGAGATCTCGCTCACATAAGGTTTTGCAAATTGCGTAGGCTGTCTGGGGATTCGGGGCTGTTTCTTCAGTAACCTCGCCATCGGTGGCTACCCCGTAGACGGAACATGACGACATGTAAATGAATCTCTTCACTCCTGCTGTTTTTGCAGTATTGGCGAGGTGCAATGTCCCCTTGTGATTGATTTCGTAAGTAACCTCCGAATTGAGCTCACCTAGCGGATCGTTGGAGAGTTCCGCCATGTGCACCACCGCATCGTGGCCGCGCAAGTCGTCCGCAGTCAAATGACGAATGTCCTTCGCAATTGTTGAAGGCGAGGAACCTTTCGCATTATAAAGATAACCGTTCTTGTAGTAGCCGGTGTCGAGGCCAGTAACTCCGTAACCGCGCTCCAGAAGAACGGGCGTAAGGAGCGAGCCTAGATAGCCCTCACTTCCAGTAACCAATACATTCATCATACCAACACCGCGCCTGCTCTCGATGGTTCGGAGATTTGCGTAACTATGGCCTTTGCAATTTCCAACGACGCTGTAGCACCCGGAGACGGTGCGTTACAGACGTGGAGAGCATTGTGTCCTCTAACCAAAAGAAAATCGTCCACCAGCTTGCCATCGCCAAGCAATGCCTGAGCGCGGACACCGGCCTTACACGGAACGAGATCAGCGGCTTTGATCTCTGGGATGAGTCGTTGCAAACTACGAACAAAGGCGTCCTTTACCAAGGATCGGTACATTTCCCTCATGCCTTCTGCGAAATTCTTGCGGGCCAGTTTCCAAAACCCGCCAAACGACATCGTTTCCCAAAAATCGCGCAGATCGAAATCCGTTTTCTTGTAGCCTTCTCGCTTAAAAGCCAGGACCGCATTCGGTCCGGCGTGGACAGAGCCGTCGATCATCTTGGTAAAGTGCACACCCAGGAAGGGGAAATCTGGATTGGGGACCGGATAGATTAATGTATTTACGAGATGGCGTTTGTTAGCGACCAACTCGTAGTATTCACCTCGGAACGGGATGATCTTCGCGCCCGGGTCCGCACCAGTAAGTCGTGTAACACGGTCGCTATGGAGGCCAGCGCAACTTACAACGAACCTGGCTTGGTGTTCCCCGTTTTGAGTTTCTATTACGTGAGTATCGCCACGATTCTCAATGGCCCGCACTTCTTCTTCGAACCTGGCTTCACCGCCCTGTTTCCGGAATAATTCCAGATACTTTTCCGAGACCTGTCGATAGTTCGTAATACCGGTGGTCGGTACACGAATGCCGGCCCGGCAACGAACATGGGGTTCAATTTCTTTTACCTCCGCGGCTGAGATCTTTTCTACAGGCAAACCATTTTGTAATCCGCGCTGAAATAGATTTGCTAACTCTGGTAACTCCTTTTCCTGTGTTGCAACGATAACTTTGCCACAGACTCGGTGAGGAATTCCGTGCTCCTGGCAGAACTCTACCATCGAAGTTGCTCCGGCCCGGGCAAACCTGGCTTTGTAGCTACCCGGCTTATAGTAGATGCCGGAATGTATCACTCCGCTGTTTCGCCCACTCTGGTGGACCGAAGGACCATGCTCCTTCTCAAGCAAAAGAATTTGCGCTGTCGGACACCGCCGACTCAACGTCATAGCTGTGGCTAATCCAACAATCCCGCCCCCAATGATCGCGTAGTCATAGGTCATCGAGAGTTTAGTCGTTATCGGTAGTCGGCCCCGGATGCCTCACGGTTTTTTCGGCGTATCCCAAATCTTCCACGGCGCTTCGTTTCGGTCCCACATCTCTTCCAGAACGATCTTGTCCCGCAGTGTGTCCATCGGCCGCCAGAAGCCGGAGTGACGGAAGGCCGAGAGCTGTTGTTCGCGGGCAAGACGCGCCATCGGGTCTAGCTCCCATACGGTCTGGTCGCCCTCGATGTAATCAAATATCTGGGGCTCGAGGACAAAGAAACCGCCGTTGATCCAGGCGCCGTCCTGACTGGGTTTCTCGCTGAAGCTGGAAATGCAGGTCTGCTCCTTGTCCAAAGTGAAAACTCCAAAACGTCCTGGCAATTGGACCGCCGTTAAAGTGGCAAAAGTTTGCTGTTGGCGATGAAACTTGATCAGTTCGCTAATATTCACGTTGGAAACCCCGTCGCCATACGTCAGACAGAAAGATTCACGACCAACGTGCGATTGAACTCGTTTAATACGTCCACCTGTCATGGAGTCATCGCCAGTATTAACGAGTGTCACACGCCAGGGCTCGGCGGAATGCTGATGGACTTCCATTTGGTTCTTTTGCACATCGAAAGTAACGTCGGCATTCCGTAAGAAATAGGTGGCGAAATATTCCTTAATGATGTGGCCCTTGTATCCGCAACAAATGATAAAATCCGTTAGGCCGTGAGCCGTGTAGATTTTCATGATGTGCCAAAGGATCGGGCGATGACCGATTTCGATCATCGGTTTCGGGCGAACCGAGCTTTCTTCTGTAATCCGTGTCCCGGATCCTCCTGCAAGAATAACTACTTTCATGATGTTATTTGGGAGACATTATGCCTTGAGTGTTGGACTCAAGCCAGCCGCAACCTTTTGCAGACCTTCCGGAGTGCCAATATCCAAATAGGCGTGCCGTGAGAAAACCACACTTTGTGTCGCGATGCCTTCCCGAACAGCCGCCTGAATCACTTCGCCTACAGTCACCTCGGCCGGCAGGTTTGCGGCGGGCCGGTGCGCCGTTGTTTTGAGCGTCGCGAGATACTCGTGCATGAATTCGGTAAACTTTGATGTCCACACCGCGAAAACCCAGCCTAGTTTAGACTTCGTTTTGTCCGGCTTAATCAGCAGTTCGCGCACCCGTCCCGTCCGGTCGGTTACAACCATATCCCAAATGCGGATATCGTGGGCGCGATACAATCCTAACACAAGGTCCGTCCGCGTAGCTTCCAGGCGCTTCAGCGCCCGGCTGAATGCACTTAATGGTTCAAAGAGAATATCGGGAAACCCGACAGCCACCCGTGCGCCTTTAACAAATGGATATGCCTGGTCGACGGTGTAAGCAGGGCCGTGCGGCCGTCCCATTATTAGATAGCCAAGATCCATTCCAAACGCAGTGCCGTCGCCGTAGTATTCTGGGATATCCCACTTTCCTTTTCGCAAGATGAAATACGCTCTACGCACACCGCCTTCGCGCATCTTGTCCAGAAGATAATGGGAAACAGCCTTTGGCCGCAGCGATCCATCCGATGTCGCGCGCAGTCCCACGGGGAAGATTTCTTTGCTGCATGGGAGCGGAGCAATCCTAGTAGCATGACCACCACAAGGAATGAGACCGATTACGTCGTTGGCTCTCATGATCCTTGCGGATGCGCTGCATTTGTCTCGGCACTAACTCGCATTGCGCGAGATAACTGTAAGTCCAACCGATGGGTGTGGCTCAATGTTACGGGCTGCTCGAAAAAATCGCGTTTGTAAGGAACGTAACAGATTGGATTCTGGGTTAAGGGCAAGACCATCCACAGACTCGACGAGCACGAGTTCCGCAAGCGTCCCACAAATGGCAACCTCGTCCGCCACGAGAAGTTCTGTCCGATCAATCGGGCGACGAATGAAGGGGATTTTCATAGAATGGGCGAGTGCTTCGACAATGTCCAACGTGATACTTTCGAGAGCACCCTCGGTAGCCGGAGGAGTATAAACGGTGCCGTCGCGCACCATGACGAGGCAGGAACCCGTTGCTTCAGCCACGCGGCCAGAATTATTTAGTAAGACCATGTCCTGACATCCACGGGCGCGGCCCTCGATCCGAGCGATGCGCGCGACCTGATAGTTAGCTCCTGATTTCGCGCGTGCGGGTAAAGATACATCCGGACTGCGCCGCCATGTACTTACACCGAGGTTGATCGGGTCCGGCATTTTTTGATCCTGTTGGTAACCCGTTATAACAAGATCTGCGACCGTGCCTTCGCCCCACTGTCCTTCAATAGCGTAGAGAGTTGTGCGAAACCACATGTCACGGTCGGGTTGAAGAAGCTCGCCCGCGAGCATGGCAATAGCATCACGGTATTGCTCAAAAGAAGACTCGTAAGGAATATGTAAGAGTCGAGCAGATCGACATAGGCGTTCATAGTGACGACGGAGTTCCACGATCCCAAAAGGTCCATCAGGTTTCCAATACCCTTTAAGTCCCTCGAAAACATTGAGGCTGCGCGTAACGGCTTCGCAGCCGACGTGGAGAGTGGCTTCCTTCCAGAGGCGAAGTCCTCCTCCCATATAAACATATTTCGGTTCTTGTAGTTTGATCATAATCTGCTCGTCTCCAGGTGCTGCAATCGGAATATGGGTTGCTCAACAACCGGTACTTGGATTCGGACGTGCCGGCTTTTGAAGTTTCTCGGTTTCCCACTCCTCCTAAGCGATCGACATTGGAGCATTACTAGCGTAGCGACGTCGCGCGGAGGGAGCAGCATATGGCGGACTAAGAGCGAGAGAACCCTACGGAATCGTCAATATCGATTTTCGAACCCCTATATAGAATAGAGGGTGCATTGTACAAATGGTGTTCCGTAATGTGTGCAAAATACATCATTTGGGGCCACATATGGTGGCGATGGTCCGAAGTCACAAAGAATTCGAGGCCGTGTTGATGGCCGAGGTTGCGCGCCGACTGCTCTGCGTTGAATTCAGTTATCGCGAGCCTTTCTCCGGCGAATGCGTTGCCGTAATACCCCATGATATCGTCAAAGAAACAGGGAATGCGCGGCAGAAGGCGTGCCGGTTCTGCCCGCAGGATGCGTAGTGCGTGCCGCGTTGAGGTGTATAAGTCAAGGTCAAATGAGATAAAGGCGACAGGGGCAAGAGCGGCTCCAAGAAATGCAGGAATTGTGGTTTCAATAAGTCCGATATGAAGTTGTGCGCGGCGGAGCCGCGCTCGAAGCTTCTCTTCGTCCATCGGGAAAAATCCTTCACCCCACAAATGGGACATATCCCTATAATCCTTGAATATCGGTAAACCCTGTCCAGAATCAAAACCATGAACGTCAATCTTGATGTCAACAATCTGTTCAACGAGTTCAGCCGTCCGTTCTAAGCTCAGTAATCCTGCGCCGCCGGCTACGCCGAACTCAATTACGGACACATGCTGGTATTGCAAAACTCTAGCTAGCGCGGCACCTTGTAGAACTCCCCATATATAGGGCGGGCGGCGACGCGAGGTTGAGTCTTCGGAAACTTGCGCAAAGGATTGACGAAGCCACTCATAGGTATTGTCGAAGGACAGGAAAGTTGTATTCGTGACCTGAGGCGTATCATCAGTAAGCCAGCGCCTTAGCGCCTTAAGCATTGACCTCAAAAGTTTCTTAGGTTCATTTGCTCCATGCTCGCTTTTATTCAACGGTCCGTGCCAGATATCGCTTCAATTCGCCAATGTCTTTGAAGTCCGCCAGCTCGTTCCCGACAAACTGAATGCCGAACCGGGACTCGATCGTGAACATCAAGTTCATGTGGGCAATTGAATCCCAACCGGGTACGTCACGGCTGGTCATCTCATCCTTCAGAGTGAACGCATCGTTGTTAAACACATCTCTAAACACCTGCTCTAACTGCCCGTGAAGGTCTTCCATTAATTTCTCCCTGATCTGCTATTTTAATAAACCGATTCTCAATTGATCCCCTTGCCGCGAAGTCGTAATGCCAGATCTGCTCACCAGCTACTTCCTTAGCAATTGAAAAGCCAAATTTTGAGTATACGTCCTTCACAAGCTGATTCTTTGCCGTCGGGATATAAAGTCCCCGAATTGTCGTGGCTCCGCGCTGCGCCGCATGCGCGCACAAATGCGCCAGCATCGCATCTTCTACTGTCCGCCCTATTACGCGACAGCTCATCAGCCACGTGTCGATTTCGAAAACCGAGTCTTGCTGCAGAACAATCATTAAAGCAACGAGCCCATGATCGGCAAAACGATCGCGCAATCGCAGAGAGAAATGGATGCAATCGGGATTCTGTACGAACGCCTCAATCTGTGCCTGCCCGTGGCGGCGCGTGGTGAGATTAAACTGATTAGTTTTACCAATAAGTTGCGCGACTCGAGGAAGATTAAATTCGTTAAACGGCTCGATTGTCGCCGTCATTTCGAGACTCTCCCAGAGTTCATCAAGAGAGCTAACGCTCTTCTCCAATCGGCGTGCTAGCGTTCGGGCCCGGTACTGCTCCGTTCTATGAGCATCTTCGTCGGTGAACGTTGCCATTTCGAACATAAGGTACTGCGAGAGCGTGCGCGTGTAGTAAGCGGGATCGCTTGGGAGTGCGATAACGTCTACTTGCGGCAGTGCACGACGAATAGCAGCGCATTCCACCGGGTTATCGTCCACAAAAACTATTGCGTCGAGACCGACACCAAGCGTTTCGGCAATGCGAACCAGGTTATCAGCCTTCGGCTCCCAGTTGGCAACGAAGACAGCGAAATCGTCAAGCTTCAACCTCGTCTCCCGATGCCGCTCGAAAGGTTCTTTCGCATCCGCCTCGTTGTTTTTCGAACAGATGGCGAGGATGACTCCTTTATCCTTCAAGTGGAGGATGTATTCATGAAAGGCCACAAATGCTTCACCTGCCTGATCGCCTCCAAGTTTGATGCCATTCACCCCATCTTCACCGATGACGCCGCCCCATAATGTGTTGTCGAGGTCGAGAACGAGAACTTTTCGACTCAGCCCCAAATTTGCTGCTATAACTGCGGTGATATGCCGGGCCAGCAACGGCAATGCTGAGAGCGCTACTGCTTGCTTGGAAAGGTGCCAATATCGAGGATCACACCAGCGTTCCTTGCCGACAAGTGCTGAGAGTCGTTCGCAATCAATAATATCTACTCTTGTTTGAGCTGCCATGCCGAGCGCGGTATTAACAGCTTGTGTCATTGCGTAGCGCGATCCTGGCAGGCGAAGAGCCAAGTGTCCCAGCGGCGCTTCCGCTGGAAGAGCAAAGTTGAACTGTATGACGCGGGCTTTGCTGTGGCGAGCGACCGCCTCCCATAGGTTCGTCCATCGGTCTAACTCTTGTGTTACTTCGGTTTCGCTGTCGTTGCTTAGAAATGGAAGTGCCAATTCACCTTCGTGAACGGCAAGGATGATAAAGTCAGGTCGACTTTGATAAAGAGCGCTCTGAGGGTTTAGAAGTTCCTGCCGGTACTGGCCGTATGGTGTTTCCCATACTTCGAACTCGATGCCATGACGAAACCCGGCCAGCGGAAGAATTGCTCTTAACTGCAACGTCGTGAAACTGCCAGCTATCGCAACCCGCGAACGGCGCCGAGGTTTTTCGGTTTTCCAGTTCGTCGCATTCTCGATAAGAGACGCGGCGCTAAGCCAACTCGAAAAATCATCGCCAGCATCGACCACGGCCGACGCCCAGCGAATTGCCTCTGCGACGTTATTCGTGCGAATATAAGCGCGCGCAAGCGAAAGACAGAGTGACGCGGGTACGGGGTAGACATGGGCCGCTGCCACCAAATATGCGCAAATGGCTTCATCAAGTTCACCCGCCGTCTTCAGCCGATCGCCCCGCTCTATAGCCTCGGATGCTTCGTTGCTAAGAGATTGTTTCATCCTTATTGGGGTGCGCTCGTTACCGGAACTTTGCCGTCTGGCGTCGGCTTTTTCAGCTGAAAAATTCGCGGCGGCGGCGCCACAACTGTTGATCCGGCGGGAACACTCATTGTGAGAACGACATTGGGACCGATACGCACATCATCGCCGATAACAACACCTCCGACGAGGGCGGCACCGGCTCCGACTTCAACGCGATTGCCCAGGATCGGACAACGGTCGATCGTGTCGTCGGTTGCAGCGCCCAAAGTAGCATTCTGGTGGATGAGGCAATCGTCACCGATCTCTGATAAGTGATGAATCACGATGCCACCCTGATGGGCGATTAACAGGCGACGACCTACCTTCGTCGTGTGATGTAGCTCGATCGAGTAGTGGTTTCGTACGTAAACGAACAGGAAACGGTAGATGCGAAACAAGAACCAATGTAACAGCCGAGGTTGCCCAACTGACTCCACCCATACGCCGAAGCGATGCACGGCCAAGGCCCGAAAGCCCGGCATAGTCCAGTCGCGGTAGCGAGGGTAGTCTTCGCGAATGGATTCCACCAACTGATTGAAATCACGTCGCTTCTTTGCAAATTTTCCGGAATCCTTCATGAGCGTTCGACAGAAATTTCCGTTACGATTTCTTGCTCAGTTCGACGGTATGAATCGGATTCTCGATATTTGACTACCTTAGCTGGAATTCCCACGGCGATTGCACCAGCGGGAATATTTCGAGTGACAACCGAGCCAGCTCCTACCACTGCTCCTCGTCCAATTGTTACGCCGGATAACACGGTTACTCCAACACCGAGCCAGGCATCTTCCTCGACAATGATTGGTCCCTTTGACGTGAGTGGCTGACGATAAATTTCCTGGTTTGGCGCGGTGCCGTGGTCGTATGAGAAAAAAGAGCAACGGGACGCAATTTCGGCGTGTCGTTCAATTATGATTGGCTGCACAGCAGAAAAGAGAACGCAGCCGCTTTGCAACGCCACCTGCTGGCCAATTGTGATCGAGCCTCCTTTTGCTACTTCAAGGCTGCAGTTTCGATGGATCTGTACACCGTCGCACAATTCGACAAATCCTTCCCCGTTCCAACGTATAATCGCCGTCCGGTCCCCGATGAACACATTCGAACCAAGTCTTAGGTCGACGTCGATTTCGGCATGAGGAGAAATGTAACCTTTCCTAGTCAACCAGGTTAAAGCTACCTCATGCCTGTAACCGCCAACCCCGAGCCTAGCCAGACGTGACCCGATCCTGCCCCAGAAACCATATCCGGCACGGTAAAGCCAAAATATTCTCCACCGATTGGTGACTCGAGTTTTGAGAGAAGCCAAGATTTTCATAGTATCGTGGGGAGAGGTTTTTCGAAAAAGAAGGTGACCCGAAACCTTGTTTCCTTAATCGCGCATAGCGATAGATGAAATTCTCCCGGATTGATCTGGTTATTCACTCGATGGCTGTCGTTGTAATGCGGGCGTGTAAGTAAGCACTTGCTACTTAGAGAGAGTAGGTCCGTTTTGTTTGGGCACGTTTAGATGCGGCAGTTAGATTTATCTAAGAGCGCTCGTTCCTTCAGTATGGCGCACGATCAGTCCGTCATTATGTCCGTAGAGATCGTGATCGAAAATGTGCGCCAAGTACAGCATGTCGCACCAAGGCTCGTCTAAGTAGGGTTTTGGCACGAAATGTTTGAGATTACGCGTCGGAGAATTTTCTTAACTGTTTTTTTCGCAGACTCACAAATGCCCCGAGTCATTTGGAGATAGTTGCCGGGTCGTCCACTGCAGCAACGGTCGAAGGACACCTGGCATTGTGTTTCGGTAGTCTCCTCGAGCCGTGTTTGTAGCGTTCAGATCATCCAATACCCGAAAGGCCACAGCGTCTTCAACAATTGCGTGGGGGACCTCCGGGTTCAAAGTCATTAAAACAGCCTGAACCGAGACCAATCCTTCAGCCAGTAGGTTAGAAGGAATCCACCCCGTGCTGGTGTACCGACCTGGAGCGCGGCGCTTACCCCTCCAAGCTGGATCAACATCTACCGCGACAAAAAGTCGTGTCCCATCCTGGTTGCGCAGCGAGAAATGCGGAAGAAAAATGTGATCGGGCTTCAGTACCTCATATTCCAATTCTATACCTACCGACTCACGGATATCAATTGTCTCGATCGCTTCCCCTTTCTCGGAACGAACTCGAACGCCGCAAAGGCGTGCAACCGAATCCCCCGGGGCGGTAGCTATATCCTTCCACTCGCGAACAGCGGTCGTGGTAATTCCAGAGTGAAGGTAAGCATTGGCTACTTGAGCCGAGATGCCATCGAGTTTGATTCGACCTTCATTAAGAAGAAGGCATCGGGAACAAAGGCGCGTGATCGCCTGCATGTTGTGCGATACGAACAGGACTGTGCGACCGGTGTGCCCAACCGCATCCATTTTGTCCAGGCACTTCTTTTGAAACTCCGCGTCTCCTACAGCCAGAACCTCATCGACGATTAGAATTTCGGGTTCGAGATGCGCAGCGACTGCAAAAGCCAGCCGAACATACATTCCGCTGCTGTAGCGTTTAACTGGAGTCTCTATAAATTTTTCGACACCAGAGAAGGCGACGATCTCATCAAACTTTCGTTTGATTTCTAGTCGCGCCATCCCAAGAATCGCGCCGTTCAAAAAAATGTTTTCGCGGCCGGTCAGTTCCGGATGAAATCCCGTCCCGACTTCAAGCAAACTAGCCACGCGTCCACGAATGCGGATGGAACCGCAGGTTGGTTCAGTGATACGGCTGAGAATTTTTAGAAGAGTGGATTTTCCTGCACCGTTGCGGCCGATAATTCCTACAACTTCTCCTGGCTTAATCTCGACATTAACATCGCTTAAAGCCCAAAACTCCTCCGAATTTTCGCGTTTCTTTCGCCTCACTGAGCCGAAGGAGCGGAATGGCGATCGAACAACATTCTCGATTACATGTCGGAGGCCATCTCCCTTCGCGCTCTGCTTCCCAATGATATAGCGTTTGCCGAGATCTTTAACGGCAATCGCGCTGTTAGAAAACATGGGCTTGGATAAGTTTACTCGAGTTACGTCGCACGCTAATTACTCCTGCTCAACGGAAAGAAGCATTTCCGGTTCCGCCTGCTTTCGCGCCAAGGCTGTGGCTCGAAAGGGAAGTTTCAACTGTTCCCTTCTTCGCCGGTATAATTAGCCTTGGGTTTCTCTCCGTATATACAGTACGGCATCCCCCCGGAACGGTGCGGTAAACGAGACCTTTGTGCCGCCTTGGACCGGCCGACCTAACTTCTTTTCACCACTTGAAGGATTAAGCCATTCTACCTGAAATGGTCCGGTGTCGGCTAAGAGATCTACAGTAACTCTGGTTCCAAATAAACGCCGGATATTCCTAATCTGTTGTTTGAAACGGTGAAAAAAGCGCCGGGACTCAAGTGAGGGAACCTCGAGCGGCACATAAACCAGGTACTCTCTTCCGGGATTCGCCAGGCAATATCCGCTGGAAGCCAAGTCGCCATGAGGCTTCATCGAAGACAGGTTCATTCGATCGGCGTAGGCTAAAGTAATTCCCATCGCGCGCCGAACCGATTCCCATCGAGGTCGCTCTATAGGATCCATGAAGATCGGGTTGAGGCCCCGAGTAAAACTCTTCCAAACCCAGGCTCGATCTCCACCGATTCCCCACAAATGATCCGTGTCCGAAATGATAACCTTCCGTCCGTGTCCTGCAGGTGGGTTTTCACAATAGTTTTCCTCTTTGCTACAACCGGGCGAGATCCAATCAGCGGGACTGGCAAACAGATCCACATTTTTTCCACCCGGCTGACAGAGCGTCATTCCAACTGGATGTTGCTTAGGTTGATCGGCTTCACAGCGTTTAAGGAAATTGATCATGTGGTATTGCCAGTCCCTTGAGGTGGGCTCGCTTTCGTTGCTAATTTCCCAAAGGACGTTGTCCAGATCGTTGAGTGTAGCCACGGCTTTGCGGACATAGGATTCCTGCTGGGCTGTAACTTCCGGGACTTGCAGCGTATGAATTTCGGTTCCTTCGTCATCTTGGCTAGGATCACCATCCATTCCGTTGACGTTATTCGCGCGATTGAACGGATGACCCAGCCAAGGTCTCTTCTCTTGCGTTCCCTTTCGTGCAATACTGCATCCTTGAAAGAGCATGACCGAGACGTAGACGCCACGCTCGTTCGCCGCGCTAACTCTAGAACGTAAACGATCGAAGTAATCTTGATTGAACTCCTTCAGGTTGAACTTCGGAAGTCCATCGAGCGCTATTCCGGGCCCCGATCGCGAATAGGCCAAAGGTTGGAATGTTGGTTTGGTATTTAGCCCTGGGAACCATGCCGCATTCTCCCAAGCCCAGAGACGGATGAAATTGTGGTTTTCCTTTTCAAGGAGACGCAAATAATTGTCGAAATCGAACTTCGAAGTTGTTTTGGTTTCAGGCGCGACCAATTTGCCGTTCGCATCGGGCCAAAGCGCTGGATCTATATCCTGAAAGTTGTTCCAGACGTGCGACCCGGTGAGGTAAATAGCCTTGCCAGTGTTATCAGTAAAGTAGAGCGGGTTGGCAACATTACGCCGTAGTGGACCCGAAGCATGCCTGCGATGCGTAAAATATTCCGCGCTCCCGTCGCCTCTCGGTTTCCATTCGTTTGGATCTCCCCGAAATACCAGAACGCTTCCCGCCCCGGTTAACACGAGGGCGATAATCAATGCTTTAGTAGTTTTCTTCAGTTTGTTCTTTCGCTGTCGGTTTATTGAGACCTTGAACAAGAATATCGGCGTTCGTGGCGGCACGGCTTTCGACTCCACGTCACGTAACAGCTAAACCTTACTTCGAGAATAAGATCCTCTGCCTAATCCTATTCACCTTCGCATGGAGCCGCTCTGCGAAGTAAGTTCCGATAACCCAATCTGGTAAGCTCGCTCTCAAATGTCTCTTTGAATTTTCGAGTTATGCTTCGTCGCAAAACCAACTTGGTAAAGGCCCATCTCGCGGCGAAAAATGGATGAATTATACTGAAGACGGCAGTTGCGCAGAATTTTTGAAATTCTGATCGTGCCAATTTCTGCCGAGCGCTTAATTCGTTGACAAGTTGGAATCGATTCAAATCGCTCCGTCCTAATGCGTGCCCGAGCTTCGGGTCTCGATTCGACAATGACTTGATTGCCACCTTGGCGAGACGGCTGAATTCGCCCGCTGCGGTAAGACGTTGGTGGGCGTTTGCTTGTGTGGCCTGACTCGGATGCTGACGCCAACTGGCAAGTTTTTCAGGAAGATAGACAATGTTTTCGTTAAGACTCACGCGCATACCCCACTCGAAGTCTGCATGAAAACCGCAATCGGTCCGAAAATCGCCCAGAGTTTCGAACACTCTCCGCCGCACCAGTAGCTGTGTCAGCGATGTATAAACGGTACCGGAATAAAAGTGCAATAGACCGTCGTGCGGAGCTTTGCGGACATGGGGTATACGAGCCCAGTCACCAAAAAACTTTTGAGCTACTAAACATTCCCATTCGTTTTCGTTGCTTCTTCCAGCTCCATTCTCATCTATGATTTCAAGGCGACAGTGGCAAATTCCACAATCCGGATTGTGTTGGAGCGCACTTGTCATTCGCTCCAGACATTCCGGTTTCATTGTATCGTCGCTCATCGCGATATAAACGAAATCGCCTCGAGCCTGTTCTAGTGCGCGATTGAGATTCGAATAGATACCATCGCGAGGGCCGTAGCTTATTCGTATGCGCGGCTCAACTGCGGCGTAATTCTTCAAGAGCTCAAGCGAACCATCATCGGAGTTACTGTCGACAATTATCAGCTCCCAGTTTTCCAGAGTCTGCTTCAAAATCGTCTCGATTCGTTCTTCGGTAAACGGCCGACTGTTAAGGTGGGGCATGCATATCGAGACCAATGGGAGAGTCTCCCGCATGGACATCGAAGTCATGAGGTTAGGTTAACTTTTATACCTTGATACAAAACGATTCATGTAACCATGAGCTACAGTTTTTGAAGGCAATCCAGGATTTTTTCTGCCTGGAGTTGCGTCTCTTTCGGCGATAGATGCTCCACTGCAAAATGCCTGGCCATTTTTCCGAGTTTTTGGCGTTGCTGCTCATTTCTCAGGAGGTCGACTATCGCCTGAGCGAATTCGTGAAGCCGATCAGCAATTATTAAATGCTTGCCATTCTTAACAGCCAGACCGGTAGCTCCGGCCGAAGTAGATACGATGGCCTTTCCCGCTGCCATCGCCTCCATCAGCTTTACCTTCACTCCGCCCACACCTTTTATAGGCGCGACAACGAGCGCGGCTCGCTCGTAATATTCGCGAACAGAAGGAACCCTCCCAGTCACCACGACTTTACTTGACCTAAGCTCGAGTAGTTTCTCTCCAGGATTTTTGCCGACCAAAAAGCACTTCGCCTCGGGCATTGCTTTCCAAACGATAGGCATGATGTCTTGGACTAAGTAGAGAGCGGCTTTGGCGTTCGGAGGCCAATCCATGCTTCCGAAAAAATAAATTGTATCAGGTTCTTCCTGGGCTGCATCGGTCCCAGAAGACTCCTTTGTGACCGGATAGCCAAACGGCAGTAGAAATACCCGGTTCGAGGCTTTGAGTTTTTCATAGTACTTGAGATCAACATCGGTAATGCCCGTTATGATATCAGCCCATCGCGCTCCCAGTTTCTCTAAACGACGTAGATCCCACCAACGGACCGCCTTGCACCATCTCAACAGGCCCTTTTCTGCTTTCATTTCTTGTCGCAATAGGTCTGATTCCACGTTTTGGGTCGTTAAGACGGTGCGGCACTTGAGTCGTTTTCCCGCCAGCAGATATTTAGCTTCGTGCGTGGTGTCGCACCAAAGCACTTCAGAGCGCGTCTTCCTCATGCTGTTAACCAATTTTTGCTCGGCTTCTTCACTCCAAAAACCATGCCGAGGATAACCCGATAGGTAGTGCCATGTTTTGACAAAATGGGATCGGCTTGGATTCAAGTGGGGAAACTGATAACACACGAGTGACCGACAGCTCTTTCCATAATACTCTTGTGCGGCGCGAATCGTAGCGTCGTCATGACGCGTGGGGGTCAGGACAACGACAGAAACCGAAGCAGACGCGGCGATTGCCTGAACGACACCATGCGTGGCTCTGGCCCCGCCGCCTAGCTCGACTGGATACGGCAGATGGGTAGTCACATAAGTAATCTCCATTAGTCGATCAAGCGCTCCGTATTTTCCTTCCGCATTTCTGTTGAATAGAGAAAGAGCTCCACCTCCAATCCGCCGAGACCTGATTCTTCACGTTACTTCGGCTAACTCTGTCTTGGGTTGTGGCTCCAGCTTAACTAATCCGAGCTTGCAATAATTCGCTGCTCGTTTGCATTCTCTCAACAGAGCAGCGCACTGCGCGATATCGGCCACGTAGCTCATTTCCCATAAAGGGCATCCCTCGTCGCCAAGCGCGACAGGTGGTTGCACAATACGCCTTACAAATAACTTGGCAGAAATATAGCAAAGCCGCAAGAGAGGACGCTTTACTTCTCGATGTTCCCAATGATAAGAGAGGTATGCCAGGCTGCGCCCGCGGCAGCGTGCCGCTGCCAGCCAGTGGGAGCGTAATAGTCTGGCAGGCTCAGGAGCATGCCTTACTAGGGCTTCAGGAACTGACCGCAATCGCAAACCAGCTTCACATAGCTGCCATGAAAATAGAGTTTCCTCTCCGAAACCAAGAGCACCGGGACCCAATTCCGGGTCAAAAGTTGGAACAATTTTAAGCACCGAGCGATGGAAGCCCATATTGCACCCGATCAATTCAGGCTGTCCGTGATACGTCGTTTCCGCCGCTGCCAGCGAAGCTTTATGCAGAGGCTTCATCCATGGTCGCAAGAGATGCTCGTCGAGTTCAATGCGACCGACCACCGCATCACATTCCTTACGCCAGAGAGGGAGCGCCATGCGTTCAATCCAATCTGTTGCTGGGAAAACGTCATCGTCGGTCACGAGAATTATATCTCCCGTCGACGCAGCGATACCCGCATTTTGAGCGAAGCTCTTACCTTTTCTACCTTCGAAAACGTACCGAACTTCCAGATTCTGAAGAACGGAGTTACCTACCACGCTTGCGGTAGAATCAGTAGAAGCATTGTCCACTATAATAAGTTCGACTCTCCACTTTCTCGGAACAATTATTTCAGCGAAAGCGCGAAGTGTTTTTTCCAGGGACGGCGCCCGGTTACGCGTGCTGATAATGATTGAGATGTCCACGTTACCTAAACGCTGAGTGTATGGCAGGTTTTACTCCGTTTTAACTCGCGGGAATCAGATTATGGCGAGGCTCTTGTGCTTCTAAGACCTGGTTGAAGAAGGCCGCCAACTCGCAGGTCAGTGCGGCTCGATCGAATCCACTAATGAACTCATAATCGGGCATGATAAGTGAAACTCCTTTTTTCCAAGCGGAATAAGCATTGTCTAAGTGTCGTACCATGCCGCCTACGTCATCCGGCTTGGTAAGCAAGGCAACGCCTGACCTCTTTAGGAAATCCCGCGCATCTCCCTCTGGTACAGCCGCGAGGATAGGTCTCCCTGTGGCCATGTATTCATAGGTCTTGCCGGGAACTATTCGTGAGCGTCTCTCCCCACCCAGATTATGCATGGGTAGGAAAAGAAGATCAGCGGTTCGAATCAAGCGAACGCTTTCGGCATGGGGGAGATAGCCGGTAAATCGTATCAAATGCGATATGACCGAGTTTTCACCCACGCTCCTGTCCTGTTCAGAGATAACGCCTGCGAAAACGAGTTCTAACTCCAGCGCAATCTCAGGGTGTCTGCCGATCCATTGTTCGATCGCTCTAAGAAGGAAGACATGGGAACGTGTTAAGATGTCGACTTCAGTCTCGATGCCTCCGACCGCGCGGTAAAAACTACGCTTTCGCCGAAGATCCAAGCCTAGTTCGGTATGCAGATAACCCGTATGCACAATGCGGAATTTTCCGTCGGTCCGAGAAGGTATGCTTCCTGCAAAATCTGCCGCATCATAGCCATTGGTGATGGTAGTAACCGGCTTTTTTCTGAGAAAAGGAAATGCTTTTTGGAGAGCTGCCTTCGCTTCCGGCGTATTCATAATGATTCCAGCGGCGCTGGAGAGCATGCGGCCCATCCGACGAAGTTCGAGTTTACGGTGAAAGAACGAAGGATAGATTTGCATTTCATCCAATGCCCATGGATCGCGCAAATCAGCGATCCACGGAATTCCTGTTCGCCGAGAGATTTGTCGAGCAGCTTTAGCAGTGGAAAAGGGCGACATCGTCGCAAAAATTAGCTTTGCGCCATCGATCGATTCCAAAGCAACTTCAGTTGCTGATTTAACCCACCATTTCGAAAATTGAGCGGGATAAGCGAGCCAGCGTCCTAGTCGTGAGTTCCAGCGGCCATTATCCTGGGGGATAGGCCCGGCGGCGCGAAAAATCTGAGTTTTGGATAACGATTCATTCGGGAATGCTTCGTCTCTGGGTGTCCAACGATCTCCCAGAGCTCCTGGGCTCGTTATAACGATGGGAAGAAAACCTTCCGAAGGCAAATAACGAACGAATTTCTCTGATCGCTGCACGCCAGCTCCACCAGCAGGTGGAAAATAGTAAGCGATAAATAGAATAGAAACCATGACCTCGAAAGAGCTACAGCTGGCTAAAAAGTTATGATGGGCATCCATCGGCGATGCCACCTTTTACTAAACGGATAAAGCCCGGCTTGGGATTTTAAAAAGCTCTACCGAGCTCACCTCAACCTTAGAGTAGAGTTGATCACGTATGAATAGTTTGTGCCAAATCTCAAGAGTTAAGAGGGCATACAAAACGCGAAAGTTCGCACGTGCTGCTTTTTGATCTGATGTCAACTCACGCAACCAATTCTCAGGTAAAATGCTAAGGACATAACTCTCAGGCGAAAGAAGGATCTGGCGAAGTGCTGCCACATGGCTCGTAAGGAAACTAATGAACGGCGAAGGCATGCCTGCTTTTTTCCTTTTGAGAATAGAGCCGCTCACATCACCACGAATCGCTCGCTTCAGGACTCGCTTTCCATCCGGCGGCCTACCCATTTTGATGGCCGCCGATAATGAGAATGCGTGATTTACGAGAGACCCATCTAGAAAGGGAACACGACCTTCAATCGAAGCCGCCATGGTCGCGCGATCCATCATGGGAAGAATTTGTTCGGGCAGATAGGTGTGAAAATCGACGATCATTTGTTGATTGGCAGGATCGTACCTACTGTAACGTCTAAATAACTTTTCGAAATTCGCGAACGGATTGAGCGAATTCGGGAGACATTCGGATAGACTGGCCCGGTCTTGACGGCTCAAGTTACTCTTCGCTCTGCTATGCCATGGTAGACGTGAATCACGATAGGTAGCAATGGCGTCGAGTGAGTCGCCGTCCATCCAATTGTCGGCTAACAATGGCCGTAGTTTTCGTTGAATAGCGCCAGGCAAAGCATTGTATGCCGCGTATCTTTTGGCAAGGCGATAAGAACCGTAGCCGCCGAAAAGCTCGTCCCCGCCTGCACCACTCAGAAGGACTTTCACATATTTTGCGGCTACACGGGCGATACAGAATTGAGAGTAAATTGCAGGGTCTGCGACCGGTTCGTCACTCATCCAACCGAGCAATGGAAGTTCATCTAGCAAATTCCCAACATCCATTTCCAAAACCTCGTGGGGTATACCACGATGTTTGCAAAGTTCGATGGCGCTCGCCACTTCGTCGGGCGTCGTGTCAGGCCAATGAATAGTTAGGGCAAGTGGTTTATTGCTCGATTGCCGATCCATCGCCGCGCAGGCGATAGCGCTTGAATCGATCCCGCCCGAAAGACTAATACCGACAGGCACATCAGCGTGTGATTGCAATTCTACACTGTGCCATAAAAGCTTTCGTGTTCGTTTTGCTGCCTCTTCCAGGTCCATCGCCTCGAGACAAGGAGCCACTGGAACCTCATAGTAACCTGCAATTTCTTCTGACGCATCGGTTCCAAGTTTCATCCACGAGCCAGGAGATAATTTAAGTACACCCTTAACGAGAGTGCGAGGTTCGGGACAATAAAATAGAGTGAGATAGGAAAGAACGCTCGACTCGTCTATTTCGGGTTCAATTAATCCTGAAGCTAGAATAGCCTTCACTTCGCTGCCAAAAAGGATTCCTTGCGGAGTCCTGGCATAGTAGAGCTGTTTCACCCCAAACTGGTCACGTGCTAGTAAAACCTCTTTATTCGTTAGGTCAATTAAACAGATTATAAACATTCCGTTCAAATGCTTGAACATGTCCGTCCCGTATTCTTCGTACAAATGAGGAATAACTTCTGTATCTGAAGACGTACGGAACTGATGGCCACGTGCAATAAGGTCTTTACGTAAATCGATGTAGTTATAGATCTCGCCGTTAAGGAAACACTCGATCGATCCATCTTCATTCGACAGCGGCTGATCGCCGCGCGCCAGGTCGATGATCGAAAGTCGCCGAAATCCTACTTCCGCGAAAGGTGTCTTCGAGCGTCCCTCTGAGTCAGGCCCTCTATGCGCGATCGCAGAAAGCATGCGGTCTACTACCTTGCCTGCGTCGACCTTAAGAGAGTCAGATGAAACGATGCCTGCTATCCCACACATAACAAATGGCTTTTATGGTTTACTTGGATGAAAGTTTCGACCGCGACACCCCCGGGAGGCCACGCCCTTCCGCGATTATCGAACCAAAGGAAGAGTATCAGGCTCAGCCCGCCGAATGATCTTCGCGGGTGAACCGGCAGCCACCGAAAAATCAGGCACGTCTTCACGTACAACTGAATTGGCTCCTACAACCGCATTTCTACCGATGGTAACGCCCGGGCAAATAACAACATTTTGACCGAGCCATGCTCCTTCCCGAATGCACACGGGCGCTACCTTTGCCAAGCCTTGGTCTTTTATGGCTACATCGTGCAACCCATATTCGTGAGTATGATCCGAGATATATACATTTCGAGCCATTAAAACACCGCGTTCAACGACGACGCACTGAACAGCGGTTACCGTACATGAGCCAACGATCGACGTTTCATCGCCGATAGTGATAACTGGTCCCTCGCGCTCTAAATTGGATTTTATCACCTGAAACCAGGAATTGGGGCCGATGAAAACATTCCGTCCGATATCGATGTGTTGTTCACCTGCAAGGCGAATCGGAGGCAAGAGTACCGTATGCGAGCCGATTCGATAAAAACTACTCCGGCAAAAGAGCGTAAATATTTTGCTGCGAAATCGGACGAACAAGCGATAAAGATTAAGAAACATGCTCGGTCATTAACAGTTGCGAGGTCGGGAATTGTAAGTTAAGCCGTCCGGAACTGACGACCAATCCAGAAGCCGCTCAACGTTTAGAAAAATCCTGTGGAGCGTGGAGCCATTTCTGGGTGAGGATATATCCCTTGGTTTGTGACCGGTTGTGTGGCCGATGGGATTGCAAGTGAATAAGCGCTTAGTCGAGGTATCGCCCCCATCAGTAAAAATAGGGGGACAAAACTCTGGTCGTAGTACGATACGGAAAAGAAAGTCACAGCGTGAGCAAACAACAGGGAACCGACGCACCAGAGGACAAATTCGTCATTGTGCTGGGTCCCATCGGATCGTAATGCGTGCATCTTTCTTCCGAGAAATTGAAATGCCTTAAAGAGCAAGAGGATAAATGATAACATCAATGGAAGGCCTCCGATGACTCCCATTTTAATATAGTGATTGGTGATATCTGTGTGAGCCGCATTCCACTCAATTCCATATGGCATCCAATGTCGTGTGTAATCAGTGCCGGCAAACCACCACTCATTTAAGTGATCCAAAGCCTGGGTAATCAACTCTGCCCGGCCCCAACTGCTACTTCCACCCACAAAGTCGATCCTTTCAATTAGATACCAAACCGGAGCTTTCATGATGAGATGCAACGCGATAAGCATCATGATTACGCCGGCGCGGATCTTCCCGACACTTGTTCGGTATCGCCACAGGGCGACGGCTCCGAAGCCGGCAAGTAAGGAGACTACCGGGCCACTCGATGCGGAGCAGCGAACTATGACTAGGCATGAAATGATTCCGGCGATTGCCAGTCTCCGGTCTCGTGTCCAATATAACGCTAGAAGCAGCGGAGTGACGGTTCCAGCTGCCGAGCCGGCAAGAAAGGAGCCACCGAACGGACCCGCGGCTCGCACTCGACCTCCTCGCGAAAATTCTTGTGCTGTGTAGCCAAAAATCGAATACAGGTTGCGACCAGTTAATGATTCGAAAGCCATAAGCAAAGCCAATGGAATTAACACGACGGCAACGCAACGACTCGCCGCTATGACATCCTCAGGAGTGCGCAGGTACGCTCTACCTACTAAATAGGTGCCAAATACCTCGTAGACCAACGACATTCTTACTATCAACGGATTTTCATCGTGAGCATGATGAAAATAAGCACTCCATATTGCGACGCACGACCAGCAGACGAAAAGCATGTCGAGCGCGTTGCTCTTAGACCAGCTGAATTCTCCTTTGGCGACGGCGCGGCAAAGAGCTGCTGCGATTAGCAGACGACAAGTCGGAAACCCTACCCCTCCTAAAACAATCGGTGTATCGGGAAGAAGAAACGTCGCGATGATTAGCGGCGCGAAGACCAGTCGGCGCGGAACGCAAAACTGAGCGACTAAAAGGATCAGGCACGGTATAAGAAGCAGTGTACTCACAACCTAAATATATTCGACTTCGACAGCGGCGGTCGAACTTTTGTACCTATGACATCGCCGAAAGCGGGGCCGGCGAACCCTATCTACGTATACTTACGGGTTGAGTTGTAAACCCGCTGGAGGATCGGGGATCTTGACAATAGCTACTTGCTTCAACTTGGAGTTCGCTTCTCTCCCGAGGACAATCAATTGATGAATGCCGGCGGTTAGACTAAATGTTTTGGGAGAAAACTGGTCAACTTCAAATGTGCCGTTTCCGCGCCATGAAATGAGGCGATTCTCAAAGCCATTAGTCACAGGGATATCCCATATCATGGAAGGCTCCGTAGGGTCGGAGTCAATGTTAAGCAAGATTGAATTTTGTCCGGGATTAGGTGCATCGGCCGTCACTTGAATGCCATAAGCTCCGGAAACGGGGACGTTAAAACTGTAGACCGCGCGTCCACTTGTCGAGATGCTTCCTTGAGTGTCGACAGGCTGATAAATGTAGTCCGCCCCACTAACAAAAGGAGATGTTATATCTCCGCTAGTCGCGTCAAAAACAAGGCCGCTGGGGGCGGGCGTTGGGCTAGGCGTCGGAGTCGGCGTATCGGTCGGAGCCGGAGTCGGGGTCGGGGTAGGGGTAGGGGTAGGGGTAGGGGTAGGGGTAGGGGTAGGGGTGGGGGTGCTACCGGGGGTTGGCGACGGGATTACGCCACCATACTCGTATGCGCCTACGTCCCAAGAGGAGCCATAAGGTCGCGCATTGCCGTCTTTGTCGGTCGTAAAGTAGGATGCTAGGCTTACACCCACATCAACTGTTGGAGATGTACCGTTTGGCGGACGATAATTGTTCGCGGAAGTGAAACCTAGCGAAGCGGCTTGTGCGGGACTACTAGTTACATTGTGATCAACCGTGATTGAATTTACCGTGGCAAAACCATTAGCGGTGTCGTTGTATTTTACTGGAGGCCCGCTTGTGATGAAGTGGTTGTTGCGAACATCAAGAGTGCCAAAATGCAGCGATTCAGCTCCACCTTGCACTTCAACCATCACGCAATATCCAGCGCCGTGTTCGAAGGTGTTGTTATACACTTTCATTGTTTTTGAAGCGTACGAGGAGTTATCTACCTTTATCCAGCACGGGGTTTGGTCGCCGGCGTTCCAAATAACGTTGTTATAGACCGTCATGTTAACAGCGGCTCCGCCTTCAATCGGAGCTGCTCGCCCTACAGTATTATAGATAACGTTATTGTAGATAGTAGAATCCGAATAAAGGATGATCGAATCTTGATGGGCTTGAGCTTCCGTTCCATTCAGAATGTCGTGAATAAAGTTATCATGAATCTGCCCGCCGCCGTGGATAGATGAGGCGGTGTGATAAAATTCATTGAACGAAATATTACCGTAGACGTTGTAAAGACACGTTCCACTAATGACTGCTGAGTTGAGTTGATGGAATGTGCAATGATCTATGGCAATATTGCTTCCACCGCCACCCCCAAAGTAGCCAACGCCTCCGCCGTCTCCGCCATGTCCGCTGGGTATTGGTGTAGCCAAGTCCCAGTCTCGGATTACGCAATTGCTGAAGGAAATGTTATTACAATTCGCGCCATAACCACTAATTGTTATTGAGCCAAAATTAGTAGTTGCCCGATGCCGCATTAAATCCATGCCGTCGCCAAAAGTGAAATTACCTGCCGAGAAGGTTATTGCCGCCGAACTATTTTGGAAATCGAACCTAGCGCGACTGAAGGCGCTGCCGGCAAACCAAGTCGAATCCGTGCCATAATAATCGCGGTTAGTATCAGACGATCCTCCATTTGAAATTACCAATGGAAAGCAACCCGTCCAAACGACCCCACCCTTGAAAATAAACCTATCGCCGGCCACGTGAGAATAGGCAGGTGAAAATCCAGCCATGCCCGGACAGCGTTGCCAAGGGCTGGACTTGGACGTGCCGCTATTGCTATCTGAACCACCTGTGTAATCGATGTAGTACGTCGCAGCTTGCGAACTCACAATCGAGATAAAAAAGACCAAGCATCCAATTGCGTCACGACCAGTTAGGTTTAATGCTCGAAGAAATCTCACGAAGTTATTCTTTTACAGCAGCGATTGTGCCGAATTACGAAGGCGTACAATAAATATGAGAAGCTTCAATCGATAATGAGAGAATGTTGCCATTTCAAACTTTCCCTGGGCCGGACTAAAGGTTGGATGTAAAGTCTACCGGCCTCGACGATTTATATCAAAAACCGTTTTCTGTCCGGGATCAATAGCTTTTGACCCAGTTTTCCAATCCGAGCGTCCATCGCAACCCCGCCCACCATTTTTCCAAGGCGGCGCGGTATCTCGGTGCGAAACGACTCCTGGGCAAACTGAGGCCCCAAAACACCAGCACCAAGGTAATCCTAACCGCGCTGACCAAGCCAATCGCGATACGGTAAAACCATCCGTACGGGCGCGACTTTGTAAGTGAAAAGAATCTCCAGCGCGACTCCAACGCCATTATATTTGAAAAGTTCGCGGCCGCCCCCACGCTAGTGGACGCCCCCCCATGGTGGATGATGACGGCTGAGGGAATGTAATAGTTTTTCAACCCGGCCAATTTCGTCTTCAGGCACAAATCCACATCCTCCGAATAGATAAAGTAATGCGTGCTGAATTTCCCGATCTGTTCGAATACCGATCGCCGCATAATCATACAAGCCCCCGACACCACATCTACTTCAGTAGGTGTTTCCGTTTTATTGAAAAGCGGCCACATGCCCCATACGCGTGCACGAGGGAATAATCTTTGCAGCATCCCGACATCCAGGATTTGATTGAGAAGGTTTGGAAATGCCTTGATAGAGGTTGTCTGAATTGTGCGATCGGAGTTAAGTAACTTGCCACCCACCACGCCCGCATTAGGTAGTTTCTGCAAGGCGGCAAAAATGATATTAATGGCCGGACCAACTAATTCGGTATCCGGATTCAAAAACAATACGCAGTCTCCGGTCGAAATATTGAAGGCAAGATTATTGGCGCGAGCGAATCCTACATTTTCTTTGTTTTGAAGAAAACGTACTTGCGGATAACAATCTCGAAGCATGCTCCCACAACCATCAAAGGATCCTGAATCAATCACAACAATCTCAAACGCGATATTTGTGGTTTGAGAGAGGATGGAGGCTATGCATTTACAAAGAAATTCTTTCGAGTTCCAGTTAACAATGACAATCGAAAGATTCATCAGAAGGTCGCACTCACAGTTCTCGGTGACCCGGACATAAACGCGCGTGCCCAGAGTTCAAGAGAGAGTAATAAATAGATTTGCCGCATATAATTCTCCCTTCCTTCGCGGTCGCGCTCAAGGATCGTTCGAATATAGGTTTGGTCGAAATATTGCGCGATGTAGGAGTGTTTACTCAAGAGGCAGTCCTCTACCAGCGGTCGCATCGATGTACGCATCCACTTCGCGATCGGATGAGCAAACCCTTTTTTCTTCCTATACACGACTTCCCGAGGAAGCCACTTAGTCATTGCTTTTTTGTGCAGGTATTTGCCTGTAAGGCCGCGCAATTTAAGATTAGGCGGTAAACTCTCAATAAATTCTACCAGGCGATAATCGAGAAATGGAACACGCACTTCCAGCGAATTCGCCATCGAGGTCTTATCGGCGACCATAAGAAGATCGTCGGGAAGATTAGCGCGCGTATCAATGTAAAGCATTTGGGTCAAGGCGTCGAGATGCTGCACATCGGACTGAAGATGGCGTAAGGCTTCCTTTGTGTTACAGCCACCGTTTGTAAGGCCGAAGCTAAGCGGCTCTTTATAAAGTTTTGCCTTCATGTCGGCATTGAAAAAAGAGTAAACCTTCGTAAAACGTGTCAGCATATCCGCTTCGCTTAGCGAACCTACTCCGCGTTTGAATCGCTCCATACGGCCCGGCATCCTTGCAATGAGCGGTGCCAGGCCCTCAGTTAGAAACTTAGGCAGTCGGCTGTAAAAGTTAGATAGCTTGATACCTTTGTAGCGGTCATATCCCGCCCAGGGCTCATCCGCGCCCTGACCAGTAAGAGCGACTTTAACGTGTTCGCTCGTGACCTTCGCGACAAAATAGAATGCGGCGGCCGGTTCATGCCCGACTGGTTCCTCCAAATCCTGCATGTACCGCTCGTAGTAGCTCTCGTAGTCCTTTGACCCAACGATTCTGTAATGGTGCTCCGCGCCGTATTTTCGGGCCGTCTCTTGAGCGTCTTTCACTTCGTTGGTTTTCTCACCACCCTCAAAACCGATCGTAAAAGCTTGTACCGCTCCCGAGGAATACTTGCTCATGATCGCCAGCAAGGCACCAGAATCGATTCCTGAGCTAAGAAATAACCCAAGCGGCACATCGCTGCGTAGTTGAAGCCTGATGGCATCTTCGACTAAACCTTGATACTCCTCGATCAACTCGCTCTCTCGCCATGTTTTGCGCAACTGCGGAATCCAGTTCCAAAACCGATTGATGCGAATCTCCTTCTTGTTAGCCAGCAGTGAGTAGCCTGGTTGCAGCTTTAAAATTCCTTTAAACAGAGTCTTAGGTGCGGGGACGTATCGGAATGTAAACAATTCAGCCAAAGCATCCAAATCGATGTCGCGCGGACAATGTGGATCCTGCAACAATGCTTTAATCTCCGAGGCGAAAAGCAATCGATGGCCGATCTGAACGTAATAAAGCGGCTTGATTCCAAGATGATCTCGCGCCAGAAAAAGTTCGTGCTTCTTCTTATCCCAGATAGCGAAGGCGAACATGCCGTTCAGATAGTTGACGCATTCAGCGCCCCACTGCTCATAGCCGTGAACAATAACTTCGGTATCGGATCGCGTGGCGAACGCATGACCGAAGGATTGTAACTCCTTGCGCAGTTCTACAAAGTTATAGATCTCGCCGTTAAACACAATCTGGAGCGTGCCATCTTCGTTCGACATTGGTTGTGTCCCACCGTCGAGATCAATGATGCTAAGACGTCGATGTCCAAGTCCGATCTCACCGTCAACATAAAATCCATGGCCGTCGGGCCCTCGATGCTGAATGGCCCTGGTCATTCGCTCCAAGGTAGATTTATCGATACCGCTACCGTTGCGGTTTAGGATTCCACTAATGCCACACATAGCTAATTAGCTTTAAATCAACGCGAGCCGACCTATCGCTGCAAAAGCAGCTTTAACTTACTCCGTTGTTCGCCTCGCAAGTAACGGACGATATCGGGACGAAGAACAACCTTTTCGCCTCTTACAGCGGCAACTAGAAAACCGACCAACTCCGCAATGCTGCCAAGAAACATAGGCTGTTCTTTTGCTCGATATAAGCAGCGCATGAAATGAAAATACGGACTGTAACCGAGCGAGTAGTATAAGCGCCCTTCTTTCATTCGGGCTGTTAAGGTACCTGATACTGCGCTGCCAGTTCGCCGATGCTCCAATACCTGGAACTCTGGAAAGGTCTGTACCGTCCACCCTTTCATACGTGCAGTGATCTCGGCTGCCGAGTCGATCCCGCCGTGAGGAAGCGGCGTATACCCGCCGACATCATCAAAACATTCGCGGCGGAACATTTGGACCGCGCCCGCAACGCTATCTAGCGCAACATCCTGGCTTACGAATTTGCCTCGAGTGAGCGAATTCACCATTCCGCCTGCTACGCCGAGCTTTGGGTTGGAACGAAACTCAGCCAGTATTTTCTCGAAGTAGTCTGGTCCGAACGAAATGTCAGCATCAAGATTGCCAATGAAATCAAAGGGCAAACCGTCGATTTCACCTAGTCCACGGTTAAAGGCCGCGACCTTGTTGCCGAAATGCCTACCGATCTTTCGTTCGGTACTGACAAGCTTAAGGAACTCATATTTGGCGGAATATTTTCTAACGACATGAGCGGTACCATCCGTAGAGGCATCGTCGACAATCACCCATCGCATGGGCAACACGGTTTGTCCCAGCACCGACGCGATTGTCTTCTCAATGAGTTTCTCCTCATTGTGAGCTGGCGTGATTATGACGTAGCTACTCACTCGTTGCTGATCAGTTCAAACTCATTCGCTTTTCCCAGGGCGGTGATGCGTTTTGTGTTGAGAACCCCCGGCTAAAGATTGTGTTGAACCGTTCGCTAGAAGCCTAACTCCGGATTTTTCTTACGAGTGCGCGACGATGTGTCTCCAAGCCGCCAAGTAATCTGCAAGAAAGAATCATGGAATGCGAAAATTTGGGAACTGGAGAGTTGAAGGTCTCAAGCTGCAAAAGAAATCGTTGCCGGTTCTTTTAATGGAATGCCGACTTTGTTAAACCTGCCAAAACTAAAATCTTCACGACTCCGTGCGATGAAAGAGAGAAATGGTCTTAGACTGGGCTCGTTCCGACGAGTGAATAACTTAGAGTGGCCTATCAAGACAAATGGAACTTCCGCGTCCATATGATTGTGCCGCCGCGCAGCGCGTTCCAAGGCTCGAATCAACTGCCGACCGGTGCATTGATTGAAGTCTGCTTTCCAAGCATAGCGTTGAGCCAAGTTTGAGAATTTGAACAAACGAGCCACCTTCACTGACAACGGCCGCGCGTTTTTTTCCATTGTCCGATCATCGTGAAGTTGGTGGGCGCGACTGGAAAGAACGCGATAGATTCGATTAAGAGAAAGAAACGCGCCTATCCATCGCCGTTCACTGTAAATTGGTATTTCCCAAATCGGACCGTTGTCATCAGACTGGCGAATATCATTTTCGTTTGCGCGCCAGGGGACTAGCTCGCTTGGAACGTTCGAATAATCGAAACTAACAAGGCCTTCACGTCGACCGTACTTAAAGACTGACGTGTCAATTTCGAAATCGTTGTTGACCAGGGCGCGTACGATATTACGCGATGGGCTAACCGCCCAATTAGCCGCCCGAAATACATTGCATCTGTAAGAAGGATTAACGGAACGAAGCTCATCTTCGAGAAATTTCCTGCCTACCTTGAGCATGTAATTCATCCGCTGCTCGCTCAAGCCGGCGAAGTTGTATTCGGACCAATCCTGCAACCATCTGCCATTCTCGAATCTAGAATTAAAATAGGATGAATGGAGATGGAGTTGGACATCATGTCCTCGTCGAACGGCGTCCTGGAGCTGCTCTAAGATGGCCTCGTAGTGATAGTCGTCTCTTCCAAATTCATCTCGGTATTCGCGAAATTTGAGGATCTCTGCGACATCGGCCATAATCGTTAACTTGGCACCATACTGATCGAATAGGTGTAGCAAACGTGCAGTGGGCTCGACCATGAGCTGGTAAGGATCACCCTCACCATTGCCATGGATTTCGTAGTCGAGAGTAAACATTACTTTCAGCATACGATCGCAGATTTCGGCTCGGTTGACGACAAAGGTGTGCTTTTAGTTACGCTTATCTCTAGTAACACTTTTATAATGCGTTCAGCGGTTTTACCATCCCAAAAAGCAGGAACTTCACTGCGTCTAACATCGCTGTGTAAGACCTTACTAATGTCTTCGGCGAGATTATCGGCGTTTGTTAATCGATTGCTACCGATGGAAATCGTCACCGGCCTCTCGGTATTGGGCCGCAGCGTCAAACAAGGAGTTCGGAAGAAGGTGGTTTCTTCTTGCAAACCGCCGGAGTCGGTAAGAACCAGCCTGGCATTCTCTGTTAGGCAAAGTGAATCATGATAACCGATTGGATCAAGGATTTTGATTCCCTCGCTTTGGCACAGGTCGATGCTGAATTCAGAGCACATTTTGCGAGTGCGCGGATGCATCGGAAACACTACCGGCATGCGCTTGCCCAAATTCGTTAGTTCCACCATGATCGAACTTAGACTTACGGGATCGTCGACGTTTGAGGGTCTATGCAAGGTAACGTAGGCAAAATTCTGTCGTGTCAGATTATAACGTTCGAGAACGGCACTCGCGCGCGCTTTCTCCAGGTTGGCCAGGAGGGCATCGATCATTATATTTCCTACGTGCCAGACCTTGGAATCATCCACGCCCTCTCGTTTCAGATTTTCATCCGCATCTTGTGACGGAGTAAAAAGCAAATCGGCAAGCGCATCGGTTACAATGCGATTGATTTCTTCCGGCATGCTGCGATCGAAGCTGCGAAGGCCCGCCTCAATGTGAGCTACCTTCACTCCTAACTTCGCCGCCACCAGAGTGCAAGCTAGAGTCGAGTTAACGTCACCTACTACTACAACCCAGTCTGGCCGCTCCTTGGCACAAATCGGTTCGAATGCAGTCATCACAGCAGCCGTTTGTTCGGCATGAGTGCCGGAGCCAACTCCGAGGTTAATGTCAGGCGAAGGGATGCCTAACTCTTCGAAGAAAACATCGGACATCTTGTTATCATAGTGCTGTCCGGTGTGGATAAGGCGAAAATCGAAACCGGGCTGGTTACCGGCGCGATTATGTATTGCGATAGCTTTAGATAGTGGCGCGATCTTCATGAAATTGGGTCGCGCGCCCGCGATCACCAATAGTTTAATTCGTCGCTGCATTAGTGTGAGGCTACCGATTGCTAGTGGTGCCCGTTCCGTAGCGCGCCCGCCTTGTACTCGGTGCGAACGATTTCCTCGATGTGATTTACGATATCCTGCAGCGCCAAGCGAGGAGTGCCGTTAGTGTAAGCTTCCTTGTCGCGGTGCTGGAAAAGGATCCTTGTCCGGACCTCAGCAAGCGTGCGGATTATAACGAGCCGCTTTTCCTGTTCAAGTTTGCGATCAACGGCGCCAATTTTTCCACGAAAGATGCTGTAAACTGGTACGCCGAGCGCGGCCGCTTCGCGGTTCATCGTACCTCCTCCGCTGACTACGAGATCTGAGCACCAAAGCAAATTCAACCCATCGACTGCACTAGAGGGGACGATGGTGCGACAGTTTGCAAACCACTCAGGATGCTCGAGCCTCAGGGTCTTCTCCTGCGAGTCGTTCCGAGGAAGTAAGACTGCCTGGACATTGTCAGCCTTGCGAATTCGCCTCATCAGTTCATCGAGTAAGAGTTCGCTTTCAGGATTATGATAGTGAGCTTCATTCGCCGGAGGACGCACAGTTATGATTACCTTGGTCGGATCGAGTTTTAGTTCAGAGAGCAAACCAGGGTCCGGTTGGAAGTCTGGAGCATAAACATCTTCTTTGATTCCAGTATACTTACGAACGTGTGAGGATCGCGAATGCAGGCCTTCCGTAGGAAGAGAATCTGGAACGATTTCCCACCGTGGTTTGACTAAGAATGGTGTTTTCGCGAACTCGTAATCCGAAATAAGGATTGTTGGCTTTCGCAGTATATTACTAAGAAACAATTGCGAACGCGCACCGTGCGACAACGCGATGTCCGGTTTTTCTCGAGTATAAAACGGAATCAATTGCGAAGCTCGCCAGAGCAAACCAAATATCTTTAGAATGGTGTTCTTTCCGTAATGGCGACCTATTTTCAGGCATCGGAGGCCTTTTCGATCGGCTAACTCGCAAACTTGGAAAGCGTCGCGCGCGGTTACTACTACGCGGTGCCCTCTTTTCTCCAGTTCGCGAATAATCGGAATGAAGAATGGAACATGCGGAGTATTATCCAGGTCGATCCACACCTTAACCGAAGGTGTGACAGAGGTGCTGAGGTCCGCGTGGGCCGAAAGCTCGACCCGCTCCTTTTCCAAGGCGTTGAAGGCGTAGGTTGCAACCTCTCGTGGAAGGGGATTCCAAAATGAGCCCTTGTAACGTTTGAGGACGTATTCCAAGAATTGCCGATACAGGTTGACGTCGAATTCACCGCTGCGCCTCGAGTTCGCCTGAAAAGACATGTAGTCCGGATGAGTATCGAGCAGAGCCATTCCTCGATTTTGGACAAGCCAATCGAGTTTCTGCATCCAAATTGTCGGCGTCCGTTCGTCTAACAGAAGAAATAATGTCGAGTCCTGCGCGAGAGTGTAAGGAAGCTCTACATAGCCATTTTCAGGAAGCGCGCCATGACGCTTGTCAGGCGACGAGACCCAAAACGGGAAAATCGTGTGACGTCCTTCGGGTTGCGGTTCGAAAGGGTCGGTATCGAAGGTCGAAGCGTCATAACAAATGTCCAAGTCGTGCAACCAATCCAAATTATGAAGCATAAATCCGGAACGGAATCCGGCTGCTCCCCACTCACTAATGTAATGGTTGATATGCGTAGCCTTGCGCGCGAACTCGCGACGTGAGGCAAACAGGTGGCCGTCATGTCGAAAATCGTGGACGCCTACTTCGAATCCATTACCGGTTAGCTCTTCTCTAAGTTCGCGTGGAACGCGATAGCCTCCTTCCGGGATAAAATTAAAAGAGGAACGAACTCCGAGTTCCATTTCTAGTTGCATCAATTGCCGACACCGACGAAGCCCGATCGGGCCTTCGACATCGTGAGTTAAAACAAAAGCGAACTCCTTGCTCTCGGGCCATCCAGGCCAGTTCTTCGGAGGTCTTTCAGAACCAGGCATAATAGGCCACACGTCATGGGTTCGTGCGCGCACCCAGACGGCGAATTTTTTGCGTATAGCCCGACGCATAGTCGCCGGGATAAACGGCTTTACGCGATAGTAGATCTTGTTTCGCAGCATTGAAGTGGTTTGAACTTCAGGAGATGAATAGTCTCATCCACTATGGCGAGCACAGAAAAGCGACTGAGAACTTGATGCAGTCAGGCGATCAGAAAGCGACCGGCAAGAATCGAAACCCAATTAGCTTACGAATCACTATGAACCCAGGTCGGGACGTAGGAGCGATTTTTATTTAGAACGATGGAAACATTAGCTCGCGCTGCCATCAGTTCAGCGTAACCCCGTCTAACAGCTTCACGATTACTCTTCTCCGCTTCCACGATAACTAACAACTTATCCATAAATCCAGCCATCCCCAAGGTCGGACTGGTCTGGCTTAAGGCGGGCATGTCAAAGATGATGTAGTCGAAATCACTTGCCTTAAGGTTGGGCATCAATTCAAAAAACCTTTTGAGCGCAAGCGGCATTGCAGCTTCATTTGGGGGCGAAACTGTCGCGAGATAAAGCCCATCGGCGGCAGGAGGAGTGGAAGAGGAAGACTGAAGGGCTGCCGTAATTGACTGAGCTGATTTGCCTCGGAAGAAAGGATGAACATCTTCGCTTCCCGAGTTCACGTCTACTAAAAGAACTTTGCCATCTCCCATTTCTGAAAGAGCCGCCGCTAGCCCAGCAGCCAACGTGCTTGACCCTGCTCCTTCAGAAAAGCCAGTAACACCAACAAGTTTTGGTTTATGGGTCATTCCGTTAAGCTTAAAGTAGAGGCCCAACCTATCTCGTATCGCTTCCGAATATGGTCGAATAAAGTGTTCGGTTTCCCAGGGAGCTACTGCGGTTCCCCCATTTCCACCGGTTTTCTGGCGAAGCTTCCTACGAAATGTTGCGGCACGGCCATTTGTTGGGCTTAAAGGAATCGTGAGCAAAAGCGGAGTCCGCAAATGCGTTTCCAATTCCAGCGGCCGCTTGATCGTTTGATTCAAGATCAACTCTTTAAGAAGGGCGAAGGCAATTCCAAGAGCCAAGCCACCACCGGCCAATCCCAACACGATCTTGTCTCGTTTGCCAAAAACAACCTTTGGCGGAGTTGGTCTTTGGACCGCACTAATGTTAGGCATCTTCGAAGGATCCAGTGCTTCATCAACCCGGGCTTTTTCAACCGCCCCTTCAAAGTATTTATAGTTAGTTTCCTCAAGTTCTTTCCTGCGTTCGAGATCCGCGATTTGAGATCCTACGTCAGAAAGTTGTTTGGTTCGTTCATCCAAACGAGCTTTGAGCATTTCCGTTCTAGCTTTGGTGCCAGCGAGACGCGTTCTTTCCGATGGGAGATCCAAGGGGCCGGCTGGTGATCCTCCCGTCCCCCCGGTTTGCCCAATCAGGCTAGGAGACTTCTTTTCGAGCTCGCGCTTTTGATTCTCCAACTTCTTCAATTCGGCACGATTCAATTTCACGAATTCGTTCTCAGCTGTGTATCTCGAGAGCAGATCGAGTTCAGCTTGCCGGACCCCTTCCAATCTTTTGAGCAGCGCCTGATATTGTTCGACTTCGTTAGCGGAAGCTGGTAAAGGGGCCTCGCTGCTCCCGGAGTTTGCGGACTTGGTTTTTGCCATTGCAGTCTCCGACCCGGTAGTACCTAAAGAACCTTCTATTTCCTTAACACGAGCCGTTTGTTCAGCGAGTTCGGCCTCTGCATTGAGGTACTGGTCCTCGATTTTGACGACGTCAGCGCTCAGGGTGTTTGTGTTATCAGCGACTGACGTAATGCCAGCCTTGGCTTTCAATGCTTTCAGAGCATCGTCCGTTTCATTTAAGCGCGCACGAACCTGATCCGATTGGCGACTAACAAAATCGAACGCAGCGGCGGAACGGTGAACCTCCAGATGCTTAACGAAATAACGGTTTACAAATTCGTTTAATACTAAAGCTGTAATCGCTGGATCGCTGTTCGTGTAAGATACAAACAGGACGTCGCTTCCTTTTGGCGCTTCTACCTCTAAACCTGAACTGATAACGCCTGCGGCCATGGTCGTAGTAGCTGCGTCTCCCATTTCTGGAAGAAGTTTCTTGGGTCCTATTGCTTCAGCTACTTGGACTGAAAGGTCCCAGCTCTTAAGGATCTCAACTTCTGAATTAATGACGTTTTCCGTGGTCTTGCCGAAGCCTGTGCTGGCACTCGATGTTTTTTCTCCATCGATAGGATCGATTGGACTTCGATCTAGGACATAACGAACGAGCAACTTCGCCTCGGATTCGTAAAGGCGCGGATAGAAGACATAAACTCCGGCGGCCGCAAGAAGACCGACAAGGGCGCAAAGTACGATCTTACCCTTGTGCTTAAAGAGTGCAGCTAAAATCTCGCTAATATTAAAGCTGCCTGATGAGGCCGCGGCCGGGGCTTCGGGAATAGTAAGAGTGGCGGGCATTTTGAAACGCTCTAGTGGAGATGCGGATAAATCATAGAACCCGCCAGTTTATTGACCGCCAAGGGCAGCCTGCCGAAGACTTGTTTGTGCAAATTGCCGGGGAGACCTGACATATTAAGCCATGAGTTCGTCGCGGTATCAAATCGAAAATAATGGAGCATCTCTTCGGTCGCGTTCCAGCCGAGCTTGAATTTCCTTAGACCATCATTGTCGATTGATGTTCGACCAAGATGCAGGGTCTGAGCTCTCCCCTCCGTCAAAAACTTTATTCCTTCCCACATCACGACGTCGTTCCCTCGCATCTGTTGGTAGCGCTCATCGGATGCGGCGTATTTATAGGTGGCGTTATCCCCAAACCGCAGGAACACGGCTCCCGCTATTGGGAGTGAAGCGGCGCGCGCGATTACGACAAAACCCGTATCATTTTGCAGTAGTTCTTCGTGAATATTAGCAAAAAACTTGAACGGTTGTGGTGGCAGGCCATGTCGCCGACGTGTTCGCAGGTGAAGTCGATAGAAGGTCGCCAACGCTTCGCGACTTTGGCTGATTTCCGCTGTCACTCCGCTCTTCGATGCTTTCCTAATTGCACGGCGTACGGAATCAGCGAAACGAGCGAATAGCTGATCTTTGCCCGTACTTAGATCGATCTTGTGGACGTAATATGTAGATGATGGAACTGAAGTAGCTTCGGGCTTGGTCTCGGTGCGCAGTTCAAAAAACTTCCAGCGCCGGTTTCTAGCTAACTTAGAAAGCTCATTTACGATTAAGCTTTCAGCACTTTGGTTAAATAGTAAGGGGCTGCAAAAGTCACTGAATGGAAGACAAACGCCTCTACGTCCTGTCAGAACGCTGCTTACTTCCATCAAAGGAATCAACGCGAGCGTCTTCTTATCTTGAACAAAATGAAGGTAGAATGGCTTGTGTGCATAAGTTCTGCACAATACTTTAGCCCAGGCGGAGGAATGGAAGATATGACTCTCAGAATGTAAAGTAACGAGCCGATCCCAGCGAGTATCGGAGACCGGATCAATTATCTCGCACTTATACTTTATCAAGTCTGATGCTTGCCTTGAAAGCGAAGGCGAAGGCGCAGATGCCGTCACTAACTCGGCGATTGAGCCGACACTGGTTATGTTAGCGCTCTTCAATTAGACAGGAACAGCCACACAGTCCTTCACTGCTTCGATGACTAATTCGAGTTGCTCGTGAGTCAGCTCCGGGAACATTGGTAACGAAAGAAATTCATCGGCGGTCCGTTCCGCAATTGGGAACGCTCCTTTCCCGTATCCTAATTCCCGATAAGCTTCCTGGAGATGGATCGGAACCGGGTAATGCACGCCGCATCCAATACCCTTGTCCCCCAGGGCCTCCATCACCTCCGCTCGTTCTTCGACGCGGATAGCGTAAACGTGGTAAACATGTTTGGCGTATTCGGCTTCCAATGGGGTGACAAGGCGCTCCATGCCGGCAAAGGCTTCGTTATACTTAAGCGCATGTGCACGGCGAAGGTCATTGCCGCGTTTCAGGTGTCGTAGTTTCACACTTAGCACGGCGGCTTGAATTCCATCCATCCGGCAATTCCAGCCAATCATGGTATGGTGATATTTGCGAACCTGACCGTGGTCGCGCAGTATCCGGATTTTTTCTTGTAACTCAGAATCGTTTGTTACAACCGCACCTGCCTCGCCGAAGGCACCGAGGTTTTTACCCGGATAGAAACTAAAGCAGCCGGCGATGCCTATTGTGCCAGCCTTATGACCCTTGTATTCTGCACCGTGAGCTTGCGCGGCATCCTCGATCACAAAAAGGTTATGTTGTCGCGCGATGTTAAGAATAGGATCCATGTCGGCTGGTTGGCCAAATAAATGGACGGGGATAATGGCCTTCGTCTTTTTGGAAATGGCCGCTTCGAGTTCCGCGGGATCCATGTTGTAAGTGCGTTCGTCAACGTCGACAAAAACAGGCTTCGCGCCGCAGTAGGTAATAGCTTCTGCTGTCGCCATGAAGCTACTGGGAACCGTGATAACTTCATCTCCTGGGCCGACGCCCAGTGCAAGAAGTGTTAACCAAAGCGCTTCTGTGCCGCTGCCTAGTCCGATGGCATGGTTGCAACCACAGAAGGATGCAAATTCGTTTTCAAACTTGGTTACGAATGGTCCGCCGGCGAAGGCGTTGCTATCGATTACTTCGGCTATGGCCAGATCGAATTCTTCGCGTAATGGCGCGTGTTGGGCTGCAAGATCGAGAAAAGGAACTTCTATTTTCATCATGCTATGCTGGGCTAAGAATTCTCGCTGGGTTTCCGGCAACGGTGGCATCGGATGGAACGTCTTTGGTTACGACGCTACCGGCGCCGATGATTGCGTTTTCACCCACGGTAATCCCTCCAAGTAACGTTGCTCCCGATCCGATAGATGCACCGCGTTTGACTACCGTGGTTTGGCAGGTCCAATCGGCGTCAGTTTGAGGCTTGCCCTCGGACGTTGTGGCTCGGGGATAGCGATCGTTAATGAACGTCACACCGTGTCCAACAAAAACTTCTGACTCGATGACGACACCTTCGCAGATAAAAGTGTGACTTGATATCTTGCAACGCTCCCCAATCCGGGATCCCTTTTGGACTTCAACAAAGGTCCCGATTTTCGTGTCGTCGCCGATCTCGCAGCCATACAGATTAACAAACGCCTCAATCCGGACGTTGCGTCCAAGCTTTACGTCCGACGCGATCAGTTTGTTTGGCTGCGGAGGTTGCCCGCCGCTCATACCGCGGCGTGCACGACCTTCTTCGCTTCAGGTGCCTTCGACGGGGTAGTTACCTCGCGTGCCTGTGAGAATTTAATAGAAGCGCCATCCGCCTCAAGAGACAGCGAAGAAGCTTCGAGAATTCTGACCAACTCTAATCCAGCGCGTCCGTTGGTCAGTGGTTCGGTGCCACTTTGAATGCAATCAATGAAATGCTGGCACTCGGTTTTGAGCGGTTCCTCCTGATCAATGTAGGGAATATAGCTGTCCCCATAATGATATGAGAAATGAAATTCAGCGAACGTGTTGTAGTGAGGCGGTCGCTCTACTCGCACATCGTAAACACGGATTTTTTCTCTCGGCTGCAGATCGTCGTAAACAATCATTCGACGTGATCCTACGATCGTCATTTCGCGAACCTTTCGCGGCTCGAGCCAACTGCTCTGGATTGTGGCAAAGCGGTTATGCCGGAAGGACAAGGACATGTTCGTCACGTCTTCGATGTGTGGCGTAACGTGGCCGTTGCCCGAACAGTTTACCGAGATCGGAAATTCACCCAGAATATGAAGGATAATCGAGATGTCGTGAGGCGCGAGATCCCAAGCGACGTTGATATCCTTTTGAAATAAACCCAAGTTTAGCCGACGGGAATTAATGTAGCGAATGTCGCCGATATCGCCTGCCTGGATGATCTCCGCGATCTTCCGAATAGCGGACGAATAAAGGAAAGTGTGGCCAACCATTAAGACGAGGCCATTGCGTTTCGCAATCTCGTTCAGTTCTTCACATTCAGCCGATGACGCGGCCATTGGCTTTTCGATGAGAGTGTGTTTGCCCGCCTCCAAACTCGCTTTCGCTAAACTGAAATGGTGTTTAACCGGGGTGGCAATCACCACAGCATCGAGCCCGACGCCGTTGAGGAGTTGATCGTAGCCAGTAACTCCTTCAACGTCTGAGTAAAGGCTCCGAATATGTTTCAAGCGTGCCTCGCTCAAATCGCATACAGCTTTGAGTCGGCAATCGGGCAGCCCCTTGAAATTGCGAACAAGCAGCGGTCCCCAGTATCCACACCCAACCACGCCGACCGAAACAGGCGGTTTCATTATTTCTTGAGCCCTTTTGATTTTACGTTGCGAATGTTGAGGGCCCGCGACGGACTGCCCTTGGTGCAATGTTCTGGGTCCGCGCCCCAGCTCGTGCTTCCGATACCTGTTGAATGATGGCAGGAATGGTCTTCAGCATAATCAATAAATCTAGAAGGACAGACATATGTTTCGAATACAAGATGTCCATCTCGATCATTTCGCCGAAGGTAGTCTTGTTTTTCCCGTTCACCTGCCAGTAACCAGTTAAGCCCGGCGCCGCATTGACCCTTTCCTGTTGCCAGGGTTCGTAACGCTCAAATTCATACGGCAGACAGGGACGTGGCCCAACCAAACTCATTTCGCCTCGAATGACATTGAAAAGCTGAGGCAGCTCGTCCAAACCGGTCGCACGCAAGAGGCGTCCGAATGGTATCAGCCGCGGATCCCCAGCGGCGTCGAGCTTCGTCATGGGCGAATTATCTCCTATTAAGTTCGCGAAGTGGCGCTCGTGAGTCCGGGTTTCCGCATTCACTTTCATGCTCCTAAATTTGAAGATCATGAAAAGCCTTCTTCGATGACCAACGCGCTGTTGCCGGTAGAAAATTGGTCCAGGCGAACCGATCTTGATCAACAACATGATCAAAATCATTACCGGTAACCAAAACGGAAAACTCAAGGCAACCAGACTCAAATCGAGAATGCGCTTCCACTTTGGAATTTGCACACAATGCTCGTTCGCGCTTTTCCGTTCGGGAGGGCTTTGATCATCGCTGCGCGAGACAGGAGAAGACGTCCGGTTTCCATTGGACGAGTTCATATGTGACCCGTTGCGCGAAACGGAATTCGAGTCGTTCCGATTAGCGACGATGCTTTGTGAGGAAGAAAAGTCCGATATCACGTTTTTCAAGAAGAGAAGCGGTAGACTAGATGCACATTCGAATGGTTTTTGCTTGGCGAATAAGCGACGGCTTCATTGGATTCAGACAAGCTGCCGCCCTTGGTCCATCGCCTCGATTTTTGGGCAGAACCGTTAATTCTAAGCATAGTTTCTTTTGTTAGCTGTGCCCTCGGTTGGTTGAGGTGGGCTATAATCGCTAGACTCACTAGAGCCAACTACATTTCGGTGTCGGTAGTCAATCTATTTACAATCTATTTATCATGGAGTTTGTATTCGAAAAGGGGAGTATCGGGCTCTTGTTTTTTGCAGTTTCTAGCGGACATGGTGGTTCCGTCATATCACCATTCATGCCATCTTACTCACAACGGTGGGCTTCATGAGATTTCGGAGTGCCTAAAAGCGATATCTGCATCGCAAAAAACCACTTCGCCCGCGTTGATTTTTTTTGTGTGTGGTTTCCAGTCACTTTAGCTTTGGCTTGGCGGTGCATCGTTTCCGAACCATCGGAGTTTTCGGCTTATACCGAGCGGACCATTTTTGGTGCCAAGCGCCGGCAAATCGCTGTCCGAAGCCTTTCGCGAGCTGAATTTCCCTACTCGCCCCAGCGAGCCGCTTTTTCCCCTTCATTTATTTGCGGCTCCGAATCTGGCTCCAGCGGTAGGATTCGAACCTACGACCAATCGGTTAACAGCCGACCGCTCTACCACTGAGCTACGCTGGAATCTCCTTCGGATGAAAGCCGTACATGTTGCGCACCGGTATACCGACAGCAAGTCTCTTCTTTTATAACGCGTGCAAAATTCGCATTTGCATTCGGCTTCTGATCCAGCATACTCGTGCCCAAGACGCGGGGTGGAGCAGCCTGGTAGCTCGTCAGGCTCATAACCTGAAGGCCGCGGGTTCAAATCCCGCCCCCGCAACCAATTTCTCCGGAGGCCGCTCCTCATTTGCGTCAGATTTTATCCGGGTTGTTTCGGAATGTCGCGAACCAGGCAGGAAAAAGGAGGCGAAAAAATTTTGACCGGCGCGGCCAGCTGGTCTGATCCGGGATTCATCCAAAAATGGTTTCCGAAAGGTCTTTCGCCCTTGGAGCGATTACCCTGGTACGCGCGGCACTTCGAAATGGTGGAAGTGAACTCTACATTTTATTCCGTCCCTGATTCTCGAATGGTGACGCGTTGGTGTCGCGGCACACCGGATACTTTCATCTTCGACGTGAAACTGCATCGGCTTCTCTCGCGCCACGCAACCTCCGCAAAATTCATCCCGCCAAAACTTCGCAGCACGGTGTCCCGAAAAGGCAGCGACTCGAAAATCGATCTCACCCCTGTAATTGAATCTGCGATGATCGATTCGTTTCGACCCTCTTTGGAAATTTTGCGCGATGCCGGAAAACTTGGAATGCTTCTTCTCCAATTATCACCTTCGTTTTCGCCGAAAATGCACGCTCTTTCGGAGCTCGAAAATCTGCTCACGAATCTTAGTGGTTACCGCATCGCGATAGAATTTCGAAATCGTCACTGGCTTGCCGGCTCGCAGTTGGACGCGAGTCTTCAATTTCTTCGCCGCCATAAAATAATTCTGATCTTAGTTAACGCGCCTGCAGAAAATCACTTCACGATTGCGCCATCGGATCTCGACGCGATTACAAATCCGCGTCGAACGTATTTGAGATTGCATGGGCGGAATGCGAAGGCTTACCTGAAAGGCAAGACAGTTGCGTCGCGTTTCGATTACGATTACAGCGATGACGAAATTGAGGAGGTGGCAGAGCGCAGTCGAAAATTGAAGCGTTCCGCTGACGAAGTGCACGTCGTTTTCAATAACAACAATCTCGATTACGCTCCGCGGGCTGCGTTGCGGCTGCGCGCTGCGCTGGGACAAATCATAAAAACGCCACCACGGCAGGGAGAGCTATTTGCAAAACACTGACCGAAGCGATGAGTCCGCACGCCGGAGTTTGTGGACGCGTTTTAAAGATTGGTGGTGGGCGCACCACGAACGCTTGATTTCGATCAAGGACACGCCGCACTCGATCGCTCTGGGTTTGGCAATCGGCGTTTTTTTTGGGTTCACGCCGCTTTGGAGCATGAAGACGTTGCTCTCCATCGGTGTTGCCTGGCTCTTTAATAGCAATAAGATCGCCGCCGCCATCAGTGTGACGCTGCACGATGTCATTCTGCCATTCATGCCCGCGATTTATTTGGCGGAATACAAAATCGGTTATTGGATTCTGCACCATTCGGCACCGGAACGCGTGCGTTTTGGCCATCTTGGATTGCGTGATTATCTCGACTGGCATCATTTCATCGGCCTCGTTTGGCCAGCTTGCGTAGGTTCGCTCCTGCTGGCGCTGCCGAGCGCTATTGTGATCTATTTTCTGGCGCGGTGGACGGTCACTCGCACACGCGCGCACAGGCAAGCCTGAGCGCTGGCGGATCGCAATGATCCGCCGAGATAAACGCCGGTCGCAATTTTCTTAAAAAGCGGCACGAGAGTTGCATCAAAAAGCATCATCGATTCGTCGGCCCGTTCCGAACGTGTTGGCGAGCGCCTGAAATTGACCATTTATGAAACCATTGATTGCGATTGCGAGTAGCCTTTTTCTTTGTTCCTGCGCTGACATGTACGTCACCAAAAGTGAGGTCGGGTCTTCAAGCAGCAGCGCGGCGATCGACGCCAAGGATGTCGGATCGCAAAACGACGTTCACATGGTGAACTGCGGTGTCGGCTCGAGTCATCCGACCGCGATCTACATACGCCCATTTTGCATCGACACGGCGATTTTTAAGGGCGACGTCGCGGCCTCAGAAGGTGAGATGCCGATTCGAAAGGCTCTTACGCCGGTTGCGTTTGCCACTGATTTGAAAGAGCAGCTCGAAAAAATCGCGCCAGCAAGAATCCTCGAAGAAAACCAGGAACCGACCGTCGGTTGGTTGGTCGACGGCCAATTCCAAGTGGTAGATGGCGGCAGCCAGGTTGGCCGATTTTTCCTCGGTAACCTGGGTGTTGGCAGGTCGTTTCTGGCGTTGCATGTTCGAGTGACAGATGTTTCACGCGGCTTGGTCGTTTACGAATTTGATCTTGCGGGTGGCAGCAAGCTTCAGGGAAAACTCGGGACACTGCGTGCGAGCGGCCTCGGACGGGCGACGCCCTTCGATTTGAAAAACGCCGCAGAGCGAGTCTACCTCGTCTTGAGCGAGGATCCCTTCCGATACGGGGCTCGTGCCGACGTCACCTTGCGCTAGCAGAATCTTCGCGTTACGCGTTTGCTGTTGCCAATAAAGTCCGCTCGCTTAACGTCCCGCCGTGATTTTTTTGAGACGTTTTCTTCCTCTTCTTGCTGCGATTGCTCTTTTGACGGGAGCAAGTCGCACCGCTTGCGCCGCTCAGGCGTACCTCGTCATTGATTCCCAAACGGGTTACGTGCTCGACGAGCACGAATCGAAACAAAAGCGACAGATCGGCAGTCTCACAAAGATCGCCACCGCCATGGTAGTGCTGGATTGGGCTGCGAAACGCGGCGGCAATCTTAATCAGATGGCGACCATTCCGCCGGAAGCCTTCGTCGGAACGAGCGAAAATTACCTTGGCTTTCAACCTGGCGATGCGATGACGTTGCGAGATTTGCTCTACGCTGCGCTCGTGCAGTCGGACAACATCGCAGCGTATGCCCTGGCAAATCACGTTGGACAGGCGTTGCAATCTGTCGTTCCCGCGGCTGCGGAAGCCCGCCCCAATGCGGTCGCCGTTTTTGTCGGACAGATGAATGCTTTGGGAAAACACCTGCGCATGGAGCGAACGCGTTTTCTTAATCCGCAAGGAATCGACGACAAGGAGCATCCTTTTTCCACCGCGGCGGATGTCGCGCGCATGACTCGTTACGCGATGAACAATGCGGGCTTTCGTTTTTATGTCTCGCAGAAAACCCGTCAGATTTCCTTTCAACGTGGAGGCCATCGCCTGAACTATCTTTTGCGTAACACCAACGAACTCGTGGGCGTGAACGGTGTTGACGGCGTGAAGACCGGCCGCACCGCGCGCGCGGGCGATTGTCTTGTTCTCTCTGCGCATCGCGATTCGGAAATTGTGCAACAGGGCGGGGTGACAAAGATTTATCCCCGTCGCCTCATCGTCGTCTTGTTAGGTAGCTCCGATCGTTTCGGTGAGGGATCGCAACTTCTCACGCGCGGCTGGCAGCTCTACGATCAATGGTCGGCTGGCGGCCGATTGGCTGATCCGAAAAAAATTCTCGAGTAGATTGCATTCATGGCAAAGCCACGCATCGGCGTTCTGACGAGCGGTGGTGACTGTCCCGGGCTGAATGCAGTTTTGCGCGGTGTTGTTCTCGCTGCCGAAAAACTTGGCTGGGAAGTCATCGGATTTCGCGACGGCTTCGAAGGATTGCTTCCGCCGGCCCATTACATCGTCCTCGATCAAAAAACCACCGAGGGGATCATGTCCCTCGGCGGCACCATCATCGGGACCACCAATCGAGGGCACTTCATCGCGAAAGTCGGAGCCGGCGATCGCGCCACGGTTTCCGCGGAAGTGATCGAGCAATCACGCAATGTTTTGAAAGAACTGGGAATCGAAGCGCTCATCATCGTCGGTGGCGATGGCTCGATGACGACTGCGCTGCAACTTCAGGAAGCCGGCATCAACTGCATCGGCGTGCCCAAAACAATCGACAACGATTTGGAAGCAACAGCGATGACGTTCGGTTTCGATTCGGCGGTCGCGACGGTAATGGACGCGCTCGATCGGCTGCATACCACTGCGAGCAGTCATAAACGCGTCATGGTCGTAGAAGTAATGGGGCGTCACGCCGGTTGGATTGCGCTTCATGGAGGAATCGCTGGCGGCGCCGATATTATTTTGGTTCCCGAAATTCCGTTCGACTACGACAAGATCGCCTCCGCGATCAAGAAGCGCGATGCGGAAGATCATTTGAGCACGCTCGTCGTCGTCGCGGAAGGTGCGCGCGCGAAAGATGGCCAGCAGGTCAAACGCGAGATGGAAGACGGCGAGTTTCGTCTCGGCGGAATCGGCGAGATCGTAGCGCGGGAAATCGCGGTGCGCACCGGAAAAGAAACGCGCGCATGTGTTCTTGGTCATCTGCAACGCGGTGGCGCGCCGACCACGCTCGACAGAATTCTCGGCACACGTTTCGGCGTGAAAGCCGTGCAGTTAATTAAGGACCAGCAATTCGGTTCGATGGTGAGCTATCAAAATTATCAGGTGAAACATGTGCCGATCGCCGACGCGGTGAATCGTCTTCGTCTCGTTCCGCCTGATGGCGAAATGGTGCAGACCGCGCGCGACGTCAAAATTTCCTTTGGCGATTGAGCATTTACTTGTAGCGGAGCGTCGCTAATTTCTGCTCCTTCAATTTGAATCAAGCGCGGTCGCCGGCCGCTGCTACAAATCCTTTTAAGATTATGATGACAATTCTGCGCAAACATCGGCAATGGCTGATGATTGTAATCGCGATCCTCGCGATCCCGTTCATTTTCTATTTCGTCCAGCGGCCGGATTACGGCGCGGTGCATTCGGATTTGTTCGGTCGCATTTACGATCGCAACATCAGCCGGATCGAGTTCCAGCGCAGCGTGCGTCTGTTTAATCTCGCGCGCGAGCTCGGCATGTTTACGCTGCTGCAGGATCTGGTCGCGGGCGCTAACAGCGAAAACGAAGCCTTCAACGAATTCGCGGCTAATCGATTGATCCTCCAGCACGAAGCGGAAAAGCTGGGCATTCATCCTACTTCCTCCGAGGTCGCCGAGGTTGTGAAAACGTTTCGCGTGTTCCAGGGCGAAGGTGGTTTCGATCTCAAGAAGTACACGGACTTCACGCAAAACGTGCTGCCGTCGCTCGGATTCAACGAAGCGCAGATTGAAGAGCTCGCGGGCGATCAGCTAATTCTCAGTCGCATCAAACAACTGATCGGCAACGGCGTGCGTGTGGCCGATTCGGAAAGCCGCACCAATTACGAGGAGGCGTTCGGAAAAATGCACGTCGTCGTCGTTCGATTTCATAAAGAGGATTTTGCGAAGGACATCAACATCAGCGACGCGGACGTTGCGAAATATTACGAAACGCACAAGGCCGAGCTGAAAACTGATGAGACGCGCAAAGTGGATTTTGTGAACTTCGCTCTTACCGACGAACAAAAGAAGCTGAAGGACAAAGCGCGGATCGATGTGTTGCAGCAATTAGCCGATAAGGCGAACGATTTCACACAGGCTCTCCTCGCTAAAGGCGCCGATTTCAAACAAGTCGCCGCCAAGTTCAATGCGCCAGTGAAGGAGACCGGCGAATTTAGTGCGGCCGTACCGGATCCGTTGCTGAAGGCCGATCCGCAACTTGCGCAAACGGCGTTCCAACTCACAAACGAACAACCAACCAGCGATGCCGTACAAAGCGCGGATGGATTCTACATTTTTCATCTCGCCGGTATAACGGCTTCGCGTCCAGTGTCGTTGGAAGAAGCGAAACCGAAAATTGTGGAATCGCTCAAGCAGGAGCGAGTCCAGCAAATGCTCGCGAGTAAGGCAGCGGAAGCACGAAGCAAGATCGCGGAAAAACTGAAGGCCGGAACTCCCGCCGACAAAGCGATTCAAGATGCCGGTTTAAAAGCGGAAGCGATCCCGACATTCTCGCAAATGGATGATTCGCCCCTGCAACTACAAGCGAAGAAAGACAAGCCGGAAGCGCCCGATCTGGTATCGATCAAAGAATCAACCGCGGAATTAAAGGCCGGCGAAGTTTCGCAATTCGTCCCGACAGCAGATGGCGGTTTGATTGCGGTTTTGGAAAAGCGCGAACCGATCGACGAAGGCGATTACGCGAAGCAGCGACCGATGCTCGATAGCCGCATGCAGGACGCGATGCAGCGCGTTGTTTTCTACGAATGGCTGCGCGATCGCCGGCGTGACGCGAATTTCCAATTGGCCGCAGGATAGGCGAGCATGCCCACGCTCGACGAACTTTTCGACGACGCGAATGGCGATCTTGCGATTGGAGAATTGGAAAGCGCCGTCGAAAAATATCGCGGCTGCGTCGAATTGGATCCTGAGTTTTTCGATGGCTGGCACGCACTCGGCATGGCGCTGATGAAGGTTGGCCGCTTCCCCGAAGCGATCGAAGCCGGAAAAAAGGCAACGGAGTTGCGGCCTAACGACCAAATCGGCTGGACCAGTCTTTCGCTTTTTTACAACCGCAACGGCGACATCAAAGAAGCCGAAGCCGCCGGCACGAAAGCAAAGATACTTTCCTGGGGCGGCAAGATCGCGAAGGAATAAAAAGTGGGAGGGGCCTCAGTGCCCCGATAGATTTGTGCTCGTTCAATCGCGGCACTAAGGCCGCTCCCACGTTGCCTCAAGTGTGCGGTCATCCCGAGGGAACGCGAAAGGAATCTCACGAAATCGGATCGGACGCTCGCGAGGTCCTTCGCTTCGCTCAGGATGACCGCGTGGGAGGCAGAATCACAAGCGACGCAAACAAAACCGCCACTCACACATGCGCGTGAGTGGCGGCTTGAATGTTCGAGATCGCCTAACGAATTACCAAATCGCGGCGCGTTTGTCCGATGGACGAACCATCTTCGAGCCTTCCGGCACATCAAAGGCCTGCGCGAATTCCGGCATGTTCGAGAGCGGCCCATTGCAACGGAATTCTCCCGGCGAATGCGGGTCCATCATGATGCGGCGTTTCGTCTCTTCAGGGCGCTGATTCGCGCGCCAGATCTGAGCGAAGCCCAGGAAGAATCTTTGCTCCGGTGTAAAGCCGTCGATTTTTTTGTTGGCGTCCTCCGGATGTTTCGCGAGCGCTTTTTTTAAGGCGATATATGCGATTTTTATTCCACCGATGTCGGCAATGTTCTCGCCCTGCGTCAGTTCGCCGTTCAGATGTTCTCCCGGCAACGGCTCGTAGGCTGCGTATTGATCGACAACTTCTTTCGCGCGCTTCGTGTACGCTTCCGCCGACGCAGCCGACCACCAATCGCGCAAATTCCCGGACGCATCGTACTGACGTCCCTGGTCATCGAAGCCGTGCGTCATCTCGTGCCCGATCACGGCGCCGATCCCGCCATAGTTAATCGCATCATCCGCGTTCGCATTGAAGAATGGCGGCTGCAAAATTCCCGCCGGGAAAACGATCTCGTTCATCGTCGGGTTGTAGTACGCGTTCACTGTTGGCGGTGTCATTCCCCATTCACTGCGATCGACCGGTTTGCCGATTTTCTTCAGTTCGCGCGCGACTTCGAATGCGTCGCTCCGCAACACATTCACGACGTATGGACCGCGATCGATTTTCAGCAGCGAGTAATCGCGCCACTTGTCCGGGTAACCAACTTTCACGGAGAACGCCGCGAGTTTTTTCAGCGCTTCCTGTTTCGTGGCGTCGTCCATCCAGTCGAGCGATTTGATGTCTTCCGCGAGCGCTTCTTTCAGATTGTTGATCATCTCCAGCGCACGCTCTTTTGCCTGTGGTGGAAAATTATCGGCCACGTAAAGTTTGCCGAGCGCTTCGCCTAATTCGTTATCCGTCGCACTCACGACGCGTTTCCATCGCGGCTTCTGCTCCTTCACGCCGGTGAGCGTTTTGCCGAAGAAATCGAAATTCTCCTTGTCGAAATCGATCGAGAGCGTGGGCGCTTCGCCATGCACGAGATGCCAGCGCAGATAAGTTTTCCAATCGTCGAGCGAAACAGTTTTCAAAACGTCATTTGCCGCTTTGAAGAAATCCGGCTGACCGACATCGATATCGCCAGCGACCGGCAGGTTCGTTGCCGTAAAATAATCGCTCCAGTTAAAATCCGGCGTGAGCTTCTGCAGATCGTTCGCCGACATTTTGTTGTAATTCTTTTGCGGATCGCGCAATTCCACTCGCGTGCGCGCCGGCTTCGCCAATGATGTTTCGATGTTCATCACGGTCTTTGCGTTCTTCGCCGCCACGTCTTTGGAATCGCCGAGGAGCGTGAACATTTTCGTCACGTGCGCGACGTACTGTTCGCGCAATTTTTTCGAAGCCTCATCGTCCTTCGTGTAATAATCGCGGTCCGGCATCCCGAGCCCGCCTTGAAACGCCTGCGCGATCACCATTGTGCTGTTTTTGTCGTCCTGTCCGGAAGTGAAACCGAAGACCGCGCCGACTCCCATGCTGTGCAGATGCCCGACCTCTTTTGCGAGATCGTTCGCATCTTTCATCGCGTCGATGCGTTTGAATTCATCCTGCAATGGCTTCACGCGCGCGGCGTTGATTTTCTTCTCGTCCATGCCGCTCGCATAAAAGTCGCCGACTTTTTGCAGATCGGCCGATGCCGCTTTTTCTATTTTATCTTTGCCCGCTTCTTTGGGCGCGACCTCGGCCGCCTTTTGCGCGATCCCATGCAACGCGTCGTTATTCTTTTCGATCAGTTCATTGAAACTTCCCCAGCGCGCGTACTCCGGTGGGATCGGCGTGCGCTTGAGCCAACCGCCATTCGCGTACTCGAAAAAATCGTCGCCGGGTTTGACCGACGTATCCATGTTCTTAGTGTCGAACGCCGGCGGGTTCTTATCGATTTTTGGCTTCGCGCCCGGCTCGGTCTTCGCTTCTGCTTTTGAACCAGGCGCGATCGGTGGCGGTTCGTTTTTTGGCGCGTGCGCGGCATCGTGCATGGTAGGCGGACGTGATGCCTCCGGCGCAGCGGGTGATTTTTCCGGTTCGGTCTGCGCGCGCAAAGTGATTAAGCCTAACGAGCAGGCCAACGTTAAAAGAAGTGATTTAATCATAAGTTGTATTGAGAGATAACGACGTGACGTGAGATGCAAAGCGCCTCTCGAACCAATCGTTAGCTGCGGGTTGATTGAACGTATGACGTCGAATGATCGGCGTCAGAACGTCCGGCAATATCGCACGGCTCGTGCCACTCGCACCAATTTGTAAACTGCGCTGGGTGAGAGCGAGTTACAAAAGTGTGTCAGCGATACCGCCGTCATCGGCGAATCAATTCCGTGATTTCGCCGTCCCGATTTCAGAACGCAAGTTGCTTGGCCGATCTAGAGTTGCTCGACCTTGTAACCGCTTCGTTTCAATAATTCCACGACACCATTTGGTCCCATGAAATGACCGGCTCCCACCACGAGGGAGGTTGGTACACCCGTTTTCATTTCTGCTTTGATTCGCGGAATCCATCGCACATTCCGCTCATCGAGAAGCCTTACATCCGCACCTGGATTTAAATTGCGGCTTCGCTGATCAACTGCCCTCAAAGCTTCTATATCACCGCGTTTCCAAGCGGCACGAGCTGCATTGTAATCGTCCCGTCGCTTGTCTCCGCGAACAATCGCTTCAACCAGGGTTAGTTCCGACTCGATTTCTGAAAAATCGGCTAAGACAGCGATATGTTCATTATCGCTTTCGATTCCAGCGACTTCTTTGTGGAAACGCTTTGCTTGATAAGCGAGGTAATCATCTACCCCGTACTCGCCGTAGACGTCGCTATACCCCCGAATGCCCCAAATAAAATACGCCACCGCCCATGGCCGAAGTTTTTCAATGCTGTCTATATAATAGTCTCCCATAGTAAAAGTTTTCCCAAAATAGCTCGAACCGCGGTAAGCGCGGGAAAGAATCGCCCAGGTTTTCGGGTGAATATGACGCTGGATATAGTCTCCTTTTGGATAGACAGCCGCAGCGGCAAATTTCCGCGGGTAATCGCTTTTGGGATCCGGCTTTAGCTCAAAGATCAGGCGCTTGGATTCGTGTAACGCTTGATAATACGCCTCGGGTAAAGGGTAATCGGCGCTGGCTAACGCATGCATTGTGCCCACCAGATAAAAAGGCACAGGAACATTAGTAACCCGCCAGACGCAGGCCGTGGCGGCAATCGCCGTATGGCAGAAAGCCGAGCCGGCGAGGGTCAGAGCGACATATGTGAATAATCGCGAAGTGATTCGTGTGTAAGGCATAGATGATATTCTCCCTATATTTAATACGAGATTTGGCGGGACAGATTCTCAAAAAAGTGACGGAAGTTAAAGAAAATCGCGATTTAACTCCCCATTGCCAGAACGGGGCGAATGTCCCATAATAGAGGCTCGCATGATCCGTTTGCCGAAACTCCTGGCTTTTCTCATTTGCGCGCTTGCCACGCATTTGGCCGTGGCCAAGTCCGCGTCTGACTGGCAGGTCGTCAAAGTCGGCAATCGCGATTATCTCACCCTCGATAACATTGCGACGTTTTATCATCTCTCTTCCGTCGCCGATCCCTTGCTCAAGAAAGTGCGGCTTGGGAACGAGCACAGCGAAATCGAAGCGCGCTTCGACAGCCGGGAGATCATGGTTAACGGCGTGCGCAACTGGCTTTCCTTTCCCGTCATCGAGAAGGACGGAAAACTCATGATCTCGCGCGTCGATCTTGCGAAAACTTTGGAGCCGCAATTGCGTCCGCAAATGATTCCGAACCTCGGCAAAGTGAAGACGATCGTGCTCGATCCCGGCCACGGCGGTTACGACAAAGGCGCGACCAGCGGTTACGGATGCGAGAAAGATTTCGCACTCGATGTCGCGCGCCAACTGCGCCCGCTGCTTCAGGCCAAAGGATTCAAGGTAATCATGACGCGAGAGAGCGACGTCTTCGTTCCCTTGGAATTGCGCGCGCGCATCGCCAATGCACAAAAAGATTCCGTCTTCGTCAGCATTCATTTTAATGCGACCGATCGGAACGCCGACGCGAACGGTTTTGAAATCTATTCGCTCACGCCGGTCGGTTCGCCTTCATCGCAGGACGACGGTCTCGCTCTCAGCTTTATCAATCGCCAGAACGGCAGTCCGTTCGACGCGCAGAGCATCGAACTTTCCGCGAGTATTTATCATTCGTTAGTCGGGCATCTCGACGAATTCGATCGCGGCATTAAGCGCGCGCGTTTCGCCGTCTTGCGCCTGACGAAAACTCCCGCTGTTCTCATCGAAGGCGGATTTCTCACCGAGCGCGGCGAGAGCCGCCTCATCGCGAATAAAGATTGGCGCGGCAAACTCGCGCAATCGATTTGCGACGGCATCGACGGCTATCGCGATCTCGCGGACAAGAAGACGCGCCCAATGCTCGCCGCCGATTATCGTCGCGCAACTTCCGGCGAGCTGATGGCGCGCGATTCCACCGCTCCGAGCAAATCGCCCGCGCCGCCCGTCGTTCCCGTCAGCAACTAATCTTTCTCACAAGGTGGGAGCGGCCTCAGCGCCGCGATCGCTCGGCGATCTTCTTCCGACTTCCGACCTCCGCCTCTGATCTCTGATCTCTGATCTCTGATCTCTGATCTCTGATCTCTGATCTCTGATCTGTTGACTTCATTCTCTCCGCTCCTATTCTGTTTTCGAAGCGGGGGAGCCAGAGGCTGAGAGGTCCGAAGAAATTCGGACGACCCCTTGAACCTGATGCGGGTAATGCCGCCGAAGGAAGCGAGGAATGATCTTTTAGCCATGCGTTCTCGCGCATGGTTTTTTTATGTCCCGGAAAAAATGGAATCAGGAAAAAAAGAAATGATGGATACAACTTGTTCTCATTTTTTTCCTGCGTTCCTGTTTTCCTTATTCACATTCTTATGATCGCCGAAAAAGATTCAATCCCAGCTGGAGAGACAAACTCCATGTCGTCCTCCGATCAATTACCGAACTCGCGCAAAGTTTACGTAAGCGGAAAACTGCACGACGATGTGCGTGTTCCATTTCGCGAGATCAGTCAGGCGAACACGAAAAGCTTCGACGGGACGGTCGAGCCTAACGAGCCGATCCGTGTTTACGACACGAGTGGACCTTGGAGCGATCCAGACTTTGCCAGCGATTCGAGCATTGGCACTCCCGCCTTGCGCCTGGAATGGATTCGCCAGCGCGCCGACGTGGCGGAATATGACGGCCGCGATGTAAAACCGGAAGACAACGGTTACCTCACACGCGGTCACGAAGAATACGCGAGCAGCGCCGAGCGCACAAAAAATCGCCTCGAACATTTTCGCGGCGAGAAACGCAGACCGTTGCGCGCAAATGCCGGTCACGCCGTCACGCAACTCTGGTACGCACGACAGGGAATCATCACGCCCGAAATGGAATTCATCGCCATTCGGGAGAATGGCAATGCGGAGGTCAGCGATCAGAGGTCAGAGGTCAGAAACTCGTTAGGGCAGCAACATGTCGGCGAAAGTTTCGGCGCCGACATCTCGCGCGAAATCACTCCCGAATTCGTTAGGCAAGAAGTCGCCCGCGGCCGCGCCATCATCCCGGCCAACATCAACCATCCGGAAATCGAGCCGATGATCATCGGCCGCAATTTCCTGGTCAAGATCAACGCCAACATCGGCAACAGCGCCGTCGCCTCGTCGATCGAGGAAGAAGTCGAGAAGATGCGTTGGGCCACGAAATGGGGCGCCGACACCGTCATGGATCTTTCCACCGGTAAAAACATTCACGCCACGCGCGAATGGATCGTTCGCAACTCGCCCGTGCCGATTGGCACCGTCCCGATTTATCAGGCGCTCGAAAAAATCGGCGGGCGCGCGGAAGAACTGACCTGGGAAATTTATCGCGACACCCTCATCGAACAAGCAGAGCAGGGGGTAGATTACTTCACCGTCCACGCCGGGGTCCTATTAAGATACATCCCCATGACGGCGCGGCGCGCCACCGGCATCGTTTCGCGCGGCGGCTCGATCATGGCGAAGTGGTGTTTGTCGCATCACCAGGAAAGTTTTCTCTACACCCGTTGGGACGAGATCTGCGAGATCATGGCCGCCTACGACGTCAGCTTCTCCATCGGCGACGGTTTGCGGCCCGGTTCAATCGCGGACGCGAACGACGAAGCGCAGTTCGCCGAACTTTTCACGCAAGGTGAGCTGACTCAGCGCGCCTGGAAACAGCACGTGCAAGTCATGAACGAAGGCCCGGGCCACGTTCCCATGCACATGATCAAAGAGAACATGGAGAAACAACTCGAGTGGTGCGGTGAAGCGCCGTTCTACACTCTCGGCCCGCTCACCACCGACATCGCGCCCGGCTACGATCACATCACCAGCGCGATCGGCGCGGCCATGATCGGCTGGTACGGCTGTGCCATGCTTTGTTACGTCACCCCGAAAGAACATCTCGGTTTGCCGAACAAGAAAGACGTCAAAGACGGCGTCATCGCCTACAAGATCGCCGCGCACGCCGCCGATTTAGCAAAAGGCCATCCCGGCGCCCAATACCGCGACAACGCAATTTCAAAAGCCAGGTTCGAGTTCAGATGGGAAGATCAATTCAATCTGTCACTCGATCCCGAAACCGCGCGCGAGTTCCACGACGAGACGTTGCCGCAAGAGGGCGCAAAGACCGCACACTTTTGTAGCATGTGCGGTCCTCACTTCTGCAGTATGAAAATAACCGAAGACGTCCGCAAATACGCCGCGGAACAAGGCATCGCCGAAGAGGAAGCTTTGGAATCGGGAATGAAGGAAAAAAGGAAAGAGTTCGCCGAGAAGGGCGCCGAGATTTACTCGAAGGCTTAAGGCTGATACATTCGTGTCATGAAAGCCGCGCTTCCCGAGCCCGAGATCATCACGAAAAAGGGCAGGCCCGTTTCAGTGATCCTGCCGATCAAGCAATATCAGGAGATACTCGAGCGATTGGAAGACGCAGAAGATGTCGCATGGCTGAAGAAGGCACGCCGCAGGAAGCTTCATTATCGCCCCTTGGAAGACGTGCTCGCCGATCTGGCGAAGAGCTGAGGAATGTATCAGGTCGTCGTCGAGCGCGCAGCCGAGAAAGACCTGAAGCGCCTCTCCGCCGAGATCCGATCACGCGTTGCAAATGTCCTCCGCGCTCTCGCGGAAAATCCGCGGCCATCCAGCAGCCGTAAACTTGCTGGAACGAAGCACGACTGGCGAGTTCGCGTCGGGGATTATCGCATCATCTACGAAATCGCCGATGTGATTCGAGTTGTCCGAATACAGCGAATCCGTCATCGCCGCGAGGTTTACCGCTAATGCATCACAAATTTATTGCCGCAGGAATGGAGGCGAATGGGATAAGCCGACATAGACGGGTAGGCTCGCTAAGGAGCGGGAGGAGTTGATGGGCGGCAACGACTTCAAGGCGCTAAGACCGCACACTTCTGCTCCATGTGCGGTCCGCACTTCTGTTCCATGAAGATAACTGAGGACGTTCGAAAGTACGCAGCCGAACACGGCCTAACGAGTGAAGAAGCAATCGAATCAGGAATGCAGGAAAAGAGGAAAGAATTCGTAGAGAAGGGTTCGGAGGTTTACGCAAAGACGTAATTGTGAGATGATCCTATCGTGAGCACGCGCGAATTGATCGACAAAGAGATTGCGAATCTACCCGAGCCCTTACAACGAAAGGTTTACGATTTCGCGCTGCGTTTGAAGAAGAGCGCGGGCGATGAATCGTTTAATGGCGCGGAGCTGAGCGAATCTGTTCTCGCGCGCGATTGGAACTCCCCAGAAGAGGATGCCGCGTGGGCAAACCTGTAGCTGGCGAAGTCGTCGTCATTCCGTTTCCGCAGACGGATCTTACGGTCGGAAAGCGCAGACCCGCGCTCGTTATTGCCAATCTGCCAGGTGATGATCTCATCCTCTGTCAGATCACTACGCGCGCTCGATCGGATGGTTTCTCAATTCCGTTGGACACTGGAGACTTCGAGCGTGGGCAACTCGCTCATGCGAGCTTCATCCGTCCTCAACGACTCTTCACGGTGGAACAGGGCGTCATTCTCTACTCAATTGGAAAAGTTAAGACGGCGAAGCTCGCAGAGGTTCTCGAAAAGACGCGAACACTTTTTGTATGAGATGAGTCTGATTGGAATATGAAAACGAATCAGCGACCGAACGGCGCGAAGAGACCGCCGGCGTTTGTCTCGCGTGCTGAGCGCGCATTTGGTCGTGTCGCGCGAAAACTGCGCGCAGAAAATCAGAAGCTTGGATTGCGCGCTGTCGTCTGGAGCAATGGCAAAGGCGCTATTTACCCGATGAAACGGGAAATGCGCGACCAACTCGGCGCTAATAGCGCATCGTCATCCCGCAGCTTTTTCGGAACGCTCGAGCAGCCGCGGCGCTTCCATCCGATCCGCCCAGGCCGCGAATGCCGGTGTCGCGCCGCGCCAGCGCCACGTAAAAGCGTTCGCTCACGTGGCTGATTGGTGGCCGCGTAAAGGGCTTCGCCTCACGCAGTTGATTAATCGAAGGTCGGCGTATCATGATTAGAGCCGCGTGAGGCGGAGCCTTTTACGCGGAGATAATGGCGTAATTGAGCGCGCAGGAAACGACGCCCGGCCCCGCTCTTCAGGAACTTCTCTCGGCCTTCGGCGTCTTCGCGCTCCATGTAAGCCTCATAATAAATAAGCTTCCAAGGACCTCGCGATTTCGTGGCGAACGAGGCGCCTCGTCTATGCTCTGACAACCGCCTCTTCAAGTCCGTCGAGAAGCCAATGTAGAAACCGGCGTCGCTCACTGACCGCAACACGTAAACGTAAAACATTCGTTCTTCTTTTAGTGCGACAGCCGCGTGGGGCGAAGCCTTTTACGCGGCCGTCAACGAGGTGAACAATCATTTCGGGTCAATGTCCGCGTAAAAAGCTTCGCTTCACGAGAAACTTCTGAAGAGGACGCGCTGCGCGCCGGGTTGAAAGAGAAAGCAAAAGAGCTTATCGGAAAGCACAGACGTTTACACGCAAGTATGACCAGTTGACGGAAAGCTGCGTTAACATTCCCCTCACAAGATGACCGAACCCACTCAGCCGAAGACGCCGGCAGCAGTATTGGGCGAGTTAGTCGATTGGTCGAAAACATTGCCGTTGTGGCAACGTGATGCTCTGCGTCGTTTGTACCAATCATGTTCGCTCACGGAGACCGACAAATCAGAATTGTTGACCTTGTGCAGACATTCGTCGGGCTTGCTGGCGACAGATGCGAGGGTGCCGACGGCTGAGCCTCTTTCGAAAGATCACGTTCCAGGCGGCCCTACTACCAGCGAAACTGTAACCATCGCTTCAATTAGTAATGTAAAGCAGGTTAATGCGCTGGTTGCGGACCAGTCGCTCTTGTTCAGTGAGAATGGACTGACAGTTGTCTATGGAGACAACGGCGCCGGAAAATCAGGCTATTCGCGAATCTTGAAAAGGGTGTGTCGAGCGCGCGCAAGCGAAACGATTTTGCCAAATATTTATGAAACGCAAGAGGCTGCACTGGCATCCGCAACGCTAAAATTCTCTGTTAACGGCAAGAAAGAGTGTTGTGATTGGAGTGATGATACAACACCACCTTTGCTGCTTTCACACGTTAGTCTCTTTGACGCGACCTGTGCTCCAGTGCACGTGGGTAAAGAGTATGAAGCGGCATATACGCCGCTTCCGTTACAAATTCTGCAAAGTCTCGCGAATCTGTGCAAAGAGTTCCGCGAAAAGCTAAAGGGCGAGAAAGATTCGCTTGATATCGACGTTCCAAGTTGGAGGCGAGAGCCAAAGTTTGATCAGCAAACCCAAGCGGGAAAGATTCTTCATTCTGTCGACTCCAACACTTCAATCAAAGATGTGGAAGAGCTTGCGGTGTTGCGCCCTGAGGAACGCACGCGTCTTGAGGACCTCCGGGCGCAGTTTAAGCAGGCTCCAGACAAATTGATTAGGTTTGAGGAAGCGAAGAAGCTGCGCCTGTCTCAACTGATTAGCCGATTAGAAACGCTGGGCTCGACGTTTAACGACGAATCCCTCACCACTTACAAAAACAAGATAGCAGATGCCGAAGCTAAATCGGAGGCTGCACTGCTGGCGGCAACAGATGCATTTAAGAACGAGCCGTTGCCCGACAAAATTGGCACCGAAGCATGGCGAGCTTTGTGGACCGCGGCCCGCAATTTTGCAAAGGAAGCTTATCCAGCTTTAGAATTCCCAAGGACCGACAAAGATGCGGTATGCGTTTTGTGTCAACAGTCGCTTCAGCCCGATGCCGCTGATCGGTTCAATCGTTTTGCGAAGTTTGTGCGTGAGGACACCCGTCGAAGTGCTGACGCTGCTATAGATGATAGGAACAAAGCACTGAAAGCTTTGATGGCTACTCAACTCGGGATCGAGCAGCGCCTTCAAGATAACGCGATGTTGAAGGACGAGATTGGATTACCGGAGCTAGCAAAAGAAGTCCGACGATTTTATCGACACGTAGTACTCCGGCGCGGACGAGTTGTGAAAGTAGTGAAATCTGAGGAGTGGCCGTCGATCTCCCAAATGGCTGACGCGCCAAGCGGGAATGTTCAGGGTTTACTCGACCAAGTTAATTTGCGGATCAACGAACTTAGGACTGCTGTTGATTCTGAAGATTTCAAACGTTTGAGGAGCGAGCTTCAAGAACTTGAGGACCGCTCCCTACTTTCGGACTTGCTCGAGGATCTTAAGCGTGAAATCACGCGGAAGAAAAAAACGACGGATTTGACGCAGCTCTTGAGACTGTCGATTCTACAAAGGTTACTCGCCACAGCTCAAAAATTGCAGACGTCTTGATCACGGATGCGTGGAGGGATCGGTTCGCAACGGAAGTGCACCGATTGGGGCTGCGCCGAATTAACGTGGAGTTAAAGCGTGGTATAAGTTCGATCGGCGCCGCTCAATTTTCGGTGATATTTACGCGCAATAGAAATGCGCCAGTCGGAAGTGTATTAAGCGAAGGAGAGCATCGTTGTATAGCTATCGCTGCGTTCTTGTCCGAGTTGTCGACGGCCGACGATAAATCAGCGTTAGTTTTCGATGATCCAGTTTCTTCTCTGGATCACGATTTTCGTGAGGGAGTTGCTGAACGCCTCGTGGATGAAGTGAAAGCCGGACGACAAATCATTGTGTTTACCCACGATGTATTGTTTCTCGAGCAATTAAGCCGATGTGCGCGAGCAAAAGGAACAACCACAAAATTTCAAACCGTTAGTCAATTACCAGAAGGGCCCTACTGCGGATGCCTGGAAGATGGAGTTCCATCGACCATAGCGCCTGCATTAGATCTTGCCGAAGGCATCGCTAAACAGGTGAAACATTGGGAAACGGCATTCAAGGCCGGACAGTCAATCAAGTGGAATCAACAAACAGACTCATTTTCAAATCAGCTAAGAAAATGTTGGGAGCGAGCGGTCGCGGAAGTCTTGGAGCCGGTCGTCAAAAGATTCGATTCACATGTTACGACTAAGAATGTCTGGCAGATCGCAGCACTAGAAGATTCCGACTTTGTTGAAATGCGTCAGGCATATAAGCGCTGTTCCGAATTAAATCATGAGAAGTGCGCAGAGCTAGGTCGAAAGGTTCCTGTTCCTGACGACTACTACCATGAAATAAAAATTGTGAAGGACTGGATGCAGCGCGTCCGAAGCAAACAACTCTCGGCTCAAAACAATCATCCTCCCGTTTGAGCGCCAATTCCACATTAAGAAAGGCCTCTTTGCACAGGATCCAATGAACTATCGAACGAGGAAACATGTCGATTTGCACGTAATTGACGCCATTGATAAAAATTTTATAGCGGCGTGGGGCTCAGAAGCGGAAATGTTGCAAAAAGCGCTCGATGGCTCAATCAATATAGTACCTTATTCAGCTGTCGATGGCGCTTCTCTATGCGATGCCCTTGAGGAAATTCGAAGTTATCGCGCGACTTACATACATCCACGCCATTCGGTGCCCTATGTTCATATCTCCTGTCATGGCCGCAAAGACGCGTTGGTATTAGGCGAGTCCAAAGAGATGACTTGGAGCGAGCTGTCTGAGGCCTTACTGCCATTACTCAAAACCACAGATTACCATCTTGCGCTAAGCCTATCTTCGTGTTGGGGATATCATGGAGCATCCCTCGCATACATGATGAGCAGCAAGTACATAAAGCGACGTCCGTACTACTCACTCGTGGGCCCGCTCAAAGACGAAGATGGTCGACCGTTGTGCGCGGCTTTCGTGGAGTTTTACCGCCGTCTCTTCGTCGATTTCAAACGTCTTAAGAAATCGGTCAACCTAGCGAATAAGATAGGGCCAGCGAAATTGGACTATACTAAAGGTTCTCATATTCTGAGCGTGTTCGGAATTCCTCTATCATTTTCATCCACCATGAGTGGCTTATGATGCGGAGCTGATTGTCGATTTTGCGCGCGGCATATCACTTGGATCGTCGCGACACTAGACCCGCAGCTTGCTCAATAAGCCCCTCTGTATCACGCAGAAGTTTCTCGGCTTCGGAATTGGGAAGCTCAACCTTGATTTTGCCATACCGCGCCTTGCTGCGCAGATCGGCGAGTTTGTTAAACGAACCCCGATGCTCCTTATCAATATTCCCAAGCTTTGCGTACTGATTCAAACGCGAGTGTATCGCACCATGACTTGGATACGGATTCTTCTCCTTGTCTGGAGAGACAACAAAGATCAACACATTGGCGGCGATCTCAGCTGCGCTAAAAAGCGTGTCGATGAAGGCGTGCATATCACCGCGTTTAAGCGCGTCGGTCGCGGCTGAAAGAAATTCTCGGCCAATGGACAGAAGCGCTCTAGCACGACCTTTGTTGTAAACAAAGTCAAAGGAGAGATACCACAAGCCTCGCAACTGGATGGCCGTAAAATGCCCGCAATCCGGATCTTCAGTCTCCGGTAACTCCATGGAATTGAAGCGTTCTACATGCTCAGCGAAAACCGGATCGCCGTCCTTGATTGCGACGCCCTCTTTGTACTTAACATCAATGACCGCCTTTACTTCCTCGTTCAACCGTATTTCGGGACGGGTTCCGCCTGGACGAAATATCACCTGTGCGGCCATGAATGGAAATGGCTTCGGAGCCAGCGCAGCTACTTGTCGGCGCTCGATTTCCGGCATGAACCAGAGGCTCATCGCATGATTTAGTGTGCTCTCGTAAGAATTTTCGGGTTGTGAGGAGTCTTTGGTCACGTCTGTCAATAATCTAGCGATGCCCTACGACAATTCGAGCGATGATGTCGATCTTGCGCGCGGTTGGTACGCTGATCGGTTTGGTTTATCTCGAAGCCTGCCACTCGCTTTGTTCAAACGCAGCATGACGCGTGGCCTGTCTCCGTCGTGTGAAAAACGCACCGCGGATTCGCGATTAACCTAAAAAATGGAAAGCAAGGTCGCCGCAGGCAGTCGGCAGGGTCACTTCTTTCCCTTGCCCAGGAGCGCCCTTGCCGCCCGGTAATTGGCCATGTGTTCCTTTACCGGTACGCGCGCAACGGTGCGACCGACCACGTCGAGCGCCAGGTCCTCCAACTTTTTGAAGCGGACACAACCTTTACCCATATCGAGCTTCTTACCGCTCTTCTTGTATTCGCTGGTGAACCAGGTGGAGAGAGTGGGATGGCCGTAGAAGCACAGGAAATGGAGCACCATGCCCGACTTCTGCGAGCCGAGCGCAACCAATGGCAGCGGCACTTTGGGATTCTCGCCATAGCCCGCCGGATACACAGAGAGCGGGACGTACCAGCCGATCATCCCGAATTGCATGCCCTCCTCATATCCGTCCGGCAGGTTCTCATTGATCGCCTTGCGCACGGCGCTGAGCGCGGCGCGACGATCCGCGGGGAGTGCGGCGAGGTATTGGGCCACGGTGGAAGCTGTCATGTTGGCGACGTTACCCGCTGAACGGTGCGTTCCGGAAGACAATGTTGAGACGATTCCATAAATTGATCATGCCCACGGCGAAGGGTAATTCCGAGAGTTGCACTTCACTAAAAAGAGTGCGCGCATTCATACAGCGCATCGGAAACATCCTCCGGGCCGATCTTCGTCAGCGCTTCCGTCCATTCCAACGCCACCTTTTCCGCATCCGAGAATAACGGCGATTCGCGCCACCCTCGGTTCAAGAAACTGCTTTCAAAGCAATCTGCGTAATCTGCGGATCAGCTTTCTTCAGCTAAGATTGAATTTTGAAGCCAGAAAAGGAACAGAAGTGACGAGTGATCGCACGAGCTACGCCATGCGGCCTAACGGCGGTGACGAGTGACGAGATCGAAGAGAAAAACCGCCGCACTCAGCGCACGTTCCAAGTCTTTATGGTCGAGCCGATGCGGCCCTGGTTGTCAGCGATGGCGATTTCAATGCAGTAGGTGCCCGGCGGGACCTTGGTTTCGGGGATATTGATTCCTTTTTCGGTCAGGTAAGGTTTGACGCGCGAGAGCAGGGAAATCCTGATCAATTTCAGGACGCCGATTTCGAGCGACTGCAGATTGATCGTCGCACCCTGACTGGGGATGAAGCGGATGCGGACCGGAAAAGGCGTTGCGACGCTCGCTCCTTCTTCCGGTTTTTCGACAATGATTTGCGGCCCGCCCGGCATCGGGCTCCGGGCGTGAAACCCTAATTGATCTCCTGACTTGTCGTCCTTCGGGATCGAGAGATTCGGACTGGATGCTTCCCTGGGAGTGATCAGTTCGAGGGTCGCGGCCGACGTCTCGGTGATGATTCCGCAGTTGAAAAGTGTGACCAGGAAAGCGAACGACCAGATCTTCATGAGACAGCAAACACGGCGAGCGATTGTCGTAAAGGGTTCGTTTGCACCAATTGATCTTTTGGTCCGAGCTTTTCGCGGCGAGTCTTCGACTCGGACTGGCGGTTGCATTTGTCTTCCGTAATCAAGGCGTTGACTCATTTTTTTACCGCCGTGTGGTTAGGCTTTGTAGCTCGGAGAAAATCTGTGGCCATCGGGGGAGGGAGCGAAAGATACATAAATATTCCTGCGAACGTGGAAAAGTGACTCAAACGCTTTGTCCTGAAGCTTGGCCGAGAAATGCGGCCCCATCGACAGTTGCGTCATAAAGCGTGGGCAACGCTGGATGGATGAACTCCTGCGCGCTCGATCCGGCTTCGCACTTGGCACGCGTATCCCGTCGTTCAGGTGCTAAAAATAATGCTTTGACGAATATGCGCCTTTGTGGATATGAATCGTGTCGTGCGAATACCCCCCCACGAAGGTTGCCGAAATCGCCCCGTCCAACTTCGAGCTCGTTTCGCATATAGCGGGCTCGTAGTTCTCAGTGTGAGTATTGCTGTTGGCAGTTGCTCCTCGATCCGCACTACTGACGCCACGGGCGAGAATATTCGCAGCGTGAGCGCGAAACCGCGAGGTGGCAACTATTATTACTTACCGCGCATTCTGGTTCTCGTATCTGGGCGGTACATCGACGAGAAAGCGGAAAACTATCAGATTTCAGTGTCTCGCATCGTTCAACCGGATAAATCGCGTAGAATGTTTGCCGAATATAGGTCGAGTGTCTTTGGCGACGATGACATTACTTTTGTGGTGAATAGTAAGGGGTTGCTCGACGGTACTTTCGCTGCAGAGACTCGCGATAGGACTGGCAGTGTCGTGGAATCCCTCGCCAACACTGCGATAAATGTCTGGAAGATCGCCGCCTACGGTCCTCTATCAGGGATGCGCGGGCAAATACCGGCTGGGGGACCGCCGGGTGCACCGGGCGAAAAAGAAGCGCCGCGAAAATTGCAGCCATTTGAGAGTGTAGTCGACCCATACAACGAGCCGCTGCTGAAGGTCGGCGACTTTACTATAGAAGTGCTCACCATTGCTGGTATGGCACCTGTGGATTTCAAAGCTAGTATAAGCTCCATCGTCCAACGGGGGTATTCGCGAACGCCGCAACGTCGGGGAGGACTCGTTTTTCGCGCTCCGGATGTCGTTGATCTCCGTATTGTTCATGCCGCTTCGCCGATGCCACCTGTACCTTCGCAAGACAAACGAGAGGCAGGACCACCAGCCGCCACCGGGGAGTCTGACGATGATCAGAACCTCGGTAATGCGACGGCACCCACTATCTCAGACAATCAGAAGACGAATAGCATTTGTACTTGGACAATTTATAATGCGACAATCGCCACTCCGATCAGTCTTGGCACTGCGGTTAAAACGGCTGATCCGCGTCCAGAGGCTGAAACGGTATTCTCTTTTTCCCGAGCGGCTTTCGTAAAAAAAGGCACTGCGCTCGCTTTCGTCGATGGCGAAATTCTCGGCCTCAATATTAAAAAGCCGAGCGAAGTACTCGGGTTCGTCCGGACGCCGGAGCGGATTGTCGCCTCTGTTGTCGCAGCAATTCCCAGCATAATTCAGATCAATGACTCCCGTGCGAAAAGAGAACTTAACGAGCAATCACAGGTTGCGATTAAGGAAACGGAACGGTTGAACAAAGAGAAGGAGCTTGCCGATGCCCAAAAAGCACTTTTGCAGTCTCAGATTGACCTATTAAAGAAGCAGCGCGAACTCGAAGCCGCACGCAACGGTAGTGCTAGCCCTTCATCAACGCCAGGAGAGTGATGGACTTCTTAAGCTGTAAGCGTTGGTTTCGCCTTGCCTGGGCAACGGCGTTTCTTCTATTTGTTTCGGCGCCAAAAGTTGCTTGGGGCCAGGAATCGAACGACACTGAGGAGAATGGCTCGACAGGAGCTATAGCTCGTTCAGCTGACTATGTTAAGAGAATGGAGGGCGATGAAGCCGCTCCGTTACCCGCCGCGGCTGATGCTGAGCCCATAGTCAGTTTACGTCCACGTTATCATCCTGTCCTCGATCAAGGCAAGAAGCCGTCGTGCACGGCTTTTGCGGTGGCGGCCGCGAAGACCTACTTGGAACGCGTTACCAACGGTTGGGAGGATGACGCTGCCGACCATGTTTTCTCGCCGGCGTATTTATATAGCAAGCTAGATATCGAAGAAAGGCGGGGCATTTATCTCGATACGGCATTGGATTTTCTGAAGGGGGGTGGTTGTTGCACCTGGAAGTTGATGCCATATAATCCGAGTTTAGAGCCCAGCCCGCCGCAGCCAACACCGGACGCGCTTGCTGAGGCTCACAAGTATCGGCCGCCAGAGAGCTGGGACTGGCATTGCATCAGGTCAAAAGACACCGCTGAAATTCGTAAGAATTTGGTTGCCGGCCATGCCATAGTCATTGTAGCGCACGTTGATACTCTTCAAAGAAAATGGAGTGTAAATGAGCGTGGGGTAACCGAATCATATCGGACAGATTCGCCGAGCGCGCACGCGATGGTTGTTATCGGCTATGACGACGAGAAAAATGGGGAGGGGCACGGCGCGTTCCAAGTGTTGAACTCATGGGGTCCACAATGGAATCCGCGCTATGATGGAAGCGGCGACGGAACGGCATGGATATCGTATCAGTTTTGGCCGTATTGGGTAAACGAGGCATATGTTTGCCCACTTTTGAAGAAAAACTTGCCACTGCCAAAAGCGGTTAAGGTAAGTACCTTAAACTCGATTCCAGTTGGACCTGAAGGGGCTAAGAACGGCAACTGGGGTTACTCCCGTGAAATCAACCTAAAAGCCATCAACCCGACTGACAAAAAATTACCGGAGGCGATCAAGCAAGAGCTTAAATCAGTTGTGACACTCGCGAAGTAGCGCATTTTACGGGTTCTGTCCCGTATAACGTGTGGACTACTAGGGGTGAACTCTTACACGCTCGAGCCCGTTGGCTTCATTCGATCGACAGTGAAGGGTATTGGAAAAGTCGGAAGTAAAAGGGCCCAAAGTAGAAAATGCTTGAGGTGGGCATCTTCCCTTTCTTTGAATGCATATCGAAACAGAAGACGCAGCCATTCAGCTGCGAGGCTCCGATGTTGATCAGGTGAGCGCAGTTGCTATGCGCCCTGCAAACGGGCGAGCATGAAGCCGATGAAATCAGTGAAGCTATGCGCCAGCATGTTACAAATTAGATCGCGGCGGAAAAGATATAGCGCCGTTAAAATGATCGCCCCGAATGAGACCACGATGAGCTGCGCGTATCCCCAACTGCTAATATGCACCGCGATAAAATAAGCCGCAGAGAGAACGGCGCCGATCTGTCTTTTACCACTAATCGTGGCAAGCCGTTCGAGCAGATAACCGCGGAAAAGTATTTCCTCCACCACGCCGGCGCGGATCATGGTCAGCGTCTGCAGCCAGAGCGGGACGTGTGTTACGGACGCGACCGCTTGACGATTCAGTGAAAGCCCGAACATCGGGAAAATCACCGCGTAACTGAACATCACTGTCGCTAACATCGCGATGCTCGCAAGAACGCCCCATCCAACCGTCCCAAGCCGCGGCGACCGCAGGCCAAGTGAACCCAACCCCTTGATGTTCGATGTTCACAACATAGGCAATCGCGATGCCTCCGATCAAAAACCAGATCATTTCGCACGCCAAACGCATCGCCGTCGAGTCACCTGGGGCCAGCCAGCTCGCGACCGGCAGGCCTGCGAGACACGCGACGAGTAATACACCGATCCACAGGACGATCCTCCCGGGCTGCCGGACTGACGGCTTCCCTCCGTTTCCGATCGTATCAGTCATTTATGTCGATACGTTTACTGGTAGGCTTTCAAAAGCGCTGGGATGTCCGCGGACGGAACGCCGAAGGGCTTGAGAGTCTCGGCCACATACGCGCCGCCATCGCTTTCGGCGACCTTCCAGTCTGATCCGGTCCGATGCAGCACTACCGAAAGATCGCTTTCATCGGAGTAGGCGGTGCAGAGCGCCCAATCGTGAGAAACGGAGGCGTGCAAAACCTTCCCGAACTTTTTCGCCACAATCTTTCGCACTTGCTGAACATCTTTCGGATTGCCAAAATCCCCGGCCAGGACCGGGATAATCAAGCTAAGAAAGGTGACAGCGGCAGCCAGGGTGATGTATCGGCGTAATGTTCTCATGGTTGCTAAAGTCTGAGGCTTGCCCGTTCCTCTGTCAAAACCCTCTGCGGAGCGATTGATTGCGTGGAGTCTGGGAAGAGGGGCAGTCTGTTAATCTCGACATACTCATTAGCGGCAGTTGCGTCATAGAAAGCGTGAACAACGTTGCCGACGAAGAAAGTTAAAAGTAGGAATTAGAAAACAGAAAACAATCGGGGAACGGTGGACAGAGGTCAGATGTCAAGGAGAAGAAGGACGGAGAACTAAGATGAACTCTTACATGCTGGAGCCAGTTGGCGTGACGGCTTCAGCCGCGAAATGCTGAGAAGCTGAGATTCTGAAACGCTGAAATTAACGACCCAACCGCCGCTTCTTGTTAGGTGTTCTTTGGTTTGATCTCGCCGCTGAAGAGCCGGTTGAGTTCATGAGCGACGTTTAGTTTCGCAGCCCATTTGGTTAGGTAGTTTTTGTCCAATGCTTCGGCTTGGACGGCGACAATTCCGGCGGCGTCTCCCAGTTGCCGGTCGGAAGGCGAAATCTGATTCCAGATGAGTTTGTGCAGGATGACATCCTCGGGTGTTGAAATCCATGCCGATTCGCCAAAGAGGCTGATTTGCTGACGACGTTCGAGCATCTCCTGATCGAAGGGATCAGATTGCGCCAGCCAGAAATTGACTTTCAACGCAGAGCGAGTGTCGATGGCGTTGAACTGATGAGGCGGTTCGTACGCGGCGCGCACGGCTGTTTCTTCGATGTAAAATTCATCGCTGAATTCTCGCACGATGATCGGCACGGATGAGATCGGCAGTTGCACGACAAAATCCAGATCGTGCGTGGAGCGGGGAATGCCCCAATAGTTGCTCGCCATTGAGCCAGTCAGGTAATAGATCACGCCGGTGCGATTCAAGCGGAGCAAACAATCCACGAGCAGTTCGCGCTCGTTCATTGTTAAGCGCGGGCCAGCTCGAGACGGCGGCGAAGCAGCCGTTCTACTTCGGCGGAATCAGCATCGGGAGTTGTCTGTCGAATTCCTTCGCGGGCTACGTCGCAGGATAATTGGTGGAGGCCGAGCGCGACGCTAAGCCGTTGCTCACCTGTCATTCGCCGATAGCGGTCGATCTGTTTTTCCAGAGCTTCGGCCGGATGCATGAGTCTTGCATAATCCAACGACTGTGCGCTGACAACCGCGGGATTCACCTTCGCTTGGGAATGTGAAAGCCTATTTAAAGGCGGAGGACAGTTGCGTCATAGAAAGCGTGAACAACGTTCTGGGATGAACTCCTATACGCTCGAGGCGGTCGGCTTCATCCGATCGACAGTGAAAGGCCGGGAAGACGCGCCGCGGCAGGGACCGGAAGGTGCGCCGGATGCGTGGCTCGAAATCGAACCGCGATTTGCGGACGCACTCTTAGGAATGGAAGTCGGTCACGAACTAATCGTGATCACCTGGTTGCATGAGGCGAAGCGCGATGTGTTGAAGAATCATCCGCGCAGCGACGAGAGCCGTCCGCTTACTGGTGTGTTTTACAACCGCTCGCCGGCGCGACCGAATCCGCTCGGACTGCATCCGGTGACCGTACGAGAGATTGATCCGCCTGCGCGCGAGGGCTACGGCGTGACAAGTGGCATTCGCCGCATCAAGATCGGCCCGATCGAAGCATTCGACGGCACGCCGGTGGTAGACATCAAATCAGCGTCGACACGTGCAGACCAATGATCGACGTCGCAGCTAACGAAGAGAAGATGTTAGCGCACTGCCGGGCTCAGCGTTCGACTTAGGCGACTTCCGAATAGCATGACGAGCAGGCCTCCGGCGACCGCGATGGCGGCGTGCATTGCCCAAAACGCAGCGGGCGTCATCTTTTCGTAGAAGCCGCCGATCCAGCCGATGAGGGTGTTGGAAACAAAGAGGCTCATGAAGGCTAGTCCCATGAGGGTAGCATTCACTTTGGCCGGCGCGGCGCGCGAAACTAACGCAAGAAGTGTAGGCCAGTAGTAGAGAAAGGAGATTCCCAAGCCGGCGCCATAAAGGAATGGCCAGATTGGATGAACCGGCGCGTTGCCTGAGATGAGGATGGCAGCTACCAGGATGAGATTGCTGGCCGCAGCGATCCAGGCTCCGGTGCCGATCTTGGCTAGCTCGTTAGGTTCTCGCCCTTTCGAGGCCTGTAGCTGCCAAATCCAAAAGAGGAGCGGCACACCAATGATGCTGAAGAAGGAATTAACCGTTTGGAACCAGGGGACCGGGATTCGCAACGTGCCCACGTCGAGCGCGACGTGTTGTTGAATCCAAATCGAATTCACGTTGAAGACCTGATAGAAAGCAATCGACTGGAAGATGGTAATGATCATCACCACGATGAGTGCGATGACAATGCCTCGCTCGGCGGAGGTGAGTCGGGTGCCTTCGAACATCCGCCGTTCCACCCGCGCCGGAAGATATCGGTAGCCGTAAAGGTAAGTGGCGAGACCCAGGAGCATCAAGATCGCGGCGATGCCGAAGCCGTAGTGCCAGCCATACATCTGCGCGAGCAGGCCGCAGACTAACGGCCCGACCACCGATCCGACATTGATCCCCGTGCTGAAGATAACGAAGCCACGCGTTCGCCGCGCTTCGTCCTCTGGCGGATAAAGGGCACCTACCTGCGCCGAAATATTTCCCTTCAAGAAACCCGAACCGATAACGAGTAGCAGCAGCGCGAGCAGGAATGATTGATCCCAGGTCATGGCGATATGACCGGCACTCATGCAAAGAGCGCCAATCACGACTGCATTGCGCTGACCGATCCAACGATCGGCAATCATTCCGCCGAGCAGCGGCGTGAAGTAAACGAAGCCTGAGTAGAGTCCGAAAATTTGGAAGGCGAGCGCCTGCGTTGAGAGCGGGCCGAAGATCGATTCCAGCGCGGCACGAAACGCGGGGAAGCCGCCGATGTTTTCGACATGTCCCGGCAGCAGCAACTGATTGACCATGTAAAGGACGACCAGTGCCGTCATTCCATAATAGGAGAAGCGTTCCCATGCTTCGGTGAAGGCAAGATAGAAAAGGCCCTTGGGATGACCAAGGAATGTCCCGCCGCCAGTGCGCGTCAAAGTAGTTTCCTCTGTGGCCGGAACGTCGTTCTTGTCTCCCATTGTATGTGATTAGGAAGGAAGAGGAATAAGAACATTACGCGGCAATCCATGCGCCGTAAGAGTTCGGAGCGGAGCGTGTCGATTCGCGCGTCGTTAGTCAATAAAAGTCCCGAGTCCGAGGCACCTCTTCTGCTCATCGGCTTGGGCTATGCGTGTCCAACTGCGAACTCCCGAGGCCGAGGAGATCGTCACTCTCGAGATCGACGTTCCTCCCGACCACGTGGCCGTGCCGACCCAGAGGGTTTTGCTCCTGGAAGATCGCGATGATTTCCGGGAGGTTCTTCGCGATCACCTGACCTCGCGCTTTTTTCAGATAACCTCGGTCCCAATGGCGTCGAGGGCCTGTACGAGATCAGGAAGGACGCCTTCGATCTCATCATTTGCGACATGATGATGCCGCAGGCCGGGGGCGAGATGTTTTATTGGGCGGTCACGCGGATACGGCCGGCTACGGCGAAACGGTTCATTTTTTTTACCGGTCACCGGAACAATCCGGTCATCGAGTTTTTCTTCAAGCGGGTGAACGCGACGGTGCTCATCAAGCCCTTCCCGTTGAAGGTGCTCGACTCGACGATGGCCGATGTCTTGCGCAAGCTGGTCTGATACGCCGCGATACCGAGTCAGCGGCTAGATGTGCTGATGATTAATTCTGAAGCCATGAAACCAGAAAACGAGAAACCATTGACCCGTTCCTGGTCCCACTAACAATCGCAAGCCTGGCGTCCCCTGACGGAGCTACGCCGTCATGCACATTTGGAAAAATCCAAAAGATAAAAGCGAGCCGATTGTAAGGCCGCGCGGTAGGAAATCCGGCCGGGTGATGTAATCTGATTTTCGCCTAACGAGAAGTATGGGCACGGCGCTGCGCCGATTTGCCAAGAGATTAAATCGACCGGTCGACAGTGGAAATGGCAGCCAAAGCCCTTGTTTACCGAACGGAGGAGCGGCGCGAAGATTTACCGACGCATGAACAAACCGAAGCGAATTCAGCGCAGCCGCGCGAAAGGCTGGAAGATGCCGGCGAGCGCCATCTACGTCGGCCGACCAACTGTTTGGGGAAACCCATACGTGGTGGGTTCGCAACTGATGAACGGCGAAACGCTCACTGCCGAGAAAGCCGTCGAGCTATACGAGCAGCACCTTGCCGATAACTTCAGCGAGCACGACATCCGCCACTGCCTGCACGACAAAGATCTCGCCTGCTGGTGCGCGCTCGATCAACCGTGCCACGCCGATGTGCTACTGCGGATCGCGAGCTCACGGCCGAACTAGCGCGCGCGGATTTTTGCAAACGCACAGAATGCGCGGCTACGCGATCAGGATGTTGGACGACTCACCGAAGTAATCGCTCAGGGAAGTTTGCGTTCCGTTCATGTTGCAGAATGCGCCGCTGACGCCATCGTAACGTCCTGCCCGGCTTCGTCGGATCCCAGCCTTTCGGATTCGGCAGGACTGCCGCCAGCATTGCAGATTGCTCCCTCGTTAGACCGCGCGCGCTGACGCCGAAATAATGCTGTGAGGCCGCTTCGACCCCATAGATCCCGCGCCCTATCTCGATCACGTTTGCGTACAGCTCCAGGATGCGTCGCTTCGGCAACAGCGCTTCCATCCAGATCGTGTAATACGACTCCAGTCCTTTTCTGATCCAGGAGCGGCCTTGCCAGAGGAAGATCGACCGGGCGCATTGGTTTGTGATCGTGGACGCTCCACGAACCGGTTTCCCTTTTCGCTCCGCTTTTTTCAGCGCGAGGTCCATCTCCTTCCAGTCAAAACCATCGTGCTCGAAGAATCGCTGATCTTCCGAAATCCAAAGGTGCTCCAGGAACATCTCCGGAATCTGCGGCAGATCGATCCAGCGGTAGAGGAGCGAACGCTTAGGCATGCTCGAGAACATCGCGCCCACCTGCTCGATCAACATCGGTAGCGTCAACGGAGGATTGATGAATCGCACCACCGCCACCTGCATCGCCGGGATGAGGAGAAAAGCCACGAGCAGGATCAGCATCCATTTTTTCCAAGGGTGTTTGGATTTCCGTTTCTTTGCTTTCGGCGCTGGCATCTCGCCAAGAGACCGCTGGGGAGAACCGAGCGCAACCCGTTGTCATGACGCGCGGATTTTCGCAAACACACAGAATGCGCGACGTTGCTCGCCCGTGAGCGATATCCCGATTAGCGAGAAGCTCCTTCTTAATGCAGGGGGATGGCAGGCGATGAAACCTGCGCGCGAGCTGCTCAAGAGCGGCCGCGTCTCTGAGGCTAAATACGAGCCGCCGTTGTTGAGCGGCTACGTGCGCGAAGGCGCGAAGAATTATCGCTCGGGCCTGCGAATCAAAAGCGCGATCGATGTCGAGAATCTGTGCAGCTGCTGGGAGTCTCGCTCGGCGGGGAAGATCTGTGCGCACTCGGTTGCGGTGGGGCTGTGTTATCTGAATCCGCCGGCCGCTGTGGTTGCCACGCCTAACGAGTCGACGATTCCCGAAGCTCCGGCGGGTCCGCGGTTTGTCGCAGCTAATTCGGCTGACGCTCTCCTAACGACACTGCACGTGATCCTGCCGCCTAACTTTACGGGCGCATGGCAGAAAGGGCAGATCATGATCGTCGTCGAAGCCGAAGCTTCTCGAAACCGCACGCTCGTCTCCGCACTCCCGAAGAAGACCACGTTTGCAGCCAACGACGTTGATCTCGTGCTGATCGAAGCCTTGCGCGCGGTCCCGGCGATCTTCGAAAGCGGCATGGCGACTTTGTCACGCGACAGATTCCTGCGGCTGCTTCCCGCGTTGCAGAATCATCCAGGCGTTACATTCGGCAAAGCGACTCGGGCGACAATCTCTTCGGCCGCGTTGCGTCCCGAGCTTCTGGTCGAGTCGCGCGGCGACGGCGGCATCGCGGCGAAAGCGGATCTTCCGCCGAACGCACTGCTCCTTTGGAACGCGACTGACGCGTGGCTGCTGCAAAACAACGAGTTCGTCCGCTACGGCGAAGCGTTGCCAGCCGGGTCGACGCACTTGATCGAGCGACCACTACTCCTCGATGGCGACCGCGCGTTGCACTTCCTCGCGTTCGATCTGCCGCGGCTGCGCGATGCATTCGACGTGCGCGCCGGCGAAGGCGTTCGGCTACCAGAAATCGCAACTGCGCTGCCCGCCTTTGAGTTGCGGCTGGCCGGCACGCTCAACGGCGTCACCGGTGAGTTGATGTGCACCTACGGCGACCGCGCGCCGATCAAAGTCTTGGCCAAAGCACAGGATCAGTTCGTTTTCCGCGATCCACAAAATGCCGATCGCGTGCTGATGCGGAATCTCGACGCAGAGAACGCGGCTGTGACACGGCTCGAGCAGTTTGGCTTTGCCCGAACGGACGCCGGGGGCTTCGTGCTGCATGGTCAACCAAATGTCGTCCGATTTTTCGCGACCGATTATCCGAGACTGCAACGCGACTGGAAGACTACGCTCACCGCGCAGGTCGAGACGTGGACCGGCGAAATCGAGCGGGTCACGCCGAAGCTAGAGATTGTCGGCTCGGGTCAGGATTGGTTCGAGGTGCGTTACTCGCTCACCACGACGGGCGGCGAGGTGTTTTCGAACGCCGACATCCAACGGCTGCTTGGCTCCGGCCAGTCACAGACGCGATTAAAGAATGGCCACCTCGCCGTGATCGACATTGCGGGCCTGGAAGATTTCAAGGAGGTCATCCGCGACTGCGATCCGGCGCAAACTCAGCCCGGACTTTACCGCATCAGCCGCGCCCACGCTGCGTATGTCGAACAGACCGCGCGCGAGATTGGCTCGGCCGTCGCCGATCGTCGCGCAGCACTGAAGAAGTTCATCACCGGTCGCGACGCTTTTCCGGATGCGAAGACGAAACTCGGCCCGCTCGCGGAGACATTGCGCGAGTATCAACTCGCTGGTTTTGCATGGCTGACGCGCCTCGCGGCGAACAATCTCGGCGGCATCCTGGCCGACGAGATGGGTCTTGGCAAAACGGTGCAGACGCTCGCGTTTCTTCGCGCCCACCAGGGCGATGGCCCTGCTCTTGTCGTCTGCCCGACATCGCTAACGACCAACTGGGAGAATGAAGCGCGGAAGTTCACGCCCGAACTCAAGACGCTCGTGCTCGAAGGCGCCGATCGCGCCGCCCGTTTCAAGTCGATTGCAGATGTGGACATTGTCATCACGAGCTACGCCCTGCTGCGACGCGACATCGACACGCTGCGCGAAATCAATTTCTCAACCGCCGTGCTCGACGAAGCGCAGCACATCAAAAACCCGGAGACGCAAAACGCGCAGGCCGCCTACGCCCTCCGTGCGACCCATCGCTTCGTGCTGACCGGCACGCCGATGGAAAATTCGGTGCGCGATCTTTGGTCGATCATGAACTTCGCGCTGCCCGGCTACCTTGGGAATCGCAACGACTTCCGCGAGCGTTACGAACTGCCGATCGCGCGCGGCTCCGCGCCGGATGTGCAACGCCGGCTCTCGCGCCGGCTTCAGCCGTTCCTGCTTCGGCGACGGAAACGCGACGTCGCGAAAGACCTGCCCGAGAAAATCGAGCAGGTCGTACCCTGCAGCCTAACGAGTCAGCAACGTGCCGCCTACGACGCGCTGTTGCGCGAAATCCAGCTAGGTCTCGGCGGCTCGGGCAAGAATGTGAACGCCGGCGCCCAACGAATGAAGATGCTCACTGGTCTGCTCCGTTTGCGTCAGGTGTGCTGCGATCTGCGCCTCGTCGGCATCGATAAGGAAGAGACTTCGGCCAAGCTGGACCTTCTCGACGAACTCCTCGAAGAAGCGATTGACGGCGAACACCGCGTCCTCCTCTTCAGCCAGTTCGTCTCGATGCTGCACCTGATTCGTGAACGCCTGGAGAAGCTCGAGATTCCATTCTGCTATCTCGATGGCTCGACCAAACACCGCCAGGAAATCGTGGATCGTTTCCAAGGCGATTCTGCGATTCCAGTTTTCCTGATCAGCCTGAAAGCCGGCGGCGTCGGCCTGAATCTTTCCGCTGCCGACACCGTCATTCATTTCGATCCGTGGTGGAATCCCGCGGTCGAGGCGCAAGCCACCGACCGCGCCCATCGCATCGGGCAAACCCGTGTGGTAACCGCTTACAAGTTGATCACGCGCGACACCGTCGAAGAGAAAATCCTGCGGTTGCAGGAAAAAAAACGCGCGGCGATCGACGCCGCCATCGACAGCGAGGAACCGCTCATGACCGGCCTCACCACCGAAGAACTCGAAGAGCTGCTAGCGTAGGCAACCGTGTTCAAACCGGATACCGCATACCGGAAACCGGAGAGGGGAGAGCGGAGGTTGGAATGGAGCGAACGGGATGAACGATATGGAAGGTAAAGCGGCGAGGGTAGGAGCGAGTGAGCGCGGGCAGCGAACGAGTTTCAGCTTTGAAACTATCCCAGCGCTTTAGCGCTGGGAACCAACTGTTGGTGCTTGTGATGCATACGCTCTGAGCACTGCGATGCGCTCATTAATCAGCTTCAACTGAGCCACCGCGAAGTCCATGCGGAGAGCGCTGCCTCCGACTGCTCCGCCGTGACGCGCGATATACATGGCTTCAGCATCTCTCCACTTAATCCAAGCGCGCTGCGCTTCTCGGAGGCTGGTCTTCTCCCTATCAGAGTCGAGCGATCCGCTTCTGTTTCTAGGATCCTCCGCCTTGGATATTAAGTCGCGATACACACCATCGAGCACGGTGTTGGCCCTATCGACGTCAGCCTGTTCTTTGGCGCCGGGGCGCTCCCATTTGTCCTCCCCACGAACGTCTCGAACTGAAATGGTGCCCAGCGTAAAGAGGAGAGCCACAACCGCGGCGGGTTTCAGATAGCTTTTCATTGCGAAGCTTGAACAGGCCCGGACTGCGTATGCAAACTATATCGGGTTCGTGCGGCGAAACGCCTGCGGTTTCGGCTTTTGAAACTAGCCCAGCGCTTTAGCGCTGGGAACCAACGCAGAACTAAACAATGAGTCCCGTCAGGGACGGCAAACTCTTTCGTGCGAAAAGGACTTGGGGAGGGGAAGGGTCGCGATTGTCCCACCGCTAAAGCGCTGGGCTATGATCAGAAGAAGGGAAGACGAAGCAGATGCAGCGGCTAACCTGTTACTCGCCGATAATTTTTACCAGGGCGCGTTTTCGACGGCGGCCGTCGAATTCGCCGTAGAAGATTTGTTCCCAAGGGCCGAGGTCGAGTTTGCCTTCGGTGATGGCGACAACGACTTCGCGGCCCATGATCTGACGCTTGAGATGCGCATCGGCGTTATCTTCGCCAGTGCGGTTGTGGCGGTAAGCAGAGGTGGGCGCGTGCGGCGCCAGTTTCTCCAGCCAAACGTCGTAGTCATGATGCAAGCCCGACTCGTCGTCGTTGATGAAGAGGGCGTAAAGCTCTATGAGAGCCACGCCCCTTTGCGGAGCGTAAAGCTCCGTGGGAGCCACGCTCCTTTACGGAGTTGATGAACCCGCGACGACTTTTTATCTCGAACCAAAGATGTTCGGTGAGCGATTTCATTTCGCTGACAAAAGCTCAAAAGAGGTGGGATGCACCAGGATAATGATCGACTACTGTCACGGTGATTAAGACCATCCCGAATTTGCTCAGCATCGTCGCTCTAGTCCTTTGCGTGTTAGGCGCGCTCATTTTTTGCGAAGTAATCCGACCATTTCGCGACATGTCGATCGACGGTCCGAGCGCGCTTGGTTCATGGGGCATCGGCGCGGCGCTCGGGATCTCATGTTTTTTTCTCAAAGGCCGCTCGCTTACGCTTAGTATCATCAGCGTGGTGGTGAACATTCTTCCGTTGCTCGCCGCTTTGGCTCTGCTCTGGTTAATCTCTCACAGCAATTTCGCCTGGCACTAGGAGCGGACAGGACGAGCGACATAGAAGGGTCCGAGCCGGACGCGCATTGTTGAGATGTTGAGGAAGAGCCGGAAAAAACGAAGTTAAGAGATGGAAATCAAGAGAAGTGGTTCACAGCCCTCCACCAAAGGACCGGCTGATTTTGAAGTGACGTGTGACCTGTGACGAGAGGAGAAATAATGGAAATTAAAAGAAGCGGGTCACAACCATCAAACGAAGGGCCGGCTGAATATTTTACCGGCACGGTTCGCATTGACCCGCTGTTCGAGGCGCCCGAGCCGGCACGTGTGCGTGGCGCAAGCGTCACCTTCGAGCCGGGTGCCCGCACTGCCTGGCATACACATCCACTCGGTCAGACGTTGATCGTCACGTCCGGTCTTGGTTGGGCCCAGCGTTGGGGCGGTCCGATCGAAGAAATTCGGCCCGGCGATGTAGTCTGGATTCCGCCTAACGAGAAGCATTGGCACGGGGCGTCACCGACATCGGCGATGACTCATATCGCGATTCAGGAAGCGCTCAATGGCAAGCCGGTCGACTGGATGGAAAAGGTGAGCGACGAACAGTATCAGAAGTGACGAGTGACAGGTGACGAGATCAATCGAAGTGGCGTGAATTGATTGACCAGCTGCGCGGGCGTCGCTTTAGCGGAAATTCATTTTCCGCGATTCACAGTTTTCGCATATCATTTCCGACGCTGTATCATTTGGTGAGATGGAACGGCGTTTGAGCGCAATTCTTGCGGCCGACGTGGTCGGTTACAGTCGAATGATGGGTGCTAACGAAGCAGCCACGCTCGATGCGCTGAAAGCGGCGCGCGCTGAGGTTGTCGATAACAGGATCGCGACGCATCAGGGCCGGCTCGTCAAATTGACGGGCGACGGCATGCTGGTGGAATTTCCCAGCGTCGTGAGCGCGGTAGCTTGCGCGGCCGAGATTCAGCGCGCGATGCGTGATCGAAATGCGGGGGTGCCGCGGAACCGGCGCCTCGAATTCAGGGTCGGTGTCAGTTTGGGCGATGTGATGGTGGAAGGTGATGACATCTATGGCGACGGTGTTAACATCGCGGCGCGTTTGGAAAGGATTTGCAAGCCGGGCAAAATCGCGATTTCGCAAACTGTGCGCGACCATGTCGGTAACCGGCTTGATCTCGCGTTCGAAGACTGCGGCGAACAAAACCTGAAGAACATCGAGAAGCCCATCCGCGTTTACAGCATTTCACCCGACCCGGTTCTCGCGGGCGCGATGACTGGCGTCGCGAAACGCGAAGAGCGAGCGCAGGAGAATAGACCATCCGTTGCCGTATTGCCGTTCACGAATATGAGCGGCGATCCGGAGCAGGAGTATTTCAGCGATGGCATCACTGAGGACATCATCACTGACTTGTCGAAAATTTCCGGCCTGTTCGTGGTCGCTCGCAACACGGCGTTCACCTACAAAGGCAAACCGCGAAAGGTGCAGCAGGTGGGGCAGGAACTCGGTGTGCAGTTTCTTCTGGAGGGAAGCGTGAGAAAAGCGGGCTCGCGGGTGCGAGTGACGGGACAGCTGGTCAACACCGAGGACGGCGACCACATCTGGGCGGAACGGTTCGATCGCGATCTAACCGACATCTTTGCCATCCAGGACGAAATTACTCACGCCATCGTCGAACAACTAAAGGTGAAGCTGTTGCCGCAGGAGAGAAATTCGATTGAGCAAACGCCGACCGATAACGTAGAAGCGTACACCTACTATCTAAGAGGCCGCCAGTTCCTGCATCGTCACTCGAAGTCTTACTACCATCTCGCGCGGCGAATGTTCGCCAAGGCGATAGAGCTGGATCCGCGGTATGCGCACGCATATGCGGGCATCGCCGACTGCGACTCATTTCTCCTCCTTCATTATCATGTGAATGTTCCGATTGACGGGATTCTGGCGAATACCGACAAAGCTCTCGCTTTGGATAATCGGTTGGCGGAGGCGCACGCGTCGCGCGGATTGGCGCTCTCGATTGAAAAGCGATTTGAAGAATCGGTCACGGAATTCGAACAGGCAACGGCGCTCGACCGCAGCTCGTTCGAAGCGCACTACCTGTATGCGCGCGCGAGTTTTGCCCAGGGCAATTTCGAACGCGCCGCCGCGTTGTTCGAGCGCGCGGCTGAGATTAGCCCGGACGATTATCAATCCTTAATTCTCCTCATCCAGACCTACAGGTCTCTTGGTCGAGATGAAGAGAAGGACAGTGCGGCGCGACGCGGTGTCGAGCGCGCGGAGCGTGAGCTGATTCTTCACCCGGAAGATCCACGCCCGGCGTATCTGGGTATCGCGGCACTCATCGAGATGGGTGAAAACGATCGTGCTCGGGAGTGGATCGCGCGCGCTCTGGTTGTTGGCTCTGAAGACCCTCTCACTCAGTACAATGTTGCGTGCGGATATACGAAACTAGGCGAGACAGAACAGGCTCTTGATCTTCTCGAGCGGATGCTTCCGAATGTTGGCGAAGAAATAAGAATGTGGATCAAGCACGACTCGGACTTCGCTGGTTTGCATGATCATCCGCGCTTCCAGAAGCTGCTGAAATAAATTGCGTGAGCGACGACGGTATCGGAAGTGACAGGTGACAAGAAATCAAAGGCTCGCTATGCCTCCCGAAGAACTTTCGCGACTTTTTCGATCGTGTTCCAATTGCGCGTGGTGACTGGGACGCCGAGCTGCTTCTCGATCTTGCCGAGGTAGCTGATCGCTTTCATTTCACGACGATACAGACCAAGGACGAATCGGCTTTGGATCGCAATGATCTTGACCAGCCAGTCGTCGTCCGATGGCAGGCTGAGAGGAAGAGGAGGCAGCGTGCGAAGTCGTTTGGCTAACACGCTTACGAACCGCACAATGTTTGGGCCGGATGGCTCTTTCGAGAATGGATCCTTTGCCGCAAGTTTGAGGATGTCGTGCGCGGGACAAATCATGATCTCGCATTTGAATGGTAATTTCCGAACGAGGGCGGCGCGAAAGATCGATTCGCTTACATTTTCGCGCACCACGAACGTGCCGACCGCGCCAATGTTAACGACACCGAACCTGGCCAGCTGCTTTGCAATTACCACTGTTCGGCATCGATTTGTCCTGCCGACATTCACTGCTCGAAGAAATACCACCCAGCGCATGCCGAATTGTACTCAAAGATCTGCAAGGTCGCGCTATCTGTTTTTGCTTGCCATTTGGCGTCCCGCCTTGCTAGCCAAAGGGGAAAGAGAAAAGAAACCTAACGGAGGAAAATACTAATGAAATACATGATCAGCTGGCGGGAGCGAGCGCAAGGTTCGCCGATGGAATATGAGAATGCGCAGAAGCGGATCCTGGAGGTGTTCCGTCAATGGAAGGCGCCCGCTAATTTCAAGATCGAGTTGTTTGTTATTCGAGTGGGTGACTGGGGCGGGTATATGATGTTGGATTGCGACGATCCGTTGGCCGTGCACAAGTTCTGTTCGATGTTGCCTGCTTTTGAATTTGAAGCGCGTCCCGTAATTCCAGTCGAGGACGCTGTCCAGGCCGAACTGGAAGTGATGGCCTGGCGCGATGGCCTGAAGGGCAAGTGACGAGTGACACGTGACGAGTGATTAGAGGATATAGTCATAGATTCGTCTGGATAAATTTTGGACTGGCGTGCACATCGATCTGACGCAGCGTCGTGTTGCCGGAGTTAACGAATCGGTGCGGCGTATTCGCGGGAATGACGACAATGCCGCCCGCTTTCACTTCGCGCTCTTCATCGCCGACAGTGATCGTGGCGAAGCCTTCGATCGTGAATGCGACTTCGACGTACGGATGAGTATGCATGCGCGGGCCTTGTCCCGGCTTGGCCGTAACGATGTAGGCAGAGAAGGGCGCGCCCTGTTTTTCGCCGACGAACTCATGCGACATTCCAACAAACGGCAGCTGCTCGAGATTGATGAAGCTCATGCACCTCCATAAAACCTCCTGTGAACACGAGCAACAACGTGATCAACGCGCGCCGCTTTTAAATCGCTGGTGTCTTACTCCCAGCCTCAATTCTCGATTGTCAGCCGAATCGGCAACTTGCAAAATCGGCACATGAAATTCACGAAAAGCATTGGAATGTTTCTGCTCGCGATTTATTTGATTCTGCATGGCCTTCTTGGATTCGGTTTGCCACTCGGGCCGGCCGTTTTTCTGATCGATCTCATCGCGCTAGCAGCGGGCGTCTTTATTCTTATCGGCAAATAACAGAGCCCAGTTTGATGGCAGTGAGCAGGACTTTGGAATTCCAAAACCAAAACGGTTTGCAGAATGGAGTGTAGGGCGTCGGATTCATGCGCAGAGTTGAACTGTTATCGCAAACTCCGCCACGAAATCCCAACAACGCTTTTGATTACTGCGCGTAGCAGTGAGGGCAGGAGACGGACTCCACGTAGCGATCGTCTTCCTGTTCGATAAGCGTGAGTGGCGTCTGGCAGACGAAGCATAGTGCGGCGCCGGTTTCGCGGAGTGAGGCATCGACCGCGACGCGTTTGTCGAAGACGAAGCAGTCGCCTTCGTAATGAGCGCCCCCGCATTCCTTGAAGTAATTCAGAATGCCGCCATCGAGTTGGAAGACTTTGGTGAAGCCGGCCATTTCCAGTAATGACGCCGCTTTCTCGCAACGAATTCCGCCAGTGCAAAAGGCGACAACCGGTTGTTCCTTCAAGTCGTTAGGCAGGGAGTTGGCCGCGGTTGGGAATTCGCGGAAGTGATTGAGGCTCAGCGTGCGTGCGCCGCGAAAGGTGCCGAGCTTCACTTCATAGGTGTTGCGGGTATCGAGAAGAGTTATGGCGCGGCCTTCGTCGAGCCATTGCTTGAGCTGGCGCGGTGCCAGCCGTGGCGCAGGTCGGCGGGCCGGATCGACGCCGGAGATACCGAAGGCAATGATCTCCTTTTTGATCTTCACGAGCATGCGATTGAACGGTTGATGATCGCTTTCGCTCATTTTCGCGGTGAGATCGGCGAGTTCGGGAATAGCTTTGAGCCTAACGAGAAGTCGATCCGCGGCAGAACGCTCGGCCGAGACGAAGACATTGATCCCTTCCGGGCTCAGCAGAATGGTGCCGCGCATTCCGGATTCCGCACACATCTGCCGCAGCTCGGCCTGGAGCGCCTCCAGTTCGCCTAACGAAACAAACTTGTAGGCGGCGATGTTAGTGAAAACAGACATGACTCAACCGAATATAGCGTACTCGAAAATCCGGTCTCGCTATTGAATTTCCTCGAACTCGCCGCGCTCGCGATTCTTCTTCACGCGATCCCACGGAAAACATTTGCCGTTCATCGCAATGTAAACGCCGGCGGGTAACACCTGCACGAACGAGAGCGCGCTGCCGAGATTGAAGAGACCGTCGGAACTGCCGAAGGCATAGGGAATCATGGCGCCGGTAAGCACGACGGTTTTTCCCGTCACGGCGGGAGCAATCATCGCGGCGGTTTCTGTCATCGTGTCGGTACCGTGGGTGATGACGATGTAATCTTCCTCAGCCTGAAGACAGTTCTGTACGATGAGCGCGCGATCGGAGTCGGTCATTTCGAGGCTGTCGATCATCATGACCGTGCTGATCGTGACCTTCACCTGCGAACGCCCCAGTCGCAGCATCTCCTCGACGTGAGTGTCTTTGAAAAAAAGTTTCCCGGTGAGTTCGTTGTAATCCTTATCGAACGTGCCGCCGGTAACGAGGATTCGGATGGTCATGGTTGGTAAAGAGGTCATCTCGACGAGTTCCAAAATTCTCATTTAACGTAAGTTCTGAAAGTAGCCTAACGTTTTTCGCGTTGACCTTTTTAGCCGGGTCTTTCAGGCTCGGCCTCGCAACCTAACCGAAAGGACCCATGAAAAAATACATCACTTATGCAATGACTATCTTCTTCGCCACGATCGCTCTTTCATTCGCGCCGTCAGACAAGGGAGCGCTCATCGCGAAGGAAAAAACCGCCTGGAAAACATTCCAGGAGAAAAAATCGGACGACTTCGCGAAACTTCTGCACACGGGCTTCATGGCTCTTTACAGCGACGGCGCCTACACCGCGCAGCACGAGCTCGATTCGATGAAAACAAACGATGTGAAATCGGTCTCCTTCAGCGATTTCAACGTCGCGTTTCCCGATGCGGACACCGCCACCATCACCTACCGGGTAAAAATGAAAGCGACCATAAAAGGACAGGATGTTTCCGGCACCTATATGGCAGCCTCGGTTTGGAGAAGGCAAAACGGCGAATGGCGCGCCATCTTCCATACCGACGTGAAAGCGGAAAAGCCGGCCAGTAAATAACCAGCACAGTCGTTAGGCAGCGCGCGCCGAGACGCGCTTTAGAGTTCGTCGAAGCGCGCTTCTTCATCCAGGACTTTTTTCGCCTGGTCGAAGATGGAACGCGCTTGCTAGGGCGTTTGCCCACCGCGGTGGCGCGCCCATTCGGGACATAATGGCGACATTCGCGGCGTCGTAGATCGTCCGACGTGAATCCTCGATAACTCGATGCCGCTGCTACAACTTTGTGCGCGCAAGCGCGACCCCTCAACTCTCAACCAACAACCCTCAACGGCTGAAGATTCCCCGTTGCATCGCAGTGAGGGCACGGCGAAATGTAAGAAATCCATGGCCACCAACACCATTCGTATCCACCGCGTCCTCCGTGCTGCACCTGAGAGAGTCTATCGCGCATTCCTCGATCCTGACGCCATGGCGAAATGGCTGCCGCCTAACGGATTCACCGGCAAGGTCCACCAGATGGAAGCGAAAGTCGGCGGCGGCTACAAGATGTCCTTCACTAACTTCACCACCGGCACCAGCCACTCCTTCGGCGGGACCTATGTCGAACTAACGCCTAACGAACGAATTCGTTACACCGACAAATTCGACGACCCGAACATGCCCGGGGAAATGCGGGTCATGATCACCTTAAAGAAGATTTCGTGTGGCACCGAGCTGAACATCGTGCAGGAAGGCGTGCCTGAGGTTATTCCGGCCGAGATGTGTTACCTAGGCTGGCAGGAATCGCTCATTCTCATGGCGAAACTGGTCGAAGCCGAAATTCCCGATTAACTCGCGGCCAATGTTTCTAAGCTAAAGGTCAAAATATTGATGCGACCCATTTCGACCTTCCCTACCTTGTAAGTCTCCTGCGCGTCCGAAACGCTCGCGAAAACTGTGAGCAAGAGCGCGACCTCGAAAACAAGGCGAAGTAACGATTTGAGTTAGCTCGCGATTTCGTTCACCTTCCGGTCGAATTCCTGATGAAAGATCTGACGCAAGGCTCCGTGATAAGGCATTTGATCGGCATGGGAGCGTTCATGGCCGTGAGTATGGCTGTGCAGACGCTTTATCTTCTGGCTGATCTTTATTGGGTTGGTCGTCTCGGAAGGGAAGCAATCGCCGCCGTGAGCGTGGCGGGTAACCTGACCATGATTGTCCTCGCGCTCACTCAGATGCTCGGCGTAGGAACGACCGCCCTCATCGCTCAAGCTGCTGGAAAGAAGGACCAGCCGCGTGCTGAGTTCGTCTTAAACCAGTCCTTTGTCATGTCCATTCTGGTAGCGGTAGGACTCGGCTTAATTGGTTTCTTAACACGCAATTCTTATTGCCAGGCCCTCAGCGCGAATGCAGCTACTGCGACCATGGCTAAGAGCTATCTGTTTTGGTTTATTCCAGCCCTTCTCCTGCAGTTTCCTCTTATCTCGCTTAGCTCGGCTATGCGCGCCACGGGCATCGTAAAGCCTGCGGTAGGTATTCAGGTCTTAAGTGTCGTTCTGAATATGATTCTGGCGCCGTTCCTTATTTTTGGCGTCGCCGGATTGCCCAAACTGGGAGTAAGCGGAGCGGCTCTAGCCACGTTTATTTCGATCCTGATCGCGGATGTGTTGTTAATTACCTATTTCGAAAAGAAGTTTCACTACCTGCGTTTCCACGTTGCGCAATGGCGCCCGCAACTCAAAACCTGGTGGGACATGCTTCGCATCGGCTTACCTGCTGGCGCGGAATTTTGCCTGCTCTTTTTGTTTATCGTGATCGTCTACGGAATCATTCGTGGCTTCGGACCGGAAGCGCAGGCCGGCTTTGGCATTGGCGCTCGGGTGATGCAGGCCTTGTTTCTTCCCGTCGTGGCGCTGAGTTTCGCGGTTAGTCCTGTAGTAGGACAGAACTTCGGCGGACGCCATGGCGATCGCGTGCGGCAATCCGTCTACGCCGCGATTGGTCTTTCAGCGGCGATCATGCTGGTGCTTGCCTTGATCGCTCATTATTTTCCTGAGCTCCTGATCCGTGGTTTCTCGAGCGATCCGCGAGTCATCGCGCGCGGATCAGAATATATGAGGATCGCCGCGTGGAACTTCGTGGCGGCGGGAATTGTCTTTGCCAGCTCAAGTGTTTTTCAAGGGCTCGGCCATACCCTGCCGCCCTTGCTTAGCTCAATGACGCGCCTTGTTCTATTCGCGTTGCCGGCCGTGTTACTTTCACGCCGGGCCGGTTTCGAGTTGCGGGAACTCTGGTATCTTTCGGTTGCATCGCAAGTGTTCCAGGCGTGCCTCAACTTGTTTCTTCTCCAGCGCGAGCTAAAGAAGAAGCTTAACTTTACCGACCCTTCGGTCCCGGCTACCACGCCGGTGCTCTCGTAATCTGGAAATAATGGAGTAGCTCTGGGCGACCTTAGACCCTGAGCGAGCTGCGGAATGCCCTGCCGCTGTAGTAGGACTCCGCGCCGTTGTGCCCGACGAAGACGCGCCCGTAGCGTCGATCGCAGTAGAGCGCGCCCCCGAGCTTTCTGATCTCAGCAGGCGTCTTGATCCAGCTCGATCGTTTCGTATCGAACTCTCCTAGCTTCTGCAGTTCAAAATATTCTTGCTCGGTCAGAAGCTCCACGCCCATGGCCGTCGCCATGCCAACGGCGCCGTCCTTCGGCTTGTGTTCCTTCCTCGCCTCCAGCGCCTCATCGTCATAGCAGAGACTTACGCGGCCACTGGGAGTTTGCTCTGAACCATCGAAGAAGATGTATTCGCCTGTCTTCGTATCCTGACCCACAACGTCAGGTTCACCGCCCGTTTCTTCCATCTTATCGAGTGACCACAGCTTTTCAGGCTGGGACTCCAGCCTTGCTTTCACCTTGCTCCACTCAATACCTTTGTGGCGTTTCATATTCTTCCCAAAACGGGCTTCCAAAGTCCTGAGCAACTCCTCCCGTTGCTTTGGGGATAACTCCTTTTTATCGGCTTTAACCCTTTTCATTTTTCCTTTGCCCATTACAAAGTCACGCGGCGGTTGGTCATTTAAACGTCTGGTTAGGTGTTAGCGTGGCTTACCAAAAATAATAAAAACGGCTCCCATCGCGAGCCAAATAGTACCAGTGATAATCACTAGATAGACACGTGGCGGGAGAGGCGCATAGCTTTGGTCTGGGTGCTCATCGACGAAATACACCGGAAACGAAGCCCCCGCATCGAATCTGCCAACCATCGGCGACCAGTGCCAAAGAAAGCGCTGCCCGCGGTAATGGTTTCCGTGAGCTAGATAATCGTATGTAATAGTGCGACGCGTCTGGCCGTAAATCGCAGGCGTCGACGCGACAATCGTGCCTGTCGTACGGGTGACGTGGGGAATATGCCAGAACCACCCAAACAGAATGAGCGTTATGCCGCCAACCAGGCAGAACACGCCGCAGCCGCTTGATCCGCTCTTGCTTAGCTGCACGTCAGAATACACCTAACGAAAATGGGATCACTGCGAAGCGAGCGCCGTGGATGGGCAAGTCGCAGGACCGAGCGAACGGGAGTGAGAAATCATTGGCTCGAGCGATTGGTTAGATGTGTATGTCGCCAGCATCGATAGCTTCGAAGTCGCATCCACACGAAGGACAGTACCGGGGAAATGATAGAACGCCCTCTTGCGGCAAATTTACAGCGCTGAGGACAGTGTGGCATTTCGGGCAGCGGAAACGACCAAAAGAAATCATGCCGATAGCAACAACCACGAACGCGAACACCGCGAACGGCATCAGACGGGAATTGCCCTGTCCTAACGCAGCTACAAGCATGAAGCACGCGACTCCTCCGCCAATCAGTGAGATTATACGAACGCGCCGCCGTCTGAATTGCTCGCGCACGGTCATAGCAATCTAACGAGACCAAGGCCAGCCCCGCGCACGGCCCTGCTCAAGTCTTTTCTATTTTCTACCTTCAACTTTTCACTTCTCTTTTTGCGGTTCGCTCCATCGATTGGTTAGGTTTCGGCACTGTGTCTGAGATTTCCCCGCAACAATACGGACATCATCCACAGAAAAAGAATTGCATTCGCCATATGTGGCACTCGGCGAAACCAAAAACTGGTTATGCGCAAACGGTCTATCAGAGGCAGCGACAAGCCATCCGTACTTAATTGCCCCTGGATGGGCAACTGAATGGTGACCGTGGAAATCCAAACGACCAGCTGCAACCCGATAGCCAGCCAAACCATCCACGCTGGAATGGATGCTGGTCGAAACCAAAGGAGGAGAATTGTCAATATGGTCGCGACGACCATCGGAATGACCATGTAGCCGATGATCAGAGGACCGAGGGCCCGGTGATAAGCGCGGAACTCGTTCGCCCCGATCAAAGGCCAAGTCGGGTAGTTGACGAAGCTTTCCACGGAGGCTGCCCCCATCCCATAGAACACCAGAGCGAAGGTAATCAAAATGAGCCAGATAGAAGTTTTTGTTGTTTGCATAATCGTCATCGAAACCGAAGGAGCCTAATGAGAACAAGATCAGCCACCGCTGGCGAGAGCGGGCGTCGGTCGCACTGGAAATGTTTTTATCATCATGTGAAATGTGAACACCAGGTGAGTAGCCGTTAACTCTATCGCTTGGTTAGACCCGCTAAATATGTTTTCGACATCACCTATCTGAAGGCCGCCAGCTAGCGCACGAGCAGCTCCAGTTGGCGCACATCCAGACCAGCCTCGCGATAGTACTTCCGAGTCAATTCGAGAAGGGTGAATCCATCCTCGTAGGCGGCAAAGCCGCCATTCACCGCCTTGTCGAGGTAGATTAGGCCGCCAGCAACGACGAACAGCGCAATCATGGGCTCGGGTGAGTCCTCGGTAATGACTAGCGTATGAGCTTCGCCGGCGGGTTCATAGATGTAGGTTCCCGGCTTTGCAATCCAGTCGTGCTCGAGGTATCGCCAGTGACCGCGCATCGTGTAGCCATGAACGGTGCCAACGTGGTAGTGAGTTCCCACAATAGCGCCGGGAAGACCTTTCAGAACAACGCTGAATCCGCCGGTCGTGACGTTGAAGGAGCAGGGCTGGAACCAGACACCATTCGCATAAGGAACCCAGAGCCGGTCATCTTCGAGATTGATGTTCGTAATGAAGTGGTCGCGGCTCCTTCGGTTCGGATCGAGGCCGTCGGTGTGGCTGTTGAAGGCAGTGATCGGCATACATTCTTTGTAGTGGGCAGCAATGGAGGCGTCAATCTCCGTTCGCAACGATTGATCGTACTACCAGCGGTCTCTTCAGGCGAAACATTGAGAAGGCATCTTCCATACGGTTTAACGTTAAAGATGAGACACGCGCGGGCGAGCGTGCTGACGACCTGAATCTAGGAAAAATGCGGAGCGAAGTCGGGCCATGCGAACTAAGGTCAATTCCCGCGCGTTGTCTCTCTCGGCTGGTTAGGCTAATTCATTCATTTGCTTGATCGAGATCCAGGCGAAGAATGTATTCTTCCGTCTCTTCGCCTCTGCCATTGGCGAAATCCTTGTTTTTTTCGATGATTTTAAAACCGCATTTCTGCAGCACTCTTATCGACCCGATGTTGTCCGTTGCCGCCCTGGCGAAAATCGGCCGATCTACCACAAGGTGGAGCATCCTATTGAGCGCTTGAGTCGCTAATCCTCTTCCCCAGAACTCCCTTCCAAGCCAAAAGGTGACTTCTATCTTTTCTCCATCCGGATAGCACGCTATTTGACCAGCGACTTGTCCCTCTGCCACGATCGTCCTCTGTGTGATTTGTGACGAACTCAAAACTTTATCCCAATGAGCGTCGAAAGCTACCTTGTCCTTTGGGTCTTTACCGACGAATGCTGCCATCCTAATCGCTTCCGGGTCGAGTTGATGCTCGTAGAAAATTTCGAGATCGGAAGACTCGACTTCCCTAATCGTGATACTCTCGAATCTGCTCATTGTTTTTTGCCTAACGAAACACAAGGTCAGTGACCGCTGGCGAGAACACGCGCTGCCCTACTCAAGTCCTTTCTACTTTCTACCTTCGACTTTTCACTTCTCTTTTTGCGGTTGGCTGCATCTGGTTGGGCCGTTCGTGGTCCATATCTTCCACCGTATTAACTGCAGCTTGGATGGCAACTGGATTGAGTATCAGCGAGATGTGGTCGTTGCCGGGAAGGATCGTGACGGGAATATCTTTCCCTGCTCCCTTGAAAACGCTCGCGAACTTGTCGGCAAAGAACACTTCGTCATTCTGGCCGACGAGCACCCGGAGCGGTTGCCGAACAGCACGGATGTTTGCCTGATAGTTTCGCTCGGGTCTGAAGTTCTGGGCGAGGGCGAACGAATACTCCGGGGTAAGGAATTTTGCATTCTCCTTCGTGAGTGCAAACCGAATCACCGGCAGGTCGTCGAAGGCGTGCACCTCGAATCTATTGAGCACGGAGATGGCTATAATGCGGGGAACTCCTACGGTTACCCAGCCGCCACTATCCGGCCGCGAAGTCGCCGCATCCTGGCTGATGAAGGGTGAGAGCAGAAGGTAGTTGGAGAATAGCGTCTGCCAGGGACTGCCTGCGAATCGCAACACAAAACCTCCGCCGGAGGAAAACCCGATCAAAGTGGACGGCTGCGCCAGTTTGATCGCGTGGACAAAGTCCTCCATGTCATCCTCCAACTGTCCTACATAGGCAATGTGACCCTTGGTGCCAGAGTCGCCGTGTCCGCGAATGTCGAGAGCGTAAGCTGCGTAGCCGACACTCGCGAACCCTTTGGCCATCACGTGCATGCTGCTGCCACTCGCAGAAGAGCCATGCACAAGCACCACGCTGCCTTTGACCGCGCTGCCGTCAGCCGGATAGGCTCGGAAGGCGAGCTTCGTGCCATCTCGAGCCGTGAAGTAACTGACTTTCGCTAGATCGGAGAAGTCCACGTCCTTGAATGGGTCATTGATACTCGACATGGGCGATGGCTCGCCTGGTCCGCCGAAGGCAATCGCCAATCCAACGATCGCCACAAGCACCACCGCCGTCACAAGAATGCTGATGCGAAAACGCTTCATCGGCGAGGCCTAACGAGACCCAAGATCAGCGACCGCGCGAATGGAATGGACTGGCAAGCCATGACATAGACGGCAAGCCCGGAGGGTGAACGAGTGCGCGAGTGAATCAATTAGAAATGATCTTCGCATACGCTGGTTTAGGCAGAAGGACGGTCCGCGGTTCGCTGCATCGTCTGGTTAGGCCTTTCGCCTACGTGTGGCGCCAGTATCGCCAACAACTCGCTCAATCTCTCCGTCCTGTCCGATATGTAAATTTTGCCGTGATATTTGCTGTGAACGACGATAGCGCGGATGCCGTTGCTTCTGAATCGGGTAAGCTTGGTGATGTCGCTTAAGAGAATCTTGTTCTTTCTCCCCAAGTAACTTCGCCCTTGAATAACTCCCTCCGACACCGTGATGGAGGTGAGGCGAAACCACTGTGAGATCAAGAGGGAGAATGCGATGGAGAAGAGTGGGACGAAAACCAATACATAGAGGATCATTGATGCGAATGGCACCGTGTGGTGCTTGGAAGCATGCGAGATCGAGGTGATGCCCACCGGAATAAGGATGCCAAGGATGATGGTGGTGGACATGAAAATTGCAGTCGACCGAAAGATTGGTTGCCAGTCGACCCTAAAGGTTGCGTTCACAGTAGGCCTAACGAGAACAAGGTCAGCCCCGCGCACGGCCCCTGGTCAAGTCCTTTCTACTTTCTACCTTCAACTTTTCACTTCTCTTTATGCGGTTGGCTCCATCGCTTGGTTAGGTGCCCTAAGAGTATGCTCTATTTCTATTTCTTCTTCTTCCTGCACGTATTTCGCGGGTGCCGGGAAACCTACTGAAGATAAGCATTGTACATCGCTGCACGGACTGAACTATCCGGATTCCCGTATAGATTGAACTTTCCCGACTGCTTAGTGTCGGGGCCGACGTTTGTCGGCTGAAGAAGATAAGCCTGGTGAGTGGAGGGTTCGAGCGCGGCAATTTGCTTTGTTTCTCCACAATTGTGAGGGAAACAACCACTCAAGAGCAGGAGTGTTCTACCGTGGAATGTGGCAACGCAGCTCAGCTGAGAGGTACCCATTTGATGAGGATTGAATTTTGGATTGAGTTTTTTGAGAGACGAGACGATCTCCGGATGCTTTTCGAAAGCGGTAAACGTGCGAGTTCCGTATTGCTGAAAGATTCCTTCCTCCGGAGGCATCTCGTTGCCGTCACTATCGAAAACCATTGGCGCCTCCTCAATCCGTCCATCGAAATTCCTGGCTTCAGATTGGATATCCGACAGGCTCAACGTTTCGACTTTCCGTGCAGTCCCAGCGCTCGTTTGTGACAGTTGACTTATCGCAACCAAGCCGACGATCAGCCACACACTCCTAGATCTTGGATTCATAGAGTTACGTATTCGCGTTGAGTGAATAAGAATTTTCTCTTCTACACACAAGCCAATTTGTTTTTTTTGCGAAAATAATTTCCATACAATGAGGACCAATTCAGCCGTGTGTCGGCGTAATAGAGGAGAGTGTCGCCGACATCAAATCCTATCACGCGAATCATAAGGGACGGTCTGGCCGCCTAATGAGAACAAGATCAGCGACGCTTACCGGGAGCTAGCATCGATTGGAGGTGGAATAACTTAGTCATGGAATGGAGCGAGCCGGGAGGCCGCGACATAGACGCGCAGGCCGGCAGGCTGAGAGAGCGGGTGCGAACGAATCAAAGTGTGTAGCGTAAAGCGGGTAGGCGTTCGTTGCTTCGCATGGTTAGACCTTTGGCGTCATCGAACATCTGGCATTGTAGAAAGCGCGAACCGAACAAAAGACAGAATCAATGCCCCGCCGGTCAAGCTCACAATCAGAATATACTCCGCGATACTCGCACCGGTGAACGCGCCGGCCAAGAGGGCGAAGAGCGTGAGGAAAATATTGGCGGCCCAACACACGACCCTGAGGCCAGCAGCGGAGCGACCGTAAGCGCGATGAAGGAGGTTCAAGGCACCCACCAACGCCATCGCCATGCCGGAACCGAAGAACCAGATCCGGAAAGCGGGAGTAGATGCTGAAAGCCGGAGTGTCGCCACCATGTGCAGAGCGCCTAACGCGACGATCGCCCAGCCGATAAAGGCGTAGAGACGATTCAAGATGCGCATACGCTTGTCTTTGGGTCTAACGAGCACAAGATCAGCCACAGATGGCGGCCTTGCTCAAGTCCTTTCTACTTTCTACCTTCAACTTTTCACTTCTCCTTTTGCGGTTGGTTCCATCGACTGGTTAGGCCCTTCGGTGACATTCATACCACGACAGGGCAGTTTATACAGACTGTTTTAAACCAGACCTCGATCACTTGGCCATCACGCGTCCTGATACGATAGATGCGAAAGCCGAGCGGAAGGTCTGCCATGAATTCCGCTTTGACGAAACAGCCAGGATAATGCTGCTCGAGCCATTGTTGTGGCGTAAAACTCGGGTTTGGCTTGTCGCCCCGGAAAACTGCGATCACTGCGTGGCGTTGTGACGAGCCGTCGCCGCCGTAGTAGCCGAGCCTGGGATTGTTCTCACTGGCGCAGCTGGGCAGCGCCACGAGTAGTAAGAATAAAAACACATGCTGCATAGGCCTAACGAGACCCAAGATCAACGACCACGCGAATGAAGTGGACTGACAAGCCATGACATAGACGGGAGGCCCAAAGGGTGAAAGAGTGGCATGAGCGAATAAATTACGAGTGGCGTTCATGAGCGGAGAAATCTGGGCATACGGACGGTTCGCGGTTGGCTCATCGTCTGGTTAAATCTTCGGTGGCTTCCAATGCTCGAGGAACTTTCCGACATCGTTACCTTCTTCACTTCCATCTGGCCGGACAATAGCCCAGTTCTTTACATCTGATTCTGGAAACTCGATCCGCTCTCCATTCTGGTAATTGCGCAGCAGGTCCAGCTTGTTGTTGATGTAACCGCGAATCTTGCCCTCCTTGATTTGCTCCACCACGACGAAAACGTCTTCGTGGCGATTTTCGCGGGATTTCTTGTCGTTTTGGTAGAGCCTGATCCAGACGGCAAATGTATGATCCCGTGGAAGCCCGGCGAGGTAACGCTTCTTAGCCGCAGGGTAAGACCCGCGGGCCTTCGCGACGTAAGGAGCGATGGCTCGATCGTATGCTTCGACCTGCTCCTGGCCCCGGGTGCTTGTAGATTTGTCTGCGGGGGCAGCTTTTGCTCTCGCTTGCTCTTCGTGGTGGTGGTTTGCGGCACCAAAGGCTACAACCCAAGAATCCTGCGGCGGCTTGGGCAGCGTCTTGATCGCTCGCAGCTTGCTGCCCACACAGACTCCAAAGGGAATATCGCGCGAGTAGAGAAGTCGCTTCACTGTGCCATCGGCGCGAACAACAAAGTAGAAGATGGCGGGCTCTTTCGTATCCGGCTTCTCCTTGCAGTCGTTCAGAGCTGGGCCGAACACGGATATGATCCCTTTCGTGAACTGCTCCAGATAGCGCTGGCCTTCATCGGTGCTGATGTGGCGTCCGGCTTCCTTGTCCAGCTGTGCGAACTCGCTTGGGGCGGCGATGGCCGCTACTAGCGAGCACAATCCGAGAAAGCTAGCGATCAAAAAGCGAGATATCATGAGGTCTAACGAGACTCAAGATCAGCCACCGCTGGCGTGGGCGCGTGTGGCTGCGGGTTGAACATAGAAGTCATCAAAAGCTAGAACGCGGCGCGGCCAGCTGTTCGCTCCATCGCCTGGTTAGACCTTTTCGATGATCGCACGATGCAAAAAGTAATTGAGAGCCTGCGCAACGAGCAGTGAACCGAAAACGGCGAGATTAAGCAAGAAGGTCCAGAAACCGTAAGCACCGCTTCCGGACAATCTGATCGCGCTCCCGAGCACAATCGCCATCGCCACCAATGTGGCAATAAAAAGACACTGCAGGGGATCAGCACGAAATGGGTGGGGAAAGCCACGTCTAAACGATGGAAAGTAGAAAGGAGCGCCTCGTCGGCGAGTGTACCATAGCGCCAGCGTGCAAAGCAGTACGATAACGACAAACGCGGACAAACAACCAGTGGGTGTGCTCGGGAAAGCGGAATGGAGCAAGCCCGGTATCATTGACCAATAGCCTAAGCACGCAGCTGCAGCTAGAACGAAGACATAAGCTGCGATTTGGGCGATGCGCATTGGTCTAACGAGAACAAGATCAGCGACGCCTACCGAAAGCGGGCGTTTTTGGTTTCATAATTCTTAATTCTTCCTTCAGCCTTGTCATGCGGCGGGTCGCCGTTCGCTCCACCGCATGGTTAGGCCACGGCGCTGCCATAACCCGCCGATGAAATACCACTGAATCCCTCCGAGAAAAAGGCAAATGAGGCCCGGAATGAAGACGATGGAAATCAATGATGCCGTGTGGAATGAAAACTTCGTCATCAAGTAAGGGTCTACAAGAGGGAGTACTTGCGTCGCGAGCCAGTAAATATGGAGGCCAGGGATAATGAGATACGAAATATAAACGTCGTCGAAGGGAATGGACGGAAAGAATATGTCCGTCGGATACAACCCAATGCACAGCAGAACGAGGACACTGTGAGAGAGAGAGAACGAGACTGGCAGTGACAGGCGAGGCAGATAACGGCGAAGAAAGGCAGCGAACCCGATCACAGCGAGCCCGCCCAGCAGGACAAGCACTACGAGCATTGCTACGGCGACGAACATAGGGCCTAACGAGAACAAGATGAGCGACGGCGGACGAAACCGCGCGTTGCTCGCAATGGAGGTGGAGAAGTCATCTCAAATGGACACACAGCGGTCCGCCGTTCGCTCCATCGCATGGTTAGGTCGGGCCCAATCATTTGGGCGCGCGTTCTGGTGTTAACCATACCCGTTTTCGTGCCGGATCGACGACGATGTGCCGCTCATATCCGGTGTTTATGTAATCGAAGTCTACTCCTGGTATACGGACATAGACCGTTTGGTCCACTTGAATGGATGGATCATATTTGTGCCATTCCACGCTCGAAATTGACCGCTCGAGTTTGTTTTGAAAGCCTTCCGGTAGGAGATCTTGCAACCGATAGTTGGACACGTCTCCCTTAACGAGGTCGTAGATTACGACGGCGTTGTCAGTCGCGCCGACGGCGAACCAATCGTCGAAAGTCACAAGAAAGTGAGCGTCGTTAGTGACTACGACGGTCACCGGGCTCTCAGGGTTGCGTAGTGTCACCTCGCGCACGAAGGAATACGACCTGGTCTTTCCGTCCCATCGCGTAATCGTAGCATGCGCGGTAACGCCATCCTTTCCCGGGTTGATATTGGGGTCGATTCGCGCGGCAACGTTGCCGTCCTGGGATTGGACGACACGGGTAGTTGGAGCCGACCACGTGTCGGCGCTTGCCGAGGCAGCAAGGGCACCGGACAGCACCGTGATTAGAAGCGCTCTCATAGGGCCTAACGAGACCAAGATGAGCGACGGCGGACGAGACCGCGCGTCGCTCGAAGTGAAATTGTGGAAATCATCTCAAAAGTGGAGCTTACAGCGGTCCGCCCGTTCGCTCCATCGCATGGTTAGGTGAGGGACGGCCCACGATCACGGAATGCCAATCGTCCGGCCGGCACAATGCCATGTTCCGTTGGTGCGCCTAATTTCATCATAAACGGGCAAAGTCGCGTAGTGATAAACATAAACGGTATTGGGGCCAATAATCAAAAGATGGTGGATTTCGGTCGTGTTCGGATCGCACTTTTCGGTTCTGTCCGTCCTAAGGGCAGCTTCCAAATCTGAGCGCGAGATCAGCCACACCGGGCCGTATGCTCGCGCCATCCCGGGCGTCCCAGAGGCGCACGAGTTCAAGAGAATCAGGACCGCGATCAATGTCAGGGGAGTTTTCACACCTAACGAGAACAAGATCAGCGACGCCTACCGGGAGCGCGCGTTGATCGGAGGTGGAAGGGTTTAGTCATGAAAAATGTAGGGCGAACAGCGGGTAGGCGTTCGCTGCATCGCCTGGTTAGATGCGCGAGTCACGAACACGCTCCAATAGCTGCTCAGGTGTGGAACCAAAATTCTCTGCGATGTCTGGCGCGGTAATCGTGTCATGGAGGGCGTCCATGTGTGCGAAGACATCCTGCAACGCTTCTGGCAAGCGCTCCAGTGGCAAATCATCGTCGAGGCAGAAGAAAGTATCGATAGCGCAGCAATTCGCGTCCGTCCGGCCGACGGGCGAACTAAGATACTCGAAGAGCGCGATAAGCGACGCCTTGATCGTGGCAGGATCGAGCGGAGAAGCGAATAGAGCAGTACGCACAGACTGCATCAGGGCCTGCAATGTAGCGTCGGCCTGCTGCAAGGCTGCCAGCGGGATGCGCTTCAGCATCTAACGAGACGGAGATGAGCGACCGCGCGAACTACGAGGGACATTCATGAAACAGAAGAAGCTAGGCATAGGGATGGGCCGCGGTTCGCTCCATCGATTGGTTAGATGTTTGGTGGAAATCACGGAGCAGAGGACGAAGAATCCGAAGCGCCTTTACTCCATTCTTCGAGGAAGTCGGATGATAATGCAGCTATCGCGGGATTATGATCCTCTATTTTCAGGAGTCGGCTCTCCTCAAGCCGCTTCTCATGCTCAGCCAGCATCTGGTCCGCCTTCGCGCGATCAAGTCCGAGTCGCTGGCACAGCGCGAGCACGAGTCCGGTCAAAGCGTCAATCCGAGCAGCGAGTCGAACATGATGAGCCGTCCAAGCAGCGTCCAGCTTGTCCAAAGACTGCTTTATCTCGTGCTCGTCGTCCGACATCATCTAACGAGAACAAGATGAGCGACGGCGGACGAGGGCGCGCGTCGCTCGGAGTGGAAGTGTGGAAGTCATCTCAAAAGTGGAGCGTACAGCGGTCCGCTGTTCGCTCCATCGCATGGTTAGATCTGCTTTTCATCGCATTGCGTCCAGCCACTGTGTCTTCGAGACTATTTGCCATACACCTCGGCGCTTGTGAAGGTAATATAGGTCACCAGAGGGCGCGTCGTCGCGGCCAACATGAACGCTGACCTGATCTGGGTGCTCGTACATTGTCAGTGTACGACCGTCGACGTGGCGGCGAAGAACAACTGCTCCTCGAAAATAGTGGGTTCGGGACAATGGACCGATCATCATGATGGGCTGATTCGTCGCGCGCGAGACGACGCGACAGATTTGTTGGACGTCCTGTTCCGAGATGGGTGCTATGACGAGAGGTCGCTTGCTGGTTGCACATCCCGCCACAAAGAGGGCGAGAAGCAAAATCGTGCGCATCGATGATCTAACGAGACACAAGATCAGCGACCGCTGGCGAGGGCGCGCGTGGCGGCGGGTTGAATGTGGAAGTCATCGGAAGCTAGAACGCGGCGCGGCCAGCGGTTCGCTGCATCGCCTGGTTAGATGCGTTGTCACGGTACGGTTCCCCACCACGTTCCCTGAACGGCTCCATGCGATGTGACTAAGAACGAGACGTACGGGTGCAGAATGACTACGCCTCTACGCTCCTCTTCCGCACCTTGTTCCCGCTTCGTCATTTGCCTGTATGTGACCACGTACGATTGACCTGCTCGCTGGATCAGCGGCGGCTGCACGCGTGCAAAGTCGAAGTGCGCGTTAGCGCGGTCGGCTGCTGCCGTGAGTCGTGAACGAAGGTTTTTGTCTTTGATTGTGTCAGCCACGGTGCCCGCTTCTGGATATTCGGCGGGGTAGGGCCAGTCTTTCAGCATATATGTGGCGACGGTCAGGTCGTCTCGCAGGCTTAAAGCATATTCCCGTCGCATCCCGTCAGCGCGTAACGGTACTACCACCCTGTACCAGCGCACTCCTTCGTTGCTCTTCAGGGATTGCACTGATTTTGGCGGGCCGCTCCTCGTCAACTGGCTCCATTCACAGAGCGAGTCGATCGCTGAGTCGATATCGCGGCCACTGGCGCGTGGCTTAGCGACGAGCGACGACGTCGTGCCAATGACGGCGACGATGCAGATCACGAGAGGCTGTAGCATCTAACGAGAGTTGTGCGAAAGTTCGCAATTAATTACGAAAAATTGTTCGTATAACACGGCGGGGGACGGCAAGGGGAGGCAGGGAAACATCTTCGGGGCAAAGTTAGCTGGCAGCGCGAAACTTGAAAAGCAAAAAACGCCACCAAGAAAAATTCTCGCGGCGCTTTATCGATTTGGGAGGGACTTCAGTGTCCCCGTATCGTGGCACTGAGGCCGCTCCCACTTTGTTCCTCTACCCCTAGACCGCCATCTAAAAAATTGAAACTCTGACATCGGGAGTCTTTTACTATTGACGGGACGCCGCATTCACGGCGCGTTGCGGCGTTGTGCTTCAAATCTCGCTAAATAAACGCAACAGATTCTGGCTCGATTTGACCAGCAGCTCGGTCTCGACCGCGTTTGGCGCTTTCTCGACCATCGAGCTGGTGACTGCATTCAGATCGTGCAGGATCTGGCGCAACTGCGGATTACGAATCACGCTTTGGGCCCAAGTCACCGCCACCAATCGTGTCCCGCGCGTAACCGGCATCACCCGATGATGCATATCTGCCGGATAAACGAAGGCGTCGCCTGCCTCGAGTTTGATCCGTCGCTCCCCGCCGGCAGTCGCGAGCGATAGCTCGCCGCCATCGTACTCCTTCGGTCCGTTTAGGAAAACCGTGATCGAAACGTCGGCCCTCATCGTTTGCCCTCTGCCCATGAGTGCCGAATCCACATGGCCGCCATACTCCATCCCCGGCTCATACTTCGCGAAGGTCGGCGGTAAAACGTTGCGGGGCCGGACAAAACTTTGGAACAATGGATTGCCGGCCAGACCCTGGATCACCAGAAGCTCGGCGGCTGTCGGTCCCTGGTTTTCTTCGCGTTTTAGCTGAAGGTTTTTCTTGCCCTCGCCACCAAAAACTCCGCCCGAATATTTGCCGTCGACAAATTTTCCTCGTTTTAACTCGGCCTTAATTTTCTTAAGCGTGTTCGACGTGAGCACACCAGCAATTAGAATCATAGGTTAATCGCGTCACTGCTTCCGGACTTCCTTGCCACGCCGTCTCGTTACGGCTGCTCAGTCCTGCCTGCCGCGCCGAGCGAAAGCTGGGTCATTCTATTGTGGCAGTCGGGCCTGACTTCTGACCTGCGGCTTGTGATTTCTGCAAGAGGCCGCGTCTACGCCTTTTTTTTGCGACGCAACTTCTTTGTCAGGGCGAGGCCGGCAACTGTCGCCCCCATGAGCATCATGGTTCCTCCGGTTTCCGGAACGGCATTGGTTGGTGGCGCTGCTTGCGTTGCGAGGTTCAAATCAAAATAGGTGACGTAGCCTGTATTGGAGAATGAGAGGTCGACCGCAATTCTACCATTGAGGGGAACGATTCCGTTGAACGAAGCATCGAAGGTATTCGGGGCGATCGAAAGCGATTGCACCGGCACTCCGCCCGGCTCAGTTCGCCATTCAAAGTTCAACGCACTGGCGGAACTCCATTCCGTGAACTTGCTCGATAACGTGAAAATGTCGCCCGGATTCAGCCCAGTGAACACGAAGTAATCGGCGACATCACTCCCGGTACCAACAGTGCCAAGGTTGATCCCAGTCGTCCCCGCAGCCAAGTCCTGCCGGGTCGCAAAAGTGTTGGCAAAATCACCCGGCTCATTGATGGTGTTCGCTTGCGCCGGTTTGGGCAGGAGCATGGCTGCGGCGGACGCTAACAAGCCGCCGGTGACCGCTTTCGATTTGGATTTGCCAAGGGAGCGACGTGATTTTTTCATGGTGAGAATTTTGTGGAGTCATTAAGAACAGTGGGAATCGGGACGGCAAGAAAAATCGTAGACTAAAGCCATCCGGGCGGCGGAGCCACGAGTTAATAGCTAAGCGGTTAGGCGTAAGACAGTAAACCTCTAACATCGACGTCGGAGAAAACGGAGCGGCGTCTTATTGGATGAACTGATCGAGGGGTCAGTCAACAAATCTTGATTGAAATCAAGAAGTAAGGCAGAAAGGAGTCAGAGCTTACTATCAACAGTCAGGATCAAAAACCGAACGCCTGAAACGCTGACATCCGGATTTTTTTTCCTGATTTCCCCGCCTTCGCCGTGGACGGGCTACGCCGTGGTGAGCTGGCTTCCTGATTCGGTTTAAACGCTGAGAAAGCTGAAGAGCAGGCGCGGCTTGACATTGCCCGCCGCGGCGGGCGACAACAACGGCTGATGCAATCTCGCAAACGCCTTTTCTCCGCGGCTCCGGAGGGAGCGGCTGTGCTGTTCTTCATTCAGATCTTTTGTACGCTCGGGTACGCTGTCCTCTATTCGACGCTGGTTCTCTACGCGACGAAACATCTGCAGCTCTCGGTAAAAGCGGCCACGACGTTGATGGGCGTGTTCGGAGCCTTTAACTACGGCTTGCATCTCTTCGGCGGTTACCTGGGCGGGCGGTTCCTCTCGAACCGTAACCTGTTTGTCGGAGGCATGGGGCTGCAGGTGGCTGGTTGCGCGTGCATCGCAGCCGGCTCGCTGGCGTCGTTCTACATTGGCCTGGCTCTTTTCCTTACCGGCAGCGGTCTCAACGTTACCTGCATTAACATGATGCTGACGCAGCGCTTTACCCCGGAAGATCCGCGCCGCGAAGGAGCGTTCCTTTGGAACTACGCGGGTATGAACGTCGGTTTCTTCGTCGGGTTCAGCGCGGCCGGTTACTTCCAGGGCACCGAGAGTTACTCGAACCTCTTCATCTTCGCGACGCTCGGTAACTTCGTTGCTATTATCCTCGCCGCGTTTAACTGGAAGACGCTGGCCGATCGGAATACGCCGTTGCTCGAGGTGAAGCCTAAGCAGTTTCGAGGGCGCCTGCTCGCCGGTATCGGCATTGTTCTTGGCGTCGTGCCGATCGTGTGGCTCCTTCTTCATCGGCCCGGCGGGACCGAGACGCTGATCAAGGGGATCTGTGGCGCGGTCGCGCTTACGTTGATCTACCTCACGGTTCGTCACCGGGATCGCCGCGAGCGGCGGAACATGACGGCGTATCTCATCCTGACGCTCGGCTCGCTCATGTTCTGGTCGCTCTACCAGATGGCACCGAATGGCCTGATGCTGTTCGCGGTCCACAACGTCAACCTGATGCTCGGTCCCTTCGAGATTCAGCCGCAGTGGATTCAGAACATCAACACCGTCGTGATCGTGCTCGGCGGGCCGGTGCTCGCGTCGCTCTTTACTCGCCTGCGCGCGCGCGGGTGGCGGATCGACATACCGAAGCAGTTCGCCACCTCGCTACTCCTGATGGCGCTCGCCTTTCTCATTCTCCCGGTCGGTATCAAGCTGGCCGGGGTTGACGGCAAGAGTGCGTTCGTGTGGCTCTTCGCGAGCTATGTACTGCAGAGTATCGGTGAGCTGCTCATCTCTCCGATCGGCTACGCGATGATCGGCAAGCTCGCGCCGAAACAGTACCAAGGGGTGATGATGGGCAGCTGGATGCTGGTAACAGGCCTCGCCTCGCTCTTTGCGGGCGACTTCTCGGGCATGATCCCCGAGCCGACCGGCACCACTGCGGCCGCGACCAATGCCGGGTATGCGAAGCTTTTCGCCGAGCTCGGCGCTGGCAGCCTCGTGGTCGGAGTCGCGCTCGTCGTGCTGATTCCATTCCTGCGCAAGCTGATCACTGACAAGCCCGAGACCACTCCCGCCGAAGCCCTAACCCCTGCCGGTCCCGCTCCTGCCGCGGTCTGAGTCACTGCCGCATCGTTAGTCTCAAGCCGGCCGAGTTTCGGAGCGCGTTGTGAGAAGGAAGTCTTCGTGACGCCGAATTCTTTGATTTGCTAGTCCGTGAGCCGCGCTTTCCACCTTCGCGGGTGCCGTCGACCGTGCATGACTGCGACGACACTGATGAAATCTGGAAAGACGCGATAGACAACCGGAAAAGCTTCCGGCTGCCGACTGAGGAGATCGAAACACTCGTCCGCGGCATGCACGAATTCCGCGCCGAGGCCAGCGCAACGGCGCTCGTACCAGAGGGCGGCTTCGGCGATGTCAGCCTCTTGCTTCGTCGCGCGCGATGACACGGAGACTCACAAGCTCGCCAGGATGCGTTCCCGCGCGATGTGCCACGGCGTGCCGCTTTCCGGCTGTGCTTCCAGCGCGTCCAGTCGCCGGTCGAGTTCAGCGATTTGCTCGGCCGAGAGATCATCGCGGTGGCTGTTCGACGTCAACGCTGGACATCGCGGAGTAACGGTCGCCGTGTCCTGGCGCGGCAAGTGAGGTTTGCGATCTTCCTCCGATTTCTCGACGAAGCTGCATCGCCTCGAGGAGAATATTGGCCCAGTCTCAGTCGAACTCACGCCAGAGGATTTGCGGGAGGTTGAAACGGCGGCCTCGGAGACCGAGGTGCAAGGCGCGCGTTATCCCGAGAAGCTCGAGGCGATGACTGGTCGTTAGGTATTCAGACGGACGGCTGCGCGGGGCTCTGCTCCCCACCTTCCGCCGGCTCGTCTGCGGAAGGATTGGCCGCGTTCTCCAGCTTTCGCTGCTTTTTCGCTTCTTTTTTCTTCTGCTTCTCCAGCTCTTTGCGGCGTTTTTCGCCGGAGTAATTTGGTCTGGCCAAAACTTATTTCTTTGGTTTCTGGGACGACCGCGCTGCGTTCGCCGCGTTTTTCTTTTGTGCCGCGCTCGCCGCCTTGCCCTTCTGCTGCGCCTTTTGCTTCTGGTTCGCTTTCGGAGATTTATCGCCCATGATGCGTAACGGTCCGGTGTTGTGCCCCACTGTCAATGCCAGGTCCGGACTTCCCCTCACCAAACGAAATGGAAATCAAAAGAGTTGGTTCGCAAGCGTCCGGCAAAGGACCGGCGGATTGGTTTACGGGAGCGGTGCGGATCGATCCGCTCTTTGAGGCAACGGAACCAGCGCGGGTGCGTGGCGCCAGCGTCACCTTCGAATCAGGTGCGCGCACCGCGTGGCACACCCATCCGTTAGGCCAGACGCTCATCGTCACGGCCGGTTGCGGCCGGGCGCAGCGGGAGGGCGGTCCGGTCGAGGAGATCCGCCCCGGTGATGTGGTCTGGTTTCCGCCTAACGAGAAGCATTGGCACGGCGCGACGCCTGCGACTGCGATGACGCACATCGCGATTCAGGAAGCGCTCGACGGCAAGGCCGTGGATTGGATGGAAAAGGTCTCCGACGAGCAATACCAGGCGCCAGTAAATAGAGCGTCACGCTGACCGACCCCGGTGGCGCGACCGAGCTTCTTCGTACCGCGCGCGGGATCGGGAGTGACGTTCTTAAGATGAGCGGGTGCATCTGGCCGCAGACGGGTGATAGTCCCGGTTCTCATGCCTTTTCGCGCGCTCCAACTTTCACCACCCGTCCTCCAGGCCATCCAGGACGCCGGTTACACCGAACCGACCCCGATTCAGCTGGCCGCCATCCCCGAGGTGCTGGCGGGACGCGACGTGATCGGTATCGCGCAGACCGGCACCGGCAAGACAGCTGCCTTCGTCCTTCCCATCCTGACCATGCTGAGCGCGGCCGGGAACAATGGACAACGGCGCGGGATGCGCGCGTTGATCGTCGCCCCGACCCGGGAGCTGGTGGTGCAGATCGAGGAAAACGTGCGCGCGTATGCCCGACATCTGCCGTTGCGGATGGCGACGGTTTTTGGCGGGGTGAGCGAGCGGCCGCAGATCGCGGC
>JBBQFI010000005.1:0-232104 GCA_038321775.1 Chthoniobacterales bacterium | reverse complement strand
CCGGGGCTCTCGCCGCCGCCAACGCGCTGACGAAGTCCGGTCTGTTTAAAGGACAAACCAATGAATTCTTCCGCGCGCTCTTTACGCTCGCAGCGGAAGCGGACAACGCCCGACGCCATTGCGATTAGTTCGGCTAACGAGTAATTGAGAGCGGCTGCGGGCCATGGTCGCCGTACGGAACGAGGGCGTTGCAACGCAGCGCCCCCCTTTCTATCGCGTCTTAATTCCTTCCGCGATGTCGACGTGGAACTTTTGTTTCACCTTCTCTTTTCCGTAAGTCAGTTCCGCGGTGTAATCGCCGCTCGCCACAAACTTCTTTGGATCGTCACCGCCATATTCGATCAAAACATCTTTGGTTGGCCGCAGATCCCAGTTCAATCGCGTTAATCCCGGTGTCCCAGCTTCCTTTAAATTCGCCACCGGTTGCCCCGACTCATTCGTGATCGCGATTTTGACTTCGTCCCCGGTGAACTGTTTTACCCAAATAGTGAAGACCGCTCCTTCCGGCGGATTTTCGCCGCGATAAACTCCCTTGCCGTTGAACTCGGCCCAGCCCGGCAAAAGATAGAAGCCCTTCGCCGGCGCGACCGTGAACAAATGCATCGACTTTGCCGTGATCTCGGGCGTCAGCTCGCGCAGCGCGGTCGAATCATCGAGAATCGCGATGCTGCGGCCGTGGGTGGCGATGGCAAGATCGTTTGTGCGCGGATGGATTTGGATATCGTCCACGCGCAACGGCGGCACATCATCGAACCGCACCCAGCGTTTGCCTTGGTCGAACGAAGCGTAAAGGCCGAAATGCGTTCCGGCGTAGAGCAAATTCGGATTCACCGGGTCTTCGCGCACAACTTCCACCGGGTCGTTAGGCGGCAAACCTTCACCGACGATGCTCTGCCATGTTTTCCCAAGGTCGGCTGTGCGCACAATCATCGGCCGATCGTCGCCGGTGCGATAGGCATTCGTCGCGACGTAAGCGACCTTTGGATCTTTCGCGCTCGGCTCGATGCGCACGATCCACTGGCCGCGCGCTGGCTCGGGAAGATTTTGCGTCAACTCCGTCCAATTGCCGCCGTCGTTTTCCGTTACCCAAAGCCGCCCATCGTCCGTTCCCGCCCAGAACATTCCCGCACGGACGGGCGACTCGGCTAACGAATAAACGACGCCAAAATTTTCAGCGCCGCTGCCAGTCGCCTCGATCTTCGTCGGATCGTTCCGCGTGAGATCAGGACTGATGACCTGATACTGTTCCATTCCATTCGTTAGGCGGAAAACGCGATTGCCCGCCAGATACAACACGCCCGGTTTGTGTTTGCTGCCGATGAGCGGCGAATTCCAATGAAATCGATAACGCGGTTGGCCTTCCGGCGGCTCCGGTCGCAGCGCCTTGTGCTCGCCGTTGCGCAAATTCATCCGGTAGACAAATCCCTCCTGACTCTCCGCGTAAAAAACATCGTGATCGGTCGGATCAAACACGACCCCGAATCCATCGCCACCGGGAAGCGCCGACCAATCGCAATTCAGAATCCCCTCCTTCGTCGCCACCTGATTCGGTCCGGCGAAACTTTCATTATCCTGCAATCCACCCGCGATTCGATAAAACGGCTGCATATCGTCGAGCGTGATGCGGTAAAATTCGCCCGCTGGAAAACGATTCAGGTGTTCCCAGCCTTTGCCGCCGCCGTAACTTTGATAAACACCGCCGTCCGTTCCAAGAATCACACGCTGACAAACCGGCGGCTTCGGCGGTTTATTTTTGTCCTCCGGTTTCGGCGGCTTCGGTGCGGGCGCGCTGTTTGGTTGAATCGCGAGCGCGTGACAATCCGGATGAACTTTTTCGAAAAGATCTTCCCTAAAATTTTTGCCGCCATCATCCGAAACCAGCACGGCCATTCCCAAAACGTAAACACGCTGATCGTTCACTGGATCGACGCGAATCTGGCTGAAATAAAACGGGCGCGGATCGATATCGTTCATGCGCGTCCATTTTTCACCGCCATCCTCCGAGCGAAAAACGCCGCCGGCTCGATTGTGAATGGAACGCAGGTCGCCGTTGGCGCCGCCCGCGTCGCTTTCTACGATCGCCATTACCACTTTCGGTTTGCTCGCGGAAATCGCCAGGCCAATGCGCCCAGTCTCTGACGGCAAACCGTTCGTTAATTTCTTCCAGGTCGCACCGCCGTTCGTGCTCTTGAAAATGCCGCCGACGTCGGCGCCGCCGGTAGCTGTCACGCCCGACGCGAACGACCACGGTGTGCGTTGCCGCGCATAAAGCGCTGCATACACCGTTTCCGGGTTCGAAGGATCAAGCACCACATCGCCGCAACCGGTCTTGGAGTCGTTAGGCGCGGGCGCTTCAAGAACAAGTTTCCACGACTTTCCGGCATCCGCTGTTTTATAGAGGCCGCGTTCGCCCCCATCTTTCCAGAGATGTCCAACCGCCGCGACATATGCAACCTCCGGCTTTTTCGGATGCACCACGATGCGCGCGATCTCGCGGCTATCCTTTAATGCGATATTTTCCCAATGTTCTCCTCCATCAGTCGAACGGTAAACGCCGTCGCCCCAGCCGGAAGAATTGCGGTCGTTAGGCTCACCGCTCCCGACCCAAATGACGTCGGAGTCCGACGGCGCAATCGCGATCGCACCAATTGAAAGGGAGTGCTGCTTGTCGAAGATCGGATTGAAAGTGACGCCGTTGTCGCCGGTCTTGAACAAACCGCCGTGCGCGAGGCCGACGTAGAAAACTGCCGGATTGTGCGGATCGAGCGCGATATCCGAAACGCGGCCGCCCATCACCGCCGGTCCAATCCAACGCACCTTGAGATTCTTGAAGTAAATGTCGTTCAGTTCTACCGGCCCACTTGTCGGAGCGACTGCACTCGGAACAGGCGACGCCGAAGTCTGCGCTACGGTCGGCGAGATCGACGCGGCTGGTGAAGCAGTCGGCGGGGCCAAAGATTGATCTTCCTGCGCGCATAGTGATTGACTGAGGAACGCGCATGTCCAAGCGCACAAGGCAACGCGAAAAAATGGAGTCGGCATAAAAATGCTTACCGCATATTTTCTTATCGCGCGAACAGCTACTTGAAATCGCCGCTTGGTTTGCGCTACGCTTTCCGCTTCTCCTCGAAATCAATCAAGTCACCGATGGTCTCGATGTCATCGCGATCGGAAATACCGAGTTCCTGCTTCATTTTTTCCAGCACCGGCGTTCGGAAATCCTTCCAGCCGAATTTTGTCATGAATTCATTCCAAACCAGCAAGTCGCCTTCGTTCAATCGCCGGCCTTTCTCGAAACACCACTCCAGGATTTCGTCATCGCTTCCGCCTTGGAGCACACGCTCGCGTAACTCATCATAATTCACGCGCAAAAAGTTCAGGCACATCCCGTCCGCCGAACGTGGTATCCCCATGTTCGCGTGATATTCCTCCGGAAGCTCGCCTTTCGCGCGCAACCGGATTTTATCCAGCGTGCGCGGGAAATACGACATACCGCCGGCCTTCTCTTTCGGACTTTTCGGGTAAGCACTCATACGTCTTCAAGACTTAAACAAATAACGACCGCCAAACTGGACCAATGAATTGAGAAAAATCCAAGAAATTCCCTTCCACGCGTCGAAAAAATTCGGAAAAATCTGTCGCCCGCAGTATACTTTTAGACGTGGAGAGGACTCTGAAGAAGTTCAAAACTTTTGCTGAAGCGGATAAAGCGGATCGCGAATCGTTTTCGCTCGATCTGGATTTATTTGAGCAGCTCGCTTTTTTACCCGCTCCACATCGTGCGCAAATTTCACCGTCACATCCCAGCGCCTGCCGATAAAGCCCGAACCGCTATCGCAATTGCGGTATTGCGAATCGCTACATGGCGTATTACAATTGGCGAAGATGACAACCATCACCTGCAAGATCCCTGAAAAGCTCGACCTCCAGCTGGAGGCGCTCGCGCGCCGAAGGCGCCTAACAAAGTCGGCTGTTCTCCGCGAGGCGCTGGAAAAAACAACGAATGGCGCTGCAGGGAAGATGATCTTGTCGGCCTACGACATGGTGAGAAATCTTGTGGGTAGCCTGCGAGGTCCGCGTGATCTTGCGACTAATCCAAAGCACCTAAAGGGCCTCGGTGAGTAACATCATCGTCGACACCGGTCCGCTCGTCGCGTTGCTTGTTCGAACCGAAGCCCAACACGAATGGGTTGTGCAGCGTTGCCGCGAATTGTCGGCGCCATTTCTCACCTGCGAGCCAGTGTTAACCGAGACCTGTTACCTGCTCAGTCGATTGCATGATGGGCCGCGCAAGTTTTTTGAACTACTCGGGAGTGGTTTGTTGAATGTCGAATTCGATCTTCTCGCGGAACGCGAACCGTTACGAAAGCTGATTCAGAAATATTCAAATCTCCCGATGTCACTCGCAGACGCCTGTCTCGTGCGAACGGCCGAACTTAATCCCAAGACTTCGGTCTTTACCCTGGACAAACACTTCCGCACTTATCGCAAGAACGGCCGACAACTCATCCCGCTGATCGCACCGTAGTGCTAGTTTGCTTTCTTACGCCGCGCTTTCTTCGGTTGGCGGTCAGGCCGAAGGACCCTTACTTTAGCGAGCTAGCTCTGACCCCTCGTTTTACCCTAAATGTTGAATCTTTAGACGCGACCCCATTCTCTGTCTCTGTCCGCACGATCAGTGCGATTCAAACTACTTTACTGCGGTTTGTAGTGCTCGAGGAATTTGCCGAGAACGTTTCCTTCTTCTTCGGAGCCATCTGGACGGATGAAGACCCAATTCATGATTTTGGATTCTGGAAAGGTAATCGCCTGTCGCTGACGATAATTTGTTACTACATCGAGGTTGTTGGCAATGGTACCACGAATAGTTCCGCCCTTAATCTCCTTCACCTCAACAAAAGTGTCTTCGAAACGGAATTGTTTCGTGCGTTCGTCGTTCTGGAAGAGACGATATGAAACGGCGAAGCTCCATCCTTCCGGCAAACCAGCGGCGAATCGTTTCTTGGCCTTAGGCCATGTCGCACGCGCCCTGGCAACGTAGGGACCGATCGCCTTGTCGTACGCAATAGCGGCATCGCCCTCTGTGTGCAGGCCTCGGTCCTTAGGCGCCCTATCCTTGGTTTCTTCATGGTGATGGTTAGCGACGGCGAATGCGACAGCGAAGTTGCCGTGCGGCGGCCGCGGCGCCGAAAATGGCAATCGAATTTTTGAGACAACACACTCGCCGTACGGAATTCCAGGCTGAGCTAACGCGCGCTTCACGGTTCCGTCACCTGCCACAATGAAAACTAGCACAGCCGGCGCGACCGTATCGCACTCGTTCAAACAAGCACCCATCGCCTTCCCAGCATGTGTCGCCATTACTCTCGTTGAAAATTCCTCCATGTACTTCCAGCCACCCTTGCCTTGTTTATCATGATCAGCCTGCTTGAGTGCCGCATCGAATTCAGCTTTGGAAGCGGCGCTCACGGTGGTGGCATAACTCAACAGTCCGAGAAAGGTAACGATCGACACAAACCATTTCATGAAGTCAAGAATAGTAGTCGACCACTGGTTAGGCAATTCTGTTTCGGATGTGAATAACGCAGCTTTTTTGTCTCCGGAAATGTCATATAGAGAGAGATGCGACCCCATCTCGCCATTTCGCGTGTTCCCGCTTGATTGCTTCGCGCAGAGCTTGCGGAGTGCGGTAACTTAAGTCCTCGAAGTCAAACGCATAAGCGTGCGGCGCTATCCGCCCGTCTGTTTCATCCAATCACGAATACAGATACCGACACGCTCAATATCCTCGGATGGTAACTCTCCGCTATGCATGATCACGTTTCTTGAGCGTTCCATCGTATCGAAAATATGTTGAACCCATTGCTGCCTTTGAAGTAGCGGCTCAAAAGCTGGCCAGTTTTGCACAATGATACTCAACAATTGTCCAAAATCGCTGAACGTAATTAAGTCGTCTCCACGAGGGGAATGCCATTTGATGCGACGTTCTTCTTCTCGGCGCGATTCAGCTTTCTTACGAATATTTTCCGGGACTGTCTTGTTCCACCAATCATCATGGGCGGTTTCCAAAAGTATTTTCTTCACCAAGCTGCGAGCGGAATTCTCGAAAGCAGCGATCGCTGCGTACACCGCCGACATGCGCCGAGCAGGGATCAGAAACTCTTCCGGCAAGAATGAAACCGCTAATTCCGCGTTCAGCTCGTCGAATGAAAACCCGTCGATTTGTTGAAAGGCCGATCTGCCCGCCTTATCTAGCGCTTCGTCAGTCAACATTCCTCGAAATACGAAGGAATAAACCGGATCATCGGTCATAACAGATGATCTCTTAAGCTCTTGAATATAGCATCGTAGACCGCGCTATCCCGCGTCGGAGGCAAATGAATCTGAATATTTTAGTGCAAACTTGTTTGTTTTTCTGAGCTCCGAGAGTTCTGAGCTAACGGCTGCGGCGGTATTTGCTCAAGTGGAGTAGGCGACGGCGAAGGTTTCGTTACGTCTGTTGGCTCCTTCGGAAGCGCATCCCAAACGGCGTAGTCGCATAGCGCTTTAAAAGTTTTCGCCATTAACCCAACGACGTTGTCTGATTTCTCACCACGCGTTAAAGTCTTAAGCTTGTTCTTAATCTCCTCTTCCGAAAGCTTGTACGCTTCCTTATTAACGCGAAACAGATCGTCATAAGCTTCGCGAATCGCATCAGCCAGGATCTGCCGTGAACGGGTTTGATCTAGAAAATCGAAATACCGTTGTTTCGTAGTTCCCGAATCGTCAATGAACCCCAGCGCTTTGAGCAATCCGATAAAGAGTCGGTCATTCGAACTTGTGAACTCCAGATCTTGAAGAAATTTTTGACTGAATCGTTCCGGTGCTTGAGCGCCAAGAATAGCATTGAACAGAGGCTCGATGTTTTTTGTCGTGAGCAAATAAGTAGTCGGTAATGCCATACGTTTGTTAGCTAAGATTAAGACAAAACAGCCGAGCCTCTTTCGAAGCTCGGCTGTTTGAATTCATACTGTCGTTCGGCTTAGTAATCCATTCCGCCCATGCCACCCATTCCGCCGCCCATTCCACCTGGAGGCATACCGCCGCCTTTTTCCTTTTCAGGCATTTCGGTGACGATGGCTTCGGTCGTAAGCAACAGACCCGAGATCGACGCGGCGTTTTGTAACGCACTGCGTGTCACCTTGGTCGGATCGACCACGCCGGCTTTGACGAGGTCTTCGTACTTCTCAGTCGCGACGTTGTAACCTTCGTTACCTTTACGCGCTTTGACTTCCTGCACGATGAGCGCGCCTTCCTGGCCCGCGTTATCCGCGAGTTGACGGAGCGGCTCTTCCACGGCACGACGCACGATTTGCACGCCGACTTGTTCGTCGCCTTCGAGACCCTTGATGTTATCGAGCGCTTTCTGCGCACGGATGAGTGCAACACCGCCACCAGGGACGATGCCTTCTTCAACCGCGGCACGTGTCGCATGCAATGCATCTTCCACGCGCGCCTTCTTCTCCTTCATCTCAGTCTCAGTGGCGGCGCCGACATTAATGACGGCCACACCGCCCGCGAGCTTGGCGAGACGTTCCTGGAGTTTCTCGCGATCGTAATCGCTCGTTGTCTCTTCGATCTGACGACGGATCTGCGCGACGCGCGCTTTGATGTCGCTGCCTTTGCCTTCGCCTTCCACCAGCGTAGTGTTTTCCTTGTCGATCGTGACGCGCTTGGCTTTGCCTAGGTCTTCGAGCTTCACGTTCTCGAGCTTAATGCCGAGATCTTCCGTGATGCATTTGCCGCCGGTCAGCACACCGATGTCTTCGAGCATCGCCTTACGACGATCGCCAAAGCCCGGAGCCTTAACCGCGCAGACCTGCAAGGTACCGCGCAATTTGTTCACGACCAAAGTCGCGAGCGCTTCGCCTTCCACGTCCTCAGCAATGATCAGAAGCGGTCGGCCGGCCTTCGCTACTTTCTCAAGCAGCGGCAGCATGTCCTTCAAGCTCGAGATCTTCTTCTCGTGAATGAGGATGTAAGGAGTATCGAGCACCACTTCCATCGCTTCCGCATTGGTCACGAAGTAAGGCGAGAGATAGCCCTTATCGAACTGCATGCCTTCGACAACATCGAGGCTGGTTTCGATCGACTTGGCTTCTTCGACTGTGATCGTTCCGTCCTTACCAACCTTGTCCATGGCGTCGGCAATAATCTCGCCGATCGTCTTGTCCCAGTTAGCCGAAACGGTCGCGACCTGCGCGATCTCGGTGCGGTCACTGACCTTCTTCGAGATTTTTGCAAGCTCAGCGACGATCGCTTCGACCGCCTTGTTAATACCACGCTGTAACGAAGTCGGGTTTGCACCCGCTGTTACATTGCGCAGTCCTTCTCGATAGATGGACTCCGCGAGCACAGTTGCCGTTGTGGTGCCGTCACCAGCAATGTCGGAAGTCTTGGAAGCGACTTCGCGCACGAGCTGAGCGCCCATGTTTTCATACGGATCTTCGAGTTCGATTTCCTTGGCCACGGTTACACCATCTTTCGTGATGGTCGGGCTGCCGAATTTCTTATCGAGAATCACGTTGCGACCGCTCGGTCCGAGCGTGGCCTTAACGGCTCTCGCCAGTTTCTCGACGCCACGCAGCAATGCATGCCGGGCGTTCTCATCAAATTGTAATTGTTTAGCTGCCATAGTTATTAGTCGTTAGTTTGTATTAAGAGTGAATTTGGAAACCAGGAATCCAGGAGGAAAAACAGAATAGACTTCGAATTGAAGATCCTTCCTGGTTTCCTGGCTTCCTAATTAATTCCATCTTCGTTGGGTTGTTTCCTTAGCCAATGATGCCAAGGATGTCGTCCTCGCGCATGATCAAGTAGGTTTCGCTGTCGATTTTGATTTCGGTGCCGCCGTATTTCGAGATCAACACCTTGTCGCCGGCTTTAACCGTGAAATCGACTTTCTTGCCGTTGTCGTCAATTTTTCCGGTGCCAAGAGCGATAACTTTGCCCTCTTGGGGTTTCTCTTTCGCGGTATCAGGGATAATGATCCCGCCCTTCTTCACTTCTCCCTCTTCGATCGGCTGCACTAGCACCCGGTCTCCGATAGGTTTTACTTTAATTGCTGCCATAAGTTGTTTCTTTGCTCCTTAATTAGGGTTACTGCCAGCAACAGCTCGAGGAGTTACGAACTGTTGCCGGCAAATTGTTATTTCTTCTTGTCTTCGTCGACGACTTCAAACTCAGCGTCGACAACATCGCCGTCGCTACCGCCGCGTGTGCCCGCGCCTTCTTCAGCGCCCTCGCGCGATTGCGTTTCGGCCCCCGGTTGCGGACCGGCTTGGGCACCTTGCGCCGCCGAAGCCTGTTTGTAAAGGTCCGCACTGATCTCCTGGAACTTATTCTGGAGATCGTCGTAGCTGCGTTTCATCGCATCCGTGTCCTCTTTGCTAATCGCGTCACGAACTGCGGCAATCGCGTCTTCGACTTGTTTCTTCTTATCTGCGGGAACCTTGTCACCGAGATCTTTCAACTGCTTCTCTGCCTGGTACGCCAGCGTATCGGCGTTGTTCTTGATCTCGATTGCTTCTTTCGCCTTCTTATCTTCGTCGGCGTGAGCTTCAGCATCACGCTGCATCTTCTCGATTTCTTCTTTGCTCAAGCCACTCGAGCCGGTGATGGAGATTTTCTGCTCCTTGCCCGTGCCCAGATCTTTCGCAGAAACGTGCAGGATGCCGTTGGCGTCCGTATCGAAGGTCACTTCGATTTGCGGAACACCCCGTGGAGCTGGCGGAATACCATCGAGATGGAACGTCCCAAGATTCTTGTTGTCGCGTGAGAGTGGTCGCTCACCCTGGAGCACTTTAATTTCTACTCCAGGTTGATTGTCGCTGTAGGTCGAAAAGATTTGCGACTTACGCGTCGGAATCGTGGTGTTACGCGGAATCATCGGTGTCGCCACTCCGCCAGCAGTTTCAATTGCCAGCGTTAATGGCGTCACGTCGAGTAGGAGCACGTCTTTGACGTCGCCCTTTAGCACGCCACCCTGAATTCCCGCGCCAATCGCAACGACTTCGTCAGGATTCACACCTTTGTGCGGTTCTTTGCCGATAAGATTGCGCGCAATCTCGACCACTTTGGGCATGCGCGTCATACCTCCGACGAGAACCAACTCATTAATATCCTTCTCGGAAAGGCTCGCGTCTTTCAGGCAAGCTTTCACCGGCGGAATAGTGCGCTGAAATAAGTCGTCGCAAAGCTGCTCGAGCTTCGAGCGCGTCAGCTTCTTTTGAATGTGCTTTGGCCCATTCGCGTCGGCCGTGACGAAGGGCAGATTGATTTCGTATTCCTGCGTTGAGGAAAGCGCGATCTTTGCTTTCTCCGCTTCTTCTTTGATGCGCTGGATCGCGTCTGGCTGCTTCTTCAGATCGATGCCGCTTTCTTTCTTAAATTCGTCAACGATCCAATCCATGATGCGCGAATCCCAGTCGTCGCCGCCCAGATGCGTGTCGCCGTTGGTCGCCTTCACTTCGAAAACGCCATCGCCGATTTCGAGAACCGAAATGTCGAACGTGCCGCCGCCTAAATCGTAGACGGCAATCTTTTCGTCTTTCTTCTTATCCAAGCCGTAAGCGAGTGAAGCCGCCGTCGGTTCGTTGATAATGCGCAACACTTCCAACCCAGCAATTTTGCCGGCGTCTTTCGTGGCATTGCGTTGTGAGTCGTTGAAGTAGGCCGGCACCGTCACGACTGCCTGCGTGATTTTTTCGCCGAGCTTCGCTTCCGCATCGCTCTTCAACTTCGACAAAATCATCGCCGAGATTTCCGGCGGCGAAAAAGTCTTCTTCTCGCCGTTCACGTCGACCTGCACATGAGCGTCGCCGTTCGCGGCCTTGACGATTTTGTAAGGCACGCGCGTTTGTTCTTCATGCACTTCCTCGAACTTTCGTCCCATGAAACGCTTGATTGAAAAAATTGTGTTCTGCGGATTCGTCACCGCCTGGCGTTTGGCCGCTTGTCCGACAATCCGTTCGCCGCTCTTTGTGAATGCAACTACCGACGGCGTTGTTCGCGCGCCTTCGGAATTTTCCAACACGACCGGGTCTCCACCCTCCATGACTGACATGCACGAGTTTGTGGTGCCCAGATCGATTCCTAAAACTTTTGCCATTGTATATAATCCTCCGCGTCCCTTTTAGCATGCGATGTTCCGTGTTAGCGCATTCGATGCAAAGATTAATTAATCAGAGACTTACGACGATCTATGCTTGATACTTGGTCGAACAAAAGCGACACAATGGCTCTAAAAATTCCCTAAAAATAAACCAGCAGGAGTCAATGTGGCTCTGCCCTTTTGCTGGTATAATCACTGCTCCCCACCTGAATGATGGAGGAAACGGGAACAGCATCAGATACCACACAATCGAGCACTGATATTTTCTTTCATTGTTCGCATTGCTCTGCGTCCCTCGTCGTTGATCGCGCCGCTTCTGGTTTAACGTTGAACTGTCAACGATGCGGCCAGCCTACGGTGGTCCCCCGTATAAATGATGACGCACGCACTGCCGAACTCGTCGCGGATTTGGAAAGACAATTGCGCGAAAATGAATCGCAGCGAACTGAAATAACGAACTACATCAACCAGCTAAGTATCCAACTACATCGCTGGCAACACCGGCTCACGACGTTGAATAATCGCAACGATCAAATACTTGCCGACATTAACGATCCATCGCAAACGCGGAAGAACGAGAAATAACGCCTAACGAATCCCTCGTTAGGGCGTCGGCGCGGGAGAAGCCGCGGAAGCGATCGTCTTCAGATCGCTCACACTGCCGTCGGTAAAAGCAATCAGGTTACCGTTGCCGTGGGCATCCCCCGTTTCAACGAACCAAGGTTGTCGAGGCCATTGATGTGAAGTCGTGGGTTTGTCGTCAAAAGGCATCGGCACATAATCAAGCCGAGCGTTTTCCGACTTCGTGTAATCGGGATTTTCCATCAGGGCTTGGATCGTAGGACAAATCCAGGTTTTTCTCGTTATCCCGAAAGCTTCCAGCGTACTAATCCAGGCATTTGCGTAATCGGTTTCCCCGGCGTCGGAAGTCCCCGGTTTTATTTGAGGCCAGCTATTGTTTTGTTGCACAAATAAATTCGCCGCGAGGTAAAGGGAATGCAGATTGGCCGTGCACTGCACGCGCTGCGCCCGCGCACGCATAACGGACCACACCGGAATCAAGAGCGTCGCAACAATCGTGATGATCACGATCACGACAAAAACTTCAAGAACCGTGAAGGCCGCGCGATGAAAACGCTCGCCCGCAGCATTCCGCATTTACGTACTCGACTGTTTGAAGCCGATAATGTCGTAAATGATTTCGTCGAATGGATGATTGACGGTGAGAGAAAATTCCACGTCGGCCGTGCCGCCAAGACGCGTGCTCGTGACTCCGGAAAAACGATTGTTCGCCTTAACTTTTCCCTGCATCGTGCCAGCTGCAACAGCGACGACTGTTGTGGTGGTAAACGTAGGATGCCCGTCTGCGTCAGTTCCACTAGGGACGGTGGTAATGTAAGGAAACGTTGCGCGAATAAGACCCGTGACTTTCCCTTTATCAGGGTCACCGGTGGCCTGCAAAGTTCCAGAATAGATCTGCCCCGCGTCGAAAATAACCAACGTCCCGGTTCCAATCCCAGTCTGCGCAATTTGCAGACTAAAAAGCGCGAGCGAGTTCCTCGCTTCGGTTGGCATGAGCACGCCCGCGTAAGTTCCGGTCGTGGATGTTTTGGTCCCGCCAAAAACGGGGCCGCCTTTGAGAGCAAAACATTCGGCGCTCGTAAGAACCAGGCACATTAAAGACGCCAGGAGGATTCGCATGAGTCCGAGCTTAAAGAGTTTCATGATTCCCGGTCAACGCGAAACTTCTGCGTTCCGCTAAAAGTTGCGCTGATGTTTTGTCATTGTCTCGCTCGATGTGTAAACCGAGTTCCCGCAGCAGCGCGATATCACGATCAGCGGCGGGATTTTCAGCAGTAAGAAGTTTGTCGCCGTAGAAAATGGAATTGGCGCCGGCGAAAAAACAGAGAGCCTGGCCTTCGCGCGAAATACGCGTCCTCCCGGCGGCGAGGCGCACGCGCGCTTCAGGCAATGCAATACGCGTGACGGCAACCAGCCTAACGAGTTCAAAAATATCGACGGGCGGTTGATCGCCCAGCGGAGTGCCCGGCATCGCCATCAGACAATTGATCGGAACACTTTCCGGTGGTGGCGTAAAGTTGCTCAAGACCTCGAGCATGCGCAGCCGATCAACCACCGATTCGCCCATCCCGACAATTCCACCGCAGCAAACCGACATGCCGCTTTCCTGCACGGCCGCGATGGTGTTCAGCCGATCGTTGAAGGTGTGGGTGCTGACAATTGACGGATAAAATTCCGGCGAAGTATCGATGTTGTGATTATAAGCGGTAACGCCGGCGGCTTTGAGTTTGCGCGCTTCGACAGGAGAAATCTGGCCAAGGGTCACGCAGACTTCCATTCCGAGCTTGCTCACGGCACGCACGCTTTCGAGTACCTGTTCGAACTTTTCCGTGCCATCACGGACGCCGCGCCAGGCCGCGCCCATGCAGAAGCGAGTCGCGCCTTGTGCGCGTGCCCGATGAGCGGCGGCAAGGATTTCATCAACCGGAAGAATCTCCTCGCGCTCGACTCCGGTAGAATAATGCGCACTTTGCGCGCAATAAGCGCAGTCTTCGCTGCATCCACCGGTTTTGATGCTGAGCAAACTGCAGCGCTGCACTTGTTCGCCGCGCCAATGCCGAAGATGCACCGCGCGACTTTGCGAGATTAAATCGAAGAGCGGCTGGTGATAGAGCGCTTCAAGTTTCTCAAAGTCCATTCGACTCGCGACCTTAAAGGAAAAGATCGTTGATCAAAAACGAAATCGTTCCGCCATATTTTTTGTTAGCGGCATCGATGAATCGCGCGTCGCTACTGACGACGATTAGAGTTGTGAATCGGCCGCTAAAAAATCATTCCACCCAGTGACCGCCAGGCGTGGAGAGCGCAGGCAATTCGCCCGTGGAAAAATCCGTTTTACCGATCGCGCCCCACATCGGCACACCAGTCGCAGTTTTCCATTTTTTCGACATGCTTTCACCGGTGTGACAGCCCCAGCTCTTGACGAAAGCGCCATGAGCGAATGCGCGACGATCAAGCTTCGCCAGCTCCGATTCGTGCAGCCAGGATTTTGATGCGCTATCGAGCACGTTGCTGTAATCGAACATGAAGCACGCTCGATTCGAATGCCCGAAGTATTCAAATCCGGCGACCCTCAAATCACGACGCGGTTGGCCGCCATTGATGTAGTTAACGATGTCGCTGCCGTTGCGAAAATAAATAAGGTTGAGGTGATATTTGTCGCGCACGGAGTTGATGTTGGCGATTAGATCTTGTTTCTCCTGCACACCACGATCTTTGTAACCCTGACCGTAGACCAGCCAGGTAATCATCCGATCGGGCCCGAGTTCCGTCCGCAATTGTTCGGTCCGCACGCGCGCGGAATGGACGAAATTGGCCCACCAGTGATCGTGCGGTTGGGCCTTGTACTTCTCCCATTCGTGCAAGGAAGGGCCACCCACGACGATGATGTATTCACCGGGCGGGATTTTCGCCTGTGCGAGGGCGCTCGCGCAGAAAAGACACAACAGCAGCGGCAAAATACGTTTCATCATTCTAGAATGGGAGCACTATTTATGCTGAAGGAGGATGACACGCAAGCGGCGCCTGGAGAGAGTGCAACGCTTTACGTCCCCCGTCCGCCCGAAACCCGGCGCTCTCCGCCGTCCATGTCCCGCTGCGTTTGATCGATTCGAAAAGTGCGTTTGGAAAATGAAGTCCCTTCGCCGTTTCCTTTTCCATTTCCGCGCGAAACTTATCGCTTTCGGCTAAAGTCGTTAGGCGCGGATTAAGAAACGCAAAAGCGCAGACGAGAAGAATAATTAGAGCCACACCGACGCCGAGAAGCAGCCAGGCTTTGTGCGTTGTGAATCGAGTCATCCTTTCATTCTTTGTTGCGCAGCAACTTCGTCCCGCAAGAGCCGTCCGGACGGATTAAATCCTTTGCCATGCGTCCAAGTCCATAAGTCAAGCGGATGCCTTGTCGTTAACGATGTTGTAACGCACTCAACAAACCGGCTTTTCCAAGCCGGACGCGTTCAAAGGACATCATTACAAAGGACAACAAACTATGATTAAATCATTACGTCTCCCAATTGCAGTGGTCATCGCCGCATTCACGATCGCGAGCGTCGGCGCAGCGGAAAATCCGATGGTCGGTGGCGCACCGATGTATGCGAACAAGAATATCATCGAGAACGCGAGCAAATCCAAAGACCACACTACGCTCGTGGCGGCAGTGAAAGCGGCCGGTCTTGTGAAAACGCTCGAAGGCCAAGGACCTTTCACGGTCTTCGCGCCCACCAATGAAGCATTCGATAAGTTGCCATCCGGCACGGTCGATACGCTTTTGAAACCCGAGAACAAAGAGAAGCTTGCCGGAATTCTTACCTACCACGTCGTGGCTGGAAAAATGACGGCGGCAAAACTCGCCAAGAAAATCAAAGCCGGCGACGGCTCCGCGGAATTGAAAACCGTGAATGGCGAAAAACTCACCGCCAAAATGTCAGGCGACTCGATTGAGTTGACCGACAGCAAGGGCGGCACGGCCAAAGTGACAACTGCGGATGTCATGCAGTCGAACGGCGTCATCCACGTGATCGATACCGTCTTGATGCCGTAACGGAACCAAGGCAAATTTGCGGGGCGGCGGTGAGAGCCGTCGCCCCTGTGCCTTTCAGATTAAATCTTTAAACTTATGAGAACAATCGTTTCGACTCTTCTGGCGTTGCTTGTTGTCACGATTCTCGTGATGGCGTTTCGCAATCGCGCCCACGCAGATAAATCCGCTAAGACTAACACTCCGGTAGCGTCACAAACTGCGCCCGTTACTCCCACCACCGCGGATCTTGCTCCCATAACGAAAATCGAGAAGTCGGAAGCAGAATGGAAGGCGCAGCTCACTCCCGCGCAGTATTCTGTCCTGCGCGGCAAAGGAACTGAGCGCGCGGGGTCCAGTGAATTGCTAAACGAACATCGGCACGGTGTGTTTGTCTGCGCGGCCTGCGACGAGCCACTTTTTGCCAGCGATGCAAAATTTGAATCAGGCACAGGCTGGCCGAGCTTTACCAAGCCGTTTTTCCCGAAAGCGATTGTCGTCGTGAAAGATCGAAGTTTTTTCATCGAGCGCGAAGAAGTTCGTTGCGCACGCTGCGGAAGTCACATCGGCCATGTTTTCGATGATGGGCCTCCGCCCACGGGTTTGCGTTATTGCATGAACGGCGTGGCCCTTAAATTTCAGGAACGTCCCTAGATTGCGGATATTTTCTCAGCACGAATTTTTCCGCGCACTGCGAAAGAGCTTGTCAGTCAGGCCGGGATGAATTACTTCCGCCTCGAGCGTGGCCCTGTCAGAAACACCGCAGCAAAAATTAGATCAGCAATTGATCTCCCTTGTCGCACAAGGCGACCAGAACGCGTTCGCGACGCTTTACGACAGATTGAGTGGACCACTTTACTCGTTAGGCTTGAAGATGCTCGGCGACGCGGCAGAAGCAGAAGACGCGTTACAGGAAATCTGCCTGGTCATCTGGCGGCGCGCCGTCACCTACGATCCTACACGTAGCAGCGTCTTTACCTGGGTCATTCTTCTGGCACGGAGCAAGATCATCGATCGCCTGCGGGCCCGCGGACGGCGAGCGCGCCTGATCGTTGCGACAACGGAAGGTGAACGCGACATCGAGGCCGCGCACGCATCCACTGCCGAAGATACAACGGACACCATTGGTAGAAATGAAGAGGCTGCACGTGTTCGAGCAGTCCTGGTTAAACTGCCGCTCGAACAACGCCAGGCGATCGAGATGGCTTTCTTTTCCGAACTCACACATCACGAAATCGCGACTACGCTCGAGCAGCCGCTCGGCACGGTCAAAGCTCGTATTAGACGCGGATTGCTTCGACTGCGCGACGAATTACGGAGGTCACATGATCGCTGACGAACAACAGGATCGCGCAGCGCTTTACGTCCTCGGTATCTTGGACACAGATGACTTGCCAGCTTTCGAATCGGCGATGCGCGACGCAGAGTTGCGTGCGCTGGTGGATGAACTGCAGGAGGCTGCGGGCGCGATTGCCTTTGGTGCCGCGGAAGAATCCGCGCCCGCGCAAGCTAAAGATCGCGTGCTTGGCGCGATTGCAGCGGAAGCGCGTGGCCAACGAACCGATGCGTTAGGCGAGAAAATCATCACTCCGCATCCCATGGCGTGGTTGCCCTGGGCGATCGCGGCTCTGCTTTTCATATCGTTAGGCGGCTTGCTCTATAACGACGTGCGGTTACGCCGTGAGATCGCGGACATGAGCGCGCGCGATCCTTTAATGCAGACCAAATTTGTTGCGCTTGCTCCAGCAAAGGGCGCGGGCGCTCCAGAGGATGCAAAGGCGACAGTGGCCTGGGAATCGGACAAGCAAAGCGGCGTGATTCGTATCAGCGGTCTGACGCCGAGGGAGGGAAGAGATTATCAGCTCTGGGCAGTCGATGCCGAACACAAGGATCCAATTAATGCGGGAGTGATTCACGTAGATGAAGACGGAACGGCCCAGGTGCGCTTCCAACCTACCAATGCCGCGCACAAAGTGAAGGCTTTCGCACTCAGCGTGGAGCGAAAGGGTGGTGTTCCAAAGCGCGAAGGCCCGATTCTCCTGATCGGTAATGCCTGAAGCCACTGACGGCTGGAGACGAACGGAAAGCTCGCACCAACGCAAAAGAGCGTTGCTGACCTAACAACTAGTTTTTTGCTGGGATAACTGGGTAACGTCTATCCAAAGAAAAGCGAGCGGCGATCATACTGACGCCGGAAGAGTTGACCGTGCGCTAACCCGTTGATTCTCGACATCAACCATCAGGACCAAAACGGCATCGATATCGTCCCGGCGATCAAGCGCGTCTCGCCACAAACCAATGTGCTTTTGTGCACTGCGTTCCCGACGGAGGACCGGCTCGCGGATGCTCTCCGCGCCGGCGCGAAGGGCTTCGTCGAGAAGACAAATACGTGGGACGACTTTCTGCAAGCGGTCGATCGCGTCGGTCGCGGCGAACAATATTTCTCTTCGAAGAGTAGCGGCGTCAGTCCGCTCTCGCGCGAAACACTCGAGCAACGTAAGAGCCAGTACGTCGGAGCGCCTCTGAGCCCGCGCGAACGCGAAGTGTTTCGTCTCATCGCCCTCGGCAGCACGAGCAAGGAAATCGCGGCCAAGCTCTTCATCAGCGTCGCGACAGTGGAAACCCACCGCACTAATCTAATGAGCAAGCTCGGCGCGCGAAACGTGGCCGGATTAATCCTCTATGCCTTCCAGCACGGTCTTCTCGACATGCCCGAAGCATCGCAGAGCGCGTAGCGCTTCGTTACTCTACCAAGCGACCAAGTCTACCTAACGAGTAATCCGCTTCGCGTACCAGTTGAAGCAAACGCCTTTCGCGAATCATTCCTGCGGCGAAATCGCGGGATCAAGCTTCACGTTCAGTCGTTTTTTGACCGCCGCCGCCAATTCTCCAGTTTTTTTCTTGTTCTCCCCATCGTGAGTCGCTTTCGCGAAAGCATCGGTTTCTGCGTCGCTCTCTTTGTACTTTTGCTGACAAGCGCTTTGATCTTCTGTTCCAGATCGGCTTGAGCAGCTGCATAATTTGCGGCGCGACCCTCCGGCAAATCGCCGACTTTTATGATCGCGAGTTCTCGCGCGTAAATTTCATTGATGTCGAGTAGAGCCTGCACGTAAGGCAGGTCTGTTTTCAATTCGTGATATGTGCTCTTCCGTGAGGACTCACGCTTGTCGAAGCCGGAGTAAACGATCCAATCGCTAACGTAAGCGTGACCAAAACCGTTGTAGGGCTTTAGATAGAAATGAAAACGCGGATCAACAAACGTCTTGATCCAATATCCCACACCCGGATGCACTCTGTCGTTCACCGGAAAATCGTCTACCGTCAATTGGTGGTAGGGCATGAGACCCTGCGCGATTTCGTCTCGCCATGGCGGTAGGGCAGCCGAATCAGCAGGCGGTTGGGCTTTGAGACGCTCCCCGGCGAGGAAAGGAAAACTGCGAAACAAAAAGGCAACCGAGCGACAAGTAGTTTCATGATTCCCTCATCCAATCCAATTCGGATAGCAATCAATGACGTAGCTTGAATTACTGCAGCTCCGAGGGCAATCGCGGCGAGGAAAGCAATCGCTCGAATTCCTGCCAGCGTTTAACCGGGTGCTCGTCCGTCCCGCCAAGCTTCTCGATATAATGGCGCACCAGATCTTCGCCGAGATTGTAATTGATGACGTAACTGCGATAACGCTGGCTAAATTTCACTGCTTGTTTCGCCCGGGCGGGATTTATGAGCGCGTACTTCTCCAGCCACATTGCCGCCGCGCTCTCATCCATCTGACCGTTGACCAATTTCCGCGCCTCCTCGTTCCGAGTGTAAGAAAGTTTTTCTACTAACTTCTCTACGGCGTAATATTCCTCGGCCCGAGCTGGATCGATTCCCGCCGCTGGAAACAGAACCTCTTTCTCGAACTTTATCCGTTCTGGTTTCGTAAACACGACTTCCTTGCCGAAATTAGCTGTGCCTTCAGCGATGAGAGATTGCGGCGAGAAAAGCGGGTAGACCGAGAATTCCACCCATCCGCGATCACGCACCAGGTTCTTTTCGAGCAATACATTATAAACATGATGCCCGGGATAACCTTCATGCGCCGCGAGGTCGATTGCGCGATCGATGTAGGTCGGCAGATCCGTGTTAACCTGAATCACGCTGCGGTAATTACCTTGATACCAATTGTAACCGCTCCACGGTTTTCCTGTCACATACTCCACGGTAAATGTCTCGTTAGGCGGCAATTTGATGTGAGCTAATGTGCGCGCTCGACATTCTTTGATCGCAAGCTGAAACACCGCGTCGAGTTTATCCTTTGTGATCGCAAATGGCTTCCGCCATCGTTCGTAACGTTGCGCGAGGGATCCTTCACCTGGGATCTTCTTCTTAAGTTGATCCAGGATCTCCTGGAAATGCGAATCCGGAAATGTCGGCGCGACCGCGTCGTAGAGGAGACGTGATTCCTCGTCGAACTTTAGCCGCTCACCTTGGACGATGCGCACACGCGCTTCCAGCGCAGACAATTGCTTCGTTAGGTACTCGTGACGCAGTCGGCCCATTTCGTCCGCAGGCATCGCGATTTTTTCGACAGCTCGACGCAGTTGCGTGGCTTCTTCTGCGATCGCCGGCAGCGGTTTCTTTTCTTTCGCTGCTGCGTCCTTCCATTCCGCCGGGCCGTAATAAGCATCGACGTAATCCGCATCGTGCTGCCCCATCGCGAGGACCAACTTCACGTAGGCCTCCGCGACTGCGCCCATATTGTCGGTTGATAATTTCGACGTCGTGGCACCTAGAGCCGAACTAGCGATGAATCCTATGGCGGCTACGATGAGCCATAACCGTGCTCGCATTATTTAATGAGTGACGTTGCCGAATAAGCAACGCCGTTCTTTATGATCGTGTCGCTATCCGAAGTGTGCGCGATGTCTTCGATCGGATTGGATTTTAAAATGACGAGATCGGCGAAGTCGCCTTTTACGATCGCCCCGATATGTGCACCGGTGTCACCGCCGAAAAGTTTGGCGGCATTTGCGGTCGTGCACTGCAGAATCTCCATATTCGTTAGGCCAGCTTCGTGCATTAACTGAAATTCCCGAAAGAGCGCAGGTCCGTGAATTGTGCCGATATTTCCCGCGTCGGTCCCCGCCGCGATCGTAACGCCCGCGTCCTCCAGCGTTTTCAAATTCTTGAGCGCGACCGCGTAAGTTTTCTTGATGCGATCGAGCGCCTCATTCGGATTCGCCATCGCGGTTTTGATTCGATCCGGTAACTCTTTCGGCGGAATCTTCGTGACGTCGAGTGAGGCGATCACTTCTGGATTACCCCACGCTTTTTCTTCCGGCGTGAGATTCAACTTGTTGGCAAAGGTGCGCCCGTAGCGTTCAAAAACAACCAGCGTCGGACACAAAATGGTGTGCTTTTCCTTCAGCAGTCTAACGAACGCGTCGTCCACCGGTTTATCGACCACGCTGTGGACGAGAACATCGGCGCCTTCCTCCACCGCGGCGCGCGCGGTCTCCAATTCTGTGGCGTGCACGGCGACGCGTAACTTGTGCGCATGACTTTCTTCAATCGTCGCACGAACGATCGGGCGGAAGCTGTCGACCGGATGATCCTTGTCGACGATGTACCAGATCTTCACGAGATCCGGTTTTTGTTCGGCCAACTTGCGCACGAACTCCCGCGCTTGTTCCGGTGTATCGATCTTCACAATTGGCGGATCGCCAAGGTCGAGTTGCGGTCGGGAGACGCTCGATATCAACGGTCCAGCAACTGCAACGCGCGGCGCTTTCTCGGTGGCGTTTGCGATTTTGCGCACCTCAAAATTCCAAAACGGCCCGCCGACATCGACAACGGAAGTAATTCCACAACGCAGATAGCGCGCGAATGTGTCGGGCAGATTTTTCTTTATCCACGCCACTTCATCTCTGTAGGAACGCACTTTTGTCAGGTCGACGCCGTCCGGGCGCGTGTAGAGATCGCCCGACTGAAAAAAATGCACATGCGTGTCGATGTATCCGGGTAGGATAAACTTCCCTTTGCAATCGATGATCCTCGCCTGCGCGGAAGACACCGCGAAGTTGCCGACATCTGAAATGTGATCGCCGTCGATCAACACGTTCGCAACCTCAACGGACGCGCTGGCCGGATTAATCACGGTCCCGTTGATGAGCGCGATCTTGTCGGCGAAAATTCCGGGAGCGAAAAAGAGCAGAGCCAGAGCGAAGAGTATTCGACGTTTCATCAGCAGGAGATTCCTCGACCACGCGCGGAATGACAAGAACGACTCACCGATTTGAGAGGGCGAAAACACTTGCCTGCATCCCAGCCAGCCGGTATTCGGAGCGGGGGATTTAATTATGATCAATCACTCTCATTCCGCACGAAATGCGTTCGCCGTTGTTTTAGTTTCACTCGTCGCGACTTGCATGTCGTTCACATTTGCCGGTTGCAAGAAGAATGAAAACGGGGCCAACGGTGGCGACGTCATCAAACTCGGCGAGTACGCGTGTTTGACCGGATTGACCGCAAGCTTCGGCACCGCATCGCATAATGGCGCGATTCTCGCGATTGACGCGGCAAATGCAGAGGGCGGCGTGCTCGGAAAAAAAATCAAGCTCATCACGGAAGACGATCAATCCAAGCCAGGTGAAGCCGCCACGATCGTGCGCAAACTGATTTCGCGCGATCAGGTTTCGGCGCTGATCGGAGAAATTGCGTCGTCCCGTTCGCTCGAAGCGGCGCCGATCGCGCAGCAAAATAAAGTGCCGATGGTTTCTCCCGGTTCGACAAATCCGAACGTCACCAAGATCGGTGATTACATCTTTCGCGTTTGCTTCATCGATGAATTTCAAGGCGCAGTGATGGCAAAGTTTTGCCTTAACTCATTGCACAAAACCAAGGTCGCGATTCTGAAAGATGTGCGGCAGGACTATAGCGTCGGGTTCGCGCAATACTTCAAGGATTACTTCACGAAAAACGGCGGCACCATTATTACGGAGCAGAGCTACAGCTCGGGAGATCAGGATTTCAAAGGCCAGCTCACCTCGATCAAGGCGATTAATCCCGAGGCGATTTTTGTTCCCGGATATTATAACGAAGTCGGTTTGATCGCGCGTCAGGCGCGTGAGCTCGGCATCACTGTTCCTTTGCTCGGCGGTGACGGTTGGGATTCGCCCACGCTGACACAGATCGGCGGCCCCGCGATGGATGGAAATTTTTTCTCTAACCATTTCTCGACGGATGACCAGGCGCCGGTGGTGCAGGACTTCGTGAAACGATATACCGATCGGTTCCACAGGGAGCCGGACGCTATGGCGGCCTTGGGTTACGATGCGGCGCGGGTGTTAATCGACGCCATCAACCGCGCGGGCGGAGTTGATCATGAAAAAATTCGCGATGCGCTGGCGGCGACCAAAAACTTCGAAGGTGTCACAGGTTCAATCACGATTAACAAAGAGCGAAATGCAGAGAAGCCCGCCAAGGTTCTCACGATCAAGGACGGGAAGTTTCATTTCTACGAGTCCGTTTCGCCGTAACTAACTCCGTGCCGCCTTTGCCGGCTCGTTCGCGTGAATCAATTTCTGCAGCAACTGATCAACGGGCTTTCGCTCGGATCGATCTACGCATTGATCGCGCTCGGCTACACCATGGTTTATGGGGTGTTGCGTTTCATCAACTTCGCGCATGGCGATGTTTATATGGTAGGCGCATTCAGCGGCTACTATCTCGGAGGCTGGTTGATGCGGGCTTTTGGGATGCACTCCTCCATTACGCTCGGCATGCTCGTCCTCGTTGGCTCGATGGTGATTTGCGCGGCCGCGGGTTTGTTAATTGAACGGCTGGCCTACCGGCCGCTCCGCAACAGTCCACGCCTCACCGTTCTCATTACCGCCATCGGCGTTTCGCTCTTTCTCGAATATTCCGGCCAGGTGTTCTTCGGCCCCGATCCGAAACCTTTTCCCGCAATCATTCCAAACAAGGAATTTCTGATCGCTGGCCTAACGATTAATAGCAATCAGCTGATCGTGCTCGTGGTCACAGCCCTTCTGCTTGTCGGATTAAGCTTCATTGTTTTGAAAACCAAGATGGGAATGGCGATGCGGGCGCTGTCGTTTAATCCAACGGCGTGTTCGCTCATGGGAATCAATAACAACGTAATTATCTCTTTCACCTTTGGTCTTGGTTCCGCTTTGGCCGCGGCGGCAGGAATCCTCGCCTCGCTCAACTATCCCGTGATCAATCCACTCATGGGACTCTTGCCCGGTATCAAGGCATTCGTCGCGGCCGTTCTCGGCGGTATCGGAAATATTCCGGGCGCTGCACTTGGCGGTTTGATTCTCGGTGTGGCGGAAACTCTTATCGTCGGCTACGGGGCGAAGATTCATGTTCCGCCGAGCTATCGCGATGCGGTCGCCTTCGTCTTACTGATTGCTATTCTTCTTTTTAAGCCGTCGGGCTTGCTTGGAAAAGGTCAGGTGGAAAAAGTCTAATGCTCGATCGCTCCAAAATCGCACTCATTGGAGCAGTCATCGCGAGCTTTTTAGTTTCGCAGTTCATCGGGCTCGATCCGTATTTCTCGATCGTTGTCATCAACATCGGGATCAATATTATCCTCGCGGTAAGCTTGAACCTGGTAAATGGTTACACTGGCCAATTCTCGTTAGGCCACGCCGGGTTTATGGCGGTAGGAGCATACGTTTCGGCTGCTATTACAACCTTCGGTAGCACGAAATGGTTTCAGTGGTTCGGCGCCGCGAATACTCTGAATACCGGCGCTTTTTTTGTAGTAGCACTGCTTGCCGGGGGTCTCGCCGCGGCACTGGCTGGGTTACTGGTCGGAGTTCCTTCGTTGCGTTTGCGCGGTGATTATCTTGCCATCGCGACTTTGGGATTTGGCGAAATCATTCGAGTCATCTTGCAAAATACCGAGACGATGGGCGGTTCGCGTGGCTTCTCGGTTTCCTCCATCTACACCAATATTTTTTGGACCTATTCGCTGGCCGCGATCACGGTTTACGTCGTCCTTAACCTCGTGAACTCCGCTTATGGCCGCGGCTTTCTCACCGTGCGTGACGATGAAATAGCCGCGGAAGCGATCGGTGTGAACACGACGAAATACAAAGTAATCGCCTTTGTCCTCGCGGCATTTTTCGCCGGAATCGCGGGCGGACTTTACGCGCATTTTATCGGTTACCTGACACCCGAAGGGTTCAGCTTCATGAAGTCGATCGAGATAATCGTGATGGTAATCCTTGGCGGAATGGGCAACACCGCCGGCGTAATCGTCGCTGCGATTCTTCTTACCATTCTCCCCGAGGTGCTGCGCCCTGTGCAGCAGTATCGAATGGTGATCTATTCGCTGCTCCTGATTATTTTAATGCTGACACGACCGCAGGGAATTTTCGGCGGAATCAAACGCCCTGCTTTCCTTTCGAGGAAGAAAGCTGCTTCTGCGTAATGGATTCGCTGCTCAAACTAAGTGAATGCACCATGTGCTTCGGCGGCCTGACCGCTGTTTCGAAACTCACGCTCGAAATCGGTCCGCGCGATCTGATTGGTTTGATCGGACCGAACGGTGCCGGCAAAACAACAATTTTCAATATCATTACCGGAATTTACGAGCCGACTTCCGGAACTATTCGCTTTAATGGGCAATCGCTCATCGGCCGTAAGGCATCTGCCATCGCCGCGCGCGGAGTCGCGAGAACATTTCAAAATATCCGCCTGTTTCCCTCGCTCAGCGTTTACGACAACGTGCGCGCCGCTTTCACGATGCAGTTGAAACATGGTATTCTGCACGCGCTTTGGAGGGGAAAATCGTTTCGCAAGGAAGAAGCGGAAATCAACGAACAGGTCTACGAAATCCTGGAGATCTTTCATCTCGGGGATTTCCGAAAAACGCCGTGCAAGAGTTTGTCCTACGGCGATCAACGTCGGCTCGAAATCGTGCGCGCACTCGCAACCAAACCCAAACTCCTGCTTCTCGACGAACCAGCTGCCGGGATGAACCCGCGCGAGAAAGAGGAGTTGATGGAATTGATTCAGTTCGTGAAGGAGAAGTTCCAGATCGCGGTCTTGCTGGTCGAGCACGATATGAAAGTGGTGATGGGAATTTGCCAGCGTGTTGCGGTTCTCGACTACGGAATTAAGATCGCGGAGGGAACGCCGGCGGAAGTGCAGGCCAATCCCAAAGTCATTGAAGCCTATCTCGGCGAAGAAGCAAAAAAGATTGCCTAACGAATGATTGAACTGAGCAATATCGCGGTTTCCTACGGTTCGATTACGGCCTTGCACGATATATCGCTGAAGGTCGGCCAGGGCGATATCGTTACTTTGATCGGCGCAAACGGCGCGGGAAAATCGACCACCTTGCGCACCATTTCCGGCTTACTGAAACCGCAGCGCGGCAGCATCAAATACGAAGGTCGGGAAATCAGCAATGAGTCAGCGCATCGCATCGTCGCGCGCGGTCTTTCCCATGTGCCTGAAGGCCGAATGGTCTTCGCCAACCTTACCGTGCACGAAAATCTCTTAATGGGCGCGTATCTGCGCAAAAAGGGAAAGGGCCTGAAGCCGGAGTTCGATTTTGTTTACGAAATGTTTCCGCGTTTGAAAGAACGCGAACGCCAAACTGCGGGGACGTTGTCCGGCGGCGAGCAACAAATGCTCGCGATCGGACGCGCCCTCATGAGCAAACCGCGTTGTTTGATGCTCGACGAGCCTTCGCTCGGCATCGCTCCGATTCTGGTAAAAACGATTTTCCAAAAAATCGTCGAGATCAATAAGTCGTTAGGCATGACAATTCTTCTCGTGGAACAAAATGCGAACCTGGCTCTGGAAGTTTCCAACTATGGTTATGTGCTCGAGACAGGGAAGATTATCCTGCACGATAAATCGAGTGCGCTACGGACGAACGAGCAGGTAAAAAGCGCGTATCTTGGCGGTGCCTAAACCGCGCGACTGCTTCCACCTAACGAACTACTCGACGGGCGCGTGCCAAATCCGAGAACGCCTTCGAGTTTCTTCTGTAAACGCGTTTCGTCCGAGCGATCCGAAGGGATTCGCGGCAGATAGGTTTTTGTGGAGACGCTCGCTTTCATGGCGCGATATACTTCACGTTCTTCGGGAGCGAGGGAACCGTATTGCTCGGGATGCAGAGACTTCTCCTGCAGATGCGTGAGAGACTGAACAAGCGATCCTTCATCGGTCCGCGTGGCGCGAAAAAGTTCGGTAAGACGCTGGAATGTGATGTGGAACGGAACGAGCGCAAAATCGCCCGGCGATAAGGCTCCCATTTTGTCCGGGGGCGTTTGCACAACGTCGGACGAACCAACAACCTGCCAGGTTTGTTCCTGATCGAGATAACCCATTTCAATACGGAAAGAACTACAGGGCTTCGCTACGGCGACCTCGCATTGGCGTGCCATCGGTTCAACGGCGATCTGATCTAATTGCGCGTCCGCGTCATCATAGACGCGAAGATAAACTTTCCGATCTGCCGGCGTCCCCGCAGCGAAAATTTGCGGCCAATCGACATCCCAATAAACAAAAAGCGTTTTTGGATCGCGCGGCATCGCGAACACGATCGGTTCGGAATAGGAGCGCGGGAGTTCGTTGGAAAGCTCTGTTCCCCGCGCGTTCAAATCATCTTGATCCTGCTCCGGCGCGACGACGGGCGAATTCGAAATTCGGAACGCAGAATTCGCGAGATCGGCTGGATTTTCGGTGGGATTATTCATCTAAGTGCCCGGGCTGGAACGATACACAAACCAAGCTGAAACGCGACCAAGATTCTCCCTATGAGATTGCAGCGAACGGTGTGAGGATGAGCGGCCCGGTTGTTTCATGAAAACTTGCGTGATTCTCAATCCAACTTCTGGTTCGGCCGAAAATACGGATACGTTGCAGGAAAAGTTTGCGCGCCTCGGAGCTTGCGAAATCAAAGTCACCGTCGAACCGGGGGACGCGAAACGGTTCGCACAGGATGCCGCGACTGACGAATTTGAGTTGATCGTCGCAGCTGGTGGCGACGGAACGCTCAATGAGGTTGTGAACGGCCTTGCCGAAGGAGATTCGAAAACGCGTGTGGGAATTGTTCCGCTTGGAACCGGTAACGACTTTGGGCGATCGATCGGATTGCCCACGAAAGTAGATGACTCTCTTGAAATCATCATGCGCGGTCACACGAAGCCCATCGACATTGTTCGCGTGACGAGTGATCAGGTGCGTTATTTTGTGAATGTTTCAGCCGGCGGATTTAGCGGACTGGTGGACGAAAAACTAACGCCGGAAATTAAGCAGGCTTGGGGACCGCTCGCGTACTTGCGTTGTGCTGCGGCTGCGCTGCCAGACCTGCGCGCCTACGAAACCACGCTCGTTTTTGACGATGCAGAAACGATATCGATGAATCTTTACAACGTGATCGTCGCGAACGGCCGTTTCGTCGCGGGCGGGATCCCAGTGGCGCCGGAAGCTATTATCAACGACGGCCTTGTTGATGTATTTTTAATTGCAGAAAAACCGAAAGCGGAATTGACCATGCATGTCGCGCAGATTTTGTTAGGCAAACACATGGGCAACGATGCGATCGTTTATCGGCGTGCGGCGAAACTCGCTGTAAACTCGGAACCAGGAATGTGGTTCAATGTCGATGGCGAATTGGTCGGAAACGAGCCCGCTGTCTTCGAAGTGATGCCAGGTGCAATGCAATTTATTGTTGGCGAAACATGAGCACGAAAATCGTGAGTGCAGAGCAACTCGCCGCGCTTTCAAACGATTTACGCGCGGCAGGAAAAAGATTGGTGGCAACGAATGGCTGTTTCGATCTCCTGCACGTTGGGCACGTGCGGTATTTGCAGGCTGCGCGCGCGCTGGGAGATGCGCTGGTTGTTGGAATCAACGGTGACGCTTCGGTCAGAGAACTTAAAGGGAAAGACCGACCGCTTAATCGTCAACAGGATCGCGCAGAAGTCGTGGCCGCTCTGGGTAGTGTGGATTACGTGACAATTTTTTCACAGCAACGTGCGACACATTTTTTGGAAAATGCGCGGCCCGCCGTCTATGTGAAAGGCGGCGATTATCAAACGGACACGTTGAATGCGGAGGAGCGCAAGGCGTTGGAAGAGATTGCGGCGGAGATTCGAATACTTCCTTTCGAAGCGGGCTACTCGACGACTGCGTTAGTTGACCGTGTGCAAAAGCCTTTTCACGCGTGAGCTTGCTCCCAATCGCGATTTTAGGTTCGGGCAAAGGATCGAATTGTCGCGCGATTCTCGAACGCATCCGCGATGGTCTATTGGCTGCGGATGTGAGCTTGGTTTTGTCTGACGTTTTTGATGCAGGCATTCTTGAGATCGCAAAAGAGTTTGAGGTTCCTCACGCCTACCTGCCGTCAGGGCCTTTTCGCACAAGGCTCAGTCCCGAAAGCGAAGCGCAGCTGGTGAAAACGCTGCAGGAAGCCCGCGTCGAACTTGTCGTCCTTGCCGGCTTTATGCGTGTTTTGAAATCACCGCTTCTCGAAGCGTTCCCGCAACGAATCATAAACATCCATCCTTCGCTCCTGCCAAAATTTCCTGGTTTGGAAGCGTGGAAACAAGCGCTTCTTGCAGGAGAAAAGACGACCGGCTGCACCGTCCACTACGTGAACGCTACCATCGATGGCGGCGAAATTATTGCGCAACGCGAAGTCCCGATTCTGCCTAACGACACAGCGGAATCGTTACATGCGAGAATTCAAATCGCCGAACGCGAAATTTATCCGGAAGCCATTGGCCGATTTTGTAACACCTGAAGTGTGCGCGCTCAGATTCGTTCCGCTTTTTGATCACGCTCGAGCAAATCCTGCATCGCTTGCGGCGGGGGCTTGCCATCGTAAAGCACGGCATAAACCTGGTCGACAATCGGTGTCTCAATTCCCAGTCGTCGCGCACACTCAAATGCACTTTTCGTCGTTGGAATTCCCTCTGCCACCATTTTCATGGCGGAAGTAATTTCGCCTAACGATTGCCCGCGCCTGAGCTGCTCTCCCACGCGACGATTGCGGCTATGTCCACTAAAACAGGTCGCGATCAGATCGCCTGCACCGCTTAAACCATAAAAGGTCGCAGCTTTTCCTCCCATCGCCGTCCCCAAACGGAGCAGCTCCGCTAATGCGCGAGTAACCAGCGCAGATTTTGAATTATCGCCCAAGCCAAACCCGTCGCTAACCCCCGCTGCGATCGCGAAGATGTTTTTTAGTGCTCCCCCGAGTTCGATTCCTACTACTTCGTCGCTCGTATAAACGCGAAAACGAGAGCTGCCAAGATGACCTTGCAGGAGTTCCGCGGTTTCGGTATCGGCGGAACCGATGACTGTTGCCGTCGGAAGCCCTCGCGAGACTTCTATTGCCAAATTTGGTCCAGACAGAACCGCGACCGGATTGTCGGGAAAGGATTCGCTAATGATTTGGCTCATGCGCATGCCCGTGCCGTGCTCGATCCCTTTTGTGCAGCTGAGAAAAACGGTCTGGGTCGTTATACTAAGGCCGCGCAGTTCCTGTGCGATCTCGCGAAGCGCTATCGACGGCGTAACAAAGACGATCAGATCCGCGTCGGTAGTATCGGCGAGTTTACTCGTTAGGCTAATGGCCGATGAGACTTTTGCTCCAGGCAGGTACTCACGGTTCTCATTCGTCGCCTTGATTCGCTCGATACGCTCGTGGTTGTGGCCCCAAAGAATAACCTTCTTCCCTTGTTTCGCCCAAAGGTCCGCTAACGCGGTGCCCCAACCGCCGGCTCCAAGAATTGCGATTCGCCCCAGATTCATCGGCGTGTAAAGCGCTGTTCGGTTCCGTTAACAAGACGTCTGAAATTCGAACGATGGCGCCAACATACAACCGCAGCGAGCATTATTGCAGAACAGAAAATCGGGACACTTTTGTTTAAGTGCATTTCGATCAAGAGGCCGATCGCGGCAGGAAGCGATATGGCGCCAACAACCGAAGCGACGGAAACGTAACGGGTAGTTTCAAACACGATTACCCATACGACGACCGCAACGAGTGTAGCTATCGGCGCAAGACCTAACATCACGCCGGCAGATGTCGCTACACCTTTCCCTCCTTTAAATTTCAACCAGATAGGCAAAGTATGGCCGAGAACACATAGGATTGCGGCCAGAATTCCAAACCAATCAGCATACTGATGAGCTGGTCCCAAGCGTTCGGCGCAAAAAACAGCGAGTCGAACGGCAAGAAATCCCTTGAAAGTGTCGCAGAAAAATACCGCGTAACCGTATTTTTTTCCAAGCGTTCGTAGGACGTTCGTCGCGCCAATATTGCCGCTTCCGTGCTTACGAATGTCTAGACCCGCGATACGGCCGGCAATATATCCACTCGGGGTCGCCCCGAGTATATAGCTAAAGACGCCGACGGTGATGATTAGTGGTCCCACGCGGAAAATTGACTATCCATTTTCGGGCAAACTACGCGTTGGTAAATTATGTAAGTTACTTTTGGAAAGCCAGATAGATAACAGACGAATATCCGCAATGGGGAGACCTTTAATCTTGCGCGCATCTTCAATAGTGATGGGACGATGACGAGAAAGTTTCTCCCGGGCTTCGCTTCGCAGGCCGACTACCGCATCGTAATTAACCGAGGGTGGAATGATTTGCTGATCCATTTTCCACGCCTGCCGATTATGCTCGGTCTGTCTTCGAACATAACCTTCGGTTTTTGCCTCCACAGCAATAAGGCTCCACAAATCCGAATCGGCCGATCTTCGGAGGTTATCGGGTATGTCATCGAGCGTGAAATCGGAACTCTTCATTCGATGCCATAAAACCTGACCTCCAACTCTCTGCTGAGCGGCTAAATCTTTGAGATGGACTAATGATTCCTGCTTCTTAGAAAACGTTTTCCATCGTTTTGATTCCACCAACCCGATGGAGAAACCTCGTTTTGTCAGACGTTGATCGGCGTTATCGTGCCGAAGACCAATTCGATCCTCTGCGCGGCTCGTAAACATTCGATATGGCTCGTCGATACCTTGTGTGACTAAATCGTCGACGAGGACGCCGATATAAGCTTCTGATCTTTCCAAGATGAACGGCTCTTCTCCTCGAATTTGGATCGCCGCATTCGCGCCAGCAATCAAGCCTTGAGCCGCTGCTTCCTCATATCCGGATGTCCCGTTAACCTGCCCGGCGAAAAACAGCCCTTGTACCCGTTTTGTTTCAAGCGTCTTATGAAGCTGCGACGGTGGAAAGTAATCATACTCGACGGCGTATCCCGGACGAAGAATTTCGACATGCTGAAGCCCTGGGATTGTGCGCAGAAAAGACAATTGAACTTCATACGGCAAACTCGTCGAGACCCCATTGACATAGAATTCATCCGTGTGACGTCCTTCCGGTTCGAGGAAGATCTGATGGTTCGCCCGGTCTGGGAATCTCATGACCTTATCTTCTATCGACGGACAATATCGTGGACCGGTCCCTACGATTTGCCCGGAATACAGAGGTGATTTGTCCAAATTTGCCTTTATAACTTCGCCGGTCTTGTCCGTAGTGTGCGTAATCCAGCAGGGGACTTGTTCCACGTGGAACTTGCCTTCCGCGTAGTAATTCAAGGTAAATATTTCGGAGGAAGCCGCCCGATCGATCGGCAGGAAGCTAAACCGAACTTGCGGCTCGTCGCCACGTTGTATTTCACAGGCCGAAAAATCAATTGAGTGACGATTAATCCGACACGGCGTTCCGGTCTTAAACCTACCGACTTCAAACCCGAGCTCGCGGAGATTTTCGCTTAGTGAGGAGCTCGGTTCTGCCATGCGTCCGCCCACCCTCGTGTGCTTACCCAAATGGAGAAGACCACGCAAAAATGTTCCGGCTGTGACTATTACTGCTTTAGCTCCAAAAGGGATTCCGAGATCTGTTTCTACGCCCACAACGCGGTTTCCTTCAACGACGAGCTTTTGAACTGTTGTCTGCTTAATATCTAGGTTCGGCTGACTCTCTAAAATCGCTTTCATTCGAAATTGAAATGCTTTCTTGTCAGATTGCACTCGCGGCGATTGCACGCTTGGTCCTTTTGATCGGTTCAACAGTCGAAATTGGATCCCGGTCGCATCCGCGTTAATTCCCATTGCACCTCCGAGTGCATCGATTTCCCTGACAAGGTGGCCCTTTGCGGAACCACCGATTGCTGGATTGCAGGACATTTGTGAAATCGTGTCCAGATTTTGCGTCAGAAGTAACGTCTCGCAGCTCATTCTCGCGGACGCTAACGCCGCTTCGACTCCCGCGTGGCCGCTGCCGATAACAATCACATCCCACTGATCTTGAGGAATAGCCATAAAATGCAAATATTTTGTGATAAGAGACTTCCAAATTATTTTTCGATCAGCTTCGCACCGTGAAAAACGTCGTTTCGGGCGTGTTGTTCAGCACGCTCGAGCAGGCGAAGCGCAATTCGTCCCAAAAACACAATAACTATAATCAAGGAAAAGAAGCCAAAACCCCAAATCACGTACTCGATCGGATGCGGGTGCGTTTTACCACGAAAAAGGTTAAGCCCCAATTGACCCAAGGTCCCCAAGTAAGCATACAGAAATAAACCTGGTGCTTGGCCGATCGTAACCCACAGCATGCATGTTCGAAAACGAATGGTCGTTAGGCCGTAGAGATAATTAAGTAAACTCGTTGGAAAAAGTGGATGAAGTTGGCTCAACAAAATTATCTTCCACCCCTCGCGCCGGACAGCAGGCTCTAGCGCTTCATAAGCCGGATGCCTTAGTAACCTTCTTCTAAGCCAGCGCCGCCCTGCCACTCTACTGAGGAAAAACGCAAGAGCTGCGCCCGTCACATTTCCTACCAGGACGATGAGGAAGCCCCACCACAGTCCAAAGAAAAAACCACCGCCGATACTTAAAATTCCGCCCGGCAGCAGCAAGACATTGCAGCACGCATAAAGCATAGGGTAACAAATCGCGCTCCAAACTCCCCAATGCATCACCTTTTGCTGAATGGAAGCAACCCAATCTGCGATCGGAAAAACATGCTGGGCCAGTACAAAAGCAACAATGAAAACAGCGAGACCGCCAAGCTGAACATAAAAGACCCTCCCGGCATTTTTCGTTAGCATCAGTGTTGAGCGTCGGAGGTCCTATAAATTTGAATTAGCCAGTTCCGATGCAACTTGTCATCTAGGAACGGCGTAACAAGGTAAGTGCCAGAATAATGCGAGAAGCATAGTGAAACCAACCTTTTCGCGAAATCAAACTAATGGCTTTCCTTTCGATTTGCGCAGCCGGCGGCGCACCCCCACGCATTAGGATTATAGCGCCAAATAATTGCCGCCAGACAACGATCCAAGTAAGCGGACCGTGATCGATCTATTGCCTTCCGTAACGATAGAATCGCAGCCTCGTTATTTTTTGCGACCTCTTTTATGCACGGCGATAATGACCAGAGGCGAAATCATTTCCTTACATTGAATTTGATCCACAGTCCGCCCCCTCAAGCAAAATGCGCCGGCGGGTCAACCTGCGTTCCCATTGGCCGACGTGCGAAAAGGTTTTCGCAAAAAATCCGTCTCACTGGGCCGAATGCCTACTTGAGATCGACAAATCTTTTTCTCAACAACTCTCAGTAATGTTCGGTTAGCGTAAGATTCTGTGCCCGCCTTGCATCCGTGAGCGAGATTAGAGCGAAAAAGAGAATAAGCTGTTAGTTGTAGCGTTTTCTTTTGTGCTTCGTTAATGCATCTTTGAACAAGGTGCCAACAAGTTCGAATAAGCACCAATTGTTTCGCGTCAGCATTAGTTCCGCGATGTAAAGCGCCACGAATTCTGATTTTACCAACAACCTTTTTACGCCAAGCCTTACCTTGCTTACTTACGCTATCTTTTGGGAGTTATTGGCAAGCTTATGATGAAGATTAGATGCGTTTATAAAGTAGTATTATAAAGAAAGCCTGTGCAGAACCCGGAAATTTGCTTATTTGTGCGCGCGTAAACACAGGTTAAAGAAATGAGTCAAATTGCCGAAGAGATCGTGTTTGCAGCACCTGCTGAAATGGCTCCTCCAGTTCCTGCGCAAACTACACCGGCGTTGGCAGTTGAAGTCAAAACAGCGGATCAAAGAGAAAGCCTGTTTGAGCGTTTTGCCTGGCTCTACATTTTTTGTCGTGAGAGACTTTTTCGCGACGACACAAAGAGAATTATTGCCGCACTTTGGCCGGAAGGAAGTCCGGCGCAGGAGCGGCATTTGATTGAGCTCGGTTGCGGACCTGGGTTTTATGCCTGTCGTCTAGCCGCTCGTTTCCCACAACTTTCCGTTCTTGGGGTCGATAGCTCACCAAAGCAGTTGAACTGGGCGGGCGAAAAAGCACGCGCTCAAAATCTCAGCAATTGTTCGTTCGAATGCGTTAATGTTCTGTCGTTATCTTGTGCGGACGAAAGCTTCGATGATCTGATTGCCTCGCGCCTTCTGACCATTCTTCCCACACGTGAGAGAGTGATCGCCGAGATGTTCAGGATATTGCGACCTGGTGGCCGCTGCTTCATTGCAGAGCCGCGCTATACTTTTTGGGCGTCGCTCCCGCTTTATGCTATGTGGATACTCGCCAGCGTCACTCACTACGAGAAGGGGTATCGAGAGCCGCGAAAAGCGTCCGTGCTTTCGCGGAACGCATTTGAAGGTCTCTTCACTGCCCAGCCTTGGAAAAACGTTCGCACGTGGCAGGAGGGGCGTTATCAATACGCCCTTTGCGAAAAGGGCTGATCGCGGTTGCGGGGTTGCCGGAAAAATTTCTACGCCGGTGACATACACCATTCTTGATCCATCGCACTCATCTCCACGGCATGCCGGCATGTGCGCTCTTGCGGTAATGACAAAGGCGCCGGTCCCTGGAAAAGTGAAAACGCGTTTAGTTCCGCCCTTGACCGGGGAAGAAGCGGCCGCCTTGAATATCTGTTTTCTTCGCGACATCACGTTGTCGATAGAACAGGCCACACGAAAAGGCGGAGCGTCGGGCGTTGCAGTTTACACTCCCGCGGGAGCAGAAGAAGCGTATCAGGGAATTCTGCCCGATGATTTTTCTCTCGTCGTGCAGCGTGGTGAAGTTTTTGGCGAACGATTGCTTTACGCTACCGAAGATCTGCTGCGGCTGGGCTTTCAGTCGGTGTGCTTGATCAATTCCGATAGCCCAACTGTGCCCGCGGAAGTTTTTGTTGAAGCTGCGGAAGTTCTGTCGCGGCCAGGTGATCGAGTTGTGCTCGGGCCATCCGACGATGGCGGATATTACCTGATCGGCTTAAAGAAAGCGCATCGCAGGATTTTCGAGGAGATCAGTTGGAGCACGGAAAAAGTTTTGCAGCAAACAAAGGCGCGCGCAGCTGAGTTGCATCTGGACCTTCATCTATTACCGACGTGGTTCGACGTTGATGATGGCGCAACGTTGAGACGTTTGTGCAAATCACTGGAGGGAGTTGAATCGAGTCAACGGGCACCGGCAACGCAAAGTTACCTGCGAGATTTAATGGCAAAGAAGGGCGAGCAGATTTGGCCTAACGAATGAAAAAAAGAACGGCGCTCGTCACAGGCGGAGCAGGTTTAATTGGTTCGCATGTCACAGATTTGCTGTTGCGTGAAGGTTGGTCGGTCCGAATCCTGGACAATCTCGAACCGCAAACGCATCGGCGGGGCAAACCCTCCTGGGTTTCTCCTGACGCTGAATTTGTCGAAGGCGATCTTACCGATCGCGCAACAATCACAAATGCGCTGCAAGACAGCGACATCGTTTTTCATCAGGCCGCCTACGGCGGGTACATGCCTGAGATCGCAAAGTATGTGCATGTGAATTCCTTCGGCACCGCGCTCATGCTCGAAGTCATTCGCGAACGGAATTTGCCGATCAAGAAAATCATCGTCGCATCTTCGCAGGCGGTTTACAGCGAAGGCGCTGGAATTTGCCCGGAGCACGAATTGGTTTTTCCCACGGTGCGTCCGGTGGAACAACTGCGTGCCGGCGATTGGAGTGTGCATTGTCCCATCTGCCAGGCCATCACGAAAAGCGCACCGACACCGGAGAACGCTCCGGTCGGCGGCGAAACGGTTTACGGCCTAACGAAAGTAGACCAGGAAAAACTGGTATTGCTCTGGGGGAAACAAATGGGAATCCCGACGGTCGCGTTGCGTTATTCCTGTACATACGGGCCGCGGCAATCGATCTTTAATCCGTACACCGGCGTGATCGCAATTTTCAGCACGCGTCTTCTGAATAATTTACCACCGGTTTTTTTTGAAGACGGCGAGCAAACGCGCGATTTCTCATTTGTCGAAGACATCGCGCGCGCAAACCTTCTCGCCGCCGAATCCGACGAGTTCGATGGCTTTCCCATCAATGTTGGAAGTGGTCGCGGAGTTTCCATTCGTGAAATTGCCGCGCACATTTCCGATGCGCTGAACATTCACATCGCGCCCGAAATCAATAGTGAATTCCGACCCGGCGAGATGCGACACCTAACGAGTGGAACGGAACGCATCCGCGCCGCGGGCTATGCGCCGCAGGTTAATCTTGCCACCGGCATCGGACGTTATCTCGACTGGATCCGCGGGCAATCCGATGTGCGCGATTATTTTAGCGAGGCGGCGACTATTCTCCGCGACAAAGGCATTGTGCACCGCGTAAATTCGGGGCATGAGCGAAGCGATCGCTAGCCCCGATTTTAATTCGCTCATCGGCGAGCACGCACGCAAAGATTTTCCGTTGCTCGATGCTGAAATGAGTGTGGCGGATGCGTTGGATCGCATTCGTCGCGAAGGTATTGGCGAACGCGTAATTTATTTTTTCGCGATCGACGCAGACAAGAAGCTCGTCGGCGTCTTGCCAACGCGTCGCCTGCTCACCGCGCCGCTTGAAAAGCGTCTCGATGAAATCATGGTGCGGCGTGTGATCGCAATTCCGGCGACCGCGACCGTCCTGGAAGCGTGCGAGTTTTTCGTGCTCTACAAATTTTTCGCCTTCCCCGTGGTGGACGAGCAGCGACGCGTGGTTGGAATCGTGGATGTCAGTTTGTTTGCCGAAGAGATGCTCGAAGCGGGCGAACGCGAGGAACATCAGTCGCCGATGCCGAGCGAGGATGTTTTCGAAGCGCTCGGGTTTCATCTGGCGCAAATTCGTGGCGCGTCGCCGTGGCGCGTTTTTTGTTATCGATTCCCGTGGCTGCTTGCCACCGTCGCGGCGGGAACCGCATGTGCACTTCTCGCCGGCGCGTTCGAAGCCACGCTTTCTGGCAGTCTTGTAATCGCTTTTTTTCTCACCATGGTCCTTGGCCTCAATGAGGGCGTGAGCATGCAATCGATGACACTCACCATTCAGGCTCTGCGCGTGCAAACGCCCACGCGTGGCTGGTTTCTCGAAAATCTGCGCCGCGAAAGTGCGACGGCGCTGTTCATTGGTTTGGCGTGCGGACTCATCGTGGCGGCGATTGTCTGGTCGTGGCGCGGCGACGCCAAGGGTGCCCTCGTAGTTGGAACCAGCATCGTCGTCTCGCTTTTCATGGCGTGCGTATTCGGATTCAGCGTCCCCTCCGTTCTTCATCGCTTCAAACTTGATCCGAAAATTGCCGCCGGTCCGGTCACATTGGCCGTGACCGATTTCTTTGCGCTGACTTTTTATTTCTCGCTCGCTTCGCTCGTGCTTTGATGAATGCAGCGAACGTGTCGGTCATCATTCCGGCGTTGAATGAAGAAGAACCGATCGCAGATGTGGTGCAGGCTTGCCTAACGACAAAGTTGCCTAACGAGATAATTGTCGTCGATAACGGCAGCAGCGATCGCACGGCCGAACGCGCAGCTTCGGCTGGTGCGCATGTGGTATCGGAACCGACACCGGGATATGGGCGCGCCTGTGCCGCGGGAGTCCGCGCGCTTTCGCGCGGAGCAAACATCGTTGTCTTTCTTGATGGCGATGGTAGCGATTGTCCGGAATTTATGGATCAACTCGTTAGGCCGATAGCAGAGAATCAATACGATTTCGTCATCGGTTCCCGAACGCGTGGTCAACGCGAGCGCGGGAGCATGAATTTTCAGCAGGTTCTTTCAGGTCGCGCTGCCGGTATTCTTCTCCGACTGCTTTATGGCGTTAAGTACACTGACATGTCGCCATTCCGCGCCATCCAACGTGGCATTCTCGATCAACTGGGAATGAAGGAGAGAACTTATGGTTGGAATCTCGAGATGCAGATGCGCGTTGCGCGAGCGGGATTTCGCGTCCTGGAAATTCCCGTTAATCATCGGCGTCGCGCCGGAGGGGAATCAAAAGTTTCGGGAACGCTTCGTGGAACTTTCGTTGCGGGTACGCGTATTATCGCAACATTTTTGCGCGTCGCAGCCGAAGGAAAATCTCGACCAGCCAGGAGATGAGGCACAAGGTGACAAGGTGAGCCGGGCTAAAACGATCGGTGCAGGTTTGCTGGAGGGATTCCTGGCCGGTCTTGTCATGACGGTCGCGATATTGGTGCTTGCGTGGTTTGGCGTCGCGACTCCGCTCACGATTTTCGGAGATCGCCTTTCCGTTTTCATTCCCGCTAACACTTTCCTAAAGCTGATGGGGCTTGTGGGCGGTTACAACCACATGAAGCAACTTGGCGTTAGCTCCGTCATCTTTGGCCAGCTCGTTGTCGGCGCGCTTGGTGGTGCAGTTTACGGTTCGATCAAACGGCGCGGTGGTAGTCAGCGAACTACTTTTGCCACCATCGCGATTTTCATTCTTCTTCCACTAATCGCCGTCGCAATCGTTCTCTGGCCGGTGCTCGGGACAAATTACCGCGGCTTTCCGATGCAATGGGCAACCGTCATCACTCTTGTCGGTTTGCTCATCGCGTTCGTTGCGTTTGAACGAACCCTCGTCTTAACATTTCGGTTTCTCACACAACCGTCGTCAACCAGCGCGGGAGAATGGAGTCCCGGGATGGGGCGGCGCGCATTTGTCCTCGGCGGACTTGGAGTTGTCATCGCGGGTGGTGGCGCCGCGGTTTTGCGAAAACTTTATCGCGCGGCCACTTTCAGCTACGACGGCACGCAATATAAAGGATCGGTCGTCAAAGCGATCACGCCTAACGAGCAATTCTATTGCGTGACCAAAAACGTGGTCGATCCGCGTGTCGACGCCGCGCATTGGCAATTGGAAATCGGCGGGCTGGTGAAGACGCCGCACACGTATCGCCTCGAGGATTTAAAATCGCTGCCCGCGGTCGAGCAGGAAACAACCTTGATGTGCATCAGCAATCTTCTTGATGGCGGTTTGATGAGTAACGCGGTGTGGAAAGGGATTCCGATGCGCGCTCTGCTAGAGCCTTCCGGTCCAGCGGAAAGCGCAGCGAAAGTTCGGTTGCACGGCGTCGACAATTACACCGACACTTTTCCGCTGGAGAAAGCGATGGATCCCACCACGCTCGTTGTCTACCAAATGAACGGGAAACAACTGCCGGATCGTCACGGATTTCCGGCGCGCGTGATCGTCCCGGGATATTTCGGTGAGAAACACGTCAAGTGGATCACGCGCATTGAGGTCGCGAGCGCCGCTGCTGTTGGCTTTTACGAAAAACAAGGTTGGGGTCCGGACTTTATGGTCCCGACACGATCGCGCTTTGATGTCCCGGACGATTGGGTATCGATCAAAATTGCCGAGGCGGCGAATGGCATCACGGTGCGTGGTGTTGCATTTGCCGGCGATCGCGGCGTTTCCAAAGTCGAGGTGAGTTTCGACGACGGACAAAGCTGGCGCGATACCAAACTCGATTATCCGGGGAGCAGACTCACCTGGGCGCTTTGGAGCTGCGATTGGCAACCCGATTACACCGGTAGTTTTGCGCTCATCGTGCGAGCGACCGACCGGAACGGCAAATTGCAGGAGTACGACGAGCAGCGTCCGTTCACTTCAGGTGTTACGGGATTTCATCGGATCAACGTTCAGATCGTCGCCTAACGAGTTAAGGCTGACATTTCGGACACCACGCGGTCGTCCGTCCGCCAATGGTCGCGCGCCGCAATTCGATTTTGTGTTTTGGACAGATGCCGCCGGGTTTCCAGCGCTGATGGATCAACCATGATTTCGGTGGGTCGGAAAAATTCTTTCCCACGGTTCGTAACGATTCTCGCGCGACAAACTTTGTCTCCTTTAGCAAAGCGACACGTTGCTTGGCATTCAGTTTCGCCGCGAGGACGGCGGGATGGATTTTTGCGCGCCACAAAATTTCATCCGCCATCCAGTTACCGATCCCCGGAAATCCGCTTTGCATGAGCAACACCGCTTTGATCGGGGCCTTGCGATGCCGGAGGAGAAAGTCCGCTAGAAATTTCTGATCGAAATTGCGCGTAGCGATCTCTGGGATATCGGCCCGCCACCACTCTGGATTGGTCTTTCCATGATGGAATCGAACGCGACCGAATTGTCGGGCATCGCGAAAAACGAGCGAACGACCTGCTTGTTCGAGAACAAGATGATCATGTTTCTCCGGGAAAAATTGCGTTTTTTCGATTCGCATCTTGCCGGTCATCCCGAGGTGGAGACCGAGCAGATTGTCGCCGGAGAATTCGAACAACATCTGCTTCCCGCGCGCAACCGATCGAAGCACCCGCGCGTCGGTTAAATTTCGAACGAGTGCGCGTGTGTCCGTTCCGCGAAAGATTCGTTTTCGCGGATGGATTTTCACCGCGAGAATTTTGTGGCCGAGCCCGGCATCCCATTGCCTTCGAAAATATTCCACCTCGGCCAGCTCGGGCATCGCGCCAAAATAGAGAGAAGCGTCGAGCCGGCAATGCCCGCGATTGTTTTCCCGTCCTTGCGCGCCATGGTAGCTTCCTAAATGGAGAAAGTGATCATTATCGGAAGCGGTTGCGCTGGGTTGACCGCGGCCATTTACGCCGCGCGCGCGAAACTCGAGCCGCTTGTCCTGGAGGGTCCGCAACCGGGCGGTCAGCTTTCAACCACGACGCTTGTCGAAAATTTTCCGGGATTCCCGGACGGTATCGATGGTCCGCAATTGATCATGAACATGCACGCACAGGCGGGAAAATTCGGCGCGCGCTTTTCCTATGCTGAAGTCGCGGATTTTGAAATGCGCGATCACTCACTTCGCCTTAAGGCCGACGACGAATGGCTTGAAACTCAGTCGGTCATCATCGCCAGCGGAGCGTCCGCCCGTTATCTCGGTCTCGAAAACGAGGAGAAACTGATCGGCCACGGCCTAACGAGTTGTGCAACGTGTGACGGCGCTTTTTACCGAGATGTTCCGGTCTGCGTGGTCGGTGGGGGCGACTCAGCGGCCGAAGAATCACTCTTCCTCACAAAGTTCGCTTCCAAAGTTTATTTGATCCATCGGCGCGATCAGCTGCGCGCTTCGAAAATCATGGCTGATCGCGTGCTCGCGCATGAAAAAATCGAGCCGATTTGGAATTCCGTCGTCCTGGAATACATCCCCGATGAAAAAGGCGAGCTTCGCGCCGTACGCTTGCGCGATGTCCTTACTCACAAGGAGAAAATGCTGGAGGTCTCGTGCGTTTTCGTCGCCATCGGTCACGATCCGAACACGAAAGCGTTCGCCGGAAAATTGGAAACCGATCCCGATGGTTATCTTATTGCTCAGCACCTGGCCGAGAGTAAGCATCCGGGCGTTTTTATTGCCGGCGACGTAGCCGATCGCGTTTACAAACAAGCGGTCACAGCGGCTGGCTCGGGCTGCGCTGCTGCCATCGAAGCGGAGCGTTATTTGAGCGGACTTAAGCCTCAATCGAACTAATCTTCGTTAGGTCACTCGGTTCGAATTGAAGATTTGCGATTTAACGCAGTTCTATTCTCCGCTCAGCGGCGGCGTGAAACGTTATGTTCACGAGAAGATCAACTACATTCAGAACGCCCCGGAGAACAATGAACACGTCCTCATTATCCCCGGAGAAAAAACGGAAATCATCGAGAGTAAACGTTCGCGCATCTACTCGATCCATTCGCCGCTTCTGTCGCGGACTTCGCGTTATCGCGCTCTACTAAATCTCCGCGCTGTTGAGAATGTCTTCGAACGGGAACGCCCGGCCATTATCGAATCCGGCGATCCGTATCAAATGTCATGGAAGGCAATCGCTTCTGGCCACGCTTTGCGAATTCCCGTGGTCGGCTTCTATCATTCGCATTTTCCCGAGGCTTATCTCCGCAGCACGGAGAAATTCCTGGGACATACTGCGACGGAGATGATGATGGATGTTGCGCGCCGTTACGTCTGCAAACTTTACAATCAATTTGAAGCCACATTGGTCCCGTCGTTGCGCCTGGCGAAACTGCTCGAGGAGTGGGGCGTGGAAAACGTGCGCGGCGTTAATCTCGGGGTAAATACGGAAGTTTTCCGTCCCGACGAACGCGATATCGCCGCGACTCGCCACTCGTTAGGTATCGAGCCAGAGCAAAAACTATTGCTCTACATTGGTCGCCTGGCTCAGGAGAAAAACACGCAGACGCTTTTTCGCAGCTTCAAATTGCTCCGTCAGCAAAAACCGAGCCGGTTTCATCTGCTGGTGATTGGCGACGGAGCGCAACGCGAACAATTACGCGAACTGCGCGATGAAATTGGAGGTGTGACCTGGATTCCGTATTGCACGGAATCAGAGCAGCTCGCGCGCTACTACCGAGCTGCGGATCTCTTTGTTCACCCGGGAATTCAAGAAACGTTTGGATTCGTTGCGCTCGAGAGTCAGGCTTGCGGGACGCCGGTAGTCGGCATTCGCGGCAGTTACATGGACCGCATTATTTTTCACGAACAGGGATCGTGGGCTGATGAAAATTCTCCCGCAGCCTTAGCGCAGGCGATCGAAAAGTTCAGCGAAAATAAATTGCAACGAATGGGTCAGATCGCATCGCGCGTAGCGGAGGAGCAATACGGCTGGCCGCGCGTTTTCGAGCGCATCTTCCGCATCTACGCAGAGGTGCAGCGAGATTTTCGCGCCAACTGAAGTTTCGCCGCTTAGTTGATCGTGAAATCTACGGGTGAGATCGCGAAGAAGATATTGCCGACTGCTTCGACCTTAGTGCGAGCAGCAGAAGCGGTGACGCCGGCGGGAAGCGTACGGAAATGCGTCAGTTGCATCCTCCCATCGCGATTCCGAAACCGTAAATCTTTTTCGCGAATTGCGCCGCATCGCATAGGATACCGCGAAGCATGAAACATGAGCACTCGATCAGAAGCTTTCGCGCATCCGACCGCGAGGCGGTGCGAAAACTTTGCTGCGAAACGGGATTCCTCGGCGAGCCGATCGATCCGGTTTATCAGGATCGCGAACTCTTTGCCGATTTCCTAACTACTTATTACACTGATCACGAACCGGAATCTTCATTCGTGGTCGAGGCTAATGGTGAGTTATGCGGTTACTTGCTCGGCTCACGCAAACCATTGTTCAATCAGCTTTACGCTTTTCAGCAGAACGTTGTCCTCGGGCTCCGCGCGCTGGCGCGTTATCCGCGCTACAACGCGCGCTCACGCAGATTCATTCGCTGGGTTTTAGGAAATGGCTGGCGCGAAGTTCCGGCGGCGCCCCGGCGCGTCCCGCACTTTCACATCAACCTCCTGCCGGAAGCCCGCAAGATGTCTACGACACGGGCCTTGATGAGCGCGTATCTGAGTTATCTGTATCGCTGCGGCGAGAAACACGTTTACGGCCAGATTGTTACCTTTGAAAGCCGGCGCGGTGAGAAAATGTTCGAGCGCTACGGATTCAAGGTCGTGAATCGGGCCGAGATCACGAAGTACAAAGCGTTTTATCCGGAATCGGTTTACCTCAGCACCGTCATTAAAAATCTGGAAACAGCCGAGCCGCTCAGCGTCTATGCGCGGTCGCGCGAATAGATATCAGGCTTATCCGATAACAAACCGCCGATCGTTTCGGCGAGATTGTCGACATGCGCGGTGATGCACTCGAGATGACTGCCCTTCAACGAATGCACCGTCACTTTTGGGGCGAGCCGGGCCCACGCTTGTTCGAGATGATCGCCTCGATGCAACAAATCTTCCGAGAGAAGCACCGCGATTGATCCGCGGTACGGCTGCGGTTGATAGCCGGCGGATGCGTACAGAAACGTTGCGGGCACATCGCGCTCGCCGTTCGCATTGGGTTCGACAGTAAGTGCGTCGCTTTGTTTGTGCCGTCCCGCGTTCCAAACGGAAGCGAGGCGATTTCGAAACTGGCGAATGACGAGACTGCCACGCGCGGGCGCGCTTTCTTTCTGCCACAAACCGAACTGCACGCGGCGCAGCCACCATTGTCGGAAATGATTTATCTGTGTCTCTTCATCCCAGCGCAGCAAGCGACCGAAGATTTTTGAAGCGCGGCGCAATGCGCGCAGCGTTTTGTCTTCCGGTTCCGCATCGATGAGTAACAACACCTCAACCTGCTCGCCGGAGGCGACGAGTTGTTGAGCCAATTCGTAAGCGACAATTCCACCGAGGCAAAAACCCCCGACCATGTAAGGCCCGTGCGGGCGAACTGCGCGCAGATCCTGCAAATGCGACTTCGCCATTTCTTCCACGGTTGGCGCTTCCGATGCCGAGCGGACATCTCGCGGCGGTATGACGTAAAACGGCTGATCATCACCGAGAGCCCGCGAAAGTTTTAGACTGTAAAAACCGCCACCAAATAAATCGCCGTGCAAATAAAAAAATGGAGTGCGTGTCCCGGCTTCGTGAATTTTGAGCAGACTCTGCGAGTCTTCTGTTGCCCGTCGCGCCAATTCGGCAGCGAGAGATTCTACCGTAGGATTCTTCGCAAACGCGGATGCAAGAATGGTCTTGCCGAAGGAAACCTCTGCACGTTGTAGCATCGTTTCGGCTTGAAGAAAACTGCCGCCGAGCTCGAAGAAGTTGTCGCGAATTTGAATCTCTTTCGCGCCGAGCATTTCTTCCCAGAGCGCGATTAATTCCACTTGAAGACCAAGATACGGTCGTACGCTTTCATTCGTTGCTGCCGTTTTCGATTCGAGTGCGTGGTTGACCACTCTGTTATTAGTCCAGCGCACGACAGCGACAGAGTGTTTCGCCTGAAGCAACTCTGCCATCGCGGCGATCGTAGGCGCTTGCAGGAAAATCGAAGGCGATAACCGTTCGCCAAGGGCATCGCTTAATTGGTTCACGACGCGCAATCCCGCGAGTGAATGACCGCCAAGATCAAAAAAATTATCTTCTCTGCCGACGCGCTCCGTACTCAGCACCGTTGCCCAAATCGCCGCGAGCCTTTCTTCCAACGGCGTCTTTGGCGCTGCGAAATCATCGATCGTTGTTTTTCCTGAAATTTCTGGAGAGGGTAGCGCGGCTCGATCGAGTTTGCCGTTAGGCGTTCTTGGCAACGCGGACAACATCACGATGGCTGAAGGCACCATGTAATCGGGTAGTGTCTTTTTCAGCGCAACGAACAAGTCCTTCGACAAAGCCGATCCAGCGACATAAGCGACGAGATGTTTTTCCCCTGGTTTCTCTTCTCGCACGATAACGGCAGCGTCGCGGACATCCGGCTGGTGTTTAAGCGCGGTCTCGATTTCGCCTGGTTCAATCCGAAAGCCGCGCAGCTTGATTTGATTATCGACGCGCCCAAGAAACTCGATCGCTCCGTCCGCTCGCCAGCGCGCGAGATCACCAGTTTTGTAGAGTCGCGCATTCGTTTTGTCACTGAACGGATCGTTGACAAATTTTTCTGCCGTCAATTCTTCGCGTTGCCAGTAACCCCGCGCCAAGCCATCGCCGCCGATGCACAACTCACCGCTCACACCGATGGGAACCGTTTTTAAATTTGCGTCTAAAAGGTAAGCCGTGGTGTTTGCAATCGGCTTGCCAATCGGAATGGAACTTCCGAGCAGAGTGCTTTCATCAATCGTATGGCAACACGCAAACGTGGTGCTCTCGGTGGGACCGTAGCCGTTGATCAGTCGGGTATTTTTCAAAGCGGCTGCCGCTTTGCGAACGTGCGTAGTGGAAAGAATGTCGCCGCCTGCGAGCAGTTGACGTAACGGACGCAGATCGTCCAGTCGCTCATCGACCATCGCGTTGAACAGGCCGGAGGTGAGCCACAATGTCGTGATGCCGTGCTCGCTGATGGCGCGTCCAATTTCTTCGAGCGTTGGCGGCGCAGCCGGCATCACGACCAGCTTGCCGCCGTTTAAGAGCGGACCCCAAATTTCAAAGGTCGAAGCGTCGAACGAAATTGGCGCGAGCTGCAGAAACGTCTCGTTAGGCGAAAAAGAGGCATAATCAGTTTCCTTGACTAGCCTAACGACTGCGCGATGCGGAACGGCCACGCCCTTCGGCGTTCCCGTCGAACCGGAAGTGTAAATGACATAAGCCAGATCTTCGGAGCCTGCGGTGATTTGCAGATTCGCGTCGCTTTCGTCAGCAAAGTTTTCCGCTTTCACGGACAGAATTTTTACTTCGGACAATTCGCTGTGAGCTTCTGACGCGAGAATTACCGGCATCTGCGCATCCTTCATCATCAACGCGAGGCGCTCGGCCGGATACGATCGATCAAGCGGAACGTAGGCGCCGCCAGCTTTGAGAATGCCCAGAAGCGCGATCACCATTTCTAATGAGCGCTCCATCTGAACACCCACCGGCACATCGCGACTAACTCCGAGTTTTTGCAGCCTTCGCGCGAGTCGATTTGCGCGACGATTCAATTCCTCATAAGTGAGTTGCGTATTCTGAAAGACGAGCGCGATCGCATCGGGCGTGCGCTCGACCTGTTCTTCGAAAATTTCGTGAATCGCGGAGTCGCGCGGGTAATCGGTGTGAATCCCGTTCCATTTCGCCGGCGGCATCGATTGTTCGACGATGTTCGTCCGCAAAAGATCGCAAACGCGTTGTGTCGGATCAGTCGCAATGCGCTCGAGCAATTTCAGCCAGCGCGATTTCAACATCTTGATCGTTTCGCTCTCGAAAAGATCGGTGTTGTAAATGAAACGGCCGCTAAAACCTTCTTCGCGATCGTCCAGGCCAAGTTGGAGATCGAACTTCGCCGTGCCGGTTTCGACGTCCATGTGCGTGAACGCCCAACCGCTTGGGAGCGGATCGAGCGGCGGCTCCACTACGATCAACGCCTGCACCAACGGCGCTCTGCTTGGATCACGTTTGTGCGCGAACTTTTGCACGAGCAATTCGAACGGAACTTCATCATGCGACAGCGCACCGAGCGTAGCAATGCGAACACGCGAAAGAACCTGATCAAATGGAAGTTCCTTCGAGAATGCACAGCGAATTGGGATCGTATTCAAAAAACATCCGAGCAAGCCCATCGTTTCGTCGCGATTGCGGCCACTGGTGATTCCGCCGATGACGATGTCTTCCTGGTCCGTGTAATTTTGTAGGAGCACCATGAATGCAGCGGTCATCGTCATGAAAAGCGTCGCACCATGAGCCTGACTCAGATTTTTCAACGCGTTCGCGATCGCAGGTGAAATTTCAAAAACTTCCATCGCGCCGGCGTAGGTTTGAGTCGGCGGGCGAGGATGATCTGTTTTTAGTTCGAGCACCGGCAAATCAGTGAGCACGGTTTTCCAGTAGGAAAACTGTTCCGAAGAAATCTCCTTTACCGATTCACGCTGCCAGCTCGCGTAGTCAGGATATTGAATGGGCAATTCGCTCAACGCCGCGGGTTCGTTTTTGGCGAAGGCTTCGTACAGAGCTAGAAGCTCCGGCAGCAACACGCGATAAAGCGACACACCGTCGAAGATGATGTGATGCAACGTGATGAAGAGGCGATGTTCGTCGTCGCGTAAACGTACCAGCCGCAGCCGATACATCGGACCGTGCGCGAGATCGAACGGCCGCTGCACGTCCTCCGTCGCGAGTCGAAGCGCTTCCTCTTCAGGTTGTGGATGCGCGCGCAAATCGACGTAGGGAATTTCGATGCGCGTTGGCGCCGGTTGAACGATCTGCACACCTTCATCGCCCGTCCATGCAAATGCTGTCCGCCAGGCTTCATGTCGCCTAACGACTTCGGTGAAACTGCGCTCCAACGCAGAAACATTCAGGTCGCCGCGGCGATGAATCGTGATCGGCTCGTTATAAATGAGATAAGCATCCGCCAATTGCGAATGCAGCCAGATTTGCTGCTGGCTGTAGGAAAGTGGCGCTGGCCCCGAGTTTTTTCGCTTTGGAATAGTCGCCGGCTTCGTCTCGCTCCGGGCCATTTCGCCACGAAGATATTTCTGCAAGAGCGCACGGCGTGCCTCGGAAAGCTCGCTCGTTCTTCTCTCGTTAGGCTGCATTAATTCTTCGAGAACGTTACCGGTAAAGCCGTTAATCCACGCAGGCCTGAATTGTCGCGCCACGTCAAAGATCCCGACGCCACTTCCAGATTTGGAAGCCGCCGCAAAACTGTTTCGAAAGCAATTTGTCCTTCCATCCGTGCGAGCGGCGCTCCGAAACAAAAGTGACTCGACCAGCCGAAAGCGAGATGTTTGTTATCCTTACGGTCGAGGATGAGCGTATCCGGATCGGGAAAACGTTCCGGGTCGCGATTGCCCGCTGCCATGATTGCCATCACCGCTTGTCCTTTGCGGATTTGTTTCCCACCGATTTCTACATCTTCGCGCGCGATACGGCCCGTGTGCTGACTCGGGCTTTCGTAACGCAGTAATTCCTCCACCGCGGATTGGATCAGATCTGGATTGTCTCGCAATTGTTCGAGCTGTTCGCGATTGCGCATTAACGTCAGCAGTCCGTTGCCGATCAAATTCGTCGTCGTTTCCTGTCCGCCCACCATGGTCACAATACAATTGGCGACGATTTCTTCTTCGCTCAACCGATCACCGTCGATCTCAGCGGTCATGAACGAATAAATCAATCCTTCGCGCGGATGCTCACGCATCTTGCTGATCATCGCCTCGAAATAATTAACAAGATTGTTCGTGCTTTCGAGCACGCGCGGAATGCGGTCAGGATTGTGTTGAAAATTTCCCAGCATCTCTGCGAAATCGGCCGACCATTTTTTTAGATTCACGTGATCTTCTGTCGGGACACCGAGCATTTCCGCAGTGACAATCGCCGGCATCGGGGCGGCAAAATCCGCGATGATATCCATCCGACCCTGCGACACGACGCGGTCGAGCAATTGATCGACGATCTCTTGAATATGTGAACGCAACGCGCGCACGCGCTGCGGCGTAAATGCGACGGAGGCCAGCCCGCGCAGACGCGTGTGCGCCGGCGCATCCATAAACAACATTTGTTTCACCATGACTCTGGCGATCGGATTGAGGCCGGACAATCCCATCGTAGTCAGCTGCTCGGGAGTTGGCGTGCGATCGGCGGAGAAAGAATGCAGAACGTTGATCACGTCTGGATAACGCGTCACGACCCACGTGTGCATGAAGCGATCCCAATGCACCGGATCTTCGGAACGCAGTTTGCGATAAAGCGGATAGGGATTGGCCAGAACTTCCGGCTCAAGCAATCGAACAAGACTCAGGCTGGCGTCGGACGAAGCCATCATTACTTCTTCGCGTCTTCATGCAAAGCAGCAAGTGCGGCGTCGACTTCCGCTTCGCTCATTTCGCTGAGCTGACGCGTTAAGGCATCTTCGATTCTCACGGAAAGTTCCGCCACGGTCGGCGCATCGAAGACGTCGAGTAACTTCAGATCGGTTCCAAAAACACTGCGCACCCGCGCGATGATTTGCGCGCCGAGAAGCGAGTGAGCGCCGAGATGAAAGAAATCGTCATCGACGCTGATGCGAGGAATTTTGAGAAATTCCTGAATGATTCCGGCGAGCGTTTCCTCCACAGGTGTACGCGGTGCGATAAATTCCCTTTCGCGCGAGCTGTTCTCGACGTTTGGTGCCGGCAGCGCAGCGCGATCAATTTTTCCATTTGGCGTTAACGGGAGCGACTCCATCCAAACGAAAGCGGACGGCTCCATGTAATCTGGCAATCGTTGCCGAATCGAATCGCGCAGAGTTTGCTCATCGCGTTGCGAGCCGTTGCTGGGAACGACGTAAGCAACCAAACGCTTTTCGCCCGGCACATCTTCACGCGCGATGACAACAGCTGATTGAACCGCGGGATATTTATTCAGAACGGAACTGATTTCACCCAGTTCGATTCGATAACCGCGGATCTTGATCTGATCGTCGACGCGTCCCAAAAATGTGATTTCGCCGTTTGAAAGACGACGCCCGAGATCGCCGCTGCGATACATGCGGCCGCCGTCGTTGGCGAATGGGTCGGGAACAAAACGTTCCGCCGTCAGTTTTGGTCGATTGCGGTAACCGCGAGCAACGCCCGCTCCACCAATGTAAATTTCGCCGATTTCGCCATCGGTGACCTCGACGAGCTGATCGGCCACAATGTAGATGCGCACATTGTCGATGGCCGATCCGATCGACGGCAATTTTTCATTGTTTGTAGCGGCGATGATTTTTCCCGACGTCGCAACCACTGTGCATTCCGTCGGCCCGTAATTATTCACGAATGCGAAAGGAAGATCCGGGCGCGGATAACGATGAAGCGTATCAGCGCCCGTGAGCAGGAATCGCAAAGCGGTATTTTTCGGCCACGGCGAGGCAATTAGTTGCTCGGCGATCGCGGTCGAAACAAAACTGATCGTGATTTGTTGGGCGACCAGCCAATCGCGCAGCTCTTCCGCGGACAGGCGCGTCGACTCGTTAGGCAAATAAGTCGCGGCGCCCATTGCGAGATGCGGCCAGATCTCCCAGACCGCAGCATCGAACCCCACACCGGCTTGGAAAGTCGCGCGGACGGATTCATCGACATCGAAGGCGCGGACGTGCCATGCGATGAGATTCGACAGATTGCGATGCGTGACTTCGACACCCTTCGGTTCTCCTGTCGAACCGGACGTGTAAATCACATAAGCGAGATCATCGAGCGCGAGTTGGACATTGGGAGATTCGGTGGATTGCTGAGCGATCGCATCCTTCTGCGCATCGAGCGCAACAACTTTTGCATGTGATTCTTCAAAACGATTCGCGAAGTTCTCTTGCGTGATCAGCAGGTCGACGCCGGCATCCTTCACAATGAAACGCAGTCGCTCTGCCGGATGCGCTGAATCCATCGGCAGATAAGCCGCGCCACATTTCATGATCGCAAGCGCAGCAATGATGAATTGCGGAGAGCGCTCGAGACAAAGACCGACGGGGGCTTCTGTCCCCGCGCCTAACGAGCGAAGATAATTTGCGAGCTGGGTCGCTTCGCGCTCAAGCTTGCCGTAGCTCCATTCATCGGATCCCATCGCGATTGCAATGCGCTCCGGCTGAGTTCGCGCCTGCTTCGTGATCATGTGTTGAACGAGTTTCCCGAAAATGGGGATATCCCGAGCTCGCACTTTCACAACATCATCCGTCAGCATGGCAACCGGTAGTTTGAGACTTGCTTGAACAAAACTTTAGAGTGACACGAAAAAATATCGAACTTAATGAAGCGGCATTTGTGCCGCGCATAAGCGGATTTAAGCGAAGCGTCACAGTTTGTGATATGCTTTTTCGGTGAAGTCTAGGGCTCGAGGGAAAGGTTTGCTGGTGGTCGCCTGCCTCTTTTCATTCATCTTCGCCGCAAACGGGATCATTCTTTATCGTACCGGCGATCCGACGGCGAACACGACTGCGGCCACAGGCTCGTTGCTCAATAGCGGTTGGCAATATGAGGGAATTTTTGGCGATTACCTCGGAACGCCGATAGCGCCGCATTTTTTCATCACCGCGCAGCACATCGGTTTCAATTCCGACAAGCTCGTCTATCGCGGCGCGAATTACACGATTACCAACTCCTTCGACGATGAGAGCACCGATCTGCGCATCTTCCAGGTCGCGCAGACGTTTAGTCTCTTTGCGCCGGTCTACACCGGAAGTACCGAAGTCGGAAAACATCTCGTCGTGATCGGGCGCGGCAAACAGCGCGGCACCGCGGTTACTTCAAGCGGGAATCTGCGCGGATGGAATTGGGGCCCGACCGACACCGTGCAGCGTTGGGGTGAGAACGTTGTGGCTGCGATCAAACCTCGGCCGCCGGGTGGCGATCAAATCTATGCACTTTTCGATAAGGCTGGTTTGCCTAACGAGGCACATTTGGCCAATGGCGATTCCGGCGGCGGTGTTTTTCTCAATGACGGCGGAATCTGGAAACTCGGCGGCATCAATTACGACGTCGATGGTTCCTTCTATACCGGTCCTAACGGCACGGGAGGTTTCATCGCTGCATTGTTCGACGAACGCGGTTTCTATAATCCGGATCGTCATTTCGTCAGCGGTAGCGCGCCGATACCCTCCGGCTTTTACGCAACGCGCATTTCTTCGAGAATCGCATGGATCAACAGCGTGGTTGAGCCGCGGCTCGTGAATATTTCCACGCGCGCCACCGTTGGCGTTGGCGATCAGGTAACCATCGCGGGTTTTATTATTGTGGGAACTCCAGGGCAATCACGCCGTGTCGTTATTCGTGGGATCGGATCGTCGCTTCAGGTAGGGGGAATCCCTCTGCCGGGACGGCTCGCGAATCCGCTGATTGAATTGCACAATGCGACCGGGGCGTTGCTCGCCACGAACGATAGCTGGCGGAGCAGTGCGCAGGCGTCCGAGATTCAGAATATTGGAGTAGCTCCTGGTGATGATAGAGAAGCTGCGCTGGCCGCGACGTTGCCCGTTGGCGCATACACTGCGGTTTTGCGAGGCGTGAATGGCAGCGCTGGCATCGGATTGATCGAAGTCTACGACATCGGCACCATCGGCAATGCGCGTCTGCTGAATCTTTCGGGCCGCGCTTTGGTTCGCACGGGCGACAACGTTTTGATTGGAGGTCTCATCGTGCACAGCCTTTCTCAGCGATTGTTGCTGCGTGCGATCGGGCCTGATCTTGCTGCGCGAGGCGTGACCGGGGCGCTGCAAAATCCTGTCTTGGAGTTGCACGATTCCAATGGCGCGCTCATCGCTAGTAATGACAATTGGCAAAGTGCCGCCAATAGTTCTGCGATTTCCGCGGCCGGATTTGCCCCCGGTGATTTTCGTGATTCGGTCATCTTTCTCAGGCCGGGACCCGGCAGGTTTACCACGATTGTTCGTGGCGCTGGATTAACCACAGGCGTCGCGCTCCTCGAAGCGTACCTGGTCGATTAGGCCGAGCTTGTTTTGCCATCTCGCGCCAACGACCCTGGTAAGTGCATTGGCCCTGGTTTCGACGAAATTGGCGATGAGGTTTGGGCAGGCTGGTGACTTCCGGGTAACCAAGGCGTTCTTCGCAGCATTCAATTCGGATCGGGCACAAACCGGGCTTCTTTAACTCCGATGGTTAAAAAAGGTTGGATGACGGAAGACTCCAAACGTCCGCGGTGCAGGCCTACGCCCGGCGTCTACGCGGAACTGGTGCCTTCGAACATAGGGTGACCTAACTAATGGTGTTACGCCTCGAAGAGCGCTTCCATTCAAGGTGCCCTTCGCCTCCAATTCCCTAACCATTGCTGGACGAAACTCGAATTTCCGAAATCAAAGAGACAGAGTTGATCGTCGCGACTCGCGACCTTTCCATTGCGCTTGAGCATACACGGCGAGCACAAACTTGGGATACGGTGCGTGCGGGAGATGCTCTATTCCGGGAGCGGCTTTTCGACGATCCTAGAGCTGTTGATGTCCCTATCACGTCTAGCAAATTTAAGTTGACTGATCAGTTTACAATGACGACTCTGCTGCCGTGGCGAGGAAAAGTGACATGAAAGAGCGTCTGACGGACGCCGCGATTGATCTAATCTGGGAGAACAGTTACGGCACGACGTCGGTCGACTCGATCTGTGAGCGCGCCGGTGCAAAAAAGGGAAGCTTTTATTACTTCTTCAAATCGAAGTCGGAGCTCGCTGCCGCCGCCTTGCAGGCCGATTGGAATAAAAAACGGGCGCACATGGATTCCGTCTTTTCGCCGACTGTGCCGCCGCTGGAGCGATTCGAGCGCTACTTTGAATGTGTCTACGAGAGCTTGGCGGAGCGGCAGAAGCAGTGCGGCTCCATTCTCGGCTGCCCAATGTTGTCGATCGGCAGCGAGGTGAGTACGCAGGATCAGGTCGTCCGGGAGACGATCGACCGGATCCTCGATACGAAGCGAAATTACTTCGTCTCGGCGATCCGCGATGCTCATGCGCAAGGTTTGATCAATGCCCCCAATCCGGAGGCGAAGGCGGACGCACTTTTCGCATGTTATCACGGCACTCTGGCCCAAGCGCGCATCCAAAACGACCTCGAGCTGGTCCGGAATTTCAACCATGTTGCGCTGGACGTCCTTGGGGTTCAACCCGCGGCCGTCGACGCCTCAAACTGATCTCTTTTTTTGCCGAATTACTAGACGACTAGTCAAATACCAAGTGGAAATTAACATATGAAAACCGACGAACCAATCAGCGCAGTCTCTGCCGGCGTCCTCACCCGCGCACTTGCGGACCTGAAACTTCGGCTGCAGCGGATCTACCAACAGGCGTACCCCGAGTTAGGCGAAATCATCCACCTCGTCCTGGACGAGGAAGAAACCGTTGCTTCGCGGCTATCGGCCTTCCCGCACTTGCTGCTGCCTGACCTCGTCGAGGCGCACATCGCGAGACTTAACCTGATGCCGCCTCCGGAGGCCCATGCGGTCACCGAAGCGCCGAGTTATCCCACACCAAACCTGATCCCGCAGCTCGCCTTCGCATAAGGCCGAATCAATTAACCTATGAAAACAAAACTACTTGGCCGCTCCGGCTTGCGCGGATGAACCCTACATCAACTAACCAAGGAACACGGACACCCATGAACTCAGAAAGTAGAGACTCTCGGCGGCAGTTCGCAGAGGGAAGAACGAAAATCTCGCGGCGAAGCTCCCCTCGCAGATTCGGCGACCTATTCCGGCTCCCTCGGCAGATGCACGACCCGATGCTCGTGCTCAGTATGTCGATCTTCAATACCGACAACGGGTGGAATCGTGTCTTCAACCCAAACCAGGCACACGAAAACGGCGCGTAAGTCGCCCTTTCACAACCAACCTTCACAAAACTATGCAAGTAACCAATAACATCATTCTAATCACAGGCGGCGGCTCAGGTATCGGCCGCGGGCTCGCTGAGGCATTTCACTCTCTGGGTAACGAGGTCATCATCTCCGGTCGCGGCAACAAGTCCCTGGATGAGACGACAGCCGCAAATCCCGGCATGAAGTCGCTCACACTCGATGTGAGCGCCGCTGAAAGCATCAAGTCCTTCGCCGAACAGATCACGCGTAGGTACCCGGCGCTTAACGTACTCATCAACAATGCGGGAGTGATGCGGCCCGAAACACTTCTCAACGAGCAGTCAGACACGGCCGAATCTGAAGCTATGATCGCAACAAACCTGCTAGGTCCAATTCGTCTAACCGCAGCGCTTCTACCGCTGCTGAGGCGCCAGCCTCGTGCGGTTGTTATGAATGTCTCTTCGGGACTGGCGTTTCTGCCGCTGGCTATGACCCCGACCTACAACGCTACCAAAGCTGCGATTCACTCTTATTCCGAGTCACTTCGTTACCAGCTCAAAGACACCAAGGTAGAAGTTCTTGAGCTGATCCCGCCGTACGTCCAGACGACGCTCTTGGGTGAGCATCAGGCCAGCGATCCTAACGCAATGCCTCTGCCTGAGTTCATCGAGGAAGTCATGCAGATTTTAAAGGATCAGCCCGATGCCAGGGAAATCCGCGTAAAGAAGGTTCACCCATTGCGTTTTGCAGCCGAAGGCGGCGAGCAGAAATACCAGCAGTTCTTCAAGCAGTTCAACGACACCATGGCGGCTGCGTTCTCTGCTCACTAATAATAACCGATTCAATACAAAGCATCATTATGAAACTGAAAATAAAATCGCAGTCATCACAGGCGGGAATAGCGGCATAGGTTTTGCCACCGTCCAGGAATTCAAAGCCGAGGGCGCGCGCGTCGTCATTATCGGGCGCAATGCCGAAGCCGTGAAGAAAGCCGCGAAGGAAATCGGCGGTGACACCCTTGCGGTCACCGCCGACGTTTCGCGCGTGGCGGACATCGACCATGCCTTCGAGATCATTCGCAAGGAAGTGGGGCGCGTTGACATCCTCTTCGTTAACGCCGGCGTGGGGAGGTTCGCGCCTCTGGCGGAGTCTAACGAGGCGTTGTTCGACGAGATCACGGACGCGAATTTCAAAGGCGCTTACTTCACCGTGCAACGCGCACTCCCGCTCTTGAGCGAAGGCGCATCTGTTATTTTCACCTCGACCGTGGCAGTCCACCTCGGGATGCCGGGCGCGAGCATTTACGCCGCGGGCAAGGCGGCATTGAACAGTCTGGCCAAGACGCTCGCGATCGAGCTCGCGGGCAAAAAGATCCGGGTGAATGTCGTCAGCCCCGGTCCGATTGAAACGCCAATTTTTGGCAAGCTGGGTTTGCCGAAAGAAGAACTGGAGAAGATGGCGGCTGGCATCGTTGGAAAAGTGCCGCTCGGCCGAATCGGGCAGGCCTCAGAAATTGCCAAGGCTGTGATTTATCTCGCGTCTGACGACGCATCCTTCGTCACAGGCACAGAGCTGTTAGTCGATGGCGGGATGGCACAAGGGTGATGCTGCGCAAACAAAAGTTAACTACCTAACAAGAGCAATTCTATGAACTACCAACTACTCGGCCGCTCCGGCTTGCGTGTTTCTGATCTCTGCCTTGGCACCATGACCTTCGGCGACGATTGGGGCTGGGGCTCCGCGAAAGATGAAGCTCGCAAAATCTACGACGCCTTCCGCGAAGCAGGCGGCAACTTCATTGACACGGCGAACATTTATACCAACGGAACCAGCGAACAGCTCGTGGGCGAATTCATCGGCGATCACCGCGAAGAGATCGTCCTAGCCACCAAATACACCAACGCCACCGTTGGGTTCAGTGGCAAACCCGGCACCGACGCCAACGCCGGAGGTAACCAGCGCAAGAACATGGTGCAGGCAGTGGAGGCCAGCTTAAAACGTCTCGGCACCGACTACATCGATCTTTACTGGCTGCATGTTTGGGATCAGATGACGCCGGTCGAGGAAGTCATGCGCGCCTTCGACGATCTCGTCCGCGCAGGCAAGGTTCTCTACGTCGGCATCTCCGACGCGCCCGCCTGGGTCGTGGCGAAATCGAACACGCTGGCGGAATTGCGCGGGTGGACCCGCTACGTCGGCTTGCAGATTGAATATAGCCTACTCGAACGAACGGTCGAGCGTGAGCTGATCCCGGTGGCGAAAGACCAGGGGATGACCGTGCTCGCCTGGTCGCCTTTGCGCAACGGCATCCTTACCGGCAAATACCTGCCGGAAAACACGAAAGCGTCCGAAGCGGAGGGCGCGCGGATGCACAGCGAAATGATGAAGGGATTCGGCGCGGTGGAGGAGGCGACGCATGGCGCCGTGCGGGAAATCGCCGCGGTCGGGAAGGAGCTCGGTGTCTCCGCCGCGCAGGTCGCTCTCGCGTGGTTACGCTATCGCCCGGTCCCGGTCATCCCCATCGTCGGAGCGCGCAAGCTCACCCAACTCGAAGACAACCTGCGCAGCGTGGATCTGAAGCTCTCGCCGGAGCAGCTCGAGCGGTTAGACAAAGCCAGCGCTGTTTCCATGGGATTCCCGCACGATTTCCTCGCGCTGGAACCCGTTCGCATGATTGCGTTCGGCGGCATGCGCGATCGGATCAAACCGTAACGGTTATGCCTAACGAGAACAAGAAGATGGAGAATGTCGCGATCACTACCGGCGTTAGTCTTGGCCTTGGTGCGGCTCCGGACGAACACTCAAACCTTGGCGGGCAGTTCGAGCTCGGGAACTTCCGTGACTTTGCACCGTCTCGGCTACGGCGCGATGCAACTTGCCGGCCCCGGCGTGTTCGGGCCGCCGCGCGATCGCGACGCCGCCGTAGCGGTATTGCGCGAAGCAGTAGCGCTCGGGGTAAACCACATCGACACGAGTGACTTCTACGGGCCGCACGTCACTAATCAGATCATCAAGGAAGCGCTGCATCCTTATCCGAATGACTTAGTAATTGTCACCAAGGTAGGTGCCCGCCGCGGCGAGGATAAGTCTTGGATTCCGGACGTGTCGCGCGAGGGACTGATCGATTCTGTTCACGACAACCTCCGGAATCTTGGACTGGGCCGGCTGGATGTAGTTAACCTCCGAGTCGAGGAATGATGGCGCCTACAGAAGGCTCGATCGAAGAACCGCTAAGTGTTTTAGCCGAGCTCAAGGAGCAAGGATTGATCGCTCACCTCGGCCTGAGCAACATTAGTCCCGCGCAGTTAGGTGAGGGACAGAAGATCACCGAGATCGTGTGCGTGCAGAATGCCTACAACGTGGCACACCGGAACGATGATGCGTTCATCGACGATCTCGCGAGGCAAGGAATCGCTTACGTGCCGTTCTTCCCGCTGGGAGGATTTAGCCCCTTGCAATCATCGGCGCTTAACGAGGCGGCGGCTTCCCTGCAAGCTACACCGATGCAAGTCGCGCTTGCGTGGCTTCTCCATCGTTCGTCTAACATCCTGCTGATCCCCGGCACCTCCTCAGTAGCCCATCTCCGTGAGAATCTCGAAGCGGCGGACTTGGAACTGCCGCAGGATACGTTCGCAGAGTTAGATGCGATCGCGGCTAAGTTTGAATGGAAGGTCATTGAGCAAAGTCCAAGAGACCACCGCACTCGAACGGCAAAGAATATTGCGTTTGCGACTGCATTTGGCACTGCGGGCACAGCTTGGATACCTAACGAGTAAAGGAATTACAATCTATGAAAATTGATATGACTGAACTGATGCCCAGAGTCCAGAACTCGATTTTGCGGCCGCGCAGGTCCGTAACCAGCATCCGACATGGGAGCGAACGGAATTTATTGCTCCGGCGATCCAATACCTTCGGGAACACGCCGATGGCTGAGGCAGAGCACTCGGCTTCGGGCCAATGGTCTCTACACCCGTCAGGACACTAACAAACCATCGGCTCGTAAGCCGGAACAGAAAGAACCTCACAACCATGAAGACGACAACAAAAATCATCCAACGCAGTAGCGCAGCTATAGGCCTTGCATTGATTCTAATGACGAGCCTCAAAGCAAAGCCTGCGGAGCCGGAGCCAGCCAAGACCGTGGCGCAGCAAGCACCTTCAGCGGCAACGCGCCTGAATGAACTCGGGCCTGAGAATTCGCAAATGGCGCTGCGGGTTGGAATTTGGGATGTGGTTGAAACGGTTTGGGCCTCACTTGGGGCTACACCCACTTCCACCAAGTATATTGCGGAGCGCAAGATGATAGGACAGTTCCTTCAAGAAATCATTCAGCCGGCACCAGGCTCAACTGGCCCTGACTTTCGGCGGATTTTCTACCTGAGTTTCAACCGCGTAGAAGGCCGCTGGAAGTATGTCTCCATCGACACCCGTAATCCGGTAGGACTCATGCCGGCGGCGAGCTTCGATCGCGGTGAGAAGGGAAGGATTACTCTCACGTTCCAACCATTCGCCATCGCAGGCCCAGGCGAGAACGTCACCGGTCAAATGCTGCGGATGGACGAAATCATGATCCAACAAGACGATGATCATGACTCCGCTGACGAGCGATTCATTATGGCGGACGGCAGCGGAGAAATGTGGGTTGCCTATCGGTATGAATATGTGCGGCGGAGATGAGCACTCCGTTCTTTCTCGCTGGCAACGTGCATCGCTTGTCCATGACGAATAACACACCGGAATTAGGGCTTGGCTGATCACTCAATCGCGCTCTTAGAGATGATCGCTAGTAAGTCGGACTGGAAGGCGCATCAAGCTAAACCTAACCAATCAAAACATGAATATCTTCGTTACCGGAGCTACCGGCTTCATTGGTTCTGCCGTTGTTCAGGAACTAATCGGCGCGGGTTATCAAGTGCTCGGCCTAGCTCGTTCGGATAAGTCACCTAAGTCTCCTACCGCTGCGGGGGCAAAAGTGCATCGCGGTGATCTTGAGGACTTGGATAGCTTGCGCAGCGGAGCCGCGAGCTCCGATGGCGTGATTCACACCGGCTTTATCCACGACTTCTCGAGGTTCAAAGAAGTCTGTGAGATAGATAAGCACGCGATCGAAGCTCTCGGCTCTGCGCTCGTCGGCTCAGATCGGCCTTTGATCGTTACGGCAGGAGCCTCGTTCATTACGCCCGGGCGGCCTGCGACTGAAGAGGACCTACGTCCTCCCGTCTCTGACTCTTATCCCCGCGGCTCGGAGGAAGCAGCGGATTCGCTGGCCGCGCGGGGAGTGCGTGTCTCGGTGGTGCGCCTTTCGCCATCCGTCCACGGTGACGGCGACAAACATGGATTTGTTCGCATTCTCATTAGGATTGCGCGCGAGAAAGGCGTCTCGGCATATGTGGGCGACGGGCGCAATCGCTGGACGGCTGTGCATCGACTCGATGCGGCCAGGTTGTTCAGGCTCGCATTGGAGAAGGCTACACCCAAGGCGCGGTTTCACGGAGTTGCCGAAGAGGGAATTCTGTTTCGGGATATGGCCGAAGTGATCGGAAAGCGGCTGAAGGTTCCGGTCGTATCGAAGTCAGTCGCCGAGGCGGCCGATCATTTCGGTTGGTTCGCGCCCTTCGCCGCCGCCGACGGACCCGCCTCAAGTCAGCGGACTGGAGAACTACTAAACTGGGAGCCGACGCAGCCCGGACTGATTACCGAGCTTGAGCGATCGACGGGCTATTTCAAAATCTGACTTTGGAGCCTGTCGCTCGTTCGTTTCCGGTGGCTTGACCGATCGAATTAAAGCTCAACCCTAAGCTTCCCCTCAACAATTAACCTATGCCCACAATCCGCAAAGCGTTGATCACCGAGTTCGGTGACGAATCGAAGGTCGTGGTCGTGAGCGAGGACATCGCGACGCCCTCGGCCGGTGAAGTGCAAATCGCGGTGGAGTTTTCCGGGTTTTCGGGAGCGGACATCAACATGCGCCGGGGGACTTACCCGTTTCAGAAAAAAGCGCTGCTGACTCCTGGCTATGGCTTTGTCGGCCGGGTGCAAGCTAATGGCGCCGGCTGCCGGAAATTTCAGATCGGCGACCGCGTCACCTGCCTCTCGATCTATGGAGCAGAAGCAGAGTTGATCAACCAACCGGAGAAATACCTGGTGCCCGTCCCCGCGGGAGTTGATTCGCAACAAGCTACCGCGCTGATCCTGGATTGGAACACGGCGTATGGGATGGTGAGGCACGCGGCGCGCGTGCAGGCGGGCCACAAAGTCTTCGTGCACGGCCTGAGCGGAGCGGTCGGCTGTGCGTTGATGACTCTGGCCAGGATGCAAGGTGCCGAAGTTTTCGGGACCGCTTCGCCCAAAAACCATCCAGCCTTGATTGACGCGGGAGCAACGCCCTTTGCCTACTCCGACAAGGCCTGGATCGACGCGATGCGGCGAGCTGGCGGAGTCGATGCCGTCTTCGATGCGCTGGGCTTCGAGAGCTACGACGAGTCTTACTCCATCCTGCGGCGAGGCGGCGTCCTGGTCGGCTATGGCATGAACCTGCCAGCGTTAATCGGGGCTCCACCCCGGCCGATCTTCCCGACGCTAGTGAAGCTGCTCGCCAAAAACCTGGCCTTTTGAGATAGGTTCCTCGGCCTGCAGGGGCTGCGAGTTCGTACAATCGCGGTAGAAAACAGAAAGAAACCCGCTATTCTCCCTCGTAAACGCCGGCATAGCTCAGTTGGTAGAGCAGCTGATTTGTAATCAGCAGGTCGTCGGTTCGAATCCGTCTGCCGGCTCCAGTTTCCCCGCGCGGTGCGTTTTACGAAACGTTGTTCGCAGCGAGCCGCGCTTCGCGTTTTCGCACAACTTCCAAAGTAACGAACGCGGCAAGCGCGCAGATGATCGCGCCAATTGCAATCGTTGCCGGCGTTCCGAGCACGTCCGCCATCAAGCCTGCTTGCAAACTTCCCAACGGCATCATTCCTCCGAACACCAGCGTCCAAATTCCCATGACACGGCCGCGCATTTCGTCTGGCACAATTGTTTGCAGCGTCGTGTTCGAGGTTGAGAAATAAAGCACGATGCCGAAACCGCTGAGCGCCAACAGTGCGAGTTCGACGTAAAGATTCCGATTGAAAGCAAACAGCGCGAGCCCCGCAGAAAAAATCCAAACGCCGCCGAGCGCCAGGGCGCGCGAAGGAAGAGTGTGTCCCGCGGTCGCGACCGTGAGTGCTGCAATCAAAGCGCCGACGCCGCTCGCGGCCATCATCATCCCATAGCCTTGTTCGCCGAGATGAAGAACGTCGTGCGCGAAGGCGGGCATGAGCACAGAGTAAGACCAGCCGAAAATTCCCACTACAGCGAAGAGCGCGAGAATCGTCAGCGGTCGCGGATGATTCCAAACGTAACTAAATCCTTCCAGCGCCTGGCCGATCGCGCCGGTCTCGCTCGGCGCGGATTTTCGCTTCGGCAATTGCATCATCAAAAGACCGGCGATGACTGCGATGAAACTCACGCCATCGATGAAAAAGCACATCGCGATTCCGACTTTCGCCATCAAGATGCCCGCGATTGACGGACCGATGATGCGCGCGGCGTTGAAGACCGAGCTGTTGAGCGAAATTGCGTTCATCAAATCTTCGCGGCTCGTCATTTCGATGACGAACGATTGTCGCGCCGGCATGTCGAACGCCATCGTCACGCCGCCGAGCATCGCGAGGACGATGATTTCCCAAGGTTTGATGTGTCCGCTCCAGACGAGCACCGCCATGAGCAATGACAGAATCATCGAACTGATTTGTGTCGCGACGAGAACGGAACGTTTCGGGTAACGATCCGCCGCCCATCCACCCCAGGTGGAGAAGACGAGCATGGGCGCGGAAGCGCAGGCGGCGACAACACCGAGCAGCGCTTTGGATCCGGTCAATTGATAAACGAGCCAGCCTTGTGCTGTCGTCGTCATCCATGTGCCGATGAGCGAGATGAGCTGCCCATAAAAAAAGAGCCGGAAATTCCGATGGCGCAGCGCGGAGAAAGTATTGCGCAACGAAATCCCGCCCGTCACCACGCGACGCGGCCGCCCTGTCATGTCTTCCGGTACGGAAGCAGTTGGCGGGGGATTGTTGTGGATTGAACTCATGCGCCGGGACGATCGCGAATGCGCAACATCGTTACGGCCGTCGAGCGTATCAAGTTATCGCCAGGTTTTAGGCCGCCGCAGTCTCGCCCACGCGCAAACTCATTCCCATGGCGCCGAAGATTTGATCGCGCTTTTGCAGATAACCGGTCGAATCCAAATCGCGCGGACGCGGCAAATCGATCTCGACGATTTGTTGAATCGTCGCGGGCCGTTTGCTCATGATCAAAACGCGATCGGCAAGTTGCACCGCCTCCTCGATGTCATGCGTGACGAAGAGAATTGTTTTCTTTTCGCTTTGCCAGATGCGCACAAGGTCCGCGCGCATCTTCATGCGCGTAATGAAATCGAGCGCGCCAAACGGTTCGTCCATGTAAATGATGTCCGGATTTGCAGCAAGCGCGCGCGCGATCTCGACGCGCTGCCGCATTCCGCCGGAAAGTTCGCGCGGATAGGCGTTCTCGAATCCGTTCAGTCCCACCATCGCCAGGTAGCGCTCGATTGTTCTCTCGCGCTTTATGCCGCGCTCATTTCGCAGGCCGAAGCCGATGTTGTCGTGCACGTTTAGCCACGGAAAAACACCGTTCTCCTGAAAAACGAAAATGCGGCGAGGATCGGGTCCAAGCACCGGTTCGCCTTCGACCAGAACTTCGCCGTCCGTCGGTTTCAGGAAACCGGCAACGATATTCAGCAAGGTCGACTTGCCGCAGCCACTTGGTCCGACCAGGCAAACAAACTCCCCGTTGGAGACGTTCGCACTGACGTTGTCTAACACGCCAATCTCCTCGCCGGCACGTTTTCCTGGAAAGACCATCGACAGATTGCGAACGGCCACAGCCGCTGGCGGTGCCAATTCCAGCAAGAGCGATTCTATTGTTCCGAGACATTCGAGATCTCGCGCGCGATCGACCTTCGCATCCGATTCCTTGCCCGCCGAACCTTTGCCGGCTCGGATCATGCGTCGTATATCCAAAATAATTTCGGTGCTAAATTTTGCGTTCTTCGCGACCAACCTTTCAGCATTCGCGAGCGCTGCCTGGTAATATTTGCGCTCGAGCAAAAATGAGAGTTTTGCCGCTTCGATCAAGAGGCGGCCTCGCTCCTCTGGGACGCTCGCGAGCGCGTAATCGTATGCCTGACCTATTTCTTCGAGAGAAAAAGATTCCACGGAGATATCAGCGAGATCGGCCGGATGGATCTGCTTTTTACAAACGAAGGCGAGGCTCGCCGACCCCGGAACAAAATGAATTGGTTCAAAATAGTCTCGCAGCCGCCACATGAGAAGATGGTTGGTCGCTCCCACCCAGGAGTGATAAACGAAATCCTGTTGCACCACGACAGAGGTGCCGGGGATCAAGCGCGGAAAAAATGCGGTAACAATCTTTTCCGCCAGAGGCCAGGACTTCATCGCATCGATGAACAGCATTTCGATCGGTTCCTGCAATGGTTGGTAATGGAGCAAATCTCCCTGATGCAGTTGGATAGTGTCCTGATAAGGCGCGAGAATTTTTTCCACGTCGTGAAAAAAGCTTTCTTCCGGCTGATACCTGATTGGCATCTGGATGGTGTCGGCCACGGAACGCATCCATTCTTTCCAAACGAAAAGATCGAAAGCGTGAACGATGCGATTTTGTCTCGCGCGAATGTTCTCGGCTAATCCTTTGGCAAAAGAGTAAGTCGTTGCGCCTAACCAGCAGCCCAGATCGACGATGATGCCTGCGCCCGAGAAGCATTCGCGTGCATAGGACTCGCAGAAGCAAAGTTCGCGGTTGGTCGTCATCGACCAAGGGTGGTTCGCTTTTCTGTACGTTTTGTAACGTTCGGGCAGCGCAGAGAGCCAATCTTGCATTTGCTTTTCCATGGTTCGTTTGGTCAACGATTCGCGTAACCCCAGCGCACTTCGTCAAACTTCTCCAGTTGCCTAACGAGTAAATCGAGCACCAGGCCGATCAACCCGATCATGACCATGCCGGCGACGACGAGATCGTAACGTTTGCCGGCATTGCGAGCGTCGATAATGAGATAACCGAGGCCGCTGTTCACCGCGATCATTTCCGCGGCGACGACAACGAGCCACGCGATGCCGAGCGCGATGCGAATGCCGGTAATGATCTGCGGCAGGCTCGCGCGAAAAATCACCTGCCGAAAAAGTTCACCGCGGCTCAGGCCGAAGTTCTGCGCGGCGCGCAAATAAACCGGCTGCATGTTTTGCACCGCGGCGATGGCGGAAACGGTTATCGGAAAAACGCTGGCGAGGAAAATCAGAAAGATCGGCGCGGCATCGCTGATGCCGAACCAAAGAATCGCCACTGGAATCCATGCGATCGGTGAAATTGGCCGCAGGATTTGAATGATCGGATTGAACGCTTGAAAGAGGCGCGAATACCAACCTAGAACCAGCCCGACGGGAATACCGATCAGGACCGCGAGAGTAAAACCCCACGTCACGCGAAAGAGCGAGGCGACGATGTATTTCAAGAGAAGGCCTTTTTGCGCCAGTTCAACGATGCCCGCGGCGACATTGATCGGCGTGGGGAACAAGTCGCTGTGCGAAAGCCGGACGGCCACTCCCCACAGCGTGAAAAATATGGCGAGCATTCCGATTGGCCTAACGATCTGAAAAAATCGCGAATCAGGATTTCTGAACCACGTCGCATTTCGCCGCCGAACTTTTGCCGGCGCGCGTTCGAGTAAAACGTCTCGCGTGCCGCTCATTTTTTTACAGCCGGTTCCCACGCGTAGGGCTGCACCTTCGTGTCGTCACGCACGAATGATGTGTCGGTATAATCCTCGAAATGTGAAGTGCCATTGAGAATACCGGCTTCGCGTCCAAGCTGCTCGATTTCTTCGAAGTCAGGTTTGCGCAAGGCGAGGTTCGTATACTTCACGCGATCGGGCGGTTTGCTCAGCACGTAACTGAGCAGACGCGGATCCTGATTGTAATAAAACTTGCTCACGAACTGCGCAGATTCCATGCGGTGCTCCATGCTTTGATCGATCCATTTGCCGCTCTTCGCGATTCCGTCGACGAGACGCTGCACGGCGGGGCGATTTGTTTTGATCATCTCTTCGTGCACCGCGAGCACGCACGAAATGAAATTCGGCCAGACATCTTTCGTGAGCCAAAGCACGCGCCCGTATCCGTCCATTTCCGTCTGCGCCATGAATGGCTCGCCGCTCGAAACCGCATCGACCGCTTTGGAATAAAGTGCAGCCGGCATATCGGGCGGCGGCATTTCGACCAGTTCCACGTCTTTCACCGTCATCCCCGCTTGTTTGAGTGCGCGAAAAATCAAAAGGCGCTGATTGGAAAAACGATTCGGGACCGCGATGCGTTTTCCGCGCAAATCTTCCATCCGGTAAATGTGCGAATCCTTGTGCACCATCACGGCCGATCCATCGCGATGACCGAGATAAACAATCTTGATCGGCACACCTTGCTCACGCAACGCGATCGCCATCGGCGCAAGGATGAATGTCGCCGGCGTGTATCCAGATAGATACGCTTCCTTTAATTCCGGCCAGCCATTGAAACGAATGGGCTCGAATATGCTTTCGCCCGTGATCTGTTTGTTAATGAAATCAGTGACTGGACACGTGAGGTGACAGGTCACCGGCAGGAAACCGATGCGAAACTTCGTTTGGCCCGCGGTCGTTACTGGTTTCGAGCGAAACAAATGCAGATTGAGCGACGCGTGCAGAAGCGTAATCACCGTGAGCCAGACGAAGCCGACAACGATCAATGTTTTCCGGAACGACATCGGTGCGAATATGTCCGAAGCCACTTCGCTGTGCGAAACGAATCTTTTGTGGCCGGGAACGTTTCGCAGCGCGAGTAGTTGTTAGGCCAGCGGCCAGGTAAAAGACTCTTTACAGCAGCTGGTATGGGTCGACATCAATCGCGACGGCGACGTCTTCGGGAAAGGGTAATTTGTGAAGAACTTCGCGAATAAGTCGACTCAAGCGCATGATCGCCGCGCCGCGGATCAGAATGTGAAAGCGAAATTGCCCCTGCAATTTTTCCAACGGCGCCGGGGCTGGCTCGCCAAGCGTGAACTCGTTAGGCAGCGATTCCTTTAACCTGCGCGTTAAGGTTTCTGCAGAAAACTTCGCGCGAGCTTCATGCGCGGAACGAACCGTAATAAGAACCGCATGCTTGAACGGCGGGAAATCACATCGCTCACGAAACTCCATTTCCTGTTGGAAGTAACCGGCAAAATCGTGGTGCCGCGCAAATTGAATCGACGGACTGAACGGCGTGTAGGTTTGCACAAAAACTTCGCCCGAAGTTTCGCCGCGCCCAGCCCGGCCGGACACTTGCGTGAGCAATTGAAAGGTGCGCTCGCCCGCGCGGAAATCCGGCATGTGCAAGGCGAGATCGGCATTAATGATTCCGACCAGCGTGACGTTGGGAAAGTGCAGACCTTTCGCAATCATCTGTGTGCCGACAAGAATGTCGATTTTGCCGGCGCGGAAACTCCGTAGCGTATCGCGATAAGCGTCCTTGCGTGTCATCGAATCGGCGTCCATTCGCTTGACCACCGCTTTCGGAAAAATTTGCGAAACGTTCGCCTCAACTTTTTCCGTCCCGAAACCAGAATAGATGAGCGCATCTTCTCCGCAGGCGGGACATTTTTTTGGAACGGCTGCGGTGTGTCCGCATAGATGACAGCTCAGCCGCGCCGCGCTGCGATGAAACGTGAGCGCGACGCTGCAATTCGGACAATCGCGCGACTCGCCGCAGTTGCTGCAAAGAAGCGATGTGGAGAAACCGCGACGGTTCAGAAAAAGAATAGTTTGTTCGCGTTTTTCCAACCGCGCTGCGATGGCGTCGCGGAGTTTCCCGGCGAGAATCGCTGCTACTTTCTCCTTACGCCGTTCCTGCCGCAAATCGATGATGCGAATGAGCGGCATTTGATTTTCGTCAACGCGCTTGGTCAAAGTGGCGAGCTGATATTTTTCGCGCGTGGCGTTGTAGTAACTTTCGAGCGACGGCGTCGCGGTGCCGAGAAGAACAACGCACTTTTCGATTTTTCCGCGCACCACCGCAACATCGCGCGCATGATAACGCGGTGCTTCTTCCTGCTTGTAGGAAGTTTCGTGCTCCTCATCGACGACGATGAGTCCGAGATTTTCGAGCGGAGCAAATACCGCACTGCGCGCGCCGATCACAATGCGCGCGCGTCCCGAATGAATCTTGTGCCATTCGTCGTGCCGCTCGCCTTCGGACAAATGGCTGTGCAGAACCGCCACGCCGTCTTGAATTTCGGAAAAGCGACTTTTGAAACGCTCGACCGTTTGCGGCGTAAGCGAAATCTCAGGTACGAGCACGATCGCATTTTTTCCCTTCTCCAACGCGATCTTGATTGCCTGCAGATAAATTTCCGTTTTCCCGCTGCCGGTAACGCCGTGCAACAGAATTGGTTTGGCGGAATCAGCGTCGATCATCGCTTCCTGCACCATTCGCAACGCAGCCGTTTGCTCCTCGTTAAGAACAAGATTGGACGTTGCGATGAAAATCTCCTCGCCATGCGGATCACGCTGCACGGATTGTTCTTCCAAAACAGCAAAACCGCGTTTCACGAGCGCGCGCAATGTCTGATTGTCGAGCGACTGCTTGCGCAGGAATTCGGCAGCGGCAACCGGCTCGGTTAAGCGCGCGATCGCTTCGAGCAATTCCGCCTGTTTCGGTGCGCGGCGCCGCAATTTTTCCACGTCATCGGATGTGATTTCGCGCGCTCGCCTAACGAATAGTTGTTTCTTCCATCCAACCTCGCCGCGGCGAATCACCTGCGGAAGCAGGCTGCGCATAACGGTTTCGATTGGACAGCAATAGTACGCGCCCATCCAGCGCGACAGCTCGAGCAAAGGCTTGCTCAAAACTGGTTTGTCGCCGAGCACCGCTTCGATCGGTCGAATTCCCTCGGCATCGCTTTTGTCCAGCATGGCAACGACCGTGGCGAGTGCCGATTTTTCGCGAAACGGAACGCGCACGCGCGAGCCGATATCGATTCGATCGACCAGCGTTTCCGGCACGAGATAATCGAGTTCGCGATGAATCGATCGATCGATGATCACGCGAGCGTATCGAGATTCGGTCATGGGCAGACCAAAACTTCTCCGTCTTCGCGCAGTTATCCAACTTTCACTGTGTCAGGAATCGGCCATGTTCTGCCCGCGACATGATGCGATTCCTTTTCAAGCTGATCATTTGCCTGTTGCTCGCCGGAGCGGCCGGGCTTTCGTATTTCGCCTTTCGATCCGGCGATTCGGTTTACACCTTTTACGAATGGATCAGTCCGGCGCGGTTCCATCAATACGACAGCTTGATTCGTGGGGTCGCGGCTGAGCACGGGATCGATCCGATGTTGGCGAAAGCGATTGTCTGGCGCGAAAGCCGGTTCGATCCGAAAAAATTCGGGACCGCCGGCGAACGCGGTCTCATGCAGGTGAGCGAGAACGCCGCGAGCGAATGGGCGCGGGAAAATCACATCGGTAATTTTCAAGTCGAAGAGCTTTTCGATCCGAAAAAAAATCTCGAAGCCGGTCTGTGGTATCTGCAGCGGGCAGTAAAACATTGGAGCCATGAAGCGGAGCCGACCGCGTTTGCTCTCGCCGAATACAACGCGGGCGCGAGCCGCGCGCAACGCTGGGCCGGTGGTGATGACGTCGCCATCTCAGGGAGTTCGTTCCGGCGCAACATCGATTTTCCCGGCACACGCAATTACGTCGACTCGATCATTCAGCGTTACGATTTTTACAAACGGCGCGGCCGGATGTGAAGCGCTCCTTGTTCTCGGCAATCGACGCCGCGAGAATCCTGGATAACGGTTTCGTCAAAGCATGACGAAAGAAGGCATCGCCGAAGTTTTGGAGCAGATCGCGACGCTCCTGGAGTTGAAAGGTGAAAATCCTTTCAAGATTCGCGCTTACACCAACGCGGCGCGTTCCATCGAAACTTTCGGCGGCAATCTGGGCGATCTCAAAGACGAGGAAACGTTGGAGAAAATTCCCGGTGTCGGTAAAGCGATTGCCGCGAAAATAAAAGAGCTCGCCGAAACGGGTTCGTTGAAATTTTTCGAAGAACTGCGCGCGGAATTTCCCGGCGCCATTCTGGAGTTGTTTACCCTTCCGGGATTGGGCGCGAAAAAAATCAAAGCGCTCTACGAGAAACTGCAGGTCAGTTCCATCGCGGAACTGCAGGCGGCGTGCGAGAGCGGAAGAGTAGCGGAGCTTCCCGGTTTCGGTAAAACCACGCAGGAAAAACTTTCCCAATCCATCGCAACGCGCGCGAAGCACGTTGGCTCGTTCCAACTCGGTGAAATCGCGCCGGAAGCGGAATCGTTGCAAACCGATTTACGCGCCCATCCCGACGCGTCGCAGGTTTGCGTCGCGGGAAGTTATCGTCGCCACAAGGAAATCGTGCGCGATTTGGATTTCATCGTGGCGACGAAAGAGCCGGCCGCGATCACCAAATCGTTTGTCGAACATCCGCTCGTGGAAAGCGTGATTGCGCAGGGGCCGACGAAAAGCAGCGTGCGTTTGCGCTCAGGAATTCAGTGCGATTTGCGCGTGGTCACATCCGCCGAATATCCATTCGCGCTGAATTATTTTACCGGCAGCAAGGAACACAACATCGTGATGCGAAACCGCGCGCTGCAACGCGGCTGGACCTTAAACGAATACCGAATCGCGCCCGCGCCGGTTGATCCGAAAACAAAAAGGAAACTGCTCGTTGGAAAGATTCCGTCGATTCGCGACGAAGCCGAGCTTTATCGCGCGCTTGAACTCGATTACGTCGAACCGGAACTGCGCGAAAACTGCGGCGAGTTCGAAGCCGCAGCCGCTGGAAAATTGCCGCGCTTGGTCGAGCTGTCGAATTTGCGCGGAACATTTCATTGCCACACCAGTGCGAGCGACGGCCACAACACGCTCGAAGAAATGGCGGCTGCGGCGCAGGAGCTGGGTTTACAATATCTTGGCATCGCCGATCACAGCCGCAGTTCAGTTCAAGCGCACGGCCTCGATGTCGATCGTTTGCGAGCGCAGATCTCCGCGATCAAAAAGCTGAATGCGAAGTTCGACGGCTTTCGTCTTTTTGCGGGAGTCGAATGCGACATTCTGCGCGACGGCACGCTCGATTTCGAAGATGACGTCCTGGCGCAATTGGATTTCGTCGTGGCCTCGATTCATTCCGCCTTCAATTTGTCGGAAGCGCAGATGACGGAGCGAGTCATCCGCGCGCTGGAAAATCCGTACGTCACGATGCTGGCTCATCCAACCGGTCGCTTGCTTTTGAAACGGGATGCTTACGCGATCGACATTCCCGCGGTGATCGAAGCTGCCGCGAAAACTGGAACCTGGATCGAAATCAACGCCGCGCCGAAACGCCTCGACCTCGATTGGCGCTGGTGGCCTCTCGCGAAAGCAAAGGGAGTGAAGTGCGTGATTAATCCTGATGCGCATCGCGTCGAGCGCTTACAGGAATTGCGTTTCGGCATTGGCGTCGCGCGGAAAGGTTGGCTAACGAAAGCTGACGTGATGAATTGTTTACCGTTAGGGAAAATCGAAACAGTCCTGCGAGCGAAACGTGATGGGCTGGGTTAATGGCGACGTCCGCTGCAATTTTGTCTAAGCGTTTTCGCGCTGTGGCATGAACATCGTCAGACACTTGCAGGCGCCGCCCGCCTTCAGGAATTCCGTCATCGGCAGTGCATGACAATTGAACCCGCGATCGCGCAAAGCATTTACCAATTTCGGCGCTCCTTCAGGCAGGACGATATCTTTTTCCAAGACAACCGCGTTGCAGGAAAAATGCGCGGCTTCCTCTTCGACGACGTCGATTAAATCCCCAACATGTTCGCGAATCGCGCGCTGACCATATTCATCGAATGCCGCCGGAAACCACGCAGCTCCTCCGTCCGGAAGTGGAGAAAAACAGGTATCGAGATGATAGAAACGCGGATCGACCAGCTCAACGGAAATGACCAGACAACCGAGAACATCTGCCACCGCGCGGTGTGAGTTGATGTCGGAGCGGAACTTATAACCGCAAAAGAGTGCGTCCTTTACGAAAAGCGCGTCGCCTTCACCTTCGAAGTAAAGATTCTCCGGCAACCAAATCACTTCGTAACCATGCTCCTTCATCCATCGCGCGAAATGCGGTGCTTCGCCGGCCCGTTCGACATGGCGAAAATTACTGGGGATAAATTTTTTCCCAACCGTGAGACCGGCATTGGCCGTGAAAACCATATCAGGAAGCTTCGGCTGCGGTGGGACGAGATCGATCTGGCAATCGAGGCTGGAAAGCTTTTCAAATAAACCTTTCCACTGCGCTTTTGTCGCTTCGATATCGGCGCCGCGCGCGCGACTCATCCAAGGATTGATCTCGTATTCGATGCCGTAGTGATCCGGCGGGCAAAGCAGCAAATGTCGCATCGCACCAATCCTTACGCTCGTCCGCCGCTTTTCTTCGGTGCGCCTAACGACTCCAGACAACCAGTCAGTTCGCGTAGAAACGGTTCGATATCAGTAATCAATCCCACGGCTTGGAAATTTCCGGGATCAGTCAGATGACTGATCACACTTGGATTAATATCGACGCAAAGGGTTTTTACGTCTGCCGGCAGCAAACTCGCTACCGCCATGGAATGGAGTGTCGAGCTCATGAGCAACGCGATTTTCACGCCGCCAATTTTTTCACGCATCGCTTTCTGCGCATCAATCGCGTCGGTAACGACCTCGGGTAACGGACCTTCGTCTCGAATCGAACCCGCGAGAACGAAAGGAATTTTGTGTCGGACGCAATTGAACATAACCCCGCGTTGCAAAACCTTTTTGTCGACGGCCGCTGCGATTCCACCCGCGGCGCGAATGGCATTGATGGCGTGCATTTGATTTTCGTAACTCACATCGGCCAGGTCGACTTTTTCGAAGTCGACGCCTAACGAGGTGCGAAAAAGCGCGCTCTCGATGTCGTGTAAAGCAAACGCGTTCCCTGCAAAAAGCAGATCGACGTAACCCCATTCGATCAATTTTTCGAGATGTTCGCCCGCACCGCTTTGCACAACGGCGGCGCCCGCGACGACAAGAATTTTTGTTCCGCCTTCATGTGCGATTTTCAATTCGCGTGCGATCTCGCAAATCACGGCGCTTTTCGGTCGCTCGATCGCGACGTTGCCGGCCATGAATTCAAAAATGTCGGTGTGCGACGTGGATCGTTGCACCGGAGAGACCTTGATTCCCTGGTGACCGACAACAACTTCCATCCCACGCTGCACGTCGTAAAACTTTATCGCCTTCGCGCATCCCGCGGCGCGATCCACCGCGATGCCGCAATCCATCATGGCCGGCTTCACTTCGATTTCTTTTCCGGCGATGCGGACGAATGTTTGTTGATTGGTTGTAACGTAAAATCCCGTCGGAAAAACGCCATCGGCCGGCGCGGCGGCGAGTTGCGCATCCTTTTGTTCGACAACTTCCGCTCCGTGTTGCCGCAAACGGAGAATGAGATCGTCGAGTTTTTCGGACGAGTCCGCCGAAACTTCGATGCGCGCGAAACTCTGGTCGACTCGATTCTGTCCGATTTTGATTTCGTGGATCTTGAAATTGCCGCGGCGCGCCAGAATTTCGTCCAGCACTTTTGGCAGAATCAACGAATCAATAATATGTCCTCGCAGTTCAACGGTTTCCGAAACCATCCGCCCAAGGTAGCGAGAAGACTCCATTGCGCCAGTCGCGGGCGGGTCGAGATCTTTGCTTGTCCTTTGATTCAATCAAAGGACGTTGCGTTGTGCGAAAATTAGAGAAACCGGCCACGCGTGGTCCAACTCCGCATGAGAAAGCGGCGCAAGCGCTTGGCCAGAAATTGAATCGAAAATTCAAAGTGCCGCCCGATCCGAGTCTGCTCTCGCGCAAGACCCAACCCGCGAGCGAAAACAGAGATTTCTAAGATGCATCCCGACTTGCCGGCTCTTGCCGGAAAAATCGAACGCGTGCTCGCGGCGAAACCGGAATATTTCGTGACGCATCCGAGCGAATTGCGCGTGGCGCGCGCTCTTTCGGCTGCGGAGTTAAATGATTTCGCGCTCAAACGCGGATGGCGTGTCGTTAGGCGCGTCGGCGGACGTCAGATCGAATTTTACAAAGACGCCGGAATTCATTTCAAACCGCTGTAGTTCGACAATGTGGGAGGGACCTTAGTGTCCCGATCTTCCGGTCGTCGCGGCACTGAGGCCGCTCCCACATTTTGAAGACTTAGTTGCGAGGCTCGGAGAAAATTCCCGTAAGTGGACTCGTGGCTGCTGCGCCGCGAATTGCTTGCGCCAATCCGATCTCGTACGCTTCGCGCCCAGCTTCGACCGCTTTACGGAACGCATGCGCCATTCGACTTGGATCGGCCGCAATCGCGATCGCTGTATTTACCAACACCGCATCTGCGCCCATCTCCATCGCTTCGGCCGCCTGACTCGGAGCGCCGAGCCCGGCATCGACAACAACCGGCACGGTCGCCTGCTCAATGATGATTTCGATTTGCGCGCGCGTCTCGATGCCGCGATTGCTGCCGATCGGTGAACCAAGCGGCATGACGGTGGCGGTGCCGACATCCTGCAATCGTTTCGCGAGAACCGGATCGGCATTGATGTAAGGCAAAACTGTGAACCCCTCTTTCACGAGTATTTCAGCCGCGGCCAAAGTTTCTACCGGATCGGGCAGGAGATAACGCGGATCGGGATGAATCTCGAGTTTTATCCAGGTCGGCAAACCAGCAGTCGCGGCGAGACGCGCCAGTCGCACGGCTTCCTCGGCGTTGCGCGCGCCGCTCGTGTTCGGCAAAAGGAGAAAGCGTTTTGGATCGATGAATTCGAGAATGTTCGCGAAGGGATCGTGCTTCCCGGACAGATCGGCCCGGCGCAGTGCAACTGTGACGAGCTCCGTTCCGCTCGCTTCGAGCGCATCGCGCATCAATTCGTTTGAAGCGAATTTGCCGGTACCGACAAGCAATCGCGAAGTGAACTCGCGATCCGCGATGCGCAGCTTCGAAGGTTTGTCGGCCATGTTCCTAAAATAACGATTTCTTGTACGACTGCGAATTCAGTTGTACATCAAAGGACGCTCACGCAAAGTGTGCCGTCATCCCGAGCGTGAGCGAGGGACCTCGCGAAATTTCGGGGGACGCTCGTGAGGTCCTTCGCTTCGCTCAGGATGATCCCAATGATTCGTGGCGGGTGGATTATTTGCATATGACCAAATTCGATCTTCGCCGTGGCGATTGTCTCGATGGGATGTCGAAGTTAAAAACGCGATCGATCGATCTCGTCGTCACCTCACCGCCGTACAATCTCGGAATTGTTTACGGAAAATATTTCGATCGCGGCAAGCGAGACGATTATCTCCGCTGGTGCGTGCAATGGGCAACGGAACTTCATCGCCTGTTGAAGCCTGAAGGTTCGTTCTTTCTCAATCTCGGAGCGTCGCCATCGAATCCGATGTTGCCGCACGAACTCGCTCTGCAATTGCGCGATTTGTTCTGTTTGCAGAATACGATTCACTGGATCAAAGCGATTTCGATTGAAGATGAGAAAGGCACAGTTATTTCGCGCGGCCATTTCAAGCCGATCAGTTCGCATCGTTTCCTGAACGATTGTCACGAATACATTTTCCATCTTACGCCGACGGGCCAAACACCGATCGATCGCCTTGCTCTCGGCGTTCCGTATGCGGACAAAAGCAACATCGCGCGTTGGAACCACACGCGCGGTCGCGATCGGCGTTGTCGTGGCAACACCTGGTTTATTCCTTACAAAACGATCGGTCGACGCGACAAAGATCGTCCGCATCCAGCGACGTTTCCGGTCGAGTTAGCGGAGAATTGCATTCGTCTGCACGGCGCCCGGAAAAACCTCGCCATGCTCGATCCATTTCTCGGCATCGGAAATTCAGCGATCGCGGCGCGACGTTGCAGCGTCGGCAGATTCGTCGGGTTCGAGATCGACGAAAGTTATCTCGCGGAAGCAAAGCGAAGGATTGGGTAGCGCACGCGTCTCGCGTGTTGGTTGCGGCGTCTCGCCGGAACAGTCTTCCAGATCCCGCTCGGAACTGCCGTTCAAAGAAAGTTCGCGATGCGGGACGCCATCGCCCACACGCGAGACGCGTGCGCTACCCAGAAAATTTTTCCAGCGGCTTGATCAAATTTCCCGGTAATGGGCGGACGCGATCGAAAACACGCGCTGCCAAAGGTTTTGCCGTCAGGTAACCGGCAAAAAACATTTCCAGCCGCGCATCGAGATTATCGATGTAATGCAGCGCCATTGCCTCCGGCGTTTTCGGGTAGACGGGCGAACCGAGTTGCATCTCGCCGTGGTGCGCGCCGATCAAATGCAACAGATGCAGACGCACATCTTCCGACGCGGGAACAAGATCTTTCCAAGCGTCGAGATTTTCCGGCGACTGCAGATTGCGCCAGAGCGAATTGACGAGCTCGAGTCCGATCGAAATGTGACCGATTAGTTCGCCGCGCTCATCGTAGGCCATGGTGAAGCCGGTTTCCGGTAAATGGTTTTCCCACAGTTTGCCCGAATCGTGGAACAAAATTCCAGCGATGAGCAGATCGAGATTTAACGGCGTATACAATGGCGCGATCGCATTCGCGAGCCGCATCATTTGCGCGGTGTGTTCAAGAAGCCCACCGCGCCGCGCATGATGATAACTGCGTGCGGCGGCGGAACGACGAAAACGATCTCCCCACTCGTTAAGGAACGTTTCGCCTAACGAATGGAGACGCGGATCCGAGATTCGCTTCACTGCAGCCTGGAGGTAATCCCAATCCGCAGATTGTTTCGCGCGCAAATCGGCGGGACCCTGCAACAGCTCCGAAGTTTCCTGCTCGTTGAGCGATCGCACTTTCCAGTTCGGCCGCGCTTCCAAACCGAATTGCTGGTGTTGATTGAATTCGCCGGTGAGCTCGATGAAATCGCCGACCGGCAACGAACCGCACGCCTGATATTCCGGATGATCGCTCCAGACTCGCAACGTCATTCGATCGCGCGCATCGGCCAGAGTGAGTTCGCAAAACGGCTTTTGCTCGCGGGTCATTTTTGCCGCCGCGGATTCCACCTGGACGTGAACGCGCCCGCGCACTGAACCGTTCTGTGCAGCTTTCCGGATCTCGCTTAGCGTCATCAAATTCATCGGAATATTTTCGGCCGCGCCTGCGACCCCCTTGAATAAGCGATTACGGCTTGGCGATGCCGATTACTCCGCAGGCAACGCGCCCGCCCGCATCGCCCGTCGGTTGAGTTTTTAGATCGTCGGCTTTTTCGTGAACGATCAATCCGTGACCGATGATCGAATTCTCCCCGCTCATCGTCATCATCTTGTCGGTCAACTCAAGATGCGCTTTCCCTGAGCTATCCGCTTCGATGTTGCCGATATCGCCGACGTGACGCGGCATTGCATCATGTCCGGCATGCACGGCCTTCGTGGGATTGAAATGTCCGCCCGTAGATTTTCCGTCGGGTGAAGAGCAATCGCCGAATTCGTGAATGTGGAAACCGTGTTTGCCCGGAGTCAGTCCAGTCACGTCCGCGACAACTTTCATTTCATCGCCGCTTTTCGTGAACGTAACCGTGCCTTCGACTTTGCTGCCTTTAGTTGGATGCAGAACGGCGATCGCTTTGGTCGGTTCCTGCGCGATCGCAGTCGTGAAGCTGATCAGGAAAATCGCAGCGGCCGCTACGACAAATGTGGGAAAGAGATTTCGTTTCATACAGGAAACTACACCCGCATATCCTGCAGTAAAATTGAAGCCGTCGCCTTGTGCGTGAGAACAAAGCCAATGTGGTAGGGATCTCAGTGTCCCGACAATCGCGGCGCTAAGGCCGCTCCCACCTTGGCGGAAATCAGTCGATCATTCGCTTTTGAATGTCGGCATACGCATCGATGCGTCGATCGCGCAGAAACGGCCAATGCGTGCGGTGTTCGTCGACGCGTTTCCATTCGATGTCGGCGATCACGAGTTCTTCTTTGTCGACACTGCCTTTGGCAATGATTTCTCCACTCGGCGCCGTGATAAAACTTTGTCCCCAAAATTCGATTCCCTCACCGCCAACGGGCTGTTCGAGGCCAACGCGGTTCGCTACCGCAACAAAACAACCATTCGCAATGGCGTGACTGCGCTGAATCGTTTCCCAAGCGGAATGTTGCGCGGCGCCGTATTGTTTTTTTTCCCCGGGATGCCAGCCGATCGCAGTCGGATACAATAAAATCTCCGCGCCGGCCAAGGCAGTCAGGCGTGCCGCTTCCGGGTACCATTGATCCCAGCAAACGCAGACGCCGATATTCCCGCGCGAAGTTGGCCAGTTGCGAAAACCGAGATCGCCGGGCGCAAAATAAAACTTCTCGTGATACAGCGGATCGTCGGGAATGTGCATCTTTCGATAACGCCCGAGCAGTTTTCCATTCGTATCGATGATCGCCGCCGTGTTGTGGTAAAGACCGGCGCCGCGTTTCTCAAAAAGTGATGCGATGATCACAACTTCCAGCTCGGCGGCAAGTTTGCCTAACGAATCGGTCGTCGGTCCCGGTATTTCTTCTGCCAGCGCGAAGTTGGCGTGATCTTCCGATTGGCAAAAATATTGCGAGCGAAAAAGTTCGGGCAGACAAACAATGTCTGCGCCCTGCTTCGCGGCATCGCGAATCCGTTCGATCGCTTTCGCGAGATTTTTCTCAGGCTCGACCCCGCACTGCATCTGCACGAGTGCGACGCGCGAGCTTGCCTGCGCCATTACTTTACCGAATCCGCCGGGACGACCTTGATGCTTTCAACCCCAACGCGGTCTATCGGCGAACTTCGGTCCGGCCCACCGACTGGCGTGTCTCCGAGTTTCGTCAGCACATCGTCGCCTTTAATTAATTTTCCGAACGCCGTGTATTGATGATCGAGATGAGCCACGCGTGCGAGACAGATGAAAAACTGGCTGCCCGCGGAATCCGGATCAGCTGAACGCGCCATCGAGAGGACGCCGCGTTCATGCGGACGATCGTTGAATTCGGCCTTAACCGAATAACCCGGACCGCCTGTGCCGAAGCGATTCGCTTTTGTTGGATCCTTCGTCAGCGGATCGCCGCCCTGCACCATAAAATCCTTGATGATGCGATGAAACGCAGTGCCGTCATAAAAACCGGAGTTCGCCAGTTTCTTGAAATTCTCCACCGTTTTCGGTGCAACATCGGGCCATAGTTCGCAGACCATTTCGCCCTCGGTCGTTTTGATGACCGCTACTTCTTTTTTCGAATCATTCATGGAAGGTGTGTCTTTCGTTTCCTGGCTGCGGGCCTGAGTCAGGCCGAGCGCTAATCCCAACAAGCAACAGAACAAAGTCCGTTTCATCTTCGACCTGTGGCACGGATGGCCGCGGATGTCACGTGCTCCTTACGTGTGGGGTGATACTCCTGCAAACTTTTTACGCGCACAGGATTTTTTTGCAGCGAACGAATGCCATTCAAACTCGCTTGGGCTGCGCGGATCGTCGTCATGATCGGGATTTTTTTTGCGAGCGACGCATTACGAATCGTCACCTCATCTTCACGCGGAATTTTTCCGCTCGGCGTGTTGATGATGAAATTAATATCGCCGTTGATGACGCGATCGAAAACGTCGGGCCGGCCTTCGCGCAGCTTGAAGACCTTCTGCACCGCTACTCCGGCCGCTTGCAACGTTGCTGCCGTTCCCGATGTCGCGATGATTCCGAAACCGATCTCGATAAATTGTCGCGCCAACGGAATAACCGCTTCTTTGTCGCTGTCTTTCACGCTGATGAAAACATTTCCGCCTTTCGGTAACGGAGGTGGCGCGGCCATTTGCGACTTGGCGAAGGCCAGCCCGAGATCGGCGTCGATCCCCATCACTTCGCCCGTCGATTTCATTTCCGGCCCCAACGAAATATCCATGCCCTGATAACGCAAATAGGGAAAGACCGCTTCCTTCACCGAAAAATGTTCGGGGATGATTTCTTTTGTGAACCCAAGTTCTTGCAATGTTTTTCCCGTCATCACTTTTGCCGCGAGCTTGGCCAGCGGAACCCCGATCGCTTTGCTCACAAATGGCACCGTGCGCGACGCGCGCGGATTAACCTCCAGTACATAAACATCGGTGCCTTTCACCGCGAATTGCACATTCATCAGACCGCGCACTTTCAATTCGCGCGCCATCGCCCTGGTTGCGGCGGCAATTTCCTCCAGCACACTTTTGCCTAACGAGAACGTCGGAATAACGCAGGCGCTGTCACCGCTGTGAATACCAGCCTGCTCGATGTGTTCCATGATCGCGCCGATCACCGCGGTTTCGCCATCAGCGATACAATCGACATCCACTTCGATTGCGTCTTCGAGAAATCGATCCACCAACACCGGTCGATCCGGCGTAACGTCGATCGCGCTTTGCATGTAGCGCTGCAAATCTTCTTCGTTGTAAACGAGCTCCATCGCGCGGCCACCAAGAACAAATGACGGACGCACCAGCACAGGGTAGCCAATCTTTTGTGCAATCGCGACAGCGCCTTCGACGTTGATCGCGCTTCCATTTGGAGTTTGGCGCAAACCGAGTTTGTCGAGCATCGCAGCGAAGAGCTTCCGATCTTCCGCCATCTCGATGCTTTCCGGTTGCGTGCCGATGATGGGAACGCCTTCCGCGCGCAATCCAATTGCGAGATTGAGCGGAGTTTGTCCGCCGAACTGGACGATCACGCCCTCAGGCTTTTCCTGGTCGTAAATGTTGAGGACGTCCTCGAGCGTAAGCGGCTCGAAGTAGAGTTTGCCGCTCGTGTCGTAATCGGTCGAAACCGTTTCCGGGTTCGAATTCACCATGATGGTTTCGAATCCTAGCTCGCGCAGCGCAAAAGCCGCGTGCACACAGCAGTAATCGAACTCGATTCCCTGGCCGATGCGGTTCGGTCCGCCACCCAGGATCATGATTTTTCGCTTCGTGCTCGCTCGAATTTCGTTCTCGGTTCCGTATGTCGAGTAGTAATACGGCGTGTAAGCTTCAAACTCCGCCGCGCAAGTATCGACCAGTCGATACGTCGGAATAATTCCGGCGGCCTTTCTTTGTGAGCGCACCTCGAATTCCGCCATTCCGGTTCGATGAGCAATTTGTCTGTCCGAAAATCCAAGCTTTTTCGCGCGGAGCAATCCCATATCGCTCGCTGATTCGTCGACGATCTGTTTCAGGTTTTGCAAAAACCAGCGATCGATTTTTGTGAGCTCGTAAATCTCGTCGATTGGCATTCCGTCCTGCAGCGCCTGTGCGAGGTGGAAAATGCGATCGGAATTCGGGATCGCGAGTTTGCGCCGAAGCGTCTCGGGATCGACTCGATTTTCCCTTCCATCTCCGCAAAATCCGAAGCGTTTGATTTCCAGACTGCGCAACGCTTTCTGGAGCGCTTCTTTGAACGTGCGACCGATCGCCATCGCTTCGCCGACGCTTTTCATTTGCGTCGTTAAGGTCGCATCGGCCTGCGGAAATTTTTCGAACGTGAAACGCGGCACTTTCACGACGCAATAATCAATCGTCGGCTCGAAACTGGCGGGCGTTTCGCGCGTGATGTCGTTCGGAATTTCATCGAGCGTGTAGCCAACGGCGAGCTTGGCCGCGATTTTTGCGATCGGAAATCCCGTCGCTTTCGACGCGAGGGCAGACGAACGCGAGACGCGCGGATTCATTTCAATCACGACCATTCGTCCGTTCTCGGGATTGACCGCGAATTGAATATTCGATCCACCGGTCTCGACGCCAATCTCGCGGATGACGGCGAAAGACGCGTCGCGCATCAGTTGGTATTCCTTGTCCGAGAGTGTCTGCGCCGGAGCGACGGTGATGGAATCGCCCGTATGCACGCCCATCGGATCGAAGTTCTCGATCGAACAAATGACGACGCAGTTGTCCATGTGATCGCGCATCACTTCCATCTCGAATTCCTTCCAACCGACGAGCGATTCTTCGATCAAAACTTCACTGACGGGCGATAAAGCAAGGCCGCTCGCGGCGATCGTTTCGAGCTCTTCGAGATTGTAAGCGATGCCACCGCCCGAACCTCCGAGCGTAAATGCGGGCCGAATAATCAAAGGGAGCGTGCCGATTTCATGCGCGACGCGGTGCGCGTCGGCAATTGATCGCGCGATGCCGGAACGCGGAACCTCGAGACCAATGCGCAACATCGCTTCTTTGAAGAGCTGGCGATCTTCGCCTTTCGCGATCGCCTGAGCGTTGGCACCGATCAATTTCACGCCATGCCGGGCGAGCGCGCCGTTGCGATTCAATTCCATCGCGACGTTGAGTGCGGTCTGGCCGCCCATCGTCGGGAGGATTGCATCCGGTTTTTCACGCTCGAGAATCGCCTCCACCACTTCCGGCGTAATCGGTTCGATGTAGGTCCGATCGGCAAATTCCGGATCCGTCATAATGGTGGCGGGATTGGAATTGACGAGCACGACCTCGTAGCCCTCTTCGCGCAGAGCTTTGCAGGCTTGCACGCCGGAATAATCAAATTCGCAGCCCTGACCAATGACAATTGGCCCCGAACCTATGAGCAGAATCTTTTTGAGCTGATTATTTCGCGGCATCGCGCAGCGGGGAGCGTAGTCGAAATAATTCGAACGTCACGAGTTAAACTTCCAGAGCACGCCGGGTTCGGGCATTTGCTGCCCGGCGACGGCGGTTATGCGTGCGATTGAACCGTCGCTAGCAAAAGTCATTAGGCGACGTGAGCCATGCGTTGCCTGTCGAGGTAGACTTTGCAAATGCCTTTGATGCGCGTCAGTACGTAGTAGGTGGTCTGGCTCCGGACTCGCACGAGTTCGGAGCCGACGATGCGAGTAACGAAGTCGGCTGGAAGATCGAGAATTTCCTGCGGAGTCGCACCAGCCAGGCCTTTGCAAAGAATAGCGGTCATCGCCCGCGTTAAGGTTTGCACCTCCGGACCAAGTGTCATTCGTATGTGCGCTTTCCCTTCCTCATCAACGTGAAGATAGACGCCGACGGTATCGGCACATTCTTCGTCCTTGCGCACATCCTCCAGATCGAAGTTCTCGCCTACGCGTGGTTCCTGTTTTTTTGCGTTGTCGGAATAAGAGACCAGCGTTTCACGCCGCTCGTCTTCCGGCAGCGATTCAAAGAGGTTGATGATTTTGTCTAGCTTGGGCGGATACATTCGTTAGGTAGATCGCTCGATCGGTGCGCCGACTTTGTTGCCCCATTCCGTCCAAGACCCATCGTAGTTACGAACGTTATCCAATCCAAGCAGGTAGGTGAGAACAAACCATGTATGGCTCGATCGTTCTCCGATGCGGCAGTAAACTACGGTGTCGGTTCCGGGTTTCAGTCCGCATTGGTTAAAATAAATCTCGGCGAGCTCATTCACCGGCTTGAATGTCGCGTCCTCTTTCGTGGCTGTTTTCCACGGCACACTTTTCGCACCGGGAATGTGACCACCGCGCAGCACGCCTTCCTGCGGATATTCGGGCATGTGCGTGACCTCACCTTTGAATTCACCGGGCGAACGAACGTCGATCAACGGTTTGCCGGCTTTGCTTTGCGCGAGAGCTTCATCAGCAAATGCGCGAACTTCCTTGTCGTAGCGCTTCTTCGGTACAGGGTAATTGCTTGTCGCGTATTTTGGAACATCGCGGGTCATCGGGCGGTTTTCCGCTTTCCATTTATCACGGCCGCCGTTCAAGATTTTCACTTTTTCGTGCCCGAATAAGCGAAATGCCCAGAGCGCGTAGCACGCCCACCAGTTCGCCTTGTCGCCGTAAAAAATGCATGTCGTGTCCGGTGTAATGCCATTACGGCTGCAAAGTTCGGCGAAATTCTCTGGCTTAATATAATCGCGGATTACCGCGTCCTGCAGATCGGTGCGCCAATCGATATGGACCGCCCCAGGAATATGCCCAGTGCCGTAGAGCAAAATGTCTTCGTTCGATTCGACGATCCGGATCCCTTCGTCTTTCAGATGCTGCTCAAGCCAGTCGGTTTCCACTAGCGCCTCCGGGTGCGCGTATTGCGTGAGGTTTGTCGTCATGAATTAGAAACTCGTTCTCTCTGGCGCGCCGGCAAGGAATTTCCCATCCAGCCTGAGACGCGAAATCTACGCTGGCGCCGCATCCAGACAAAGAAGCCGGAGTGGGTTGAAGGTCGTTAGCCGCTAACGACGACGGCGCCCAAAGGAATAGCCGCGATGCGTGCGACCTCCGCCGATACTGCGCTTCCCACCCGAACTCGATTCCGGTTCGAAGAGCGCTGTATAAAGATATGAAAAGCCTTCGAGTTTCAGGCGTGGAATTTTCTGGCCGATAAAGCGCTCGATCGCGTGCAACGAAGCGAGCTCTTCGCCGTTCATGAGGGTAAAGGCATCACCGACGTTTTGCGCTCGCCCCGTCCGGCCGATGCGATGGACGTAATCTTCCGGATGCTCCGGCACGTCGTAGTTGATCACGTGACTGACGCCGGCGATGTCAATCCCGCGCGCGGCGATGTCAGTCGCGACCATGATTTCATATTTGCCGCTTTTGAAACCTTCGAGGGCTTCCACGCGCTCGCGCTGTGTGCGATTGGAATGCAAAACCGCCACGGAATGTTTGCCGGTTTTCAATTTATGCGCAATGCGGTCGGCGCCATGTTTTGTCCGTGAAAAAATGAGGGCGCTATCGAAATTAGTGCGTTCGAGCAAGGCCATGAGAAGATCGAACTTCTGTTCGCCCGCCACCGGATAAACGGCGTGCGTCACTGTTTCCGCCGGAGAACGGCGTGCGCCGATTTCGACGATTTCCGGCTCGCGCAAAACCCACGCGGCCAGACGTTCGATTTCCGGGGGCAAGGTGGCGGAGAAAAGCAAAGTTTGGCGGTCGGTTGATATTTGTTCGACGATCCGCCGAACGTCCGGAAGAAAACCCATGTCGAGCATGCGATCGACCTCATCGAGCACAAGGATGTTAACGCTTCGCAAAGTCATTGTGCCTTGCTCGAGATGATCGAGTAATCGGCCTGGTGTTGCGGCCACGACGTCTACGCCACGCGCCGCTTCCTCACGTTGTTTGCCGTAACCGACGCCACCGTGCACAACCGAGACACGAAGATCTGTAAAGCGTCCGTAATCACGGAACGCGGTTTCCACTTGCGCGGCCAGCTCACGTGTTGGTTCCAGCACGAGGCAACGAAAATCGCCGTGACTGCCCAGGGTCGTGAGAATGGGGAGAGCGAAAGCGGCTGTTTTACCAGTGCCGGTTTGCGCGGTGCCGATTAAATCCTTACCCGCGAGAACGATCGGGAAAGCGCGGAGTTGAATAGGAGTCGGCTCGGCAAACCCCATGGCCTGGGTACCTCGGACGACTTCTGGCGAAAGGCCGAAATCCTTGAATGACACCGCCTAACGTAGTCTCCAACGCTCAAGAAGCAATGGAGGGAATTATAGGACACCTTAAAGTGATCGAAGTGCGGAGACTAATCGCTGGACAAAGTAAGAGAGCTGTCTCGATTCTACGATAGATATGAACGAGAAAAGCGCTTCGAAACGTGCGCTGCGTATTTTTGTTTTGGCCGACACACACGATCGGCTGCCGCCAAATATCATAACTCTGGCCGATGGCGCGGACGAAATGTGGCACCTCGGCGACGTTTGTAGCGAGAGTATTCTCGACGAACTTCGTGCAATCGGTCCTCCGTTAATACTCGTTAGGGGGAATTGCGACAGTAATTCAACCTGGCCGATAGTTGTCGATCTCGTCCGGTGCGACGTACGGTTCCGGCTCCAGCACGTTCCGCCAGATTCGCTGCCTAACGAGTGCGACGTCGTGCTGCACGGTCATACCCACGTGCCTCGCAACGAAATCGTTAGCGGTGTCCGTTTCCTCAATCCCGGTTGCGTTACGCGGCCAAACCGTGGCGCTCCTGCGAGTGTGGCCTTTCTTGAAATCTCCGAGGGCAAGGCCTTAGCCTGGACGCTCGCAAAACTTCGGTGACTGGGTGCCTAACGAGTTAGCTGTCTGTCCTAGACGCGGCAGGGAACGGTCATCGTCAGCGGAGCTGCCTCAGCCGTTACCACTGAATTCAGCGGCAACCTGATTGGTTGATGTGCGAACTGCCAGATAGCAACGATCGCGCTCAAGGCGCACAGAACGCAAAGCACCGTCTCGAGAACTGAGCGTGCCTTTTCTTCGGATCGCACCAGCATCGCGTAGGTTGACTCATGGACAACGGTTTCTTCGGCGAGATTCTCGTCTTCGAAAACTGCCGGATTCATGCAAGTAGTGTTCATAGCGGATTGTGTATATGCACCCGTCATGCCAAAGGGTCGCTCAAAGTCATAAGCCGCTCGGGAAAGACCGCTTAGAAGGGGAGGCTGTCCCGTTACAACAAGAATGTCGTTTCGCGATTGGGAACCAAACGTTCCACTTTCGGGACACCTTCCCGACGAGCAATAAACCGCCTAACGAGTTACGATCTGTCCGGCTCGTCGCTCTTCTTTGACTTACGCGGTGATTTCGGCTCAGGCGTCGTCGCTGGGTCTTTTGCGTCCTTGCGTTTTTTGTCAGTCGGTTCTGTTGGAATTTCCTCGACTACCACGGGCGCGTCGACCCACTCGATGAAGGCGACGCTGGCCGAGTCGCTTTTGCGCTGGCCGAGTTTGACGATGCGCGTGTAACCACCCTTGCGCTCAGCGCAACGTGGTGCGATGTCGGCAAAAAGTTTCTGCACAGCATTTTTCTGGCGGAGAACTGCAAGCGCGGTGCGACGGGCGTGCAGCGAATTCTTTTTACCGAGCGTGACCATCTTCTCTGCGAGCGGACGTACCGCTTTGGCTTTCGCCAGCGTGGTTTTGATGCGCTGATGTTCGATCAAACTGCAAACCTGATTGGCGAGCAACGCCTTGCGATGCGCGGCCGTGAGTCCCAGTTTGATAGTTTTCTTTTGATGTCTCATGGCTTGATTCTCCGCGCGCTACCTTGCCTAACGAGTTATTCCGGCCCAGCGGCCGCACCATTGACGCCGGCACCCTCAGTCCCGGCACCTGGAGTTTCCACCAGACCTGGATCGAATTTCATCCCCAGACCCAGATTCAACTGCTGTAGTTTGTCTTTGATCTCGTTGAGCGATTTTTTGCCGAAGTTACGATACTTGAGCATCTCGGCTTCGGTTTTCTGAGCGAGCTGACCGACCGAGGTGATATTGGCGTTGTTCAAGCAATTCGCCGCACGCACGCTGAGCTCGATTTCGTTCACGCTCATATTGAGAAGCTTCTTCAGCTTCATGTTTTCCTCGCTCACGCCCGCAGGCGTTTCGTCGAATTCAATGACATCTTCGTTGAAGTTAACGAAGACATCGAGGTGGTGACGCAAAATGGCGGACGATTGCAATAGCGCGTCGTCCGGAGTTAACCGGCCATCGGTCCAGACTTCGAGGATGAGTTTATCGTAATCGGTGCGCTGACCGACGCGGGTGTTTTCTACCGCATACTTCACTCGCGTAACCGGGGAAAAAATGGAATCGATCGGGATCAGGCCAATCGGTTGATCGGCGCGTTTGTTTTCTTCGCCCGTGGCAAAACCGCGACCGACGCGCACTTCAAGTTCGGCGTCGAACTTATGTTTTTTATCGAGCGTGCAAATCACCTGTTTCGGATTGAGCACTTCGTAACCTTGCACGACCTGAATGTCGCCGGCGGTAACTTCACCTTCCTTATTGATGGAAAGCGCGAGCTTGCGTGCTTCGTGATCGGCAGCTTTGAATTTCACCCGCTTCAGATTCAAGACGATATCGGTTACGTCTTCGACCACTCCGGGCAAAGTGGCGAACTCATGTTGAGCGCCGGTGATCTTGACCGCGGTGATGGCCGCGCCTTCAAGCGACGAAAGCAACACGCGACGAAGCGAATTTCCGACCGTGTGTCCATAACCGGCTTCAAACGGCTCGGCAGTGAACTTGGCGTAGGTATCAGTGGCTGTGCTCTCGTCTTTTGAGAGCGTTTTGGGCATTTCGAAACGACCGTAACGGATTGGCATTTTCTAAAAATGGAATTGGAATGCAAAAACGGGAACTAACGAACCGATCTGAGCTCCAAATCCGAAATCTCCTAATAGCCGGGTTCCCCCTGGCGAGTGTGGTTAGGCATCAAGCGATGCAAACCCAGGGACCAACGGCGCAACTTTAAAAACTCGCTGCGGGACGTGGAATCAACACCAGATCGCTCGATTTGCAAGAATAGATTTTGCGCCGGCTAGCTCTCGATAATGTCATCCGGGAGTTCGTTTTTGCCGTCCTCGCGCTTTGGAAAATGTTGCGCCAATAACTCCCCTGTTCCCGCGATCGCTTCGACCAGCGCCTGTGTGAAATCTTCCTTTCGAAAATGCGGACGCATCGATTCGATCAGGCGCTGCCAATATTCTTCACCGCATTTTTCGTGAACGCCCTCATCCCCGATGACGGCAAACTTACGCGCGCGCGGTGCGACGAAAACGAGCACGGCATTGCGTTCCTCCGTTTTCTGCATTCCTAAATTGCGAAATTGCTTTTGTGCCGCGGGCAGCGCATCACCTCTCAAGTGTCCGCGTTGAACGAAAACGCGAATCTGCCCGGAAGTTTTATCTTCAGCTTCGCGGATCGCACCGACGATCCGATCGTGATCGAGTTTATCCAGAAATTCACGCGCTCGCATCGACGAATACAATGCCACCTCCGGAAAGTTTTGTATTGACGAAAGTTCCGAACATAGTGAAGGCAACGCTGCGTGCGTTCAGCGCGCTGTTTCGCCGTTTGTTATCCGCCTAACGGGAACCGCATCTCACATGAGCCATTGTTATTTTAGAGTTTTGTTCCTAATCATGTTGAGCGGACCCGTCGCCTCCGCTCGTTATGCCGATACGTTTCCTTCCGCCGGCCCGGTCGTTTCCGGATCCAAGGCAACCTTGCGATTCGGCGTTGCTTCGGCGCCGCTTGATGCGCCGCTGCCGGTAAGGCGAGCGATCTGGGCGGCGAACGACCTTCGTCATAAGCCCTACCGTTACGGAGGAGGTCATCGCTCGTTTTTTGATCGGAGTTACGATTGTTCCGGTACAATCTCCTACGCATTGGGCGCCGCGGGTTTGGTACGATCTCCGATCAGTTCGAATGAATTCCGCTCGTATGGAGCCAGAGGACCAGGGAAATGGATCACGATTTACGCGCGCAATGGCCACGCTTTCGCCGTCATCGCCGGCCTGCGTTTGGATACGACGGAATGGAATGAACTGAGGGCAAATCGCCATTGGGCGCCGCGCTGGCGAGTGACTTATCGCAAACCGCGCGGTTTCGTCGCGCGTCATCCGGTGGGTCTGTAAAGGCGACGGTTGGCTCGTTGCCTAACGAGTAATCACCAACCTCCGCTTGCGCCGCCGCCACCGCTGAAACCTCCGCCGCCGCTAAATCCACTAAATCCGCCACCGGAACTTCCTCCTCCACCGCCACCACCCCAACCGCCGATGAATGGACCAATGAACGGCCCGCGCCCGCTGAATCCGCGACCACGCCGGCGCGATGCCCGAGCGATCGCGATCATCACGATGATAAAAATGATGATGAATGGAAACGCGCTCCCGTTCCCGCTATTTCCCTGACCTTCTCTTACTGTTTTTCCCGTCCCCTTATATTCCCCGCGAACCGCCTGCATCATCGCGTCAATTCCCGCACTCAAACCGCTGGCGTAGTCGCCTTGTTTAAAATGTGGCGCGATGACGTTTTGAATAATGTCGAAGCAGGTCGCATCCGGCAGCGCTCCTTCCAAACCGTATCCAGTTTGAATTCGCATTTTGTGATCGCTCACAAACACGAACAAAACCGCGCCGTTGTTCGTGCCCTTTTCTCCAACCGTCCAGGCCTGGAACGTCCGCTGCGTGAAATCCTCAATGGAACTGGCCGATGGAAAATTCGACCATACCACCACAAGAATTTGATTCGAAGTCTCGCGTTCGAATTGCGCGAGCTTCTCGTTTAACTGTAACGCGACTTCTTTTGGAACGACGCCCGCATAATCGTTGAAATAACCAGCCGGCTTTGGCGGAATGGTTTCTGCCGCAAATGCATTCAGCGCAAAAAATACAAGCGCAATTCCAAGCAGGATTTCTGGGGAGCGCCCGCGCCGTCGCGTGCCGATTTCGGTGCCTCGCCGAAATCTTTTCTTCCGACGTGGCGGGAAGGGAAAGTTCGCGACAGCGAGGGCGCCGTCGCCAGCACGCGAGGTGCGTGCGCTCCCCAGAAGCAACAGCCCGCGGCTCGTAAGCGCCTTCAGTCGCATTCGATATTTGCGGAAGGATCGGGAAGCTCGCTTATGGTGTGACAGCTGGCGCAGGTGACGGCGTTCCGAAATTAAAATTCACGGCTGGCGGTTTTTCCGCACCGGGTTGCGCATTGAAGAACGGGCGCGGCTGAAATCCGAACATGCCTGCAAAAAGATTCGTCGGGAACCGGCGCACCGTCGTGTTGTAAGTCTGCACCGCTTCATTGAAATTTCCGCGCTCCACTGAAATCCGATTTTCTGTTCCTTCCAATTGCGCCTGCAGTTGTTGGAAGTTTTGGTTCGCCTTCAGCTCCGGATAATTTTCGCTTACGACAAGCAAACGTGAGAGCGCACTGCTGAGCTGCCCCTGTGCGGCTTGAAATTGTTGCAGCTGCGCAGCATCCGTCGGCGCTTTGGTCGGGTCGAGTTGAACGCGACCGACGCTGGCTCGGGCATTCGTTACCGCTTCCAGCGTCGATTTTTCGAAATTCGCCGCACCGGCGACGGTGTTGACGAGATTCGGGATCAAATCCGCGCGTCGTTGATAAACATTCTGCACCTGCGCCCATTTCGCATCGACGTTTTGCTGCAAACCGACAAGGCGATTGTAACTCGTAGCGAGGGCGATTCCTCCAACGATCAAAACGAAAACAAGGATCAGGACAATTCCACCACAACCGATGGCAAATTTATTCATGGCTTCGAGACGTTAAACGTATGTCGAACGAACAGCAAAGCGCGCTTTTATTTCGCGGGCTCGGGTTCGCTCGCTTTCGCCGGTGTTGGCGCTACCGGTGCGGTCGGCAGATAGCGGCGTTTCAATTCTTCCGCGTTAGGCAATTCGGCCAGGTTGCGCAAACCGAAGTGATCGAGGAAAAATTGCGTCGTTTCATATAACAACGGCCGACCCGGCACATCCGCGCGTCCCGCGATTTTCACGAGACCGCGTTCCATTAAATTTTGTAGAACGCCATCGACGGCGACACCACGAACGGCTTCAACGTCGGCGCGCGTGATCGGTTGTCGGTAGGCAATGATGGCGAGGGTTTCGAGCGCGGGCGCACTCATGCGCGCAGCTTTTGGCGCGGGATAAAGTTGCCGCACCCATTGTGCATAGGCGGGATCGGTCGCGAATTGCCAACCCTCCGCCTTCTCCAGCAGTTGAAACGCGCGCTTTTGTTCGATCGATTCGATCTTTAGTTTTTGCAGTGCAGCCGCGATTTCCGCTTCCTTGGCGCTGGCAAACTCGTTAGGCAAAAGTTCGTCCGCTTCGCCGGCGCCCTTCACCGCCGCCAGAAGCTCGCGGATCGTGAGCGGCTTCTGCGCGCTGAAGAGCAAAGCGTCAATGACCTGTGATAATTCCATTAATTTGCCCCGATTGCGTTTTGAATTGCATCCGCAATTCGGTTCGCCTGCTGATCGATTCGATCCAGTTCGCGGCCCTCGATGAGCAGTCGGATTTTTGGTTCTGTTCCTGAGTAACGCAGGAGCACGCGACCTTTACCGGAAAGTTCTTTCTCGGCTTCATTCACGAGCTTCATCACCGTTGTGAGTTCCGAGAGCGGCGGTTTTTGTCTCACGAGCAAATTCCGTTGCGCCTGTGGATATTTCGTCAGGCATTTTTTCAGTTCGCTCAGGGGCCGGCCACTCGCCTGCATGATGCGCAAAATCTGGAGCGCGCTGACGATGCCGTCACCCGTCGTTGAAAAATCGCGGAAAATCATGTGACCGCTTTGTTCGCCGCCGAGGTTCAGGTTTCGTTGCACCATTTCCTCAATGACATAGCGATCGCCGACTTTCGTGCGCAGCACTTTGCCGCCTTGGGCAGCGAGCGCTTCGTCGAGACCGAAGTTGCTCATGACTGTCGCAACCAACGTGTTTTCGCGAAGCTGGCCGGACCCAAGCAAATCAATTGAAGCAATGGCAAGAATCTCATCGCCATCGACGATCTCGCCTTTTTCATCGCAAAGAAGAACGCGATCCGCATCGCCGTCGTGCGTGATACCTACTTGCGCGCCGCTCTCTTTGACGATGCGCTGAATTTCCTCGGGATGGGTGCTACCGCAGCCGCCGTTGATGTTGGTCCCGTTCGGTTCGTTATGCGCAATCGTTAGGTCAGCACCGAGTTCGCGGAGAATACAGGGCGTCGATTTGTATGCCGCGCCATTGCCGGCATCGACCGCGATGCGCATTTTTTCCAAAGATCGGCCGCGCGGGAAACTCGTCTTCGCAAATTCCACGTAACGACCCAGCGCATCATCGATGCGGCGTGCGCGTCCAATTTTTCCCGCCGTCGGCCGAATGGAATCGATTTCGCCAGTGAAAACCAGCTCCTCGATTTGCTGTTCGATTTTGTCGTCGAGCTTATAGCCGTCGTGCCGGAAAAATTTGATGCCGTTGTCCTCGTAGGAATTATGCGAAGCGGAAAGCACGATGCCCGCATCAGCGCGGAGGGAACGCGTGATGTAGGCAACACCTGGTGTCGGCAACGGCCCGATCAGTAAAACATCCACGCCTAACGAAGTGATGCCGGCAACGAGTGCGTTTTCCAGCATGTAACCGGAAAGCCGCGTGTCTTTGCCGAGAACGATTTTCGGACGCGCGCCCGCGGGATGTTCGCGCGGGTTCAAATTCATAAACACGTGGGCTGCGGCGCGCCCCAGTTTCAGTGCCGTTTCCGCGGTGACCGGTTCGACGTTCGCAACACCGCGGACGCCATCCGTGCCAAAGATTTTTTTCTCCTGCGCCACGTCCGTATTCAAAGCTGCTATGCCGGTCACGTAAACCTGAAACTACGTCGTGCAGCCGCGCGTGCCGTTTCGATTATGGCTCCTGACCCTTTTGTCGATCGTGGTCGCTAAAGAATATGCATTCGTTATCGAGGCCAAGGAGAGTCGCCCAAGGTAGCGGAAATCGCGAGACATCGAGATTGCGCAAGATGACTGCGGCCCAATCTTTGTATTCACCTTTTTGGATGTCGCCCAGGGTATTTTGGCCAGCGCTAAGTGGCGTGATGTAGAGGCCGTTGATCGATTCTCCCAGGATTTTGTAATCGTTAAGATCGGTCATCACGCGAACATTTTCCGGCAGCCATAACGCCGGGCGATCTGCATACCAGGCGATGGCCCAAGGTATATCCGACGCGGTGATTTCGTTTGGTTTCATCCAACTATTCAAGACCGCGATGTACGGGGGAACGTACGGTGGCCACCGAAAGAACCGTTTCGTCGGCGCCAATGCGATCGTGTTAATCATGGGCCAACCGCAAAGCAGAAAAACCAGCGCAAGGAACCCGATCCGAGCGATGCGGAAATCAATTTCGAGTCGATTCCAGAGCACGAGCAGAAACGCAAGTCCGTAGCATGTCAGCAATGGAATGAAGAGAAGATGAAGTTGATTCGCGGCGAAGTGTTGCTCTTCCGGCACTCCATAGACAGACATGCCTACAACAGCGCCCATCCACATCGTCAAAATCATCCAGCGCATGGCCGCAGTTTCCGGACGTTTAAAACGGTGCATTAGGCTAACGAAAAATAATGGGGCAACGGCGCTCCATCCCAAGTATTCAAAAAGGCGACCGAGTTGTTTGCTGAATTCCCCGATAATCTTAATTCGAAAATTTCCGAGGCCGAGTTCCTGTAAATTCAGATCGATGTGCCGCATCCATCCCGCTTCGCTGTAACGCACACCGTCGAGAATAGAATAGATTGCGAGGCCGCCGGGCTGTCCGCAGACGATAAAATTCCGGATCAGCCAGGGTATATAAATAATGGCGAAGGCCACTAGGATGATCAACGCGGCGTAACCACGTGGGCGAAAAAAGATCGCGCAATAAATCAAAGCGCCCAGAAAAATCCAGATGGTGAGAGCATGTGAAAGGGCGAGTAATCCGAAACCGACGCCGGCAAGAGCGAGCCAGATTCCAACTACTCTGCCGGTAAACTGAGCCTGCACCGCGCGTACTAGGGAATAAATCGTTAGGCTAAAAAGAAACAGCAACAGCATCTGGGGCAAACCGGTGAGGGAGTATTGCCAGATGGTGTCGCAAATCAGGACGAGCGAGCATGCGAGCCAGGCCAGCTGCTGATCAAACAAACGTCGCGCGATGAAAAACAACACTACAAGCGAGGCGAGAAATAAGAGGATCGAAACAGAGACGATCGCCTTGTCGCCGACATAAGTGATATCGCGCGGCGTCATTTTCCATTGCGACCTTACGGGGAAAAGAGCGATCGCATCGACGAGCGGAGGAAGAGGCGCGTTGTAGGTGTCGGTCCAAATTCGCTGCTGCACGTTTTTGCCGTGGCTCTGAAGTTGGCCGATGGCGCGCGGCCGAATCAAATTGGTATGCCAGCCATGTCCGCTCGCGATTTGCCGGCCGATCTGCGCCTGATCCATCGCCTGGGACGTGGCCAGTCCCTGGAATTCGTGAATGAAATAAAAAATCCCAAGCAACAACACCGCCAGGACGGTGAGACCGCGACGTACCCAAATTGCGAGACCGCCGGCCTCGAGGGCGTAGACGAGTCCCTGAATTGCGTCGGCGCTACCTGGCATGATGTGGCAATTCCGAATCCCGCATCACAGATTGCGAAATAGAATTCATTGTCGTCATTCGCTCTATTTTTCCGATTTCGCGTTTCGGGTTCCGGAATTTTCCTTCAAATTCAGCTCGTTAATTTTGCGATGCAAAGTTCGCCGGCTGATCCCGAGCTTCTTCGCCGCCGTCGTTATGTTTCCATTCGTCGTCGCGAGCGCTTGCATGATCAATCGGTTCTCGGTTGCGCGCAGGTCGAGCGGATTTGATTTTTCGGCGAACGCTTCCGCTGGCGTAATGCCGCCGGGCAAGTCCGCCACCACCGCGTGACGTAAATTTGTCGGAAGATCGCGAATCGTGATTCTCGGGCCTGAGGCCATGACCACTCCATGCTCGATCGCGGTGCGCAGTTCGCGCACGTTGCCGGGCCAATCATAAGTGAGCAGCGCATTCATTGCATCAGAGTCGAGCTCAAGAAGCGGTTTATCGTTCGCTTTGCAGAAATGTCGCAGGAATTCGCGAACGAGAAGCGGAATATCTTCCTTGCGATCGCGCAACGGCGGCATCGTGATGTGCACGACGTTGAGACGAAAATAAAGATCGTCGCGAAATTTCCCGTCTTTCACCAGCTGCGCGAGATCCTTGTTGGTCGCGGCGATGAGACGAACGTCGGCGCGCAAAGGTTGATTCCCACCGACGCGTTCGAAGGCGCGCTCTTCGCTGATCACGCGCAATAATTTGACCTGTGTGCTCGGATCGATCTCGCCGATTTCATCGAGAAAAATCGTGCCGCCGTTCGCCTGCTCGAACCGGCCGATGCGGCGCTCGTGCGCGCCGGTAAACGCGCCGCGCTCGTGACCGAAGAGTTCGCTTTCCAAGAGCGTGGGCGAAAGCGCCGCACAATGCACCGTGACAAATTTCGCTTTGTTTCGCCGGCTCAGATTGTGAATGGCGTGCGCCGCGAGTTCCTTGCCCGTGCCGGTTTCGCCTTCGATCAGCACATTCGCCGAGGACGGTGCGATTTGGCGGATCGTGTCGAGCACTTCGCGTAAGGCCAGCGATTCGCCGACGACATTTTCCAGTCCGTAACGTTCGTCCACCTGCTGGCGCAGCGTCCGATTTTCCTGTTCCATGCGGCGTGTTTGCAACGCGCGCCCAATCATAATTTCGACTTTGTCGAGATTGAGCGGCTTCGTCACAAAATCGTAAGCGCCGCGTTTCATCGCCTCGACTGCGGTGTCGACCGAGCCGTACGCCGTCATCATGATCACGATGGGCGCATGCGGAAGCTTGAGCGCGCGATCGATCAGCGTCATTCCATCTTCGCCCGCGAGTCGCAGATCGGTCACGAGCAGATCGATCGGTTCGCGTTCCATCACGTCCATCGCGCCGCGAATATCTTCCGCCACGTAAGTGTCGTAATCGTTCTCGAGCAAACGGCGCAACCCGTCACGCGTATGCTTTTCGTCATCGACGATGAGAATCGTGGATTGGAGCGAATCAGACTTCACACTCGTTAGGCAATTCTATTTCGCGTTCGTCCATTGATTGACCCAATCGTTGACCGTTTTGTACCAGAGCCGCGAATTCTGCGGCTTTGAAACCCAGTGGCCTTCATCGGGGAAATACAACATTTTCGAAGGCACTTTCAGTCGCTGCAGCGTGGTAAAGAGTTGAAATCCTTCGCTGACATCGAGCCGATAATCGAGCTGGCCGTGCACAACCAATGTTGGTGTCTTCATTTTTTCGGCGAACAAATGCGGCGACCATTTGCGATAAAGCTCACGGTTTTTCCAAGGGGGACCTTTGAATTCGTACTCGATGAACCAAAGCTCTTCCGTCGTCCCGTAAGCCGATTCGGTGTTGAACGTGCCGTCGTGCGAAACGACGCATTTAAAGCGATCGGTATGGCCCAGGATCCAGTTCGCCATGTAACCGCCGTAGCTCGCCCCGAGCGCCGCCTCGCGATTTTTGTCGATGAACGGATACGCCTTCTCCACGTAATCGAGTCCCTTCATCAGATCGACATAGGGCTTGCCGCCCCAATCGCCCTGGATCGAATCCGTGAATTTCTGCCCGTAACCCGTCGAGCCATGAAAGTTAATCATGACAACGACATAGCCGTTCGCGGCGAAGAGTTCCGCATTCCAGCGATAGGTCCATGAATCTTCCCAAGCGCCTTCCGGACCGCCATGGATCAAAAATTTCAGCGGATATTTTTTGTTCTGATCGAATCCGGGCGGTTTCAGAATGAATCCCTGGACGTTTTCATCGTTCGCACCTTTGAAGACAAAGGATTCGAGCGGCCGCATGTCGATTTGCGAGAGAGGCGCGTCGTTCATGTGCGTCACTTGGTAATCGCCCGGCTTCATGCCTGCCGCTTTCGCCTTTTCGTCCGAGTTAAGTGATCGCCATATTTCAGCGGGTGCCGCCGCAGACTGCCGCGTGTAGTAGGAGACATCGTCATTCCCCACCACCAAGTCGTCGAAATGATAGTTGCCAGGACCCAAGTCGAGTGACGGTTGAACAGAGTCCTTCATATAAGGCGAAACATAAAAAAATCTGCTGGCACCACGATCTTCCGCGATGAAATCGATGCCGCCGCCATGGGTAACCCAAGCATAGCTACCTACCGATCGATCAAAATTTTTCGTTAGGTCCCGAATCTCGCCTGACATCCGATCGCAGATGACGAGCGCAAATTTATCGGACTCGCAACCCGCGCGCGCCTGCGATCTCCAGGCGAGATATTTTCCGTCGCCCGAATAGAGCGGTGTCGAATCGCTGCCCGGACTCGTGGAAAATTTCCGCGACGGGCCGCCTGTGATACGCACCGTGAAAATCTCGTTGTTCGTGCTCGTCGCCCCGACTTCATCGATGTTGCTCGTGTAGGCGACCTCCTGCCCGTCGGGCGAAACCGCATACATGTCCTGGCCGCCTAACGAGAACGGCGGCACATCGTGATCGCCGGGTGTGAGATCGCGTGCTGGCGCATTTCCAGCCACGCTGATGACGAAAAGATGACTGTGCTTAAATTCGTAGAACGCGTTCCAGTGCCGATAAAGCAGGTGCGAGAAAATCTTCGCCTTTACTTTGCTCTTCTTCAGTTCTTCATCGCGGCGCTTGTTTTCGGCATCGTCCTTGGCTTCCGGATAAACGGCGGAAACGAAGAGAACATTCTTGCCGTCCGCCGCCCAGGTTCCGCCATCCGCGCCGGTGGAAATATGTGTCAGCTGACGCGACTGGCCGATTAGCGCGCCGGTGTTCGAATCAAAATCGCAAATCCAGATTTGCGTTGGATCGGTTGCCTTTGATGTGAAAATGAGACGATGCCCATCGTGCGAGAGCCGTGGACGTTCTTCACCGTTGGAAGTTTGATCCAAGCGGCGCGCTTCTCCTCCTGCGGCCGGAACAATCCAGAGATGCGACGTTTTGGTGTTTGCTTCGAGATTGACATCCTCGGCCGCGAAGAGAATCCACTTCCCGTCCGGCGATGGGACCGGTTCGCCCACGCGTTTCAACGACATCATGTCCTGGAAGGTGAATGGATGCTTTGCAGCGGTGGGCACTGGTTGAGCGAAAACAGAAACGGTAGCGACTAGAAAGAATGAGATAAGAAGTTTCATGGCGATGTAGACGTTGGGTCGAGTGAGAGATTCCCGTTAAAGCTACTTGCGTGCAACCATCCGCGGGCAACGAAAATTAATCACCTGCAAACAATAAAGTACGCTAGTCTCGGGCGCGTGATTCTCCCGTTCCGGCGCTTTTCCAAAAAATGCGTTCTCCTTGGAGCCGCTGTTTTATTTTTCCCTTCAATCCTCGGCGCGGCGGCAGTGCGGCCACAGCCGGTGGAAAGAATCCAGTTCGAAGCGCTCCCGCTCGAACGTTCACAGCAAAATCATCTGCTTGTGCGCGCTTCGATTAATGGCAAACCGGCTTTGCTCGGAGTCGACACTGGCGCGCCGATCAGCGCGATCGCCATGAACCGGCGGCAACATTTCCGTCTCGACGCGATTCCGGTGAAGTCAAAAATTCCGAGTCGCGTCCAGATCAATGGAGGTTTTAATAATGTCGCCATCGCCAAGCATCTGCAGCTTGGCGCACTCAACCTCATCGACGAACCGATGGTCCTGATCGACCTCACCCGCGCGAGCCGCGCCGCGCGAGCTTTGAAGGAGGAACCAATCGATGGAATTCTCGGCGCCGACATTCTCTTTCCCACCAGCGCCATCGTCGATTGTGAGACGCAGACCCTCATCTTGAAAATGGATCCCTCGTATCAAGGCAGCGTGCCGGGATACAATTTCCGCGGGCTTCGCGGCGTGCCGCTTCACGTCAGTCAAAACTACAATCTGTATGTCGACGGAAACATAAACGGTGCGCCGGCGCAGCTCATGGTTGATACCGGTGCCTTCGCCACGCTCATGCATCGACGTTTTATGCACCGCATGAAAATTCCCGTGCGCAACACGCCTTACAGCTCAGCCGGCGTGAATCTAAGCGAACGCGGACTTCAACTCGCCACCATCAATCGTCTTACCATCGGCACGGTTCATTTCCGGAAAAAAGAAGTTGGAGTCATGGACCTTGAAGGTTTGGTCCACGGCAAAATGCTCGAAGCCAAAACTCCGGTGGCAGGTCTACTTGGCTCCGAAATTTTGCAACTGCACCACGGCATCATCGATTTCGGAACGCTCACGCTTTACCTGAGGTTGTAGGTCTTTGTTTCACCGCTGCGGTGTTCGTTAGGCAAATTTCGGTTTTCTGCCTTCGTCCGCGTCGTGAAAATCAACGAAGGTCTGAATATCGACGCGATCGGCAAAACCGGCCGCCCTTTTTTCCTGCTCAACCTCGTCGCTCGCTTCATCTCGCCAGCCTCGCTTGATGACAAATGAATTCCAAAAGAGAACCCGCTCTTCCGTCGGCTGCGTCCGACCTTTGAAACACCAGTCCAAGATCTCCTCGTCAGTGCCTCCCTCTAGCGTGCGTTTGAGCAGGCCGTCATAATCGACCTCCCAGTAGCGGCAGAAGCGCGCGTCGAAACAGTCCGGTGCAGAAAATCCAAGATTGTATCCCGCTGGTAATAACCCCTTCTCGTGCAAACGAATCTTATCCAGCATTCGCGCGAGGAAGCCCATGCCTCTTGTCTCAACGTAGTCGCTGCAAGGTGTTTTCATAAAAGCTCCGTGTTACTTCTGTAGAATGGAAAGATCAAAGTCCGCCAATAATTCCATCTTCGTCAGATTACAGGCATGGAACTTACTCGGCTTGTTTCCCATCGTCTTTCTGATGTCGATCGAGAAATGCTTCGAAAGCAGGTCCAATAGCAGCCATTCATCAACGCCGTGAACTTCCCCGACGACCCATTTGCACTGCGCGAGGTGGTCGTCACTCATCGAACTTAGGAAACCGTACTCGCTTCCTTCGATATCGATTTTGATGAGGTCGAAAGACGCAATACCCGAGACCTTCAACAGCTGGTTGTAATCATAGATAGGCGTGTCTCCTGTCGCGCTCGCTACAACCTTCACATTGGCATAGTTACCAGCGCTCTTTTGCACAACGTTCCCCACGGAAGTTTCCCTTCCTAAAGCGCAATGAAGAACAGTTACATTCGGCAAGTGAGCAGTATTTAATTGCAAGAGCTCGAGGTTACCTGGCGAAGGTTCGCAACATATAATTCGGGCCTTTGGAAAAAACTCCGAGAAGAACAAGGTGGCCAGACCAATATTGCTTCCCGCATCGAGGATAAACTGAGGGTCAATTTTCCTCGGCAAATTGTACTCGCATCGCTCCCCCAGCAGGAGCAATCGCTCGATGTGGGCAAGGTCTGAGGTTTTGCTTCGATAAGTGATAAGGCGATTCTTCCAGCGCAACGATTGCCGGGCATCTCGTTCCCCCAATCCGAATGCGAACGTGATATCGCGCGCGCGAACCAGTCTCTTCAGTATTTTAATGACTTTCTTCACGAGCTGTTTGCCTAACGACAAATAGAATTAACGTCGCTCTTCGGCGACCAAATTTACCCAGGGCAGTCTTTCTTCGGGGAAACTATCCCGCAACGGCTTGAAGTCTTCGGGATGCTCCAGGCTCGCCGTCGTGATGTCGATTTCGTCGGGCGTGCTCTCGTGTTCATACGTCAAAGACGTTCCGCAGCTCCCACAAAAAGTTCGCCACGCTTCCGTGTCGGTTTTGTATCTCGTCGGCGCGCCCTCTTCGAACTGTAAGTCAGAACGCTTCACCCTCACCCAGGCGATCGCTTGCGTGCCAACCGCACGCCGGCAATTTTCGCAGTGGCAATTTGACTGGCTGTACGGTGCCGCCTTCGTGCTAAAGCGCACCGCGCCGCAGTAGCAACCTCCGCTCACGCCGTTGGTTTTCATGTTCAGATGAGGAGACTTTGCCTCAACGACCGCTGTATTGCAGCAGCAATTTATTCTGCTCGCGCGATCTGTGGAATTTCACGCGGTTCGAAGTTCACCTGATTGTTACTTGGCTGTCATACGATCGTAACAATCGCTCTCTAGCGTTTGCGTATCCGAAGAATTTTGGATCGGCGCGAGAAACAGTCTGGCGCCGCGAGAAACTGAAACGCGGTCTAACCCGCCGCGCCAAATAAGGAGAAACAATGTTTGTTAAGAAATTTACGCTACTTACGATCGCAGTGGGCATGTTGCTGGGAGTCACGGCGCGCGCTCAGGATGCCGGTGCGCTTCTCGATTTGCTCGTGAAAAAGCACCTCATTACCGACCAGGAAGCCGAAGAAGTGCGCGCTGATCTGACCAAGGAGGTCTCTTCGACCTCGGCGGGTAAGTGGAAATTATCCACGCCAATCACCGAGTTGGAATTGTATGGCGACGCCCGCATGCGTTACGAGGTTCGAACCGGCGAAGTCGGCGCGCCGAACACAGTCGATGCCCTCGGCGACAACAGCCAGCGCAATCGAGCGCGTTATCGGCTGCGCCTCGGTTTGCGCGGCGTATTGATGGACGATTGGTTTTTTGGTCTGCGGCTGGAGACAAGCACGAATCCGCGTTCGACTAATGTTACGTTCGGAGGCGATTCGAGCAGCGGTCCTTTCGCCAAGAACGACGATGCGATTAATGTGGGTCAGGCTTATCTTGGTTACAAAGGACTGAAGGACTTCACCTTTACCGTCGGCAGGATGGCCAATCCGTTCGTTAACACGACCATGGTTTGGGATTCGGACATCAATCCGGAAGGCGTAGCTGAACAATGGAAGCACACTTTCAAAATCTCGTTAGGCGGCGGCGGAGCCAGTGCAGCCTCAGTTGCCTCAACCAGCAAGGATGGTAAAGCCGTCGCTTACGCCGGGACGACTTCGGAGCCGCAAACCATCACGCTCGATCTCTTCGCTAATTTCGCGCAGTTCGTTTATGACGACTCGAATCCTGAGAATACGCTTGGGCCTGCACCGAATGGCGTTCCGAACACCGATGCCTATATGCTCGGTTATCAGATTGGCGCGAAAATCGGCTTCCCTAAGACTTTTTACCTTCAATTAGCTCCGACCATTTATAACTACACCGGTAACGGTGATACCTTTAACAAACATTTCTCGGGCGATCCGGATTTTATCGACCCGATCAACGGTCGCACTTCGCGTAATCAGACAGGTATCAACAGTCTGCTCGTTTTCGATATGCCCGGAGAATTTGGCTGGAAGGTGGGCGAATTGCCGATGCGCATTTTTGGCGACTTTGCCATTAACTTCGATGGCGACGAACGCGCCGCTGCTGCGGGACATCCGGATAAAGGCGACAACCGTTACGCTTACCAAATTGGATTCGGTGTCGGTAAGGTCAAAGTGAAACACGACTGGCAACTCGACGTTTTCTGGCAACACGTGGATCAGTTTGCGCTCGATCCTAACCTCGTTGATTCCGATCTCTACGACAGTCGCGTTGACATGGAAGGCATCGCAGTTCGCCTGGCCTATGCCGTGACGGATGCGGTGACAGCGGGAGTCACCTACGGTTATGGCTGGCAGATCGACGACGATCTTGGAACCGGCGGAACCGGCGACGCGTTTACCATCAATCCGCTAAACAAATACCAAATCTTTCAGGCCGACCTCAGCGTGAAGTTCTAAACAACCTAACTAATAGTAAGTACCCTATCACATGAAAATAAAACACATCGCACTAGCTATTGGGCTATGTTTGTTCGGCGCTCAGGCGCAAGCAGACCGCCTTGTCATCAAAGGCTCCGATACTCTCGGCGCCAAACTGATCCCGCAACTGGCGGAGCAGTTTAAAGCGCAACATCCTGGCACTACTTTCGACATCGCGGCCGAAGGTTCGACTACCGGTATCGCGGCGATCATCGACGGAACCGCCCAGATCGGTGCGGCCAGCCGGCGAGCCAAGCCGGCTGAAGTTGCGACTGCCTCAGGCAAAGGTGTAAACCTGAAGCCGACCATTGTCGCTTACGATGGTATCGCAGTGGTTGTGAATTCCGGCAATCCAATCAAAAGCCTGACCAGAAAGCAGGTAGAACAGATCTTCACCGGCGAGGTCGGGGATTGGAGCGCAGTAGGTAGGGCGAGCGGAAAGATCTCCGTTTATACTCGCAACACTTCTTCAGGCACTTACTCCGACTTCAAGGAACTCGCGATGAAGAAGCGCGACTACGCGCCCGGTTCGCAGAAGATGGCGGGCAACGAGCAGATCGCGTCCGAAGTCGGTAAGAACCCGAACGGGATTGGGTATGTAGGTCTCGCCTATACGAAGGCGAGTGGAATCAAGGTTATGGCCATTGATGGCGCAACGCCTTCTGTGCAGAGTGTGCATGCGAAGACTTATCCCTACGCCCGTCCGACCTTCTATTACACGAACGGCGAACCGAACGGCGTCGCGAAGGAGTTTCTCGATTTCACCATCAGCAAGGCAGGGCAGAAAATTGCAGCACAAGTTGGTTTTGTTCCGATTCCTTAAAGCAGGGACCGGTTAGGTTAAACAAAGGCCTCTCGGGGAGAAATTCCCGAGAGGCTTTTTGTTGTTGGAGCGTCGTGTCCCGGTTATTGGTTCAGCTTCCAAACGGAATAGCCCCAAATGTTGGCGAAACCCAGATAGACAAGGTAGGGCGCAAAACAGGTCGCCGCTGTGCGATCGACACTTAGGAGTGAGCAGAAAAGTAGCACCGCGATTGCTGTATACGGCAGTGTTAGAAGAAAAGCGTGCCAGAGATTGCGGGTGCGAAAGAAGAACCAGTTCCAGACCACGTTGATCAGCATCATCGTTGCGAGCAACCCAATCGCCGCGACGCGGAATGGAACCGTAGCTTGCGCAAGAAGAAGCCGGTAAAGCACTGTGAAGCAGACCACATAGTAGAACAGGCCTATAACTATCCAGCCCCAGAACGGCGGAGAGTAACGCGGTCTTTGCAGCATCGACATTCGCTGCCTGATATTCCCACCTGCGGCACATGCCTCGCCCGCGAGCGCGAGCAAACACAAGCCGACCGCGTAAAGAAGTGCGTGGCTCACACGTTAGATCATAACTAATTGTGATTCCGCTCGGCTCCAGACCGACGAACGTTCAAGGAGTGATCGAACACAAGGAAAGGAACACAGCTAGCACGACGAATCCTCCGAAGAAAAAGATGATCATGAGAAGTGAGAATCGAGCGAGTTTGGTCCTGCGCGCGAAAAGAAGGCCGCATGCTGGGCATCGATAGTCGATCGGAGAACAGGCCTGGTGTAAGACCGCGAGTCTGGGCCCAATTATCACGAGAAGCGCGAACGGATATGGGAAGTTGCGTTTACCCAACGACTGAACATTCATGGATCCGCATTCGGGGCAATTCATATCGCACAATTGCTAATGGCGGCCAACACATCTAACTAGACGGAGCTGAGTCAGCGCTGACCTTTGAACGTCGCGCACGAATCACCAGCCAGGTCTTCCGCGCGACGAATAGCACAACCTGACTCAGGACAGCCGCCCCATATCCTGATAGGAGATAGGCGCCGAGCCATAGCGCAACGCCCATGAGGGCGAAGACCCCGCCTGAATACATCCAAAATCCCGAAAGGATAATGACAGGAACGAAGACAACCCGAACAAAGGAGGCATACTGTTGAACGTCCGAGGGCTCACCATAAATGTAACCGAGTATCGGAATACTAAGGACAAGGTGAACGCAGCGAAGGATAGTGCGTTTGGTGGCCTTACTAATCATCTAATCCCTTTCCCTGAAAAATTCGCTACTTGCATTTCTCAACCTTTAACTCCCGGGTTTGGATCTTTTTTGCGGAAGATATCCGTGGCGGCGATTGCAAAACCTAAAAGCAATAAGGTTAAAGAAGCGATGTTGGCGACTAAATTCTTGTGCGCGAGAAATGAGTCACTCGCGAATCCAGCTGCCTGTAGGAACAAGAGGGAGCCAGCTAATGCCCAAAAAGCCCATACCTCTCGCCTGACCAGGGCAATCCAGATAACCACTAGCGACAAAGCGCAAATCGCCGCGGCACAAGCGTTGAATACCACGGCCAAGGCGTTGATCGTCGCGAGAGCGCGAGGATCTATCCCAACAGCCTGGATATCCTTATAGAGGATTAGCAGGCAAGCAGCGTTCTTGCCGAGGACGAGAACCATAAACAGAATGCCGAGCGCCAGAACGAGGTTAAAGCCGGCCCACAACGACAGAAGAGTTGCACCAATTCGAAGCATAAGGCGCTTTACCTAAGAACAGCGACCGCTGGCGAGAGGCAGCGTTGCTTTTACTTCATCCTTCATAATTCTTCCTTCAAACTTCGCTTCTCAGCGGTCCACGTTGGGCCGAATGGCATGGTTAGGTCTTTGCGCGTGGCTCGTCGACATGTTGGTCATCATAGAGACATTCGCAATGGATGGCCTGTCCTCCACAGCGCGGACATCGCTCCACGTCGCAGCCAAAGATGTGCAGCTCTCCTTTGGTGACGCCGCAATCGTGACAGGGTTTGCGATCTGCTCCCCAATCGTCTCGTTCATCGCCGTAACGGATGCGCTGCAGAACCTGTCCGCCAATACTAAATGTCAGCGGAACTCCATCGTCTGTCATACATGATTAGGTCTGTTCTGAACTCGCATCCTGAACATATCCAAACCAACGCTCGCGAACCCGAAGCAGCCAAACAAAAATGGCAGCGGAAAGTGCCACGTGAAGCAATCCAAAGACAATGTCGCCGAGCGGTGAATGTACGCGTGGCTGATACAGCAAGTATCCAATGAATCGGAGAATCCAATAGGCGAAGAAAGCGACGGGCACCCAAGCGATCACGACGTGCCATGCGTACCGAGACCTAAGCTGATAAAGTACGAGGAATAGCAGCGCGACGGGAATTCGAAAAAAGGCGACCCTATCGAATGAGTGGTGGAAAACCAGCGGCCTCGTTGCGTCGATAATGATGGAGATGACTGCGACGGCGGCGATGAACCGCAGAGGGTTTCGGGGTGCTGTGGGATCGGCGCCCAAGTGCTCGCCATAGCGCTCTTTTTGCCAGAGTTGGAAGCGATAGCTGAATCGCTCGATGAGCTCGCGCATAGACCTAACGAGACCCAAGATCAGCAACCAGCGTAAAGTAACCCACGCGGCCAAGCGCGCGAGCGTGAATTGACGTTCGCAAGCTCTCAAATCTAGGCATAAGGACGGCCCGCGGTTCGCTGCATCGCAAGGTTAGGAATTTCACGGCATGCATCCCAGTGCATGCCACAAGCTCGGGCTGATTCCCGCGGCGCATTCGGTGACACGCCAACTACTCCCGGTCCGTTGCACGGTACAGGAACCGTAACACTGGCGCTCTTCGCAATCTGCCTCGCGATTCCGAATAACGGTCTGTACAAGGATCGTCTTCAGCGAGTCGTCCCCGGCAGGTGGTGTAATCAAGACAGCGACGAGGGGCGTTGCGTGCGCCACGAGTCGGGTAATGTAATCGATGTCTGTGGGCGCCAACTTGCGCGCTCGTGGGCAAACATAGACGTGCGCACGATTCCATTGGTAGCGATCGGCTTCGCTCATGCAACCAGCAATCAATGTGCTGAATGCGAGCAGAAGGATTGAGCAACCCATATGCCTAACGCAAAGAAGATCAGCGACGCTTACCGGAGGCGACCGGTGATCGGCGGTGGAATGGTTTAGTCATGAGAAGTGTGGAGCGAACAACGGGTAGGCGTTCGCTGTATCGTCTGGTTAGGCATTGGCGTGATCATCGCAGAAATCCGCTATCGTGCTCCTCCAGCCAATTCAGGAACCAACGGCACTTTGCCGTGTTGCCGGTCTCAAGGTAAAGCTGCGCAAGCATGTAGGCGCAGCGGCGCACTGCCCGGCCTTGAACGTTATCATCACCGTCTTCTTCATGATAGACTTCCCAAAAGGCCTTATAGCGCCCCAGACGCTCAGTAGGCGACTTGGGCTCGGCGCACCATATCATGCGCTGGTCCATCGACGGTAGCGTCCGCAACGGTGAATCCTGGCCCGTCAACTTCGAATCGCCCGCATGAGATTGAACCGCGAGCGAGAATACAAGCAGAATCCATAAAGTCATTTTCACAGTGTGCACGAGCATACGCCTAACTATAAGTAGACGAATATTCGCATTTTTTGCGAACATTTTTTCGCCTATTTCGGGAACGTCGGTGGCCTCACGATTGTTCCGATGCGCAAACAGGTATCCGCTTTTGCGCAATTCGAGCTATCCACTGGATGAGGCCGTTAAAGGTCGGATTCAGTCACGAGATTGTGACGTGATTGCCACGGTTTGTAACGTGACGCTTCCGGCGCCGGGTTTAGGGATGCATAACAACACTTCTATTATGAATCCTCACTTCATTAACGTGACGCACAGGAGAAATCGCCAGGGTCCATCGCTTCGGAAAGCGGGCGACGACTTTCGCAGGGAAGCGCGCTGGTCGTTCGTGATCGAGTTGCTGCTATTCGCGGTGCTGATCGCGATTTCGGCGTGGCCGATCGCCGAGACGGTGCATGCGATGCGCGCGCTCTGAGGGGAAGCGAACGGCAGCGCGGTCAGGCGGCGTTAATTCGCGAGTGAATGGGCATCGCCGGACTTGTTGTCGGGAGTGTAGAGATGGGTCGCGCGTAACGGACTTCGTTAGGTTCTTGCTTTGCTCAGAATGACAATGGTGTGAGCGTACCAACGCACCATGGTGTGAGGCGTGCAATGGTGGTGAAGCGTGTGTCCGCCTGCCAGCGAAAGCGGTGGGGAAATGCGCGATCGGTTTCCGACACAGAAACGTAACAAAACTCTCTTTGGTTAGCAGACGCGAGGGCTGGTAAAATTCCGGCAACATCGAGATGCCGCCCAACATCATTACGCCACGGTTTTCCTTCGAACCGGCGCGCCCGAAGCTGGGCGGCGAACGACGCGTGCGCGCGGCGTGGATCTCCGATGTGCATCTGGGCACGCGCGGGAGCAATGCGGGCGCGCTGCTCGAGTTCCTGCGCGATTACGAATTCGAAACGCTCTACGTGGTGGGCGATCTCATCGATATCTGGCAACTGCGCCGCGGTCGTTATTGGCCGCAGGAACACAATGACGTGATCCAAAAGATTTTGCGCAAGGCGCGCAAAGGCACGCGCATCGTTTATATCCCCGGCAATCACGATGAGATGGTGGCCGATTATTTCGGCGGCTACGGCAACATCACGATCCAGAAGCACGCGATCCATCGCACGGCGAACGGGCAGCGCATTCTCATCATTCACGGACACGAACTCGATACCGTGGTGCAAAATGTGAAGTGGCTCGCGTTTGCGGGCGATCTCGGTTACCAATTTTTGCTCTCGCTCAATCCGCTCATTAATTTTTTCCGGCGACGATTCGGGCTCGGTTACTGGTCGCTCAGCGCTTACGTGAAAAAGCGGGTCAAGGATGCGGTGAGTTTTATCGGGAAGTTCGAGTTGGCGATTGTGAAGTACGCCGAGAAATTTTCCGTGGACGCAGTCTTGTGCGGACACATCCATAGCGCGGCCATCCACCAGTTCGGCGCGGTGACTTATTATAACTGCGGCGATTGGGTGGAGACGTGCTCGGCTTTGATCGAACGCGAAGATGGCACGCTCGAGATGATCGATCGCCATCCGTTCCACGCGCGTGACGTAGTGGCATTTTCACAAACCACCAACCCGGCGCAGGCCGCTATTCCCACTTCATGAAAAAATCACGACGCCAGAAACGAGACGAAGTTACGCCCGCGAAGTTGTTGGAAACCGAACTGGGATCGTTGCGGCGCGATCTGCGCGCGACGATTCGCGCTTATGTCGCGCGGCTGGAGATCGATCTGGCCGAGAGCACGCAGGCGGTGGCAGCGGCGAAGGAGGGCGAAGACATTTCGCGCGAACGCCTGCACGATATCCGCGAGCTGATGATTCTTGTGCGCAATCGCAAATTGAAGCCGCAGAACGGACGCCGCAAAGATGTGCGCAAAATCGATTCGATCATTCGCGATGTGCATTCGATCACGCATCCGAATGCATCTCGATGACGCAAATAAAGTAGGGCAAGTTTTCAACTTGCCTATCGTTATGAATCGCAACTTGAAAAGTTGCGCTACTTTACGAGCCGCCGAACGAATCGTCGCTGCCTTGTTCATTCTGATCGCTTGTTCCATACAGAATTTGGCGGCCCTTGGTGTAAGCGCCGAAGTTGTGGTGAGCGTTGCGGATCAGTGACTCGCGCTGGTCGATCGCGGAAAGGTCTTAGCATCTTATTCCATCTCGACCTCGAAATTCGGAACCGGGGACGCGGCGGGAAGTTATCGCACGCCGCTCGGGACGTTGTTCGTGTCGGGAAAATTCGGCGACGATCTTCCGGCCGGCACTGTTATTAAAAATCGCGTCGCGACGGGCGAAGTGGTGAACGCGAATGCGCCTGGACGCGATGCGATCGTCTCGCGCGTGATCTGGTTGCGCGGAATGGAAAGCCAGAACCGCGGCGCGCACGATCGTTGCATTTATATTCACGGCACACCGGAGGAACGCCGCATTGGTAAAGTCGCGAGCTTCGGCTGCATCCGCATGCGAACGAAAGACGTGATCAAACTCTACGACGCGGTGCACATCGGGATGCACGTGACGATTTCAGAAAAACGCATCGCCGATCTTGTCCCGGCGGAAGAATCGAGTTTGTTGGCGCGAGCGGATTAGCCGGCGAACTTTTACATTCCGAAAATGGCAGCAGCGAATAACGGTCGAGAAATCGAGCGCAAATTTTTAATCAAGGAATTGCCACCGGGGATCGAGCGCTTCCAGAGTTATCCGATCGCGCAAGGTTATCTCGCGAACGAAACCGGTGGCCGTCACGTGCGGCTGCGCAAGCGCGGCAAGAGCGCGTCGCTTACTTTCAAGGTCGGTCGCGGGACCAGCCGCGAGGAACGCGAGATTCGGTTGAGCGCAAAACAATTCGCTGCGCTTTGGCCGGCGACGGCGGGGCGCCGATTGCGCAAGGCGCGCTATTACATTCCGTGGCGCGGGCACACGATCGAGATCGATGTTTATCGCGGCGGCAATAAAGGTCTGGTCGTGGCGGAGGTGGAGTTCAAAAGCCTGACGGCGTGCCACAAATTTAAAGCGCCGGCGTGGTTCGGCCCGGAAGTCACGGGCGTAAAGCGTTACAGCAACGTACGGTTGGCGACGGAATGATCGGGGCGACAACCTATGAGCTACCGATTGAAAGCGGGCGAGGTGCCGGCGGTGGGGTTGAAGCGGATTTTTCGCGAAGAAATCAAATCGGCGCTGAAGGAATGCGAGCATCCCGCGCGGGAACGAGGCAAAGCGGTGCACGAAACTCGCAAGCATTTGAAGAAGTTGCGCGCGGCGCTCGATCTAGTTGCGCGTGAAGCTGGGAAAGGGCGATTCGCGCGCGAGGACCGTTGCGTGCGGCAGATCGGCAAGCTCGTTTCCGATTTGCGCGATGCGCACGTGCGCCTGCAAACGTTGATCGAGTTGCGCGAGAACGACGCGAAACGATTCGCGCAGTTGGAGAATTTGCTCTCGATCGAGCGGGAGAGTTTTGCGGCGGCGTTTGCCGGCTGGCAGAAACAGGCGGTGCCGAAGTTAAAGTCGTTAGGCAATCGACTGGCGGATTGGCCGTTGGACGACTTGACGTGGAAAAATGTTTGCGCGGCGATCGCGAAATCGTATCGACGCGGACGCAACGCTCTGGATCGCGCGTTGAAGAAGCCACGCGCGAAATGCATGCACGCGTGGCGCAAAGAACTGAAACAACTTTGGTATCAGTTGCGCTTGCTCCAGCCGCTCAATCGCGTGGTCCTGGAAAAGATCGCGGCGGATACCAAGGCTTTGGGCCGCCTGCTCGGCCGCGATCATGATTACGCTTTTCTCCTAGAACGTTTCGACAAGAAGCAACCCGAACCGGCCTTGGAAAGAGAGCGCGCTGATTTGGAAAAATTGATTCGCAAGCACCGTCATCGCCTGGAACGAAATGCGACGGAGCTAGGCCGAAGATTTTACGCCGAACCGCCAAAAGCTTTCGCGAAACGCATCTCGATCTTCATCGACGATTGGGTTTTGAAGAAGAAAAAGCGAAAGGCGTAAGCCGCGATCAAGCCTAACGAAAAATAACGAAGAACCCTTGCTGCAAACTATTCGTTATCGGTCACTGGAACGAATGGCTGATGGCGAATGTCTTCCGCGGCGGCGGCGTAAACGGCATCTTCCGCGATGTTGGTGGCGTGATCGCCGACGCGTTCGAGATGGCGGCCGATGAACATCAGGTTCAGGTAACCGCGCAATTGCTCGGGATCCTGCGCCATGCGCTCGATCAAACGCCGGCTGGCGGTGCGATTTAAGTCATCGAGTTTTTCATCGCGCGGAACGATGGAGCGACCCAGCTGCACATCCTCGCGCACGTAGGCGTCGATGCTGTCCTTGAACATGGAAAGCGCCTGGTCGTACATCGGCACAATCAATTCCACCTCCGGCAGCGGCGGATGTTGATTCAACTTTCGCGCCTTGCGCGCAATGTTTACAGCTTGATCGGCCATGCGCTCGAGATTGGAAGAAAGCTTCATCGCTGAAACCACACGCCGCAGATCCGATGCGACCGGTTGGAAGCGAAGCAGAATATCGACGCCATCCTTGTCGATTTGTTTTTCGAGCTGATCGATCTCCTCGTCGTCGGCGATAGCGTTCGCACAGAGATTGTCGTTACGATCGAACAGGCCTTTCATGGCGCGATCAAGGCTGCGCTCAGTCAGGCTTGCCATCATAAGCACGTTGTCGCGCTCGGAGGCGAGCGCTTCGTCGAAAGTTCCGAGGATGTGTTTGGGTGCGATCATTCTTATTAACCGAATCGTCCGGTGATGTAATCTTCCGTTTGTCGTTGACCAGGGTTGGAGAAAATTTTGCTCGTAGTATCGAACTCGATCAAACGCCCGAGATAAAAGAAGGCGGTGTTATCGGAACAACGGCCCGCTTGCTGCATGTTGTGCGTGACGATGACGATGGTGTAGTTGCGTTTCAGATCGTGGATCAGCTCTTCCACTTTCGCGGTCGCAATTGGATCGAGCGCGGAACAGGGTTCGTCCATCAAAACGATCTGCGGCTCGACCGCGAGCGCGCGCGCGATGCAAAGACGTTGTTGTTGGCCGCCGGATAATCCGTAGCCGCTGACGTGCAGGCGATCTTTTACTTCGTCCCACAACGCGGCGGAGCGAAGACTTTTTTCCACTGCTTCATCGATCATCGCGCGCTTCGTGATGCCGGCGATGCGCAGCCCGTAAGCGATGTTGTCGTAAATCGATTTCGGAAACGGATTCGATTTTTGGAAAACCATTCCGACGCGGCGACGGAGTTCGACGACATCGACACCGGGCGCGTTGATGTCCTGGCCTTCGATGCGAATGGCGCCGCGAAGAATGCGCGAGCTGTCGATCAGATCGTTCATGCGATTGAGGCAACGCAAGAGCGTGGTCTTCCCGCAACCGGATGGCCCGATGAACGCGGTCACGGCGCGCGGCGGAATATTTAAAGTGACGTCGTGCAGGACGTGGTTCGCGCCATAAGCGAAATCCAGATCGTCGATTTCGATAATAGTCGGCACGGCTGGTGGTGAGTCGTCCACTTGGTCGTTGGTTTCGGGTTTTGAGGCTACTTGCGGCATGTCTAATAGGCTTACCATGATAAGCGGCTCCTGGTTCGTTCTCGTAATAAAATGGAAGTGAGGGCGATCAACATCACGAGCACAAGAAAGACGAGCGCAGTTCCGTATTGCACGCGCTCGGTGTATTCGTTCTGCGGGATTTTCGAACTGACGACGTAGATGTGATAGGGCAACGCCATCACGCCCTGGAAAAAGAAATCGGTCCAGCGCGATACCTGCCACGGAATTTCGTCGCGCATGGCATACGCGGCTGTGAACATGATCGGAGCAGTCTCACCGGCCACGCGCGCGATGCCGAGAATGGATGAAGTGAGAATTCCGGGGAGTGCGTAAGGCAGAACGTTCTTGCGAATTGTTTGCCATTTGCTCGCACCAAGAGCGAGCGAACCTTCGCGCAATCCCTGCGGCACAGCGCGCAATGATTCTTCACTCGCGGTAATGATCGCGGGCAAAATCATCAGACCGAGCGTGAACCAGCCGGAAATCAACGAAACATTCCAGCCAAAGAAAATGACGAACAATCCAAAACCGAAAAGGCCGAAGACGATCGATGGGACGCCCGCGAGGTTGAGAATCGCGATGCGGACGAGACGAATCCACGGCCCGTTGCGGCTGTATTCGCTTAAGTAAATCGCGCTGCTGATTCCGATGATGAGCGCGATGACCATCGATCCGATGACGAGCAACGCAGTCCCGACAATGCACGGCCAAATTCCACCGGCCGAGTAAGCGATGCTGCTTGCTTCCACTTCCACACCAGGCTGCGCGGCTTTCCAGCTGCGGAATTGGCGATCGCTCAACGTCATTTTTTTCCCTTCGAAATTGAAAACGTAGAGCGTCTGCGGCGGTTCGGTCAGAAACGCGACGTTGATGAAAGGCGGCTTGCTCATGAAGACGGTGCGACCGCCTTTAATTCCGATGTCGAGAAAGATGTAGCCGGCGCAGGCAATAACGAAATAAGTCGTTAGGCGGAAAATCCAGAAGGCAAACTTCTCGCGCCAACGACTGCGGCGATTGATACCCACGGAAATTCGTTCCTGTTGCAGTTTGTTATTCATCCGTTGTGATGATGAGAGGCGGTTGTGGCGCGAGCGCCTGTATTTGGCAATTCATGTGGAAGTCAGGCATCCTGCCTGCCGGGTTGTCCCGGTGCGTTGTGCGCGACAAGCTGGAAGCTTGTCGGCCAGATCAGGCAAGATGCCTGACTTCCATTCGTCATTCTGGTTTCGTCATTCATCCGATGCTCATGCGGTACCGGGCCACGAGTTTTTGCGCGAGATAGTTGATGCCAAGCGTGATCGTAAAAAGAACGAGCCCGACCATGAAAAGCGCGCGGTAGTGCATGCTGCCGCGAACCACCTCGCCCATTTCCTGCGCGATAATTCCAGTCATGGTGTGCACCGGTTGGAAGAATGCGCCGAGCCCTTCCGTGAAATCAGGAATCGCGATGCGATTACCGGCGCAGAGCAACACGACCATGGTCTCGCCAATGACGCGGCCGAGGCCGAGCAAAATGGCGGAAACAATTCCGGATAACGAGGCCGGGATGAGAACGCGCGCGATGGTCTGGAGCCGATTCGCGCCGAGCGCGTAGGAGGCTTCTTTAAAACCGCGCGGCACATTGCGCAGCGCGTCTTCCGAGAGAGTGAAAATTGTCGGCACCGCCATGAGGGCAAGGAGCGAGCCCGCGGTAAAAACATTGAGCCGTTCGCTGATCGGGAAAAATGAAATCCAGGAGAGAAGCGATGAGTGAGACGCTGTGCGAATCGCTTCGCCGACCACCACGATTCCAAAAAAACCGAGCACGACCGAAGGAATGGCCGAGAAGAATTCGATGTAGGGCTTGATGAATTTCTTCTCGTTAGGCGAAGCCACTTCGCTCACGTAAATAGCCGAAGCCACACCGAGCGGCACAGCGATGACCAGAGCGACGACCGCGACCATGATCGATCCGACGAGCAAAGGAATAATCCCGTACCAATCCTGCCAGAAGCTCGCCGTGATCCATTCCCGCCCAAAAAGAAACGAAGTGATGGATCGATACCACGGCACGGACGTATCCGGCGACCAGGTCTGGAGCTTGTTCGTGGCGCGCGGTAGATTCTTTTGGTAGGCACGCGCGCGCGCCTGCCATTTCGCAAAGAGCTTTTGCGTCGTCGCATCGGAAAGGCGCGGCGCTCTTGCGAGCAACTCGCCGATTTGCGCGCTCATTACTTTGCTCACGTTTTCAAAAGCGGGCGTGCCTTCGCGTAATTTCGCGATGGCACCGGCGCGATCGACATTTGGCAAAGTGATCTTGGCGGCTTCCGCATAAGCGCCGTGTCGTTCCAAACTCGCTTTCTGTTCGGCGAGTTCGGCGCGAGCGTTCCATTGCTCCTTCAACGAGCTGGCCTCGTCGGTTAAGTCCGAGACGAGTCCATTTAAATTCTCTCCGGTATCTGAAAATGCGCTGCTGAAACGATCGAAAGGCGCGAGGTCCGCCGCGATTTTTACGGCGGAAATATTTTCCTCCGCGGAAACAAGCGCCTGGCGCTGGCGAATATCATTGAGCGTGCGCGAAAAGGCGGAATGTTTCTCGGCTTGAGCGCGAATGATATCGACGTATTCGAGGCCGGCCTGTCGATAGATCCGAAGATTTCTTAGATTTTGCCCGAAGAAACCGAAGCCTTCGCGAAAGAGAAAAATCGTGATGAGGGCGAGAACGAGAATCGCAATAAAAGCATTTCCGCCGAAGAAAAGCTTGATCGCTTTTTCGAGACTGAATTTGGCCCCGCGCGAAGGCATCCAGGCAGCGGGCGCGGCGGGAATTTCTGCGACACTGTTCACCGCATGACGATGCGGGAGAGGGTCGCGACCCGGCAATTAATTTAGTGTTACGTTTCTGTGACAGAGTCGCCGTTACGCGGCGGTCGAATGGGAAAAATCGCGCTAATCGTCGTGCCTTGACCGAACTCGCTTTGGGCTTCGACACGCCCGCCGTGCAACTCGACGATGTGTTTCACGATCGATAACCCCAAACCCGTGCCGCCGAGCTCGCGACTCCGGGCTTTGTCCGCGCGATAGAAGCGCTCGAAAATTCGAGGCAGGTCGCGCGACGGGACGCCGATTCCCTGATCGGAAATGGCGAGACGAATGCAGTCGCCGTCATTGCGCGTCGCGCGCAGATCGATCTTCCCCTCGGGCTGCGAATATTTCACAGCGTTATCGAGCAAATTGTAGATGACTTCCTGCAAGCGATGTTCGTCCGCGGAGATGACGGGTAAATCTTCCGGCGCCTCAAGCGATGGATGCAGCAGTTTTGCATCAAAACGTTTCTGCCAATCGCGCAAGATCGCGGCGAGAAAATCCGGGAGATAAATTTCGGTAAAGTTAAGCCGCGTTTTCGGCTCTTCCAGTTGCGCGAGGCTCAAAACATCTTCCACCAGCAGATTCAAACGATTGGAATGTTTTTCCATCACTTCAAAAATCCGGCGCAGCTCGGCTGGTGACTGATTTGGATCTTCCAAGAGCGCTTCGAGATAGCCGCGAAAAATCGAGAGCGGTGTGCGCAATTCGTGTGAAACGTTGGCCACGAAATCACGGCGCACGACTTCAACGCGTCGAAGCTGTGTGATGTCGCGGAACAAAAGAACAGCGCCACGAACGCGATCCGATCTTTCGCGCAACGCCACCGCGCTTACCTCGATCTCAATTGTCTCGCCGCCGCGACGTGTCACGCGCAACCCCTGCCGATGCGATTCGCCCGTGCGAATCGTTTCCGTCACCGCATGTTCGACAGCGGCATCACGCAAGGTTTCGAAGAGTGATGTGCCCGGTGAAATGCTTTCGCGATCGACCAGGCGCGCGAACGCGGGATTGGTCATCTGGATGCGTCGCTGTTCATCGAGGACGACGAGGCCGTCCAGCATGGCGCCAAGAATTGCCTGGAAGTTGAGTTCCCTTTCGTGCGCGCCTCCCACCAGTTCGTGCTGTCGATCCCATATTTTTTCCAGGGCGAGACCGAGATGATGTGCCAGCGGATTGGATGTGAGCAGGAACGCTTTGGGTGGCTGATCATTGGCCATGGCATCGACGAGCGCGCCGGCGCGGTGCCACGGCGCGGCCCAGCGACGCCAAAACCAGATGAGCCACGCGACGAAGCAGAGGCCGAAAAAAACGAGCGCGAACCACAACATGCGATCAACTTTCGCGGAGGCGATATCCAAAACCGCGCACGGTCTCAATCGCGTTCGCTGCTTTGCCTAATTTCTCGCGCAACCGGCGCACATGCGTATCCACCGTGCGTGTGTCGATTGCACTTTCGTAACCCCAAACTTCGTTGAGAAGACGGTCGCGCGTTTGCACCCGGCCTGTGCGCCGCAGCAGCATGGCGAGAAGCTTGAATTCCACACTCGTTAGGCGAACTGGCTTGCCCCCGACCGTGATGTGATGCCGCGCCGGATCCACCGTGATCAAGCCGGAGGTTAATCTTTCTTCTGTCGATTCCTCCGTGTGTCGCCGAATGATCGCTTTAATGCGCAGAATGATTTCGCGCGGACTAAACGGTTTCGTCACGTAATCGTCGGCGCCGAATTCCAGTCCGACGATGCGATCGATTTCCTCGGCCTTGGCTGTGAGCATGATGATCGGAATTTCGCGCGTCGCTGGATCCGATTTGAGAACCTTGCAAACCTCGAGTCCCGGCATTTTCGGCAGCATGAGATCGAGAATAATAAGAGCGGGCGATTCTTCGCGCGCTTTGCGCAACCCAGTGGCGCCGTCGGTCGCGGTGGCGACATGGAATTCTCCGGATTTGCGCAGTTGCAGCGTCAGCAAATCGACGACGTCAGGTTCGTCCTCGATGATCAGGATTTTTTTGCTTGGGCTCGGCTTCATGCGCTACGAAGTGTATCTGACGGGTTAAAGCCAATGATGACGGAAGTCATCGCTGCTGACAACATGCGACAATATCACAATCTTCTCCGATTGGTTTTGGAAAGCGGAACGCCGCGCGTCGATCGCACCGGCACGGGAACCATTTCCGTTTTCGGCGCGCAGACGCGTTTCGATTTGCGAGAAGGATTTCCACTTCTCACGACAAAAAAGCTGCATCTCAAATCCATCATCCACGAGTTGCTCTGGTTTTTGCGCGGCGAGACCAATGTTCGCTCTTTGCGCGAGAACGGCGTGACGATTTGGGATGAGTGGGCGGATGCGAATGGCGAACTCGGACCGGTTTATGGTGCGCAGTGGTCTGCCTGGCGCGGGGCGGATGGCGAACGCATCAACCAGATCGATCGCGTCATCGAGCAAATCAAAACGAATCCGCAGAGCCGTCGTTTAATCGTCAGCGCCTGGAACGTGGCCGACATCGAAAAGATGAAATTGCCGCCGTGTCATCTCCTCTTCCAATTTTATGTGCAGAACGGCGCGCTCAGTTGCCAGCTCTACCAGCGCAGCGCCGATCTTTTTCTCGGCGTGCCCTTCAACATCGCCTCTTACGCGCTGCTCACCATGATGGTCGCGCAGGTCTGCGATTTGGAACCGGCCGAGTTCGTCCACACTTTTGGCGATCTGCATCTTTACCAGAACCATCTCGAGCAGGCGCGCGAACAACTTTCGCGGGAATGTCGGCCGTTGCCGCGCATGGAAATCAATCCCGCCGTGAAAAACATTCACGAGTTTCGCTACGAAGATTTTCAGCTCGTCGGTTACGATCCGCATCCCGCGATCAAAGCCCCGATCGCGGTTTAAATTTTCTCGGGAATGCAATTCGCTGGGGAAACCGGGAAACTGCATAAAGAACCGGAGCAGTGATTGCATCGTCCGTGTTTCCTCTCCCTGAGGGAGAGGATTAAGGTGAGGGTCACGGCGCTATTCCCCAAAGCCCTCACCCTACCCTCTCCCACGGGGCGAGGAATCAGCACGCAGCTTGTCGGTTACGATCCGCATCCTGCGATCAAAGCGCCGATCGCGGTTTAAATTTTTTCGAGGGATGCAATTCGCTGAGGAAAACCAGAGAAATGCATCAAGAACCGGGGCAATGAATTGCATAGTCCGTGTTTCCTCTCCTTGAGGGAGAGGATTAAGGTGAGGGTCACGACGCTATTCCCAAAAGCCCTCACCCTACCCTCTCCCATGGGGAGAGGGATTAGCACGCAGCTTACAGTTACGATTCGTATCCTGCGATCAAAGCGCCCATCGCCGTCTGAATTTTTGAGGCGCAATCGCGTCTCACTTCATTGCGTTATGCGAAGGGCGTTAGAGATTGTTGCGATTTTGATTTTTGCTTTGGGCCGAACGATCTCGGCGCAATCGAATCCGTATTCGATCGAAATCGATCTGCAGCAGCAAACTGCGTATCTCATTCGCGACGGTCGCGCGCTTTTATCGACGCCGATTTCCTCGGGCCGTTACGGCCATCTGACCGACACCGGTTCGTTCAAGGTCATTGAAAAGGAACGCAATCATTTTTCCAACATATACGGCCGGATTGTCGATGGGCGTGGTAACACCGTGGTGACCGACGCCGATTCCGACACGCGAGTTCCGCGCGGCTGCAAATTTGTTCCCGCGCCGATGCGTTACTTCGTTCGCTTCGATGGTGCGAATGGTTTGCACGCGGGCATTCTTCCCGGGTACGCCGCCTCGCATGGCTGTGTGCGTTTACCGGAACGAAACGCGATCGCGATTTTCAATGCCGTCGACGTCGGCACACCGGTCACCGTATTTGGCCGAACGCCACGCGGCCGCGCGCGAGTCGATTCTGGAATTACGATGCAGCGCTACCGGCGCGGGTATGGTCCCGGTATCGACCTTTCTCAATAAGAGAAACGCGCGGCTAGAAAACCGTGTGCGACGACTACCTCCCGCAGTTCGCCATCGCCAGCGACATCGGCCGGCAATTTAGCGATGCCTGGTTCGCCGCCCGCCACGTCAACGACCGCGGCCGCCGCGCCTCCAAACCTAACGAGCCAAATCCCACACCGCCAAATCCGTAACCAGGTCTTACGCCTTAGGTGCGTCGAACGTGAAGTTAGGTATATGGTAGGGCGCGCTCGCCGAGCGCGCCGATTGAGCATTGTTGTCTCTGTTCCCTCCTGTTGAATAATCTCCCCGCGAGGCTACTAATTCACCTTTTCGGCTTGCCATCGTTGGGGTCAAAAAACGACACTACAGAGCAAATGTTTCCCCGGTCGAACCTGAAAACGCCATTTCCCGGCGCAACTTCCGAGATAGGCGAAAAAATGTTCGTAATTAATTGCGAACATTCGCACAACTCTCGTTAGACGTATGCGGCGCGTTATGTTTCTAATGTCGATGTTCACGTTCCTTGGTCGCTTATCTGGTGAAGAGCTTGCGGCCTTTACTGGGCCGGCCGGACTTTACACTGTTCATTATCCGGCTGACTGGCACGTTGCGCACGACGACAGTGTCGCAAACATTAGTCCACCAGACGAGACCGGAGCCGTGACAATTTCTGCCTATTACGGCGAGACAGCTACGGTTGAGCTCGCCAAGCACTTGATTCAGCGCGCAAGCAAGGACTGGACGGTTGTTTCTGAGCTCGCACCTAGGTTGCACAACAACTGGAACGGAATCATAGGTGAGTTCAATCACACGGATGATGTCGGGCCCCGCGTTTGGATCGTTGTGGGAGCGTGCCGCAACGGAGTCTTAGTCTTAATTACTGCGAATGATCTTGCGGGGGCGATGAAATCGCGAAGAAACACTTATCAGGCTATTCTCGATTCGCTTGTCATCAAAGAACAAGTCTCGCAACGTCCTTGATACCTTCACTACATACGTCTAACCAGACGGTGGAGCGAACGGCGCCCCGCCTTGCCTCCACGCGCAGAGTAGCTACAATGTCTTCTATGTTCTCCGCCCTCGCTCTCGGTCGCCGTCGCTCACCTTGTTCTCGTTAGATGATGTATCATGTCCACGATCGAGATCCTCGGCTGGAGAGACGATTACGTTGGCTTCACGGGTTGGGATGCTCATGCCACATCCGAGCTCAAGCGGCGGTTGCGCCGCGGAGTCAAGGCATCTCAGAGCGAGATACGACGTTTAGCTCGCCAGATACATGCTCGCGAGTTGGTCACCTTGCATGATGTTCGCGAGGAGGCAGTCTATGAGATCACGCAGATGCTCCAGACCACCGGCGCAGATTTCCGTGTCTCGCGTGAGGTCAGCTAGCATGTCGCCAACATCTAACCATGCGATGCAGCCAACCGCTGGCCGCTCCGCGTTGACTCGTTCATCCCCATGACCTCGGCCTTCGGCTTTTCCATCTATGTCGCGCCGCTCCCGCGGACTCCATTCTAGCTTTCGATGACTTCCATATTCAACCCGCAGCCACGCTCGCCCTCGCCAGCCGTCGCTGATCTTGGGTCTCGTTAGATGGTGAAGCCACTCGTGTCAGCAATGGTCATTTCAGCCGTAGAGAGTTTGGCGTCATGCGCATCAGTTCAGCGCCCATACATCTACGGAGACGTCGCCGAGCAGGAGAGGCGCGAGATTACGCCCCTTGTTCGCGCTCACACCGCGGCACGCATCGTTGCGTTCCGGCGAATTTCGCGTGTCGAACTCGAAGTGCAGACATCAGATCGACAGCTATTCCGACTTAGGAGGCTTCCCGAGCATTGGAGAGTCGTCGAAGCCCTACTGATCACGTTCTGACATGCAGCTACCCAAACCATCTAACCAGGCGATGGAGCGAACCATTCCAAGGATGAAGGCTGAATGAAGAAGGAAGAAGTGAAAGCAACGCTCGTTCGCGCGGTCGCTGATCTTGGGTCTCGTTAGATGATACAGCGCTTCGTCGAGCGGCTTCAGCTCTGGTGGCAGGCGAGGGAGCAAGAACAGCGCGGCAAGAATCCACTAACTTGGCTCGCGATGATCGCACTGGTCCTCCTCGGCTTAGACCTCTACAAGATGGTTACGTCACATCACGTTGCCTTGTCAGCGGCTCTCAGTGATGCGCTTTTCTTGGCATTTCTAATCCTCTATGCGCGTCATTCGCGATTTGCCTGGCTCGTTATTCCCGCCTTCGGAGGTATGGGTCTGTTGCTCTCGCCGCTCATATTTTTCTCCTCGGAGCCGCGTTATCCTCTTCGTATCCGCTTCCTCACCTTTGCTCTCATCATTGGATTCAGCCTTGCAGTGATTGCTTACGGATTTCTTGTGCGACGCAGATACGAGCTTTATCTTCATGATCACAGTGAAGCCGCCCAAACATCTAACCAGGCGATGCAGCCAACCGCTGGCCGCGCCAGGTTCGAGCTTTCGATGACTTCCATACTCAACCAGCAGCGACGCGCGCTCTCGCCAGCGGTCGCTGATCTTGTGTCTCGTTAGGCCTTCACTCGCGCCGTGGTAACAAAAATCAAAGTTGGTCAACAAAAACAGGCCGGCAAGTCGATATATCTGTTATCGACGGGCGCTTTGGAGTGCGGCAAATTCCGATACGAGGGCCGCTACAAGAAGCAGTTCCGCTCGCTCTTCAGCAAGATCTATTCGTTGGCGCACACGAAACCGAAGGACGGCATCCTTGACGTTTCGACATACCATTATTGGGACGCACCTCGAATTTACGACGAGTACGTTGTTCCCCGCTGGTGTAAGTACATCAGTGCGACGCGGCTCGAGAAGTTCGCTTGCGAGACACAGATCGTTGAGATTCTCCGAGCCATCCAGACTGAGTTTAAGAGGGCTGTCGGGATGCGATGGAAAAAAGAGTTCCGGAAACGTGACGGCGACGACGCGAATACACCATGGAATGCTTGGCAAATCCTCTAAGGCCTAACCAAGCGATCCAGCGAATCGCTGGCCGCTGTGCGGCAAAGATGAAGGAAAAATTATGAAGGACGAAGTAAAAGCAAAGCTTACTATCGACAGTCGCAGACTCGCCGTGGAGAGCGGTCGCTGATCTTGTGTCTCGTTAGATGATTTCGCCGCCCGAGCCCGAAGGAGATGATTCGCCGCAACGCGTCGTCCTAGTTTCCGATCCAGTGTTAGTCCGCGATCTCGCGGTGACGCTTCGTCTGCCTGCTCACAGAGTGATTGCTACGCTCATGGAGCTGAACATCTTCGTCACGCAAAACACAGAAATCGACTTCCCCACTGCTACGACCGTGTGCTCTCGTCATGGCGTTGTGGCACGTCCAATCATCTAACCAGGCGATGCAACCGCTGTTCTACGAATGCTGAGGGTTGATGGATGAGTGTTGAGAGAAAGCGATATTGCGTTGTCGCGAGCAGTAGCTGATCGTATGTCTCGTTAGGCAGCTAGTTGTTCCTTATGATTCGCGCTATAGGATTTGATGTCGGCGACACTCTTCTTTATTACGCCGACACCCCGCTTGACTGGGCCTCATTATATGGCGACGCGCTCGCAGGAGTCGCTCGCGCGTGTGCGGCCTCTCCTTCACCCGCGGAGATTTCCGCCGCTTGCCACATTCTCCTCGAGTACAACACACGGGTGCGGCCGCGCACCAACGAAGTCGGTGCCGATGAGATATTCTCGCGCGTTCTGCATAGCTGGTCTTTGCCGCCTTCCAAGTATTTGCAGATCTGCGTCGACGCGTTCTTCATGTTTTTTCAGCAGCGGATGTGTGTATTTCCCGAGACACTCCGCGTGCTGCGCATGCTTCGCGCTGCGGGTATGCGCCTGGGCGCGCTCACGGATGTCCCGTACGGCATGCCAATGAAGTTCGTGCAGCGCGACCTCGACGGAGCACACATTTCCGACCTGTTGGATAGCGTTATTACTTCAACGATGGTCGGTTTCCGCAAACCCGATCCATCTGGTTATCGCGCTTTGGCTTCTGCGCTCGGCGTTGCAGCGGATGAGATGCTCTATGTCGGCAACGAGCCGAAGGATGTCCTCGGCGCTCAGGAGTTCGGTCGGCTTTCATAGATCGTTCCGGGGCGGTTTCTACCCACGGACAGGATTTTACCATTGCGTCACTTGCAGCGGTTATCGAAATTGGGTGCGCCGCGACCTAATTAAGCACGGACCGTGCTTATGTTTGGCTTTGAGAGCATGCGAATGTCCCTTCTAAGTCGCACGGTTGCTGATTTTGAGTTACGTGAGATACAAAAGCCGTGAGAGCTATCGTCACTATCAGCGCTGTTCTCTGTCTTTTCGCCGTTGTTAGCGCCGCTGCTCCTTGGCAGCCCTCGTCCAAGGATATCGTTTCCTTCTCCGTGGATTCGGCGCAGCAAGGAGGGCTATCCGTGGATCGCGCCGCGTTCGGAAAGATTCTCGACACTTATCATGTCGTCACCCGCCAACAATGGCTTAAGGGATACAGTCATGTTGCCTTCCACGACACAACAGGCACCGTTACCTTTAGCGATCGCGAGGCAGCGACGTGGCTGGTGCGACTTGGTGGCCTTGCGACAATCGCGTTTGCAGACGGTCGTGTCATATTCCTTGCGTTATCCCAACCAGCCAAAATCTAACCACGCGATGCAGCGAACTATTGCAAGGGATGAAGGCTGAATGAAGAAGGAAGAAGTGAAAGCAACGCTCGTTCGCGCGGTCGCTGATCTTGGGTCTCGTTAGATGGTGAGGAATTCTTGACTCTTGCGAAGATTTGCGGTTTCATCAGAGTTCATTCATCGAGGAGGCTGTATGGCACACAATCACATCAATCACGACGGCTCCTTTTTTCGAGCGCACTAGCAAGCGCCGTCGCGGATTCCCGTCCGAGACACACGTTAAACGAGGTGTTCGCATCGTTCACGGCGATAAGCACCTTTCAGAGAAGCTCGGTCGCAACGATCCATGTCCTTGCGGATCCACTCGCAGGTTCAAGCATTGCTGTATGCAGTCCGGCTTTTTTCGACGGCTCGGAGCGCCACCACTTTTTTCAGAGAGTAGGTGTCCCGCTGCCACGTCAACCGCCTAACCAACCGACGCAGCGCACCACTGGCTGGCATGTAAGAATGCGAGTAAGGAGAAAGCGACATTGCACCCAAACCAGCGGTCGTTGATCTTGTTTTCGTTCAGGTCTTGTCTGTGAAGCTGTGGCCTTTCATCGCCATACCGGTTTTGGCTGTCGGCGGGTATTTTTGGCTCGATGACGCGTTCACGGGCCGGACCGGTTATGGTGACTGGCCGGACGGCTTGACATCCGAAGCAGATTTTTGGAATCGCGGAATTTTTCTTGGCTACAAAGCCGATCGTATCCGCCGCGTTTGGACCTGGTGTAAGGCCGAGCGCGTGTTGGGAAATTCTCTTCAGGACAAGCGGCACATCTACTTTGCGTCGATTTCCATCCCAGCCGATGAGCTGGAGCATCACCTAGAAGCATGGCGTGCTGATCCGTTCTTCCACCAACATAACGACAAGATCTTGCAAACGCTGCCTGCAGAGTGGCCGTCTTGGTTTCCTAATCCGTCCAAAGACAACTACGTAGGCTCCCTCGTCGAGGAAGGAGGATTGATCTCAATTTACAAAAAGCCGGACGATGACAAGCTCTATTTATGGTTTCAGGGCTAGCCGACTCAAACCAACCGAGGGCGACTAACCGCGGACCGTCCGTTCATCGAATCAGTGATGAGATGCGGATACAGTGTTTCCAATGACGGAGCGATATCTTGAAGATTTAAAAGTCGGTGATCGATTCGAGTCCGGCCCTTATGAAGTGACCGAGAGCGCGATCATGCAATTTGCGCGTGAGTTTGATCCGCAACCGTTTCATCTCGATCGCGAAGCGGCGAAGAAAAGTGTTTTCGGCAGTCTGGTGGCGAGCGGCTGGCATACCGCGGCGATCACGATGCGTTTGCTGGTGACGAGCGATCTCAATCTTGCCGGGGGCGCGATTGGTCTCGGTGTCGATGAGATGCGTTTCCCTATGGCGGTGCGGCCTGGCGATACGCTGCGCTTACGACTGGAGATTGTTGAGGTGCAAGAGTCGCGCTCAAGAGCGGATCGTGGGACGGCGCGGATTCGTTACGCCACACGAAATCAAAACGACGAAATCGTTTTCACGCAGACAGCGACGGTGCTGGTGTCGAAGCGGCCGCGTTGATTCGAACAATTACGGCTTCGTTGTGCTAGCTGTCTTCGGGCCAGCGCTCAATGTCACCAGATCGCCCAGGATGCTAAGAGTTTCGTCGCGCTCCGGATCGATCGCCGGTTCCTTTGTGTCGTCATCTCCGCCGATCGTGTCGTCATCGGAATCGCTGTCGGGCGCGGCCTCGGGTGCGACTTTCAAGGACGCGCCGTTCTTTTTCGCTGAAGCCATTTTCCCCGGGAACATGATCAACCGCAGATTCGGTTGATCGACCGTCTCGAGCGTGAGCCGATAAATGCGCGGTTCCTCAACGTGCCGTGCCAGGCGCTCTTTCGAGCGTGTTTCTTTGCGCAACTTATCTTCCGACATCTCTTTGCGGCGAACATCTTCGTTCAACGAAATTTTGTTTTCATCCAGCTTGTGGCGGAGGCGTCCCATGTCTTCCATGACGTAATGGAATTCCGAATCCGCCTGCACGCGTTCGCCGGAGCGCCGCTTCAATTCATCGATGAAAAGCGAATGTGTGTCGGACCATTTTGTAAATTTCGCCTTTGGCACTTCGTCATACGCCAAACAATTTTTCAGCGCGCCTTCGCCATATTCCGGAAGATCGGTCAGCGTCGGCAACACAATGTCCGAAGCAACACCATGAAGTTGAGTAGAACCGCCAGCGACGCGATAGAATTTTTGGATGGTCAATTTCAGCGCGCCGTCATCCTGGGAACGGCTGCCGAGAAGCGAAGTGAACCGGCCGATTTCGAGAATCGTTTGCACAGTGCCTTTGCCAAAAGTGCTTTTGTCGCCCACGATCACAGCGCGTCCATAATCCTGGAGCGCACCGGCAAAAATTTCGCTGGCCGATGCACTTTGCCTGCTGGTCAAAACCACAAGCGGTCCCGCGTAGCCAATTCCCGAATCCGGATCGTTCGAAATCGAAATGTGATCGTGTGAATCTTTCGTCTGCACGATCGGTCCGGACTTCAGGAATAATCCGGTCAACGAAATCGCTTCCTCTAACGAACCGCCGCCGTTACGGCGCAGATCGATGACCAACCCGGCGATGTTTTCCTTCCGCAAACGTTTCAACAACGCCTGCACATCTTTGGTTGTGCTCTTTTCGTGCCGATCCATGTCGGCGTAGAACGAAGGCAAAGTCAGCCAGCCGAGTTTTACCGGATTTCCGTCGGCGTCCTTCTTAATAATAATGTCGGCGCGCGCTTCCTGATCTTTCAGCTTAATTTCCGCGCGCACGAGGTCGATGGTTTTGCGGTGCGACGGATCGGCTGCCGATGCAGGAATAATGAGCAGGCGAACTTTGGTGCCTTTCTTTCCGCGAATCATTTCGACAACTTTGTCCAGACGCATGTCGCGCACGTCGACGAAATCCCCTGTGCCCTGGCCCACCGCGGTGATGCGATCGCCGACCTTGATACGGCCATCTGTTTGCGCCGGGCCGCCGGGAACGAGACTCTCGATTTTCGCGTAGCCATCTTCCGAGCGGAGCATCGCGCCGATTCCGACGAGCGAGAGACCCATGTTAATGCTGAAATTTTTGAGGTCGGACTTGCTCAGGTATTCGGAATGCGGGTCGTAGGTTTGGGCGAGCGCATCGAGGAAGAGCTTCACTTGTTCGTCGCGATCTTCTTCGTGCACGTTGCGGGCAAGGCGATCGTAACGCCGCGCGACCAGTTGCGGCCCGGGCTCGATCGGATGCTCGCTCAACTTTTCCTGCAGCAATTCGTTCTGGATTCGCGCCGTCCACATTTGATCGGCTTCCGCTTCGTCTTTCGGCCACGGCGCTTTTTGGCGGCTGAGAGTCAGGGTTTCGTCGCCTTTGAATTCGGCCGGCGGTTTTTTCAGGTATTCCTTAATCTTGGCGACGCGGTCATCGACACGCTTTTGATAGAGATCAAAAATTTCGTAAGCCGGCTTTAAGTTTCCCAGCAGAACATCGTCGTCGATGGCTGTGCCGTATTTCGCGTTTAGCGCATCGACATCTTGCTGGGTGAAGAACAGATGACTGAAGTCGAGCAGTTCGAGATAGGTTTTGAGGAATTTCTTCGAAACCTCATCGTTCAACGGCTGGTGTGTGTAATGCCCTTCCTCGAGAAGACGGCCGACGGAAACGGCGACTTGTTCCGCATCCGTCTTCGCTTGCAGAGGCGAGAGCGCAAGCGTGCTCGCGAGCGAAATGGCGGTGAGAGTGAGTGACGGGCGAACAAGAGGCTTCATTCTAGAAAAAAGGTTACGCAAAGTGCCAGAGTTCAGGTGGAACGCAAGAAATCGGCGGCAATTTGCATCGGTGTAGGTAAGTGAGACAATCGGCCCGCCGGAAAATTCAAACGTGGCCACAAATAAATCTGTAAGATGCAGGTTTTGTTCCCCTGGCTGGTCTTTTCGCAATCGTGCTCGAACCGCGAAGATGATCGATTACTTTGATGGCACGAGCATGAAATACGAGACCTTTTGCGGTGGAATTTTTGAGACAAATTGTTATCTGCTGCAAGCGCCGCAGGGTTCGATCCTGTTCGATGCTCCCGACGGTGCGTGCGATTGGCTCGTTTCGCGCGGCGTCGATCTCAAACTCCTGCTGCTCACGCACGGTCACATCGATCACATTCCCGACGTCGCGAAGATCAAACGGCGCTTTGGTTGTCCGGTTGGCTGCCATCCAGACACCGTCCCGATGATCTCCGATCCGGATTTTTTTCGAAATTATGGCTTCGGTTTCGAAGTCGAACCGACAAAGCCCGATTTTCTGATCGAAGAAACGTCCTCGCGCGAATTTCTCGAACTCGATTTCGAGATCTTCGAAGTTCCCGGCCATTCGCCGGGGAGCCTTTGCTTTTTTTTACGGGAAGAGAAGCTGCTTATTGGCGGCGACGTTCTTTTTGCGGGTGGCGTTGGTCGTTGGGATTTGCCCGGCGGCGATGCCGACCTGCTTTTCGGTGGGATTAAGAAGAAACTTTTTCCACTCGGTGACGACGTTACAGTTTTACCCGGTCACGGTCCGACGACGACGGTGGGCGACGAACGCCGCACAAATCCGTTTCTGACCTGATCTTTAAGATCCAGGCGTCATCGCCAGAAACGCGAAGATGACGAGGTCCTGCACCAGATGAATCGAGAAAGCCCAGGTCCATCCGCGCGTTTCGATCATACTTTTTCCCCATAACCAACCCGCGATGCCGGCGAGAATGATTCCGATTTTCCCGGAAGGCTGTCCGTAATAGTGGGCGAGCCCGAAGAAACATGCGGTTAGCAGCACCATCTCTTTGTCGGACAGCACATGTTTCAGTCGCGCCAGCAGGGCACAGCGAAATTGGAATTCTTCATTGGCTGCATTGATCGTGGCCGTGGCGATTCCCCATGGAAGGAAAATCCAAATGCGCCCAGCGGTAGAAAAATCCGGGCGCAGCGAAAAGTAGAGAAATAGCGGCAGGACGACGCCAAAGATTGCGAGCAGAATCGGTCCGAGCTGAGACCAAGGGATGGGTCGAAACCAAAACGGTCGCACTGGTTCTGCGGGAGCGCTCGGATCGCCCCATCGCAGGAACAAATCGCGCCGCGTCAATCCGCTACCGATCAACGTTAAGCCGATGACAACAGCTCCGCTCAACGCGAGCACCCGCGTAAGAAACATGCGCTCGGGCCAATTGAGCCGACTCGACCACGCCGCAAGCGAATCGCTCCAGGCAAACGCCGGCATGATGACGGACCAACCCAAACGCAATGCCGCGAGAGCAAGAATGAATCCGGAAACGCCCCTCCATCTCGGCGAAAGACCGCACGCGATTGTCATCGCCAGTAGCACGCCAATTTGCGCGAACGGCACCCACACCGGCGGATCGACCGAGAATTGTCGAAAAATAATATCGGGCAACGAACTGGCGAGTAACATCGCAGCCCATGCTATCCATCGAATGCGCGAATTTCTGTCGCGCGGCGCAGCTCGTTCCACCTGTTTATCCCAGCACTATTGTTTTGCGGCAACAAGGACAGAGTTCATTTGAACGTAACCCTAACGAGTGTCCTAGTTTACGGTTAGAGCCGCGAGCGCCTGCTCGAGTTGTTTTAAATTTGGCATTCGTTCGATGAGCGAACGCAACGATTGGATTGCCGTTGGAATGTGATTCAGAAACGCTTTGCTGCCTTTGACCAAACCCAGAAATCCATAGGCGCCGAGAGCCTGCATCAATCTTTGCATCGCGCAGAGCTCAAAAATTTCCGGCAAAGGTGAGCTGTCATCCCGGCGGCTCCAGTAATATTCGATGAGCTCGTTGCGATTCGCATCCGACAACTCCACGTACGGATCGTAGAGCAACGAAGCGAGATCGTATTCCGCCAGCCCAGGGCGCATTCCTTGAAAATCGATCAGGTAAGCCTGGCCATTTCGCGCGATGATATTCTGCGACTGGAAATCGCGATGCACGAGCACGCGCGGCAGATTCCCAAGGCGCTGGGCAATTTCCTGTAACGCAGGAAGCGATCCGAGCGCCGTGATCTGTTGCCCGGACAAACCGAAATAGCGGCCGAGGCAATTCTCGAGGAAATAATTTTGCTCCCATAAGTAGAGCGCCGCGTTGAATTCCGGTGCGAGATGCGGCTGAATGTTCTGTGCGCTCTCTGGCGGCAAGCGATGCAATTTCGTCGCTTCGTCGAGCGCCGATTCGTAGAGTGCGCGGCGCACGAGCCAGCTTTCTTCACGGTGGTTCCAGAGATCAATTTCGCCCAGGTCTTCGATCCAGATCAATCCCTCTGTCGGATCGTGGAAATAAATTTTTGGTGCGCGAATTTTATGTTCGGCAAAAAATTCCGCGATCTGGACGTAGAGACGGTTCTCTTCGCGCTCCAGATTATATTTTACGAGGATGATTGTTTGTTCGGGCGAAACGCGGATGCGATAAAACCGGCGCCCGGATCCGCCTTTCTCGATCGGCGAGATATTGACCTTCGCATCGCTAAACGCCGGAAAGCGAATGCGCGTCTGATGCAACAGTAAATCCGAACTAGATGTCGAGGTCATGGAGGGCGCCCTGCGCTTTTTGGTGGGAGCGCACAATACAGTTCTGAAGCCGACTACGGGAAGCAATTTGTGCACCGGGCCAGAGAACGCTGTCTTCTAGCATAGCCTCCTCTCCCACGGTGCATCCCGATCCGATCGCATGAAATCCGCGCAGTTGCGCGCTCGGTGCAATCGTTGCCTCCGGCGCGATCCACACCGGCCAGCCCGGTTCATGCACGTACGCCGGTTTCCAATTTTCCCGCGCGATCGTGCGATGAATTTCCAAATAGTTCGTGCGCGTTCCGATGTTGAACCATTTTCCGTCGCCGAGGACAACACCACCGATGCGGCCGCCCTCCTCGATCCATTTTCGAAGAATGGGAATGAACGAAATTTTCGTTGCCGCTGGAATGCGTTGGAAAATGTTCGCGTTCCAGATCGAAATGCCGGCGAAATCGTAATCTCCGCGCGGTTCGCCTTTACTTCTGATTTCCACAACCGCGCCGTTACGCAGGACGACCTCGGAGCCGTGAGCGGTCGTGCGTAATGCGATGGTGACATCGTTTTTCTTCTCGAAGTGCTCCTCGATCAGAGGAGAAAGCTCGACGTCGCTAAGAATATCGCCGCTATAAACGATGAACGGTTCCGCGCCTAACGAGTTCTCGATGTTCTTGATGCCTCCACCCGTATCGAGCAGGAGCGGCTCATTTCGAAATTCGATCGGGCAATCGCGATAGGTCGACGAAGGAAAATATTCCGTAAACATCTCCGGCTGCCGATGCGTGTTCACGACAAATTTCGCGATGCCGACTTCGATCAAATGATCGAATGCAAAAGTAATGAGCCGTTTCTGGAAAATCGGGACGAGCGGCTTGGGCAAATTTTCCGTTAGCGGACGAAGGCGCGTTCCCAGTCCGGCCCCGAGCACAAAAGCCTGCGTGATCATCCGCGGCTTGTTCTCTCGCGCCGACGTGTTAAAACCGTCGCCATGCCCGAAACGACCATCTGGCGCGGACCATCTTCACAATGGAAAAATCTCGGCCTGTACGTTCTGTGCGGCCTGTTTTGCTGGCTCATCGTGCCGATCTTCATCGCGCTCGCTCGCTATCTCCAGACGAAAAATAAAATCTATGAACTCACCACCGAGCGCCTGAAAATTACCGAAGGCGTTTTTAACAAGGTTACCGACACACTGGAACTCTATCGCGTAAAAGACATCGAAACACGTCAGCCTTTTCTTTATCGCATGTTTCACATCGAGAACATCGCTGTCACCACGTCCGATGCCTCGTCGCCGTTTATTCTCATCGAAGCAATTTCAGCGGATGTCGGTTTTGCTGACAAAATGCGAAATCAGGTCGAAACAATAAGAGCGCAAAAAGGAGTCCGCGAAATCGACGTGGAATAACTTGGGTCGCGCCCGCATGCAGACAGTTTTAACCAACGCCGGAACTCCGAAGACCACGGCGCCGCCGCGCATTTTTCGAGGGGCGGAAGCGGTTCCGTACTACATCGCATTTTTTCGCGATCCCATCGCGTGCATGCGCGACGCCTACCGCAAACATGGCGATCTCACCATTCTCGGTCCGGTTTTGCCGCACGAAAAAAATCGGCGCCTGAATGTTTTAAGCATCGGACCCGAATATAATCGGCAGGTGCTCGGCGATCCGGAAACGTTTCGCACCACCGGTCAGACCTTGCGCGGCCCGGAGAATTCTGCGCAGCGCCGGCTGCGTTTCGGCCTCACGCGCATGCAAGGCGCGCAGCACAAGCAGCAGCGAAAACTCGTCATGCCGCCATTCCACCGGAAAGCAGTGGAGGGTTATCACGATCTGATGGTGACAACGGCGGACACCGTCCTGAGCGATTGGCGCGCAGGCACCGTGCGTAATCTTTATCAGGAAATGCGCAATCTCGCGCTCCGGCTCGCCAGCACGGTGCTGTTCAGTCCCGATCCGCGCGAGTCGTTCCAGATTGGCAGCATGATCGAGGAATGGTTGCGTAGAAATTTCGCCGCCTCCGTTTGGCTGTTTCCTTTCGATCTGCCGGGAACCGCTTATCGCCGCATGCTCCGGCACGCGGAAAAACTCGAGCGCTTGTTTCTTTCCATGATCGATCAGCGCCGGAAGAATCCTGAAGGCCGCACCGATGTTCTGTCCATTCTCACGCAGGCGCGTGACGACGAAAATCACGGCATGACCGATATGGAACTCGTCGGTCAGGCTGCGATTCTTTTTGGCGCGAGCTATGAAACAACTGCGAGCACTCTGACCTGGACATTATTTCTTCTCGCGCAACATCCGCAAATTGCGCATGACCTCCTGGACGAACTCGATGGCGTTTTACACGGTGCGCCGCCGCGGATCGATCAGCTGTCGCAGCTCCCGTTGCTCGAACGCGTGATCAAAGAAAGCATGCGGATTCTCGCGCCGGTTCCCTACACCATTCGTTCCGTCACCGCGGACGTGGAAATGGGCGGCTGCAAAATCCCGAAAAACTCGCGCGTCATTTGCAGTCACTATCTCACCCATCACCAGCCTGATCTTTATCCGGAGCCCGAAAAATTTCTCCCGGATCGCTGGTTAACGATCGATCCGTCATCTTACGAATACCTGCCGTTCAGCGCCGGACCGCGCGCGTGCATCGGCGTCATGTTCGCGATGCAGGCCATGAAAATTTCCATCTCGATGATTCTGCAACGATTCCGTCTCGAAGTCGTGCCGCGCACAAAAGTCGAGCGCGTTGTGCGCGTGACGATGAGCCCACGCCACGACATTCCGGTTAAAATCTTCGAGCAGGATCGAAATTTCCGACGCAGCGAAGTCCGCGGAAACATCCACGAAATGGTGGAGATGAAGTAAGCGCGCCTATTTTTTCTCGCGTATCACGTGATTGGGCGACGATGCCGCAAGTATGCTCGTGCCGGACTGGATTTTCACGATTGAAACATCGGAGCTGTTGATGGAGCCGCTGGCCGTGACATCCTCGCGGAAGTTTCCCGCGTTCAGCGCGTGCCCCGATTGCGCTTTTGTCTGACTGACATCGGAGGAATTAACGGCGCCATTCGCACTCGTATCGCCGAGCAGGACCGACATCGGAATTGTGACGTTATTTGTCGCGACGCCGTCGTTCACGCCGAGCAGCGTTACCTTAATCGTCTGTGCGTTGGTCACTCCGGTGAGGTTAATCAACACCTGATTGCCCGCGGTCATGGTGTTGCTCACGGTTCCTGTTCCTTGTGTCACCTGCGCGCTCGCGATGGTCACGGGCGTGGGAAATGTCGCTACGATTTGGCAAATGCAGGACGCTCCTCCATCGCGACACTCGATGCCGGGAGTTCCCAGAAGCGGAAGACCAACATCAAAAGTTCCGGCGCTCCCGTGCGTTTTTCTGGAGACGGCATTGATGGCGTTGAAACGCGTGACGAGGCCGTAGCTATCTTTCTCATCGATCCCGCCAGTTTGGCCAGCGGTCGTCGCGCTGAAATTGCCGTAATTGTAAACGCGCGATATCGAGTCACCGGTTGCCGACGAACCATCAATCTCCTGGTCGTTAGGCGGAACTTCCGTGCTGCCCTGTAGATTACGCACGTCCAGCAGAAGATTTCCTTGGGCCGGATCGTAAAAGAATGGCGTCGTAAAGTTGATCACGATCTCGAAGTTTGCCGGATCACCGTTGAGCGTGACGGCAGCTTGCAGCGTTCCCGAAAATACCTGCGTGTCGTCGCCGCCGACGTTGCTCGCAAACGTCGAACTCAATCCATCGGGCGTTTTGCTCGTCGTGGAAAGATTCACCTGCAACTGCGGAATCGTAGCCGTAAACGGAATACCCGGTCCGTGTCCGCGAAACGCGATGCGGTTGATCAGGCCGCCGCCATTATTCAAGCGCGAAAACTGGCCGGCATCGAAGACCTGCTGATATCGAATGGGCTGGGAGGAAAAAAGCGGAAACAGATTACCGGCATCGCCAAACGACGAAGTTAACTCGTTAGGCGCGATCAATGGGCCGGTAAAAATCGGCATGACGAAAATGTCGGAGACCGGCGGTCGATTCAAAGAGCCGCCGATGTGTGCGAGCCCGTAAACATCTTCGATCGTGGAAAGAACATTGTAGTGATTCATGGCGGTACCGGTGGGAGTCTGAATGCCCGGGTCGCCCGGTGTCGCCAGGTATGGATTACTCGCATTCAGATTCGTCTCCGGATAATTGCCGGGATGAATATTCGCGCCTGCGAAAATAGTGGAGATCTGATTTGAAGCGGTGTTGTCACCGTCCTCATCGAACGTCACGATGAGCAGACTGTTGTGCGTCGTGGCCCAGGCGAGATAGGTATCGATGATGTTCGTCTTCAGCCAACTGTCCGCCTGCTGAATGCTGCCGTCGTGCATATCATTTTGCTGGTCGGGCACGACGAAGGAAACGGTGGGAAGATTCGCAAAACTTCCAGGACTCGCCGCGATCGCCTGAAATGCCGTGAACGGTTGATTGACGGTGGAAGGCAATTGATCCGCGGTCGGCGTCGCGTCGTTCACCCAGTTAGTCGCGGGATTATGTTTGCGATAATAATCTCCTGCGCTGTCGCCATCAAAACCGACACTAGGCAAGCCTTGCGAATAGGTCGCGAAACTGTAACCCACGTTGCGCAAGGCCGCGCCGAGATTCGGCGTCGTAAAGGGTGGCGCGCTGGAAAATGGTTCGCCGCTCGTTCCCGGATGTCCATCCTGAATGGTTCCCTGATTACTTCCGGAATAAAACTCGAGGTAATTCGGCTGGCTTGGATGGCGAACGGCGTGAGAGCCACTCGTGTTCCCCATCGGATCGGTCGAGGCATTGACAATATTTGCGCCCGCCGCTGCAAGCGCATTGATGTTAGGCGCCGCGGCATTGCCGATGATGTCGGAAAAAGAATGATTCTCTTCGATTACTACCACGATGTGATCAAAGGCCGGGGCTTGGGCATGTAATTGGCCGACGCCGCAAAATCCGAGAAGGAGCGCGAGATGAAAATAACGTTTCATGTTAGTGCACCCCCTGAAATCCGAATTGCAGCGCGAGCGCTTTTAACTCCTGTTGATTCTCCAGCCATTCGGCCGCTTCGGGGTCGTTAGGCAAGGGAGAACACGCCGCGCCGAATGGTCCCGTCGGCACGTTGAACGCGGGCGCGGTCACATCGGGCTGCGCGAGATTTAAAACATCTGCCAGATTGCCCGCGGAAGAATCGCGCACCGTCAGCGGCGTTAATCCAAAACGCCATTCGATCATTTTCAAGATCGAAGTGTGATCGTACTGACCGTGCGCGATGAAGTTTCGCCGCGCGTACGGAGAAATCACGATGCATGGAACTCGAAATCCGAGCCGTCCATCCGTGTCGCCCGCAGCTGCACTGGCGGTAGGAATCGGTGCGAGCGGCGGCGGGACGTGATCGAAGAATCCGCCCCACTCATCGTAATTGATTATGAGGACGGTCTTCGACCAATTCGGACTGTTGCGAAGCGCGTTGTAAATTTGGTTCAGGAAAACTTCGCCGTTCCGAATGTCGGCGTGCGGATGATCGTCGCCGGATGTTCCGCTGCCTTCGTCTTCAAAGCGCGGATCGATGAAGGCGACATTCGGCAGCGTGCCGTTGGCGGCATCAGTCAGGAACTGGGTGAACGGTTTTGAAATTCCAAGGTAGCGCGAGCCCCACAACGCGAGAAACGGCAGATCGCTATAGTAATAGCGACCGGAAAATCCCTTTTCCTCCAATCGACTCCAGATCGTCGGCAACGTGGAAATCGTAGACGCATTGTCCAGGCGATCCGTTTGCGCCGCGTGCATGTAAAATCGATTCGGATAAGTGGCCGAGAGAATGCCCGCGAAATAATTGTCGCAAACCGTGAAGGCCGGTCCGGCCGCGCCGAGAAACGCGAGATCGCTTTGGCCGTAATAACCAATCGCGTAAATGTCGTTCGCACGATTTGGATCTGACGAATCGCCATCCGAGCCGTTCAAGAGCCAGCCATTGGCCGCGCCGTTGTGATATTGCACACGACCGTTTTCATAAGAATGCCCCGGATCGAGAAACCCGCAGCCTTGATAATCAGGCGGCAGCGCATGCGTCGGATGCGATCCGCCATTGCTGTCGAGAAAAGTCAGACCGGCCTGCTGGCCATTCGCACCCGGAAGCCAGCCCATGAAATGATCGAAGGAACGATTCTCCATCATCACGACGATGACATGCTCGAACCCGGCTGATTTCGGTGGCGGAAGCGAATCGGCGCGCAGCAACGGCGCGACACCGAGAGCGCAGACGATCAGAAAGCGAAAAAGAAACGGCAAACCCATATGCCGCGTTTTATAGCCGAGGTCTTTCATTCGGCGAAGTTACGTTTAGGAAACAAACGAGTGACGAAATTAAGATTGTTCGCCACGAGGAAAATCCTCCGAGCGTCATCGTCGAGCACGAGGATTGCTGAGCTCTGATTTCACAAAAATGTGACGTGGCCTTAACCTGCCTGCCACATTTTCGATTCAAAATTTCGAAATGAAAAACTCTGCGACAGATTTTGCCGAGGTAAGTCGTTCCTCAAACGGCCACAATGGCAACGGATTCGAAAATAACGGCACCCACGCTGAGCCAAGTCTTCGCGCCCGGCTGAAATACGGCGCGCGCTTGAAACGCTTCGCGCGCATGGTGGAGAAGTTCGACACATCGTTTGGCCTAACGAATAAAATGCGTAACGGTTCGCGCTGGCGGATGAACGAATCCATCGATTGACCCACCCGCAGCGGTGCGAGACAATTCGGGATGGAGTGTCCGTTCAATCAATATTACGGGACGTATCTCGGGGTCGAGGAACTGCTCGCGCTCCAGAAGCCGCTCAGCCTGAAAGACGGCAAAGTCCAGGCGCACGATGAAATGCTTTTCATCATCGTGCATCAAACCTACGAGCTTTGGTTCAAACAAATCCTGCACGAGCTCGAGGCGTGTTGCGACGTTCTGCGTAAACCTTCCGCGGACGATAACGGCGCGGACATGAATGTCGTCGTGCATCGCCTGAAACGCGTCGTCGAGATTTGGAAATTGCTGAACCGGCAAGTCGACGTCCTCGAAACCATGACGCCGCTGGATTTTCTCGATTTCCGTTCGCGGCTCGAAGGCGCTTCCGGTTTTCAGAGCAGACAATTCCGCCAGATCGAATCGACGCTCGGGCTCCGCATGGAAAATCGTTTTCGACCCGATTACTACAAGCACACCGACGTCGGCGGCTTCAACGAGCAGGACTACAAAGACATCACCGAGGCCGAAAAGTTGCCTTCGTTATTAGAGCTGGTGGAGCAATGGCTCGAGCGGATGCCGTTTTTCGACGATTCGTTTTGGAAGGATCTAGAAGCGAAAGACGGACCGAAATTCTGGGAACGTTATCGCCTGCTTTACGGAGAGAGTCTTTCCGCGCGCGACGACAAACCGGATTTGCTCGGGAAATTCGATGACGTGTTTTTCAAAAGCGGCGCAGGAGATTTTTCACCGCCGGCGTTGCGCGCCGCGCTTTTCATCATGCTTTATCGCGACGAGCCGCTCTTTCGTTTGCCTTTTGCCTTGCTCAACGCCTTGATCGAAATCGATGAGCAGGTTGCGAACTTTCGTTACCGCCATCTGCAAATGGTGCGGCGCATGATCGGCACGCGCGTCGGCACCGGGGGCAGCAGCGGCGAACAATATCTGCAAGGCGCCGTGAACAAGAATTACATCTTCAAGGAACTGGCGGGCGTGATCACGTTTCTGATCGAGCGCCGGAATTTGCCGGAACTACCGACGGAGCTTCGCAAGGCATTGCGCTTTAGTTCGACGGCGCCGTAACTCCCGGTCGCGCCCCTCGACGTTTAATTCGACCGTGACACGGACCAGGTTGTTTCTCTTCCTGATTTTCATTTCGTGCTCTGCGCCGCTCGCAAACGCCGGCACGATCTGGATCGATACCGATCCATCCATCGGGTCGCCGTTGCGCGAAGTCGACGATGCCTTTGCCTTGCTCTTCGCATTCAATTGTCCGGAAGTTCGCATTGCCGGAATCAGCACGACTTATGGGAATGCACCGCTTCGCGATACGACTCGCGCCGCGAAATACTTCGCCGATCATTTCGGCGCCGAAGCTGGGCTCGACTCCGCGGCTGTCCATGCGGGAGCCGGTTCCGCGCGCGATCTGGGACACGGAACTCTTGCGACCGAAGCGTTAGCAGCGGAGTTGCGAAAAGAAAGACGCCTGACTTACATCGCGCTCGGTCCCCTAACGAATCTCGCGACGTTTCTGAAAATTCATCCAGAATTGGCGGATCGCATTGCGCGGATCATTTTTGTCGGCGGGACATCGCGCGGCGGTAAAGTGGCCGTCAGTCCGAACGATCGATTTCGCATTCACGATGCGAATGTTTTCAAAGATCCGGCAGGCGCGCGCGTGGTTCTGCAATCGGGCATTCCGATTTTCCTGACGCCCATTGAAACGTCATCCACGCAACTGATTCTGAATGCAGCGGACCTCCGCGCGATCCGCGCGAGCGGAAATGCGGGAGCGTATCTTTATCGAAAAAGCCGGAGCTGGCTTGGTTTTGGACGCACTTCGTCAAAGCAAAAGGCGCTCCCGTCTTTGATGTCCTTGCGATACTTCCCGCGACGCGGCCGTCGCTGCTCATGACGGAGAAACGATACGCGTCGCTCGAATCCGGAAATCTAATTGCACGGCGCCGCTCCGAAAATAAATCCCGTTCCGTTCGGTGGTGCACGAAAGTCGCGCCGAGGGCGAAGGATTTCGTCCTGCGAAGACTGACATCCTCTCGCGCTTATTTCGATGACGGTCGTTCGATTCCGCGCTGAGTCGTTAGGTAAACCGCAAAACTACCGAGCCAATGTCCGCCCTCGTAATGTTCGCCCGTGACGGCGGCGAGACCAGCGCGTGCATGCGCGTCGGCGACTGCTCGCAGAGCGGCGCGGTGCGAATCGTCGGCCGGCAGCGCGGAAAGAATTCCTTCCAGCATCCAGGCACGACTCAGGTTTAGTCCATCGAGATGCGCTAGCTTCGGATCGCTCGGATCAGGCGAGATAGCGACCGGCAGCCAACCTGTAGCCGCCTCGCTGCGTCGAGGCGCCGTTGGAATTTGCGGCATGAATTCTTTCAACCACTTCGCGAATTCTTTCTGCGGAAGCACACGTCGCATCACGTCCGCTTCGCCCAGGCAGGGTGAAAGAAAATCTTCGCCCGATGGTTCGTAATCGAGCGGGCAATTTTTGTCGGCCAGGAAAAATTTCCGTGCAGAATCAGCCACAAGTTTCGCGAAAGCGTCGTCGTGCTTCCCTCGCGCGTAATCGAGCATGAGCCCGAGCCCGAACGCTGTCTGATCGTGTTCGCCGATCCGTACGGGATGCGAAAGTTTCGGCAGCCACGTTTTCAAACGATCGACCGCGGCGTTCTCGAGCGGCTGCAAATTCGCCAGCATCTCGCGCGCTTGCGGATCGTCCCATTCGCGCAGCTCGGCGCACAATTGCAACAGCCACGCTAATCCATATGGCCGCTCGAAACTCGCGCGGCCCGTTCCGTGAAGATAGGCAGCTTCCTCTTTCAGATTTTCTGCCGACAAACTTTTGCGCAACGCTGCACGCGCGGGCGCGACAAAGGGCGCATCAGGAAATGTGCGAATCAGCCTAACGAGCAGCCAGTGACCGTGCACCGACGAGTGCCAGTCGTAGCAACCGCAAAACGCCGGCGTCAGTTTTCGCGGCGGCGCCACATCCGCGTCGCTGTTCAAAACGTGGCTGATGTGGTTTGGATATTCCTTGGCCACGCAGGCCAGCGCGAGTTTTGCGAATCGTTCCGCGGCCGCGGCGTCGAACTTAGGCGAGTTATTATCCGCGGCGAAAACGATGCCTGGAACCGCGAGCAATGTATAAAAGAAAAGTTTCATTTTCAGATGGAGGGGCACGCGCCGTCGTGACCCATTCCGCCAGAGCATTACCATGGAAGAATATTTATCTCACCATGAAATGGCCAATCCCGCGATTTTTCGACAAGTCCTGCGCGGACGGGATTAGCAATCACATAGTTCCATCTCGCCTCGTAATTTTTGTGCCGGCGCAATTGCGTGTCACAAAAATCACGTTGCCAGATTGGGTGCTCTTTGAGGCGTGGCCAGTTGCGGGAAGCGAGGTTCTTCCAAAAGCGAACCCATTGTTGGAGCGGTTCGGATGGAAAAACGCCGGGAGCACAAAAAAGATGAATATGATTTGGCATGATCACATAGCGACCCACGAGCCACGATTTGGCATTCTTCCATGCATCAACAATGACTCCGCTGCTGTCGGGCGAAGCGAAAATGTCTTTCCGGTCGTCGCTGCAAACTGTGAGAAAAATAATTACGGGCTCATTGTGGCGTTCGACCACCGGCATGTGCGCTGGATGTTTACGCTTATGTTCACCTTCCCCATTCATTCTGAAATATACGCCGTCGCGTCTAATTCGTCGGACGCCGACAGCGCGGCGCCCTCCATCGCGTTCGTCCGCTTTCATTCGTATCGCGGAATAATGCCTGCTGGATTCATCGGCTACTTTTGTTAGTGTGTTAACTGCGTGTGATCGATTTATGAGCGATTCTGTAACTCCAAATAATACTCAAGCGGAAAAACAGGCGACGAACGGCGCGCCTTCTCCGGAATCCGCCAGTCCGGGTTCCGACCGCGCCGATCTGCGTCCCGAAAACATCAACGACGCCGTCATTCGTCTCGCCGGAAATTCGCAGGACGGCATTCAATCGGCCGGTGCATTTCTCGCGCGCCTCGCCGGACGCAGCGACCACGACGTCATGACCTACATGACGATTCCCGCCACGATTTCCGGCGGCCCGTCCATTTTCCAGGTCCGCATGGGCACAGGCGAAGTGCTTTCCGCGGGCGATGAAGCCGATTTTCTCGTCGCGTTCTATCAACACAGTTATCAGGACCACATCGATTTTCTCAAAGAAGGTGGCGTCCTCCTTTACGATTCCGATAACGTCGAGCCGAACCTCGACGACAAACGTTTCGTTTACGTCGGCGTTCCCATCACCGGCCTCACGGTCGAAGCGCTCGGCGGCACGGCGAAGGACAAAGGCAAAAACATTTTCATCCTTGGCTTGATCGCCAAGATTTTTCATCTCGATACCGAGAAATTGGCGACGCTGATCAAAGAAAAATTCACCGGCAAAGATGAGAGCATCGTCAACACCGCCATCATGGCGTTCACGGCCGGCTACGCTTATCCCGTCGGCAACGTCCTGACGAAGCAGTATCAATTCGAGCACGTCGAAAAAAAACCGGGCGCCCCCGCGCAGATCACAATGGATGGCAACCAGGCGCTCGCCTACGGATTGATCGCCGGTGGGGTGCGCTACGGCGCTGGTTATCCGATCACTCCCTGGTCGTCGGTTATGGAAACGCTGCGGCGCGAATTTCCAAAATACGGCGGCATGTTTGTCCAGGCCGAGGATGAACTCGGTGCCGTCTCGCTCGCGCTCGGCTTTTCCTTTTCCGGATATCTCGCGGTCACCGGCAGCGCCGGTCCTGGCATTTCGCTCAAGACCGAGGCGATCGGCTGGGCATCGATGGCCGAGATACCGCTTATTATTATAAATGTGCAACGCGGCGGACCGAGCACCGGTTTGCCGACCAATGTCGAGCAGAGCGATTTGCATCAGGCGATTTACGGCGGGCATGGCGACAGCCCGCGCGTCGTCCTCGCTGCGGCGACGGTGGAGGATTGTTTCTACATCTCGATCGAAGCCGCGCGTATCGCGCGCAAGTACAGCACGCCGGTTTTTATTTTGAGCGACACCTCACTCGCCACGCGCATCGAAGCTTTTGACGAACCCGATCTCGCGAAATTGATGATCGATCCGAAGCCCGATCTCACGCCGCGCGAAACCTTCAAGCCTTACCCGCTCGATCAAATCACGCATCATCTCGCGCCCGGCACCCGCATTCTCGATGGGAAATATCCGCTCATCAGCGGACTTGAACACGATGAGGCAGGTCATCCGACCGGCAGCCCGAAGTTGCACATGGCCATGACGGCGAAACGCCGCACGAAACTGCAAAAGCTCGCCGAAGAAATTCCGACGCCGGAAATTTACGGCGATCAAAGCGGCGACACATTGCTCGTTGGCTGGGGATCAACCTATGGCCCGATCCACGACGCTGTGAAACGCGGACGCGAACACGGCGAGAAAATGGGCGCGATCCATTTGCGCCACATTCATCCGTTGCCTAACGGATTGGAAAAAATCTTCAAGAACTTCAAACGCATCGTCACCGTGGAGATGAACGACCAGGGGATTTATGGCTTCGGCCAGCTCGCCACCATTTTGCGCGCGCGCTATTGCGAACCGAAAATCGAGAGCGTAACCAAGACCGACGGCCTGACGTATCGCGTGAAGGAAATTCTGGAAGGCGTCTTCAAAGGTCGCACCTTCCCGGGCAGGGACGGAGTGGTTAGCCGTCCGACTGTGCACGCCGCTCATTCGTCCCTGCACGTCGACACTTCGCCCGAGAATGTGGACAGCGTCGAAGAAGTCGTACCACAAGGAGTGGGGTAGACTCAATGAATCAGGAAAGCAAGAAATCAGGAAAAGAAGAGCCGGCTGCGGAAGATGCCAGCACCGCAGCCGCGACCGATCGCGCTGCAGCGAAAGTGTCGACCGCCGTCGATCACGCCGGCGACAACACGCCGACTAAACCCGGGACTGAAGCCGAGAACGCTGCTGCTGGAACAAACGAAACTCGCCCCGATTCCGCGCAACTGCCGGAGAAAGCCTAACGAATCAGGAAAGCGGGAAAATAGGAAGAAGATGAAGTTGGAAACCACGAAACCAGGAATTGAACCTGAATCACGTCGTCCCCTTCGTGGATTCCTGGCTTCCTAATTAAATCCCCTAACGAATTTTAAACATGAGCACTGAAACACCAACCGCCCCAACCACCGTCACCGAGATTCCGCCACGCGAGAAACTCACCAAGAAAGCCGTCACCGCCGATCACCCCACCTGGTGTCCCGGCTGCGGCGACTTCGCCGTGCTCGCCTCTTATTACAAAGTCATCGAGAAACGTCAGCTCGATCACGAGAAGATCGTCACCCTCGCTGGCATCGGTTGCTCATCGCGCTTTCCCTATTTCGTCAACGGCTTCGGCGCGCACTTCATTCACGGCCGCGCCGTCCCGCTCGCCAGCGGCATCAGCCTCGCCCGGCCCGACCTCAACGTCTTCCTCTTTGGCGGTGACGGCGACGGTTTCTCCATCGGCGGCAACCATCTCAACCACGGCGCGCGCAAGAACATCAACCTCGTCTACTTCATCATGGACAACTTCGTCTATGGCCTGACCAAGAAACAGACCTCGCCTACCTCGCCTATAGGATTCAAATCCAAGACCGACCCGCAGGGCGCGATCGACATGCCGGTCAACCCGATGAAACAACTCATCAGCGCCGGGGCCACCTTCATCGCGCGCACGCACGCCACGCAGGTCAATCACATGATCCAGATGATCGAGCGCGCCATGGATCACCAGGGCTTCAGCGTCATCGAATGTTTAAGTGAATGCGTTGAATTTTTCCCCGGCGTCTTCGATCCGGCCAATCCACGCAAAGGCGGCGCCTTCGAGTTGATCGAAGAAAAGAAATGGGACAACAGTCCCGAGGACGAGCTGCGCCACGACGTCACCGACGAGCTCGCCGCCTACAAACTCGCGCAGCTACCTTTCCCGGGAGTCTTCGGCGTCTTTTATCAAAGCGACAGACCTACGAAGAATGCGCTCGAGAAAAAGTGGATTGAGAGCAGTCGCGAGAAAACCGGAAACGCTACCGATTTGCAATTACTTCAAAAAACCTTCGATCGGATGAAATGAGTTCTGTCATCAAAATCGATCCTGAAATCATGAGCGGTGCGCCGTGTTTCGCCGGTACGCGCGTTCCGATTCAGAACCTGATCGATTACCTTGAAGGCGGAGACTCGATCGAAGAATTTCTTGACGGCTTTCCGACAGTGTCACGCGAGCAGGTGATCGCATTCTTGGAAGAGTCGCCGTCGGAGAGTTGACGATCATTGGCGGCTAAAGATGAGCTTTGACCGCACCTACATCACTTCTTCGCCCGCTGGAACTTGTCCTGCCCGCAGGAATGTCTTAACGAGCGCACCCTCTCCACAAACAATCAACTCAGGAAATCGTTTGAACCCTCCGGAACTTCCGGCTCGGTCGTGAGCCAATCTGCAAACTGACCAAGTTGACGGGCAGGAATCTGGCGCTCTGTAATCCGGTCGAGCAGATGATTAAATAATGCCGGCGGGAGATTTTGCCGCCGGATTTTAGGCATCTTGTCGCTGGCCGTAGAAACCGCGGACGATTTCTTCGCGAATTCTTGTCTGTTCGGCGGGATCGGTGGCTTTCACCATGCGCTCTGCCAATCCAGACAACTCATCTCCGGTCAATCGTCGTTCGGCGTCCAATTGATAGGCAAACCGGATCACGCCCAATTGTTGTTCTGGGTCGAGCCGTTTAATTTCTTCGATGATCTGAGTCGCCGTCACCACTCGGATTCTATCGCGAACTGCTCCGCGATTCAATGATTCTAGCTCTTCGCTGCGCCCGGCTCTTCCGACCAGATCGCGCACTCATTCCCGCTCGGCTCGGTGAAATGCAACCGGCGCCCGCCGGGAAAGGAAAAGATATCGGCAGTGATTTTACCACCGAGATCGATCACCCGCTGCCGCACTTCCTCCAACCGCGGATGATAGAACACCACCAGCACGCCCCCCGACTCAATCGTCGCGCGCCGATCCGCGCGTGCGAACCCACCTGCGATCCGTCCATCTTCGAACGAAGTGTAATCCGGGCCGTAATCGGTAAACTTCCAGCCCAACAACTGCTCAAAAAACGAGCGCGTCGCCGCCAGGTCCGCCGCCTGGAACTCAATGTAATCGATCTGGTTATCTGCGCCCATAATTGACGGGGAGTATTGGCAGTTCCCTTTAACCTCTTCAACTCAAACTTGCATCTTAGACTGGTGCGGTCCCCAGGGCCCTTCGGCGTTTCGCGTCGCATCTTTGGAGGGACGCGCTCTGTCGCGTCTCCTTCGTGCCGGGGAGCACGCGCGCCCTCGCGTGGTGGCGATTGCGCCTCGCGATCGCGAACTTCATCTCTCCGCCGAAGGCATTTTGTCCTTTTCTTCGTGAAGACATTCGACCGCATGAAATGACAACGCGTGTCGCATTGTCATCCTGAGCTACGCAGGTCGGCTCGACTTTCGAATCCCGTCTCCATTAGGAGAGCACACCCGTCTCGCTTAACGCCAGTCCGGTCCGCCGATGGACGGACTCGCCCCCGGCGAGCCACGACCTTCAAACGAGGGATTTCGCGTCTTCGTCACCGATCGCGCTTCCTCCGCAATAGGGACATTCCCAATCACGCTTTTTGAGTCGGCCGCGTGAATCGGTGATCTCCTCCCCGCAATTCCTGCAAGTCAGCGTGATCTGGGGATCGCCACCGATGTCGTCAGACGTGTGTTCCTCCATATCTTAGCGCGACTTTTTCTCCGCCGCCTCCGCTGCCTCAATTCTTGCAGCTCTAAGAGTTTTTACAAAATTCTGGGCGTCGGTCAGGTTACCTTCCGTGGCCGAAAGATAAATACTCGTCGCTTTCACCCTGTCGCCGGCGGCGACGGCGCTCACCATTTCCTCGCGTTCTTCTGGTTTCAATTCCCGTTTCATGTCCCTTGCATCACTGAGCCACTATTCCAAGGCGCGTCCAGCCGTTTCGTTGAAACAGGTCGCACGTTTTCCAGCGAATTCTTATCCGGTACCCGATCGGCGCGAGCCGGGAAATGATTTCTATCAATGCCAAAGAGCTGAAGGCGAAGGTCCTCTCCGATTAGTCGCAGCTTCAAAACATCCAGGCGACTAAGATCGCCTCCTACCAGAGCGATCGTCCCACCAAGAACGCGCTCGAGAAAAAATGGATCGAGAGCAGTCGCGAGAAAGATGGAAATGCTACCGATCTCCAACTTCTTCAAAAAACATTCGACCGGATGAAGTAAGGCCGCTCGAATATTTCTACTTTAGCCTTTCTTCGCGAGACTTTCGATCGGATGAAGTAGTAACGCGTTGCACTCGACGTGTCATCGCCGTTCAGTTTCTCGGACGTTTCGGAGCAGTACGTAATGCTCGTTCGATTCGCATAGTTGTTCGCCTGGTTTTCTTCGGAGTTAGCTGACATTCCCAAATTCTTACAACACGCCATCCAGCCTTTCTTAGCGTGCGCGTAACCAAGCGGTCGCGAGCGATGTTCCTTTCAAACTTTGGCAGCCAAAACTCAGATCGGCTCTTTGGCGTATAGCAGAACTTACAGCCCGGGTGTCGATGCCAGAAGCAACCATCAACGAAGACAGCTACCCGGGTCCCTGGAAAGACAAAGTCTGGCTTACCAAAGATCTTCTTGTTGCGTCGCCAGCCAGTGATTCTTGAGCTACGAAATAGCGTGATGAGCCTTAGCTCGGTATCGCGGTTGCCACTCGCGCGGATGCGCGACATGACAATGGACCGCTTCTCGGGCGAAAAAACATCTGCCACCTTACGCTTGTTTTGCACGCACGACTTCGATGAAATCTGAAACCCGAAGGATCATAGTGCGCTGTTGCTCAGTGTAGGTCTCATGCAGAGCTTCGGGAACCACCAGCGTTAACTGTTGTCGCTGCATCTCATCAGTTTGGCGGGTCGAAATACCAGCCTCTAATGTGCAAAGATGTTTATGCGGAATTCGATCCGCCTCTGTTAAAACCTGCCGCCAACGATCCTTGCTCGTAGATTTCGCGCCTAGCATTACAAGGAGCATCGCATCAAACGCTGGGTCGCGGTACTCTGCCTCACCGGGGAACACGAAATCAGGCCGATTATTTGCCTCCGTCTTTGCTTGAGCCGTGTATCTGAGGCGATGCGCGCTAAATAATTCCTGTAAATGGTTCTGAAGTGCGAAGCCCATTCTAGCCTTACGCCGATTCTGAACAGAGAGTGAGTACTCGATAAACGTATCGACGCTATCAAATCCACTTTGCAGGCGATCGCCAATTATGTGTTTCTCGAGAGCGCGAAAGAGTTGCTCTTCTCGTTCTAGCCATCGAACGAGAGTTTCGTCTGCACGCTGCTCGTCCGTTTCGATCTGTGTTCTGGCAAAGGCTGACATTTCGCGCGTAGACGGGAACTTGGGACCGAAGCGCGCAAGCACTAGCTCTTCATCCGAGGCCGTAGAGGGGATTGCTACTTCAAGCGCAAGTTCGCTGAGGATTCGGGACGTAGTGAAGCGAAGTTCTCTAGACGTGAGCTCGGAAGGGGAAATTTCGTCGAAGACATCCGAGGATGAGGTAATCCCGAACAAAATGCGCGCAGCTCTTAACCACGTGGAGCTTTGTTCGAGAGCCAGACCGAAGAACTTTCCTGTTCGGCTCCGTACTAGAATCAGCGTGTCTCCGACGTTGGCGCGTGCAAGAAAATTCCCTTGGTAAAAGAATCGCCACTCTGAGCGGCCTGTTCGTTCGGCACTCTTGGCCCGAGCATCATAGAAGGTAAAGCTTCCGAAATCTTCACCAGGTTCTTCGTCATCAGCGAAGTGATGCCAAGAGAGTGTCCCGCGTGTTTCTTCGGTTGTTCCAAAGAAAGAGCGCAACGCGGCTGTACCGTTTAGTTCATGCTGATTAGACCCCATGTCAGGAAGGTCAACAGCCGTTAGTTGCTTGTAGGCCACCGCCTCGAAAATGCCCGCTAAATTCATATTGAATTCGAGCTACTTCTTTGCATTTTTCCGATAACTCACTCGCTTGCGGGGCCACGGCTTCCTAGAGCTGTGCGATGTTTCGTTGCTGGTAAGCACGAGGTCGCTGGGAGTGCCCGCAGGTTTCGAAAGAGCTATTAAGACTTCACGGGCGATAGCTTCAACTACCGGCACAACGACCGAATTACCGAATTGCCTGTAGGCTTGCGTATCCGACACTGGGATTTTGAAGGTGTCTGGGTATCCCATCAACCGCGCACACTCGCGAGGCGTTAAGCGACGGGGGTTCTGGGTTCCTTGGGACACAAGAATCTCGGAGCCGTCCTTGTAATAGCGCGCGCTGAGGGTTCGAGCAGTGTCCTCTTTAGTAACCAAGCCAAAGCCAAAGCCGTTACCTGCCGCGCGATGTTTGTTAGCATACTCGCGAAGGTAACCCCAGAGATGGTCGGTTAGCGTGTACTTACTCGGAGGCTTAGATTCCAAGATGCTGCTCAGCTTCGGGCCGGTCTCGGAAAATTTCGGGAACACGAAGTCTCGCCATTCTCGAAAACCAACGATGAAGATGCGTTCGCGATGCTGCGGCACTACTGCGCGAGCATCGATAATCTTGTGATAAACCGTGTAACCGAGTGCCTCGGTTAACGTGTTGTAGATGATATCAAATGTATGGCCGCGATCATGTGTCTTGAGGTTCTTAACGTTCTCCAACACAAATGCAGTGGGACGGTGGTAGTCTATAATGTCGGCGATGGAGAAGAAGAGATTGCCTTGCTTCAAGTCGTCGAAACCATGCTTGCGACCCAGACTAAGTTTCTTCGAGACGCCTGCGATGCTGAAGGGCTGGCAAGGGAAGCCCGCGCAAAGGATGTCGTGCGCCGGGATGTCAGCAACAGCGACGCTATGGATGTCGCCGTGCGGGCGCTCACCGAAATTCGCGGTGTAAGTCTGCTGGCTGAATTTGTCGTAGTCGGAGGAGAAGGCGCATTGCGCTCCGGTTTTCTCAAATGCGATGCGAAAACCGCCGATGCCGCAGAATAGATCGACGAACTTGAATGCGGCGGTGCGCGTCTCAAGAGAAGTGCAGTAGTCGCCTGACTCTTCGGCGGCTCCTCCGGTACGCCTTTTGATCGCCTTCATACCGCATTGCCGCCGATAAGGTGTTCAAAGAGTTCAGGCTGAAGGTTAGCCAATCCGATTGCCGAGTAAAACCGCGTGAAGCACGATTGCAGCGCTTCGGCAAAAGGGCTGTCTAACACCGCAAGGCGATCGTAATCCGCCCGAAGCGTGGAGTACGGAACACTCTCTAGCTGAAGTAAGTCACAGTAACAGTCGGACAGAGTCAGGAAGCCTGGGAGAAACCAGTAGCGACCCAAAGGTTGGCCAATGTTCGCCGGCGAGAGAAGGTATTGGCGCAGGGCCTTCTGCCGCTTCTCTTGCGTACCTCCGGTGCAAGGATGTTTCTCAAAGACATCCTTTGCTGCGACCGCCTTCACCGTCAGGACAAAGTTCGCTCTGGGTTCGGAAGCATTTTGTTGCACAGTTAGATGACAGTGGGGGGTTAGAATCACACGTACCTCATTGCTCTCTTTGCGTCGCAAAATCTCGCCGAGTCTTAACGTGTCCTGTGAAATTGATGGCCAGATGTAAAACTCGGCCCCATCAATCGTCTCCAGCTCTGTAGGAGTTCCGATAGTGGGATCAATACGCGAGAGCTGCATCGCAGCACGCTTCCGCACCACCCTTTCGAGTACGTTTGCGTTCTTAAGGCCGGTCGCTTGAAGCTCGTCCCAGTTCGCCTCCAGAAAGCTCCATAAGTATGAGCCCGTCGTCTTGTCCAGTTCATCGTGAAGCTTCTGAGCAAGCTGTGGAATACCGGTCGCGAGCAATTCCTCGATTTGCTTAAGGATCTCCGCGTCGCCATTGCTCTTATCTACGAGTCTAACAAAAGGGCCTAGTTTCAGACGCTGTGGGGCTGACCCGTCAGTAAAAGCAATGATGGGGCAGAAACGCCTGTCACGAATTGACGTTACAATATCGGCAGCCTTCTCATCCTCGGGAGAGATACCTTTCCTGACGCCTCGACGATCACGATAGATATCAGTCACGATCAAGTCGTACCTCCTCTGGGAAATTCGACCGAGCGCGTCATCAAACTCCGAACAGTAGTCCCAGCTGAGATCCACACCCGCGACAGTGCCGGGCAATGATCGTTTGAACTGCTCTAGAGCATCGGGATCGTCTTCGACAAGCAAGACGGATAAAGGATGCTTAGACATCAGTTTGTTGATCTGAGGCCGCGGTGACGTTTTCAAAAAGCGCATGAAAACACGCGCCGGGCAAATCGCATTCTTCGCCATAGGTGAGCATACCGTGCGGTTCAATGACTAGCCGGGCGATATACAATCCCAAACCCATGCCGTTTGGCCTCGTAGTGAAGTAGGGCTCGAAAATCTGGGCACGATCCGCTTCGGGAATGCCCGCGCCGTCGTCGGAATAATGGAGGCGGAAACCCTTTGGCAGTGGCTCGAGCCTGACGGCAATTCTGCCGCCGCCTCCAATGCCATGATGACGAACCAGCCAGAAAACGCTGTTGTCGATCAGATTTGCCATCATCTGCCCAAGCGCTGCACGAGACATCGTGGCGGTAATCGCGATGCCTTCAGGTTCGATGTTCCAGCGGATTTTCTGCCGTGTGATCAACGCGGCATATAGATGGAAGTTGTCTTCGATCTCTAGGCGAACATTAAAGGTAGAAGCACGGCCTCGCTTTGCAGGCGTCTGAGGATCCAACCTCTGTCGTAGGCTCTGAATCTGAACAAGCCAGCTTTTGATCCGCGTGCACATGTCCCAGATCTCAGATTGAACAGTCGGTGGATAAACAACTCCGGCTTTCTTTTCGAGAGCTACGAGTTCTCGGTTGATCTTCCCCAAAGGTGCTCCGATCTCGTGAATCACGATGTCAACCATCTGCCCTAAGCCTGCAGACATCAGGAGCCGAGAGAACATCTCCTGAATCCGTTCAACGCCTTCAATAACTTGTCTCTCCGCTTCTATTATCGATTTCGTGACGGGGTGTTCCGCACCCAAGGCGGCCGTTGCCGCTGACCGAGCCGCGGTTAAATCGAACGACTCAAAAATCGGATCCGCCTTAGTTGAAACCTCCCGCTTTGGGCGCAATGGGTATCTCGCCTCTTCGAGAAGTGAAATGATCTCCATGAACCATTCTTGGAACTCATGATATGCTGGGTTGATCACAAGTCCTTCACGTGTGCTCCGATCCTTAAGCTCGACGTTTTTGTCTCGAGAAATCTGGATCGCACCGACGATCTGGTTATTCGCGAGTCTCTTGCCTGGAGTTTGTCGGCTTCGAAGATCCAGATTCAACCAATCGTTTCCTTTCTCTCCGTAAGGATGAACGCGAAAACCATCCCGATAAATGCTCACGCCGCAGTAGGCGTTCAGCGTGCGGCGGATTTGACCAATGCTCTGGTCCGTCCGGTCCGCGATCGGCTCAAGCCCTTCACGATCTCGATCCCACGCGCGGATTTCAATGCTGAACGGGCCGCACTTTTCGGGAACAACGCCGGTGCCGCCGATTTTCCGGTTAGCGAAACTCGTGGTGGTAATACCGTCGAGTTGAAACTCACCGGAAAAACTTCCGGTGGCGTCTAAGTCGCCTTTCAACAAATATCGCGGTTGTAAAAGCAGCTGCGGTGGTTCCACCGTTCCGGAAAGATCTGGGCGAGCCGGTATATCGAGTTCGATCTCGAAATCACGAATTTCCTCGAAAGGTGATATCAGGCGCGAAAGGCGGGCGTGGAGCTCGTCGAAATCGGAATCCTCCCACTGCTTCCTAAGACCATCTAGGGTGAGCTGCGTTCCCGGCGAAATGCTCGCGGCACGCGTCTCGTAATCGACGGTGATTTCGTCGAGGTAACTCTCTTCATCGAATTTCCCCCAGTCCAAGAGGACGTAAACAGCCTCCGGGGAATCTGGCATCCTGCTTTGCAGGAACAGATGATGTGCGAGACGCGCAGCGGCGAAGCGTCCTATGCCCTTTGCACCTTGGAAGGGTCGCCCTCCGGGCGATTTGCCACCTTTCCGCTTAGTTGCCGTTCCAGGTTCAAACCAAGAGTCGAGAACCGCGCGCAGACTCATACCATGGCCGTCATCAACGACGATTAATCGCTCCGGTGAACCGGCGCCCGCTTCGAAACGAACAGTAACTTTTCGGGCATCAGCGTCGTAAGCATTCTTGACGAGTTCGACGGCAGCCACCGGTTCGTCGCTGATTAGCTCATCGCCAATGACGCTGATCAGACGAGCCCGGGGGCGCATCTTGGCAGAACCAGCGGTCTTGCCTGTATCGAGGGAAGTGGCGGCAGAGTCGTCGGGCATGAAGGCTATTTTGTAAATGACGTTGACCGCGAGCGCCAGCGCCATCACCGCCATGCTTTAAATCCCGTGCAGTGCTTTCGAGTGACGTAGAAATCCGCAGCACACCTTAACGCTGATTTTGTCGGGACTCGTTTCGAGGAGGACGTCATGGCGCCCTCGATGGGAAAAGCGGCGGAGTTGCTTGATCCGTAATCGCGGCTCATGATTCCCCATGCAAAAGATAACGCCGTTTCTTTGGTTTGCTGCGCAGGCGGAGGAGGCGGTCGCGTTTTATGTCTCGGTCTTCAAGGACGGGAAAATTCATACGACGACGCGTTACCCGGAGGGAGGTCCGGGACCGTCGGGCGGGGTGATGACGATCGCGTTCGAGCTGCAGGGGCAGCAGTTCGTGGCTCTCAATGGCGGGCCGGGATATCCGTTCACGCAGGCGGTCTCATTTGTGGTGAACTGCGGGTCGCAGGAGGAGATCGATCACTACTGGGAGAAGCTGCCCGCGGATGGGGGCGAGCATGTCCAGTGCGGTTGGCTCAAGGATAAATTCGGGATGCCGTGGCAGATCGTGCCGGGCAAGATTTGGGATTGGCTGCGGGGCGAAGATCCCGCGCGCGTGCAGCGGGTGACGGCTGCGGTCTGGCAGATGGAGAAGCTGGACCTGGCCGAGCTGGAACGCGCGGCTGATGGGTAACTAGGAGTTACCGCCCAGCTCCGCTTCCGGCGCGCAGATCCCGCCAGACCACTTTAGAAAATCGAATCCCCCACGGCCCTCAGATAGAACCCCTTTCTCCGGTTTCATGATATACGTGACTCACGTATATCATCTCGGCACTTCACTTAAGGAGACGGGCGCTCTGCGGCAACTCGAGTTCGTGCCAGCGCGCGTAGAGATGCGCTACGTTGTCGCGGGCGGTTTGCTTTTGAGTTTCTAAATCTATCTCGGATGCCTCCCGCATCGCTCGACCGCTACCCTCGCGGCTATACCGGACATGAATACAAGTGCGGTTCGCACCTCATCCCCTTGCGTTCTCACCGGCCTGACTGCGAGAACCTTCTGGTTCCATTGATTCGTTCGCGCCTGCTCTCTCACCCTCGCCCCTCGGGTTTTGCGATCCACGTCGCGGCGTCCCCGCACGCTCCGTTCGAAAATCTCCGCGCGCGGTTTCGCGTAAAAATCGGGAGCGGCAAATGTGGCTTCCAATTCTGCCACTTCGTTTTCCGAGACGACCAATCAACCTTCAACAGGATTGGCGTCCCGGTAATCTTGACCGCTTAAAGCGGTCAAGATCTGGCCATGTTTCATAACTAATGCGTCAGTGGTTAAACTCGACTGATTTATCCAGCCAATCCTGACCTCTTCTCAAAATGCATCGTAAGCGGCTTATGATCGGACCTATTTGAACGAATCATCACGTCAACGCGGCGCGCCCGGCGGTCACGCCCTACCAGGTTTGTCTTATTCGCATGAAGCTTGACCGCTTTAAGCGGTCAAGATCGGAACGCGCCAACTAGTGTGCGGTCTATCTGTCGCTATCGACTGATCCGCGGAAGCTATTTCTTGAGCAGCTCCGGCGGAACGTTGCCGCCGTTTTCGGAGAGCTTCCGGAGCACTTCCTGGTGCAGCCAGATGTTCATCGAGGCGGAGTCATTCATATCGCCGGTGTAGTGAAGATCGGTGGCCAGCTCTTTGCGCGCGGAAAGACTGCTGTCCATGCCGACGAGTTTCATCAAATCCACAATGGAATGTTTCCAATCGAGTTTCTCCGGATTTTTCGCAGCCATGGCGTTCAGGACGGCGGCGACATCGACCTGTTTTACCGGGGCAGGCGCGGGTGATGAAGAAGGCTGCGCGGCTCCGCCGGTGGCTGGTGGAGTGGCTGCGGTTGCGGCCGAAGTTTGCACGCCTACCACGCCTCCGGATGCGGACTGATCCGCACCACCGGTTTGGGCGGAAGCTGCGGGATGGCCGAAGATTTTTGACATTAGAGTATTAAATAAGCCCATGGTTTTCTTTCTATTTTGTTGATTTGAATGTGTGAAATCTAACTCGAGCGGCGGCTGTTACTCAGCAGCTTCGCCGCAGCTAATGTGAGTGCGCCCATCACCACCGGATTGCCCAAGGCTTTTACGAACCACGGTTTCTCGGCGACGGTTTGGCGAATTAATTCCGGATGTTCGGTCCGCGCGTAGTTCATTACCTTGGCTGCATCGTCGTCACTCATCTGTTTCGGATCGGTGGAACCGAGGCCGAGCATTTTGGCGATCTGGCCCAGCCCGCCTGCGCCGCCGGCAGCCGCGCCACCGCCAGCCATACCGCTAATCATTCCACCCAAACCACCGGCGCCTCCGAGCGCGCTCATCAAAGTGCTGAGTAAATCCTGACGCTCTTGCGGCGGCGCTTGAGCGATCGCGTTTTTCGCTGCGTCGTGAAATTGATCGTCTGGAAGCGTCGCAACGTGTTCCGCGACCGCTTCGTGATAAGCGCTGTTCTCGAACTGATTATCTTCCGGGTTGGTCGAAACGAAACGCTCGTGATATTGCGCAGCCTGCTGTTCATCCACGGTGGTGTCGCCACCGAAGAGTTTCATGAATTCATCAAGAGTATTGGGTGTGATGGACATAAAAAAAGTTTCTTTCGGTGCCAATCTCGCATGGGAAGATCGTCTAATCTAATCTTTCCGGGTTCAATTCCCTCAACCAACTACGCAATTCTAAACCGTCATCACAAAGGTGAGTGCAGCACCTGCCATTTTAAGCAGGCGTTCTCGGCGGACGGCGGCAAGACGTGGGAAGTGAACTGGATCGCGATCGATACAAGGCAACCGTGATTTTTCGAGATCGTATTTCCGATTCCGGAAATGGCTGCTCGATCGCAATGGCGATGCTCGTGCTGCAAGAATGCTCCAAGTCCGACGTTTCGTTTTCCCCGACGCGAGACAAAGTGATGCACCGTTCTCCTATCCATCGTAAGCCGCTTACGATAGAAATCTGCAATCTACTTTTCGTTTCCTCGGCAACTTTCAAGACAATCTTTGGATGCGCTTGGGATCGTCTAGGGAGACGAGACGCTCTGGATGAGTTCGAGTTCGTGCCAGCGCGCATAGAGTTGCGCGACTTTATCGCGCGCCGCTTTCAGGTGAGTTTCTAAATCGAAAATCTCTGCGCGCGGTTTCGCATAAAAACCCGGCGCGGCGAATGTGGCTTCCAAATCCGACACCTCGTTTTCCGCGGCGAGAATGTTTGCTTCCATCGATTCCCATTCGCGCTCTTCTTTGTATTTGAGTTTGCGCGGTTTTTCTTTGGTCTTCTTTTGCTCCGCGGCGGCTGCGGTCGGCGCGGAGTTTGAATCGCGAGCGAGTTCGGACGCTCCGCGTTTCTCCAAGTAGTAATCGTAGTTCCCGACGCGATACGCGACGCGGCTCTCGCCTTCGAAAGCGAGAATCGAGGTGCAAACGCGATTCAGGAAATAGCGATCGTGACTGACCACGATGACGCAGCCGCCGAAGGCGACGAGCGCTTCCTCGAGCAGGCGCAGCGTTCCGAGATCGAGATCGTTCGTCGGTTCGTCAAGCATCAAGACGTTGCCGCCGCGTTTCAGAATTTTTGCGAGGAGCACGCGGCTGCGTTCGCCGCCACTGAGCTGCGAAATTTTGGTATTGATGCGGTCTTCGCTGAAAAGAAATCGGCGCAGATAAGCGCGCAAGGTGATGCTTTGCTCGCCGAGCCTGACTGTTTCTCCGCCGCTCCCGACTTCTTCCCAAACCGTTTTCTCATCGTCGAGGAGCAGGCGATTTTGATCGACGTAATTAATCTCCGTGCGCGCGCCGATCTCCACGACACCGCTGGCGGCGGGCAATTCCTGGAGAATGACTTTGAGGAGCGAGGATTTGCCGAGGCCGTTGCGGCCGACAACACCGAGGCGTTCTCCGGTTACGAGATTGAGATTCACGTTCTGAAAAAGCGTGCGGCCGCCGAGTTCCACGCTCACGTCGCGCAATTCGATGATGCGATTCGCGAGCTTTGGCGGCGTGGGGATAATCAATTCGACGTCGAGCTCTGTTTCCGGCGTTTCCTGCGCGGCCGTCTCGAAATAACGTTCCACGCGGTCGACCGATTTCGTCCGGCGGGCACGGGGCGCGCGGCGCACCCATTGCAGTTCGCGTTTCAAAAACTTCTGCCGTTTATGTTCCTGCATTTCCTCGACGGCTTTTCGTTGCACGCGCGCGAGCAGATAATCGGTGTAGTTGCCGTCGTAGCTGGTGAACTGGCCGCGCGACAGCTCAATGATTCGCGTCGCCACGCGATCGAGAAAATAGCGATCGTGCGTGACGAACAAACAGGTGCCGGCATAACGCGCGAGAAAATCCTCCAGCCATTCGATCGAGCCGGTGTCGAGATGGTTGGTCGGTTCGTCGAGAATCAGAAAATCGGGACGCGCGAGCAGCGCGCGGCAAAGCGCGACGCGGCGTTTTTCCCCGCCGGATAGCGTGCTCACGATGCGATCGGATTCCGGAGCGTGCAGATTCGTGATGAGGGACTTGATGCGGTGTTCCAAATTCCAACCGTCGGCCTCGCTGATTTGGTCGAGGAGCGTCGCGCTGATCGTGCTGTCGCCCGGAACGCGTTCGTATTCGGTGATGAGATCGAGAATCCGTTGCGCGCCGCTGAGAATGTTCGCATGGACCGTGGCCGCGTCGTCGAGACCGGAAACCTGGGGCATGTAGCCGGTAACAAGATCGCGCCGGCGCGTGAATTCACCTTCATCGGCTTGCGCTACGCCGGCCGCAATCTGGAGGAAGGTCGATTTGCCCGAGCCGTTGCGGCCGACGAGCCCAATGTGTTCGCCTTCAGTAAAGGCAATCGTCGCGCTGTCGAGAACAACCTGGGTGCCGTACTTAACGGAAAGGTTGTTCGCGCTCGCGATGATTGCGGCTGAGTTCTCTGCCATGGGAACTCCGAACGTCGAACGCGCAGCGCCGCGCGTCCAATCGAAGAGCGCCGCTAGCGCATGCTTGTTCCGGCGTCAGCGACGATCTGGATATAAGATTTGAGCGCGGCGGAGGTATTGTCTTTTTTCCAGGCGATACAGGATTCGGTTGCGACCGCGGGATTCATTGGACGAAACGAAACATTTTCATGCGGAAATTTTTTCACCTCTTCCGGCAAAAGGGCGACTCCCAATCCTGCTGCGACCGCGTGGATGAGGGTGCGCTCGATGTCTGTGTCCTGCAAAACTTTCGGCGTAAAACCAACTTTCTGGCAGGTGGCGGTATCTGGTTTTTGACGTTTCAACTCCCGGCAGAGATCCAACCCGTTTGCATCTGGTAAACCAAGACCTGCGATGAGCAGATAAAAGCAGCGTTGCTCTCCGGCATGTCGCCGAACATTCCCAGGTCCGAAAGAAGCGGGTTTCCGAGAACATCTCCTGAAACCTGTCAACGTGAGCGAACTGGATTTGGCCCTGACAGCGGTCGTAGAACAGCTCCGCAGCAAAACCTGATTTCCGTTGCGAAGTCAGAGCGGAACAGCGGCGGCTTGCTCGAAATTGATATTCTTTGGCTTGAGCGCGGTCTCGTTTTCCTTCGCGACCGTGAACTCCGCGTAGCCACCCTGTTCTTTGAAACTGAGATACGCATAAACCGGATCGCCGACTTTGAATCTGGTAACTTTGCTGCCGACTTTCTCGAGCACTCCGGCCACATCCATCCCGGGAATGAACGGGACCGGACCGCCACGATAACGGCCGGAGCGAATGTAGGCGTCGACCGGATTCACTCCGGCGGCCATCGTGGGAATAAGAATTTCGTCTTCCTTTGGTTCTGGTCGAGGCGCGTCTTCATCCTTCAATACCTCGGGTCCGCCGTTTTGGTGGATGACGATCGCTTTCATCGTTGATGAATTGGTTTGCGCGAAAATTGAAGTCAGTGCTGCCAAATTCAGAACCGCACCAAATAAGTTGAGTCGCTTCATGAACGCACCTTCACTCGTTTCTTCGCTTCAGCAACGCTGCCGCGACGGCATGTGATTCGATCAGGCTTCCAAGCTATCGATGACTTCGTATAAGTGGGCGTCGAAGGTTGCGATTTCGGTGATGGGCTTCATGTGTTCTTGTGCCCTGGGGTTTTTTAACATGGCTTCAAAGTCTTCGCGGTTTTTCCATTGCGCGTAATTGACGACGCGCACGCCGTCAACGCTCTTGTGGATGTTGGCGGAAACGAAGCCCTGCACTTTGCTCATCGTTTTCTCCGTCGCTTCCACGAGGAGGTTGACCAGCATGTCCTGATTTTCCCGCGCCACGGTGAAGACGTTGATTAGCGTAATGACATTGTTCCCTTTTGCGATCGTGATTATGTTGTTTCCTTTCCTGGTTATTTCTTGTTCGTTGCGGCCGGACGACATTGCATCGTCGGGCGAAATGTTTTTCCCAGCATCGGCGTCGCGATGCGGCGGAAATCTGTGCGCGACACCTTCAGATAACCGCGGCGAAAAGGCAGGCCCCAAAACTTTTTGTTTGTAATAAAGGAAAGTTTTGGGATGAGCGGATGGATATCGATCTCGCCTGCGCGGCAGAAGCGCACATCGCGGCGGTACGGATGAAAATCCTTCTTCAATGTCACGCGATAGACTTCTTCGCCGGTGATCGTTCCAATGGCAGTGAAACATTGAGATGGAGCGCCATTTTTCCACGAAGTGCGCCCCGAATAATAAGCGATCCAATCTCCGCGCTGCATCCGGCGCAATGTTTCCGGCCGCCCGTGACTTAATTGGCAAAATCCGCCCTTCACGCCGTGCCTGACGTGATCGCGCGTAGCGCTGCCGATCCAGAAGCAAACTTTATCGTTCTCCGCCATTTTCTGCTCCTAATTTGGCAATGCGGCTGAGGATGCGGCGCAATGTCCGCAGATCGCGCTCGGAAAAATCGCGCAGGACATCGTTTTCCACCCGACGAGCATCGTTCATCGCTTTTTTCAAGGCGCCCGTGCCCGCACTGGTAATTTTGACCGCGTAACTGCGCCGATCCGCTGCGTTGTCCTGCCGTTCCAGCAAACGCATCTCCTCCAGGCGATCGACGAGGTAGACCATTGTCGTACGGTCAATGCGCAACGCTTTTCCGATCTCGCGCTGGGTCGCGACCGTTCGAGAACTGACGAGCGACAGAATTCCTACTTGCTGCGCGGTGAGGTCGCGCGCGCACAATCGATTTTCGAATCGTTCACGCACGAGCTGGGCTGCTTTGCTCAAAAGAAATCCCGTTGATTCACCCAGCGCCGCTGGCAACTCTTCGCCTGCTTTTCGGCGGCGTCTGTTTGTCATCGTCATTCTTCAATATAATCAGCAATACTGACGATCAGTCAAGCAAACCAATACTTTGGCGCTCACGCCCGTTTGCCAAAACTCGGACCACGCCGCTCTCGAGTAATTGAAACGCCGCGTGACTGGCTAACCATCAACCATGGGCTTCGTCTATTTCGGTCCGCCTTTACCGAGCGCGCTGCCGATGGCCGCGGCGATAAAACAGATACAGGCAAAACCAAGGATGACCGGAATCACGATCCGTCCGCTGCGCCAGGCGACGATGGCAAAAACGAGGTCAACTATCGCGGCCAAAGTATAAAGAAGCGCTTTTGACATGGCGGCAAGGATTCCTGGCGGGAACACAACATGTCGATGGCAAAATTATTCTGGTCCATCAGTTTTCATGAGGATCGCCAAACGTTAACGCGCTTCAGATCGATAGCGGCAAGCGATGATCACGGGCAATCTTTTGTCGGCGCCTTTCACGAGTTTTGAGTACAACTTGTCGAGTGAAAACCCTCGGAATCATCGGCGGGATTGGACCAGAATCGACCATCGAATACTACCGTTTCATTCTTGATGGCTATCGCGCGCGTGTGCGGGATGGGAGCGCGCCGCATCTCGTTATCGATAGCCTTGATGTCAATCGTGGCATCGCGATGTTAAACGCAAACGATCTCGACGGCCTAACGAATTACGTTTCCGCTTCCCTCGATCGATTAACGCGCGCGGGTGCGGAGATCGCGCTCATCGCGGCGAATACGCCGCATCTTGTTTTCGACGAAGTTCAGCAGCGGGCGGCGATTCCGATGATCAGCATCGTACTGGCGACGTGCGATCACGCGCTCGGGCTTGGGCTGAAGCGACTTGGTTTGCTCGGCACCGGCTTCACCATGCGCGCGCGATTTTATCCGGAAACGTTTGCGCACGCCGGGCTGGAATTGGTCACGCCTAACGAATCCGAGCGGGCTTTCATTCACCAGAAATACATCAACGAATTGCTCAAGAATAATTTTTTGCCCGAAACACGCACGGCAATCATCACCATCATCGAACGAATGCGAAAGGAGGAGCGCATAGAAGCGGCGATTCTGGCCGGAACAGAACTGCCGTTACTCCTCCGCGGCGCCGCACCAGAAGGGCTGCCGTTTATCGACACGACGATGATTCACGTACGTGCTGCGGTCGATGCGATCCTCGCGTGAAAATCCTCGGCGCGACGGGCCGTTGCGCCCTTATCGGTTAAAATTGAAAAAGGCCTTCGCAGACGCTGTCGTTAAGTTTGCGCCGGTCGTTAGGGCTTTCTTTGGCACGAAGCTTTTCGGGTAGTGTTTCTTTCGCACCAGGTTTGCCAACGGCGGCCATGGCTTCGACGCGGAAGCCGTCTGGAATTTTCAATTCGGTCTTCGCGCGATCGTAATCGAAGCCCTCCATGCCATGCACGACGTAACCCTGATGGAATCCCTGCAGCGCAAAATTTTCCCACGCAGCGCCGCAATCGTACGAATGCGTGATCGATTCTTCGCCGTTGTATTCGAAAGTTGTACGCGAAATGAAGAGAACGAGAACAGCGGCGTTTTGCGCCCAGGCTTTGTTTCCTTCCACAAGCAAGCCGAGAAAAGTCGGCCAGTGTTCGGTGCCGCGTCGCGCATAAAGCGCGTGCCACTGTTGCGCATTGAACGAAGAGGGCGCCCAGCGCGCCGCTTCAAACAAGCGCATCAATTCATCGGTGGAAATTTCCTCGCCCGACATCGCGCGCGGCGACCAGCGGTCGAGCAAGAATGGTTCGATCGAATGATCGGCCTTTCGGATTTCGCTGCCTTTAATCATGAGGCGATGCTGCGCCGCGGGAGTTGCGTTGGGCAATCATTATCGCGCAACATTCATGACCGGAGGCGGTGACGCCATATTGTTTTCCGTTGATTCGGATGTGATATCGGCTCCATCTTACAAACAAGGGCAACACCCGCATGGAAAGAGCGGGCAACATTCGGAGGAAAAAAGCACAAATGAACTCAGCAAAAAAAGGGAAGCCTGCGAAATCGAAAACTCAACGCTCAAGACTGAAGGACCTGCGCCCGGCGAAAGACGCGAAAGGCGGTGCGCAAAAGAAGGAAGGCGCCGAGCTGATCGCGGGCGGATTAGTCTCTTAGCCGAGGCTCAGTCAACCGACAGTGAAACCGTGCGCTTCTTGTTGGCGCGTGGAACTAAATCAGATTTCCGCCTGGCCGGAGCCAGCGCGACAGATCAATTCGCCGCTGCCGCTTTAGCGATAAGTTTCTGAGTCCACTCCGCCCGTAAAACTTTCATTTCCGCTCGGAGCGTGACCATTCGGGCGGCGACGCCTTTGTATTTTTTCGTGATGCCGTTGACCGTTCGGTTGACGGCGCCCTGGCTGACGAGGCTCTGGAGTTTCTCGTAGGTGCGCAAGCGGAGCATTTCTTCGCCGCCACTGGCCGCATTCCGTTCCTTCAGATTGAGGAAGATAATGTCGAACAGCGCCTTGAATTCATAGGAAGCTTTCGAAGAAAGCACGGCAACAAGCTCTTCAGTGATGTTGTCGGGCGCACGACGCGAGAAAGAAGCACCAGATGGTTTAGGCATTAAATACCATAGCAGATATTCGGCAAATAGCGACCCGGTAATAAGAGGCCGTAAGTCCGCGGGCCGAGGTCGTGCATCCGCCTTTTTCGGGTCGGTGAACTCGGATTCGGGCCCGCTTATTTCCTACGCGAATAACTGATCTCCATCGTCTTCGCTTCCTTGCCACCGCGATCTTCATACCACTCCAAAACGTGGTGATCTTTGTCGATGATTTTCATGACTTCGCGGATCTTTTGTTTCATGCCCGGGGTCATCTCCACTTCGCCTGTGTAGGTGAATGTCTTTGACGCGGGATCGTAGGCACCTTCCGCCATCATGATGCCGGTGCCCATATTATCTATCCAGGTGGAAACGAATTTCTGTTTTACGTTGTCGTAACCATCAAGCCCCATGCCCTTGAACATGACGTCTTTCATCTTTCCATCGGCGCCGGGCATCTGCATTTTGCCGGACACATCCATGACAAAATAACGCCCGTCCATGATCGGCTTTGTGACCCCGGTTCCTTTTGAGGTTTCCGGTTTGGCGTTCGGATCTGCACCCCACATTGTGACGGTGAAGCTCCAACTGCCGGCGAGGGTGGCGAGGAGTTTGTGGTTGTCGTTGAGCTTCGCCATTTCCATCATTTGCTTCATCATCTCGGCTTCGCTCGGTGATCCGGCGGACGTAGCAGAACTAGCAGCCGGACTAGCCGCATCGGGAGACGTAGCGGAAGTTTGCGCGAAGGACGACGTAACGATCAAAGTCGCTACGAGAAGAACAGTCGCGAATGGTTGAAGGGTTTTCATAGCGCCGATTATTTTCGGCGCCCCTCGGTGCGTCAAGTCCGTGATCAAAGGAAAAAGAAGGGGGAGGGCGGTTCGAACAGAAACCAGAGCGGCTACCAGCCGAGGATTTTTGCGAAGACCAACGGTGCGACAATGGTGGCGTCGGACTCGATGATGAAACGTGGAGTGGTCGCGCGCAGTTTACCCCAGGTGATCTTCTCGTTAGGCACCGCACCGGAGTAGGAACCAAAACTGGTGGTGGAATCGCTGATCTGGCAAAAGTATCCCCATTCCGGCACGTCGGCGTCTTTGACGTCTTGATTCAACATCGGCACGACGCAGATCGGGAAATCGCCAGCGATGCCACCACCGATCTGGAAGAAGCCGATCGACGCGTTGGCCGATTCGCGGCGATACCATTGCGCCAACTCCATCATGTATTCGATACCAGACCGCACGCTGTGCACGTCGGAAACTTTACCGGTGATGCAGCGCGCGGCGAAGATGTTGCCGAGAGTGGAATCCTCCCAGCCAGGCACGATTATCGGCAGATTTTTTTGCGCGGCCGCCATCATCCAGCTATCGATCGGATCGATTTCGTAAAATTCTTTAAGCCGGCCGTCCTTTAGAATTCTAAAGAGAAATTCGTGCGGAAAAAAATGTTCCTTGTTCTTCGCCGCATTGATCCATTCATCGATCACAGCTTTTTCGATGCGGCGAATGGCGTATTCCTCCGGGATGCAGGTGTCGGTGACGCGGTTCAAGTGACGCCCTAACAATTCTTCCTCCGCCTGCGGACTGAGTTCGCGGTAATTGGGAATGCGCTCGTACTGACTCCGCGCGACGAGATTGAAAAGATCCTCCTCGAGATTCGCGCCGGTGCAGGTGATAGCGTGGACTTTGTCCTGGCGAATCATCTCTGCGAGCGAAACGCCGAGCTCCGCCGTGCTCATCGCGCCCGCAAGCGTGATCATCATTTTTCCGCCGCGATCGAGATGCGCCATGTAAGCCTCGGCCGCGTCCTTCAAGACCGCGGCATTGAAGTGGCGATAATGGCGATCGATGAACTGACTGATCGGGCCGCCCCCGGTTTTCGAAGGCGCTAAAGACTTCGTCGTCGTAGGCGATTGTTTCACAAGGACTGTATAGCGCGCGGATCAAGAATTGATCACGCATTTTCTTCAATGAAGGATTTCTAACGCAGCGAAGCGAGGATGCGCGCGACGAGCATCGATGGTGCGACGCCGAGAAACAGGATGAGAACAGCGAGAGCTGTCAGCGAGAGCTTTTGCAAAAAAGCGTCGGTGTAGATGCGTTGGTTTGCAGGATTCTGTGAGAGCGTCGTTTCAGATTGATCGGTAAAGATCACTTTGAGAACGATCAGATAATAATAGAGCGAAACGAAGCTGCCGAAGAGAGCAAGCGCAACGAGCCAGAGCAAGCCGTGATTATCGCCAGCCCGGAAAGCGACGCTAAATAGATAGAACTTTCCGAAAAATCCCGCGAGCGGCGGAAGCCCGGCAAGCGAGATCATGAAGATCGTCATGCAGGCAGCGAGCAGTGGAGATCGCGCGCTCAGACCGGCGAAGTTTTGTAAATCGTCACCGCCTGTTTCACGGCGCACAAACGCGACGACACCAAATGCGCCGACGAGCGTGAACGCGTAGATGGTCGTGTAAAACAGCGTCGCGGAAAATCCGTCGCGTCCGCCCGCGACAAGGCCGAGCAAAGTGTATCCGGCATGAGCGACCGCGGAGTAAGCGAGCAAGCGGCGCACATTCTTTTGCACGAGCGCGAGGAGATTACCTAAAAAGATCGAGAACGCCGCCAGCGCGGCGATCACAGGCGACCAACCAGTCGTCATTGCGTGCCATGCTGCACTTCCTGTATCCGGGCCGAAGGCGCCGAGCAGAATTTTTCCAAGCACGACGAACGAAGCGACCTTTGAACCGGAAGCGATGAATGCAGCGCTCGAGATGGGTCCGCCCTGATAAGCATCGGGCGCCCAGAGATGGAATGGTGCGGCGGCAATTTTGAAGGCGAAGCCGACGAGGGTCATGACAATTCCAGCGAAGAGCAACGGCGGGATCGGTTGCGCGCTAACTTTTTGTGCGATGGCAGCGAGAGCAGTCGTGCCGGTCATCCCGTAAACAAAACTGAGACCGAAAAGTGTGAACGCACTCGCGGTGCTACCGAAGAGAAAATATTTCAGGCCCGCTTCGGCCGAGCGAACATCGTTCTTGTCGAATGCGGTCATGACGTAAAGCGACAGCCCGAGAAGTTCGAGGCCGATGAAGATCATCAGCAATTCTTCGCTGCCGACGAGAAGCATGAGTCCGATTGTCGCGAGCAGCAGCAACGCGAGATATTCGCCACGATTTTTTAACGACTCGTCGCCGCGTGCGAGAATAACGGTGAAGAGCGCGAGAATGAGGCAGATGATTTTAAAAAGCGTCGTCAACGGCGTGAGGACAAGCATGCCGTGAAATAGATTGGCGTTTTGCGGCAGCATAATCAGCGCGGCGATCGCAAAAAAAAGTCCCGCCGCGGCGACGCCGGAGCAAAGGCCCGCACCGCGTTTGTTTGCGAGTCCGATGGCCAGAACAGCAAGCGCGGTCACGACGACGATAGCTTCGGGCAACGCGAGTTTGAGAAGATCGAGGTAAATCATTTTAGAAACCTCATCGCTTCCACTGCGGGCATAATGCGGTCGAGCAGTAGCTTCGGGTAAAGTCCGACGGCGAGTGTGGCGAACATGAGCAAGCTCGCTCCGAGTTTTTCGGGTAGCGTGATTCGATTCGAAATCTCTTCTTGTTCATCCCAATCGGAATCGATCGGCACGCGGCCCTGTTGCATTTCGACTGCGCGAGAGTTGCCGCTAAAGAAACTTTTTCGCAGCGCGAGCAATGTAAACGCAGCGACGAGCACCATCCCCGCGCCGGTAATCCAGACGGCAAAAGGGAATGTTTTCCACACGCCGATAAGAATTGTGATTTCCGCGGCGAATCCGCTGAAACCTGGAATCCCCATCGATGCAGCTGACGCGATGACGAACGCAAAGGCAGCAAACGGCATTACGCGGCTAAGATTCATCCGCGATAACTGATTGAGATCGCGCGTATGCGTGCGCGGATAAATCATGCGCCCGGCAATGGCGAAGAGGAGCGCGCCGATCACGCCATGGGAAAACATTTGCAGGACTGCGCCGGAAACACCGAGAACGTTCGCCGTCGCGAGTCCGAGCAGAACGAAGCCCATGTGGCTCACGCTGGAGTAACCGATGACGAATTTCAGATCGCGTTGACGCAATGCCACAGCCGCGGCGTAGACGATTCCGATCACGGCAAGAATCGCGATGGATTTGCTCCACATTTGAAAACCCTGTGGAAAGAGATTCATCGCGACGCGCAATCCGCCGTACGCGCCGAGTTTCATGACGATGCCGGCGAGCAACATCGAGCCGGCGGTGGGCGCCGCGACGTGGCCGGTCGGCGCCCATGTGTGCAATGGCCAAATGCCAGCGAGGACGGCGAAGCCGAGGAACAAAACTGGAAATGCCCACGATTGCAGTTGTGGTGAAAATTGAAATCGCGCGAGCTGATTCAAATCCAGCGAACCGCCTGCGACATACGCGGCGATGATTCCGATGAAGACGAGCGCGCCGCCGAAGAAGGAGTAGAGCGTGAGCTTCATCGCGCCGTATTCCTTGTTCGTGGATCCCCAGATCGCGATGAGGAAATATTTCGGCACGATCACGAGCTCGTAGAATACGAAGAGAAGAAAAAGATCGGCGCTGAGAAAAACGCCGTAAGAACCACCGACGACGAGGAGCAGCCAAAAGAAGAATTCGTTAGGGCGGCGATCGACGTCCCAGGAAAAAAGGACGGCGCTGATCGCGGTCACACCGGTGACTAAGACAAGCGTGAGACTGATGCCGTCGGAGGCGAGATGGTAATTCATCCCGAGTGCTGGCACCCACGGGATGCGCACGATCGTTGTGAACTTCGCGAGTTGAGTAATTGGCGTCTGGCACAATGCGACTAGACCGATCGCAAAGCCGCCGAGTGTCGCGGCGAGTGCAATCCAACGCGCCCAAAGTCGCGGAAGAAACAGTGACAGCGCCGCGCCCGCAAAAGTAACGTAGATAGTCCAGGCGATCATCGATGGTTGCTGACGCGGTAACGCGTTGCTTTCTCGCGAACATGGAATCCAATCTCGCGTCGCGGCTTTCCCGGTGATGACATCAATTGCCGAATCGCTTCGATGATGGCTGCGATTTCGTCATCGTGTTTCCCAACTTTCTTTTCGAGTTCAGTAAACTTTCGCGCCAGTTCGCGATTTGTTTCCAGAATCCCACGAAGTTTCACAAACGCGCGCATGATCGCGATGTTCACCTTTACCGCGCGCTCGCTTTTTAACACGCTCGACAACATCGCCACGCCCTGTTCCGTAAAGGCCATCGGTGCGGCGCCGCCGAACTTTTGCACCGCTGGTATCACAGATTGTGATACCAAGTTTTCGATCTCTCGTGCGGAGAGTTCGAACATAAAATCGCCCGGGAATCGGTTTAGATTTCGTCGAACCGCTTGTTTAAGCGCTCGGGTTTCAACACCGTAGAGCGCAGCCAAAGCGTAATCGAGGATTATCTTCTGGCCGCGCAAGTGAAGAATGCTGTGAGCGATTAGATCGACTGGGATGATTTCCTTGCTCATTCGATTATTCGTTAGGCGAACAATCGCGCCATCTGCACGACAGTTGAGTTGAAGATGTTGAAGATGAATTGCGGGACGATGCCGATGGCAAACATAAGGAGGGTAATTGGAACAATGACCAGCTTCTCGCTCATCAGCAGATCGGGAAATGCGCCGCAACTTTCCGCGAGCGGTCCGCTGAAGAGCGATTGCATCATGCGCATGAATACAATGGCGGTGAAGAGCAGGCCGAGGACAGCGATAGCAGTAAACGATGCCGCGACGGCAAACGAACCCTTGAAGATAAGAAACTCGCCAATGAATCCATTCAGACCGGGGAGGCCTAACGAGGAGAATATGGCGACACTCATCCACCCGCAAAGCAAAGGTGCGCGCTGCATGAGCCCGCCGAAATTATTGATGCCGCGCAGGCCACGGCGTTCCTCGAGCAGGCCGACGTAATAAAACAGAGCGGCAGCGGTCACCCCGTGATTGAAAATTTGCATGAAGACACCGCTCAATGCGGCATGGGTGTCGATTGTCGACGCTGCCGATGTGGTGGTAATGGCGAAAAGGCCAAGCATGCAGTAACCGAGATGGTTGATCGACAAATAGGCGACCATGCGCTTGAGATCCGATTGCGCCCATGCAGCGAGCGATGCGAAGACAATCGAACACACCGCCAGCGCGAGCAGCCATGGGCCGACGATTCTGATTTCGTTAGGGAAAAGTGGGAGCAACAGTCTGATAAATCCGTAAACGCCCATTTTCGAGAGCACACCGGTCAACACCATGGCAGCGCCGGTCGGCGCATTTTCATACGCATCGGGCAGCCAGGTGTGAAACGGGAAAAGCGGAACCTTTACCGCCAGTCCAATAAAAATTCCGGCAAAAGCGAACCACGCGATGTTGCCGTGGAGTAATCCGGTTTTGCCCGCGTTCGCGAGTTCCGCGAAATCGAAAGTTCCCCTAACGAAGTAAATGCCGAGAAACGAAAGCAGCATCGCGACGCTGCCGAGGAAGGTGTAGAGGAAAAACTTCGTCGCGGCACGGTCGCGATTTTCGCCGCCCCAGATTTTAATGAGCAAAAACGCGGGGATGAGACTCATCTCATAAAATAAAAACCACAGAATAAAATTCTGCGCGGTGAAGGTGCCATAGAGCGCCGATTGCATGATCAGCATGAGCGCGCAGAAGCCGCGATCCATTCGTTGTGCAAAAAGCGCGAACGGAAAAATGAGCGAGGTCAGAAGGACGAGCAGCAGACTCAGTCCATCGATACCAACCAGATATTCCGCGCCAATGGATGGAATCCAAACATGACGTTGCACGAATTGCATTCCAGCCGCCGTGGTGTCGAAATCCCGCCACAACACCAACGCGATGGTTGCAGTGAGAAGGTTGAAAAAAAGAGCGACGCCACGAGCGGCATTTCCTCGCGCGGAGGCGACGAAGAGCGCGCCAAGCAGCGGCACGATAATCAGCAATGTGATCAGGTAAGCCATGCGTAGATGAGCAGCAGCGCGAGCATGCCGATGGCGATGACGCCGAGATAGGTTTGGATTTGGCCGGAATGGCGCGCGGACATGACACGTCCGAAACCGCGCGTGCGGTTCGTCAATTCATCGCCTCCGGCGTTGATCGCATTCTCGTCGAAACCTTTTGTGAAAATGCCGAAAAGCTGGCCGAGGCCGCCAGCCAGCCTAACGAATCCATCCCAGACATAACGGTCCATCCAATCGGCGAAACGCGCGGCGGTTCTCGCGAGGGCGAGCACAGTGTGATCGTAAAGTTCGTCCAGCCAGAATTTGTTTTCGAGAAGGCGAAACAGCCACGGCTGCGCATGCTCGAGTGGATCTATTTCGTCGACGTTGCGATAAACAAACCAACCGATTGCGAAACCCGCGGCGACAAGGGCGAGCGAGATGAAAATCATCGGCTGAATGAGAAGACCGATGTTGAACCTGGCGCGCTCGCCATTGAGATAGTTGTGAAACCACGGCCACGCGGGTGTGAGCACCGCGACGAGAAGAATCGAACACGCTGCGAGCACGATGAGCGGGCGCGTCATTACTTTCGGACTTTCGTGTGCCTGGACGGAGGCAAGATGTCTGCTTCCGAGAAAGACGTAGATGAACTGACGCGTCATGTAGAGCGCGGTGAGGATCACGCCGGCGAGCATCAGGTAATGCGGCACCTGCGATGCATGCCAGTGCGCGGTGTTGCGCAGGATTTCTTCCTTCGTCCAACCGCCGGAAAAAAAGAACGGCACACCGCTGAGATTCATCAACCCGACCGCATACGCGATGAAGGTGATTGGCATGGCGAAGCGCAGGCCGCCCATTTTGCGAATGTCCTGTTCGTGATGAAGTCCGTGAATGACTGAGCCGGCACCGAGAAAGAGCAGCGCTTTGAAAAAACCATGCGCGATCAGGTGCATAATCCCCGCCGCGACACCGCCCACGCCTAACGAGACCATCATCAGGCCGAGTTGCGAAACGGTGGAGTAGGCAAGAATGCGTTTAATATCGAATTGCGCGAGCGCGATGAGCGCGGCCATGACGGCGGTGATCACGCCGATCGAAACGACGACCGTGAGTGATGGTGTGACGCCGTTGATCGCGCCAAAAGAGAAGAGCGGATAAACGCGCGCGAGAAGAAACACGCCGGCCGCGACCATGGTAGCGGCGTGGATCAATGCGCTCACCGGCGTAGGGCCTTCCATGGCGTCAGGCAACCAGACGTGTAGTGGAAATTGACCGGACTTACCGACCGCGCCGCAGAAGATAAGCAACGCAATAAAGGTCGCACTTGCGCCTAACGAGACGAGTGCGGCGTTCTCGATGCAGCCTCGCCCGCCATCGTAGAAAAGCAGCGTGCCGCTTTTTCCATAGAGCCAGAGAATGCCAATGAAAAATCCAAGATCGCCGATGCGCGTGGTGATAAATGCTTTTTTTGCCGCGGCGGCCGCGCTCGGCCTTTCGATCCAAAATCCGATAAGCAGATAGGACGCGAGCCCGACCAATTCCCAGCAAACAAAGAGAAGCAGCAAGCTGTTGGCGATGACGACGCCGAGCATCGCCGCGGTAAAAAATGAGAGGTAGGCAAAGAAGCGCGTGAAATTTTTGTCCGCGCGCATGTAGCCGATGCTGAAAACAAAAATGCAGAGACCAACCAGCGTGATCATCACGAACATGGCGGCGGCGAGTGGATCGAGGACGAAACCGATGCGCAGCGATTGCGTGCCGAAGGTGAACCAGGTGAAGTTGTGAAACGCGCGAAACCCTGGCGTCTGCAATGTCGCTACGAACGCTGCGATCGAGAGCGCGAAGGCCGCGACTTGTCCTGCGATCGCGAGCGACGCGGCGGGTTTGCGATTCGGTCCCGTGACAAAGAGAATCAGCAATGATGCCGCGAACGGCACGGCGGGAATCAGCCAAACGTTACCGGCGATCCAGTGCATCATCCTTTGAGCTGGTCGAGTTCGTCGACGTTAGTCGTGCGATAATTTCGATAAACCGCGATGACGAGCGCGAGACCGACGGCGGCTTCCGCCGCGGCGATGGCGATGGCGAAAATCGCGACCATCACGCCAGTCGGTTGGTGCGGCGGCGGAGCGAAACGCCAGAATGCGATGAAGTTCAATCCTGCGGCCGCGAGCATTATCTCGATGCCGATTAAAATGAAAATGGCGTGACGACGACTGAGCGCGGCGAGCAGCCCGACGCAAAAGAGCGCCGCGGAAATGATGAGAAAAAGTTGAAGCGTTGGAGTCACGATTTTTCTTCGATCACGAGGATCAATGCGCCGATGAGCGCAGCGGTGAGAACGAGACCGACGCATTGCAGCGGCCAGATGTAATCGGTCATCAAGGTTAGGCCGATTTGCTTTACGGTGAGCGGTTTGATCGTTGGCGCGAGGACGGCGAGCGCAGGTGTTTCGAAGATTGACCACAGCAATCCGCCAAACACGGCGAGAGCAATGACAACACCGCCCCAGTTGAAGCCGCGATCTTTTTCCGGATCGCGGCGCGTCAGCAAGATTGTGAAGACGATCAGGACGGCGACGGCGCCGATGTAGACAAAAACCTGCACCAGCCCGACGAACTCCGCGCCTAACAAGAAGTAAAATGCAGCAACTCCGACAAACGCGATCGCGAAACTAAGCGCGGCATGAATCAATTTCGGCAACGTGGCGGCGGCAAGTGCAGCCGCGAGCGTTAGCACCGCGATGACGATGAAAGCGGCGCTGCTCATTCGGCAAAACGGTAGTTGCGCGGTGCAAATTTTCGGCGCGTATCGAGCAGGCGTGAGAGTGCGAAATAAACCACAGCGACGACGGCGAGCGACCAGAGCCAACCATAAAGTTGTCGTCCGGCGTAATGCCAGACCGCGGCAGCGATGACGCAGGTGAATGCCATCGGCAACATGAACTTCCAGGCAAAATTCATGACCTGATCGACGCGTGTGCGCGGCAGCGTTCCGCGGATCCAGATAAAAACGAAAAGCAGCACGGACAGTTTCAGGAAAAACCAAACGTAGGATGGAATGACTTCGAGCACTTTCACCGGCGCCTGCCAGCCGCCGAGGAAAAGAGTGACCGCCAATCCGCTGATCGCGAACATTCCGAGATATTCCGCGAGGAAGAACGTCGCGTATTTGAAGCCGGAATATTCGGTCATGTGACCGGCGACGATTTCGGATTCGCCTTCCGGAACATCGAATGGCGTGCGGTTCGATTCGACGAGACCGGAAATAAAAAACAAAATGAACGCTGCGGCGCCCCACGGCGTAAACGCGAACCAGCGCGGAGCGAAGCCTAACGAGTAGCCACCCTGCGCGGTGACGATTGCATCGGGTGAAAGCGAACCGACAACCATGACAACTGGCAAAGTTGTGATAATGAGAGGCAATTCGTAGCTGACCATCTGCGCGATCGCCCGCATGGCGCCGAGCATAGAGAATTTATTGTTGCTGCCCCAGCCGGCCATGAAAACGCCGAGCTCCGTCGTGGAACCGACCGCGAAGAAAAACAGAATGCCGCCGTCGATTGCGAACGGCGTCATGTTGCGGCCATACGGAATTATTCCGAGCGCGAGAATTGCCGTCGCCGCAATCAGAATTGGCGCAGCAAAGTGCACAACCTTGTCCGCGCGGGCGGGCACGATATCCTCTTTGATGAGCATCTTGATTCCGTCGGCCGCGGGCTGGAGAAGGCCGAACGGTCCGACACGATTCGGTCCGTAACGATTCTGTATGCGCCCAAGAATTTTTCGTTCGAGCACGGACATCGCGGCGAAGAGCGTGAGGAAAAAGCCGAGCAGCATCGCGATGTTGATAAGAGCGGACGCGAGCTGCATCACCCAATCCGGCGCACCCGCCAGCCAGGCGAGAAGCCATTGCTTTGCCTGGATGAAAATTTGGTCGACAGCCGCGCTCACTTGTCGTGAAGGAAAGCGGTCTGCCATCCCTCAATCAAGTAGAATGACGCGCCTGAAGTGGGTTTCCTTCTGCGCGATTGATCAATCTACTGCGCGGCCGGGCTCGGAAACTTGCGACTTTGCAAATTCCGCGGCGCGAACAAGGCCCACGACAATGACGAAGGTAACAATGAGGCCCAATCCAAAAATTGCGATGACGTAGTCCATTAGCTTCGCCTTTTCGCAGAAAGAATGGCGGTCAAAATGGCGACGCGCACTCCGACCCAGAGGGAAAGGATGCTTGGGACCCAGATTCCGACGAAGAGGCCGCACTCGCGGTTCACAAGGAACCAAAGAGCGACGCTCGCGAAGAAACTGGCGCATGTCGCGATGAGAAATGGATAATCAATTTTGTTGAACATAGGTGTTTGAACTATCGGGGTTGTGAATTGCTGCGGCGTGCGCAGCAAAACGAGTTGCGGTTGTCGTCTGAGACGAGTCAGACGGTGCGGGTTGAAAATAGGAACGTCCACGCCAGACCGCGGGGCGTTTCACGCGTGCGCGAACGAATGCGAACCATTGAATTGCGAGCAGTGCGCAAACTCCCAATGGATGGAGCAGGGCGCCGAGCAACGACTGGCGGAAGCGCAGGATGCCGATCAATCGCGGCAGTAATGCGGCGATTGCAGCGCAAAGAAAAAATGCAAAGGCGAGCGACGATGCAGGCGCGCGCAGAGACATCGCGACGAGCGCAAGAAACGGCAGAACTTGTCCGCCGAAAAGGAGAAGCGTGGCCGGCCCGATCAAATTCGATGAACCGAGGCCTTCGTGCGCGCTACGCGCGAGGCCATCCCAGACATCTCTATTATTAGAATACATCCGGCACAGCGCGATATCACTGGCATCGAAGAGATCGGTCGCGAAACCGGCGGCGCGGAAGACGCGCGGCAACTTGCTGCCATCATGCAATGTCCCGCGAATGGCATTGTGTCCGCCGCAGGCGAGATATGCATCGCGCTGCGCGACGAAAAGCTGGCCGCAGCCTGCACCCAGAGATGGATCGCGCCGGGCGCGCATTCGTTTTATCGGCAAAAATCCAAGCAGGACAAATTGAATGAGCGGAATGAGCAGTCGCTCCGAAAAGGTCCGCGTCTCCTGTTGCGGGACACCGCTGGCGAGAGCGGCGCCACTTTCTTCCATAAACCCAGAGATGCGCGCGAGAGCGCCGGGTTTTAACCGGACGTCGGCATCGATGAATATGAGCAATGGATTTCGCGCCAGTCGCGCGAGCGTGTAACAGGCGTGCTGTTTTCCGCACCAGCCATCGGGCAAGGGCGGAGCTGTTTCGAGCCGAACGCGTTCATCCGTCGCGGCGATTTCGCGGACAATCTGCGCGGTGCGATCGGTTGAGCCATCATCGAGCACAATCAATTCGAGATCCACATCGCGTTCTTGTAAGATGGAACGAACGGCGAGCGCGATGTTGGCTTCCTCATCGCGCGCGGGAATGAGCACGGAACAGCGCGATCGTTCCGGATTGCTCGAACGCCGGGGCGGCGAATAAAGAGCGAGATTGCGCAAGAACAACAGCGCTGGAGCGACCGCCAACAAACAACTTGCTGCCGCAATCCAGGCAATCATCGCAACTCCTCGACGTGATGATCCGGCGCGAATTTTTTTCCACCGACATATGCACGCACCCGGCGCCATGTGTCATAGAATGGATTCACGCCGCTTGTTCCTCTTTCGAGGACGATCCATTCGTTCGGATCACGCCGGCACGATCGCGTGGCGAGTTCGTCCTGAACTTCCTCGAGCGCTGTGCCAAAAACTTTTGTGCAATCGGGCGCGCTCAGCGGGGCGGCATTGTGCGAAATGGTGGGCTCGCCGAACGAAAGCAGAATCTCCGGCCGAGGCTCGGTCCAAAAAGTGTACTCAATCGCGAGCGGCAGAAACAAAACGTTCTCGAGTCGCGCGGCCAATTCGCCGATGCCGTGTTCGAGCCGAAGCGGCCGCTCGCGCACGTCGGTAAAGCATCCTTGCGGAGTAAGCCAGAGGATGTTTCGGGGAGAGGTGAGGATCGCGGCCGCGGTTCGGAGAAACTTCGTCGCGGCACGCATCGACTTCTGCTCGATACCAAAAAATCCGAGTCGCTTAAAAAAGCTGTAGCGCTGGAGTGCCGCGGCATCGATCGGGGCGTACGACGTTCGATCGGTGAAATAGCGTTGCGCGAGGTGCAGACAGATGAGCGGATCCCACCACGCGGCGTGATTTATATAGATGACCAGTGGGAGCGATACATCACGCGGCGGCATTCCCGTTTTCAAAATGCGAATCGCGTGAAAACGCCGTCGCACGTATCGGTTCGCATAAGCGGCGAACATTTTTACCAGTCGCGGAGAAACGAGTGGTGGCGAGCCTGACGGGGACGCCTTCAACATCGCGATTTTCATTTTACTGCGCGAACTCCAACTCGCGCGCGGGAAATCGGGAAGCGGGTTCGCCTAACGAGTCCTGATCCAACGCGTCCGCTGCGATCCAGCCAGACATCAAAACCATCGGCATGCCGGGACCGGGATGCGCCGATCCGCCTGCAAGATAAAGTCCGCGCACATCAGGACTGCGGTTCGCTGGCTTGAACGCGCCGGTAAAGCGGCCGTGACTGGCGAGTCCGTAAATCGCGCCGTTAAGAACATGATAGCGCTCATGGATATCCTGCGGTGTGAGCGCGCTTTCGGTGACGATATCGTGTTCGAGATCGAGCCCCGCGGTGGTGCGGAGCTTGTCTAGAATCGTGCGCCGATATTCCGGCAGCATTTTCTTCCAATCATGATGCGAGCGCAGATAAGGCGTGTGCACCAGAACGTAGAGCGCTTCGCCACCGTCTGGAGCAACATTTGGATCGCTGATGGCCGGTGCGCAGACATAACAAGTTGGGTCGGCCGCGGGTTCGCCCTTGCGATAAATCGAATCGAATTCCTCATGCGGATCGCGCGAGAAAACGAAGTTGTGATGAAGCAATTGCGCGGGGCGCTTGCGCAAGCCGAGATATAAGACCACTCCCGAACAGGCCGGCTCGTAACGCCGCCGCTGCGCGAATTTTGTTACTGCGACGAGCAAATCGGAGTGGGTGCGGACTGCATCGCAATTCGAAATCACCGCATCAAACGGAACGCGTTCTCCGTTCTCCAACTCCACGCCTTTCACCTTGCCGTTAGTGACTGAAATCTTCGCGACGCCGGTACCCGATCGCAATTTCACTCCCAGCTCCGTGGCGAGATTTGCTAATGCTTCCGGTATGACTCCGGTCCCTCCGCGCGGATACCAAACGCCTTCGCTCGTCTGCATGTGGGCGATTCCACAGAGCACCGCCGGCGATGTGTCGGGAGCCGATCCGACGTATTGCGTAAAGTGATCGACCATCTGCGCGACGCGTGCATCCGGCACGAACGAGCGCACAGTCTCGGCCACGCTGTGACCCATACGAAGCGCGAGCACGTCCGACAACGCGCCGGCCTTCATCATCGTTCGCGCGTTGAACATGTCGCGCAGTCCTCCGAGCGAGCGCCAGAAAAACCAGTTAGCAGAAATCCGATGAATGCGTTCCGACAACTCTAGAAATCGCTCGTAACCGTCCGCGGTTTTAGCGGAAGCAAAACTGGTGAGGTTGTCGCGCATGTCTTGCGTATCGGTCACCAGGTCGAGTGTCGTTCCATCGGAAAAGAACGAACGCCATTGCGGATCGAGCCGCACGAGATCGACAACTTCGCTCAGATCGCGCCCGGCCTCCGCGAAGATCCGCTGCAAGACCCACGGCAATGTCAGGATCGTTGGTCCCATGTCGAAACGAAATCCGTCCTGCTGCCAAACGGCCGCTTTTCCGCCAAGCCATTCGTTGCGTTCGAAGAGAACAACTTCGTGCCCGCGCGCGGCCAGGACGCACGCAGAAGCAAGCCCGCCCAATCCGCCGCCGATAACGCCAACTCGTTTCATCGTCCGTTCTTTCTGTTCCTAATTTTATGAATGAGCGCGGGGACCAGATCGCAAAGGGCGCGAAGGCGTTCTCCGCCGCGACCGTGCACAGCGCGGATGTATGAGGAAGAAAGATGCACGTCGTCCGGTTCGGCTTCGTCGAAATGAAATCGCGATTTTCCCCGCCGCACCGCGACCACGTGTGGGTATGTCATTTCAAGCAAACCTTCGGCGCCGCGCGTGACACCGAACCCACTCGCGCGAGCGCCGCAGAAAGGCATGCGCGGGTCCGCGGTTGGAACAATGAGATCGTTAATAAGAACGAAACCACTCGGAATCTCCGCGGCCAGTGCGCGTGCCCATTCGACGTGCCGTGAGAAAATTGAAACGCCGAGTGCGAAGTGCGCTCGCGAAAGAAGTTCGAGCGCAGCCTTTGTGTTTGCGACGCGCTCCATGCGCGGTACGGGAAAATCCGCTTGGGCAAAACACGAGCACAAGTCGTTAGCCATGGAACCAACGGCAATGATGCGGCGCGGCGCCATGCAAGTGTCGCCGCCGTTCAAGTGCGTCCCGAAACGGAGCGCACGAAGGACGAGGTCGATATCCGCATCGTCCAACACGAGCACGACATCTTCTCCGGAAAGTTCCATGACAGCGGGCGTGTTGGTGTTCGCGAGTTTCGCGAGAACGTCGCGCCCATTTTCGGACGAGCCGGTAAAGATGACTTTGTCTGGCCTATCGTTAATGGCGTTTTGTGCAGCCTCGACGTTGTCTTCCAAAATTGTGAGGAGCGCGGGAGCGAGTCCGGCAGAGTGAGCAAGTTTCGCGAACGCCCGAGCTACCTCTCGTGTCCGTGGCGCCGGTTTTAACAAGACAGCATTTCCGGCCACAAGCGCGTGCAGCGCGTGAACAGCGGGAAGAAACAGCGGATAATTCCCCGGGCCGATTACGAGAACCACACCGAAAGGCTGGCGCTGCACCTCAAACGAAAGACCGCGCATCCACAATGGGCGACCAGCCTTCGCGCAAGATCGCGCGGCGAGGACGCCCGACGCTTTTCGCTCCAGCCATCGGCAGGCATCAGCGAGCGGTAGAACTTCTGACGCGAGTTTCTCGGCCACGGGTCGTTCGCGGATGGATGCAGTTTTTTGCGCGAGTGCATCGGCGTTTGCAGCGATGAGCCAGCGAAGCTTGCGAACAAACATCAATCGCTCGCGGATAGAAATACGTGACCAGAGTTTCTGCGCCTGACGCGCCGCGAGAAATTGTGCGTGAATCGGCTCGATCGGATCTCTGTTGATATCGTGCATCAGACTGATTCCAATTCCATCGACGGCACCGCCGTGCGTGCACTGCCGGGCGTGATCCCGAGATCGGCAAGCACCAGACGCGAGCTGATTCGTGCGGACTCGAAGATAACGGGCAATCCACTTCCGGGATGCGTTCCTCCACCGACGAGATACATACCGTCGCAATCCTCGAAGCGGTTGTGCGGCCGCAGATTGAGCATCTGATCGAGGCTGTGCGCGAGATTGAACGTCGCGCCTTTGTGAATCTCATATTTCCGATCCCAATCCGCGGGTGTGATGATGCGCTCGAAGCGAATGCGTCGTTCGACATCGGTGAAACCGGCCTTCTCGATCTGCTTCAGCATGAGTGAGCGGAAGCGCGCGGTCTCACGCGACCAATCCACATTCGGATGTTGATGAGTCACCGGAGCAAGTACGTAGAGGGTGCTCATGCCGCGCGGCGCGAGTGTCGAATCCGTCACGCTCGCGTTCTGAACATAGAAGGAAGGATCAGCGGAGAGCACATGCTGATTTTCGACTTCGTCGAGGTTCCGCGCGTAATCGGCCGCGATGTGAATGTTGTGATGCGGCAGAGCGAAGATGCCTTCGAGGCCCAGGTACATCATGAAAGTCGAACAGGAGAATTTTTTGCGCGCGATTTTGCGATCGCTCCAGCGCCGTCGCTTGCGATCCGGCACGAGTCGCGACATCGCACGCGCAAAGTCCGCATTCACGACGATCGCGTCCGCTTTTGCTACGCCGCTTGCGGTGCGAACGCCGATGGCTCGCCGACCCCCGAAAAGGATTTCCTCCACCGGCTCATCGAGACATATCTCCACTCCGACGCGCTCAGCCACACGCGCCATCGCGGTCGTGATCGCGGCGCAACCGCCAACGGGATGGAAAACGCCGTACTCGTATTCAATGAACGAAAGAATCGAGAACAGACTCGGACAGCGAAACGGCGACATGCCGAGGTATTTCGATTGGAAGGAAAATGCGAGGCGGACGCGCGGGTCGCGAAAGAAACGCTGCAGATATCGATCGATCGACTGATGCGGCCGCAGCATCGGCAACATTTTAAGCAACCGCGTGTTGATCAGATCCTGCCAGCCGAGAAACGGCATCTCGAGGCACGGCTCCATCCGCTTCAGCTTGGTACGGTTTTCGGAAAGAAAAGCACGAAAGCCAGACGCATCAGCCGGAGCGATTGATGCGATTTCTTGTTCCATGCGCGCGATGTCGCTCGTCGCATTGATCTCGCCGCCCTCACCGAAGTTGATCCGATACTGCGGATCGAGTCGAACCAGCTCCACTTCGTCGGCCAGCGACGTTCCGGCGAACGCGAAGATTTCTTCAAGAACGCGCGGATAGAGAAAGAAGGTTGGGCCGAGATCGAATTTGAAACCGTTCGCCTCAATCGAGGATGTGCGACCGCCCAGTTTGGGCAAGCGCTCGATAACTTTGACCCTAACGCCTGCGCTCGCGAGCAGGATGGCCGACGCCAATCCGCCGGGACCGGCTCCAATTACGATTGCAGAAGGGTTCATGAAAGGAGGGATTGTCTAAGTAATGTCTAGATAAATAGAGCTTGCTTGCGCTTATGTCAATCATTTGTCTAATGTTATTGCGCTTTGATAGTCTGTTGTCTATGTTATGTCTAGAGTTCAACCATGATGCATTCTATCCAAGCCGTCGTTCAAGAAACCGGCATCACCGCTCACGTCCTGCGCGTTTGGGAGAAACGTTATCGGGCGGTCGTTCCGAAAAGGACGAAAACGCAGCGTCGAGTCTACAGCGAAGCCGATATTCGCCGTCTCAAGATGCTTCGACAGGCTACGTCGTTAGGCCATCCCATCAGCAGCGTGGCGAAACTGTCGGACGAGAAACTGAAGAAACTCGTGCGTGGCAAGTCCGCGCTCGCTTCGAGCTCCCGTGCGGGAAACGGGCCGGCGACGGATACAAAAATAATCCGGGACTGTGTCGCGGCAGTGAAAGCGTTTGATGGCGAAGCGCTCAACATTCTTCTGTCGCGCGCTGTCGTTGACTCGGGATACAACGCGCTTCTGCGCCACGTCGTCGCGCCGCTTACTCAGCGATTGGGTCAGTTATGGAGTGAAGGCACATTGCAAATTGCGCACGAACATTTCGCCACCGCCGCCATTCGTGCGTTTCTTCTCAATCCGGCGCGACAATATGCCGGAGCGAGTTCCACTTCGACCCTGATATCCGCCACGCCGCAAGGCCAGCTTCATGAACTCGGCGCGGTCATGGCAGCATCGCTCGCCGCCGAACAGGGATGGCATTCCATCTATTTAGGTCCGAGTCTGCCTGCCGGAGAAATCGCAGGGGCAGCCGTGCAAAACAAAGCGCGCGTCGTGGTCCTGAGCATCATTTACCCCGAAGACGATCAGAATGTGGATAGTGAGTTGCGCGACTTGCGCCGTTTTCTTCCGACAAATGTGGCTGTTTTCGTGAGCGGGCGCGCAGCGGATCGTTACGATGCGGCCATCGCGGCGACGGGTGCAGTTCTTATAAAGGATCTCGCTCACCTACAGATCGAGCTCGCGAAGATTCGTGCGGGCCGGACATGAATCGCTTTTTTCGTAGCTGAGCATCTAATCGCGCAGCGCGGTTCACCGTTCAATCAATCGAAGGACTGCGAGCGCAATGATGATGCAGACGACGGCCGTGAACGCGTCGGTGTGCTGCATCGGTGCTGTGCCAGAGCGATCTTGCACCCGCCGCCGAGAGCAAAATGTCCCAGATCGGGTCGAGCCAGGATCGCGCATGGTGGCGAAACAAATTTATGGAAACTCTTTCCGAGTCATTTCACCATGATTATGTTTTGATCCGCACGTAGTGAAAACGGACCCTTATTTTTTTATCGTTATCTTCTGTGGCGTCGCAGTGGTGTTTCCGCTGATGCCGCTGGCGCTGGCATGGTTATGGCGAAAATTTTTCCAGCCACCGAAACCGGGACCGATTAAGAATGCGACCTACGAGTGCGGTGTTGAGTCGTTAGGCGAGGCGCAGATCCAATTCCGATCGCAGTATTATTTGTATGCGATCATTTTTCTGATCTTCGATGTGGAGGCGATCTTCCTCGTGCCGTTTGCGGTTGCGTTCACGGGTTTACCGATCGGCGCATTCGTTGCGCTCCTCGTTTTTTTGCTGCTGCTTATCGAAGGTCTTGTTTGGGCATGGGGCAAAGGTTGTCTAAATTGGGCTAAATGAGTCAGATCGACGAAGGGCTGCAGAGCGAGCTGCAACGACAGGGGATCTGGGTGACCTCGATGCAGGAGCTTTACAATTGGGGCCGCAAGAATTCGATCTGGCCGCTGCAATTTGGTTTGGCGTGTTGCGCGATCGAGATGATCGCAACGGCGGCGTCGCGTTATGACATCGCGCGTTTCGGGGGCGAAGTGTTCCGTCCTTCACCGCGACAGGCCGATCTCATGATCGTCGCCGGCACGGTGACGAAGAAAATGGCGCCGCAAATCGTCCGGCTCTACAACCAGATGCCCGATCCGAAGTACGTCATTTCGATGGGCGCGTGCGCGATTTCCGGCGGGCCGTTCAAGCAAGGCTACAATGTTCTCAAAGGAATCGACCGTTACATTCCGGTCGATGTTTACATTCCCGGTTGTCCGCCGCGGCCGGAAGCGCTTTTGCATGCGTTCATGGAATTGCAGCGCAAGATCGACGAGCAGAAACTGAGCGGTCGCGACAAAGCAGATTTTCTCAAAGCCGATCAGCCAAGCGAATTTCCAGTGCCGGCGTTCGGCGCCCACGATTTGGAGCCGCCAGCGAACGCTGAATTGTTTCAACCGCCAAAGATCGAACGATGATCGTACGCAAGCGAGGTGGATCGAGCAGTCCCTTGCTCGATGCTAAAGAGAGGCGGCGAAGCCGCATTAGTTTAACATCGCCCGCGGAGCGGCCGATCCACCTTCAAGAGCGATGGAAACGTTAGAACAAATAAAGGCGCGTGCGGAAACGGCCGTGCCCGGCGCGAAGATCGAGATCATCGCGAACCAAGGTCCTGCAAATCAGCCATCCCTTTTGATTGATAACGATCACGCGGTCGCAGTCGCGCGCTTTTTGCGGGATGATCCGGCGCTGCGATTCGACTTTTGCTCGAACGCGACTGGCGTCGATTGGCTCGACCGAACAGTTAAGAAAACCACGAAGGTAAAGCAACTCGTCGATGGCGTGGAGAAAGAAGTTAGCGAAACGACCGAGGAATTTTTCCCTGGTTATCTCGAGGCCGTTTACCACCTGTATTCGATTACTCACAAACATGGGCCGGTGATAATTCGCTTGCGAACGACCGATCGCGCGAACGGAACGCGTTTGCCTTCACTCACGCCAATCTGGCGGAGCGCGGAATTTCAGGAACGCGAAATTTTCGATCTCTACGGCGTGCGGTTCGACGGCCATCCGGATTTGCGGCGCATTTTGATGTGGGACGAATTCGAAGATCATCCGATGCGCAAAGATTATCGCGAGCCGGACGATTATGAATACGAGCCGACGCCGCATGATGACGTGCTGGAAAGAGCGAGGGAACATTATCTGGCGCGACCTGCGATCGATGGTGCAGAATTCATAACGACAGAATGAGGTCGTCCACAGATTTCACCGATTTACACAGATTGAGAAAACGAATTCATCCGAAAAAAATCTGTGTAAATCTGCGAAAATCTGTGGATGCAAAACCCTTTCTAGAATGAGCACCGGCTTTCAAGAACTCGAACAGGCGCCTCCGCCCATGAGTTCGCGGCTCGAAGGCGAGTTGCTCGAAGTGTCGATGGGTCCGCAGCATCCGTCGACGCATGGCGTCTTTCGCATGAACGTCGCTCTCGACGGCGAGATCGTGCGAAAGCTCAGGCCGGTCTTCGGTTATCTGCATCGCAATCACGAAAAGATTGGCGAGAACGCGAGCTACCTCGGTTCGATGCCCTACACCGACCGGCTGGATTATTTTTGTTCGATGACGAACAACTGGGCCTACGCGCTCAGTGTCGAAAAACTCGCCGGCATCGAAGTTCCCGAGCGCGCAGAATATTTGCGCGTCATTCTCGCCGAACTGACGCGACTCCAAAACCATGCGTCGCTCCTCGGATTTTTGCTAAGCGACATGGGCGCGTGGGGGACGCCGTTGATGTACGCATTCCGCGAGCGGGAAAAAATTCTCGATCTTTTCGAATCGCTCTCCGGCTCGCGCATGATGTGCGACTACATGCGCTTCGGCGGATGCCGCGTCGACCCGAGCGGGGAATGGTTAGGCCGCGCCAAGAAAGTCGTCGACGCCTTCCCGAAGTTTCTCGATGAATTCGAGCAGCTCATTCTTTCCAACGAGATCGTGATCGCGCGGACGCAGGAAGTCGGAAAACTTTCCGCTGATCTCGCGATCAGCGCCGGCATCACCGGGCCGATGCTTCGTGCGTGCGGTGTGAATTACGACATTCGTAAAGTCGATGGCTACGGAATTTATCCGCGCTTTAAATTTCGCGTCCCGTTAGGCGACCATGGCGACACCTACGATCGGTTGATGATGCGCGCTCTTGAAATGCGCGAGAGCATCGGAATTCTGCATCAAGCCTTCGAACAAGTTCCGGCTGGTCCGATCGTGAATCCGAAAGTGAAGATTCGCGCCTTCAAACCGCCGGTCGGCGAAGCGTACGGGCGCATTGAAGGACCGAAGGGCGAACTCGGCTTCTACTTGATCAGCGACGGGAGCGCGAATCCATACCGCTATCGCGTGCGCCCGCCGAGTTTCATCAATCTCACTATCCTCGAAGATCTCTGTCTCGGTCACACCGTCGCTGATGTGATGGTGATTCTTGGCAGCATCGACATCGTCATGGGAGAAGTGGATCGATGATCGGCACGGGAATTCTCAAGGGCATGGCGGTGACGGCGCGGAATTTCGTCGGAAGTTATTTTGAGAAAGATCGCCTAACGACTGTGCAATATCCCGAGGAACGAATTCCGCTGGCGGAGAACTATCGTAATTTCCCGTTTCTGGTTTACGACAACGATCCCGAGGCGGGATTGCGCTGCGTCGCCTGCAAGATTTGCGAGAAGGAATGCCCGCCGCAGTGCATCTATATTATTAAGAGCGAAGACAAAAAGCCCGATTACATGGGCAAGCCGCAGTTTTATCCGGCGACCTTCGACATCGATATTTCCGTCTGTATGAGCTGCCAGATTTGTGTGGAGGTTTGCCCCTTCGAAGCGATCAAGATGGATAAGGTTTTCGAACTAAGCCGGCGCGAACGCTTCGACGCGTTACTGCAACGCAAGAGCGAGCTATCGAAGTCGAACACTTACTACCACAGCATTCATCCGATCGAAGCGGCGGAAGTCGACGCCAACCTCGCAGCAGCAGCGGCGAAGAAGAAACCGGCTCCAGCGACGACGCCTGTTGCTGCTTCCACAACGACACCGCAACCTGCGCCACCAAAGTCGTAAACGCGTTTGGAGTAAGCCTCCGACAGACAGCGGCCAACATTTTTCCGTTTGGTGGACGAAGCCAAAACTCCAGTTATCGAAACTCCTGACGCCTCAGGTTCGGCAGTCATAGCCTCACCCCAGCGCCGATGAGATTACCATCCGTTTAAATGTAGTGGCAAAGCGGGTCTCCCCTACGATGCAGCTCCAGCAGTCGATTGTCCGGCCTTCCCGTTCTCAGCTAACATACACAGTGGCGCGGTGAATGCTTTCGGAAGCCATCGATATGGACAAAGAACGATTTATTGAAGTCGCAAAAATCCTGATCATCGACGATGAGATTTCAAACGTCCGGCTGCTGGAGAGAGTACTTGAGCGCGAAGGTTATATCGATGTTTCGATGACCACTGATCCGCGGCATGCGATCCACATGTTCACTGAGTCTCAGCCGGATCTGATTTTACTTGATCTGTTTATGCCGCACATGAACGGATTCGAGGTTATGGCTTCGCTAAGCGAATTGATACCGGCCAGGACGTTTTTGCCCATTATCGTTCTGACCGCGGATACAACCATCAAAACACGGCACAATGCGCTCGACAGCGGGGCCGTGGATTTCATCACGAAACCCTTCGACAACCTGGAAGTAAGCTTGCGCATCAAGAATGCGCTCCGTACTCGTTTTCTCTATCTGGAGTTGAACAGTCAAAATCAAATCCTGTTCGACGTTCTTCCCAATCGGAAGCGCCACGATCACTAGACTCCCTGGAGGGCATGGGGAACGCTGCAGCAGTAATATGAACATCTCCTTAATTTGCGAGCTTGTCACCGCAGCCAATCAAGGGCATGGATTCCTCGAAGTGCTGGGTTTCACGGAAGCTCGGGAAGTCCGGCTAATGGTCTCGGCCGGCTTGGTTAAAGCGACGGAGTTGAATCCTTTTAACCCGGACGCGACCACGATCACGGAAGTAACAGACGCCGGACAACAATTCCTTCGAGCGCTAAGGCCCTATCCAATTGAGGTGGCAGTCTGAAGGGAGCGACTAAGAGCAAGGGAAAGCGCGCGGGGATCGGACGGAAACCAGCGGGTAAATCCTCGTATAATGTCACGCTCACGACAAGGAATGTCGAGCTAGCGAAGAAGCAGCATTCGGACTTTTCCAGTCACTCGACTGGCTATTAGCCCGATGGATTAACCCTCGGAACTAACACAGTTCTTTTAGCGTGGAATGCGCGCGGTTTTTGACCGCGCCTTTGTGGTAACAGTGGTGCGAGCTATACCGCAGATGAAGGATCAGTGGAAAGCGCAAAGGTGGATCGGCCGCTCCGCGAACGATGCTCATTAATGCGACTACGCCGACTGAATCTGACAGCGACCGATGGAGCGACCCAGCGACGATCATGGTAACCTAACGAGTTGTAGCTACAGCTCGTTCGACCCACCGAGAAGGCCGGCGTTGGCTTAGGGGATTGTTTCAACAGGAGACCGTCGTTCTCCGTTTCCTTCGATTGAGATTTCGGCAGCATCCGATGTGTCGGAGATCGCTGCAACGACGAAGCGCAATCTTTCGTGACGCTCCGGCGGCTGGAGCGCGGCGTTTCTGCCAGAGTTGGCCCAATGACTAACGAATCTGCCGGCTGGCACAAAAGCTGATGCTTTTTACTGATAGGATCCCGGTATCTTTCGCCAGTGGCATTGCAGCTTTTATTGTCGACGAGCTCGATGGTCTCGAATATTCGCATCCCGGAATCGAATACTGGAATGCGTTCACCTGTTTAGGCATCTGCCTGATCGCCGGATGGGTGCTGGGATGTTTGAAAGAAAGTTTCCTGGAACGCGAGCTATCGAATCGAAGGCTGTGCGATGCGCTTGACAAGTTGCAGGCTTCCACATCGGAAGTGAGAAAATTGCAAAATGGTCTGCAAGTGGTTTGCGCATGGACGCACCGCATCCAGGTCGGTGAAGAATGGATGACGCCGGATGATTTTCTTCGGACACAACTGCATTTGAACCTGAGTCACGGCATCTCGCCGCAGGCCTTCGACGAGATGAAAAAGGAAGTGAAAATTTCCGCCGCCTGAGAAGCGTTGGCGGCTCGGGTTTACTCGGCGGTTTTTCTCAGCCTTCGCAGGAGTGTGGCAGACGCACGGGGTCCACGGAGCGAAAGCACGGACCAATTTTTTGATCGCAAGCGTGCAACTTGTTAGGCGGAACGCGCATTGAATCACTGATACATCTCACTGAGGGGACTGCGCGGACTGCTATGTGCTCCAACAGCTGGTAAGACTCGAACAGGATTGCCAGGAAGAGCGCCCCGGCTCCAGGGTTACCTGCGAGCCCCCGACATTGTGAAGAATCCTCCAGCAGCCTTGCTCCCGGCCATTCCCGGGCCCGTGCAAATGGTGCCGCTCAAAGTGGAATCACCGGATGCGAAAAAGGGGAACGGCGGCGCGAAGACGACCCTTCCGCCTAACGAAGAGGAGCGATTGAATGCGCTGCACCAATACGAAATTCTCGATACGGATCCGGAAGAGAGTTTCGACGATATCACTCTTCTGGCGTCGTACATTTGCGCGACCCCGATCGCCATGATCAGCCTGGTGGATGAGAGCCGGCAATGGCTCAAATCCAGAATCGGCATGCCGAAGAGCGAGACACCTCGCGACATCGCATTCTGTGCGCATGGAATTCTGGAACCGGAGTTTTTCGAAGTAAATGACGCGCTCACCGACGAAAGATTCGCCACCAATCCCATGGTCACGGGCGATCCCAGGATTCGGTTTTACGCCGGCGCGCCGCTCGTCACACCCGATGGCCATACTTTGGGAATGCTATGTGTGCACGATCAGGTTCCGCGCGAGTTACTCCCGGCGCAAAGGGCAGCGTTGCAAGCGCTCAGTCGTCAGGTGGTCGCGCAATTGGAATTGCGCAGCAGTCTGAAGGAATTGCATGGCAACATCGCCGAACGCAGAAATGCGGAGAAGCAGCTGCGCGTCGCGGAGGAAAAATACCACTCCATCTTCGACAACGCCTTGGAAGGAATTTTCCAGAGCACGCCTGACGGAGTCTTCATTTCGGCCAATCCCTCGTTTGCGCGCATGCTCGGCTACGCGAGCCCCGAGGAATTGATCCGCGAACGTAACGATATCACGAGACAAAGTTATGCGGAGCCGGCGAAGCGGCAGGAATTCAAGCGTCTGCTCGAGGAGAACGGTGTCGTCAATGACTTCGAATTCAAAGTGAGACGCAAGGACGGGAGCACGATCTGGATGTCCGAAGACGTCCGCGTGGTCCGTGACGCTGGCGGCAAAACCCTCTACTACGAAGGGAGTGCGCAGGATATCACGGCGCGAAAACAAGCGGATGACCGCATGCGCGCAATTTTAGAATCGGCCCTGGATTGCGTGATTACGATGGACCACGAGGGCAGGATTGTGGAATTCAATCCGGCGGCCGAGAAAACGTTCGGCTACCAAAGCGATAAAGCGATTGGCCAGTTATTAGGCGATCTGATTATTCCGCCGGCATTACGTGGGCGTCATGAGTACGGTTTAGCGCATTACCTTTCCACGGGTAACGCTCCGGTTCTCGGCAAGCGCGTCGAATTGACAGGGATGCGCAGTGATTATTCGGAGTTTCCCTTGGAACTCGCTATTACCCGGATGGGATCGCAGGAGCCCCCGATGTTTACGGGTTTCATTCGAGACATTACCGAGCGAAAGCAGGCGGAAAACCGTCTGCGCGAACAAGCAAGGCTAATAGATCTTGCGCACGACGCCATCATGGTGCGCGACATGAATGATCGCATCGAATTTTGGAATCACGGCGCGGAAGTCCTTTACGGATGGACCGCCGAGGAGGCCGAAGGGGAGTTGAGCGGCGATTTTCTCTATCACGAATACGCCGCCGGCCTTCTCGCCTCGCGGCGTACCTTGCTCGAGAAGGGTGCCTGGGAGGGCGAATGTCGTCACCTCACAAAAAAAGGGGACACTGTCGTCGTGCGCAGCCGTTGGACTCTGGTTCGCGATGAGCATGGCCTACCGAAATCGAAGCTCATCATCAATACCGATATCACCGAACAAAAAAAGATGGCGGAACAATTCCTCCGCGCACAACGCCTCGAGAGTATCGGAACGCTCGCGAGCGGCGTGGCCCACGATCTCAACAACATTTTGGTCCCTATCATGATGGCCGCTCCCATCTTGCGAGGTGATATGAAACCGTCTGAGCGAGAGAAATTCCTGGATATCGTCGAGACGAGTGCACAGCGCGGTGCCGATATTATAAAGCAGGTGCTCACCTTTGCCCGCGGCGCAGATGGCGATCGGATTCTTTTACAGCCAATCTTCCTCCTGGAAGAAGTTTGCAAGATCGCGAGCCAGACCTTTCCAAAATCGATCGTGGTGCGCACGTGTTACGAAGAAAATATCCGCCTCTTGGAAGGCGAATCCACACAGCTTCATCAGGTAGTTCTTAACCTCTGCATCAATGCTCGCGATGCCATGCCGAATGGCGGTGAACTATGCCTTGGCGCGGAAAATTTTGATGTCGACGAGCACTACGCAAGCATCACACCTGGCGCGACCGCCGGACCGCACGTCATGCTGGAGGTTACCGATAGCGGCAGCGGTATCCCAAGCGACGTCATCGATAAAATCTTCGATCCATTCTTCACTACCAAAAATATCGGCAAAGGTACCGGCTTGGGGCTTTCCACCGTAGCGGGTATCGTCAAAAGCCACGGCGGTTTCATCGACGTCTCCAGCAAGCCTGGACACACCAGTTTCAAAATATTACTGCCTGCAAATGCTACCGTCGATTCCTCCACCGCCCTTCAAACCGACGCCTTGGTTCCGCGCGGCAACGGTGAGACAATTCTGTTGGTCGACGACGAACCCAGCATCCGCGAGGTCGCCGAAGTTATCCTGGCGAATCACGGTTACAAAGTAATCGTGGCCGAAGACGGCCCCACGGCCCTTGCAATTTTCGCCCGGCAGATGGGCCACATCGCTGTCGTGGTAACCGATCTCGCCATGCCCGGGATGGATGGATTGATGCTCATCGGCTCACTGCGCCAGATTGAGCGGGACCTGAAAGTTATAGTCTCCACCGGTCGCACTGACGATTCCCACGCCGCCGAAATCACCGCGCTCGGCGTGGATGGCTGCCTAACCAAGCCCTACACCAGTCGCAATCTCCTGCTCAAGTTAAGTCACGTGTTGTCTAATCGTACGCCGGCAGCCGTGTCTTAGATGGATTGACGCCATCAGTGAAAGGATTTTGCGCGTTTGGTGTCTAGTAGCGTGGCCGCAAACCAAAAGCGGCGATATCTTACTCAACTCTTGGCTGCGTAGTTCCCGCAAGTACGAAGCGCACATGCAATGCTTCTATTTGGATGAGTTAGCTGCCGCAAAGCCGGCGACGGTTTCCAAGGAGCTAATAAGTATCTGTCCAATCGAAGGTCGACCGAGCCGCGTTCGGGCGAAAACACCATGAAAAAACCTGATGAAGCTAATCAATTTTACCAGACGCTTCAGAGAGTTCCTCCAGGACCGGGCGTGAACGCTTCTTCCCAAATGCAAAGATAACTGCTTCTGTCCCTCATCGATTGCTCGTTAGGTCTCCTGATAACGGAATGTAATCTGCTGTTTTCGAGGTATGGGAACAATAGATGATACCGCAATAGTGACCCGATTGGATAAAATCGAGCCGCCGCGCGTTCTCGCCGCCAATCCGCCCGTTAAGGTTTGGTTCGCCATCAAGATAATATCCTGTCCGCTCAAAGGCGTGCCGTCATTGTCGACGGTTAGATGATTAGTGGTGACATTAACCTGCGCGCCGTTCGCGGTGTTGCTGCGTGAACGATCGGGATCACAATGGAGCAGACAGGCCATCGAATTGTCGAAACCATCCAACGATGTGTGGAAGGCGACAACCGCGCTGTTGTAACAATTGCGCTACGAGTAATTTATTTGTTACCGACTTGTCACGCTGCTATTGTTCGAAGAAATCGATTGCGGTCGCAGCATTCGCGCTGCACAAGACATCGAAAGAGTAAGCCAGGGTGGCGAAATTGGCAGACGCGCCAGACTTAGGATCTGGTTCCGAAAGGATTAGGGGTTCGAGTCCCCTCCCTGGTACTTCTGCTCCTTATCGGACCCTTTCCAACATCTGAATTAACCTAACGAGTATTCTCGCTTAACCCAAGCCAGTGCTTCTTCGCGTGTCTTGAGATCTCCCTCAAGCTGCCGTGTTTCCACAGCTTCCAAAATTTCGCCGAATTTTGGACCAGGTTTTAGACCAAAGGCGATCAGATCGTCGCCGCGCACCAACGGCGGCGGGATGATGGGTTCGCTGGCAAACTCTTCGCGCTTGTGCAGAAGGAACTCGTAATTGTCGAGCATCTGATGACTGCTTGCACAATCGACACGGTGCAGTTCCAACTCCTCTCCGAAGGTTGGACGCGCCATAAAACGCTTTAGTTTCGATACGCGCATGCGCGGAACGTCTTTAAAGACCATGTGTTGGCGCACCATCTCCACGGTCGCTTCAATCTCCGCGCGCGAGAAGCGTAAGCGCTCCATGATTTGCTCTGTCATTTCCGCGCCGATGCGATCGTGTCCGTTAAAACGAATTCGTCCGGTTTCGTCGATGAGGGCAGTGACTGGCTTGGCGACGTCGTGAAATAGAACGGAGAAGACCAGCGGTACCGAAACCTTCTCGGGTAGCATCCCTAACATGAGCCGCGTGTGACGAAAGACATCACCTTCCGGATGAAATTGCTCGGGTTGCTCGCAACCTTTCATCTTCTCTATCTCGGGCAGGATCACGCGCATCAATCCGCTCTCGTCGAGTAAATCCCAGCCGCGCGCGCGATTGGCCGAGACGAATATTCGCACCAACTCTTCTCGGATTCTTTCGGCGCTGATCTCTTTAATTTGCGCAGCGTTTTCTTGCAACGCTTTCCAGGTTGTCGGTTCGATGGTGAAACCGAGAACCGTGGCAAACCGAATCGCGCGCAACAGGCGCAAACGATCTTCCGCAAAACGTTGCGCCGGATCGCCGATGGCCCGAATCACCTTCGCTTCCAGATCAGCTTTACCTCCGACGTAATCGATAATTTCCTCTGCGGCCGGATCGAAAAACATTCCGTTGATCGTGAAATCGCGACGCTTCGCGTCTTCTTCCGCGGAAGAGAAATGCACATCCACGGGGCGTCGCCCGTCGAGATAAACGCCGTCGGAACGAAACGTCGCGACCTCGAATTGAAATCGATCTTCTACGACAACGATGACGCCGAAATGCGCGCCGACGGCAAAAGTGCGCGAGAAAATTTTCTGCACCTCGTCCGGTGGCCCGTCGGTTGCGATATCAAAGTCCTTCGGCGTTTCACCGCGGACCAGATCCCGCACACAACCACCAGCGAAGTAAGCGACGTGCCCATGCTCGCGCAGACGCGTAACCAGTTTTCGGGCGACGTTTTCCATGGATGATTGTTCTCTTTTCGTCGAGCGCATCCCGTCTTAAATGTAGCGGCGGTCCATGATCGTCGCACTTCAATAACTTAGGCCGCGCTTCTCGCCCATCGTGAATTTAAAACCTTCGCTCAACTGGCTGCTCGTTTTCGTTCCTGCGGCGATCGTGCTGCGCTTCTGGCCAGGCGGCGCCAATCCCACCGCGCTCTTCGTTTGTTCCGCGCTCGGCATTATTCCGCTGGCCGGTCAGATCGGTTCCGCCACGGAAGCACTGGCTACGCGCACCGGAGCAGCGATTGGCGGATTACTTAACGTCACTTTTGGTAATGCCGCGGAACTGATCATCGGCTTGGTTGCGCTCTCCAAGGGCCTAACGAGTGTGGTGAAAGCTTCCATCACCGGTTCCATAATCGGAAATGTTCTGCTTGTTCTCGGATTATCCGCGCTTTTGGGCGGCGTAAAATATCGGAAACAAAGTTTCAATCGCACCGCCGCGCGCACATCGGCGATCTCACTTTCGCTCGCCGCGATCGCTTTGATTATTCCGAGCGTCTTTCACGCTGCCTCGCGCGCGGGTCCGACAGGCTGGAGTCCGAGGATCGAGCAACGGCTCTCGTTAGGGATCGCCGCCGTTTTATTTATCACTTACGCCTGCGTCCTCGCTTTCACGTTAAAAACTCACAAGCAACATTTCGGATCAAGCGAAGTCGACGAAGAGGAAACGACCTGGTCGCGCAACAAATCGATCATCGTTCTTTTAATCGCCACCGCATTCGTGGCGTGGCTTTCAGAATTTCTTGTCGGCGCGATCGAGAGCGTGCGGACTTCGCTGGGATTAACCGAAGTCTTTATCGGTGTGATTATCGTGGCTATTGTCGGCAACGCAGCCGAGCACTCGACCGCGGTGACGATGGCTTTGAAGAACAAAATGGATTTGAGCGTTGGGATTGCGGTCGGTTCCAGTTTGCAGATCGCGCTCTTCGTCGCGCCTGTGCTCGTTTTCCTTTCCTACGCCTTTGGTCGGCCGATGGATTTGGAATTTACCATGCCGGAAATCGTCGCCGTCGTCGTCTCCGTTTACATTTTGTTTCAAATCAACGGCGATGGCGAAACGAACTGGATCGAAGGCGTGCAACTTTTGTCGCTCTATCTGATTCTCGGGATCCTTTTCTTCTACCTGCCTGCGACCTCCGCGGTGCGCTGAGATTTTAAGCTGCGGTCGCGGAATCGTCTTTCCGTTTGAACGCATGCACGAGGAAGAAAACGACCGCAATGCAAATGCAGGAATCGGCCACGTTAAACGCCGGCCATGGGTGAGCGAGCGGCACGTGCAAATCGAAAAGCAAAAAATCGATGACGTGACCGTGGAGGAATCGGTCGGTCACGTTGCCGAGTATGCCAGCGAGAAGCAACGCCAGGGAAACGTCGCGCCACCGGTCGAGTGTGTGCGGACGTAACAAGAGCGAGACCACAAAGATCAACGCGACGCAGGAGAGCCCGATAAAAAACATATTGTTGTTTTTGAAGGAACCGAAGGCCGCGCCGTTATTGGTGACGAAGACAAGATGAAAGAAATCGGGGACGACAACGCGTGGATCATCCGGATCGATCGAATGAATGACCATCCACTTCGTCACTTGGTCGAGCGCGTAAAGCGGCAGAGTAAGGAACAGGATTAACTTCATGAGCTTAATTTCGTCACGACGGCTTCGCAGCGATCGCACAAATCCGGATGCGTTGCGCTCGTGCCGACATAGGGACGGTGGCGCCAGCAGCGTTCGCATTTCCGATAAGGAGTGCGTGTGACACTAATTTTGGCTTCTTCGCCTACCCTTATAGTCAGGTCACTGAGAACGTAGAGCTCCTCGCGAACAGCGTCATCATCGATCCAGTCTTCGGTCATCTCACTTTCCGGTACCGTAACGATGACTTTCGCTTCTAGTGGTTTTCCGATGATTTTGTCTTGCTGAGCTTGTTCGATTTCTCGGCTAATCATCGGTCGAAAATCGAACGCTCTGTGCACTTTGTTCGACGAGTGTCGATCAATCCATCCAACTTCCGGAAATGTTTGCAGGTGGACCGAACCAAGGGCGCGATGCTTCCAAGCCTCTTCGGTGGTAAACACAAGGATTGGCGCAAGCAACCGACAAAGCGCATCGAAAATTTTATTCATGGCAGTCTGCGTCGCACGGCGACGCAGCGATTCAACTGAATCGCAGTACATACGATCCTTCGTTATATCGATATACAAACTGCTTAGATGGACCGCGCAAAATTGGTTGAGCAAATGATAAACTTTATGAAACTCGAAAGCCTCGTACGCCGATTGGCAATCGAGAGCTACATGCGTCAATCGATCCATAATCCATCGATCGACTAACGTAAATTGGTCCTTATCTACGGCGTGTGTTCGTTCGTCGAAATCGGAAAGATTGCCTAACAAGATGCGAAGCGTATTGCGAATGCGGCGATAAGTGTCGCCGAGGCGGGTAAACATTTCCTCGGAGAAAGGAACGTCATCCGTGTAATTGATGCTGCTCGCCCAGAGCCTAACGAGATCGGCGCCATGACGTCCGACAAAATGTCCGGCATCCATCGGCTTGTCGTAGGTGCTGGACTTCGAAATTTTTTTGCCATCAACGTCGACGACAAAACCATGAGTGACGCACGTCTTATACGGCGCGCGATCTTTCAACGCGACGCTTGTCATGAGCGACGATTGAAACCAACCACGATGCTGATCGGTCGCCTCCAAATACATGTCCGCGGGATCGCGCAGCTCCGGCCGCTTCGCGCAGACCGCCTGATGCGAAACACCGCTGTCGATCCAGACATCGAGCGTGTCGTTGCGATGCGTCGTGCCTTCGGGCAATCCGAGTTCGCGCGCGAGCGCAGCATCGTCGAGTTCGAACCAAATATTCGAGCCGCGTTTTTCGACAACGTCCGCGAGCTTGCGAATCCAATCGGAATTCAGAATCGATTCGCCCGTGGCCGAATAAAAAACCGGCAACGGCACGCCCCAACTGCGCTGACGCGAAATCACCCAATCAGGGCGCGACTCAACCGTGCCGGCAATTCGATTTTCGCCCCACGCCGGAATCCAGTTTACCGTCTTGATCGCATCAAGCGCTTTCGTACGCAGTTCGTCGAGACGAATAAAAAATTGCTCGACTGCGCGAAAAATGATCGGCGTCTTCGAACGCCAGCAATACGGATACGAATGCTGGTATTTTTGTTCGGCGAGCAACATCCCGCGCGCGCGCAGGATTTGAACGACATCGGTGTTCGCGTCGAAAACATATTTACCGACGAGTTCCGGGACACCGACTTCTTCGGTGTAATGCCCGTGATCGTCGACAGGCGACAAAATCGGCATGCCGTTCTTTTTCCCTAACGAGTAATCGTCGTCGCCGTGTCCGGGCGCGACATGCACCGCGCCGGTTCCGGTATCCATGGTGACAAAGTCCGCGGTGAGCACGATCGCGGTACGCGGCAGGAAGGGATGTTGCGCGCCGATCCCCTCCAGTTTTTCTCCGGACAACGATTGCAGCGGCTCGCCGGCCGGTTCGAATTTCGTCGCAGCGCAAAATTGTGGAACTAATTTGGCCGCGAGAACAAGTGTTTCAGTTCGCGGCACGGAGGCCCCTCCCACATTGGGAGAAGTGAACTCCTGGACCACATAGATTTCCTTTGGGTGAACTGCGATGGCGAGATTTGCCGGCAACGTCCACGGCGTGGTCGTCCAGATCGCGATGCTCGCCTTGTCTTTGAGCGCGCCGGTAACGATCGGAAATTTTACCCAGACGACCGTGTCCTCACGATCCTGGTACTCGACTTCCGCTTCCGCGAGCGCCGTTTGTGCGCCCGTGCTCCAGAAAACCGGCTTGAGACTTTCGTAGACCAAACCCTTTTCTACGAAAATCGCGAAGGCGCGCAGAATTTCCGCTTCATACCCCGGATCCATTGTGAGATAGGGATGTTCCCAATCACCGAAAACGCCGAGGCGTTTGAATTGCGCGCGTTGAATATCGATAAACTTGCGCGCGAACGCTTCGGATTTTTTGCGCACATCGAGCGGCGAAAGTTCGCGTGATTCTTTCACCACCTTGTATTCAATGGGCAAGCCGTGACAATCCCAGCCCGGCACGTAGGGCGCGCGAAATCCCGCCATCGTTTTCGATTTCACGACGAGATCTTTTAGAACTTTGTTGAGCGCGGTGCCCATGTGCACGTCGCCGTTGGCAAAAGGCGGGCCGTCATGAAGAACAAATAATTCCGCGTCAGCGCGCGCTTTCTGAATTTGTTCGTAGAGCTGCGACTCTTCCCACGTTTTGAGCATTTCCGGCTCGCGCGTGGCGAGATTTGCCTTCATCGGAAAATCCGTTTTCGGCAAATTGAGAGTGTCTTTGTAGTTCTGGCTCATCGCGGGCGCGCGACGCTACCATCCGCGTAAAGACAACGCAACGGAGCTAGCGATTCCGGCGCGCGGTGAGCGCGCAAAGATCTACATCCCTCGCGCGCTCACCCACTGCACCGCATAACGCGCCACCTGGCGCGCGTTGCCGAGCTTGAGTTTTTCTTTTATCCGGGCGCGATGCGCTTCCACTGTCTTTGGGCTGAGATGCAACTCTTTCGCGATGCTTTTCACTTCTTCGCCTTTACCGATGTGCTCGAGAACTTCGAGTTCGCGATCGGTTAAGCCGTCGGTGGGATTCGCACCCGGTTCGCGTTTCGATAAAACGACGTTCGATATCACTTCACTCGCCATCGAAGGGCTGAGATAAACGCGTCCATCAATCACCTCGCGCACCGCGATCAAAACGCTGCCGAGCGCATCCTGTTTTGTCACGTAACCATTCGCGCCGGCGCGCAACGAACGCACGGCATACGTCGGCTCATCATGCATCGAGAGAATGAGCACAGGCATTTTCGGGAATTCCACCCGGACTGACTTGATCAATTCCAAACCGCCGGGTCCCTTCAGGCCGAGATCGGCAATGAGCAGATGCGGTTTTGTTTTCCGCACAATGCTCAACGCTTCGGGTGCGCTGCTCGCTTCGCCGACCACAGAAAATCCGTCATCGGAATTGAGCAATTGCACGAGCCCGTGACGGAAGAGCGGATGATCGTCCACTACGACGATGTGAATCGATTCTTCCAGCGCAGCTTTCGGATTATTCACCGTGCCGCCGGAAAGAGAATTCGGCGCCACCGGTTTGGAAGGGAGTTGCTGCGGCTGGCCGGTCGCTTTCTTCGCGCGTTTTTTTGTGGCCTTGCCGACCGCCGCCTGTGATTTCATTTGCGTGGGAAACAGCAGGTGATCCGCGTGCCGCGAGGTTTCAGGCGCTCCACCATCAAACGAGCGCCAATCGCGCGTGCGCGGTAATTCATGATATGCATGCCCAGCCCAGCGGAACTTCGTCGCACTCGCGGAATTCCGATGCCGTTATCCGTCACGTTTAACTCGATCCATTTTTTCGTCGAACGCATGCGCACAATAATTTCGCGCGCCCGCGCGTGTTTGTTCGCATTTATTACCGCCTCGCGCGCAATTCGGTAGAGGTGCGTCGCTACGGAATGATTGATCGCGGGAAGATCGTCGTCGATTTCTGTCCGATAACTAACGTTAGGCGTGATTTGAAGGAGAGATCGCAGCGCGGCCGGCAATCCCGCCGAATCCATTTCCACGGGATGAAGTCCGCGCGCTACCAGCCGCGCTTCGATGACGCCTTCATTGATGAGACCCGCTATCTCTTCAATTTCCGCAGGCTCAATGGTTTTTTTGCTCCGCATCCGTTCCGCGAGCGCGCGCGTCATGAACGCCGTCGCCGCCAGATGCTGGCAAAGACTGTCATGTAGATCCTGGCCCAGGCGCCGTTGCTCCCGATCGCTTACTTCCAGCAGCTCGCTCTCCAACCTCTTACGCAGCGAAATCTCGTTCTGTAATTCTTTGTTCGTCGCCAGCAATTTTATCGTGCGCTCTTTCACGCGCCGCTCCAGGGCCCGCTCGTTTTGACGCTTGAGCAGGAGCAGTTCGGCTTCACGCTTTTTGCGTTCCGTGATGTCCCGCGTCACCCCCGCGACGGCTTCGACTTCGCCCCCGAGAGAAAGAATGGGAACGAAGATGTATTCGTACTGTCGTTCCCCGACCGCACTCGTATAGGGCGTCTCGTCGGTCAGTGGCCGCACAGTTTTGATCACGCGCTGAATCTGGCGCTGCAATTTTCTCGCCAGGGCCGGCGGATAATCAAGATCGTGAAAATTTTTACCGACCGCCTCGGCAAGGGTTTTCTGCCACAGATCGAGCAGAGGCTGATTGACGAAAGTGAACCGGCCGGACAAATCGAAGCTGTAAATAAAATCCGAAACGGAAGAGACGACCGCATCGAAGCTTCGCAACTGTTTCTCGAGTTCGTCGGAGACATCCTGCAGCACTGCCTTGGGTCGGTTGCGGCTGTCATCGGCTTTCGATCCGTTCTTCAGCAGCGCGTGGCGCCTTCCCGCACCTCGCCTGGTAGTGCTTCGTCCGTTTCTTTTCGGCGCCGTAGCCATCGTGCCTCGGCACACAGTTCAATTCATTTGGCTTTTCGCAATGCCGGGGAAAGGAAACATCACCCGAAGCTCGAAAACATCATCAAGCCGAAGCGATCAGCGGCCGTGTTCGCTGCGTTCCCTAATAGAGGTTCGCAGTCGCGGACGCAACAGGAGGGGAACAAGATGGGAACACAAGAAGCAGGAAAACCGGCGAGCGGACCACAGCATACCACGAAGAAATCGGGGCCGCCCGATTCCGAAAAAGTGAACGAATCGAAGGGAATGGTCGGCAGTCCCCATTCACCCGGCAAGCCACCGGAAGCGTTGCCCCACGAACGAAAACCGCGCGTTGAAAACGGCGCGATGTATTGCTGCGTCCATTACGCGAATGAAAGCGATGCAAGCGAGATCAAAGATCGCGACTAACGAATGAAGCCCAAGAAGAAAAAAGCAAAGGGCAAACGCTGGTCGGCGGAAGTAACCGAACACAGCGACGCACTTTCGCTGGAAGAAAACGTTTTCAAAAAACGCAGTGCGCGCGCGATCGCCGAATCGCTCAAGCATTTCGCGTAAGCGAGCAGGAAACGCAAAGGCACGCCCTATCAATCGGCCATGTCGATGTTGAACTTCTACATCAACCGCGCCGGCAAAAATCTCAGCGCCAGCCGCAAACGCAATCTGGAAAAAGCAAAGGAAGAACTGCGCCATCTATTCGAGAAGGAGAAAGCATAGGCCGACTGTCAGATCAGCTTCTACTGCTCAGCTCGCTTTTTCGCCTTCGCCTTTTTATAGCCGGTGTCCGGTTCGTAATCAGGCATTTGTGTTTGGCGGTCGTAGCTGCCTCGATTACAATACGCGCGTCCAGAGCAAAACCGCGACAGAATGGAAAAGAACAAAAAGGCGTCAGAACTCGTTGCCAAAGTCCCACAGGTAACGTTGATATTTTGGGTCATAAAAATTCTCGCGACCACACTGGGCGAGACCGGTGGCGACGCCGTTACGATGTCGTGGCTGGGAGAAACGACCGCCGCGGCCAGGGGCGCCGGCTACCTGATCGGGACGGCCATCTTCGGCGTCATTTTTGTCGCCGCAGTCCTGGTGCAGATCCGGGCGGCGAAATTTCACCCGTTCCTTTACTGGCTGACCATCGTCGCGACGACAACCGTCGGGACCACGCTGGCGGATTACTGCACCCGATCACTCGGCATCGGCTATACCGGTGGCTCGACCATTTTGCTGATCCTCGTCATTGCGTCGCTGGTTGCCTGGCGTTGGTCGACCGGGAGCATCTCAGTCGAGACAGTCAATACGCCGAAGATCGAGATTTTTTACTGGGTCACAATCATGTTCTCGCAGACGCTGGGCACGGCACTGGGCGACTGGGTCGCGGATACCAATGGCATGGGCTATCTCGGGGCGGCCGCGGTCTTCGGTGGTCTGCTCTTGTTGACTGCTCTTCTCTACTACTTCACCAGTCTGTCGCACGCTCTGTTGTTTTGGGCGGCGTTCATTCTGACCCGCCCGCTCGGAGCCGTGGTCGGCGATTTTCTCGATAAACCGCTCGCCAAGGGAGGTCTCGCGTTGAGCCGTTACACCGCATCTCTCGCTCTCTTGGTGGTGATCGTAGCGTTGATCCTGATCTTCCCGCAAAAGCCAGCTTCAAAAGCGCATTAAGGAAAAGACGCTGATCCTGCTCTTTCGGCAAAAGCCGGCGCAAAAAGCTCATTGAGCCGCCCTCGTGGCGGGGGCTGTTCAATAAAGCAATTGCACGCCGAAGTAGCCAATAAAGGCGAGCGATTGATCCCTTAGGTGCCAGCACGTCGTGGCCTAACGAAGTGATCAGAATCGCGGAGTCAGCCAACTTTTGGCGCAGCCCGAAATTCACGGTCAGTACGTCCTGCGAGAAATTCGTGCGCGAAGGAGCCGCCGCGCTGCCGCAACCACGGTGAGAATGTCCCAGCCGCCACCCCGGGAATCGGAATCTCCTGGAGTTTTTGAAACTTAGGCTCCGCGGCGGCGAGCGCGGAAGTAAACGCGCATAGACAAAGCAAAGACGGGGTGCTTTTCATGAAAATGAATAGCGCACATTGAGAGTCGGCGTAGCCATTTGAACGCCGCGCCCATCCGCGAGTCGAATGCGGTAATGAAAACATCCTGGAAGACCACCGCCTTTGCCCTCCTTGCCAGCGGCACCGCCCTCGCCCTCGCCACCGCGGCGCCCACCGACGACCCCGCCCTCCTGAAACAGGCCAGACTCACCAAGAATCAAGCCGAGCACATCGCCCTCGCCAAAGTCCCGCACGGACAGGTCAAGAGCGCCGAGATAGAGAAAGAGAAAGGACACCTCGTCTGGTCCTTCGATATCGTCACGCCTGGCAGCAAAGACATCACCGAGATCCTGGTCGATGCGAAATCCGGCCAGATCGTTTCGCAACAAAAAGAAACCCCTAACGACCAAGCCGCGGAAGCCGCCGCCGACAAGAAGAAGTAGCGGGCGGCGTTGGCAGGAGCAGGCGCGCCGGCCCGTTCGTGCGCTCAACCGAAATGCCCGCCCGGGGTCCTTCGGTGGGGTTGAATTGAAATGAAACTAACGATGTAAACAAAACAGAGTTCGAAGATGCGCTATCAGGAAGTTTGTAAAACGCCGCACCTTCAAAAATCGACAAGGCCTTGGCGCAACGCGCTTACGTTTTTATTCGTTCAGGCGTGGGAAAGTTTCCAAAGCCAAACGCTAAGGCTGCCCGTCACGAGGAGAGCGACGATGCTCGGCCACATCGGGATGCGATTGCCTCCGGCGATCACCTCAATGTGCATGACCACGCGCGTGAGCTGGGCCAGACAGACCAAGGCAAAGATCACGCTCGCGGTGCGCAATCCGTTACTTTTAGCGCCCATGCGGGAACGATCTCACTTTCGGAGTTCGCTAGTCAAACTATCCGCGCAGGCAATTGATCTACGACGTTCCAGTTGACGAAGCCAATGCATCCAAGCAAGCGAGATCTACGGATTTAACCTAGACCCGAAGACGCCCTAAACCCGATTTCCATGGGTCGTTGGATACGTAATTTCTCAACCATCGACGTATGAATTTACACCATAGCCTCCGGGAAATTGCGCTCACCCTCGATGCCTATGGAGGGGATGAGACGATCAATAAATTTACTTACGCCTTATGGAAAGCGGGGCGTCATGGTTTCGGCGCGGTGAACGAGTCGGATCGCAAGATCTTCGATTTTCTCGAGATCAGGAACAGAGGACAGATCGCGGCATTAGTGCGCTCTCTCACGGCGGAAGAAGGGATCTGAGTTTTCTACAAATTTAGCGGCGTCACGCCCGGCAAGATTCCGAGTAGCGGCTTGGGACGCGCGTGGCGCTTACAGCTTTCGTTTCGGCAACGGCAGCTTGCAGCAAACGCGGGTACCGCCATTCGCACGCTGCTCAAATGAGAGTTTGGCGCCGAGGACGTTTGCCCGGTATTGCATGTTATGCAGTCCCATCCCGTCACTCTTCTGCGTATGGACAAATCCTTTGCCATCATCGCTGATTGCTAAAACTGTGGCACGCCCCACCACATCTAATTCGACGGAAATGCTCGTGGCGCCAGAATGCTTCACCGCATTCCCGATCGATTCTTCTGCTATTCGGTAAAGGTGAAGTGCAACGGTCGGTTCAAACGCCATTCGCTCGGTGCGCGGCCATTGAAACTTTACATCCAACGGGACCCTCGCGGCGAGTTCTTCCAGCGCAGCGGGCAGACCTTTTGATGAGAGAGTGACAGGATGCAATCCACGCGCAAGATTGCGACAGCTTTGGATGGCGTCGTTGATCAACTGAGGGATTCGTGCGAGGTCGCGGGCTAATTCCGGATCGTTTTCGGGGTTAATTCGCTTGGCCAGCGACCCTGCCATGAGCGCTGTCGCGCCGAGATGCTGGCACAGATCGTCATGTAAATCCTGTCCAATGCGTTGCCGTTCGGACTCGATAGCAGTGAGTAACTGACCCTCGAGGCGCGTGCGATTTCGCACCTCATTTCGGAGTGCTTTCAGCGACGAAAGTTGCGAGTCCTTGCTTCCGTCGATGGATTTTGACAATGCGGTGTATCGATCTTCGCAATCCTGCAGGCCAGCGACGACGCTGCGGTAATCTGCGTCACTCGTCACCTTGCCTTTATCGGCGCGCGACTGGATGCGCGTCGCACAACCAGTGTACTTATGATCTTTTCGGGGGCGCTGTCCCATTACGACAGACAATCGCGCCGGTCTCCTGGTCTGCGCGCGTTTATGTAGCAAATATAGTTTGGAGGGAGAGGTTTAGGAAAGAAAACGCATCCCGCGACCCGACGAGACGTAACAAAAATAATCTGGCGATGCCAAGAGGGCCGATTGGTCTGCGTCCGGTTCTTGATGGAGCCTTTGCGATAACTGCTTTTGGCGCTCTCGAATTTGCTATGATTAAGCGAGAGGCGTTTCTACTTAAGGTGCGAATCGTTTCATGAAACGCGCTACTCCAACTGCTCGCCCTAGTGAGCGTTCGCTATTAACGGATTAAGTCCTATGTTGTCCTACGTCGCTTCACGAACCTTCCAGGAAGTTACGCCTTCCTCGTGAAGCCTGCCCAAACTCGTCGTTCGCCAAAAAAGAAGCATCGGATTCTTATCGTCGACGATCATCCGCTTTTTCGCCGAGGGCTTGCTGACTTGTTGAACGGCGAGCCGGACATGAAGGTTTGCGGTTCAGTAACGAACTGCATTGAAGCGATGGCGGCGATAAAGAAAGATCCTTTCGATCTCGTGGTCGCCGATATCGGATTAGGCGATGGCGCCGATGGCGTGGAGACGACAAAACAGCTGAAGGCCGCGCAGCCTGATATTCGAGTTTTAATTCTCTCGGTGCGTGATGAAACAATCTATGCGAGTCGGGCTCTGCGTGCGGGCGCCGGCGGATATATCATGAAACGGGAATCAACGGTTTCCGTTCTCGCTGCGCTGCGCTCGGTTTTTAGCGACGTTATTCATCTGAGCCCGGCGATGAAAGAGCGAGTGATTCGCAATCACGTCCACGGTTCTTCGGAGCACGGCGTCGCGCTCGATCTGCTCACCGACCGCGAGCTGGAAGTTTTTCATTTCATCGGGCACGGATTTCACGTCCGAAAAATCGCAAGCGATTTGGGGTTGAGCCGCAAAACAATCGAAGCTCATCGCGAACATATTAAGAAGAAGCTCGATTTTAAAAGCTCGCGGGAGCTGGCGCGCTTTGCGGTCCAGTCGCTTGTGGACGGACAATTAGCGCCCGTCATCTGATCCGCGGGTTCTCCAAAAGCTAACGTCGACTGCTTCGCGATTTCGCTTTTCGAAATGTCGCGCTTCCCGGCTCGCGACGAAGCAGAGACGGCCAATGAGCGCGCGGGCTGCGTAGTCCTTGTTGTTATGACGAAACTGGAATTCAAGGGCCATTGGAATGAAGCGAAGGGGAAACTAAAACAAAAATACGGTCAGCTGACCGATGACGATCTCGCCTTTTCCGAAGGCAAAGATGACGAGTTGCTCGGTCGTTTGGAAAAGAAACTCGGCCAAACGAAGGAAGCGATTCGCGCTGAGATCGCGAAGCTTTGATGCCCATCTTTGCCTAACGAATAAATTTTATGCCGTCTAAATCAAAGAAACAGCAAATGGCGGCGGGCGCAGCGCTGGCGGCAAAACGCGGAGAACGTTCAAAGTCGTCGCTGAAGGCGCTTCGAAACAGATCGCGAAATCGATGAGCCAAAAACAGCTGCGCGATTTCGCGAAGACGAAGCGCAAAAAGTTGCCGACGAAGAAAAAGCGCTAGCGCGCATTTTGTCATTCCGAGTGCGCGCAGTCGAGGAATCTCCCGCCGTTTCCCGGAGATCAATAAGAGATGTCTTGGTCCGATCTGGACCGGCATATCGCTCGACATGACAAAAGGTGCTCGCCTAACGAGTTGCAATCAAGGAACGGCGATGTCTCGATCGCGATGACGGCGACTGAAAAGTCGCCGCTCCCTGGTGGTCGCCTCGCAAAGAGAATCCGCTAGTGTTTCCTTGAGGCCCTTGCGCCTTCTTTTCCGGAGCCGTGCGCGTTCGTTTCGGCAAAAGCGCGATCGTGCGCTTTTTCGCCGCTTTCGCGGCCTTCTTCATGTTTCGTTTCGCAGCCCACGTCTGTTGCGGAGGTCATTTGTGATGCGGCGACTTACTTCGCGCTCTGCATCTTCTCCACCATCTCCAGATGTTCCTTCATTACCGGAATCGTATCGGTGATGAATTTCTTCAAATCTTCGTTCGTGACCTGGCCCTGCGCTTCTTCAAATTCCGCGATGTCCTTCTTGTGATCGCTCACCATCGCTTTGACGTATGCCGCATCGAACGATTCGCCCGACATCTTGGAAAATTTATCAATCATCGCCTGATGTTTTGCGTTCACTTTTTCGGGAACGTTGACATTCATTTTTGAAGCGACGCTCTTCAGATTGTCGTTGGCTTTGCCGTGATCTTTCACCATTCGTTCGCCAAAGCTCTTCACGTCATCTTTTTGCCCATTCTTCGCGGCGATTTTGCCCAGCTCCACTTCCGTCATTCCGCCAATGGCCGCTTTCTTAATGAACTTCGCATCCGTCTTCGACTTGCCGGCATCAGCCGATTTTTCTTTCGCGACCGCAGAGGGAACGGCGCCTGTCAAAGCGATCAGAAACGCAGCGCCGACGGTTAAAATAATTTTTTTGTTCTTCATAGCGTAGTTAATACGCAGCCGGAGCGATGGATGGATGTTGAATAGCAAGCGATGAGCGCTCGAGGAAACGCGATCCGTAAACCGGCAAGCCGATTTTAGTTTGACTGCGGTTTCGGCGGTGATGCCGATGGATCAATCCGCCGAAACCCAGCCTTTGCCGGCAGCCCAAACTCCGTGGCCAGCCACAAGTAAAACGTGCCGAGACTTCCGCTTGGATGGAACGTTTTTCAGGTCAGCGCGCTTAGTGTGGCGATCGACGAAAGCAAGCATCCAGAAGCCGGCGCTTTTTCGTTTTGTGAGAAAGGGGACTCGTTATCATGGGAAAAATATCAAAGGGAGCAGGCGACCATTTGTACCGCTGTTCGGGCTGCGGCAAATTAGTCGACGATCGCAATGCGGAAGAGGTCAAGCTTCACCGGAAACATGTCTTCAATCCGAACACACTTGGAACTCCGCGCCAGCACCAGACTTTTGGGGCTTCTCGCGCTGCGGGGTAGAAGCCAGGTCCAATTTTTCTACCACCGCACAGATCACGGCGATTTTTTTTACTCAGTCAATGCGTTGGGCGGCGACGCGGGTTTAGTCCCCTCCACATTTGCTTTTTGTTCCTGTCGAGCCCGCGCAAGACTTCGTCGTTCTAAGGCCGCTTGCCACAAGATGAGCACGAGAAATAAAGCGAGTGCCGCCGCGCTGATAATTCCCAATTCGTGAAATCTGGGCTCGATGGCGGCGAGACCAACTATGCCGTCGAGCAGAATGGGAAGCCAAAACAGCGTGCGCAAAATTCGTTCGAGGCGGTTCATTTAGTAGTCCAGTAATTAGACGGCATTGATCGGCTGGAGGCTGACGAAAACGGCGCGTGGGAGCAATCGGGCTGCAGCCGCGCGCGAGGGGTAGGAATTTTTCCTACCCTTTGGTGAAGCAGACGACTTCAGTTAACACTTTTATTACAAATCGATTACAAAATAGTAATATTTAGCTTGTTTCTCGAAGGGAAATTCTGTATTTCGCGCACATGGCAACGATCCGCTTCAACCCAACGACACCGCGCGTGTTTTCAATCTTGCTCAGCTGCATGTTGCTCGCGCTTTTCCTTCTTCCGAATCTTAACGCCCAGGAGAGCGTATCCCCGGTCCTTGTTACCGGCGAAGAAATTCCGAGCGCATACGGTGCGCCTCCCGCTTTTTCTCGAACCCGCACATCGCCGCTGACCACGTCCTATGTTCTGCCTCCATGGGCATTTTTCTTCGGAACGATTTATCAAGGCGACTTCACTAAGGAAGGTCCACCCGATCACCTCTTCACCCAGGAAGCGGAGATGGGCTTGCCCTATCGATTTGGACTCGCGACCGAAGTAGCCTTCGAGCGATTTAATGGCGGCGGCGGCGGCTCTTCTATCAGCGTGGAAGGGCGCTACGCCTTGGCGGATTGGAATAAGATCCCATTGAATCCAACCATTTTCGCCGAGTACAAATTTGGGATTGGATCGATTCGGCACGAAGAAGGTCCACCTCCGCCTCCGGGTGAGGAAGAAGGAGGTCCGCCCAAAAGACCCGACGCCTATGAATTCCGTCTGCTTCTCTCTCAGGATTTCGGCGAAAAAGTAGAGTGGGCGTTCAACGCTTTCTTCGAAAAAGAGAACACCGGCGACCGAGGACGCGAATGGGGATTTGCGCAAGACATCGCGATGCCGGTCTTATTGCCTAACGAGCGCCTGCGCGCAGGCGTGGAAATGCAATATCGGAATTTCACAGTGAAAGATACACGCGGGTCACCGCTTCATCGCTTTAACATCGGCCCCACCGTTGCGTGGAAACCGTCGGCCAGCACGCGTTTCGATCTGTCGACATTGTTTGGCGCAACCGATGATTCTGCCGATGTGCAGGTATTCGCCATTTTTTCCTGGCTGTTCGGGGGCGGAAAAAACGAAGCGGAAGCACCTGTCTCTACTCGCAATCGCTAACTCACAAACTGTTTTAACACACCTTTACTATGAAAAAACTTATCCTCGCGTCTCTCATCCTCTCAGTCTCCTGCGAACTCATGTATTCCGGAACGGAATATTCCGAGAAGGATCTGAAGCAGCAGGCCGCCGCGCCCTGCCCGGAATGGTACGTCGATAACGAACTCAACGTGAGTCTTTGGGGCACATATGCCGCCACCGACACGGAGTATGCACCGAATATCGATCTGGTCGATCTTGTCCAAAGTACAACTGAAGGACATACGGTCCGTGGAACTTTCGACAGATATTTAGGCGGCGACCATGCCTGGGGCGGCGGCGCGGACATCAAATACTTCTTCATGCGCTACTTCGGCGTCGGAGTCGGAGGCTTTGCCTTAAACGCAAAGCGTCAGACCTTCGACATCGACTTCCGCCCTCTTGACGGGGTCTTTGCCGGAACAAAGGGAAGCGACGAACGAATTGTCGGTTCCGTCTTGGGCACGTTCACGCTGCGATATCCGATTCCGTGTACGCGTTTTGCACCTTACGCGTGGGCCGGAGTTGGCGCGATATTCGGCGGCGGCGAGCGCGACACCCTAACGACCGAGGCAATTGTCGGCGTACCAGACCACATAGGTGATGTTCCCATCGTCAACGCAACGACTCATCACTTTGACTCCAGAACTGAAATCATGGGTCAATTTGGTGGTGGCCTGGAGGTTCGATTCACCCGGCATATTGGTTGGACGAATGACTTCAGTTGGAACGTCGTCAATGGAGCGCAAAATAATTTCGGGATGGTTCGAACAGGCCTCAATTTCGCTTTTTAAATGAGACAGCTTACGGATACAGCATCGGCGCGGCGCTCAATGCGCATCCGTTAGTTGCAGGAATTGTTCTCCATGGGGGGCGCTGCAAAAGCAGCGCCTCTTCTTTTTGCGGTAACGCCTTTCGATCGTTCCGTAATATCGAAATGACAGGTCGTCCCTTCGAACATTGCCTTGCGCCGCGCGCGCGCCGGCGAGCGTTATGGTCGTTGCTAACCATCCGCTTTTGGACAAACCAATTCCCCGCTACAGATGCAGAATTCAGCGCAGGTAGGACAGCCTTTGTCCGTCCCTTCTGCTAGAATACGAGTGTGAAGAACAAGAATCCCGGCGGTGTCGCGAGCTCGGGCCGTGTCGCGCTTTCGCTCGCGGAATCTTCACGCAATGCTTGGGAGAATGTGATCGCGCCGTGGTGCGAACGCGTTTTGCCCGATTGCTGGAAACGCAATTTACCAGCGGTGGTCGTGGTGCCGACCCGTGGCCATGCCAATGCACTCAAGGAGCGCCTGCTCCGTCAGGGACATTCGCATCTCGGTCTGCACTTCGTTACTCCAATGAGCTTGCGAGAAATGCTGGCCGGCGATGAAGACACTCCGCCCGCCCAACCACAAGATCTTCGTTTGCTCCTTGCCGCCGCCGCCACGGAAATGCCGGAGGACCTCACGGCAAAAGCCGTCGCGCGTTCGCCGGGTCCGCTTCTGCGCGCTCTTGATCGTTTGCATATTGCGGGATGGAAATTTGAGCAGCTCGGTTTGGTATCTTTTGCGCCACTCGTTAGGCGGTTTCATGCGCTCATGGAAAAATGCGGTTTTGTTTTGCCCGGCGAAATTGATCGGCTGCGTTTACAACAGGCCAGGAAGAGCGAGCGGAAATTTTCCGACATTCTCATCACGGGATTCGACGGTGCGCATTGGGCGAATTGGTTTTTGTTGCGCACGGCTGTCGAATCGGCGGAGAACGCGACCATCATTCTCGAAGAACCGCGCGATTTTTCCGATGTCGATCTTTGCTGGATCGGTTCGTGGGAAGAAGTAGGCGGTGAAGCGAAACGCACAACGAAAACTGTGCGCCTCGCTGGCGATTCGTTCTTCAGCGAAGCGGAAATGCGTGGCCATGCACAGCCAACTACGCGATTCGATTTTCTCGTCGGCATAAACTTCTCCGAGCAGGCGGAAGCGATCGCGCAGCAATGTCTGAAATACCTGACCGAAGAAAATTGCATGCGACTCGGCGTGATTTTCTCCGGGGCGGGCGCGTTGCCGCGGCTGGTCGCGAGTGCGCTGGCCAGGCTCGAGATTCCGCATAACGACAATATCGCGCACATCGTTCCCGGCATTTTCGAGACCTGGGAATGGCAGGCCTGGATCGAGCTGCAACGCGCGCCGCGCTTGGATTCTTTCCTCCGTTTTTTGAATGCGCTGCCGGACGCCGCGGTTTTGTCGCCGAATCTTAGCCGTCATTCTTTCGAGAAAATTTTGCGCGAAAGTTACGGTGAAGTCTTGCTCGATGACTTGGAGATTCTGCGTGCTCAATGCGCCGTAAGCACCAATGAAAAATCCCGCTCTGTCGCGCAAGCTCTAGACGCACTTCCATTCCTTCCTTCGCGCGCCACGCTTGCTGAATTTCTCGAACAAACTCACGCGGCTCTCGTGCATCTCGATTGGAAACAACACGCCGGCGAAATTGCGAACGTTAGGCGCGACTGGACGCAGCGATTCAAAAGCAAAATTTCCCGCACGCTCTTTTTGCGCTGGGTTGAAGAAACGGCCGCCACTTTCGGCGCCGCGCGCTCGCCCGCGGGCGATCATCCCTACGCGCGCGTGCAATTGCTCACGGTGGCGCACGCGCAAAATCAGGATTGGTCGCACTTGATCTTTGCCGGTTGGAATGAAGGAGCGTGGCCGCCACCGGCGCCGGCAGAGTTCGCGCGGGAGGAGGAAATTCGCGCCTTCAATCGCCACGTCCAGCAACTCAACAAACGCGCGGCACGCCAGGGGAGTCAGGGCGAAGGCCATACCACCGTGCGCGAAAATCATTCGCTTTATCTCGGCCCGGTGGAACAGCGCGCGGTCGCCTTGCGACAATTCGAAGCGTTGCTCGAATCGGCGAGCGAAGGCGTCACGCTCACGGCGAGTCTGGTTCACGAAGATGCCCCGGAACGTCTTTGGAATCCGAGCGAATGCTTCACCCGGCTATATCTGCGAACGCATCGCCAGCCACTCACACAAGCGGCGATGAAGAAGTTGCAACGCGCCACCGCGCTTTTGCCGAGCGTTGCGCCATCGACTGTGGATGTGCAGCAAACATTGATCGCCTTCAACGCGCGCCGCGACAGTGAGAAGCCGGCAAGCGAATACGATTTTGCCCTGCGACCTAACGAGTCCTATCGACCCGTCCCGATTTTGAGCGTAAGCGATCTCGAAGCGATGGTAAAGACGCCGGCGATTGTTTGGCTGAAGCGCTATCTGGGTATCGAAGCTCCGGAGGACACCGCCAATCCGTGGGCGGCGACGAGCGGCAAATGGGTTCATCGCTGGCTCGCCGCCATCGGCGAAACAAAAGAAGGAAAGATTTTTGCGTTGTTTCCTTCCGCGGAGGAAATCGACCAACGCATCCGTCTCTCCGCCGACGAACGACGGGCAATTCTGGAGCAACTTTGCCACTCGTTAGGCAAAACGACGCCGGATTGGTGGATCTCCGGTTGGTTGAACGCGCGCTATCTCGCGCGACATCTCGGCGGAAAAATTGGCGGCGTGGAAGATTGGAAATGGATGGCGGCGGAATTTCCCATTGGACGCGAAGGCCCGGTGCGGATAGCCGATGAAGTCGAGCTGCAATTACGCGGACAGATCGATTTGATTCTCACGCAAAACGACGCAGCCGATTTCGCGGGCCAGAAAATCTGGATCGTCGATTACAAAACCGGTTCGACCAAGAAACTCAGCACCGGCGAACTGCACGACACCCTAATCAAAGGGACCACGCTGCAGCTCGGCCTTTATGCATTAGCTCTGCGCGAGCGCGGCGCCGCGGAAGTGAGCGCGAGCATTCTATCCCCCGCCGTAAAAGATGTTGCGCCGCAGTTGGCCGTGACCGAGCTCGCGCCGCACACCAACATCTTCGGCGATCTCGCGGAGATGCAGCGCACCGGTATTTTCGGGATGAAGGGAGAAGTGCGCGCCGCGTTCGGTTACAGCGCAACGTATCCTCTAGCGACACTGCCGATCGACCCGGACGTTCTCGAAGATAAATGGGCGCTGACGCACCCGAACCTCGTGCTGGAAAAGGAGGAGTGGGAAGTATTTTGAACCCAAGCGATCAATCCGCGCGCGATCGTTTTGCGACCGAACTCGATTGCAATTTTTCTGTCGTCGCTTCCGCCGGCTCGGGAAAAACGACTGCCATCACGCAACGCGTTCTTGCGATCGCGCGCTCAGCAAACGCTGTGGACATCCTGCCGCGCCTGGTCGTGGTCACTTTTGCTAATCGTGCCGCCGACGAAATGCAGCAGCGCACGCGGCAACTTTTGCTCGAAGAAAATCTTGGCGAAGAAATTCAGACCGCGTTCAATCGCGCGTTTTTCGGAACGATCCACTCCTTCTGCATGAAACTGCTGACCGATTACGGTCACTTTCTCGGACTGCCCGCGCCTCTCGAATTGCTGAGCGATGACGACGATCTCTGGCAGGAGTTTGTGCAAGGCCAGACACGCATCGGCCACTCGTTAGGCGAAAAGGAGCGCGCCCAACTCCTTCGCCTGGTGCAGGCGCGCGATTTGATGGAACTGGCCCGCCGCGCGGAATCGTCGATCCTGCGCGCAGCGGAGTTAACGCCGTGCCCGTCGCTCGATTTCGCGGAGGTCTACGCACAGAGCGACAAAGGCAAATACAACACCATTCGGCAGTCGCAGGCGGAATTACGTGAGTGGGAGAAGCGGTACGAGGGCGATTGGGAATTTCTGCGCTGGCCGGTTTGTTTTCCGTTGTCAGGCAAGTTCGTTGACCTTTGGCGCGAAAAATTTTTGCCGTTACGTCGCTGGATTTGTAATCTCGCCGTTTGCGTCGCCGCAGAAGTGCAACGCGACTACCGCGAGTTTCGTCTCGAGCGTGGCCTTGTCACTTACGCGGATCAAATCGCGCTCGCGAAAGAATTGTTTCAGCATCCTGTGGTTGCCCCGCGCGTTCGCGAACAGAATCTTCACGTGATTCTCGACGAAGCGCAGGACACGGAGCCGGCGCAGTTTTCTGTTTTGCTCGAAACGACACGACCGCCGACCGCAAGTGGGGATTGGATGGAAACGCGCACCGCTCCGCCGCGAGCGGGCCACTTCTGCATGGTCGGCGATTTTCAGCAGTCGATTTACCGCGAACGCGCTGACTTGCCCTATTATCAGGGGGTGCATGATGCGCTCGTTCGCAATGCCGACGCGGAAGCGCTGACTTTTTCAGTCACGTTTCGCCTCGACGAAAGGCAGCTCGAGTTCGTTAACGAAACCTTCCGCGAAATTCTAAATGGTGATGCTGGTCAGGTGCGTTTCGTCGAATTGCATCCGCGACCTGAAATTCTTCCCGGAAAAGTGATCCGCGTTCCGCTCGGTAAAGAGTTGCTGCCGGGAGGGAAAAAATTAAAGGATTATCAAAAGGCACGCATCGAAGCGGAGTATCTCGCGCGCTGGATTCAAAACGCCGGGCTGAAGAAACTCTCTGCGGATTCGTGGCGTGAAGTGGCGATTCTTTGCCCGCGCAAAGCTTGGTTGCAGACGATGGCGGCGGCGCTGCGGCGCGCTGGTCTGCCGGTGGCGATTCAATCCGAGCGCGACGTGAAAGGCGACAGCCCGGCCTACGCGTGGCTGACTGCGCTGCTCACGATCATGACCGATCCGCGCAACGCTTACGAAATTGTTGGCGTGCTCCGTGAAATTTTCGGCGTGTCGGATCACGATCTCGCGGTTTTTTCCGAAGCGCAGGGTTTCCGTTTTCGCATCGACGAAGTCCTGTCGGCGACGGGAAAAATTTCGTCGCAACTGCGAATGTTCTCGGAGATTCGTCAGCGCGCAACAGGTCTCGCCTTGTTCGATGGGGTTGCATTGATCGTTGAACAAACGCAATTGCGCGAGCGCCTATTTCTTTTGCCGGCAACGGAATTCGGCGACCTCGCACGCGAGCTCGATGCGTTGCTTGCGCAAGCGGCCGAAGCGGAAGCAAGCGGAATGATCCTGGCGGAATTCGCCGAACGTTTGCGCGATGATTTCACTACGCCGCGTTCCGTTCGCTTCGCCGCCGACGACAATGCGATCCAGCTCATCACGTCGCATAAAGCAAAAGGCTCTGAATGGCAGGCGGTGATTGTGCCATTCCTCGCGCGTGATTTGCGTCCGCCTTACCCGCCGTATCCGCATTTCGTAAAGGCGCCGGAGACGGGCGAACTCCTCATCGCCTTCGGTAAAGAAGATAAATCCAGGGAATTGAAAGACGCGGTCGAACGCGCGCAGCAACAAGAACTCGAACGTTTGCTTTATGTCGCGACGACGCGCGCGCGTCACACGCTCGTGCTCGCGCTCGACCAGGAGATTTTTTCAAACACCGACGGTAACCTTCCGAAGACCGCGCAACTGCGCCGGCTCCTTCGCGGCGCGGATGCCTACAGCGGGGAGTTCGATGAACGCTCCATTACGATCGAAGCCGCCAAAGAATCAAAGCCGATCGAACTTTCGCCGGAAAAGTTCCAATCGAAAATCGAACCACTAAATTCTCGCGAACTCAAACGCGCAGCGCAGCGCGCATCGGACTTCGTGCACAGGATTACGCCGAGCGCTTTTGACATCCAGCTTGTGGAGGCGGAGAGAGCGCGCGCGCGATTTGATAACCCGGCAACGCTCTACGGACGTTGGTGGCATCGATTACTGCAACGTTTGCCGTGGCGCGATGAGTCGACATGGGAGAAACTGTGCGAGACGGCGTTGCACGATGCTCCCGATCGCAAACGAGCCGAGAAGGAATGGAAACTTTTTCGGAAGCACGTTTCCGGCGCGGAAGATTTTCGAAAACAATTAGCGAACGGCCAGTTCATGACGCGGTCAGAAGTTCCATTCCTTCTCAAAATAAAACCATCGCTCGCTTTGGAAGGAATTATTGATCTGGCCCTGATCGATGCCGAGAAGAAGCGCGTCTTGATCATCGATTGGAAGACGAATCAAATCGGGTCGACCAAAGCCGAAGTCGAGAGGTTAAATGGGCGTTATCGACCGCAAATCGCCGCATATTGGAAGGCGATGATCGAGATCACCGGGTTCGCAGTTGAGGCCGGGCTATATTCTACCGCGACCGGCCTGGCTTCCTTTTATGCGACAAACGAGCTGGAGCACGAATGGAAGCGACTGGAAGAATTGCCGGCCGATCAGGCGATTGAGGAGACCTCAATTCCCTGAGCCGTGGGAGCCGTGACTCGACACAAGGTGATTTTGTTGCGAAAAAGGTGGAGGGATGGAGAAGCAACCATGCGGCTAGGCGTTCGCCTTGCGCTTCTGCTGTTTTTGTTTATGCGACCCGACATCAGTCGGGCCGCACTGCCGTCGTATTCTCTCGAAGAAGCGGTCGCGTTTGCGCGCCAGCAAAATCCTGATATCGCGATCGCGCGCAAAAAATTGGAAGCGGCGCGCGGCGGTGTGATCGAAGCGCGTTCGGGATATCTACCTTCCGTCGTGAGCAACGCAATTTATCGCAACCGTCAGCAGCAGGAATCAACGCGGCTGCGCAGCAACGATTACAATGCGTCGTTGCGTGTCGTGGAAAATCTCTACACCGGCGGAGCGGTGAGCAGTGCGACGGCGATCGCGCGGCTGAATCATGAGAAACAGGAGCAGGAACTTCGGGCGGTGATCGATCGGGTGACGATGGATGTGCGCTCAACTTTTTACGAGCTGCTCTTCAATCGCGCGAAAGTGAAAGTGCGCGAGCAGGCCCTTGAAGTTTTTCGCGGGGAATTGAAATCGCAAAAAGAGCGGTTGAGCGCGGGAACGGTCGGCACGCTGAATGTGCGACGCGCGGAAGTTGCGCTCGCAAATGAAGAAGCGGAATTAATCAATGCGCAGACGCAGGTGCGCCTGACTTATCTGCGGTTAGGCGAATTGCTCGGCCTCGATTCAAGGGCCGATCCGTTTTCGTTCGAGGTAAGCGGCCAACTGCAATACGAACCGCGTCATCCCGATTTGAACGAATGCCTTGCGCGCGCGCTTTTAAATCGACCGGAGATTAAATCGAGCGAAATCGACGTCGCAATTGAAGCGCGACAGCTGAAGCTGGATCGCAGCGAACTGCGGCCGCAGGTGGAAGCTTTTAGCGGATACGAAGTTTACAACGAGCGTGATCCAGATCTGGGGCGCGAATTCAATCATGGTTATGTCGTGGGCGTGAATGCGACGTGGCATCTCTTCGACGGCTGGGCAACCAAAGGCAGAATGCAGGCGACAAGAGCACGCCAGGACGCGGCGAAACAGACGCTCGAAGCGACCAAGCTTTCAGTCGAATCGGATGTGCGCAGCGCGATTCTCGATCTGCGCCAATCCGATCGCGTGCTCGAAGCGGAGACGAAAAATGTTCAGACGGCCGATGAATCCTTCGAAATCGCGAAAGGAAATCTCGATGCCGGACTCGGAACGCAGCTCGATATTCTGCAAGCCGCGGCCGATGTCACGAGCACACGCAGCACGCGACTGGGTGCCATCTATCAACACAACGTTGCGCAGGCGCGTCTGGCGCGAGCTTGCGGCGGTGAATCCGGGTCGGCGGAATTTGAAGACAAAGTCATGCGCGCGGTTGATCCCAAACGCGAAGAACGGCAAACGCAGATGTTCGATGTGGCGAAACCGCCAGCCAGCCTAACGAATCGAAAATGAAAGGCGCTTTTTTTGTCTGCGGCATTATCGGCGTTTTCTTCCTCTCCAATCTGCGCGCGATCACGTTGCACGCGGCGATGGATCGAACGTTGCAAAATAATCCCGCGATTCAGCAGGCTAAAATTGCGCTGGAGAAGGCGGCGGGACAACGCCTAATCCTGCGTTCGATTTCCTATCCGGACGCCAATCTCAAGGGCATCGCTGGCGCACAAGGCGGACATCGCATCGAACTCTCGGATGAGACGAAGGCTTTCGCATTTGCGCAGGGGAATTTTGCACAGGCTTTGTTCAACGCGGCAATTCCTCCTTCGCGTCGTCGCGGCGATCTCGAACTCTTGATCGCGCAGCAACAATTGAACGTTGTCGTGGTCGAGCAGTTACACAAAACGCGAATCGCTTTTTACACCGCGCTTTATAACCGCTCGCTCGCTTCCCTGCGAGAATCGCAACAGCGGCAGCTCGAGACGAATATTCAAGCTCAGCAGGCGCGTTATGAAGCGGGAACGACAGAACGCGATTCGCTCACGGCTGCGCGCTTGCAGGCGCACGAACTTGAGCCGCAGATTGAAACCGCCCGCCGTGATCACGATGTTGCGCTACTGGATTTCGCCGAAGCCATCGGAGCGAATCTTGGTCCCGGCGCTTCTCTACTCGAACCGGAAGGAGAACTGCAATTTGCCTCCGCGAATCCGGATGTGGAGCGAGAAAAAACAAGTGCAATCGAACACCGGGCCGATCTGAAACTTGCACGTCTGTTGGTCCGCGCCGCCGATGAAGAAAAACGAATCGTGCAGGCTGATTACTATCCTTCAGTCAAAGCTATCGTCGCGGGCGATTACATTCCCGTTTCCGGTATTCGGCGCGGCGGCTCGGGTTCGTCGAGCCGTTTGGATGATTTCATTTCCTCGGAAATTCGCGCGGGCGCGAGTTACAACTGGCGCATCGTCGACAACGGCAAAGTCGGTGGCGCGTTTTTGCGCGCGCGCGAGGCGCGCGAGATCAACGAAGTGTTGCTGGCGAAACTGGAGGCAAGCGTACCGCGTGAACTCAATCGCGTTGCCGAAAACTTGCGCGCTATTGCAGCGCAACACGAGTCGCTCACGAAAGGCGCGGATGTCGCCGGAGAAAATGTCGTGGCTTTGCAGGAAAACATCACGCAAGGCGTTGCTTCGCAGCTGGAATATCGCGTGGGCGAAAACGATTTGCTCTCCGCGCGCGACAAGCTTTTGCAAACGACATACCTGCAAAATGTGGCGCGGGCAGAATGGGATCGGGCCAGCGGTCGCTACTTTCAATTTTCCGATGACAGTGCGGCAAACGTGCCATAGTTCCCGCTGTTGAACGCTCCGTCCAAGAAGTTGCTTCGGACCGTCCTGATCGTGGCGGCCCTGATTTTTGCGGCAATCTATTTTCTCACTTTGCCGGTGGTGGAAATAGAAAAGGTTCGACGCGGCACAGCGATCTCCGCCGTCTACGGAACGGTTCGGATCGAACCAGCGTTTGTGATTCGCATCCGCGCGCAAAACGCCGGCTACATCCAGTTGGCCGATTCGCTTTCCGCCGGTCGCGGCGCAATTGGCAAGAGTCTTAAGAAAGGCGAGTTGCTCGCGACGATTGCTGACGAAACAACTGCGCGGCAGTTGAAACAGGCGCGCGCTGATCTTGAAGCGGAAAACGAACGCGCCAAACTCGACGTTCCTTCGAGCGAACCACTCAAAATCGCGGAAGCGAACGAGCAGCGCCTGGAGAAGCTCGCGGCCTTGAACAACATTCCCGCGGTCGAGTACGAAAAAGCCAAGAGCGAAGCCAGTCGTTTGCGCGACGCTGTTAAAACGGAAAAAATCGAACGCGAACGAAACCTGGAATCGTTGAGCAGCGCGGTGAAGAAGCTCGAAGCGCAAATGAAGAGCTCCGAAATCCGCGCGTCGATGGATGGAATTCTTTCCGACATGCAGGTGATCGATGGCGATCTCGTGTCGGAAAATAATCAACTCTTCACGATTTCATCGCGCCGAAACTATGTGCGCGGCGAAGTGAATGAAGAAGACATCGGCGAAGTGAAAATCGGAATGAAAGCCGAGGTGCAGCTTTACGCCTACCGCACGCGGCAATTGACCGCAAAAGTCAGCTCCATCCAGCCCGCGGCCGATCCCGATACGCAGCGTTACGCCGTCGCGCTCGAATTGGAAAGCGCGCCCGAGAACTTAATGGCCGGCATGACGGGCGAGATGAACGTCATTACGGGGAGACATGAGAATGCTCTGCTCGTTCCCACGCGTGCGCTCGCCGTCGATCAAGTGCTCGTTGTTAGAAACAACATGATTCAAAAGCGGACCATTCAGGTTGGATATCGAACCTTGGAATACACGGAGGCGCTGAGCGGCGTTTCTGAGCGCGATCGGGTGGTCGTTTCGGATCAGGATAAATTGCGTCCCGGTCAACTCGTTAGGCAAAGAATGGTTAGCAGCCCGCGTCAGGCGGGGAAGTAGAGTGACACCGCCGCTCTATATCGCGCTGCGGTTTCTATTTCATCGCAAGCGCGCTTTCATCCTGAGTTTGTCGGGTGTCGTCTTCGGTGTCGCCATCTTCATTGGCACACAAGCGCAGACGCAGGGATTCGCGAAACGTTTCATCGACTCAACTCTCGGGAGTAATGGCGCGCTGGTCCTGCGCTCGCAATTCCGTGCTCGCTCCGACAGCTTACCGGTGCCTCCGCAATCCACGAATGCCGCAGCCGCGCGTCGACGATATTTTGAGGGAATCACAAACGCGTCCGAAATCATGCGCATCAGTCGCCGTTTTTCGAATGTCGTTTCCTGCGCGCCGGTTTTGCGCGGAACGCTCAGCGCGCGCGCCGGATTTCAAAATGCCACGGCTGATCTTTTTGGTATCGATCCCGCGCTGCATCTCCGCACCACCGATTTGCGCGATCAACTCACCGCCGGAAAGTTTGACGATTTTCGCAACAATCCAAGCTCGGTCATTCTGGGCTCGCGCCTGGCGGAAGCGCTTGGGGTGGGCGTCGGTGAGACCGTGCAACTTCTTGCTCCGAGTGGTGAGTACTGGCGATTCACCGTTGCCGCGCTTGCGCGCACCGGCGTCGGCGCGATCGATTCGTCGCGTATTTACTGCCACATAAAGATCGCGCAGAAACTTTTGCGGCGGCCGTTTCCGGCAACGATGATCATTTACAAATTGCGCGACCCGCAGCGCGCGCCAGAACTCGCCACCCATTTCGAAAATCTTTTTCAACACGAAGCAGAGAGCTGGCAGCAACGCGAAGAGTCCAATCTGCAGATCTTTCTCACTCTGCGCATGTCCGCAGCGATCACGGTTTCCCTGATCATCCTGCTGGCCGGGTTTGGAATCTTTAATGTCCTGACGATGACGGTCCTCTCGAAAGTAAAAGAGATCGCGATTCTGCGGTCGATGGGTTATCGCCGCAGCGATATCAGCGCGATTTTTCTTTGGCAAGGCGCGATGATCGCCGCGGTTGGTTCTGCGATCGGCTGCATCTGTGGCGCACTCGTGACGATCGGTATCTCACACATCCCGATTCGCGTCCGCGGATTACTTTATGCCAACCACTTCTTGGTCGCCTGGGATTGGCACCATTATCTTTGGGCGACCTTGCTCGCGATCGTTGCCGTGGCGATTGCCAGCTACGTTCCGGCGCGACGAGCGGCTGAACTCCCACCGGTCGCAACACTACGCGGTTCGAGTGTATGAACACGGAAGTCTGCTTACGTTGCGAAGAGATTGAGCGCTATCTCGGCGTGGATGAAGAACGGGTCCATGCCTTGCGCGGAGTTTCTCTTACGCTCGAGCCGGGAACGATTCACGCCGTGGTCGGGCCGTCCGGCTGCGGCAAGAGCACGCTCCTTTACATTCTCGGGCTACTCGATCAGCCCGATGGCGGTTGGGTTACGATCGATTCCGATCCGGTGTCGCATCTGCCCGACAACGTGCTTTCGCGCAAACGAAACGAGTCGATCGGATTTATTTTTCAGTTCCATTTTTTAATGGAGGATTTCACTGCCCAGGAAAACGTCATGATCCCGATGCGCCGGTTGGGGCGGCTTTCAGAAAACCAAATGCTTGCGCGGGCCGCGGAATTGCTCAGAGCCGTCGGTCTTGGCAATAAGCTCACGCGACCGAGCCGTCATCTTTCCGGCGGCGAACAGCAACGCATCGCGATCGCGCGCGCCCTCGCCAACGATCCGCGGGTCATTCTCGCGGATGAACCGACCGGCAACCTCGATACCGCCAACTCCGAGCGCGCCTTTGCATTGCTCCAGAAAATCGTGCGCGAGGAACGCAAAGCCCTCCTCCTCGTCACCCACAATCCGGCGATCGCGGAGGCATGCGATTGGATTCACGAAATGCAGGATGGCGTGATCATCAGGAGCCACGCGCGCGGAATTCGTTAGGCATCCGTCAGGCCGCGGTGTGCCCATGACATCATCAACGAAGTTTTTGCAGAGCTTTATCGTAAATTCAGCGCGGCCGTGCAAAATTGGTTTCGTTAAGCGCGCACACCCACAACCATGAAAAAGCGAATTTTCTTAACCGGCGCGAGCTCGGGCATCGGGCGCGCCACCGCCGAACTTCTCGTTAGGCAAGGTCACGAAGTCTGGGGCACTTCGCGCAATCCGGCGCGGCTTCCGGTCCTCGCCGGCCTGCATCCGGTCGCGCTCGATCTCGCCGACACGGCCGCGGCGCGCGCCAGTTTCCAGCGCGCTCTGGTCGAGGCGGGACACTTCGACGTCGTAATCAATAACGCCGGCAGCGGCCACTTCGATCCGAGCGCAACCGTTTCGGCGGAAGTGATCGCGGAGCAATTTCAAATCCTCGTCTTCGCGCAAATCGCTCTCTGCCAGGAAGCACTGGCCGCGATGGAGCGGCGCGGTCACGGGCTGATCGTGAATGTTTCCTCAATGGCGGCGCGGCTCCCGGTGCCGTTCATGGGCGCTTACAACGCCGCCAAAGCGGCGCTGGCGTCGTTCACCATGACGCTGCAAATCGAGCTGCGCGGATCGCCCATCCGGCTGGTCGATCTGCAGCCGGCCGACATTCACACCTCGTTCAACGAAGCCGTGCAGCGGGACGCGCGCGATCCCGTGCTCGCCGCGGTCTGGGAGCAGGTCGATCAAAATCTGAAAGCCGCGCCGCCGCCCCAGTTCGTGGCGCGGCGTATCGCGCTGCTCGTTAGGCAGACGCATCCGCCGGCCCGGCTCACGATCGGCGGGGCGTTTCAGGCGACGGTGGCGCCGCTCATTTTCAAGCTCATCCCCCAGGGTGTGCGCTTGTGGGGCCTGAAAAAATATTACCGCATGTGAAGGTGACGGAAGCCGTCGTGCTCATGGCCGGAATGGGCTCGCGTCTGCGCAGCCGCGCGCGGCCGATCCCGAAACCGCTCGTGCCCGTTCTCGGGCGTCCGCTCATTGCCCATGTCTTCGATGCCTTTCGGCGGGCGGGGATAGAGACGGTGCACGCGGTCGTCGGTTTCGAGAGCGAAGTCGTTAGGCGAGAAGTCGCGTCGCTAGCCGCGCCTGGCCTAACGATTCGTTTTATCGAGAATCCGGATTGGCGGAAACAGAACGGCGTTTCGGTGCTGGCCGCCGCGGGGCAGGTGGGCGCGCCGTTTGTCCTCACGATGAGTGACCACCTTTTCGACCACGCCTTGCTCGACATCCTCTTGCGCAATGGCCCGCCGCAGGGGCTGCACCTCGCGGTCGATCGCAAACTCGATTCCATCTTCGACAAGGACGACGCGATGAAAGTGCAGACGCGCGGCGAGGAGATCGTGACCCTCGGGAAAGAGTTGCGCGAGTACGACGCGATCGACACCGGACTTTTCCTTTGTGGGGTCGAACTCTTCGAGCATCTGGAACGGGCGCGGGAGAAGAACGGCGGCGATTGCAGCCTGGCCGACGGCGTGCGCCTGATGGCCGCGGAGGGGAAAGTGCGCGCGATCGATATCGGCTCTGCCTGGTGGCAGGATGTCGATACGCCGGAGATGCTGGCCCAGGCCGAAAGCGTGTTGCGGAGGCGAGCCGCGGACGAAGCGCCGTTCGATTGGCGGCTGCTCCTCCGATCGGCTCTGCTCTTTCTCGCTGTCTTTGCCGTCTACTTCGGGCTCCGCTCGCCGGGGCTGGACGATTTCGACTCGGTGCTCTTCGCGCTCGGGGTGCGGCACTTCAACCTTTGGATCGATCAGCCGCATCCGCCGGGCTTTCCGATTTTCATCTTCCTCGGCTGGGTGGGGGATAGCTGGTTTCATCTCGGCCCGGAGCTGTCGCTGCATCTGGTCGCGGCTCTGGGCGGCGCGCTCTTTGTCGTGGCCTGGTTTTTGATCGTTAGGCTGCAGTTCGACGAGCGCTTTGCTTGGCTGGTCGGGGTTTCTCTCGCGCTCACCCCGGCGGTCTGGATGACCGCGACCAAAGTCCTGACCGACAGTCTGGCGGCTGGCTTCCTCAGCGCGGAAATTTTGGCGGCGCTGCTCTTTGTGCGGAGCGGGAGGCGCGGGACGCTGTCGTTAGGCGCGATCCTCGGCGCGGCGGCGATAGGAACGCGGCCGCAGCTCGCGCTGGTCGCGCTGGCCGTTTTGTTTCTGGCCTTGCGGGCGCGGGCGGCGGCGGGGCGCGTCTGGGTGCTCGCCTTCTGCATGTTTGTGACGGCCTCGTTCGTCTGGCTGGTGCCCACTTGGTACCTCCAAGCGCGCTTACGTCCGGACATTCCGGCGTGGGCGGTTTATCCCGAATTGCTCTACAAACAATGGCAGTACGGGCTCGATAAACCGCAGGTCTCGATCTTCGCGGGCGGTTGGAGCGTGCGCTATTTCGCGCTCCGGTTTGGCGGCCACATTTTCGGATGGTTTGGGCTCGGCTTTGGTTTCCTGGAACACTGGAGCTTTCTCATCCTCGGCGCGGTGGTGATCGCGGCTGGGCTATTTCTCTATCTGCGCCGGAGACCTGATGCCGGATTTTGGCGTTTCCACGTTCCCTGGGCGGTGTTCCACATCGTGATCATTTTCGTCTGCATCCCGCCGTCGCAACGCTACTACCTCATCATCTTTCCGCTCCTCCTCGTCGCGATCCTCGGCGGTCTGCGCGAGATCAAAGCCGCCGTGGCGCTGCCCTTGCTTTTCGTGGCGATTCTCCTTCCCACGGCCAGCGCCAACCATCGCGACCAATCGCCGCCGGTGCGGTTGGTCGAATATTTGCAGCGGCTTTACCCGCCGGACCAACGGTCTCGCGTGGTCCTGATTCTGCGCAGTTCGCGGCGCCACGCAGATTGGTACGGCCCGGAGTTCCAGCGCGTTTTTCCGGAACCGGCCGCGGCTGAGTTCGAGGCAGCGACGCGCGACGCGCGCGCCATTTATACGGACGACGACAAGCTGCCGTTGCCGGCCGGCTGGCGGCTCGTGCCGGTAACGACGTTCACCCGCTCTTACGTTATCTATATGAAGTATCACGAGGTGCGCCTCTACCGGATCGAGCGCGGGTGAAGGTCACGGTTCTCACGCACATGGCGCTCCCCTCGCACCTCACCAATACGGAACAGACCGTCTGGACGTTCATGGAACTGGCGCGACTCGGGCATCATGTCGAGGTCATCTGCCCCGGTGAACGCGCGCGCGATTTGCGCGCGGAGGTGGGCGATTACTATGGGATCGCCAGTTTGCCGGAGACGATTACGTTTACGCCGACGGGCGACGCGCGAGCAGGTTGGGCGGATTTGCGAAATGTCCGGCAAGCCCGGCGGGCCGAGGCCGGCCTTGTGCATACGCGCGATATTTTTGCGCTCACTCTTGCACTGGTCACGGGCATGCGGTGCGTCTTCGAGTCGTATCGCGTCGATTTTAATCGTGACCCGCGTTTTGCGCTTTGGCGAGGGTGGTGTTACCGGCGGCGCAACCTGCTTGGGATCGTCACGCATTCGGAATTGAGCCGGCGCAGTTTCATCGAGGCGGGCGCGCCCGCAGATCGGGTTATGACGATTTACAACGGCTACGTGCCGGCGCATTTTGAGCCGCGACTGAGCAAGGAGGCGGCGCGCGCCCGACTCGGGCTCGATCCGCAGGCGGCGCTGGTTGTTTACACCGGCCACGTTAATCCGAGCAAAGGCGTGGAGGTGCTCGCGCAAATCGCGCGAAAAATTCCGGAGGCGACCTTTCTTCTGGTCGGCGCTCTTCCGGGAGAGAAGACTGATCTCGGCCCGCCCAATGTGCGTCTGCTTCCGCGGGTCCCGCAGGACGCGGTCCCGGCCTACCTTTTCGCGGCGGATTGCCTGATTATTCCGCCGGCGTCCGCGCCGTTGCGCAGGCACGGGCGCACGGTCTTGCCGATGAAGACGTTCGCCTATCTCGCCGCGGGCCGGCCAATCGTCGCGGGTGACCTGCCCGATCTGCGCGAGGTTTTGCGCTCGGAGGAAAACGCCCTTCTCGTTAAGCCTGATGATCCCGCCGAAGCCGCGGCCGTGGTACGGCAAGTTCTGACGGAGTCGGAAACGGCGGGCCGCCTGAGCGAGCAAGCGCGGGAAGATGCGCGCTTTTACACCTGGCAGGCGCGCGCGCAAAAGCTGGCCGGGTTCTACTCCACTCATGCAGCCTGAGGTCCCGACTCCGCTCGCGCAAAATCCCGTGGTCAAAGCCGCCGGCTCGCTCACGCGCGGACTTTGGTGGACCGGCTCGGGGACCGTCGCGACCCGAATCATCCACGTCGCGCTGACTGTGGTGATGCTGCAAAAATTGAGCCTCGGCGAGATGGGGCAGTGGGCGACCGCGTGGAGCGTGCTGGTGGTAGTGGAAGCGTTCTGCGGGCTCGGGGTCAATTTTGCCATCGTGCGCATGGGAGATCTCTCAGCCGCGGCATTGCGCGGGCTTTTTTCCATCTCGACGCTCTGGGGTTTTGTCCTGGCCGGCGCGCTGGCCGCGGCCGCGCCGCTCATGGCGCATGTCTACGGCGAGCCGGCTCTGGTGACCCTGCTCCTCATCGCCGCGCTCAAATTGATCTTGATCGGGCCGGCGCTGGTGCCGCTCGGGCTGATCAGTCGCCGGCTCAGGTTCCGCGAGATTGCCATCGCCGAGACTTTAGCCGGAATGGTCGAGGCGCTTTCTTCGATTGGCTTGATCGTGCTGGGCTTCGGCGCGGCCGCATTGGTCTGGGGCACGGCGGCGCGTGCGCTCGTTTTTCTCGCCGCGGTCTTTTATTTTCAACCGGTCCGGCCGGCGTGGCGGTTTCCGCTCAAGGAAGCGGCGCGCGCGGTTCGCTTTGGGCTGCACGTGGTTTCGTCGAACCTCCTCTTCCAGATTTACCGGAACGCCGATTATTTCCTCATCGGCTTGCGCCTTGGGATCGCGCCGTTGGGACTTTACCGGGTCGGTTTCGACATCGGGATGAGTCCGTTCGAGACCACGACCAACGTCGTCAACCGCGTCGGTTATCCGATCTTTGCCAACGTCCAAAGTGAAGCCGCTATTTTGCGCGAAACCTTCGCGCGCACGGCGCGGTCGCTCTTGTTCTTGCTCCTGCCGATTGCCGCCTTCATCGCGATCGAAGGGCGCGATCTCTTCGCCGTGGTGGCGGCGCCGCGCTGGCAATCGGCCGTGCCGATTGCGCAGATTCTGTGTTGGGCCGGCGTGATCCGCGGTCTCGTGCAACTTTTCGGGCCGCTCTATCAAGCGGGCGGTCGGCCGCGGCTCGCGGTCTATGAAGCGGCGCTCACGGGGACACTGCTTGCGCTCGGATTTGCGCTCGCGGTCTTCACCGCTCCCGCGGGACGCGGCGCGCTCTGGGTGGCTTGGGCTTGGCTGGCGGTTTATCCGCTGGTCCTGATCTGGGACCTTTACTGGTCGCGCCGCTATTTTGGTTTGACCCCCGGCCGGCTCCTCGCGGCGCTGGCTCCGGTCTTGCCGGGCGTAGTGCTAATGGGGCTCACGATGTGGGCGGCGGCACGGTTGGTGGCCACGAGATTCCCGACCACGCCGCGCCTCTTCCTCGTGGCCGCCGCCGGCGCGGCATGCTTTTACCTTTATAAGAACGTTGTGCTCGACCGGCGCTACCGGAGCAATTCGTCGTAGCGCGCTTCAAGGGCGGCGACGCGCTGGCGGAGATCGAATTCGCGTTGCGCTTTCGTCCGAGCCGCCTTGCCTAACGAATGGCGCAGCGTGGGGTTTTCGGCCAGTTGTTGCAGAGCCTTGGCCAGAGCGACCTCATCGCGCTCCGGCACAAGCAGGCCGGTCACGCCCTCTTCGATCACCTCCGGGATGCCGCCGTGCCGCGAAGCAATCGTGGGCATGCCTAACGACGCGGCCTCATAGACGATCAGCGGAATTCCCTCGCGGTCGCCACTGCGCGCCGTGACGCTGGGCACGAGCACGAGGTCGCTCCGGCGCATCGCTTCGAGCAGTTTCTGGTGCGCGAGCACGCCGGTCATTTCCACCTTCTCAACTAAGCCCAAGTCCGTGATGAGCTGTTCGTAATCGCGCCGCCGTGCGCCATCGCCGACCAGGCGCAGGCGGAGCGCGGGGTATTCTTTAAGCGCAGCAGCGAAGGCGCGGATTCCGTATTCGAAGCCTTTCTTTTCCACAAACCGACCGGCCATGAAGACGATTATCTCGCCGTCGTCGCGTTCGATCCGGGCGGGAGTTTCCGTGTCCACGCCGAGCCGGTGCACGGCGGTTTTTTCCGACGGCGCGCCCGCGCGGATGAGCAACCGGCGCAAATCTTCGGAGACCGCGAGCAAGAGATCAGCCCGGCGAAAGAGCCAGCGCGAGCAGGCCCAGTACGGCAGGTTTGCGGGAAGAAAACGCGCCCGCGAAAGCAGCAGAGGCACGTCGTAGCCATGAAAAGTCACGACCAGCGGAAGCCCGAAGCGGGTGCAGTAGGGCAGCGCATAACAGGCCCCAGGGCCAAAGTGCGCATGCGCCAAAGCAAAGCCACCGAGGCGGAAGAGGCGGAAAAAGGTCGGGCTGAGCAGCGTGGTCCGATAAAGCGCGGCTTCCAGACTCGTTAGGCTATGCACCGGCCCGAAGGGAAAGCGCGCCGCGTTCAGTCGGTCCCAAGTGAAAACTTCCGCGCGATAACGCCGGTGTTCCCGGACCTCATCGTAAACAAAAGTCTGCGAGTACTGAACGAAACGCGAAGAAAAGACGGCGACCTTGGGCGCGTCGATGGCCAAACGGGAACTCGTTCGATGTTCGTCGACATTCTGGGAGGTTCTGATGTCGGTCACGTGTTGGAATTGGCGCCGATGGCGGAGGTGAAGAGTTCCTTCAGCGCGAGCACCGCGATGAGGAAGGCGGAGAACGCGATGATGTGCAAGACCCAGGCGGCGAGCCCGCAGAGCGCAAGGAGCATGAAGACAAAATTGAAGACGTCGCGTTTCGTGAGTTCTCCGAAAATGCGCGCGGCCCGGTCGCCTAACGACAAGAGCCCGGTCTGCCTGATCAGCCAAAGCTTTAACTGGTCGCCGTGATTAAAAGTATGCCGCTGCGCGCGGACGTAGCTCCGGTAGCGGTCGTCGCCGGCGGCCGGGTCGTCTTCGATTTTTGTGCGAGTGAGGAAGGTTTCGGCCACTCCGATAAAAAGCGCCGCGCCGATGCCCTCGACCACATAAAACGGATAGCCGAGACCGAAACCGAGTGCGATCGCGTAGAGCATCGTGCTCAGGCGGTCGCAAACTTCGTCGAGCTTTCGCCCGGACTCCGATTCCAAATATTTGATGCGCGCGATCTCGCCGTCGCAGCCGTCGAGCGCGCTGTGCACTTGAAAGAAAATCGCCCCGGTCGAAAAGCCGAGATAGTCGCCGCGGAGCAAGAAGAGCGCGCCGGCGAGAGGAAGCGCCATCAAGAGCAGGGTGATCTGACTCGGCCGGAGCGAAGTGCGGAGGAGCAAGCGGCTGAGCGCGCGCGAGAGCGGACGGTTCAGGTAGCGAGAAATAATCCCGTCCTGCGATTTTCCCGTGCCGGTCAGGAGCTGATACGTCGCGCGGGGGAGATCCGATTTTTGCTCGAGGTAAAGCCAGCTTCCGCCGCGGAATTTTGCGTTAATCGCGTCGGGTTCGGACGCGCGGAGTTCGTTGGCGTCGATGATGAGGCCGGGAAGGAAGTTCCGATCTGGAACGACTCGCGTACTCAAAGCGAGGACGGGTCCATCGCCTAACGAAGTCAGCTCGAGATAGGGAGCTGCGATTTTCTCACGGCGAAAATAATCCGCGGCGGCGAGCTTGATCCGGTCGATTTGCCGCAGGCCTGCGACGCGCCATTCGGCGGTTTCATCCGCAAAAATCACGACCGCCTGCGGAGTGAGATGGGCCTGCTGCACGAGGGGCGAACCTAACGAAGCGGCCGAATGCGTTCCATGATTTAATTTCCGCGCCAGCCAGCTAATCTTCCCGAGATGATCGAGGATAAACCGCTACTCTCGATCATCATTCCGACGCTGCAGGAAGAGAAGGTAATCAGCGCCACGCTCGCGGCGCTAAAGTTTCCTCAGTCGCATGAAATCATTGTTTCCGATGGCGGGAGCACGGACCGGACGGTGCAGCTCGCGCGGGAACGCGCTGAGCAGGTGATTGTGCATTCCGGGGGGGAGCGGCAGACGATCGCAGAGGGTCGTAATGCCGGAGCGGCCGTGGCGAGAGGCGAGTTCCTCGTCTTTCTCGATGCGGACTGCACGCTGGAAAATCCCGAGGAATTCTTTCGCGCCGCGGTGACGCATTTCGAGAGGGATCCTCGGCTGGTCGGCCTGACCGCGCGGCTGCGCGTGCTACCCCAAAGGGCAACGCTCCTCGACAATTTATTCTTCGGCCTGGCGAATGCCGTGACTCGGTTTGGGAACAATGTCCGCGGGACCGGGGACGCGCCGGGGGGCGAATTCCAGATGGTGCGGGCGAGTGCCTTTCGCTCGTTAGGCGGCTATCGCGAGGATCTCGTGACCTGCGAAGACCGGGATCTTTTTCGCCGTCTCGCGCGCGTGGGACGGGTCCATTCCGATGCGCGGTTGACGGTTTTTCATACTGGGCGACGCGCGCATAATGTGGGCTGGTTCCGGATGATTTGGATCTTTCTCGCGAACACGATCTCCTTCCGCCTGCGCGGAAAATCGTTCTCGAAAGAGTGGAGCGTGGAACGTTAGGCCGCGGCGATCGGCCGGTTGTAGATGCGATACGTTTTGTAGCGGTCAGCGCCGATCGCCTCAAGGAAACGGTTCATGAGTCGATTGTTTTCCAAGATCAGGCTGCACTCGCCGGTCACGCCGTTTTTGATCATCGCCTCCTCGATGATGCGTAGGACAAGCTTCTCCGAGACTCCGTGACGGCGGAATACAGGGACCACGCCGAGCGCGACGAGCCGCCCGGTCTTCAGCCGGTTTTTGTGATACAAAAGTTTCGCCAGCCCGATCGGCAAGCCCCAGGTGGAAAGGCGGCCATTTGGCAAATGGCGGAGCGCAACGTTGATGTCCGGCAGGTAAAGCAGAAAGCCGACAGGCTGGTCGCCGACCTCGGCGATGAGCGTGTATTCCGGCTCGGCGAGCGGTTTTAGTTCCTTGATCAGGTGATCGAATTCCGCGGTCGTGAATGGAACGAAGCCCCAGTTTTTCTCCCAGGCGCGATTGTAGATTTCGCGCAGGCGGCGGCTTTCGCCGGCGAGGTCTTTCATCTTCACCGGGCGAATTTTGACGTCGAGGCTGTTCGCAAAGCGCTTGGAGATGCGTTGGAGCCGGAGACGCGCATCGTCCGGTCGATCGAACCACCACGCATACCAGTCCGTCACTTTGCGGAAGCCGGCGCCCTCGATGAGCGCGGCGTAGTAGGGCGGGTTGTGCGGCGTGAGGAGCGTCGGCGGATGTTCGAAGCCCTCGATGAGCAGGGCGCAGACGTAGTTCGTGGAGTAATCGATCGGCCCCATGATCTCGGAGCGACCGCGTTCGCGCAGCCAATCCGCAGCGGTGCCTAACAATGCCGCCGCTACGTTCTGATCGTCGATCGATTCGAACAAACCGAAGCAGCCGACATTGGAATTGTGCTCGGCATTGTAGTTCGGATCGTCGCTCGCCATGATCCGGCCGACGATCTCGCCAGCGCGGCGGGCGAGAAAAAGGGCCGCCGCACCGTGCTCGAAAAACGGATGCTTTTTCTGGTCGAG
>JBBQFI010000004.1:0-274701 GCA_038321775.1 Chthoniobacterales bacterium | reverse complement strand
TGCCAGGATTGCCTGTGAGAGGCAGACTAACGTCGAAGGTGCCTTGTGCGCCATGGGTCTTTCGAGAGACAGCGCTTATTGGTATTGCTGGTGTTGAGGTAAAGACTTCTAACTCCGTCGCCCTTGCAATCGCCCCGCTCGGTGAGCTCGCGCAGTCAGAGTCATTAAAGGGATCGTCGTCCTGATCGCCCGCAAATCTCGTCTGCCCCGTGCATTGTGTAGTTAGCACACGAAGCTGCACGTGCGTAGCCAACGCGGGCGTGGTGAGCTTGAAATTTCTCGCATTCAAGTTCGGTTGCAGCGGACGCGGAACATCACCGGGGAACGCATCGTCGGGACTGGTGAATGCTATGTTTGTAAAGTCCGCCACTGGGTCGGCGCAGGTTCCATTGCAGGTACGGATTTCAAATTTCCGAATTCCAGTAAAACGTCCTGGGTTGTTTGGACCAGCGGACGCGCTGACGGTGACGTTCGTTACCGTCACTGCAGTGCTACCCGCGAGATCGACTGTTACGGAACCGCCTGCCACAGGAGCTACGGTTTTGATTTGGGCGCCGGTGTCTTCCGTGTCGTCGATAAGATTGTTCTTGTCGGCTGTATTTGCAGTTGTGGTCACGGTTGCACCTTTGGTCAGCGAAGCACGATTTGTCGGCATCGAGATAACGAGTGTATCCGTCTGGTTGGCGGCGAAGGAGCGTGTAAAGCGTTGAATCCCGTAGCCCGGCGCCTGGACGATCAGCTCGTAGGTGCCAGGTACAAATTTCGCCGTGGCGGAAAGATTGGAGGTCATGCGATGCGTCGTTGGGGTGCTGTTATCAACCACAGTTGCCGGATCGGTATCGGCAATTTGGCGGGACCGCGTTTGGAATCGCCCGACAATAATTTTGGCGTTGGTGATCGCCGCGTTACCTTCATCTGAAGCCACGACCTGGAAGGTAATGGCTGCCTCGTTAGTTTCGACCGGGGAATCAAAGCTAGGTATGGGCGCGGTATCTCCAGTCCCGTTGGTGAAGGCATCGACTCCCATTCCCCGCTTGGCAAATGCGCGCCAGATTTCCACCTGGTTGGCGCCGCCAAATCTTGCTACATCGGCCGCCAGCATGGCATCACGAGCGTCTAACATGCTCGTCGCGCCCGGCTGGAGTAGGAAAGCGTCATACATCAACTGGACCCAGCGCCGGTTTCCGGGACAAGTTTCGGGCGCGAACTTTCCTTCAGCACAGCCCTTTTGCCGGACCATGTCTGTGTATGGAAATTGCGCGTTGTACTTGTCGACCAACGCTTGTCGCACCTCCCAGTTCGTGCCGTTCCAGATTTCTCCATCGGCATGGACTTCCGGGCCGGGCGTGTCGAAACCTACATTACTGTAGTTAAGGGGATTGATAGCTAACGAGTAATTACGGATGGCAACCTTCTTGTTCTGCGTCGCATAGATGCCGACAGCAGTTGGGTCTTCGTCGCTGGTAGGCACAAAGCCATTTTCCCAGAGGTATTCCGCCGCGTCGAGGTCGCTCCAGCTTTCTCCCATGGCGCCGCCTTGTGCGCCGGAGATACTCACATCGGGACCGCCAACCATGCGGTTCGAAATGGCATGAGTGTACTCATGCCCGACGATGCCTACGTCCGCGTCCCCGTCCACGCATGGACTGTATAGAGCTGCAGCGATAGGCTGGAAAAGATATTGGTTCGTGATGCCGGGAGTGCCGTCTTGCAACGTGATCTGGTTGGCGTTGTCGCGGCCGAGGTACATACCGTTTGGTCCGCCCGAAACCGCGCCGGCCTGAACATTTCCGACTTCTGGGTCATTCTCGCGCGTAGCCTGGGTATTACCGAGGTTGTCCAACTGCAGGTTCGAATTCCGCTCGGTAAAGCCAAGGAAGTAGGAAAAGTCGTGAAAGCGATTGTGCGTCACGAAAAGTTGAACGATGGCCGCGTCGATGTCGGCATTAGACATACCATCGTGAACCAGCACTGTCGGATCGCACCCTTTACCCATCGCGCCGGAAGTCTTCCAGTTATTGACCCACGGAAAGATGTACTCGCGAGTAGCACTGGCGGGACTATATGGGGTGGAAGGAGTAAGCGGACTACCCCATGATTCCGCGGTTTGTGCGTTGTTGCCGCGAGTTGTGGCAGTAAAAGTGCCAGTTCTAAATATGTAATCCCACGGAGCGCGCGAAGCGAGGTTGATCTCCTCATTCTGGCAGCCGGGAGATGGCACGCCACCCGGTGCAGATTCCCAGCAACCTATTCTTCGAACGTCTGTGCTGCTGTAATCCAGAAGAGGGTTAGCCGTGAAATATTTCCACTTTGGCGGATAAGGTACGCCCGCGTTTGGCACCGGCGTATCGTCATAGGTAAAAGTACCCGCGTAATTAAATGGAGCCATCTGCGGCACACCCATCGTGTTAGGCGTTTGACAAATCTGAACTTGATACTCGCCGGGGGGCACGCCACCGCCCGGGATGTAGGTCAAGACTTCACTGCTCGTTCCGGTATCCTCAGTCGCTAGGAGAACAGGCGTTGGGTCCGGACCAAACAAGAGACTGACGGTCAGATCATTGGTCGGAATTCCTGCGCTGACCTGAACCACGATTCGTAGCTGGCCAGCCGGGACCATGAAATGATGCCGCGCTGTTGCGCAGGGAAACACGTGCGGATCATATGTTCCCTGAAAGACCTGCGTTTGCGGACCTGCAGCTATATCCCAGTTAACTCGATTGATCCGGTACAGAATTGCGCCCGTCTGCGCGTCAACGAAAACGGTATAGGCGTCGGCAACGTGGCCTTGCACATATACGACGTTCGCCTCGTAGGCCGGTCGCACACCATTTGTCGGTGTCGGCAAAGCCGTTAGGCGGACCAACTGATCCTGCGGAAAGCCGGTAATCTTAAGCACCGTCCAGTTGTTTTGCTTATCAAGATTTGCGCTCACCACATCTGCAACCGGCACATTGTGATTCACGTTGGCGGCGGCGATAAGCCAGCCTTGAGTTGGAGTGAGCGTGGCTGCTCCTGGCACGGCCTGATCTCCGGCCGAATTTGACCACACGTGATAGACGTTGCCATTAACAATCGCCACGTTGATCAAACCATCCTGGGTCGGTGCCAGGGTTCCAAAACGTTGACGGAAAAGAACCGCGTGCGCCTGACTATTAGGCATCGTTCCATCGCTCACTAATTCGAGATCCGTTACCGCTTGATCGGAAAGGCGAAATAATGTGCGGTTCGTGCGAATCCATTGGCGCGCGGCCGAGGCAGGATCGCCGGACAAGCCTGTAGCCAAAAAGCCACCATACTTAATCATGGTGTGAACGGTGCCGAATTTATTCCACTCGACCTTTGCGCCGAGACCTGTAGCCAGAGCAATTTGGCCCGCGTTTGGCTTCAACATTCCCGGCCGGTTGTCCAAGTCCGGCAGTCCCTGTTGAGCGTCAAAGAGATTCAGTTGGCCGAACACGTTGGCGACGCTCGGAATGAAAGCGACAGCTAACAATACTAATGAGCAAAGCAACAACGTTCCGGAGATAAATCGTCGGCAAATTTTCTTAATCATATGGGGTTGTGGTTGAAGCAGCGGTGAAGTCTCCCCGAGACATACATTTCGGAAAGATTGGGTCGCTTGAATTCGTGAATCACCGAGAGTTCGGATGCGCCAGTGCATTTAATATTGAAAAGAATTCTCTTTTCGTTTCCGTTCGAAAAACGATTTAACGTCACGCGATGAGAATCTTAATGATCAGCAGCGAAGGTCCGCCGCTTACACGCGCTTCCGCGTTGGTCGATGTGCTGGAAGCGTTGCCTCGCGAACTGCGAGCTCGTGGTCATGAAGTCGCTTGCGCGTTGCCGTTCTATAAAGAGATCCGGGAGAATCCAGCAGTCGTTGCCCGCGATACCGGTATCACCGTGGATGTGCGCGTCGGAACTCAAAACCATGTCGCGGAGTTTTTGGAAGGGCGAACGGCTGGTGGTGTGCAGATTTACTTCATTCGTTGCGACGAATTTTTTGATCGCTCCGGAATTTACGGCGAACACGGCGAAGCCTATGAGGACAACGCCGCGCGTTTCATTTTCTTCAGCAAAGCTGCGCTCGAATTAGCGCGTCGTCTGGCGCCCGCACCGCAGATTCTGCACGTGCACGACTGGGCAGCGGCTCTCGTTCCCGTGCTCGTCAAAGAACAGCAATTGCCCTTCTCCACCGTCCTCACCATTCATCATCTCGCCGAGCAGGGAAGTTTTTGGGGACTTGATTTTAGCCTAACGAATCTGCCAGAAAAATATTTCTCGCTCCGCGGCGTCGAATTCTTCGGTCGCTTGAATCTCCTCAAAGGCGGCATTCTTTACGCGGATAAAATCACGACGGTGAGTCAGCGATATCTTCAAGAGATCGCGAAGCCCGAATTTGCCTCCGGTTTGGAACATGTGTTGCGCGAAAATGCGCACAAGATTGTCGCGATCTTGAGCGGCGCGGATTACGAGCGTTGGAATCCCGCGGTCGATCATTTGCTGCCGGTGCGTTACGACGGCGATAATCTGGAAGGCAAACAATTCTGTCGTGCCGAACTCTTGCAAACGTTCGAGCTTGCTCCGTCGCCCGTTGGGATGGTTTGCGGAATGGTCACGCGACTCGTGCCGGAAAAAGGTTTCGACGCGTTGATGCCGATTCTCGATCGGCTGCTTTCTGATGATGTGCGCTTGATTATTCTCGGTGAGGGCGACCCCGGTTTCGAAATTGGTCTGGCCGTCGCCGCCCGAAAATATCCGAGGAAGTTCGCTTATCGAAAAACCTACGACGAAAAGTTAGCGCACCTCATCGAAGCCGGAAGTGATGTGACATTAATCCCGTCGCGTTTTGAACCGAGCGGTGTGAGCGCAATGTACAGTTTGCGCTACGGCGCGTTGCCGATTGCGCGAGCGGCCGGTGGCATTCAGGAAATCATCGAAGATCACGATCTTTGGAGCGATTCGGGTTACGGCTTTCTTTATTACGATTCTTCCGCGGAAGCGTTTTGGGACACGATCAAGCGTGCGCGAGAAACATTTAATGATTCGGGGACTTGGATGAAGTTGGTCGCGCGCGCCATGGCCCGGGATTTTTCGTGGGAAAAAGCCGCCGGACGTTATGAAGAAGTTTATGCGTCCGTCGTGCGCAACGACGAACCGGAAATGCGTGGCCCGCCGCCGAAAACTTTCGTCGCGCCGCTCGAGCTCGTTACCCAACAGTTGCGCCGTCCCGCTGGTTTGCTGGGCATTTAATTTTCCTTGCGCGCCTGCTCCCCGCGCCGCACCAATTTTTTCGTACGTGTGGGACCGAGTCGCCGCAGTGGTTTGAACTTTTCCCCTTTTCGGTTTGCTTCGCTTCAATCACGCCGAGTAAACAGCAGGCAACGAGGCAACCCACGAAAGCCGGCTCATCCATCACGACGAGCACGTCGAGCGGATCGCCATCACCGCCGAGCGTGTTCGGAATAAAACCAAAATCGTAGGGGAAAACCGCACCCGCCGGCAGAACGCCGCTGAGCGAGAAGAGCTCCAATTTTTCGTCCCACGAATATTTGTTCCGGCTTCCTTTCGGCGTGTCGATGATGACGTTGAGCGTTCGGGCTTCGCGGTCGAAAGGGCGCAATTTCGCGTATGGATTCGCGTTCACGAATAAAAGCCCCGGTGCATCGTCCAAAGAAGCCACCAAGAAATCGCGTCCAGTGCAACAAACAAAAACGATTTTGAACTGCCGACCATGATCAGCGGACAAAGCCTTGCCATCGAAAACGCTCTGGTGTCTCCTGTGCACTCTCCATCTTCTGAGCGTGTGAAGTTTTCCCCTGCACTTCGTTGTTTTCTTGCGGCGGCGGCTTTGACGCTGGCACAAATTGCCGTTGTCCTTTACGTGGCCGCGCCTGCCGAATGGCCGTTGAGCGACCGTTATGGATCGCTCATTGAGCACGATAGCTACTGGTTCGCGAACATCGTTAATCGCGGCTACGGCACGACCGTTCCACCAATGGACCACAAGGTCATGGAAGTTTCGAACGTCGCTTTCTTCCCCGCTTATCCGCTCCTCGCCATGCTGATCGGTTCGATCTTCCGGCTCGACGGCTACCGCGCCTTGCTTCTCACAGCGCAACTCGCCGCCCTTGGTTTCTGGTTTTACTTTTTTCTTCTGTGCGAACGGTGGAAGTTGTCGGCCACGCTTCGTTTTTTTGGGGCAATCGCAATCGTCGCGCATCCCGCCGCGTTTTTTCTCGTTGCCGGTTATTCTGAATCACTCTTCCTGATGACGCTGCTCGGCTTCATCTATTGGAACGACGCCGAAGGACGTGCTGCGAAAATCCTCGCGGCTCTGCATGGCTTCGTCATGTCGGCGACGCGAATCGTCGGCATCCCATGCGCGCTTTACCCGATCGTTCGCGCCATTTACGTCAACGGCTGGGGCGGATTGCGCGATGTCCGCGGCTGGGTTCGACGGCACGGTCCGGCAGTCGCAATCTCTTTCGTCGCGATGCTCGGCGCCGTTTCGTTTTTCATTTACTGCCAACTGCGCTGGAGTCGCTGGGACATGTACATGCTTACCCAGGAAGCCGGTTGGGCGATCAAGCCCGATTACCTCGCGTTCTTTAAGCCCGCGAATTATCGCTGGCTCTTGCCTCCAATCGACGACCCGACACTTGCGAGCCAGCTCACCACTTCTCTCGCCTTGGTGGTTTTTGGCGTGATCGCTGTTTGCGAATTGCTTCCCGCCATTCGTCGTCGCACCGCCTTTGCCACTCGCATCGGCATTTATTTTTGCGCGCTCGTGCTTTTTTACATATCGCTCGCCGGCGTCGCCTCGGTGCAGATGGAAAGCATGCTGCGCTACGATTTCTGCGTGCACGCGTTAATCGTGCTGGCGCTTTTGCATTATTTGCATCAATTTCGCCTTCCGCCGGTGCTGGTTAGGGCGTTCGGCATGGCGGCGGTCGCCCTTCTCGGAGCGGCCGGGCTCAGTTTGCAGGGATGGTACGTCTGGAATTTTACGAGGGGCTACTGGGTTGCCTAACCAATTGATGAAAACAACTGTCGCAATTATCGGAGCAGGACCAGCGGGTCTGACCGCGGCCTATCTTCTTTCAAAGAACGACGTCGAGGTCATCGTTCTGGAAGCGGATCCCGTTTACGTCGGCGGAATTTCCCGTACCGCTACCTACAAAGGTTTTCATTTCGACATCGGCGGCCATCGCTTCTTCTCCAAATCGAAAGCAGTCGAGGATCTTTGGTCGGAGATTTTACCTAACGACATGCTCGAACGTCCGCGCTCTTCGCGCATTTTCTATGGCGGCAAATTTTTCGCGTATCCCTTGAAGCCATTCGAAGCGCTGATGAAGCTGGGCGTCTTCAAGTCGATCCTTTGCGTCCTTTCCTGGTTCAAGGCCCGACTGTTTCCGGTGCGCGATCCGCGCAATTTCCAGGACTGGGTAAGCAATCAATTCGGCAAGCGCCTCTTCAACACCTTCTTCAAGAGTTACACCGAAAAAGTCTGGGGCATGAGTTGCCGGGAAATTTCGGCGGACTGGGCAGCGCAGCGCATCAAGGGTCTTTCGTTAGGTAGTGCGATCAAGAACGCGCTCTTCCCGCAAAGGCAACCAAAAGATCGCACCAAGGTAATTAAGACTCTGATCAATTCCTTCCGTTACCCGCGCAAAGGCCCCGGCATGATGTGGGAAGCGTGCGCGGAAAAAACAAAAGCCATGGGCGGCCAGATTGAGATGGGATGCAAAGTTGTTGGTTGTTCTTACGACGAAGTTGCGAGCACGTGGACGGTAGAATATAAAGATCAACAAGGCACGAAGCACGCGGTCGAGGCCGAGCATGTCATTTCCTCAGCGCCAATGCGCGAACTGATGCGCGGCATTTCTCCGCCGATTTCCGAAAGAGCGCGTCGGGCAAACGACAGTTTGAAGTATCGCGATTTCCTTACTGTCATGCTCATTCTCAAAGAGAGAAACGTGTTCGATGACAACTGGATTTATATTCACGATCCCAGCGTCAAGGTTGGCCGCGTCCAAAACTTCCGCTCCTGGTCGCCCGAGATGGTGCCCGATGCGGACAAGGCTTGCTACGGTCTGGAATATTTTTGTTTCGAACACGACGGCCTTTGGGATTCCAAAGACGAAGAGCTACTCGCCCTGGCACAGCGCGAACTCATTCAAATCGGTCTCGCGCAGGAAGGCGACGTCATGGACGGATGTGTCGTTAGGCAAAAGAAAGCGTATCCGGTTTACGATGACGATTACGCGCGCCACGTCGAGACGATCCGCGAAGAACTCGATGATCGTTATCCCAATCTGCATTTGGTCGGGCGCAATGGCATGCACAAATACAACAATCAGGATCACGCCATGATGACGGCGATGTTGTGCGTGGAAAACATCCTGGCTGACACCAAGCTTTACGATCTCTGGCAGGTGAATGGTGACGCCGAGTATCACGAAGCCGGCGCAATCCCCGAAGAAAAAGAGCACGGCACCGCGCTCCGTCTTGTTCCAACGCGTGTCGTGACTGCGCCCGAGCTCGCGCCCGAAGCGTAGGCGATTAGTCGGTCAGCATGGCGCGCCAGCTCGCGAATCTCATCTCTCATTCCGCGAAATCTTCCATCGGCGGGCAAGAGCACATGAGATTGCGATCGCCGTAAACGCTGTCGATCCGAGCGACCGCCGGCCAAAATTTGAAGTCGCGCGTCCACGGCGCCGGAAACGCTGCCTGCTCGCGAGAGTAAGGACGATCCCATTTGTCCGACGCGATTTGCCGCGCGGTGTGCGGCGCGTTCTTCAAAACATTATTCTGGCGATCCGCCTTTTCGTTCGCGATCGCTTCGATTTCAGCGTGGATCGAAATCATCGCTTCGCAGAAACGATCGAGTTCCGCCTTCGATTCGCTTTCGGTTGGTTCGACCATCATGGTTCCTGCGATGGGCCAGGAAACGGTCGGCGCGTGAAACCCGTAATCCATCAACCGTTTCGCCACATCTTCGACTTCGACGCCGACGCGCGTCCATTCTCTTAAATCGAGAATGCATTCATGGGCCACGAGTCCGCGTTTGCCTTTGAAGAGAACTGGAAAATACGAATCCAAACGTTTCGCGATGTAATTCGCATTTAAAATGGCGGTCCGGGTTGCATTCGTTAGGCCGTCCGGTCCCATCATGCGGATGTACATCCACGAGATCGTCAGAATGCTTGCACTGCCCAGTGGCGCTGCGGAAACATTCCCGCTTCCACCTCCGCCGTGCCGGTAATTCGCGTCGGCGCCACCGACCGGCGGCCGTTTTCCCTGCTCGCCATCCCCGAAAAGAATTCGGCCGGACTTTGGATCGAGAATAAACTTTCGCGGCAAAAACTGCGTGAGATGTTGAGCAACGCCAATCGGACCAACGCCCGGTCCGCCTCCGCCGTGTGGAATGCAAAAAGTCTTGTGCAAATTGAGATGACAAACATCCGCGCCGATGTCGCCGGGGCGGCAGAGCCCGACCTGCGCGTTCATGTTTGCGCCGTCCATGTAAACCTGGCCGCCGTGCGAGTGCACGATCTCGCAAATTTCGCGGATGGTTGTTTCGAAAACTCCGTGCGTTGACGGATATGTAACCATCAACGCGGCCAGATCGTCTTTGTGCGTCTCGGCTTTCGCGCGCAGATCAGCGAGATCAATGTCGCCGTCTTTCAAGCACGCGACCGGCACCACTTTAAATCCGGCCATGACCGCGCTGGCTGGATTGGTCCCATGGGCCGAGGTGGGAATGATGCAAACGGTGCGATGCGCTTCGCCGCGCGAAACATGATACTCGCGAATCGCGAGCAGCCCGGCGTATTCGCCCTGCGAGCCCGCGTTCGGTTGCAAGGAAACGGCGGCGAATCCGGTAATCTCGGCGAGCCAATCTTCCAGTTGCTCGTACATTTCGCGATAACCGGTGGTTTGGTCGTTAGGCGCAAAGGGATGCAACTTTGAAATTTCCGGCCACGAAATCGGAAACATTTCCGCGGTCGCGTTCAACTTCATCGTGCAGGAGCCGAGCGGAATCATCGATGTGGTGAGGGAAAGATCGCGCGACTCGAGCCTTTTCAGATAGCGCAACATCTCGGTTTCGGTGTGATGCGCGTTAAAAACCGGATGAGTCAGAAACTCCGATTGGCGATCAACAATAGTGGATTGCTGAATTGTGGAATCAGCTAGTTGTGCTCCGAGGATTTCGCAGATTTTCTGCAAATCATTTTCAGTTGTCGTTTCATCAAGAGAAATACCAATCGCCTTGTTGCCCAGCTTGCGAAGATTCATTCCAGCTTTGGCAGCGCGCCTCAAGATTGCACCGCTGGCTTTGTCGCCCAGATCGACGTGGAGCGCGTCGAAGAATTTTTCGTGCACAATACTGAAACCGGAATTTCGCAGCGAATCTGCCAAACGACTCGTTAGGCGATGAACGCGCTGAGCGATCGCGCGCAGGCCGTGCGGGCCGTGATACACCGCATACATCGATGCGATGACGGCGAGGAGAACCTGCGCGGTGCAAATGTTACTCGTGGCTTTGTCGCGTCGGATGTGTTGCTCGCGCGTTTGCAACGCCAGCCGATAACCGGGTCGGCCATCGGCATCGTGCGAAACGCCAACGAGCCGTCCCGCCATATGGCGTTTGTATTGATCCCGCGTCGCAAAATAGGCGGCGTGCGGGCCGCCAAATCCGAGCGGGACGCCAAAACGTTGCGTGCTGCCGACCGCGACGTCCGCTCCGAATTCTCCCGGCGGCTTCAGCAAGGTTAGCGCGAGAATATCAGCGGCCACGACAACGAGCGCGCCGGCGTCGTGCGCCTGCCTAACGAATTCAGTGTAATCGTGGATGGCGCCGTCCGTTGCGGGATATTGCACGAGCGCACCGAAGACCGCGTTGCCGAATTTGAATCTGGCGAAGTCGCCAATGACGACATCGACGCCGAGCGGTTTCGCTCGTGTTTGCACAACGGCGATCGTTTGCGGGTGACAATTATTCGCGACAAAAAATTTCTTCCGACCCGGAACCGTCGCATGACAAAGGGCCATTGCTTCGGCTGCGGCCGTTGCTTCGTCGAGCAATGACGCGTTCGCGATGTCCATCGCCGTAAGATCGGTGATCATTGTCTGAAAATTCAGCAGCGCTTCGAGACGGCCTTGCGCGAGCTCGGCCTGATACGGCGTGTACGCGGTATACCAACCGGGATTCTCGAGAATATTCCGTTGAATGACCGGCGGCGTGATGCAATCCGAGTAACCGGCGCCAATGAATGAGCGCGCCACTTTGTTTTTCTTCGAAATCGCGCGGAGCTCGGCCAGTGCTTCGTGTTCCGATTTTGCTTCCGGTAAATTAAGCGGACGATCGAGCCGGATGTTGTTTGGAACGGTCGCGTCGATCAGCGCGTCGATATTTTCGTAACCGACTTCCCGCAACATCGCGGACATATCGGCCTCATTGGGTCCGATGTGTCGTCGTGCGAACGAACCGAATTGATCGTCGCGTGAATTCGTTGCGGCGGATTGCATGCGAGAGATTACGAAACGCGAAATGCAGCGCAAGCGAATGGGAATGTGGGACGGACTTTAGTGTCCCGACAATTGCGCAGAGATCGCGGCGCTAAGGCCGCTCCCACATTTTCGTCACTGCGACGTGGCGTCGAAAGTTTGGACGCCATGTTCCTTCAAACGCTCACGAAGATCGCAGAGATGCTGTCCGTTTCGCGTTTCCACTGTGCAAAGAACGTGGACCGCGGACACATCCGAGCCGGCGAAGGCGCGGTCGTGCACGACTTGTTTGATGCTCGCGCCACTGGAAGCAATTTGCGCGGTCAGATCCGCCAATCCGCCCGGACGATCGCTGATGATGGCAGTGAACCGACTCAAGCGTCCGTCCGCGACAAGGCCGCTTTCGATCACGCGACTCAGCACATTCGGATCGATATTTCCGCCGCAGAGCAGAAGAACGACACGTTTGCCCGCGAGCTCGGCGAGTTGACCAGATAGACATGCCGCGAGCGGCGTTGCGGCCGCGCCTTCGACGACGCCTTTCTCCAGTTCCACGATGCGCAAAATCGAGAGCGCGATTTGTTCTTCTGTCACCAACACAGTTTTGTCGACACGTGAACGTGCAATCTCGAAAGCATTCGCGCCGACCTGCGGAATGGCGAGACCATCGGCGAGCGTCGGCTCCATTTTAATCGGTGTCGGTTTTCCTGCGCGCAACGCCGCGGAAAAACTCGCGACATGATCCGCTTCCACTGCGATGATTTTCGTTTGCGGTCGCAATGTTTTCACGGCGAGCGCGATGCCGGCAAGCAAACCGCCGCCGCCGACCGGCACAATCACCGCATCTGCGTCCGGCACTTGTTCGAGAATTTCGAGACCTGTCGTCCCCTGGCCGGCGATGATTGCCGGATCATCGTAACCGTCGATGTAGGCGAGTCCTTTCTCCCTCGCGATCTCGTGCGCGCGTGCTTTCGCTTCGCCGAAATCCTGTCCGTGCAGCACAACCGTTGCACCGAGCTTCTGGCAATTGTTCACTTTGATGAGCGGCGCGAATTTCGGCATCACGACCGTCGCGGGGACGCCAAGCAGTTTCCCCTGGTAAGCGAGGGCCTGGGCATGATTGCCGGCGGACGCTGCGATCACGCCGCGTTTTTGTTGTTCGGGCGGAAGTTGCGCCAAGGCATTGCGCGCGCCGCGTTCCTTGAAACTTCCCGTGCGCTGCAGGTTGTCGAGCTTGCAGTAAATCTCCATGCCCGTGACTTCGCTCAGAGGTATGGATGAAGGGCAGGGGGAATAATAAACAGCGCCTTTGATACGATCGCGTGCCTGCTCGATGTCCTGGAATGTAATCACGCAGTTTGAATATACTGCGCGCGTGAAACCGGCAATCTTTTCTATGGAAGCCTAACGAGTGGCGGACGATCGAGTGCCTCGCGGATTTTTTCCGCGAGCTGATCCGAATTGAACGGCTTGGCCAGAAAAAATATTTCCGGATCGCGCCGATCGTTGGGTTCGAGAGATTCCTCGAGATAACCGGATGCGAAAAGCACGCGCGTTTCCGGACTCGTGGTGCGAAGCCAGTCGGCAAAACGTCGGCCGCTCATCTGCGGCATCACCATGTCTGTAAGGAGCAGATGAATTCTGCCCGTTCCCTGCTGCGCGATCAGGCGTCGCGCATCGTCGCTGTTGGCGGCTTCGATCACATTGTAGCCGAGACTTCGCAGGACGCGCACTGACACGTGGCGAACGCTGATGTCGTCTTCCAGCACGAGAATCGTTTCGGTGCCGGTCGGCATTTTTCCATTTCGTTTGCGATAGCTGCGTTCCGGTGCCGGCACTTTCGGCAGATAAATTTTTACGGTCGTGCCCTTGTTCGTTTCGCTCTCGATTTGAATGGAGCCGCCACTTTGCCGGATAATTCCGTAGCTGGTCGCGAGACCCAATCCAGATCCTTCATCTTTCGTGCTGAAAAACGGCTCGAAGAGATGCGCCTTGGCATTCTCATCCATGCCGGTGCCGTTGTCGGTTACGCTGATGAGTACGTAGTCTCCGGGCGTCATTTCCTGCAAACCGATTTCGCCTTCTGCGCTCGGATTCAGCGCCACGATTGACGTTTTTAAAATCAGCTGCCCATCGCCCTGCATCGCTTCGCGCGCGTTGACCGCGATATTGAGAAGAACTTGCGTGAGTTGACTCGGGTCGACCCGGATGTGCGCGCCTTCCTTGTCACGATGCAACTGGCAAACGACCGAAACGTCCTCGCCGAGGAGTCGCAAAAGTGAGCGCTCCATGTTCGATATGACTGAGTTCACTTCGACGACGCGCGGTTCGAGCGGATGTTTGCGACTAAAAGCGAGAAGTTGACTCGTGAGAGTAGAAGCGCGCCCGGCGGCCTCACGAATTTCCGTGATGTGCCTGGCGGCTTTGCTTTTCGCCCCAAGTGAATCAAGCGCGAGATCGCTGTAGCCCAGGATCGTTGTCAGGAAATTGTTGAAGTCATGTGCGGCGCCGCCTGCAAGTTGACCGAAGGCTTCCATTTTTTGCGAACGAATCAATTGATCCTGCAATTGCTTGCGCGCCGTGATGTCCATGAGCGAGCCAATGAATTGCTGCGCGGCTCCGGCCGCATCGCGCACGATCAACGCGCGTTCGAGAAGATGCGCGTAAGTTCCGTCATCGCGACGAAAGCGATATTCGCCGGACCAATGTTCGGCCGAGGTGCGCAACGCTTCGGCGATACTTGTTGTCGCGCGCGCGCAATCTTCGGGATGAATTTTTTCCTCCCAAAAACTGATACGATTATCAGTTGGGCCAGGCTTGTAACCGAGCAAATTCTCCAGACCTTGTGGCCAGGAAAGCCCGCCAGTTTTTACATCCCAAACCCGAACCGCATCATTCGTAGCCCGCGCGACCAGCGTAAAATATTGAGCGTCTTGAAGCGATGAAATCGCAGATGAAGGCTGATAATTTTCATGGGTTAGAATCTCGGTTGGATTGATCTTCGACTTTGCGTGGCCACTCGCTTTCGTCGGCGCCTTTGTTGCCTTAAATTCCGTTGCCGATCGCATGCGTTCATGTGGCGGGTAGCCGAGATTGAAAAAGCTAGTTCCATGCCCGTAGCGCATGGGAGAATTTTGAAACCTGCGTTCTCTCGCTACGCGTAGAATATAAGCGAGCGAAGATGATTCATGGACGATCACGTCTCAATTAAACCTCTCAAAAATCAGAAAGCTCTCGTTACCGGCGCCAGTTCCGGAATTGGCGAAGCGTGTGCGATGGCGCTCGGCGCCGCGGGCGCGTCCGTGGTGGTAAATTTTCACTCCGAGGCAGCGGAGGCCGATCGAGTAGTGGAAGCGATCCGGCGGAACGGAAGCGACGCAATCGCGATAAAGGCCGATGTGAGCCGCGAAGATCAAGTGCAGGCAATGTTCGCGGAAATGAAAAACGCGTTCGGCACAATCGACATCCTAATTAATAACGCGGGCTTGCAGCAGGATGCGCCATTTCACGAAATGACGCTGCAGCAGTGGAACACTGTCATAGGCGTAAATCTCACCGGGCAATTTCTTTGCGCGCGCGAGGCAGTGCGAGAATTCCTGCGCCGCGGTGTTGTTCCGAAGGTTTCGCGCGCTGCCGGCAAAATCATTTGCATGAGCTCAGTCCATCAGGTGATCCCGTGGGCAGGTCACGTAAATTACGCCGCTTCGAAAGGCGGCATCATGCAGCTCATGAAAAGCATGGCGCAGGAGCTGGCGCCGAAAAATATCAGAGTCAACAGCATTGCGCCGGGCGCAATCAAAACCCCGATCAATCGCTCGGCTTGGGAAACGACAGAAGCAAAAGCCGCGTTGTTGAAATTAATTCCGGAAGGCCGGGTCGGCGATCCTGAGGATATTGCCCGCGCTGCTGTCTGGCTGGCATCGGATGCGTCCGATTACGTTGTCGGGACGACGCTCTTTGTCGACGGCGGGATGACGTTGTATCCCGGATTTGCTACGGGCGGATAGACTCTAGCGGCTGGAGTTGGCGATGCGATCTTCCTTCGTGACTCGGAAAGAAAGCTTCACGTATCTCGCTTCCACTCCGACCATAGAGAGATTGAAAAGTCGTTTATGGGCGAAAGCGATATCGCCGCTCACGGCATTCCAGGTTGGATCAGTCGCAGGTAAACGGACATTGGAGACGGCGATTTTGAGCGCGCCTCGCACGGTATCCTCATTAATAAATGTGAAGCGATCGAGAAGAGCCGCGTTTGGAACTTGAATGATCAAAATCGTCTCGCCTTCCGGCAATGAATAATGCAGGGGCTTATTGTCGAGCGTCAACGATGTTTGGCTTTGTGCCGAAATCGGCTGATTTGTGAGCAGGAAGAACAGCGCGCCGCAAAAGACACCGAAACCGACGCGCCCATTTTTGAAAGGGATCGCACTCATAGTGAACGCTTCTAAAAGCTTAGAACGGGCCAGTGTGGGAATATAATATGGCTGATTTCACTTGATGAAAACGTGGCAAGTCGATAAAACGGAAGGTGCCAACAACTAGCACAATTTTAAATTTCCAGAATTTTTCGGAGCGAATGCGAAATCACGTTGCGGCGTCGTCGTTAGGCGTCGACAGGTCAGCGTGGAGCAACTCCGTTATCTGGTACTACACCTGCTAACCCTTAACCTGACAGACCGCTTATGAGCAGTATTTCAACCTCGCGATTCCATTTCAAAAAGAGGATCGCTTTCTTTTTACTGCCGCTTCTTTTTGCCTGCCCGATTTTACGGGCGCAGGATGCAATTCGACCTTCCTTGGCTGGGGAAGATTCCGCGGAAGCGCGGCGTCAATCGATAGACAAGATCCCATATAACCTTCTCGCCGGTCCGATCCGGTTCCGCTTCAGCTCGACCTTCGGAATCGAATACAACGACAACATCAATCTCGCCGAAACGAACAAGGAAGATGACTTCATCATTCGGCCTCAGCTGAACATCAACGCTCTCTGGCCGATCACGCAGCTCAATACCCTGAAAATCGATCTTGGGCTCGGCTACTCGTTCTATCTCGATCACCCGGGCAACGACACGGACGGTGTCTTGATTGCGCCTGGATCTGCGATTTCGTTCGACGTTTTCGTCGGCGATTTCCGGATCAATTTCCACGATCGCATGTCGTTGGAACAGGATCCGGTTTCAGAAATCGCGCTGAGCAACGTTGTCGATTACGGCCGATTCCAGAACACAGCGGGCATTTCCGCCTTGTGGGATTTGAACAAGGCAGTCGCAACTCTTGGTTACGATCATTACAACTACGTCTCCACCACAACTGCGTTTGATTATCTCAACCGCAACGCGGAGGAAATTAGCGGCAGTCTCTATTTCACGTTCACCAACACCACCGGCCTGGGATTGGAGTCCAGTTTTGTTGATACGTATTACGATCAACATTTCCTGAACGACTCACAGACCTTCAGCGTGGGTGCTTTTGCCGAAACGCAGGTCACCAATTATCTGAAGGTCCGCGTCGCGGGTGGCTATCAGGGAATCTGGTTCGATAGCGGCGGCGGTGTGATGGACGGCAGCGATTTGCATGATTTTTATGCGAACATTCTCATCTCTCATCGTGTCAATGCTGTCTTGAGCCACTCGATCTCGGCCGGTCACGAAACGCAACTCGGCCTCAATTCAAATTATATTGTCCTCAACTACGTGCGTTACACGGCGAGCTGGAACATTATTCGCAACACATTGCTCTCGACCGAATTTTTCTATGAAGACGCGGATGATTCGGGCGGCATTTTCTCCGAACACGCGCAACGTTTTGGCGGCGCGCTCACAATTGGCTATCAATTGACCGAGCATGTGACCGTCGGCGGCCGCTATCAATACACGACAAAGGATTCCGATCAGCCTCTGCGCGGCTACGATCAGAATCGCGTCTCTCTGGATGGAACTTACAGTTTTTAATAAGGAGCAATTTTGCAACTTCGTGAAGATTTGCGCTCTTACTCTGCTCGGCGTCATATTTTTGATAACGCCGTTGCGAGTCTTTGCGCAGGATAACAGCACTCCGTTTCCAACCGTTCCGAAAGCAACCGCGGTCGAGCCACCGCCGCCTTCAAGCAGCACCGTCATGCGAACCAATTCCATGACCGTGTTGGACGACAAGAAACGGCTCGGCTCTAACGATTACGTCAGTTTCCGCGTCGTCGAAGATCGCGATAACGAATCGCAACTTCTTCGCGTGAACGACAATGGTGAGATCGAAGTCCCGTACATCGGGCTCGTTCAGGCCGCGGGCAAAACGTCCAAAGATCTCGCCTACTCGATTAAAAGCGCTCTTGAGAAAGAATATTATTATCACGCCACCGTAATTCTCGCCGTCGATCGCGTGAGCGAGAAATCGCGCGGGCGCGTTTACGTTTACGGATCGGTCAAAGGCCAGGGCCCGCAGGATATTCCTCCGGACGAAACATACACAGTGAGCAAAGCGGTTATCCGCGCCGGCGGTTTTGGTGATTTTGCTGATAAACGCAAAGTGAAGTTGACGCGTAAGAATGGTCAGGATGTGACGGTTGATCTCAAACGCATCATCGAGCAGGGACACACCGAAGAAGATGTCGTGGTGCAGCCGGACGATCAGATTTACGTACCGCAGCGTTTGATAAACATGTAGCCATGGCCACCGCTCTCCCGCCAATCGAACGTCCAGTGCAGGGCTCGTGGTCCACTTCGCTCATCACGCGCATCCATCGTTACAAAGCGCTTTTCTTGCGCCGTTGGTGGATTCTGGCTCTGACGATTTGCATCGGCCTTTTTGTTCAGGCCTGGCTTATCTATCAGACGCCGCCATCATTTCTCTCCACCGCCAAGATGATGCTGGCCGGCAAGCTCAACATCAGTCAGGGCGCCGTCTACAGCGAAGACAGCGTCAACTTTTACGGCACGCAGATTCAACTCATGCAGAGCGCGGAAGTTCGTCACAGCGCCGAATCGCTTGTGCGCTCGACCCATCCCGAGATGCAACCGGTGCCGGTCGACATCACCGTCGTGCAGAGACCGCGCACTTCGATCTTCGAACTCTCCGCCATCGGGCGTACGCCTGATTACACGCAGGCCTATCTGAATGCGGCCATGCAGAAATATCTCGATTTCAAAAAAGGTATGCGCGCTGACCAGGGACATAACGTGACCTCGGCCATCACCGAACAGTTGATCCAGACGGAAAAGGATTTGCGAAACAGCGAAGACGAAATGCTGGAGTTCCAAAAGGAAAACAACATCGGGTTTTTGCAGGAAGAAGGAAACAGTGCTGCTGCCTATCTCGTTAGGCTGAATCAGCAGTTCGCACAGTTGAAGACGGAATTCGAATTGCTCAAACTGCTCGATCTCGATCAAAATCTCGATCGCACCCAGGGCGGAAGGCCGGAATCCTCACCCGGCACGCAAGCTTCCGGTGACAGCGCTCTGCCGTTCGCGGGTGGACCGGCCGATGATTATTTAAAGGCCAAACAGGCTGTGCAATTGCTTAAGGCCGAGCGCGACACGCTCGCGCGCGATCTGCGTCCGAAACATCCGAAGATCATCAAACTGAACGATGAGATCGCGAAACAGGAAGACCTGATCAAACTCTTCCGCGCGGACACCGTAGAGAAGCTCGAAACGCGAAAAAATTCCATTGCCAAGCAGATGGAAAATCTGCAGTCGAACATCAAGGAATGGGAAGCGAAGGCGCTCGATCTCAGTCAACGACTCGCACAATTCAATCGCATTAAAGGAAAAGTCGATCGTCTTAAAACTCTCTACGATCGCCTAACGAACAATCTCAAAGAAGTGGATGTTTCGCAGGTGGTGGACAGCAGCGATCAGGTTTCCATCATGGAAGCGGGCACGGCGCCAATCTCGGTGCGCCCGGGCTTGTTCAAGAGTTTGCTTATTGGTTTTGGCGCGGGCGCCCTTGCCGGCATTGGCATTCTGCTGCTCCTCGATCGTATCGACGACCGGATGTCTTCCTTCACCGAATTTCAGCATCTCTTTTCCGAGAGTGTTCTCGGCCAAATCCCGAAAGAGAAAACCAAAGGCAAAGTCACACTGCTTCAGGTGGACGACGCCCGTCACATTTTTGCTGAATCGTATCGGAATATTCGCTCGTCGCTTTTCTTCATGCCTTGTGAAGGACCGCGTCCGAAAACTATTCTCATCACGAGTGCCGTTCCGAACGAGGGCAAATCGACCATTTCAGCGAACCTCGCCATCACCATGGCGCTTTCCGGCGCGAAAACTCTCTTGATTGATGGCGATCTGCGCCGCGGAGCGATTCGCGAAGCGTTTGGCTTATCGACGAAGATCGGTTTCGCCGAAGTCTTGAAGCAGGAGGTCAACTGGCGAGAAGTTGTCGTCCCGACGACGTATCCCAATCTGTTTCTCATGCCGCGCGGCAAAACTCTCTCCCAACCGAGCGAGCATCTCCTTCGCGATTCGACCGATCTGTTGCTCAAGGAACTTTATCACCAGTACGATTACATTCTGATCGATAGCTCGCCGGTTTTGGCGGCGGACGATACGACCAGCCTGGCGCCAAAAATCGACGCGACGCTCTTCGTCGTTCGTTTGTCCTACACCTCCGCGCGCCTAACGAGAAAATCGTTGGAGCTTCTCTACAATCGTCAGGTCAATGTCCCCGGCGTCATCTTGAACTTCGTCGATACTTCGCTGCCGGAATATTACTACTATCAGTACGCGGAGTATTACAATACGCCGAGCCCGACCGACCACGAGACTTTGCCCCCAGCGCGTCGCGAAGAAGAAAATCGCGTCCAATCCTCCTAGCGTTTCGCCGAGCGCGGTCATCGTCGTAATTCTTCGTCCGAATTGCGATTTCATTGGGCGCAAACATTGGCATCCTTGCAGCTTGTTCAGGCTGCATGACAATTCGCCGTTGATCGCACCATGAGTTTTTTTGGTCCAACTGCGACGCCGGCTTTGAATGAAGCTTCGTCGCCCGCCATTCGACGCGCTCTTTACCGGGCGCGCGTGGTCGGGAGTTTCGTTACCGTCCAAGCCGTTGTGCAAGTGATCGGTTTCCTTGCCGGGATTTTACTCGTTAGGCGATTGGAGCAGCGCGAATACGCTTACTTCACCATCGTCAACTCCATGCAGGGGACGATCAACCTGCTGGCCGACATTGGCATCAGCATCGGTCTGGTTTCGATCGGCGGTCGAGTCTGGAGCGATCGACACCGCTTTGGCGAACTGATCAGCACCGCGTTACACATACGGCGTCGTCTCGGCACTGTCTCCATTCTCGTCATTACGCCGATCTTGTATTTCATGCTCATCAAGAATGGCGCGTCGTTCTCTTACACGGCCATTCTGATCGTGATCCTCATTCTCGGTCTGCTCGTGCAGTTTTCCGTCGGCGTTCTTGGTGTGGTCCCGCGATTGCGCTCGGACATCGGCAGAATTCAATTGATCGATCTCACAGGCGCGGTCGTGCGTCTTCTGCTTTTGATCTCGCTCATGTTCGTTTTCTTGAACGCCGGCGTTGCCATCGCCGTGAGTTCATTCGCGATTTTTATTCAATATCTCATGCTCCGTCGTTACGTCGCGGGCGTGATCGATATGCATGCGCCGGAGAATGCGGAGGATCGGCGCGCCATGGTTGGATTCATCCGCAACCAGGCGGCCAACGCGATCTTCTTTTGCTTTCAGGGACAAATAACCGTTTTTCTCATCAGTTTTTTTGCGCACCATGCCAGTTCGATCGCGGAAGTCGGAGCGCTCGGCCGTCTCGCCATGATTTTTGTCGTGATCAACAATCTGCTAACGAACGTCTTTATTCCCGCTTTCGCCCGCTGCCAGGAGACGAACAAACTCCGCTGGCAATTTGTCGCGATTATTGCGGCCGTCGGAGGATTTAGTCTTCTCGTCACTTGTGCTGCGGCATTTTTCCCAAATCAGTTTCTGTTTATTCTCGGCAGCAAATATGCGCACTTGCAGCGCGAACTGCTGCTTATGGTGGGCGCATCCGTCCTCAATGCCCTTACCGGAACAATCTGGGCCTTGAATGCCTCCAAAGCATGGATCGCCGGCTCGTGGCTTTACATTCCGCTCACCCTCGTCACGCAAATCGCACTCATTCCGGTCACGGATTTTTCCAGCGTTTCGGGTGTCCTCATTTTTAATCTTTTCTCCGCCATCCCCAATCTCCTCCTCAATCTCGTCCTGAGTTTTCGCGGATTCCGTAGCTTGCAATCTGCTCCTGCCTAACGAATCGATGCCGAACTACGGATATCACCTCGCGCGTTTGGAGGGCGACTTTGTCAGGCAAATGTATTCCGCATTGCTCCCGCAGATTATTCGGCGTGCGGTTGCGCCCTGCGGCTCCATTCCGCTCGACGTCTATTCCTATTCCGGCCGCGCCGCTTTACCCGAACAGGTCGCGTCCATCCGTTCGTTCCTCAAACATGCCGGGCGGCCGAAACAGTTTACCGTGGTTTCCGATGGAACTTATTCGGCGCGGGACATTGCCACGCTCAAAAGCATCGATTCCTGCGTCACGGTGACCAGCGTTCCGGACGTTCCGCCAAACCTTCCGCCCGAGCTTTCTTCTTACTTAAAACGACATCCGACCGGCAAACAGTTGACGCTTATCATGTCATTGCCGCGTAACGGCCCGGCCTTGTATGTCGATTCCGACGTTCTCTTTTTTCGGCAGGCGCGCGACCTCGCGACGTTGGTTGACGCGATTGGAGTAACTGCACTTTATCTCGCCGATTGTCAGTTTTCCGGCGACGCCCGTCTGATTCGATTGCCTAACGAACGCGAGCATCCGGTGAACACGGGCGTTCTTCTTCTGTTTAAAAAACTCGATTTGTCGTTAGGGATACAGCGTTTCGGAGAACTCAATGGTGCGCCGAATTTTTTCACCAACCAGACCATGACGCATCTGGCGATGCACGCGAACGGCGCGTCGCCCTTCGACCGGACAAAGTACGTCCTTCAATTGGACGATCAAACAGCCTACGCGGATCGGCACGCAAACCACACCATCGCCTTGCGACATTACGTCAATCCGGTGCGGCATAAATTCTGGACGACCCTGTGGCGGCAATGAATCGCGATTCGGCAAACAAACCGTTGCGCGTCCTGGCGATTGTGAATTTGCCGTGGGATCCACGTCTTGGCGCGGCGCGTGTCTGGATCGAACTGAGCGAAGAGTGGCGGAAGGCCGGTCACACCGTGGAAAAATTCTGCCTGACTGATGCGTTTCCCAAGCCGACCGCATCGCGCGGATTATCGGCTTTGCGACAGGCGATCTTTCCGTCACGCGCGGCGACTTTCGTGCGAAAAAATGCGCATCGCTTCGATGTCATTGATTGCCTGATCGGCACGCTGCCGTTCTCGAAAGAGTCACTTGGTTTTCACGGCCTCGTCGTAGCGCGCTCAATCGGCCTGCATCGGCTTTACGAGCGCTTCGATTTGTTGTCGCGCGAACGTTGGCCAGATCAACCGAAAGGAAGACTTTTCGGAAGCCTGTTTCATCGCTTGCGCGCGCGCCAGCTCCGCAAAAATGCCGACGAAGCGATTCGCCGTTGCGATCTGCTCAATTTGCCTAACGAGAGTGAATTGGACGAGTTGGAGAAAAATGTTCGGATTCTCAGGCCGGCGATGGTCGAGCCTTACGGTTTGAATGATCAATATCGGACTGCTCTTGCGAAAGCTGCGCAATCACCCGAAGCCCGTCTCGGGAAAAAGAAAATTTGTTTTATCGGCATGTGGAGTCTGCGCAAAGGTTCGCGGGACTGGGCCGAAATCATGCGCAGGATCTGGGAGCAAATTCCCGATGCACGTTTCGCGTTTCTCGGTACGATGTTCGACGAGAAGATCGTTTTTTCCGAGCTCGGCCTGTCCAATTCGCAACGCGTCGAATGCGTTTCCACCTACGCTCCCGCCGAGCTCCCAGCGCTTTTGAGCGAATGCGCCGTTGGGTTGTTTCCCAGTTACGTGGAAGGATTCGGCCTCGCGGTTCTCGAGCAGTTGGCCGCTGGAGTGCCGACGATCGCTTACGATGTTCCCGGCCCGCGTCAGATTCTTGCGCCGCAGAGCGAGACCTTGCTCACGCCCGTGGGCGATATCGGTGCAATCGCCGCCCGCGCGATACAAATCCTCAACTTCACGCCGCAAAATTATGCGGAGTTATCGGCGAAATGCATCGCTCTGTCGGCTAAATATCGTTGGAGCGAAATTGCGGCGGAAACGATGCGCAAATATCAAACGGCCGTCGATCGCCTGTCCGACCTGGTCGTTTTTACACAGCCGTTTTCGGTGGCCGCGGCGGGTGGCGGTCCCAGGATTCTGCGCTCACTCCTGAAAGATGCTCCTGTTCCAACGTTAGTCCTGTGCACGGCGTCGCCGGGCCAACGTCATGATTCAGAACTCTACGTGCCGCAACGTCCCAACTTCGGCCGAATCGAGCGCACGAGGTTCAACGGGCTCGCGCATGCGATCGCTCCGCTCTTTCGCCGCAGATTCGCTCGCCGCCTCGAACAAGCGATCGTGAAGTCTCGTGCTCGCGCCATTCACTCGATCGCGCACGGCGGACTGGATTTTTATTCCGCCTTTCTTTTGGCCAAGAAAATTCAAATCCCATTTTTTCTCCAGGTCCACGATGACATTGCCTATACCAGCGCCGGCCGCGTTAATTCCGACACGCTTTCGCGTTGCTTCAACGAAGCGTGGAATGGAGCGGCGGCGCGCTTTGTTATCTCGAGCGAACTGGGCGCCGAGTACACAAAACGTTACGGCGCACGCGAATTCGTCACGGTGACAGATGGAGTGGACGTTATTTCCGAAAGACCGCGGGCCGAGATGAAACGCCTGCGAATTTATTTCATGGGTTTGTTTCACATTGGTTACGAGGAGAATCTGGAGGGCCTGATCAAAGCGATCGATCTTCTCCCGAGCGACCTAACAAGTAATTGCTCGATCACTCTCCGCTGCGATTACGTTCGTCCACAAATCCTGCGGCAAAGTCCGATCCTGCGCGTGCTCCCGTTTGGCTCGGAAGCGGACGTGCAGGTCGACATGCAGGAAGCGGATTGCCTGTATCTCCCCTTGCATTTTAGCGAAGCGGATCAGTCTTTCAGCGCCTACAGCCTTTCCACGAAAATGGTGACCTACCTAGGTAGCGGCGTGCCGATGATCTATCATGGGCCGCCTGACACCGCGGCTTACAATGTCCTAAAGGAAAATCGCGCTGCGGCTTTGGCGACTTCGTTGGTCCCGACTGAAATTGCGAGCGTGCTGACAGAATTGCTTCGGCCGGGCGTCGCCGCGCAATTTGCCGAAAACGCTCTCCTTTTGGCGCGCCGCAGTTTTCTGCGTTCCGAGCAACACGCAAAATTCTGGCAGCATGTTACTCCATGGTTGAATGCGTCGGAGAAAAGGATTCCATAGCAATTGAAAAACGCAGCGCCCATTCTGCAAATTGTTCCGCACGCTCCGGGTTCACACGACGGAGTTGGCGATTACGCCGCGCGCCTGGCGGAGCGGTTGAAGGCAGATTATGGCCGGGAGACAAAGTTCGCGGTGCCTCCGCTCGAGCCGCTCTTGCATGATCAGAATGAGAAGTGCAACGAAATCATTCTTCACTACGTGAACTATGGTTACCAAAAACGCGGCATCCCCATGCGGTTGCCCGCGCTCATTTCGCAATTGAAGAAAAAATGCGGCGGAAAGTTGCTCACGATCTTCCACGAACTTTACGCCTCGGGTCCGCCGTGGGGCAGTGCCTTCTGGTTGCAACCGTGGCAGAAATCAGTCGCGCGCGACATCGCTCATATTTCAGATCATGGGATTGTTTCCAGCGAAGTGATGCGGGCAATGTTGCAACACCTCGCTCCGGAGGCTTCGCTCACGGTTCATCCGGTCGTTTCGACTCTGGGCGAACCGAGTCTCTCGCCGGATCAATTCGTTAGGCGTGATCCGCATCGCTGGGTTATCTTTGGCGGCACGCATCTGCTGCGCCGTTCTTTGAAAACGTTTCGGCAACGCGCGGCCGCAGTTCCCGATTTCTTCTCTCCGCGTGAACTTTTTGTTCTTGGTGGCAGTGATGACACGGCCGTGCGCAACGAACTCGATCGAATTCGCGGCATTGCTTGCCATTACCAACCCGCGATTGAGGCCAGCGCCGCTTCGGAGATCATTGCTTCCTGTTCCTTCGCCTGGATTGATTATTTTCGGCATCGCGACGTTCCGACGGCGGCTATTCTCAAATCGGGCTCCTATGCCAGTTACTGCACGCACGGTGTGATACCGATCCTTCCGCGCGAAGGCTCCTGCATCGCGATCCGCGGTGACCAGCTTCCAGGTCCTTTCTTTGTCGAAGCGAATCGAATGCACCTGCCGGCCTTACAAGATCGCGCAAAGGTTGCTGTCGCCATTCATGGTTGGTATCAGCGCCATGCTTCCAGCGGGCACCTTGCGAAAGCGGTAGCCGCATTACTCCAGTTGAAGTCGTGAATTTGGAGGACGCGCCCATCAGTTTGTTCGTCGTGCATTGGAACCAACCGGCGGAATGTCTCGCGACCGTGAATGCACTTTGCGCACAGAAAATTCCACTCGAGGTGACCGTGATCGATAACGATTCGAAGCCGGAAGAATTTCAAACCCTGCAATCAAAATTGCCGCCGGAAATTGAACTCGTTAGGTTAAAAGAGAACAAAGGTTGGGGCGGAGCTTTGAATGTGGTTTTGCGGAGCTGGCTCCGAGAAAATCAAAATCCTTTCTGCCTGATCAGTGCGCACGATGCCGTGCCCGAACAGCGCTGTTTACAATTGTTGAAGGAGGCGATGATCGCTGATCCGAAAATTGGGATCGCCTGCCCACAGTACGACGATCCGTTTATCGGTCGCCTTTCTGCCTTGCGCGGCGTTTACCCGGAATACGCTCGCGCGCTCGCATCCGGCACGGCCCAACCAGTCGACGTCCCACACGGCACCTTGATGCTTTTGCGACGCGAATGTTTGCAGCAAATCGGTCTTTTTGACGAACGCTATTTCGCTTACGGCGACGAACATGAACTCGGCGCGCGCGCGGTTCGCCGCGGATGGAAAGTCGTGATGGTCTGGGGTTCAATCGTGACTAATCCTGGGACCTGGACCGAAAGTCCGCTGCGCAGTTATCTGTTCGCGCGCAATTCGCTTTTTTTAGTGCGCGATTATTTCGGAAAAACGAGCGCGTTTCTGCGCGCAGTTTTGATCCTGCTCAACACTGTTCGCCTCATGATTCGATCGCCTAACCAGGCTTTTGCTTTTTCATCCCGCGCACGTTTCCGCGCTGTGCGCGATTACTTTCTCGGTCGTGCGGGCCGTCCCGGTTTCGCCCGATGAAAATTCTATTTTCTTCCTATGCTTTTCGGCCGGGCGTAGGCGGGATCGAGACCGTCTCAGCCCTCCTCGCCGAGGAATTCGTTGCCGCTGGGCATGAAGTCGAGCTGATCACGGAAACGCAGGGCGATAACTCCAGCGAAGAACGCTATCGCGTGACTCGGCATCCATCTTTTTCGAAACTGATCGCACTACTGCAATGGTCCGATTTATTTTTTCAAAACAACATCAGTCTGCGCAGTTTGTTGCCGGCACTGCTTCTTCGAAAAGCGAGCGTAGTCGTGCATCAAACCTGGATCCGAAACGTCGATGGCAGCATGGGTTGGAATGCTCGGCTCAAGCGAATTCTCCTTGGACGCGTGACAAACGTGGCCATCAGTCGCGCTGTTGCCGACGGCATCGATCGTGGCTGCACAATTATTCCAAATCCGTATCGCGACGAATTATTTCGAATTATTCCTGGCGTCGTGCGCAACAAAACGCTGATTTTCGTTGGACGCCTTGTGTCGGATAAAGGCGTCGATCTTCTTTTGCGCGCGCTTGCGCAATTACGTCGCGAAGGTTTGAATCCCGATCTCACCATTGTCGGCGACGGTCCCGATGCGGAAAATCTTTCCGGTCTGAGCTGCGAGCTGGGATTGCAAAACCAAGTCGTCTTCGTCGGCCAAAAAACAGGCGAAGATCTGACTCATTTGCTGAATCAACACCGCATCATGGTAGTCCCATCGCGTTGGGCGGAACCGTTCGGTGTCGTGGCGCTGGAAGGAATCGCCTGCGGATGCGCGATCATCGGTTCGGAAGCGGGAGGCCTGAAAGAAGCGATTGGACCTTGTGGCGTCACTTTTGCCAATGGAGACGAACAAGCGTTAGCCGATGCACTAAAACGCCTTCTTCAGGACCGCGCGTTGGAAGAATCATTGCGACATGCAGTGGCGGCTCATCTGGAACGTTTCAAAGCGCGCGAAGTTGCGCGCCAATATCTCACCCTCTTCGAAGGACTGGCGCGATGATTCTCCTGTCCCACGCCACCGGGAATGAAAATGTGCGGCAAGCTGCGCTCGCTCTGCACGAAGCAAACTTGTTAGGCGAATTTTGGACCTGCCTCAATTGGAATCCAGACGCGCTCATTAATAATTTCCTGCCAACATCGCTGCGCGATCAACTCGCGCGTCGTTCCCTGCCCGAAAGCGTCCGGCCATTTGCGCGGACTGTTCCAAACCGTGAAATCGTCCGGCTTTTTTCCGGAATTTTCAGCATTGATAACGTGCTGCTCGATTTGGATCGAAAAGTCGCAGCGCGATTGCGAAGCGGCAGAAAATTTAGCGCAGTCTATGCATATGAAGATGGTGCCGCGGAAAGTTTTCGCACCGCGAAAGATTGCGGTATTCGCCGCATTTATGATTTGCCCATCGGTTACTGGCGCGTTGCGCAGCAAATTTATGCAGAAGAACGCGAACGCGAACCGGCATGGGCGAGAACGTTAACTGGCATTGGCGACAGCAATGAAAAGCTGACGCGTAAAGAAGAAGAATTAAAACTCGCGGAGCGCATTGTGGTGGCGAGTACTTTCACCAGGGAGACTCTCAGCCATGGCCACTTCGAAGGAACAGTCGATGTGATTCCATACGGCGCGCCCGCAGTTTCGCAGAATGAAATCGCGGTCCGTTCCGGTCTATTGCGGGTGTTATTTGCTGGTTCGTTAGGCCAGCGCAAAGGTCTATCCTATCTTTTGCAGGCAGCAGAGTCTCTGGGTCGAAACGTGGAGCTGACTTTGCTCGGACGAAAAGCCAGCGAGAACTGTCCGCCGCTTGATGCGGCCGTCCAACGGCATCGCTGGATTCCGACGTTGCCTCATGCCGAAGTCCTGCGCGAAATGCAACGACACGACGTCCTTGTCCTGCCTTCGCTTTTCGAAGGATTCGGGCTCGTCATTCTTGAAGCCATGGCACAGGGTTTGGTCGTGATCGCATCTCCGCACACCGCGGCGCCGGATCTGATCGACGACGGAAAAGACGGCTTTATCGTTCCGATTCGCTCGTCGCAAGCGATCGCGGAAAAATTGGAAACGCTTGTGCACGACCCAAGCCTGCTTCGCGAGATGAAGGTCGCGGCCCGCCAGAAAGCAGACGCCCAACGCTGGGAAGTTTATCGACATGGCCTTGCGCAAGTGGCACGGGAAGTGGTCACTTAGGGGGTTCTCAAGATGCAAGGATTTGTTAGGCCCAACCCACCGAAGCCAGCGCCGGATATCCCGCCCGATCTCGGCGGGGAAAAGTCCATCCAATGGGTGCGAAGGCTTATTTGGACTTACTTCGCCTTGTTGATCCTGGAAGGAGCTCTTCGCAAATGGCTCGTGCCGCAATTTTCCGATCCGCTTTTAATCGTGCGCGACCCGGTCGTGATCGCGATTTACTTCTTCGCTTTGCGTGGCGGAGTTTTCCCACGCAACTTTTGGGTTCTTTCCCTTGGCATCATCGCGTTTCTTTCCTGGCTTGTCAGCGTCTTCGTTCTGCTTCCGTATCTTCAGCCGAAAATCATTCTCTTCGTCACCGCTTACGGCGTGCGCTGCAATTTTCTCCATCTGCCGCTGATTTTTGTAATCGCGAATGTTTTCAATGCTGATGACGTCAAGAAAATGGGCTGGTGGATTTTGGTCGGCTTGATCCCCATGGCGCTTTTAATGGGCGTGCAATTTCGCGCATCGCCCGAGTCATTCATCAACCGCACCGTCGGCCTCGGGGAAGGCGAACAAATCACGGCCGGTGGCGGAAAAATCCGGCCGCCTGGAACCTTCTCATTTGTTTCCGGTGTCATCTATTATCTTAGTTACGCGGCCGCATTTCTGATTCACGGAATCATCTCGCGCACCACCTATCGAACTTGGTTGCTAGCCGCTTCTGGTCTCGCGCTCGTTGTCGCGATCGCGGTTTCGGGAAGCAGATCGGCTGTCGGTTCCGTCGGTTTGGTCGCGTTATCGCTCCTGATTATTCTCGTGCTTCGACCTGAAGCCGTGAATCAATTCGGACGCAGCCTGCTTTTTGCGATCATCGCCGCGTGGGCTATCAGTCATCTCCCGATCTTTAAGGAAGGCATCGGCATTCTTTCCGATCGTTTCACGGATTCGGCGGAGGCGTCCGAGACGTCAATCGCCAGTGGCCTTTTTTCCCGTATGTTTGACGAATTCGCCGAAGGTTTCCGTGTCTTCGATCAACTGCCGTTCTTCGGGTTTGGTCTTGGCATTGGCACAAACGCCGGCGCGAAATTTGTCACGGGCAGCGCCGGATTTCTTCTCGCGGAAGCGGAATGGGCTCGGATTCTTTTGGAAAGCGGACCGTTCCTCGGTCTGCTTTATATATGCTGGCGCACCGTTCTGACGTTCCGGATTGGCTGGCTCAGTCTGCGTGCTCTCGGTTCGGGCGAAACGCTTCCGATAATTTTGTTTAGCGCGACGTTCTTCGCGCTTTTAAACGGTCAATTTGGCCAGCCGACCACTCTTGGTTTCGCCGTTTTTTTCAGCGGTCTCTGTTTGGCCTCGACGAAAATGGGAAGCGAAACGCCGCTCCTGCCAAAAGCAATCGTAGCGCCTTTGCCGGAACCGAAATCGAAAATACGCGGCCGCTCGATTTACGCGGCGCGCTTGCACGAAACGGACAGCAACGGCTCAACGACCAATGGTTCTGTTGATCGGTAATTATCCGCCCGATCGGCAGCAGAGCATGCAGCGATTTGCAAAGATGATGTTGCAAGGCCTGACTGCCGCGGGCGTTCCCGCCGAACTAATTCAGCCCGAACCTTTATTCGGAAACTTTCGAATCGCGGGAAGCTTCATTGCCAAATGGCTCGGTTATATCGACAAATTTCTGCTCTTTCCGGGAAAGTTGCGTCGCCGACTCTCGACGGGAACCGACATCGTCCACATCTGCGATCACTCGAATGCCGTTTACACAAAACATGTTTCGAGAATGCCCGTGCTCGTGACTTGTCACGATCTTCTGGCGGTGCGCGGCGCGTTGGGTGAAGAGACCGATTGTCCGGCGTCGTTCGCTGGGAAATTTCTGCAGCGATGGATTCTCGACGGCTTACAGCGAGCGACCGCCATCGCTTGCGTTTCCCGCGCGACTTTACGTGATGCCGAACGTTTGCTGGGCAAAGAAAATCGTCCTCAACTTCACGTCATTCAAAACGGGCTGAATTACCCGTATCAAAAACAATCGCCGGAAATTATTCGTACGCGTCTTAAAGGAATCGTCGATATCGAGCGACCATTTGTCCTTCATGTCGGTTCGAATCTGCGACGCAAAAATCGTGAAGGAGTCGCGCGAATTTTTGGCCTAACGAAGAACGATTGGGACGGACAATTGGTTCTGGCGGGTGATCCGGTCGGTCCGGAATTGCATTCGTTAGGCGAAAGTTCTGGCGTAGCGGACCGGATTGTTGAAGTCGTTCATCCGAACAGTGAAATACTGGAAGCGCTTTACAGCGCCGCGCTCGCGTTGATTTATCCATCGCGCTTTGAAGGTTTCGGTTGGCCGATCGTCGAGGCGCAGGCGTGCGGATGTCCCGTGATTTGCAGCGATCGCGAACCGTTGCCGGAAGTTGCAGGTGACGCCGCCTTGTTGCACGACGCCGAAGATGAAGTCGGATTCGCAGCAGATATTTTACGGATGCTTAATCCTTCCGAACGCGAGCGCTGGAGCCAAGCGAGCGTCGGCAACGCTGAAAAATATCGAACAGAAAAGATGATCGCCCGCTATGTCGAATTGTATCGGCAACTTGGCGCTCGCGTATGAAGAAGTTTTTGATGCTCGTCAGCTTCCTGTTGCCGTGGGCGACGCGACGACGTTTTCTCGAAGCGCAATTTGGCTACACGATCCATCCCACCAGCCGCATCGGCCTCGCGTGGATTTTCCCAGAAAAATTGATCATGGAGGAGGGCGCGACGATCGGCGATCTCACTCTCTGCAAAAACATTTCGTTGGTTCATCTCAAAGCGCACAGCTCGATCGGTCGCGGCAATTGGATCACCGGATTTCCAACTGGCCCAAGTCGCCACTTCGCGGAGGAGAGTGACCGCCAGCCGCAGCTCATCGTCGGCGAACATTCTGCCATTACCCATCGACATCTCATCGACTGCACAAATTCCGTCACCATCGGAAAGTTCACGACCTTTGCTGGGTTTCAGTCGCAAATTCTCACGCACAGCATCGATCTTGAGCGGAACCGGCAGACATCAGCGTCGGTGGAAATCGGCGACTATTGTTTTGTCGGAACCAATTCCGTTCTGCTCGGTGGCAGCGCGTTGCCAAGTTATTGCGTGCTCGGCGCCAAATCGCTTTTGAATAAGCGCTTCAGCGAAACGCACCAACTTTACGCCGGCGTGCCGGCCAGGCCGGTGCAGCAGCTCTCGCCTGAGCTTCCCTACTTCCGCCGGGCGGAAGGATTCGTCATTTGAAAATTCTGCAGATGGTGCAAACGCTCGATCCGAGCACGGGCGGAGTCGCTCGCGCGGTCATTACTTTGAGCGCGGCACTCGTTAGGCTTGGGCATTCGATTGAAATTGTCGCCCTTGATCGAGCTGGTGCGCCCTGGCTGAGCGAAATCAAACTGCCGGTGCATGCATTGGGAGTCGGCCTAACGAGTTATCGATATTCGAAGCGGTTGTTACCATGGCTACGAGAGCATGGGGGCGATTATGATCGAGTGATTGTGCATGGCCTCTGGCAATATTTGAGTTTCGCGGCCTGGCGTCGCTTTGCCGGAGCAAAAATTCCTTACTACGTTTTCCCGCACGGCATGCTCGATCCGTGGTTCAAGCGCACGTTTCCACTCAAGCATCTGAAGAAATGGCTGTACTGGCCATGGGCGGATTATCGTGTTCTGCGCGATGCGCGCGCCGTTATTTTTACTTCAGAGGAAGAACGGCGCGAAGCGCGTCAATCTTTCTGGCTCTACCGCGCGCGCGAAACCGTTTCGCCGCTTGGTGTGGAATCGGTGGCTGCGCCGCCAACAGGTGTTCGTAATATTTTTTTGGAAAATTTTCCCGCATTGCGGAGCGCAAAGTTTTTTCTCTTTCTCGGTCGTCTTCATCCGAAGAAAGGGTGCGACTTGTTGATTGATGCCTTCGCTAACGCAGCCGATGCGAACGCATCGCTGGTCGTGGCCGGGCCGGATCAAATTGGATGGGAAAAGGAATTGCGTACACGCGCCGTTCGGCTTGGCAGTCGAGTTATTTTTCCGGGAATGCTGGAAGGAGAAATGAAGCGAGGCGCATTCGCTGCCGCCGATGTTTTCATTCTTCCGTCACATCAGGAAAACTTCGGCATTTCCGTGGCGGAAGCGCTTTCGTTTGGCGTGCCGGTTTTGATTTCCAACCGCGTTAATATCTGGCGCGAAATCGAAACGGACGGTGCAGGTTTTGTCGAAAATGACGATTTGCCCGGGACAACGCGTCTGATCGAACGCTGGCTGCGAACGAGCGAAGCGGAAAGAAGCGCGATGCGCGAAAATGCTCGCCGCTGTTTTGAAACACGATTCGAGATTGATCACGCGGCTGCTTCACTCGTTAGGCTGCTGCAGGAATCGCCGGCATGAAGATAACGATCGTGCTCGGTGCGTTTTTTCCGGTGCCGCCGATTATGGGCGGCGCGGTGGAGAAAGGATGGTGTGCCATCGCGAAGGAGTTCGTGCGCCGCGGCCACGAAGTCACGCAGGTTTCGCGGTGGGTATCGCAATTTCCCAAAACGGAGACGATCGCTGGCGTGACGCATCGGCGTGTGCGCGGTTTTGATGCCCCGCGGTCCCTCACGTGGCTGAAGTTCCTCGATCTGATTTATTCGAGGCGCGTTTTCGCCGTTTTGCCCGCAGCGGATATAATTGTGACGAACACATTTTGGTTGCCGCTATTTTTGCGAAACACGAAATACGGAAAGGTATACGTGCACGTCGCGCGTTATCCGAAAGGTCAGTTGCAGTTTTATCGTCATGCAGATCGATTGCAGGCGCCATCAAACGCGATCGGCGAAGCGATTAGAACCGAAGTGCCGGATGTTGCTTCGAAGATCAAAGTCATTCCGTATCCGACACTGGCGAACGAAGAAAGTGACCCACCACCTCCCATTGCTGAACGCGCGAAGGAAATAATTTTTGTCGGGCGCGTCCACCCGGAGAAAGGCGTTCACGTTTTAGTGGAAGCATTCGCAAACAGCGAATCGTTTCCCGATTGGAAACTGGTCATCATTGGTCCGTTGGAAGCTAGGCACGGCGGTGGCGGCGCAAAATATTCCGATCAATTGCGTGCCGGCGGAAACGCCAGCATTGAATTTCGTGGTCCAATTTTCGACGTGGACGAATTGACTCGCGAATATCAATCGGCGCGGCTTTTTGTTTACCCGTCACTGGCGGAACGCGGAGAGACTTTTGGTTTGGCGCCGCTGGAAGCGATGGCGCAGGGTTGCGCAGTTTTGGTTTCCGATCTCGCCTGTTTCCGCGATTTTATCAGCGACAATGAGACCGGCTTTATTTTCAATCATCGCGCGGCGGATCCGGCGGCATCATTGCGCGAGAAAATGAGAAGCATTATCAACGACGATTCTTTGCTGGAACGCGTCGCCCAGAAGGGGTATCGCAAATCCAAGGAATTTTCGTTAGGCAACGTCGCGGCCCAATTCCTGCGGGATTTTGAAAGTTTGAGATGATCGAAGAACAAGCCGTCAAACCGGAGCAAGTCTCCGCCTACGAATCACCGTGGCCGGCGGGCGATCGCATTATGCGTGTGCTGTGGGAATTCTGCTGGGTCGTTTTCTGTATCTGGACGCCGAAGCCGGCCAACCCGTGGCGTCTTTTCTGGCTGCAGCTTTTTGGTGCGCGCATTGATGGCAAGCCTTTCGTACATCAACGTGCTCGAATCGCGATTCCTTCCAATTTGATCCTGCACGATCGTGCGTGTCTTGGAGATCGCGCCAATGCCTACTCGTTAGGCGAAATTGAAATCGGCGCTCGCGCGACGGTGGCGCAGGAAGTTTATCTCAGCACGGGCAGCCACGATTTCATGCAACCGGCGATGCCGTTGGTCACTGCGAAAATTACGATTGGCGATGATGCATTTGTGGGGGCGCGGGCCTTTGTTCTGCCCGGCGTGACTATCGGTGCTCGCAGTGTGATCGGCGCTTGTTCAGTCGTGACGCACGACGTGCCCGAAGGCGTAATCGCTGCCGGCAATCCCTGCAAAGTCTTGCGAACGCGATGAGCGCTCGCGTACCGGTTTCCGTCCTGATTCCGATCAAGAACGAAGCGTCGAATCTCCCACGTTGTTTGGATTCCGTTCGTTGGGCGGATGAAATCATCGTGGTCGATTCGCAAAGCACAGACGGCTCGATCGAAATCGCGCAAAACCAGGGCGCGACGGTGGTGCAGTTTCAATTCGGTGGCGTCTGGCCAAAGAAAAAGAATTGGGCATTAGAGAATATTACGTTTCGCAATGAATGGGTTTTCATTCTCGATGCCGACGAAGTTTTGCCTGCGACAGCCGCTGATGAATTTGCCAGGGTGATCGCGGAAGCCGGACCGATCGCGGGTTACTGGATCAATCGCCGTTTCATGTTCATGGGCCGCTGGCTCCAGCATGCCTATTATCCGAATTGGAATCTTCGTTTGTTCCGCCACTCGTTAGGCAGGTACGAGAAACTAACTGATTCGCCAACGGCAAGTGGCGATAACGAAGTGCACGAACATGTGATCGTGAATGGACTGACTGGGCGACTGCGCTCCGAAATGGATCACTACGCCTTTCCGTCCGTCGAAGTTTTCATCGAGAAACACAATCGTTATTCCAATTGGGAAGCGCGTGTGGCGGCGGATCGATTTCTTAAAGGAACAGCAGGAAGTTTTGACGAGATGCCGGTCGGGATGCGCCGGAAATTGAAGTTGCTTTCGCACCGGCTCCCTTTCCGTCCGCTCCTGCGTTTTCTTTATATTTACGTTTGGCAGAAAGGCTTTCTCGACGGGCGCCAGGGTTATTACTTTGCGCGTCTGCACGCAACTTATGAATTTTTGTGCGTCGCCAAGACTTACGAATTGAAGAAACGCGCGAACTCGGCCTAACGAGTATCGGCGACTAGTAGGCCGTGCGAGGCGGAATAAAAAGTTGCGCGATGGTTCGCACGATGATTCCGCATTCGAGCGAAAGATTCCAATTTTCCAGATATTCAAGATCGCAGGCAACGCGATTAGCAACGTCCGTGTTGTTGCGCGCTTCGCCGCGAAAGCCGCGCACTTGGGCGAGACCGGTGATTCCAGGCTTCACAAAACTGCGCACGTGATAGTTGCCCATCAGCCGCGAAAATTGCTGGTTATGCTCGATGAGATGCGGTCGCGGGCCGACGATGCTCATGTCGCCGCGCAGCACATTCCAAAATTGCGGGATCTCATCGAGGCTCAGTTTTCGCAATATCTTACCGATGGGATAAATCCGGTCGTCGTCGACGCTGGCCTGTCGCGAAACCTCGGTGTGATCTGAGCGCATGGTGCGGAATTTGTAGATATTGAAGCGCCGATTTTGAATTCCAGCTCGCGTCTGAATGTGAAGCAGCGGTCCGGGCGATTGCAGTCGTTGAATAATCCAAACGAAAATTGCGAGGAGAGGGAACAGGAGAATCATGATCGGGATTGCGATCACGAGATCGATGAAGCGTTTCAGAAAGCGATTGATCGGATTTTCGAGCGGCTCTTCGCGAAGCCCGATAAAACGAAAACCATCATCTTCGAAATGAGTAATCTGATGTCGCAATTTTTCTTCGAGATCGCTCACGATTAAAAGCCGCACGCCGAGAAGATCGCAAACGCCAATGAGATGACGATGCAACTCGGTAAAGATCGGAATTTCGAGCAGGATGACCTGCGTGATTCCGCGTTCGCGGATGATGCGCTCGAGATCATCCGAATTTCCCAGCACCGGAATGCCTTCGGGCGTTTCTTTTATCTGCTCATCGGAGATCAAACCGATCGTGCGCAAACCGATCTCGGATTTTCGTTTCAACCATTCACCGAGAGCGGACGCTTTGCGCACGGAACCAACGAGAAGCGTCTTCTCTTCGCGAATGCCTTTGAAAACGCTGCGCGCGAGAAAGTTTGGTAGATAATGATGGGAAACGAGCAGGGCAAAGTAGAGGGCAGGGATAAAATTGAAAAAGAAGACGCGGGAGATGAACGCATCTTTGGTCGCGATGAGATAGAGAACGAGTGTGCCGACGCTGGCCGCGGTCTGGCGCAGACTAAGGCGATGTTCGCGCAGCAATTGATTTTGCAGCAGATAATTTCTCGAATCATTGCGCGTGAGCGATTCGAGTGTGATGCCGAACACGAGCAGGCTGCAGTAAATGCTATACCGCCGCCAGGTCAGGTCCGCGCCCGCCGCGTAAAACGTCACCATGAACCAGACACCGATCCAGAAGAGGACGGCGACGACGACGATCTGACAGAGCAGAAAAAGGCGGTGGAGACCTTCCGTGCGTTGCGTAACCATGATTAGCGGTCGAGCGCGCCGAAAAGAATACGCGGCCGGCGCGCGGCTTCAAATTGACGAGGAGGGAGTGACGGAGTCATAGGAAACGCAACAAAAGATGCAGATCGTAAAGTAGCTATTACCATACCAGTGATTTCTCAGTAAACCGATGCAAAACACCGTCGACACGGCCCACGAATACGTCATCCATGCCCGGGAACGCCCGGAGTGGTTCAAGATGGCGGTGGCGTTACTGCCGGTTCTCGCCTGTTTGCTCGGTGGAGGAACTGAAAAGTGGGCGGAAGGCGTCATCGTTGCTGCGCTCGGTCTTCTCCTCATCTTTGATCCACCGCGCCACTCGTTAGGAAGAGTGGTTAACGGAACTTTGTTTGCGCTCCTCGTTTGCGCAGCTCTCTCCTTTCTGCCTGCATCCTGGTTTTTCCAGTCAAGCTGGCGACCTATTATGACCCGCGATTTCGGAATTACGCTACCACAAACGCTGTCGCCGCAACCGTTGGTCACGCTCGGTTGTCTGGTCAGCTTCCTTGCCGGATTGAGCTGGTTCTACTACGTCTGCGTGCAGGAAATCGAGATGCGCGATGTCCGTTTCCAAATCCGCCTTTTCGCAGGCGGGATTGTTTTTCTGACCGCAGTCTCTCTCTATTTCTACACAAAACACTTTGCGATTCCTTTATGGCATAACGAACGCAATTTCGGTCCGTTCCCGAATCGGAATCAGACCGGCGACCTTTTCGGCATCACGGCGATTGTTCTGCTCGGCTCTGCGCAGGATCATTTTCGTCGGCGAAAGATTTCGTGGGTTTGGTCGGCGCTCGGTTTCGCTGTTCTCATTGCCGGCTTGATCGTGAATTATTCGCGCGCGGGAATTCTCATATTGATTGGGGGGAGCATGATTTGGCTGGTGATCGTAGCATTGCGTCAAGCAACTCCGGCGCGCATTGCTCTGGGACTTTCCGCAGTGCTCATCCTACTCACCGCGCTCTTGATTTTTGGCGGCGCGACTTTGGAGCGCTTTCATCTGCACGGGGCAGGGCACGAGGGCGTTTCGAGTGATTTCCGATTGCTTATCTTTCGCGACGCCTGGCATTTGATCTGGTCTTCGCCGTGGTGCGGAATCGGTCTGGGAAACTTTGAGCCGATCTTCGCGATCTCGCGGTTTGTTTCCGCGGCCGACACGCGGTCTTTGCATCCGGAAAGTGACTGGCTCTGGCTTTGGACCGAACTGGGATGGCCGGGAATTTTGTTGGTGCTCGTTGTGATTGGAAGCCTGCTGCCGAATGTCCTGCCGCTAACCTCGGGAACCAACCAGCGCATTCGTTTAGGAGCTTTAATCGCAGCGCTCCTTTTTGCGTTACACGGTTTTATCGACGTCTCGGCACATCGCGTGGGTACCGCGTATGCCGGAATTTTTCTTTTCGGCGCCGCCATCCACCGGCCTTTTCAATTTCCTCTCAGTCGATCGCTCCCGATCATTTCCCGGTTCATCGGCGTCTGCCTTGTCGGGGCGGGAATCATCTGGGTGGCGGCAGCGCGCTATCATTGGGCGCTACCGGGTTCGTTAGGCGCGGACAATTTGCGCGAAAGCGCTACTTCCATGAATCGCTCGACGAACTTCGATGAAGGAATTGCGATGACGAGTCGCGCCCTGGGATGGAAACCTCTCGACTGGCGACTTTATTTTTTGCGCGCGCTCGGAAAAATGGGCGCGAAGAAAAATATCTCCAGCGCGATTGATGATTTTAGACGCGCGCGATTTTTGGAACCAAATGCCTACGAAGTTGCGTTCGACGAAGGATTATTTTGGCTCACGAATCGTCGCCCGACTTTGGCGATCACGGCGTGGCGCGACGCCTTGCGTCGGGCTGGTCCGCTCCAACCTGAAGTTTATTCGCAAATGTTTTCCGACAACGTGTGGCTCACGCCGAATTTCATTGGCGAGCTCACCCAACTGGCAGGAAACGATCCACAGCTGGTGCTGGCTGCTTTGCGCCGAACTCCGGCCAATCGTTTCAATGTCACTCTGGAGAAATTTCTCGAATCCGATCCGAATCTGCGCGCTTTTCAACCGCGCGAACGTGACGAACTCCTGAAAATCTGGGCGGAACGCGGTGATGCGGAAGCGTTCATGCGCGATGTGCAACTGCATCCGGAATGGCGCGCCGCAGCCTGGCGCGGGATCGCTGAATACCATGCCAGCAAAAAAGATTTTCGCGCCGCGATCGAACTAATTCGACAATTCGCCACGCCACCCGCTCTTCCTGCGCCTAACGAATCGCTGTCCTTGGAAGCGCTGCAGCAAAAATTCTACGCGACCCCGAACGATTTCTCCGTTGGTTACGCGCTTTACCGCGCGCAAATGCAGCAGGGAAAAACAAATGATGCGCTCTCAACTTTGCGGCATTTCACGGCGATATCCGAAGTCCCTCCGTATTTTTATTTTCTCGAAATCGAACCGTGGGCGGCCAAGGAAGATTGGGAACATGCCTGGGGCGCGTGGGTCGCATTCGAACGCGCAAACAAACGGTAGTTTCGAAACTCAGGTGCCAAGCGCAGCCTGAGCCGCGGCGAGGCGCGCGATCGGAACACGAAACGGACTGCAACTGACGTAGTCCAAACCGAGGCGATGGCAGAATTTCACGCTCGCCGGTTCGCCGCCATGCTCCCCGCAAATACCGAGCTTGATCTTCGGTCGCGTTTTGCGGCTCAGATCCCGCGTCATTTCCATTAAACGCCCGACGCCCTTTTGGTCGATCGAAGCGAACGGGTTTGTCTCGATGATATCGAGCTCTGCGTAGGCCGGCAGGAAAGTTCCGGAATCATCGCGACTCATCCCGAGTGTAGTTTGCGTGAGATCGTTTGTACCGAAACTGAAAAATTCCGCATCGCGCGCGATCTCGTCTGCAACGAGAGCGGCTCGGGGAATTTCGATCATCGTGCCGACGAGATATTGAAACTTCGTCTTTTTCGCTTTTGCCACTTCGTCCACAACGCGGTGCACGATATCGATTTGTAATTTCAGTTCGCGCGGAAAACCGACGAGAGGGATCATGATTTCGGGCCGCACTTTGATTCCCTTTTTTTGCACTTCGGCAGCTGCCTCGAAAATTGCACGCGCCTGCATTTCCGAAATTTCGGGATAAACGATTCCAAGGCGGCAACCGCGATGACCGAGCATGGGATTGAATTCGTGCAGGTCGCGCACGCGCCGCGAAATGTGTTCCACTTTCACGTTGAGTTTGTCCGCGAGCTCGAGCTGTTGTGCCGGATCGTGCGGCAAGAACTCGTGCAATGGCGGATCGAGAAAACGGATCGTCGCCGGCAAACCTTTGAGCGCGCGAAAAATTCCCACAAAATCTTCGCGCTGATACGGCAGCAATTTCGCCAACGCTTTTGCGCGATCTTCTTTGTCTTCGGCGAGAATCATTTCGCGCATCGCGTCAATGCGGTCGCCTTCGAAAAACATGTGCTCTGTTCGGCAAAGCCCAATACCCTGCGCGCCGAAAGCGACTGCGTTCGCGACTTGCTCGGGCGTGTCGGCATTCGTTCGGACGTCGAGTTTTCGAAACTCATCGACCCACTTCATCAGTTTGGCGTACTGTTGATACGTCGCGCTCTTTTTCTGATCGAGCGATTTATCGACCAAAACTTGCACGATCTCTGATGGCGCCGTGGGAACTTCACCCGCGAAAACCTCGCCGGTTGTTCCGTCGATGGAAATGTAATCGCCTTGTTGCAGAGACGTGCCATTGGCGCTGAGCGTCCGAGTCCGATAATCAATTTCGATTCCGGATGCGCCGCACACGCAAACCTTCCCCATTTGTCGGGCAACGAGCGCAGCATGCGATGAAACTCCGCCGCGTGCTGTGAGAATTCCTTCCGCCGCGATCATGCCGCGTAAATCTTCCGGAGACGTTTCGATGCGCGCGAGCACAACCTTCTCGCCTTTTTCGGCGCGCTTCACCGCCTCGCTCGCGCTAAAAACGACATGGCCCGACGCGGCACCCGGACCGGCCGCGAGTCCACTCCCGATCTTCTTCGCTTTGCCGGCTGATTTGCGATCGAAAATTGGCGCGAGCAAATGCGCGAGCGAATCCGCCGGAATGCGTTTCACCGCGTCCCGTTTCGAAATTAATTTTTCGCCAACCATATCGACGGCGATGCGAACCGCAGCGTGTCCGGTTCGTTTGCCGTTGCGCGTTTGCAAAATATAAAGGCGCTTGTCCTCGACCGTGAACTCAAGGTCCTGCATGTCTTTGAAATGTTTTTCGAGAAGCGCGCGAACCTTGAGCAAGTCCCTGTGCGCGGCCGGCATTTCTTTCGCAAGATCGGCAATCGGATGCGGCGTGCGGACGCCCGCGACAACATCTTCGCCCTGCGCGTTGATCAAATATTCGCCGTAGAAAACCTTCTCGCCGCTCGCGGGATCGCGCGTGAACGCAACGCCGGTCGCGCTGGTGTTTCCCATGTTGCCGAAGACCATCGTCTGCACATTGACCGCGGTGCCCCACTCGTGCGGAATCCCATATTTCCGGCGATACACGATCGCGCGGTCGTTGTTCCACGAGCCGAAAACAGCGCCGATCGCGCCCCATAATTGATCGTGCGGATTCTGCGGAAACGATTTTCCGGTGCGCTCTTTGATCAGATCCTTGAAGCGCTGCACCAGCGTCCGCAAATCTTCGACCGTCAGCTGCACGTCAGGGAAATTGTGATTGCCGTAGCGTTCGTCCTTTAAATGTTCGATCACGCTTTCGAATGGCTCATGGTCCTCGTTAGGCAAGGTTTGCACGCCCATCACGACATCGCCGTACATTTGCAAAAAACGGCGGTAAGAATCCCAGGCGAAACGCGGGTTGCCGGATTTTTCGGCAACGATTTCCACGACACGATCGTTCATCCCGAGATTCAGAATCGTGTCCATCATTCCCGGCATCGAATCACGCGCACCCGAACGCACGGAAACAAGCAATGGCTGCTCCGGATCGCCGAGCTTTTTGTCGGCCGATTTTTCCACTTTCGCGAGAGCAGCGGCGACTTCGGTCTCGAGTTCGCGCGGATAAGTCCGTTTGTGCTCATAATAGTAAGAGCAGACTTCGGTCGTGATGGTGAAACCTGGCGGTACCGGCAATCCGATACGGGTCATTTCGGCAAGATTGGCGCCTTTGCCGCCGAGAAGCGGCTTCATGTTTCCGGCGCCATCGGCATGTCCATCTCCAAAGTAATAGACATACTTGGGTCGCTTCGTCGCTTTCGACGGCCGACGCTTTCGCGCTGCGACTTTCTTTTTAGTTTGCTTCGCCATCATTCGAAAAAGTTCGGCAAACTAAAGGGCACGATGAACGTGTCAACGCGTCAACCTATGTGCACGACGCGTGCGACTGGCGAAGATCAGGTCTTCGGAAAAACTTACGACGCGGCGAGCCGCTCGGTGTGAGTCAACACCTGACCGATCGCCGCAGTGAATTCGTTCACGCCCGTTGTCGGCACGATGATCGTGTTGCGACGACCGTGAGCTTCCTCGGTGATGCGCAAAAACTTGCCGCGATCGTTCTCGCGCAATTCCACATGAAAGTGTTTGCGTTCGATCTGTACTTCGCGGGCCTCGATAATGTTATCCATTGCCAATCGGGCGGCGATTTTGCTGTCGCGGCTAACGAAAGGAAAGCTTATTTTTATGCCCAAGGTCTTTAGTCTCAGTCTCTTCGCACCAGAATTGCGGATAAACTCAGCGCCGACCCCGTGCTGGTTTTAGTTTTTTATCGCCGGCGATGGCAAAGTCGACCTGGCGTTTGAACGTGTCCACGCGCGCGACAAACACACGCAGTTCGTCGCCGATGGAAAAGCGGCGACGTGACTGGCGGCCGAGCAGCCGACGTTGTGCCGGCTGGAAAGTATAGAAATCGTCCGTGAGCGACGACACATGAATCAAGCCAGTCATTAACGCGTCCGGCAATTCGACGAGCAGGCCATAGTTGCGAACGTCGAGAATCGTCGCGCGAAATATTTGCGGGTCACGCGTATCCAATTGGCGCTGGAAAAATTCCAGTTTCTTCATTTTCGCGGAATCGATTTCCGCTTCGGCTGCGACGCGTTCCGTGATCGAAATGTGTTCTGCGATCGAAGCCAGTTGACCCATGTCGCCACGCCCGCGTCGCGCCTGATCGCGCTCCGCCAGTGTGCGATGAACAACAAGGTCCGCGTAACGCCGAATCGGGCTGGTAAAATGGGTGTAGTTATTTTTCGCGAGACCGAAATGACCGAGCGGTTGAGGAAGATAGCGCGCGCGTTTCAAACTTTTCAGGAGCGCGATTTTAACGGCCTGCTCTTCCGGTTTGCCACGCGTCGACGTGAGTAAACGTTGCAATTCCGCGCGCTGCGTCAGATCGCCGACACGATAGTTGAAACCCAAAGCAAACTCGCGGAACTCCACGAGCTTTTCCGGATCCGGATTTTCGTGCACGCGATAAATCGTCGGGATCGATCGATTCTTTAATTCCCGCGCGACCGCCTCGTTCGCCGCAAGCATGAATTCCTCGATCAGCTGATGCGATTCGTCGTTCTCGATCCGCTCAAGCCGGATCGGTTTTCCATTCTCATCGAGCCGCACTTTCACCTCTGGAAAATCGAGATCCAGCGAGCCCTGTTCGAACCGTTTCCGGCGGAGCAAAGAAGCAAGTCGCCACGCGGCGTGCAACCGTTCGCTCAATTGGTCGTTAGGCGATGCCTGTAGAATCGCGTAGGCCTCGCGATAAGTCAGGCGTCGCGCGCTGCGAATCACGGTTCGCGCGAAGCGAACATTTTTCGTGCGCCCATCTTTGGTAAATTGAATGAAGGCGGAATGCGTCAGCCGCTCCACGTTCGGATTCAAGCTGCAAACGCCATTGCTTAATCGCTCCGGCAACATTGGGATTACGCGATCGACCAGATAAACACTGTTGCCACGTTTGTAGGCCTCGCGATCCAGCGCACTGCCCGGCGTCACGTAAGCCGAAACATCCGCGATGTGAACACCAAGCCGCCAGCTGCCGTCCGGTAGTTCTTCGACATTGATCGCGTCGTCGAAATCGCGGGCATCATCGGGATCGACGGTGACGATAAATTCGGAGCGTAAATCCTCGCGATCTTTCCACATCGACGGATCAACTTTTGTCGGAATTGCTGCTGCTTCATCGAGCACCGCCTTCGGAAATTCCGTGGGCAAATGATATTTCCGAATGATCGACAACATGTCGACGCCGGGCTGTGTGCTCGGCCCGAGGACTTCGATGATCGACCCTTCCGGATTGACGTGGCGCGATTCCCAAACATCCAGGCGCACCACTACTTTATCTCCCTTGGTCGCCGCCAGCCGCGACTGTCGCGCGTTTTCATCCGCGCCTGTGCGTTGAGCGTCAACCGACGCTGCAGGGTTCACATAAACGTTGTGCACCAAGCGCGGATCGTCCGGCACGACGTAGAAGAAATTCCGCGTTTGCTGAAGCGTGCCGACGATGGTGTCGTGCGCGCGTTCCAAAATACGAATCACGCGGCCTTCCGCGCGTCCCGAAACTTTTTTCGCTCGCGCATAATCGAGATCGCGCGTTATCCGCGCCACGGCGCGATCGCCATTCATCGCCGTGCCGGTGTTTTCCGCCGCGATAAAAACATCCGGCTCGCCTGGTTTTTCGCTCACAAGAAAACCGTAACCCGCCTGATGGATTTGCAGTTTGCCGGTGACAAGGTCTGCCGCCGCCGGCAGCACGTAACGATTCTTGCGAATGCGCGCGATCTCGCCATCGCGCTCCAGCTCACGTAGCGCCTCATTCAATCCCATGCGCACGCCGCTTTTTCGCCCAAGCACTTTTGCCAGATCGACTTTCGCGAGTGGCTGATACTTTGGCGCGCGCAGGACGGAGAGAATCCGCTGCTTCAATTCTTCATTCATGCTCATCGACTCGTGGTCATCATTTGGAAATTCGTGAGGCCATTAGACCACGCCAATGTCTCCTTGTCATTTCAACAACAGCGCCCTTCGTTTCGAATAAAGGAAAGCGTATGATAGTCTCACGCCTGATGGCTGAGACGATTTGGAAAATTGCCGGGCGCACAATCGATCTCTCGCGCCACGGTATCATCATGGGCGTGCTTAACGTTACGCCCGATTCCTTTTCCGAAGGCGGCAAATTCTTTTCCGTCACTTCCGCGATCGAACACGGAACACAGATGGCCGATGATGGCGCGCAAATTATTGACGTGGGAGGCGAATCGACCCGACCTGGCGCGGAGCCGGTTTCAGCGGATGAAGAACTCAATCGCGTGTTGCCGGTGATCGAAAAGCTGCGGAAAAAAGTTTCGAGTTTTATTTCGACCGATACTTCGAAGAGCGAAGTCGCGCGCGCGGCGCTCGATGCCGGAGCTTCGATTATTAACGACGTCACCGGCGGCCGCGGCGATGCACAAATGTTTCAACTCGCGGCCGAACGCAAAGCAGCGTTTATCGTCATGCACATGCAGGGCGAGCCACGCACGATGCAACTCAAGCCGCACTACGAAGATGTCGTCGCTGAGGTGGCCGATTTTTTTCGACAACAGTACGAGCGCGCCCTAGAGTTCGATATTGATCCCATGGCTATCGCGTTTGATCCGGGAATCGGTTTCGGTAAAACGCTCGAGCATAACCTGAAGCTTTTGGGAAATTTGGAATCGTTGCGAGTGCATGGACGTCCAATGGTCGTGGGCGTTTCGCGCAAAGGTTTTTTGGGGAAAATAGTGGAATCGCCTGAAATGTCCGATCGGTTGGCGCCGACGATTGCACTCACCGCGATGCTGCGCGAGCGCGGTGCGAACGTTTTGCGGGTGCATGATGTCAAAGCGAATGTCGCCGCTTTGCGCACCGCCGATGCGTTGCTCAAGGAAATGCAATAATGATTCACACGCTCGTTCAATTCTTCCTCGACCGTTGGCGCAGTGGCATCGAGATCATTCTGCTCAGTGTCGGTATCTATTACGGCTACCTTTATTTTCGGGGAACGCGTGGCGCGAAAGTTTTGACGGGGCTCGCCATTGTTTTTCTCACGCTCACTTTAATATCGCAATTGCTGAATCTGGTCGTGATCGGATGGATCATCCGCAGCTTCTCAGTTTTTCTGGCGATCGCGCTCGTCGTTATTTTTCAACCGGAGTTACGGCGTGGATTGGCCGAGCTCGGCGGCCACCCCATTTTTTCCCTAACGAGTGAAAAGCGCGAGACAGTTCATGACCTGACCGAGGCTGTGACGCAACTGGCAAACAAACAATTCGGCGCGCTTATCGCAATCGAGCGCGACACGTCGATTAAGGTCTTTGAGGAAACAGGTGTCATGCTTAACGCCGATTTTTCCGTCGAGTTATTGCTGACCCTTTTCCATCCCAAGTCGGCGTTGCATGATGGTGGTGTGATTGTGCGGGATGGTCGCATCACGGCGGCGGCCTGCATTTTCCCCGTCAGCCAGCGCGAGACGCTCGATCGCAGTCTGGGGCTGCGGCATCGCGCGGGGCTTGGCATTACAGAGGAATCAGACGCGATCGCCGTGATTATTTCGGAGGAAACGGGCGCAATTTCGATCTGTCACCGACGCCGCATCGAGCGAAACTTTACGCCGGAAACATTCCGCAAACGCATCGGCGAAATTCTACTGGGCAAATATGAAGAAATGGATCCTGAACAATTGGCACGCGAAGCTGATCTCCCTCCTGCTCGCAGCGACGCTCTGGTACCTCATCAGAAAGAACGTAGCGACGACCCCCTTACCGTCTGAAGTTCGATCGTCGACCGCCGTCGAAACGCGCTAGCGTTTAACGCAGAAAGCGCGCGAGATTTTCTTCTTCCCAGCGCCGCGCGCGGCGATAATCCCGGAACTGGCGTTCGCGCCGATTGAATTCCTCTGTGTGCACACGACGTCTTCCTCCGCCCGCCGGTTCGTCCGGCACAACCGAATGCAGCATTTCATGATAGAGAATGTATTTCAAAAACCAAAGCGGCACGAATGGTTGATCGAGTAACGGATTAATCCGGATGACGCGGTCTTCTTCCTGGATGGTGCCGAAAACAAAATATTCTTTTGGTCGTTGTTTACGACGGCGACCCCACATGACTTTGTAGCCGCGCAGTCGGCCTCGGAAATATTTCTCATTCAGTTCGTCGAAAATGCCTCGCAAATCGAAGTAAAGGCCATCCTCTTGTAGAGGAAGCAATCGCTGCATCGGCAATCGCGAATGCGCTAATTTTCGTTTTGTTTTTTTAGCCACGGGGAAAATCTCGAACGAGGAAAGTCATTCTAGTTATGTTTGACATTGTGACAAGAAAAGGCCGTAAACTTTATTTTCTAGAATCTGTAAATCACCGGGATTCAATCATTTAAAATTATGATCTATTCTTTGCTTACCTATTTTACGTAACAAGGCTGAGGTTACCGCCGCGAGATCACAATCCCTATCGCATCAGGGGCAAATCTCAGATTTTACGAAACCCAGCAACGTGCGTATAATCGACTCCAGCTCGCCTGGTTTGTGCTGAAAATTCGATCTCAATGACGCCCTTTTTGCGTAAGCTCCTGAGCCTCAATTGGCTCCTCCTTGTCAACATGCTCGCGCTCGCGATTTTCGGGGTGATCGCAATCTATAGTGCCACTTACATGCGGGGGGACTCGGTCAGCTCGGAGTTTTGGCGAAAACAGGCCAGTTGGGTCGCGGTCGGCTTCGCGGCCTTTATCGTCACCAGTTTGATCGACTACCGATGGATTCGCTGGGGTGCCTTGCCGATGTATCTCGCGGGGTTGGTCTTTCTTGTCCTGACGAAATTCATTGGCTCAAAAGTCTACGGGGCGCGCAGCTGGCTTCATCTCGGCCCCATCAATTTTCAGCCGGCCCAGCTCGCTGTCGTCGCGGGGATAATGGTGCTGGCGTTGTTTCTCAGTCAGTTCCGGCAGATGCATGCGATGCTGCGGTTGCTATTGTGCAGCGCGATCGTTGGCGCGCCGTGCCTGCTCATTTTGATGCAACCGGACTTGGGCGAATGCATGATTTGGGGACCGGTCTTGCTCGCGTTGCTTTTCGTCGGCGGCATTCCCGTGCGCTATCTGCTTTGCATTTTGCTCATCGCGCTCGCTTTCATTCCGATCGCCGTCAATCTTGGTCTCAAGCCCTACCAGCAGGATCGCATCACAGCTTTTTTGCATCCGGATATCGATCAACAAGGTGCTTCCTGGGCGATCAATCAATCCCTTATCGCCGTCGGATCCGGCGGCTGGTCCGGCAAAGGTTTCAAAGCGCCTAATACGCAGATCGAACTCGGCTTCCTCCCTGCGACCGCCATCCACAACGATTACATCTTTTCCGCCATCGGTGAGCAATGGGGTTTTATCGGTGGCCTTGCCCTCATGGGAGCGTTCGCGCTTTTGCTCCTCACCTGTCTCTTCGTCGCGTTCTTTGCCGGGGATCAATTCGGGCTGCTGCTCGTCGTTGGCGTAACCGCGCTCATCTTTACCCACATCTTCCAAAATGTCGGAATGACGATCGCGTTGATGCCGATTACCGGTGTGCCTTTGCCCCTGATCAGCTACAGCGGTTCGTTCGTGCTCATGATCATGTTCGGTCTTGGCATCGTGAACAGCGTCTGGGTCCATCGGAAAGTCGAAACTCGTTAGGCTCGATCGGGCAGTTCATCCGATTCGGCGCGCGATTTACTTTCGTCCGCTGCTCGGTAAGATCGAGCGCCGCGCATGGAAACCGATTACAAGGTCAAGCTCGAGATTTTTGAAGGGCCACTCGATCTCCTTCTCTATCTCATCAAGCGCGACGAGATCGACATCTACGATATCTCGCTCGAGCGCATTGCCCGGCAATACCTCGAGTATCTGCAAGCGTTTAAGGAACTGAACATCGATGTCGCGGGCGAATTCGTCGTCATGGCCGCGAATCTTATTTACTGGAAAAGCCGCAGCCTGCTCCCGGTCGATCAGCAACCGCCCGAGGATGACGTCGAAGAAGACGATCCGCGCTGGGAACTGATTCGTCAGCTCATCGAGTACAAGAAATTCAAGGAAGCGGCCGAGCAATTGCAGCTGCGCCAACTCGAACAGGAAAAGATTTTTCTGCATGCCGGCGGCGCGCCCGCCTTGATGGCAAATGCGCCGCTGCGGCTCGGTGAGGTCGGTATTTTTCAATTGATCAATGCATTTCAAAACGTCCTCAAGCGTGTCGACGCGCGCGAGAGTTTGCAGGAGATTTTTGGCGATAACTTTACGGTCTCCGACAAGATCGAACAGATTTTGCAGAGCATCGGCAAAGGAACGGCCCTCCGTTTTTCGGAACTGTTCGCAGCTGCGGCATCGCGGGTGGAAATCGTCGTCACGTTTCTTGCGCTGCTGGAATTGATCCGGCTGAAACAAGTGCGTGCCGTGCAAAAAAATCCTTTCGACGAAATCGAAATCGCGCCGGCGAATGGTTGAACATGCCGCGCGTCTTGATCGCCGGGTGCGGTTACGTTGGGCAGGCGACGGCGATGCTTTTTCGCGATGCCGGTTGGGAAGTTGAGGGTTGGACGGCATCCGCCGACTCCGCGAGCGCGCTCCAGAATTTGCCGTTCCCGATCCGTCCCGTCGATATCTCCGATCGCGCTCAAGTTGCTTCCGCTGCGACCGAATTCGATCGCATCATTCACTGCGCAAGTTCGCGCGGCGGCGACGCAGATCAGTACCGGCGTGTTTATCTAAACGGAGCGCAAAACCTTCTCAGCGTTTTCTCGGGAACGCCGTTGCTGTTCACCAGCAGCACGAGTGTTTACGCGCAAACCGATGGATCGTGGGTCAGCGAATCGGAGCCGGCCGAGCCCATGCGCGAGGCCGCGAAAATCTTGCGCGAGACTGAGGAACTTGTTCTTGCTGCGCGCGGTATTGTCGCGCGGCTCGCTGGAATTTACGGTCCTGGACGTTCGTTTCTTCTCAAAAAATTTCTTGCGGGCGAAGCCGTCATCGATCGGAAGGACGATCGCTTCATCAACCAAATTCATCGTGACGACATCGCCGCCGCATTATTTTTATTATGTGAACGCGGCGCCTCCGAATTTTACAACGTTGCCGACAATGAACCGAAACTGTTGAGCGAATGTTACGAGTGGTTGGCGAAAGAACTTCAGCGCGACCTCCCGCCGGAAGGAGCCGCCAAACAAAAGCGCAAACGCGGCGACAGCAACAAGCGCGTGAGCAATAAAAAACTGCGCTCTCTGGGCTGGTCGCCGCGTTATCCGACCTTCCCGGACGCGATGCGCAACAGCATTTTGCCGTCGTTCATTTCGGCAAGCGCGCGATTCTAGAAATTATGGATCGGTATGGAAGCTGCTTGGGAATATCCAATGCGTCTGATCAAGCTTACCGGCCGGGAAGCGACCGTCGTGCGAGCTATCGGATTCGCGGAACCGATGCTCGGCGCGGAGATTCAGGACTTCACGCGCATGGAAGGCGAAGACGTCTCGGACACACTCAATAGTCTCATGGCCGCCGGGTTCGTGGAGAGCATTCCCTACACCGAACAAATCCAACTGGCCGAGATGCCGGTAACGCAGTTTGAGGTGAATCCCGGATACGTCCAGGGATTGAAAGACGCGCTGCGGCGCTAAACTTTCTGCAGCTCGTCGGCTTCCGCGCGCTCGCCGTTTCGCTTCGTGCGCTGCTCACCGAATAATTGCCGGATCACATCTTCGACGGGAATTTCCTGCACGTTGATGTCGTTGACGTGACAGGTTTCGAGCAAGCGCCGGCTGATCTCGGTAACTTCCGCGCGCGGGACTTTTAACGTTACCGACACCGGCGTCTGCTCGATCACTTCGCCGAACGGCGAAAAATCGCGCACCGCCGCTTCCGCAAAAGTAAGGCTGACGAGTTTCTGATGGGAAAAACGATCGATGATTTCGTGCAACGGACCGTCGAAAAATATTTTGCCGTGATCGATGATGATGACGCGCTTGGCCAGCTCTTCGATGTCCTGCATGTAATGACTGGTCAGCATCGTGACGATGCGATGCTCGGAATTGTAGAGCCGCAAAAACTCGCGCACACGCTTTTGACTGACCACATCGAGCCCGATCGTCGGCTCATCGAGAAACAAAACTTTCGGTTCGTGGATAAGCGCGGAAATCAATTCCATCTTCATGCGTTCGCCTAACGAGAGCTCACGCACCATCACATTCATCTTGTCCTGCACTTCGAGCAGATCGCTCAGGCCATCGACGATTTTTTTGAAACGCGCGCGCTCGATCCCGTAAATCGCGCGATTGAGTTCGAGCGATTCCTGCGCGGGCAGATCCCACCAGAGCGCGTTCTTCTGTCCCATGAGCAGACTGAACTGGCGCTTCATCTCGTCCTTGCGCTCCCATGGAACGAAACCCAGGACGCGCGCTTCGCCGGAGGTCGGATTCAAGAGACCGGACAACATCTTGAGCACAGTCGTTTTCCCCGCGCCATTCGGCCCGAGGAAACCCACGAGTTCGCCCTCCTCGATCGTGAACGAAACATTGTCCGCCGCGCGCGTCTGGTCGTACTTGCGCCTAACGAGTCCCTTCACCGCGCCGCGCAGCCCGCTTTCCTTGCGGTAAGTGCGGTAAACTTTCGTCAGTCCAACGACCTCGATTGCGCTCATCGCCCCAGAATCAAGCCGGGACGGTTGAGTGGCAAGTGGCAAGGAGAGTGACGAGTGGCAGGGGACACGTGCCGAGTGAATTCCTCTCCCTGAGGGAGAGGACTAAGGTGAGGGGAATCGTTTTGGCCACCCGCGAAAAAAGCCGTCATTGTCGCCTGTTGTAGAAACCGTTTAGGTCCACGGAGGAACCTTTTCGGCTTGTCACAATTGCGGCAAACGAGCGACATTACTGAGTAAATGTCTCCCCCATTTGAAACTGATGACGCCATTTCCGGCGCGATTCCCGAAATGGACGAAAAAATGTTCGCCTTTAATTACGAACATTCGCCGAATTCTCGTTAGATGAAAAAACGTTTCTCGATAAAGGCTTTCTTTATCGCCACGTTGTTTCATCTCGCCGCGACATCTTTGTTGTGGACCCAGAGCGAGCGTGCATTTGCCGAATGGAAGCGCACAGGAGCAGACGTTCACTCGATATGGGGCCCGGTCTGCGCGTGGATCTTACAACCTGTAATGATGTTCGTGTCATATTACACTCAGCATCATCTCTCAGCAGTGAGACCCGGTATTTTTGAAAGCCCAAACCCCACCCAGTTCATTCTTCCCTGGACGCTTTTTGTAGGAGTCTGCTTTGGATTTCTTGTGCCACGCATTTTGCGATGGAGACACCATTCATCTAACCAGTCGATGCGGCCAACCGCTGGCCGTTCCGATGTCTAGTTTTCAGATGACTTCAAAGCACACATTGCAGTTCACATTCGCTCCCGCCAGCGGTGGCTGAGCTCCGTCTCGCGAGTTGCTGTGAGCTCGCCTCGTGAAAAAGCTTCTACTGATCGATCTCACCGCGACAGCCTTCGGTTCCGTTGCTCTTCTCGCCAGCGCTCGTACTCGCTACATGTTCGCTCTCTTTGTCGTCATCACGGTCTCCGGTTTCGCTTTCGGAGCGCGCGCGGGGTCGTCGCCGTGGCGCATCGATATTTGCGACCGTGGATCATCCTCCTCTCGGCCATTCTCTGGTTCCTCGTTGCATGGGCAGGTCTCGTCTGGTGGCTCAATCGATATGGTTCGTGAGCCCAAACATCTAACCAGGGGATGCAGCCAACCACTGGCCGGCGTACGGTGACGTGCTTCGTCTTTGCCATGATCTCGTTTTCCGCGACCACACGGGCAAACCGACTCGTGAGGTGCGTCACGCAGGCGAAATTACATCCGGCCCGGCAGCCGAGCATCAACGAAGTGCGAACCTGCACGGGCGATCCCAACACAGAAGCGAATTGGAAACCTGCCGGTCTGTTCAGCGGCGGCAAAGCCAACCTCAACGGCTTCGCTCCCGGAGCGACCATCTGGGTGCGCGTCCGCATTGCCGGATTAAAAGGCGTCATGGGTGCCTGGAGCGATCCGGCGAAAATCATGGTGGTGTAACTTTATCGCGGGAGCGATTGAATTTGATTCGGGGGAATCGAACGAAATGCGCGGGACGAAAGTCCCGCCTGTTTTGCTTTGCCAAGAATCGATCGTCTGCCATTGTCGATCGACATACCTCCGAGCTACCCCAGATATGATAGACGAAAAATGTTCGCCTTTAATTACGAATACTCGCCCAATTGTCGTTAGGTCCCAGCAAAAACGTTACTGGCTTATCAAACCGTTATAATCATTATTATCTAGAATGTCCGCCACGCCGACACGCAAAAATCCTGAAGTCATTATTCTAACGGGAGCGGGAATATCGATCCCGATCGGAATCCCGGCGATGCAAGGAATGTTCAAGGCATTCATGAATCGGGCCGAGTCCCATATCTCCGCCGAAGAGAAGCGGGCGTGCGAACTGTTTGCAACGGCTCTCGGCGTGGCTGAAGACTTGGAGGAATTTTTGGTGGCTGCCAACGCAATCACCGAATTCCCTTCCACTAGCCTTTCGCCGCTGATTGAACGATCGATCTCCAGCCGCAAGAATACGAGGAATATTGGTGAGTATCGTGGCCGCCTCAAGGATTACGTAGCCAGCGCCGCAAACCTTCGGCAACGGATATTGGATTTCATGTCACGGAAATGCTTTCAGTTCGATCGGAACCTAGCAAATACACTTTTTACTGGACTGATTACATCCCTCGCGAAGAAAGGCTATCCCGTTTACACAACCAATTATGACTTCTCCTTCGAGGAGGTCGCGATGGTGAATAAAATTCGAATTAACGACAACTTTTCCACGAGAGGACAGCGCAGCGTTTGGAACCGATCCATCGATTTCCCCCTCGGTGATGCCCTTACGATCGTGAAGCTTCACGGCTCCGTCGCATGGTATGTCGACGGCGAGGGCAATATCGAAAAGATCTATTCGAACACTGATATAAATCCGATCGGAAAGGCAGTTGATCGGATAGTGATCGCACCGACCCGCTTCAAAGATATTTACGCTCAACATTTTTTCGCTCTTTATTCATACTTTCTCGCCGATCTCGCGACTGCCAGAGTTCTTATCGTAACCGGACACAGCCTCCGCGATGATTACCTCAGGGCAGCTATCATTGAACGCGTGCGCAAAAAGCCTTTTTGTCTTCTCATTATTGGTCCTCATTTCCCCGGCACGCTTCCCGAAGAGTTAAGACCATCAAAATTGGGATCTTCCGGAGACATCACCCACGTTCCATATAAGTTCGAGGAGTTCGCCGACGATTTGGCGGGCATCATTCGCCATTCAAAACCAAGCGAGATCGCGGCTCGATGCGCCGAGATCGTGCACCACCACCGATCCCGGGCAAAAAACAAGATCAGCATCAAGGGTAATATCGGGAATCTTAAGCCGAAAAGTTCAAAGTCGTTTACCGCAGTGATCGAAGCGTACATCAAACCGAATGAAAGACCCGCTGCGGTTCGGGTTTGGCTGGAGGCGACCTTCACACCTCCTGATGGCAACCCGCATCATGAAGTGAGTGAGGCTTTCCTTGAAAGCTCCTCGATACTGATTGCAGACAAGCTTTCCGGGCTGGTCCAACGCGAGATTCCGATCAAATTTAAGGTTCCGGAATATTCCGAATGGGTGGCGCACGCCAAAACGGTTTCTTTGCGCGTTGCTATCGTGAAACAATCCGTTCGAGAGCCGGCACAGGCAGAAGAATCCCAAATAATTGTAAGCGCTGATCGAACTCTCTCCTACAAAACGTGATTTTGCCCCCCGTTGCGCCTCTTTCGACACTGATCTAACAGGTGAGGTAGACACCAAGCTGAGACCCTGGTGTGGGATTGAATTTAAATTTCAAGAAAGCCAAAGCTGAGCGCGACGCAGAGCAGCAATCGCTCATCTGAAGTTTCGCCGCTCTGAGCATGCGAAGATCATTTCTCATTGATTCACTCGCGCACTCGTTCACCCTCCGGGCTTGCCGTCTATGTCATGGCTTGCCACTCCCGTCCATTCGCGCGGTCGCTGATCTTGTGTCTCGTTAAGCCGCATGAGAGTGCTGTTGCTTATTGCTGCCGTATCGATTGCTGCGTGTTCGATCTACGTTCCTCGCACAGAAAACGTTATTAGCTCCATTGGAGAGCAGCGGGATGGTTGCCGAGCGCTTATCCGTGTCGTTCGCGACTTCGCTCTTGCCGCGGGTTACGCTGAGATAGCTGTGCCCCCTTCGCAATCGTCGCAGAGCCATCTTTTGGTGGCATACCGGCACGATCGAGACCTTATTTCGGTGTATCGCAAGACTGATTCGTGCGTCGTATATAGTTCTGATTTAGAACGCGTCGTCGGAGCACTACGCGCTCATCGAATTCCTGCTCGAATGCAGCAAGAGACTTCAGCACACGAAATTGAGATTATACCTTTTGCTCCGTAATCTGTCTGACCAGGCGATGCAGCGAACCGCTGGCCGATGTGCGGCTAAGGCAGAAGGATGAATTAAGAATTATGAAACGCAAAACCTCGCTTTCGTCAGTCGCAGACTCGCCGTGGAGAGCGGGCGCTGATCTTGAGTCTCGTTAGGCGAATGAAACGGCCTTTCCTCCTGACAATTTTACCGGCCCAGCTTCGGCAGTGGATTTACTTCAGGCGCTATCGTCGTCGGCAAGCGGAGTGGCACGGTCTTTTCAAGAGAGCACGGCTCTCAGCATGCCCGGCGATTACGATGCACGATCTCATTCCAGGCGATGAAATCTCAGGTAGCATTGCCTTCATGGGCTTTTATGAGTGGACGCTAACGAAGAAGATTGCTGAATGCGCGGCTGGAGGTGGTCTCTTTGTCGACGTGGGCGCGAACATGGGATATTTCGCCCTTCTTTGGGTCGGACTGAGCCGTTCCGGCAGAGTCGTCGCATTCGAAGCTTCGCCTCGAAACGTCTCCCTCCTACTGAATAATATCAGACAAAACCTCTGTGAGGATCGCGTCACCGTAATTGCGAAAGCGGCGGGCGATCGCGACGGACCGGTGCGCTTCGATACCGGACCGGTCGAACAAAGTGGGTGGGGAGGCCTCGCTCCCCGGGGAGCCTGAAAACGGCATCTTCGTTCCTATGGTGCGGCTCGACGAGCAACTGCCAGACAGGGAGATTGCCGTGCTGAAGATCGACACCGAAGGGGCGGACACTCTAGTGTTATTCGGGTGCGAACGATTACTAAAGACGAAGAAGATAAAGGCCATCTATTTCGAGGAGAATCCCGATAAGATGCAACGACTCGGGCTGCAGTCGCGCGAAGCGCAGCGATTCCTGCGGAGCTTGGATTACGAGTGTGAATCCTTTGCTGGAAATCACACTGAGTGGTTTGCATACCCTGCCTAACTAGGCGCAGCGATCCGCGGAAGAGAAGTTGAAAGGCGAAATTAAAAAGTAGAAAAGATATGAGAAAGTCCGCTCTCGCTGATTTTGTTTCTCGTTAGGTCGAAATGCGATGAAGCGCATATGGACGATCATCGGGGTACGCGACGTAGCCGCCAGCTTCAAATGGTACCAGTCGCTCTTCGGCCAGCCGGAGACGGCTCCGAGCCATGACGACTTTGGTCAGATCCTAGATACGGATGGAACCGTGTTGCTCTGCCTCCATCAGTGGGCTGATTCTCCAAAGAAAGGAATCATGAGACCTGCGCATCACCATCCGCCCTTGATGAGCCCGGACAAGGCGTCTCCCGGCAACGGGCTCCTCTTATTCTTCCGCGTCGACGACTACGATGAGGCTTTGAAGAGAGCACGCGCTCTCGTCACTCGGTTTGAAGAAGAGCCTCACCTGAACCCGAACAGTCAAACATGGGAGTTCTCACTCCGGGACCCGGACGGTTACTACGTGACAATCAGTGCGCTTTCTGCGGCTGAGCCGGCATCGAGTGCGGAGGACGTCGAGAACACCAAGGCCTAACCAGATGCCCCCAACCTCGGAAGAGAAGTAAAAAAGGTGAAATTAGAAAGTAGAAAGGACAAATGAGACTCGCCGCAGAGAGGGGTGGTTGATCTTGTGTCTCGTTAGGCCAATGCAGCGCTTTGTCTATTTATTTGCAGTATTCCTTGGCGGATTAGCAGTAGCGACAGAGCAGCCTCCTCCCGCGGCCGCCGAAGGCCGCGATCTTCGTACCTATGACGATGGCGGCGTCTATCATGCTCCTGTCGGCGTAGCGCAACCCGCCGATGTTCAGCGGCTGCGAGATTTTGTGTGGGCTCACTGGACGCAAAAGCGGCGCGGCTTCGTAGAAATAATATTCCAAGATTTGGATTCAGGAATCGCGGCTTACCTTTTTATTGAGCCTACTAATGGACGCTGGCGCATCTCATGGCGCGAGATTTACAGTTCAGCGCTCTCAGGTTCCCGTCCAAGGCCGCCGGTTTCCTATCCCACCATAGTCACAGTCGAGCGTTGTCGCAGATCTCTGGTCTTCTTCGACGCCGAAGATCACATTGTGAAATATCTGTGAAATCGCCTAACCACGCGATGCAGCGAGCCGCCGGAAGAGAAGTTGAAAAGTGAAATTAGAAAGTAAAAAGGACAAATGAGACTCGCGAGGAGAGCGGTGGCTGATCTTGTTTCTCGTTAGGACTTTCGAATCGACACTCGGCCATGCTCAAATACATTTTTGCCGCGCTCCTCCTGACCATACCGTGCATTTTAGCGAACTCGGACGATAGAATCACGGGCAAGATAACCGGATTTGGTGTTGTGAACGTGCCGGTCGAGCACAGAGACGTTCGCACGTCGTCGACGCCGAATAGAGTCTCGCGTGAGTTCCTTCAGCAGCCTGAACTTCTGCGCTCCACAACGCGAATCCCTGCAAAGATGGGCACTTGGTTCGGGATTTTCTACCAAGTCCGGGTGCCGGCGGGCGCAGGAGAGATCGAGCTGACCCATGTGACGAGATCGCCCGGGCTGCATCTTCCCGATGGGACCGTGAAACGGAGCGAGGAGCGCAAAGCGACGGTTGGCGTCAAGGGGAGCCGAAGCGCAAACACTTTTGCTTCGTTCATGGGCTTCGGATTCACCCGGGACTACGAACTCGTTCCGGGGACCTGGACACTCGAAGTGAGATTTAGAGGCTCTATCGTTTGCAAACAGGAGTTCGAAATCACTCGTGATTGAGCGGCGGCGCCTAACCAACGATCCAGCCGACCGCCGAATACGGGAAACAGTAGAAAGGCTAAAGCAGAAATCGAAGCCGCGGATTTCTTGATGGCGGACTTCCGATCAGGCTGCGCTTGAATGCGCGCCGGCGGTGTTCTTGCGCTTCAAGAACGGCAGAACCTTTTCCACGAGCGCGTCGGCGGTGAGGCCGTGCTTCTTGCGCAACACCGGAATGCTGCCGTGCTCGATGAATTGATCGGGCCAACCGATGCGAACTACCGGGGTGTTAATCTGATTGCTGTGCAAATGTTCCATGACAGCGCAACCAAAACCGTTGTAGAGCACGTGGTCTTCGAGCGTGCAGATCGCTTCTACACTGCGCGCGAAAAATTCGAGCGTGCCGGTGTCGAGCGGCTTGATCCAGCGCGGATTGATCAGCGCGACGGAAAAGCCCAGCTCTTGCAGTTTCTTCGCGGCTTCCTCGGCCATCTCAAACATGTTGCCGAGTCCGAAGATGGCAACGTCGCGGCCGTGTTGCACGACTTCGGCTTTCCCGATCTCTAGCAGTTTCGGTGATTCTTTTGGTTTCGCACCGGTGCCTGCGCCGCGCGGATAACGAACGGCGATCGGACCGGAATTGTAATTCGCCATTGTCCAAAGCATGTCGACGAATTCGTCTTCATCCTTCGGTTGCATGTGCACGATGTTGGGCACGTGTCGCAGATAACCGATGTCGAAAAGCCCGTGATGCGTCGGCCCGTCGTCGCCGCTCAAGCCCGCGCGATCCATGCAAAGCGCGACGTTGAGATTCTGCAGCGCGATATCGTGAATGATCATGTCGTAGGCGCGCTGCATGAAGGTGGAATAGATCGTCAGGAACGGTTTCAGTCCCTGCGTGGCCAATCCGCATGCGAAAAGCGCGGCATGTTCTTCCGCGATGCCGACATCGAAGTAGCGATCGGGATGTTCCTTTTGGAAAAATCCCAAGCCGGTTCCGCTGGGCATCGCTCCGGTGATGGCGACGATCTTGCGGTTGTCGGTCGCGAATTTCGCAAGCGTGTTGCCAATGATCTCGGAGTAAGTCGGAGTCGGCGAGGACGCGGTTTCGCCGCTCTCGACCGTGTATTTTCCGAGGCCGTGAAATTTGTCCGGCTTCGCGATCGCGGGTTCGTAGCCTTTGCCTTTTTTTGTCAGGATGTGAAGCAGGACCGGCTCGTCCTGCGTTTTCAAAAATTCAAATGTGCGAATGAGCAGAGGAATATCGTGTCCATCGATCGGGCCGTAGTAGCGAAGTCCGAGTTCTTCAAAAATTACGCTCGGGACGAGAAGATTTTTAACGCCTTCTTCGACCTTGTGCGCCAGCTGCAGCGCGGTCTTGCCGGCAATCGTCCTGATGAACTGGCCCGCTTTTTCGTGCAGATATCCGTAAGTCGGATTGGTCACGATGTTGTTTAAATACGACGCGATCGCGCCGACGTTTTTCGCGATCGACCATTCGTTGTCGTTCAAGACAACGATGAAACGTTTTGTCTGCGACTTCGCGTTATTGAGCGCTTCGTAACTAATCCCGCAGGTCAACGCCGCGTCGCCCGCTACGACAACAACGTCTTCATTCGTTCCGCGCAGATCGCGACCGACCGCCATGCCTAATCCAGCGGAAAGCGCCGTTCCCGCATGACCAGCGCCGTAGCAATCGTGTTCGCTCTCCGTTCGCAGGAGAAAGCCGTTTAGTCCCTCGTATTGGCGCATGGTGTGAATGCGATCGAGACGACCGGTGAACATTTTGTGGACGTAGCCCTGATGGCTGACGTCAAAAACGAATTTGTCCTTCGGCGTGGTGAAGACGCGATGAAGCGCAATCGTCAGTTCGACCACTCCGAGGTTCGGTCCAAGATGACCACCGGTTTGCGAGAGGACATTGATGAGTTCGTCACGCACCTCCTGGGCGAGCTGCGGGAGATCTTCTTCCGGCAACGCTTTCACATCGGCCGGTGAAGTAATTTTATCGAGTAACCTCGAAGCCGGCTCGGGTGTCTTAGAAGAGGGTGACGGAGTCATTTTCCTTTTTTTCTGAATCGGGTGGGGGCATACTTTCTGTCGCCGGCTCGAAGTTTTTCACTACCGGTTTACCCGCGTTGTTGCGGGTGATGATTTCGATGCGTTGCTCGGCGCTGGCAAGTCTTTCCTGGCAAATTTTTACCAACTTCATGCCCTCTTCATACCTAACGATGAGATCCTCGAGGTGCATTTTGCCGGATTCCATTTGCTCAACAATCGCTTCGAGCCGGTCCATTGCGCTTTCAAAGTTCGGCTCGGAAGCGCCTTTTTTCTGCTGGGTCGACATCGCGTGAAATCAATTAAGCATACCGCGCTCCATAAAAAAGGAGGAGTTGCCCTCGCGGCGGTGCTGCTGTTTTTGCTGGCGGGCACGAACAACGTCTCTGCCATTTCAACAGCGATCAATATCTCGACCCGGATGAAGGTCGAGACCGGCGACAACGTTCTCATCGCGGGATTCATTATTAAGGGAAGCGGACAAAAGAAGGTGATCGTGCGTGCGATCGGTCCGTCTTTGCCGGTCCCCGGAGCATTGAGCGATCCGATGCTCGAACTGCACGACGGCAGCGGAAAATTAATCGGATCGAACGACAACTGGCGCTCCTCACAAGAGGCCGCACTGATTGCGAGCGGAATTCCGCCGAAGAACGATCGCGAAGCGGCGTTGATCGCGACTTTGTCCCCGGGTCGATACACTGTGGTGGTGAAAGGGGTGAACGGCATCACCGGTGTGGGGCTGGTCGAAGTTTACGATGACGACAGCGCGAATACGGCGACGCGGCTCTTAAATATATCGTCGCGCGGTCATGTCCTGATTGATGACAACGTCATGATCGGCGGGTTCATCATTCACGGCGATCTCTCCAAGCGCATGCTCATGCGGGTGATCGGGCCGACGCTGAGTTTGAACGGGCAGCTGTTTGCCGGCCGTTTGCAGGATCCAATGCTCGAACTTCATGACGCCAACGGTGCGCTGATGGCTTCGAATAATAATTGGCGCAGTTCGCAACAAACGGAAATCCAGGCCAGCACGCTCGCGCCTAACGACGACCGCGAGCCTGCGATTCTGGCGACGTTGCGACCGGGCAATTACACGGCAATCACTCGCGGCGTAAACAACACCACCGGTATCGCCCTGATCGAGATGTACGATCTTGATCAACCGCCACAGGCGGATGGTTCCACGCTTTACATCGCGCAATTGCGGCCGCAAACCGGATCGGCTTCGACGGGTTCCGGCACTGCGACATTGCGATTAGCTGCCGACGGCAAATCGGCCATCATCTCTTTTGATTTCACGAATCTTTCGTCGCCCGTCACTGGGGTCCATATCCATGGTCCGGCAGATCCTGGAGGAACGGCGGGAATTCTTTTCGATGTCGACTCCGCCACACCGCAACCAAACGGAACCTACATTTGGGTTTTTGCCCCGACCGGTGGAAACAGCGTCGCCGACATTGTGGCCGCAATAAAATCCGGCCGGACTTACTTCAACATTCATACGGCCGCGCATCCCACAGGCGAGATTAGCGGTTTTTTCAACTTGTCACGCGGCGCGCAAGTGATTCCGACGCCAACACCACCGCCGCCACTCGCCTCCGGCACACCGACTCCACAAGACGCGTGCCGGTTTTTGAATCAAGCAACGTTTGGTGCAACGACCTCGTTGATCACGCAGGTTCAACAAAAAGGGTTCGACAACTTTTTGAATGAGCAATTTGCCGAGCCGACTTCATCGCACCTCGCCTTTCTCGATGCCTCGGGCGTTAACCCGCCGACCACAACACAGGAAATGGAAGCGTGGTGGACATACGCAATCACCGCGCGGGATCAACTTCGACAGCGCGTTGCATTCGCCCTGAGCGAGTTGCTCGTCGTCTCCACCAGCAGCGGCGGTTTGAATAATCATCCCGACGCGATGTCGGCCTACGTCGACGTCCTGTTGCGCGACGCCTTTGGAAATTACCGGCAACTACTGGAGGCCATCACGCTCAACCCGGCGATGGGACGTTATCTCGACATGTTGCACAATGACAAAGGCAATCCGTTAAAAGGAACGCACCCTAACGAGAATTACGCGCGCGAAGTCATGCAGCTTTTTTCGATCGGGCTCTATCGATTGAATCTCGACGGCAGTCTGACGCTCGATGCCCAGGGTTTTCCGTTTGATACCTACAACCAGGATGCCGTGCTCGGTCTTGCTGCCGCGTTTACGGGATGGAATTTCGCACAAACAGGCACGCCAGTCTGGTACGGCGCGCCGCAAAATTATCGTCAACCGATGGTTCCGGTTCCGAGCCATCATTCGACTGATGCAAAGCAAATCCTTGATGGAGTCTTGATTCGCGCGGGACAAACGTCGCAGCAGGATCTTAAAATCGCGCTCGATACAATTTTCAACCATCCGAACGTCGGTCCCTTCGTGTGTAGGCAATTGATTCAGCGTCTCGTTACGAGCAATCCGAGCACTGGCTACCTTTATCGCGTATCATCCGTCTTTAATAATAATGGGCACGGCGTGCGCGGAGATTTGCGCGCGGTCATTCGCGCGATCTTGATAGATTACGATGCCCGCGGATCGGCCAAGACAGGTCAGGGTGCCGGTCATGAGAAGGAACCGGTTCTTCGCCTAACGAATCTGCTGCGCGCCTTTAACGCAACTTCGCCAGATGGGAAATTCGCGTTCGGCAATGCCACCGGCTTGGCTGAAACCCCGCTGCATTCGCCAACGGTTTTCAATTTCTTCTCGCCCGATTTTTCTAACGCCGGTGCCATCGCAGCCGCCGGCCTAACGAGTCCGGAATTTGAAATCACAACGGAGACAACGGTGAGTACGATTGCGAATTATCTCTACGGCGGAATTTATTCCGGACTTGGGCCGTCGAGCGATCGCGTCACGCTGGATCTGTCGCTCGAGCAAACGCTCTCGAGCAATCCAACCCAACTTGCCGATCATCTCAACACGCTCCTCATGGCGGGTTCAATGTCTTCGCAAATGCGGACGCGATTGATCGCCGCCATCACAGCCATTCCGGCGAACAATCCGACAGAGCGCGCACGAACCGCTGTTTATCTCGTTATTAACTCACCAGAATTTGTCGTGGAAAATTAGTTCTATGTATTCTCCCACTCGTCGCACTTTTATTCGTCAGGCCGCCTGCGCCGCCCTCGGCACTTCGGGTTTGCTCACGACGATTTTTGATTTGCGCAAAATCAGCGCCGCGACTTTCGCGAGCAGCGGTGACTACAGAGCGCTTGTCTGTTTATTTCTCTACGGCGGCAATGACGCAAACAACGTTCTCATTCCGCACGATACCGCGGGTTACAATTCCTACGCTGCAGCGCGCGACATTCTCGCCATTCCCAAAGCTTCGTTGCTTCCGCTCACTTTGCAGGCCGGCGATGGACGCGACTTTGCTTTTCATCCGAATCTGCCGGAACTGCGCACGCTTTTTAACAGCGGCAAGCTCGCGATGGTGACGAACGTCGGCACGCTCGTAGCGCCGGTAACGCGCGCGGAATATCTCGCGCATACGGCGGCGGTGCCTCCGCAATTGTTTTCCCACGCCGATCAATCGGTGCAATGGCAAACCTCATGGCCGGATCAACCGCAACGAACCGGTTGGGGCGGACGCACAGCCGATCTCTTGCATTCGCTAAACGGGAATTCGCAAATCTCGCTCACGATTTCGATTGCCGGCACGAACACTTTCGAAATCGGCAACACCGTCATCCCTTATTCCGTTTCGCCCGATGGCAGCATTGGACTCGCGGGTTTTAACGGTAGCGCGAATGCCAACGTGCGTTTGCAGGCATTCAAGGATCTGCTTGCGCAACCGCACAACAATTTTTTCGAGCAAGCCTACGCGGACACCGTGACGCGTTCGATCGCCGACAACGATTTGCTGACCACTGCTCTCGCCGGCACGCCTGCACTGACAACGGCGTTTCCCGACAGCGATCTCGGAAAACAACTCAACATGGTCGCGCGTCTGATCTCCGCGCGAAATAATCTGAACATGCGCCGCCAGATTTTTTTCTGCTCGGTCCAGGGTTATGATACGCACGGCGATCAAGTCTCGGCGCAATCAGGTTTACTCGCGGAACTCAGTCAGGCGATGAATGCGTTTTATTCCGCGACGATCGAGATGGGCGTGGAGCAGGACGTGACTGCGTTCACCGCGTCAGATTTCGGCCGCACATTTCCGACTAATGGCAGCGGTTCCGATCACGGCTGGGGCAGCCATCAATTGGTGATGGGTGGCGCGGTCCATGGCGGCCGGCTATTCGGAAAATTTCCTACACTCGCGGTGAACGGCCCGGATGATACGGGCCAGGGTCGCTGGATTCCGACGACTTCGGTGGACGAGTATTCTGCCACGCTCGCGAGCTGGTTTGGCGTGGGCGCCGGCGATCTCGCCAATGTTTTCCCAAACATCGGCCGCTTCGGTAATCCCAACATGGGATTTGTCGGTTAGGCGGATAATTTCGGCTTCGCTTTCGGCAACGCGTCGTCGATGTTCGCGTCCGTAAATTAATTGATCAATGCGCGCACTGCGGAACATCTTCGGCAAGAAAACGAATCCAACCGATCCTTTTCCCATGCCGTTTTACGGCGTGTGGGAAGCGGTCGCTCGTTTCTCCGCTCACATCCGGAACAGCGAGTTCATGCACGAAATGATTCGGCGGCGCGACGCGCTGGGAAGTCACGGACTGATGGGCGAGATCGATTGCGCCACGCTTTATGGATTGGCGCGATGGCATCGCCCTAACGTCGTGGTTGAGTCGGGTGGATATCTCGGAATGTCTTCCGCGTTTATTTTGAAGGCGCTGGCGGACGAAGGCCTAACGAATGCAAAAATCTACAGTATCGAGTGGAACAAAGATTGCCCGCACGGCTCGATGATCCCAGAGGAGTTGCGCAGTCAGTTCGTTCCGCTGAGCGGAAACGTGGAGGATTTTGTGAAACGGAACGAGTTGCCATCGCCGATCGACATGTTCCTGCACGACAGTTCGCATCGTCACAAACACATGCTCTGGGAATTTCGCGAATTCTGGAAACGGTTAGGCGAAGGCGGACTGCTTGTCTCACACGACGTTCATTTCAACGCCGCATTTCCGGAATTCGTCGCCAAAACATATGTGCACGATAAACATGGCCTTCTCGATCGGGAACGCACGGGCCATCATGAATGGGGACGCTGGGGCTATGTCGGTTTCGTCATCAAAAAAGAAACGTGAGCGGCAAAGAGCACATATCAGCTTGGCGGCGCGTGCGGAGCGAATCGTTAGGCAATACTGGCATGGGCGATGCTAGAACCATCCCTGGTGAGTGTTCGTAAGCGCATCCTTTTTCTGTGCAACGAGCCGCGCATGACACGGCTTGTTAGGCAGGCTTTTGAGGAAACGGGCGAGTATCTCATGAAGGAAGAACCCGATCGCGAACTTGCTTCCCAGACCGCGCAAAAGTTTCAGCCCGATCTGATCTTGCTCGACGTTACGGGCGAGGACTCCAGCCCGGAGGGCCTGGAACAAATTCGTTCTGAGTCGGCTCTGGGCGAAGCGCCCATGATCGCGCTGGAAAGCGGCAATGGCGAAGCCTCCATTATCTTTAGCAGCACGATGGAAGGATACGAATGCTCAGCCGGTCCCGTCGACATGGACGAACTCGTCCATTGCGTCGATGAAATTTTGGAACACGCCTAACCAATTGCGGCGCGATAAGCAGCCGCATCTTTGAGATTCTTAAGATCGTCGGCGTTATCGATCTTCAGGGCGAAAATCCAACCTTCGCCGAATGGATCGGTGTTGATCAGTGCAGGATTTGATTCGAGCGCCTGGTTTCCCTCGACCACCGTTCCCGCGACCGGCGCATAGATGTCGCTCGCGGCCTTTACAGATTCGACCACCGCAATTGCTTCTTTTGCTTTCGTCTGACGTCCCGTCTTTGGCACCTCCACGAAAACGACATCGGTCAGCTCCGCCTGGGCGTGATCGGTAATGCCAACGCGGATATTGTCGCCCTCGCGGCGAATCCATTCGTGCGATTCGGTGTAAAGAAGATCGTCAGGAACATTCATGATTTTTTATAGAAGGGTTTCTTTTCGATGATGGCGGGAAATTTCTGGCCGCGGATTTCAATTTCCAACTCAGTGCCTGCTTTCGCCTGAGCCGCCGGCACGTATGCCATGCCGATTCCGTAATTCAAGCTCGGTGATAATGTGCCGCTCGTTACTTCCGCGATCCGATCGCCATTTTGGAAAACGCCGTAATGCGGACGCGGTGGTGGACCTTTCCCCGTCATGCGAAACGGCGCCAATTTCCGCGCTGGACCTTTTTCTTTGTCGCGCGCCAATATCTCGCGTCCGATGAACTGCGTTTTTTTCAGATCCACGAAAAATCCGAGACCCGCTTCAATCGGATTATGTTCCGGCGAAAGGTCGGAACCGTTGAGCGGGTAACACATTTCCAGTCTTAGCGTATCGCGTGCTCCGAGACCGCAGGGCTTGATTCCAAGAGCTTCGCCTTTGCCCAGGATTTCATTCCAGATAAACGGCGCGTCTTTGGCCGCGAAGAAAACTTCAAAACCGTCTTCGCCGGTGTAACCAGTCCGCGCAATCGTTAGGCGAATGTTTTTGTAATCAAAATCCGCAATCCGATTTCGCGCGGGAGGCACGACGTCTTCGCCGAAAAGAGAATGAAATAAATCCGCGACGCGTGGACCTTGGATCGCAAGCCCGGCAAAATCAGCACTGCGATTTTTCAGCTTTACGTCATCCGGCAAATGTTTTTGTAGCCAGGCACAATCTTCCTCGGCGCGGGACGCATTCACCACAAGCAGGAACTCGTTAGGCAAGATGCGGTAAGCGATGAGGTCGTCGATGATTCCGCCCTTTTCGTTCAAGAGGAAAGTGTATTGGCCTTCACCGTCTTCGAGCCGCTCGGTGTTATTGGTCAGCATCGTGTTAAGCCACACGCCGGCGTTTTCACCTGACACGATGAATTGCCCCATGTGCGAAATGTCGAAGACGCCGAGATTTTTTCGGACCGCCTGATGTTCGTCGACGATGCTCGAATATTGCACCGGCATGAGCCATCCGCCGAACGGGATCAGTTTCGCGCCGCGGCGGACATGCTCTTGATAGAGCGGCGTGGTTTTTTGCTCGGCGTCGCTCACGCGGGTGAGATTAGACTTCGCTAATCGTGTGTCAATCCAGAGCGCTTGTCTTGCCGCTCGGCTTGATGCCAGCGACTGATCCCTCTACCGTGCGCACAGAAATGAGTTTGCTCGACAAATTGGAACGCCGTTTGGGTTTCATTGCGATCCCGGGTTTGATCCGGATCGTCGTGGCGTTCAACGCCCTCGTCTTCGTTCTCGTTTACCTCAATCCTGATTTCAAATTCGTCCTGGATCTAAATCCGAGCCGAATTTTGCACGGCCAGGTCTGGCGACTCGTCACTTACATCTTCCTGCCGCAAACCTTTAGTCCGTGGTGGATCATTTTTGTCCTCTGGTTTCTATGGTTTATCGGCGACGGGCTCGAAAAAGCGTGGGGACCGTTTCGCCTCACGCTCTATTTTTTTGTCGGCATGATCGGCACGACTGCGGCCGCGTTTTTCTTTGGATCCAACTTCTCGAACTCGATGTTGATCGCTGCTCTTTTCTTTGCCTTCGCGACCTTTTATCCTAACGAAGTTATCTACATTTTTTTCATCCTGCCGGTTAAAGTGAAATGGGTCGCCTGCGTCATGGCGGCATTTCTTCTCTATGGTTTTGTCGTGGCGACAAACTCTTATCGTGCCGCGTTGCTTGTGGCGTTGAGCAATTACGCGATCTTTTTTGGGCCCGGCTTTTTCCGCGAAGCGCGCCAGCGTCAGGAAGCGACCAGCCGCCGGAAACGCTTCGTCGAAGATGCGCGCCCCGAAACCGAAGCGCTGCATCATTGCGCGACTTGCGGCGCGACAGAATTGACGGATCCCACTCTCGATTTTCGCGTCGCCAGCGACGGCGAGGAATACTGCCTGGCGCATCTGCCGAGCGCGGTGAACTCAAACCGATGATTATTGTTCGTTAGGCTGATGAAAAGCGAAGGCAGAATAATTCCGGAACAAGGCTGGCATTGCCTCCATCTTTTTTATCGGATTGAATTTGGACAATGGCAATTGCTCACGTCCGAGGAAAGGCGTGCGGCCAAGACATCGCTCTCGTCGCTGGTGCAGGACGTCCGCGCGATGCCGTCGACGCAATTGCTTACAGTCAGCGTCGTAACGCCCAAAGCGGATCTCGGTTTCATGCTGATTACTCCGGATTTGCACGATGCGAACCAGATCGAAAAGCAATTGAATGCATCGCTCGGCGCTGACGTTCTCACGCCGGTCTACAGTTATTTGTCACTCACGGAGGAAAGCGAATACACGACAAGCGACGAAGATTACTCTCGCACGATCCAAAAAGAGCAGAAGTTGAAACCGGATTCGCCGGAATTCGCGCAGGCGATGGAATCTGTCCGCGAGCGGATGACGAAGTATCGACACGACCGCATTTATCCGACGCTGCCTGATTGGCCGGTGGTCTGCTTCTATAATATGAGCAAACGTCGCGGCGAAGAACGGAACTGGTATTCGCTGCCATTCGCGGAGCGCCGGGATCTCATGCTCGGACACGGAGCGATCGGCCGGAAATATGCCGGCAAAGTGAAACAACTGATCACGGGTTCGACCGGTTTGGACGACGCCGAATGGGGCGTCACGCTTTTCGCGCAGGATACTTTTCAAATTAAATCGATCGTCTACGAAATGCGTTTCGATCCGGTGAGCGCCCACTATGGTGACTTCGGCGAATTTTATGTCGGCATCCAATTGCCGCTCGACGAACTATTTTCCCGATTACAACTTTGAACTTCGAAAGCTGGATGGGTGACAGAGCGGTCTATTGTGCACGCCTGGAAAGCGTGTGTGCCGAAAGGCACCCGGGGTTCGAATCCCCGCCCATCCGCCACGAGCATGAGTTTGCCCTAACGAATCGTATTCGAAAGATTCTGACGTGGCGATTTCTTCAAGTCTTGTTTTTTTTGTCCGCCGTTTCTCTAAACGCTGCTGAGCCGACCACGTTTCAAACTGCAGCTTTGTTGGAAGCGGCGAAGAACAGTATTCGAGCGGGGAAATTGGATGCTGCCTTGGCCACGCTTGATCAAATCGACAAAACGGGAAAAGGAAACGTCGATTCGCTTGATCTGCGCGGAACAATTTACCTCGAACAAGGCAGATTGGGCGATGCGAAAAGTGCCTTTCACGCGGCCAGCGAATTGGATCACGCGCGTTTTTCGCCGCGCCTTCATTTGGGGGATGTTCTGCTGCGGGAAAAGAAATTCGCGGAGGCGCGCGAAACTTATGGAAGGTTGTTGGACGAAACCAACGTCCAGGTGTTGAGCGAGAAACTGCGCTACGCAATCCTTCTTACTTATCTCTTTGCACACGATGAATCGCGCGCTCGGATGACGTTGAACCAACTAAAATTTCCCACAGAATCACCCGCCTATTATTATTCTCGGGCAGCGTGGGAATTTGCGCACGATCACGGAAAAGAGGGAGAAGAATGGCTCAAAGCAGCGGAGAAAATGTTTGATGAAAAATCCAATGGTTGGTTCGCTCGCCCGCTCTTCGATTTTGGCTGGCTTAAAAACAAACCCGCCCAGTTAGAATTACAGTAATTATAGTAGTTCTGGAACCACGCTTTTGATCTCTTTGGCCGCAGCAAAAAAACTTCCGCTTTTTGAAAGAAAAAGATTGCAAGCATTATGGGTTCTCAGATAAAACCACCGACACATGGGCAGAAATGCCCTTCGAAACGGAATAATAAAAAATAGACAGGGAGAACAACCACACATGAAAAAGACACTGCTCATTACAATTGTGAGCGCGATGATGGGTATCGGCGGCGCCGCCTACGGCGTCCAATCACTAACATTTAATGATTTAGGCTTAGGTGGCGGAGATGCTATTTCGGGGACTTATAACTCGACCGATACGTTTAGCTTTGACGTTTCGTTAACATTTAGCGGGTATACCTCAACAGGTCTTTCCTTTTGGTTGGAGACTGCCACCGGTTTCGCGGGTAATCTCTCGATTACAGGTGTGACCTACGGGACCGCGTTTCCTGACCCCACTCAGACCCTGCCGGACCCCGCCCCATTCGATGTATCCTCAGGTGCCTCGGCCGGCTTTATGACTGAAGCTCGTGATTTGGGCTCAACTGAGAATGCTGGCCCTGTCGCTGCGGGAACTTATTTCGTCGCGCACATCACGTTTTCGATCACCGGTGCTGCTCCCGGAACGTACACGTTGCGGTCGACTATAACGAGCCCTCATACTTCAGAGGTTACCGACTCGGGCTTCCAAGATAATAGTCTAGGGGCAACATCGTATACGATTACCATCGTACCGGAGCCGAGTACAGCTGCTTTAATCGCGTTGACACTGGCCGGTGTTGGAGTGATTGCACATCGCCGTCGCGCTCTGCGCGGCTAATTCCTGACCGAAGGCTTAAAATTACGCAGCTTCATCCCGTGTGGATGAAGCTGCTTTTTTTTTGTCTCGTCACTTCGCTGCTTACTTGTTCGTCAGACAGAATACTGTCTCTTGGAAAGACGATTTCTTTTTTCCCGCCGGCCGCTCGGCGTTTTCCACTTTGATGTCGATGCCGCCTCCTTTGCAATCGGACAGCAAACAGATCTCGCAAGATACGGACAGCTAAGAGTCCGAAATATCGTGCCGCTGCAGGACCTGGATGTCCTGCCGCATTTTCGCCACACTGGAATGCGGCAACACCCCATGAAAGCTCGTTCCCGGATAGACAATGCAGTCGCGCCCCAAAACTGAACCGGGATTAATCACCGCATTGCATCCGACTTCTGTTCGATCCCCGATGATCGCGCCAAACTTCGTCAAACCGGTTGGGATATTGTCTTCCAATGCGTTTACGAAAATTTCGCGATGATCCAATTTCACATTTGAAAGAATTACGCCCGCTCCGAGATGAGCGCGATAACCGAGTATGGAATCGCCAACATAATTAAAATGCGGCACCTGCGCTTCGTCGAAGAGAATGCAGTTTTTAAATTCACACGAATTTCCCATTACAACGCCATCGCCCGCGATCACATTTTCGCGCACGTAGCATCCGCTTCGCACGTGGCAATTCTCGCCGATCCACGCCGGGCCCTTTAACACCGCGCCTTGCTCGACGACAGTTCCACGCCCGACAAAAACCGCATTGCTGATAAACGGTTTGCCCATGAGATCGCCCAGCACGACGGGCTTCAATCGGAATTGCAAATAGCTCGCAATTTGTTTGAGCGCATCCCAGACGTACTTCTGGTTCTCGAATAACTTCGCGTGCGCGGTGTGTTCGAGGCTGAGAAATTCTTCGGGCGCAAACATCGCGTTGAACTAAATGCCGCCGCGGCGAGTCACCTTCTGGCCATCCTTTGTATCTCGCGCTTCCCAACCGCGCGCACTTAGTTCGTCGCGTAATTCATCACTTTTTTTCCAGTCTTTTGCAAGCCTTGCCTTCGTTCTCTCTTCGGCCATTTGGGCGATCTCAGCTGGTAACTCGACGCCGCCGCCGGAAAGCGCCAGTACGTTATCAATGCGATCCCACCAGGCGAGCCACTGGCCTGCTTCCGCTGAACTCAGCTCGCCCGAATCGTAGCGACGATTAGATTCTCTAATTGATTCGAAAAGAAATCCCAAGGCAGCGGAAATGTTAAGATCGTCGTCCAATGCTTCTGAAAATGGGTCGTTAGGCGAATTTCCCGAATTCCCGGGTTCACTTGCTTTTTCCCGCAAGCGTTCCAGCCAATCATCGATCCGAGCCAGTGATTGCCGCGCCTCTTCCATTCCTTCCCAAATGAAATTAAGCGGCGCGCGGTAATGCACGCGCATCAGGGCGTAGCGAATCTCACGCCCGCTGTATCCCTTTGTCATGACATCGCGCAAAGTATAAAAATTGCCTAACGACTTCGACATCTTCTGTCCATCCACCAGCAAATGCGCGCAATGGAGCCAATAGCGCACGAATTTTTTCCCGGTCACGCCTTCCGTCTGCGCGATCTCCGCTTCGTGGTGCGGGAAAATATTATCGACCCCGCCACAGTGAATATCGATTTCGTCTCCGAGTAATTCCGTCGCCATCGCGCTGCACTCGATATGCCAGCCGGGCCGGCCGCGGCCCCACGGACTTTCCCAAGCTACCTCGCCATCTTTTTCGTCCCGCGCTTTCCAAAGCGCAAAGTCCCCAATGTGTTCCTTATCGTATTCGTCATTGCGAACACGACCGGTAGACTGCAACTGGGTCAGATCGAAATGCGCCAGTTGTCCGTAGGCCGGAAATTTATTAATGCGGTAGTAAACCGATTTGTCGTCCGCTTGATAGGCCAGTCCGCGCGCGACGAGCTCCCGGATCATCTCAATCATCTTCGCGATATGTTTCGATTCGGTCGCGGCGGGAAATTCGTTTGCACGCTTGATGCGCAAAGTTTCGAGATCTTCGAAGAACGCCTGTTTAAAGGGGACAGTGAATTGCGCTAACGGCACGCCCGCTTCCTGTGCGCCGCGAATCGTTTTGTCATCGACGTCGGTCAGGTTCATGACGCGATGAACTTTGTAGCCTCGGGATTCCAAGTGGCGCTGCAATAGGTCTTCAAAAATGTAAGCGCGGTAATTGCCGATGTGCGCGTAGCTGTAAACGGTCGGTCCGCACGTATACATTTTTACCGCTTCGCTGCCGATCGGATGAAATTCCTCCAGTTCGCGAGAATAGGTATTAAAGAAACGGAGCGACATAATTCGTTAGGCGATGGAAATCGATCTTAATCCTGCTCCACCGTCGCGACCGCCATCGCGGCCATTCCTTCGCCGCGCCCAATCGCACCCAGTCCCTCATTCGTCGTCGCCTTGATGCTGATGCGCGAGACATCCAACGCAAGTGCATCAGCGATCTTCTTTTTCATCGCCTCGAGGTACGGCGCAATCTTTGGAGCTTCCGCGATCAAAGTTCCGTCCACATTCACCGCGCGTGCGTTCTTCTGTTCGAGCAACTCTCTGACGCGCCGCAAAATTTCTAGACTGCTGATTCCGCGAATCGTCTCGTCGTCGTTTGGAAAATGATGCCCGATATCTTTTTCCCCGATCGCGCCCAGTAACGCATCGGCGATTGCGTGCGAAAGCACATCCGCATCCGAGTGTCCGTCCAGTCCGTGCTCGTACGGAATTTCCACGCCGCCTAAAACCAATTTGCGACCGTCGACTAAACGATGCGCGTCGTAACCGATGCCGCAACGAATCATGCGCGTCACAATTTCAAATCGATCACGCCGTTGGAAGCGACGATGCTGTATTTATCTTTCATATCGATGCGCGGCTTCATTTCCACCGAACCGCCCGCGCTCTCAATCAAAATCCATCCGGCGGCGACGTCCCACAAGTTGATCCCTTGTTCAATGTAAGCATCGAGTCGTCCGCATGCGACATACGCCATGTCGAGTGCCGCGCTCCCCATCATGCGGCATTTGCGTACGCGATATACCATCGACTGCAAAAGTGGCAGACCTGCTTCGATCGTGAGGCCGGTTTTCGAAAGTCCAACCGAAACGACAGCTTCACTCAGTTCAGTCCGTTCGCTCACGCGAAAGACGCGATCGTTCAATTTCGGTTCGCTCCCTTTTTCCACGGCCCACATCTCATCGCGCATGGGGTCGTAAATCACGCCGACGATTATTTCGCCTTTGCGACGCAACGCAATGGAAACGCAGAAGTGCGGGATGCCGTAATAATAATTTACCGTTCCGTCGAGTGGATCGACGATCCATTGGAACTCGCTCGTTTGATCGCCGACGATTCCTTCCTCGCCGTAAAGCGCGTGTTGCGGGAAATTTTTCAGAAGCAAATCGGTGATCAGATCCTGCGTTTGCACGTCGATCTCGAGTTTGATGTCGTGCGCCTCCTTCGCATTGACGCGTCGCGGTTGATGGAAATTTTCTCGCAACAAATCTCCGGCCTTGCGCGCCGCCGCGAGCGCCGCGTCGAGATATTGCGTCATGTCGGGAGATTAATCGCTTTGCCGTTTTGCGCCGCGAAATTTTTCGTGGACAAAAAAATCGGGAGGAGAATTTGGGTCCTCCTCCCGGGTTGAAGTTGGGATTGTGACTCCGACGAAGCCGGAGTCGTTACGAAGCGTTAACGCTAGTGGCGTTTTTTCTTCGCCGCCTTTTTCTTGGCGGGCTTTTTAGCTTTTTTCTTTGCTGGCATCGACTATCCCCCCTTTCAATCCGCAATCGCGGTGGGTGTGTGAAGAATTGTAATTAGCTTCACTTACACGGTTCAGTTAAGCATCACGTTTTTTTTGTCAAACATTTTTCGCGTATCTTTGAAATTATTTTCACGAGTTCCTGCGCGATAATTTTTTTCGGAGCGCGCGAAATTTTTTTGGTTTCGCCATTTTTGCAAAAAATTGTGACTTCATTTTCAGCAGATTCCATTCCGTACTCGGAAGTGCTGACATCGTTAGCCACCATCACGTCGCAATTCTTCGCCTGTAATTTTTTCTGTGCGTTCTCCGTCACATTTTCTGTTTCGGCAGCGAAGCCAACAACGAGAAATGAACGTTCTTGCCTGGCAATCGACGCAAGAATGTCGCGTGTCGGAACAAGCTCGAGCGAAAGTGCGGCCGATTGTTTTTTCAATTTCTGCGCGGAATATTTTGCTGGTTTGTAATCCGCAACCGCCGCGCACATCACGAGAACGTCGCAATCGCGCACCGCATCAACGGTGGCTTCGTACATCTCGTCGCTCGTGTTGATTGAAACGAAATGAGCGTTTTTGGGCGCGGGCAGATTTACCGGTCCCGAAATCAACGTCGCGTCATGTCCGGCGTCGATTGCGGCTTCCGCAATCGCGTAACCCATTTTTCCAGACGAGCGATTGCTCAGGAAACGCACCGGATCGATCGGCTCGCGTGTTGGTCCCGCGGTGACGACGAATCTCACGTGATCAAGTTATCCTGACGAGCCAGCAAAAATTCGACGCGAAATGCGATGTCGTTCACCTGCCACAAACGGCCGACGCCTTCATAACCGCACGCGAGCATTCCTTCTTCCGGTCCAATCAATTCCACGCCGCGAGTTTTCAATTTCTCCACGTTCTCTTTCGTCGCTGGATGTTCCCACATTTTTCCGTTCATCGCCGGGGCGAGCAGAATTTGCGCGCGCGTCGCGAGCGCGATCGCCGCGAGTGGATGACTCGCGAGGCCGTGTGCAAGCTCGGCGATGATGTGCGCCGTCGCCGGCGCGATGAGCAAAAGATCGGCACGATCCGCCAGTTCGATGTGGCCCGGCCGCCAGTTTTCCTTTTCATCGTAAAAGCTGGTGGTGACAGGATTTTTTGAAAGCGTTTGCAATGTCAGCGGCGTGATGAATTCGGTCGCGTCGTGTGTCATGACGACAAAAACATCATGACCCTGTTTCACCAGCAGACTGGCGAGCTCGGCAGATTTGTAGGCCGCGATCGATCCGGTCACGCCGAGGACAATTGATTTTGCTTCCGATTGCGGCCGTAGAATTTTTCGTACGGCGGGCTTGTCGCGTTTTCGTTTTCCGTTTCCGTCCATCGCGTTTCCTAACTCAAGATCAATCGCCGGCTCGCAATTCGTTCCGCTCCCATGATGTGGCGAAACTTCATCAAATCTTCTTCCACAGATTTACTGATGATGGTGTAGCGATAATCACGCCAAAGCTCCATCTCCCGCGCGGCGTTGACAAGTCTCAGCCCGATCTGCTGCGGTGTTTCCGTTCCGCGTTTGATCAAGCGCCGACGCAACTCATCGAGATCGGGCGGCATGATGAAGACATCGGTCAGCGCCTCGCGAATAAACGAGTCGTCATAATTTCGAATCGCCGCGGCGCCTTGCGTATCGACATCAATCAGAACATCGACGCCGTTTTTCAAATTTTCCGAAATCGGTTTGCGTAACGTCCCATAAAAATCGCCGTGCACTTTTGCATGTTCCAAAAATTCCTGCGCTGCCACGCGCGATAAAAATTCCTGCTCCGAAATGAAATGATAATCTTCGCCCGGAATTTCCCCGGCGCGCGCAGGCCTTGTCGTGCACGAAACGGAATAAACAAAATCGGGCGTTTGCCGGAGCGCGGCGCACAACGTCGTTTTGCCCGCGCCCGAAGGCGCTGAGACGACGAACAGAATTCCGGAGCGCGTGAATTGTTTATTCAAGGTTTTGGATTTGTTCCCGAATTTTCTCCAACTCCGCCTTGCAGGTCACGACGCGCTGCGAGATGGCGGCATCATTTGATTTCGCGCCAAGGGTATTGAGTTCGCGAGAAATTTCCTGCGTGATGAATTCAAGTGTGCGACCGACCGGTTCGTTCTTGCGCAGATGATGCGCGAACTGCGCGAGATGACTTTCCAGGCGCGTCACCTCTTCGGAGATATCGGAGCGATCGGCGAAAAAGGAAATTTCCTTGAGCAAGCGTTCGTCATCGAGAGCGACATTCAGTCCGGCCTTGTTGATGCGATCGAGCATCGCGTCGCGATATTTCGTGACAACGCCGGGATGAAGCGCACGTACCTCTTTCAGCTCTTTGCGAATTGTCTTGAGGCGATGGATCAAATCTTTAGCGAGATGTTTCCCTTCGCGTTCGCGCATTTTGATCAGCTCTCCGAGCGCGGAGTCGAGCGCGCGTTCGACGGCGGGCCACACTTTGCTCGCGTTAATATTTTCTTCGGGCAACCGCATCACACCCGGCGCTTGGAGAATTGTGCCGATCGTAATTTCACCCGGAGCGCTTAATTCTTTCTGCAGCGCGCGCATCGCTTCGTGATACGAACGCGCCAAGGCGGTATCGAGCGCGAGAGTGCGCGGGCCGCTCTCGCCATTGTGCAAAGCGACGACAACGTTTGTGCGCCCGCGCGAAATTTTTTCGTTGATCGTCTGCCGAATGCGCGGCTCGAGTTCGGCGAGATCGCGCGGCAAATTCACCACGATATCGCTTTGCTTGCGGTTCACGGAGTTGACTTCGACGCTGAATTTCGCGCCGTTGTGGTCGACCTCGCCGCGGCCGTAGCCGGTCATGCTGCGCATTGTTCGTGAAGCTTCAGGAAGAGTGGACAAATAACAAACAGAAAAGATTGCGATCAAGCCCACAGGTCTGCGCGCTGGTACCTATTCGTTAGGCATACGGACTGGCTGATTAGTCTGGTAAAGCGCCAGATCAGCGTCGAGCTGGCCAGAAAGATTTGTGTCGCGTTGTGATCGGGCAAGCTCCGCTCCTTCGTGCGCGGTGTTGGATGCTTCTTCAAAGCGACCGTTTTCGGCATAAGCCGCGGCGAACGTCCGCAAGATCCTTGCGCTGCTGCGGAAAGAATTTTCCGTCGCACGCAGCGCGAGCTCCAGCGCTCTGGTGCCGTTTCTGATGGATGCATCGCCCGAGGTGGCGAGCATCCATGCGAGATTGTTTTGTACGTCGACATTATCCGGCTGCAAACGCAGTGCTTCTTCCCATTGCGCGATGGCGCGTCCGAGTTCCCGATTTTTCAACAAAGCCACGCCCATATTGTTGTGAATCTTTGGATCCGTCGGGGCCAGTTTCGCGGCCTCTTCATAATGAGCGATGGCGAAGTCGAGTTCTCCTTTTTCAGCAAAACAATTAGCGAGATTGAAATGGGCCTCGGCGTAATCGGGACGCGTTTCCAGCACTTTGATGTATTGTGCGATGGCCTGATCCCTTTCGCCTTTTTGCAAGAGCGCCGTAGCGAGATTGCAGCGCGCGATGAAATTTTCGGGCTGGAGTTTCAGCTGCTCTTCGTATTGGCCAATGGCCAAATCCAGCTTGTCTTTTTGTAAGAGAGCATTTGCGAGATTGAGATGGACGGCCGGAAGGTCGGGTTTGATCCGCACCGCGTCTTCGAGATGGCTGATTGCTTCATCAACATCTCCGTTACGCAGAAGCGCAGTGCCAAGGTTGTTCTGATAATAGCCGGAGGTAGGTCTTAAAAATAGCGCGGTTCGGAATTCTGCGATCACTTGTGGCATTTGCCCGCGAGCGAAGAAGAGATCGCCCAGGCCAGCATGGGCGATATCATTATCTTTCGTGACGGCGAGCGTGTGTCGCCAAAGCGTTTCGCTATCGCGCCAAAAAGATGTCTGCAACCACGTCCGCGCGGTTAGTGCTGCGAGAATAATTGCCGTGCCAATGGCGAGAATGGCTCGGCCGATGAGACGCGAGTCTAACACTTCGCAGAAAGTCCAAGTCGCCAGGATGTAGAGGCCAATGTGAGGCAAGTATGTGTAACGATCGGCGTGCGGCTGCATCCCGACCGGTACCATTTCGAGAATGGGAAGCAGCATTGTGAGATACCAAAACCAGCCGGTGAAAAAATACGGCATGCGTTTGCGCACCAAGATGGCGATCACACTCACGCAAAGGACCAGGGCGGCCGCGAGCACAACCTGCAAGAGCAAGAACTCATCTCCTGGATGCGGATAAAACGGCGCCAGGCGGACCGGCCAACAAAGTTGCCGCAAATAGATAACGCAACTGATGAGGCTATTGTAAATCCGCGAGGAGACCGGCAGCTCCTCGGGCGAACTGATGACGTGTTGTTGCGCGAGCAACGTCGCCACGCCCGACGCGGCGGAAAGAAGCAGCAGCGGAATTTTTTCGAGGAAAATGCGGCGCGCCGAACCGGTGGCAGCGAAGCGGCGCAGCGGCCAGAAGTCCAGAAACAGAAGGACAAGTGGCAGCGTGATGACCGTTTGTTTGGACATCAGGCTGAAGCTGAATAGAGCGGCGACGATCAGATATCGCAAAAACGAAGGAGCGCGCGCATATCGCGCATAAGCGGCCAGCGTTAGGACAAAAAATAATCCGCTGAGAACATCATTGCGTTCTGCGATCCAGGCGACGGACTCGGCGCGCAATGGATGAATCGCAAAAATGGCGGCGACGAAGGCGCTGCGCCAGATAGCGCCGGTCATTCTGCGCAGCACCAGAAAAAGCACAACTACCACGAGTGAGTGCAGGACGACGTTGGTGAGATGATGGCCGCCAGTGTTAAGCCCGAACCACTGGCAGTCGAGCATGTGCGAAATGGTGGTGAGCGGAAGCCAGTTGCTCGACTGGATGTTTGCAAATGCCCAACGAATTCCGTCTAGATTGAAACCGGCGATGACGTTCGGGTTTTGGTAAACGTAATTGTTGTCATCGTAATTGATGAATCCGTAATGCAGTGTCTGGACAAAAACGCCCCAGGTAAGCGCAAGCAAACCAACGCAGGTGACAATGATCGCCGTGCGCGAATTCGGTTTAGTCCGCGCGTCGTTCACGATGGTAAGAGTAATTGATCAAGAGCGCGACGATGCGGCGATGGCATTGGTATTTCGGCGAGATCACGCACGCGGAACCATCGTTGCGATTCGTTCGTTGGTCGAACCTGAGCCCTGGCAAAGACTTCAAGTGTGATTCGGTGATGCGTAAATGGAAATTCGCAGACATGAAGAGCGGATCGCCCAATCGGTTGGGTCGCGAGAGGGGGGAGCGTCCAAAGTCCACGCCAGCGTTTACGCGATTGCTCGAGCAAGACGCGTCCGCGCAGGTAAGTGAATGAGTGGAACTCGGTCAGGCGTTTCTCGCGATCTCGTGGACGCTTGCGTGGAAGCGTAGACGGATTTTTGGCGAGGCAAAATTTCCGGACGGGACAACAGCTGCATTTCGGAACTCCCGTCACACAAACCATCGCGCCGAGATCCATCAGAGCTGAATTGTGAGTGCGCGCATCGCGTCGCGAAACAAGGTGCGCGGCAATTTCCCAGAGATTCTTTCGTCCGGCGTTGTCATCGATCGGCAACTGCAGATCAAAGATGCGCGACAACACCCGGCCGATATTTGTTTCGACGACGGGAACGGAGCGATTGAAAGCAAAGCTGGCGATTGCGTTTGCAGTGTAGCGACCGACGGCGGGCAGTTCGGCCAACTCTTCGGGGTTGCGGGGAAAAATGCCGCCGTGTTTGTTTTTTAAAATTTTCGCAGCGGCGTGCAGATTGCGAGCTCGCGAATAATATCCGAGGCCCTGCCACGCATGGAGAACATCCGATTCCGAACTGCGCGCAAGTGTTTCAATATTCGGAAAACGATGAAGCCACTTCTCATAATAAGGAATGACGGTTGCAACCTGTGTCTGTTGCAACATCACTTCGGAAATAAGAATGGCGTAGGGATCGGATGTTCGTCGCCAGGGAAGATCGCGACCGTTTTTTCCATACCAAGCCGAGAGGACGCGACGAAATTGAGCGGCTTCTTTTTCTGAGAGATATTTCGCTTCGCTCAACATGACACGCTAAGAGATTTAACCGTGAACGTTTTCACCGCGCCACTCAATCAGGAACAGGCGAAAAAATTGCGCGAGCTGTTAGATGAACTTGGTTTCACGTTTTCGGCGAAACCGTACACGATTCTTTTCGCGCAGAAAAACAAACTGAGTGTCGCGATATACGAAAAAGGGCCGAAGATCTTGGTACAGGGAAAGGGGGTGGAGGAGTTTGTGCAGTTCGAGCTCGAACCGAAGATTCTCGGCGAAGCGAGGCTCGGTTATGAAGAGGTGCATTCGCCGGAAATGTTCGAGCCGCACATTGGCGTGGATGAGAGCGGCAAAGGCGATTTTTTCGGACCGCTCGTGATCGCGGGTGTCTATGTCGATCGCGGGATCGCGCGCAAATTCATGGAAGCAGGCGTGCAGGATAGCAAGCGCATCAGCTCTGATGCGCGGATTCATGCACTTGCGGAGTCGATCCGAAAAATTGCGGGCGGCCTCTACGAAGTCGTCTCAATCGGTCCGGAAAAATACAATGAGCTGTATCGAAAGTTTAAAAATCTCAACGCACTTCTCGGTTGGGGACACGCCCGCGTAATTGAGAATCTTCTCGCGAAAAAACCGGATTGTCCCCGTGCCTTGTCGGATAAATTTGCCGACGTGCACGTGATTGAGAATTCGCTGCTTCAACACGGCCGTGAAATCAAAATGGAGCAGCGAACCAAGGCCGAATCGGACCCGGCCGTAGCGGCAGCTTCGATTTTGGCACGGGAAGCTTTTGTGAATTGGCTCGAAAAGCAGGGCCGGGCCTTGGGAGTGAGGCTGGGAAGGGGAGTTTCCGCTGCGGTTAAAACGACCGCCGCTGAGATCGTGGCCGCCAATGGCGTCGAGGCACTGCAACGCGTGGCAAAAGTCCACTTTCGCACCGCACACGAGATCGCTCCGGACCATTTTTCGGCTCCGCCTGCCCGCCGGGCTTGGCGAAAATAATTCTCGGCTGCAAAGCGGGCAAGGTTCCTGCTTTCATTTCCTGCACTGTCGTGGAAACGAGACTGCTCATATTAAACGCCGATCCGGTTTTCCAAGATCGCGCGCTCTCCATTTTCGATATGATGGATGATGTCGAGACCCGCATCGTGCGCACGATGGCGGAGGCGGTCTTTGTTTTGCTCGCCGAAAATTTTGACGTTTTTGTCGTGGAAGGCGAGACCGTCACGGCTTTTGAACAGGCCACTAACGCGCGCCAACATTTTCCGTCCTTGCGAATCGTTTGTTTGACTCCGAAACCCCACAGCCAGGAAATTGTAGGCGAAGCGCAGCAGCAAAAGATCACGCTGCTCTCGAACGATCGGAGCGAAGCATATTTGCGGCATCATCTGCGCAACATCGTACGTTCTGCCGGCACGCAAGTGGTGATCCCCGCCGAAGGAATCGATCCGTGTCACTCGCTCATCGGAAATCTCAATCAATTTTCTGCGGCTGAGATTTTACAGATGAGTTGCCTTGGACAACGCAGCGGTCGCTTCACTTTCAAATCGGCGCGAGGAAACAGCGAGATTTACCTGCAGTTGGGCTCGATCCGTCACGCCGTCTTTGGAACTTTGGAGGGAGAAGCGGCCGTCGCGGAAATTTTCCGGTGGCGGCAGGGTCGGTTCTATTTTGAAGAAGGCATCATCAGCCAAGTGCAAACGGTCGATCGACCGTGGGCGCATCTGCTGATCGATAATTTGCAAAAGCTCGACGAAACCCTTGAACTCGTGACGGCGAAAAGCCAGCGATGAGAGACCGCGAACTCGAGGCCAAGTTGCGTTTGCTGACGCTTCAGTTGGAAAACTGGAAAAAATTGCACGACCTAATTACTTACGGTCTGGACAAGGCGAAGCCGATTATTTCGGCGGAACAAGAGCGCCAGTTTACCGAAGTGCGCGGCAATCTTTTGCAGGAAACGGAGCATGTTCTTACCGAACTAAATCTCCTCGGCGAAATGTCCGGTAAGGCGATGAATGTCCTGCAGCGCTGTGTGTCGATTCGCGGCGTGCGCGATTTATCGAATGAAGAAGTGCGGCGTCTCGAGTCGGAATGGAACGGTGTTTTCACGAAACTCGGGATCGCACAGGGCCAGTTGAAGTCGCGCCGGAAGTCTCTCTCTCGTCAAACCGCGTTTGCGTATTATTTCGGGCGTTTTCTGCAGCGACCGGCTTAATTTTCGCGCATTGGCAGGGCAAGAATTGCCCTTTTTTGGCCGAAAATTACTTTAGGACCTTAACGATTTTTTCCGTTTTTTTTCCAAAACCGCCCAATCACAGTCGGGGTGTCGCTCGATTCGGTTATGAATGGGCAAGCTTACCAAGAGAGATATTGTCGTCGCGATCAGCAACCAGACTGGGATGATCCAGGCTCAGGTTTTTGACGTCGTACAGCGCACGCTCGATCACATTACAAACAGCCTGGCTAACAATGTCGCGGTCGAATTGCGAAATTTTGGCGTGTTCCAGCCTCGGTTGACCAAGCCGCGTGTTGGACGCAATCCGAACGAACCGGGCAGCAGCTTTATCATTCCGCCGCGCGCGACTGTGAAATTTAAGGCTGGCAAAATTATGCGTCAACGCGTGGAAAAGCTTTCGCGCGAATTGAAGGAAGCCGCGGAGAAAGAAGAACAAAACGCGGCGCGTACTAACGGTCAGACCGGTTCGTAAAGAGGACAACTAACTTGCCTTCGGCGACCGTTTAGGAGGCGTCGAGATCTCATCGGATTCGAGGATTTTTCGTATCGCGTTCTCGAGCCGCTCGAAATTTATCGGCTTGGTCAGGTGCTCGGAAAATCCTGCCTCTCGTGCGTGTATGACGTCATTCTCCATTCCAAATCCGCTCAACGCGATTCCTCGCAGTCCCTTCGTCGCGTGCAATTCCTGCATCAACTCGTAGCCGCTGCGGTCCGGTAATCCGATGTCACTGATGATCAGGTCGAAATCCTGTGCCGAAGCTTTCTCGACCGCTTGATCGGCTGAATGCGCGAGTGTGATTTTATAGCCGCGACGTTCGAGCATTAATTTCATCCCGATGCAGGTATCGTGGTGGTCGTCCACCACGAGCACATGTCGCGCACGCGTTTGGCCATCGATTTTCTGGAGGGCGGGACTCGGTTTTTGCAGGTTTTCGTCGGTCGTAGCGCGCGCTGGCGCATCCACTGTCTTGAGTGTGACGGTAAATGTTGTGCCTTGGTCCTTTCCTGCGCTCGTGACTTCAATCTCGCCGCCGTGGGCCGCCACCATCGCCTTGGATATCGCGAGGCCGAGTCCGAGACCGCCGAATCTCCGCGTGATTGAACTCTGGCCTTGTTCAAATGCGTTGAAAATCTTTCCCAGTTTCGCTTCTTCGATGCCAATGCCCGTATCGGTGATTTTAATTTCAATATTCTCCGGCGTGGGATTGAAAGTCTCGATCACGATGCGTCCCTGCTCGGGCGTAAACTTGACCGAGTTTTTGATCACGTTCCAAAACACCTGCTGCAAACGTGCCGGATCGGCCTCGGTGTAAGTGCGCTCCGCTCGCAAACGGAACTCCGCATGCTGATGTTTGCCGCCAATTTCTTCGCGACAAATTTCATAAGCGCGGTGGAGGATCTCGTGAACATTTGCCAGTTCGAATGTGAGCTGCAGTTTCCCTTTGGCGATACGCGTGATGTCGAGAAGATCGTCGATCAGCCGGGCTTCGAGTTCGACGTTGCGGCGAATTACTTCAAGGGCGTGGCGCATTTCCGGAGAGTCCGTGCTCGTCGCTTCTAATTCGCCCACCATGGAGATGACAGGTGAAAGAGGATTGCGTAACTCATGCGAGAGTAACGCAAGGAATTGATCTTTGGCCGCGTTGGCGCCGATTAGTTCTTTGCGCAGCGTGACGTCGCGCGTTTTATCCTCCACTAAATAAAGGACGCCTTGATTGGTTTGTTGCGCGTCTTGCAGCCGGAGCAAATTAACGTTCACGTAACGCGTCGCGCCGGTCACGTCTGTAAAAGGATGTTCGATCAATTGAAAGGGGGCCCCGAACGCGAGCACTTTTTCGATCGCTTCCTTTGGCGCGATCTTCACTTGGTCGAAGGTCGCTTCATTAATGTCGGTGGTTGCCGGTAATCGACCGAAGCGCCGTGCCATTTGCACAAAGGCATCGTTCGCGGTGAGAAAATTGCGCGAAGCTGGATCCACCAATGCAATCCCACTTGGCATATTGGCCAGGATTTTTTCGTTGAAAATGATTTCTCGCTCGATGCGTCGGGCTGCTTCGGTTTGGCGCCGGTAGAATTTTCCGAAAAGCCACGCCGCAATTCCCGTTCCCGCAATCAGCCAGGCCACAGGAACGGTAAGTTTGCCGAGAAGATCCTGCACGGGCTGGTAGGCAACCTCTTTTGTTTGCGCCACCACCGCCGTCCAGCCGGTCCGCTCGATGGGGCTGAATGCGTAGAGATAACCATGGCGTTCAACATTTCCGGTTTTGTGTTTGCGAATCTCATCGATCAAACTGTCGTTTTCGGCCGAGCGCGAGCCGGCATTAGCTCGAAAGTCCCTGGTAAAAAGGGCCGCACCGTTTTGATCGAATACCTGACACGAAGATTGATCGGTAAAACCAATTGTGGATAAACGCCGCCCGATTCGTTCCACCAACACGGAAACACCCAGGAATCCAACCACTCTTCCATCTTGCGTTCTCACCGCGCCGACGATGTCGCTGGCGAGACGATGATCAGGTTCACGCGGATGAACGTGCGAAACGTATGCGCCTGAAGTCGCGAGCGCTCCTTCGCGCCAAAGTGCGGACGAGAAATCTTTACCAACCAATTCCGGAATTGCGGGAACTGATGCGAGCAGTTTGCCACTGATGTCGGTGATGAACATTCCGTCGATCCGCGGATGAGAAAAATAGGTCTGACCGACCCATTGCTGTCCGACGACTGAAGGATTCGGATCAGTCAGGATTTGCGCAACGTTGGGCAGCGTTTGGTAATATTCGATGACTGTGCTTTTGCTCGCAAGATCGTCGCCCACGAGATGCGCGATCAATTGCACAAAGGTTTGGCGGTCGCGGAGGATTTTTGTCTCAAGCGTTTTGGTCAGAATCGTGTAGGCGACCCAAAGCATGAGAATCGAAGGCACCCAACCCGCGAGCAAAATCGCGATAACGATATTGAGTCGTTCAAAGCGACCACGTTGGCTGGAACCAGTTTTGCCGGGCAATTCCATCGTTTAATCCATCGGCTTGGTCGGCGAGCGAGGCAAGAGGATACAACCCGCCGCTAATGGGTCGTTTCAATCTCGCGATTCAATTCGCGCACGCCATTGTGAATCTTCGTCACTTCAGCGATGCCCAATCCCGCGGGCAGTGTCGAATCAATAACCCTTCTGATCTCACTTAATTGCGCGCGAATTTTTTGGAAGAGTGGCGAATGCGCAACAATCGGTGGCAGCGTTTTTATTTCTCCCGCGAAATAATCGATCACATCTGGCTGCGACAAAAGGCGGGCGCGCGCCGGTGAAAAATCCGCTTCGACTGCGGCCGCACAGATTTCCAAACCCCGTAGCCAACCGCCCAGACTAATGAGATGCGCAACTTTTTGATCACGCAACTCAATCATCGCCTGTTCGACATCCTCCTGTGTCGCAGCAAGCTCAATTCGCATGGCGGACCAATCGCCATGCTTTGCCAATTCGGTCAGACTCGCACTATGACGAGTGACGCAGTCCGCCACGCTTAAACTCTGAGCTTGCCGAAGTAGTGCGCGCCCCAACTCATCGATCGGAGCCTTCTTTTCACAGGCAACGAGAAGAAAGCCGTCCGCGATGAGGCCGCCGAAGACGAGCGCCATTTGATCGCGACTGCCGCGAATAGGCCTTTGGTGATCGCGGTTTATCTGGTCGAATGGCAGTGGTTTAAGTTCATCCAGCTGTCGAAAGATGCGGGCAATTGGGGGAGCAGTGTAGCGGTTGACTCCAAGTTCCTCGCGCTCATACCCCTCTTCGGTTATGGTCTGTTCCTGGGCGCGGAGAAATGAGGGACCTGGCCAGCAGACCAAGGCTAGAATTAACGACGCTGGGGCGACCAACGGGCGCAGCGCGTTCGTTCTCAAGGGGACGGTTTTACGAGGCAAAACGCCATTTTTTGATTTGACGGAAGGCTCGGAAGCGGCATCATGTCGCCTTTGCCGGGTCTCTCTGCGGCAGTTACTTAAACTATTATGCACGGCAGCGCTGGATACCTGGTTTGGACCATTTGTTATTTATCGGTCCTTTTTGGCCTTTCTGCGTACGGGATTCATCGTTACGTGATTATCTACCTTTTCCTGAAGAATAGGAAGAGGGCTGCCGTGCCGCTCGCGCATTTCGAGCAGCTACCGAAGATCACGGTGCAGCTCCCGATTTTTAACGAGATGTACGTCGTCGAGCGTCTTCTGAAATCAGTCAGCCAACTTGATTATCCGCGCGAACTTTTGCAGATCCAAGTGCTCGATGATTCGACCGACGACACGCGGAATATGACCGCATCCTATGTCAATGAATTGCGTCGACGTGGATTTGATGTCGAACTGATTCAACGGACTAATCGCGTCGGTTTTAAGGCGGGAGCACTGGAGACAGGCCTGCGTACGGCGCATGAGTTTGTTTGCATTTTGGATGCGGACTTTGTCCCGCCGCCCGATCTGCTTCATCGCACAGTTCATTTTTTCACTGATCCACAGGTCGGGATGATCCAGACACGCTGGGGACATTTGAATCGCTGCTATTCGATGCTGACACGCGTGCAGGCGATGTTTCTCGACGGGCATCTCCTGCTCGAGCAAACCGCGCGCAGCCGCAGCGGGCGATTCTTCAATTTCAATGGCACCGCTGGGCTTTGGCGGCGCTCATGCATCGAGCAGGCAGGTGGTTGGCAGCATGATACGCTGACGGAGGATCTCGATTTGAGTTACCGCGCGCAACTCGCGGGCTGGCGTTTTATTTTCCTGCCTGACGTCGTAACGCCAGCGGAACTTCCCGTCGACATGAACGGTTTCAAGTCGCAGCAACATCGCTGGACCAAAGGTTCGATCCAAACCTGCAAGAAACTACTACCCACGATTTGGCGCAGTAAGTTACCATTGCTTATCAAGCTCGAAGCCACCGGCCATCTGACGTCGAATTTCGCATATCTGCTACTCGCTTGCTTGTGCGTGCTACTCCATCCTTCGACCGGCGGACCGACTGGCTGGATGCGCACTTTTCTGATCGACGTTCCGATCTTCCTAACCGCGTCGCTTTCGGTCGCGATCTTCTACATTTGCGCGCAGCGCGAATTAAACCCGCGCACTTGGATGAAGGAAATGTTGTTGCTGCCCTGTCTGCTGGCGCTTGGCGTTGGGTTGTCGTTAAACAACGGGCGTGCCGTTCTGGAAGCGATGTTCAATCGTGAGTCTGACTTTGCGCGCACGCCCAAGTACGGAATCGAACGCAAATCCCAGCCGTGGCGTAATTGCCAATACATGCCGCTCAAATCGCTTTTGCCTTTCGCGGAAATGGCGTTCGCGGCCTATTTCACCTACTTCGTTTGGTTCGCGATCGCCCATCAGCAATATCTATCGCTGCCCTTTCTTCTGATGTTCCAGGGAGGGTTTCTCTACGTTTCATTTTCCTCACTCTCGCAATGGTGGCCGAAGTTTACGTTTGGCACGGCACGCGCTAGAACTCCAATCCCTGCGTGACAACGAGAGATTCTCTGTTAAATACCGCCCCGATGATTCGCTCGGCCGTTTGTTTTTTTCTCCTGCTTGTTTCCGCGGCTACAATTTGCGCCGGTACGACTGTGACTGCATTTCCCGATCGCGTCATCGTTAGCGTGAAGGAACAAAAGTTGATGCTCGTGCAAGACGGCGCAAAAGTTGCCACCTATCCCGTCTCAACTTCGAAATTTGGGCTGGGAGATTCCTGGGGTCGAATGACGACGCCGCTCGGTTTTCTACAAGTCGCGCAAAAAATTGGTGATCACGCTCCGGTCGGCGCTGTCTTTCACAATCGTCGTTTTACCGGTGAAGTTCTGCCGCCGAATGCTCCTGGGCGCGATCCGATCACCACTCGCATCATTTGGCTGCGTGGATTGGAGTTGGCGAATGCGCACGCATTCGCTCGTTGCATTTATATTCACGGGACTCCGCAGGAGAGATTCATCGGCCGGCCCGCGAGTTACGGTTGTATCCGCATGAAGGCCAACGATGTCGCCGAACTTTACGGCCGATTGAACATCGGTGCGCTAGTTCAGATCGTGCCGGATCGTTTACCGAAAGTTCCGAAAGCAAAAACGTACCGCAGCGAGCCGACACAAAATCAGGGACCAAGCGGCATCCTCGCGCCGACCGGGAAAACTGTTGTGAATGAATATGGTCTTCATTCGCCCCAGGCCTGAATCGCGTTTCGTTAGGGAAAATTATCATGGCAAATACAAAATCCGCTTCTAAACGCGCTCGCCAAAATGTGCGACGTACTTTGCGCAATCGCAGCGTTCGTTCGCGTCTGCGTGGTATGCACAAGCGTGCCGCCGTTGCCGGTGCTCAAACCGACACGAATGACATTCGCGCTCTTATTTCTGCAATCGATAAGGCAGCCAAGAGAGGCATCATTCACAAGAACGCCGCCACTCGCCGCAAGGCGCGCTTGCTCAAAACGCAGGACGCGAAAGCGGCTTAACTGTGTCGCGGCAGTCAGTTGCCGCAAATCAGCTTTGCATATCGCGCAGGACGGATAAAATTCCCGCGATGATTCCTGCGTTTCTGCTCATTTTGTTTGTCGTCGTGTACCGCATCGCCGCGGGACTACTAATTACCTCCGGTGCTGGTTGGCTTTCCAACTTCGCGCCCTTCGCCGCGATCGCGCTTTGCAGCGGCGCCTGCTTCCCGCCGAAATTTAAACTTTCGATTCCGCTGGCGGGACTTTTCATTTCCGATGCAGTTCTGAATGTTTACTACAGTGCGCCGCTTTTCACCGGCCACATTGTCGGGCGGTACCTCGCGCTGGCGCTGATTGCCGGCATTGGAATGCTTCTGCAAAATCGCGCCTCTTTTAAGACATTGCTCCCCGCATCGATCGTTAGCTCCTCGCTTTTCTATTTTATCAGCATTGTTTTCTCGTGGGTGAGCGATCCTGGATATGTGAAAAATATCGGCGGGTTGATTCAGGCGCTCACGGTGGGTCTGCCGCAGTACAGCGCCACGCCTTCATGGATGTTTTATCGTAATTCGCTCGTGAGCGATCTTCTTTTTACCGTCGCTTTTGTCGCCTGCATGAATTTCGCTCGGAACGCGGAACGTTCACGCGCAGGCGCGACGATGCCGCGAGCTGCCTAAACGCTCATGCAGCGTGCGGAGCAACGCGACGAAGTCGAGATGCTCGCGCTGATGCTGTTGATTCGGCGTTTTGAGGAACGAGCGAGTCAGCAATATCAGGCGCAGAAGATCGGCGGCTTCTGTCATCTTTACATCGGGCAGGAAGCCGTCGTCGTCGGTGCGCACGCCGCCACGCGGAACGATGATTACTTCATCACCGCGTATCGCGATCATGCGCATGCGCTCGTCAAAGGCACCACTGCCGATGCGTGCATGGCGGAACTTTTCGGAAAGGAAACCGGCTGCTCGGGCGGCCTTGGCGGGTCGATGCATTTTTTCGATCGGAAAAATAATATGTACGGCGGCCACGCGATCGTGGGCGCGCACGTCCCGCTTGCCGCGGGCATGGCTTTCGCGGCGAAGTATCGCGGGGAAGATCGCGTCACACTTTGTTTCTTTGGCGACGGCGCGATCAACCAGGGCGGTTTCCATGAAGCGTTGAATCTTGCCGCGCTCTACAAGCTGCCCGTTGTCTTCATCTGCGAAAACAACTTGTTCGCCATGGGCACGTCGGTGAAACGCTCGACCTCGCTCAAACAAATCGTTGATCGCGCGGAAGGTTACGATATTCCGGGCGAGATCGTTGACGGAATGAACTTTCGCGAAGTGCGCGATAAAATCGGCGAAGTTGTTAGCTCGATTCGCAAGGAATCACATCCCGCTTTCATCGAGGCCCGGACTTATCGCTATCGTGGACATTCGATGTCGGATCCTGCGAGCTATCGTACGAAACAGGAGTTGGAAAAATATAGGCTGGACGATCCGATCACACGGTTGCGCGCGCAGCTGACGCGCGAAGGCAAATTGACTAACGAGCAATTCGACGCGTTCGATAAACGCGCAAAGGAGGCGGCGAGCGCCAGTGTAAAATTCGCAGAGAAGAGTCCGGAACCGTCGCTGGAAAAACTTTACGATTACACCTTCGTGCCATGACGATGCAAATGCGTGAAATCACTTATCGCCAGGCGCTCAACGAAGCGCTCGCGGAAGAATTGGAGCGCGATTCCGACGTTTTTCTCATGGGCGAAGAAGTGGCCGAGTACAATGGCGCTTACAAAGTGAGCCAGGGTTTGCTCGAGCGTTTTGGAGAAAAACGCATCATCGACACGCCGATCAGTGAGAATGGTTTTGCTGGTATGGGTGTCGGTGCCGCGATGTGCGGATTGCGGCCGATCATTGAATTCATGACGTTCAGTTTTTCCCTTGTCGCATTCGATCAGGTGGTGAACAACGCGCCAAACATGCTCACCATGTCGGGTGGACAATTTAATATTCCGATCACATTTCGCGGTCCAAACGGACCGGCGCATCAGCTTGGCGCCACGCATTCGCACGCCACGGAATGCCTTTATGCGAATATTCCCGGGTTGAAAATCTGCACGCCGGCGACTCCGCGGGACGCGAAAGGTTTACTCAAAACCGCGGTGCGTGATAACAATCCGGTGCTCGTTCTCGAGGCTGAACTTCTTTACAGTTCGAAAGGATTGGTCGAACCACTCGAGCACGAATTGCTCATCCCGCTCGGCGAAGCGGAAGTGAAACGCGAGGGCAGCGACGTCACGATTATTTGTTATGCGCAAACAGTCCCGCTCGCACTCGCGGCTGCGCAACAACTGGAGGATGAAGATATCAGCGCGGAAGTTGTCGATCTTCGTTCGATCAAACCGCTCGACGAAAAAGCGATTTTTAATTCAATCGCGAAAACGCATCGCGTTGTGATTGTGGAACAGGACCGGCCGTTCTGTGGCGTGGGAGCCGAAGTTTGCTATCGCATCCAGAAAAATATTTTTGATGAGCTCGATGCGCCGATCCTGCGCGTATCTCAGGAAGACGTGCCGATGCCGTATAACGAGCGCCTGGAAAAAGCAGTGCTGCCGAATGCAGACAAATTGATCGCGGCGGTAAAAAAAGTTTGTTACGCCTAACGAGTTATCTTTTATGCCTGAAATTCAAATGCCAAAACTGAGCGACACCATGACCGAAGGAACGCTCGTGTCCTGGAAGAAAAAGAAAGGCGACAAAGTTTCGACCGGCGAAGTCATTGCCGAAATCGAAACCGACAAGGCGACGATGGAATGGGAATCGCCCGAGGACGGGACGTTGACGGAAATTTTTGTAGAGGAAGGCGGCAAAGTAAACGTCGGCGACAAGATCGCTTTTATTGGAGTGGAAGGCGAAGAGGCTCCCGCGGCGAAAGAGGAAAAACCGAAAGAGGAGGAGAAGAAGGAAGAAAAGAAACCGCAGGCAGAAACGGAAAAACCTGCGCCTGCGAAAAAGAAGGAAGAGGAAACCACACCGCCGCCGGAAGCTCAAAAAACAGCCAAAGGCGAGGAGCCGAAACAGGAATCGGAAAAGCCGAAGGCCGCGCCGTCAGGCGATGAAGCGCGCGTAAAAGCTTCGCCCGTCGCGAGACGCGTAGCGGCTGAACTTGGCGTCGATCTCGCCAGCGTGAGTGGAACCGGCCCGGATGGTCGCATCACGGAAACCGATGTGCGCGGAGCCGCAAAATCGAAAGCCACTCTTAAAAAAGAAAAAGGATCTGCTCCGGCTACTACGCCGACGCCGGCGAAAGCCGGCGAAGGTTCGCGCATCGCTTTAAGCGGGATGCGTAAAGTGATTGCGCAACGTCTCAGCGAAAGTCTCGGTCCAGTTCCGCATTTTTATCTCAACATCGAGATCGATGCCGGCGCACTTGTGAGCGCGCGCGCGGAATTGAAATCAGCCGGCGAAGGCGCCGATGCCGCAAAAATCACGATCAACGATTTCGTCTTGAAGGCGGCGGTGGATGCCGCGGTAAAAGTTCCCAAAGTGAACGCTTCCTTCGACGGCGACGCGCTCGTGCAATATAGCGATGTCGATCTTGCCATCGCCGTTGCGATCGAAGATGGATTAGTCACGCCGGTGATTCGCGCCGCGCAAAATAAATCACTGCGTGAAATCAGTGAAGCGATCAAGGATTTGGCGAATCGCGCGCGTAACAAGCGGATGAAACCGGAGGAATTTCAAGGCGGCACGTTCACCGTTTCCAATCTTGGCGGTTACGGCATCGATTATTTTTCCGCGGTTATCAATCCGCCACAAAGCTTCATCCTTTCCATCGGCGCGCTGACGAAAAAACCTGTCGTCGATAATTGCGATCAGATCGCCGTCGGCCACCGCATGGCGATCGGGATGAGTTGCGATCATCGTGTCATCGACGGCGCGCTCGGCGCCGACTATTTGAAGGCGCTTCGGCAATTGCTGGAAAACCCCGCGCTGCTTTTGATCTAGCAGTGATTGTGTCCGGACCGGATCCGATGAGCGATGCGCGCGATCTTTATCTGGATTTGATGAAGCGAGTGTTGCTGAATCTGATTTTCAGCAAGGAAGAGCAGGCGGTTAAACAATTCGAAACGCAATCGCGCCTGGAGGGGCGCGAATGGCCGGCGATGGCGCACACGATGATCGGCTGGAAGCGCCTGGAAAACATCCAGCAGTGTGTCGAGGACGTGCTCGCCAAAAACATTACCGGTGATCTGATCGAAACGGGTGTTTGGCGCGGTGGCGCGATCATTTTTATGCGCTCAATCTTGAAGGCTTATGCTGTAAAAAACCGCCGCGTGTGGGCGGCGGATTCTTTCGCGGGCCTTCCAAAACCGGACGCTGCGCGGTACCCGGCCGATGAAGGAGATAAACTTTACGCTCATCCGGAACTCGCCATTTCTTTGGATGCTGTTCGCGCGAATTTCGAAAAGTATGGATTGCTTGATGAACAGGTTTGTTTTTTGCCAGGTTGGTTTCGCGATACGCTGCCGTCTGCGCCGTTCGATCGGCTGGCGCTAATTCGTCTTGATGGCGATTTGTACGAATCGACTCACGTCGCCCTGGAAGCTTTGTATCCAAAATTATCCCGCGGCGGTTACGTGATCATTGATGACTACGGCGCTTGCGCCGGGTGCGAGAAAGCAGTGCGCGATTTTCGCGAAACCAATAAAATCACTGACGAGATTATTCCGATCGATTGGACCGGCGTCTATTGGCGCAAATCGTGATTCGTTAGGCGTTTCCTCAATATTTTAGAACCGCAGTCTTGCGCGCGTTTGCCGCGTCAGCGAGCGTGAACCGGCAATGGAAAAGCGGCCGGAGAAAAAATTGGCGATCGGTTCGTTCGCTCTGCATTCGGCGCGCGGTCTGATCCGCGATCAGAAGATGCGCCGCAACACGATGTTCGTGCTTCTGGTCGTCGCGCTCCTGCTTTTGTTTTGCGGATCGACATTTTTGCAATCGATTCTGAATCCGCACCAGCATCCCGGCTGGTTCATGTTGTTTTGGTTCGTCTGCATTTGGCTGACGTCTACTGCATTTCTTCTCGCGATTTTCGATATCCTTGTCGTTCGCGCACAGGTGCGAAAGTTGAAGGCAAGTTTGCATTCCGGTCTCGCGCAAAATCCAGACTCGCCAGCGCAAGAGAACGACGAATAATCGTGCCGTGAAAAATGAATCGGTCGCGCGGATTGGTTGGAAGACGCGCGAGCAAATGGAAACGACAGAGCGGGAAACGCTCGCGCCTTTCGCGCAAAAATCGGGCGATTCGCGCGGCCGAAAGTTTCCGGAGCAGAGTCATGCTTATCGCACGGAGTATCAGCGCGATCGCGCGCGCATCATTCATTCACGCGCATTCCGCCGCCTCGAATATAAAACGCAGGTTTTCCTCAACGGCACGGGCGATCATTTGCGCACGCGCCTGACGCACTCGATCGAAGTGGCGTCGATTAGCCGGACGATCGCGCGCGCGTTGTCTTTAAATGAAGATCTGGCGGAGGCAATTGCGCTGGCGCACGATCTCGGTCACTCGCCCTTCGGACATTCGGGCGAGGAGATGCTGGCCGAATGCATGCGCGAGCACGGAGGATTCGAACACAACCGGCAAAGTCTGCGCGTGGTGGAATTACTCGAGAATGCCTACCCAAAATTTCCCGGGCTGAATTTAACTTTCGAGGTACGCGAAGGTTTGCAAAAGCATCAGGCGTTTTACGATCCGCCGCAGCCTAACGAGGAAAAATATCAATGCCCCGCACTCGAGGCGCAGATCGCTAATCTGGCTGATGAGATCACGTACTACAGTCACGATTTGGACGATGCCGTGGATTTCGAGATTCTCGATTCCACGCAACTGGAAGAGAGCGACGTCTGGCGACGCAGTCACGTCGCCGTCATCGAGCGCTATCCCGATGTGCATGAACCGGAGCTACACAAACTGATCATTCGCGACATCATCGATGTGCAGGTGCAGGACGTGGTCCTGACCAGCGCGGAGTCAATTCGGCAAGCAGGCGTGCAAAGTGCGGACGAAGTGCGACGGCAACCAAAGCCGCTGATTCGCTACAGCGATGATCTGCTGACGGCGAACCGTGAGCTTCGAAAATTCTTGTATCGCAATGTTTACTATCATCCACGAGTCGCGGAAGTGAACCGGCGCGCCTGCGAAATGTTGCGCGTTGTCTTTGATGCGTTCGTGCGCGAACCGGATTCGTTAGGCGAAACGGCGACGAAGCGGATTGAGAGCGAAGGTCTGTATCGCACGATCTGCGATTACATCGCAGGGATGACCGACCGCTATCTCCTCGAGGAACACGCGCGCTTCGCTGACACGCGCGAGGCTCGTTAGGCGAAAGCACTGCCGGTTTCTTCGCGCAGATATTGAATGACGAGGCGCAGGCGTTCGTTAATGGAAAGTTCCTCGAGAATTTCCTGCCGGCGCAACGGATCGCTGATGAAAGTCGAGGCCATGAGATCGGCCAGCATTTCGGGATCGGAAAGCTCGGAGAGATAATTATCTACCTTGGCGGGCAACTGCCGGCCATTGCCTTTGAACCGATCGTAAAGTTCCAGAACTTTTGCGCCGAGCGCTTCGGTTTGCACCGAGGTTTTGCCCGCCGATGGCAAAGGCTTGATGCGCGCGATCGGAAAAGGACTCTCCTGAACAAAGCTGGTGAAGCGCACCCGTTCCAGGCCCTGCAGGATCAAATGCGATGTGCCGTCATCACGTTCGACACAAGCGCGGACGAGGCCGGCTGTCGATGTATGAAAAAAATCGTGGCTCGTTTTCCAGTCGGAGCGGTTCGGCCTAACGAGCGCGACACTGAACATGCGATGGTGAGTGAGGGCATGCTCGAGCATCTCCCGGTAACGCGATTCGAAAATGTACAAAGGCAGGAGCGCGTAGGGAAAAAGAAGCGCGCCCGGCAACGGCATGACGGGAATCTCTTTTGGCAGCTGCGCTTTGCTTTGCGCTTTCATCTTACAAATATAATACGCAGCCGCCGTGCCCGCGAGACGCGCAAAACAAGATTAATTCCGCCGAAGGACCGCACGTAGTTGGGCAAGTGACAATTGCCCGTCGATTCCAGGATTGCCCAGATGCACATAGTTTAAGATCGAACCGGCCCGTGCCAATCGGATGCGCGAAACTCGGCCGAGATTGCCAATTCCCATCACGCTCACGGGAAGGGGGAGTGATTTTGATTGCACGAACTCGAGCAAAAGATGGACCTGCTCGAGACGATCGGTGCGGGCGGCGATTTTGAAAATGTTCGCGCCTAACGAGTATGCGAGATCGGCAGCTTGCATGAGCGATTTCACACTCGGCGTGTCTTTTAAATCGTGCCGCGAGAGAATCACGCAGAGCTTGCGCGCACGCGCGCGTTTGAGAATCGCACCGAAGTTTTTGGCGGAAGAGAGTTCAACATCGATGCCCGCACTGAACGGTAGAAAGCGAAGCAACAATGCGCGGCGCCGCGCGAAAGGAAGATTGTTGGCTCCGCCTTCCTTTGGATCGCGCGCGGTAACGATACAAGGCGAAGGCAGTTTCGAGATTGCGTTGACAATGTTTTCAATCACGGACAAGAGTGTATCGAGTCGAAGTTCGAAAAAATCGGGCGGCTTTCGCAAGCGCAACGCGCGCACAAGATCCTGTTCGGTTGCAATGACGCCGACGGAGTGCGGACCGGATGTTGCTTTGACCATGCGCGATGCTGTCATTATCTTTGTCTCCCGTTTTCCCCTGAGAAACAGCCGATACCGTCTAGCATGCTCGCAAGGAAACAGGAATTAAACACACAGATTTTGCAGGTCGTGGATGCGGCATTGCTCGCGTTGTCATTGCTCATCGCCTACAGCCTGCGCCTGCATAGCACAATCTCGACTGCGATTTCGGAGCGGGTCGATCCGCTTCCGAATTACTATTGGCTGCTCATCGTCGTGATGCTCTTTGGTCCAATTATGCTCGAGCTTCAGGGTTTTTATCAATCGCCTATCAATCGATCGAAGTGGAAAACTCTGGAGCAAATTCTGCGCGCGATGGTCGCAATGAGTATCATCGTGGGCGCAAGCGTGGTTTTTCTAAAGCAACCTCTCTACAATAGAACGGTTCCTGTTTTCTTTGTCCTGATCGCAACCATTCTCTTGCTCGCGCGAGAGCAGGTAATGGGTTTCATCTTTCGCGGACGCGTGGCGCGTGGAGAATTGCGCGAGCGTATTTTGCTCGCAGGCGTTCCGCAGGATATCGCGGCGCTGGAAGGATCTTTTACAGCGGAGCAACGCATGTTGACGGAAATAGTCGGGCGCATCGATATCGAGAAACAACCGATCTCCGACCTGATAGAAGCGATGCATCGGCATGCGGTATCGCGCGTGATTTTTGCGGCGGGAAACAGCCAGCTTAATCGAGTCGAACAAGCGATCGGAGCCTGCGAAGTGGAAGGTGTGCCCGCATGGTTAGGCGCAAATTTTATTCAGACTTCCATCGCCAAGCCGCACTTCGATGCTTTCGCAGGATGGCCGATGTTGGTTTTTCGTTCGACGCCGGATGTTTCCTGGGCGCTTTTCGTGAAGGAACTCATCGACCGTTTCACAGCGTTGATCGGGATCATCATTCTCTTTTTGCCAATGATCGCCCTTGCGATTGGAATTCGACTGACGTCCAAGGGTCCGGCGATTTTTCGCCAGCAGCGCGCCGGCAAACACGGGAAACCATTCGTCATGTATAAATTTCGCTCGATGTCGAACGACGCGGAGATGCGACGTGTGGAGATGGAACCTTTCAACCAAATGCGTGGTCCGGTCTTTAAAGTGGACAACGATCCGAGAATCACGCGGCTGGGCCAATGGCTGCGCCGGACGAGCATGGATGAATTGCCGCAGCTCTTTAATGTCTTGTTAGGCGACATGAGTTTGGTGGGACCCAGGCCGCTGCCGATCTATGAGGTGGAGAAGTTTGAAAATACGGCGCAGCGGCGACGCCTGAGCGTTCGGCCGGGGATCACTTGTTTGTGGCAGATCAGTGGCCGCAACCAAGTCGTCGATTTTCGAGAATGGGTGAGGCTGGATCTTGATTATATCGATCGCTGGTCGCTGACTCTGGATTTCAAGATATTACTGCGCACGATTCCGGCAGTGATCTTCGGGTCCGGCGCTAAGTAGCGCTATATATATAAGCACCGAAAACTAAGTTTCGGTGCGCGGCGCGAGTCGCGCCATCATTCGCTCGACATATTTCGCCAGGATGTCGAATTCGAGGTTGACGTTATCGCCGACTTGAAGGCCATCGAGGTTGGTACGGCGTTTCGTGTGCGGAATGATCCACACGGCGAAACTACTCTCTAATAATTCTGCGACGGTGAGGCTGATGCCGTTTATCGCGATCGATCCCTTGCAAGTTACGTAGTGGCTGAAGTCAGAAGGCAGTTCAACTTGCAGCCCGTGATCTTCACCCGTCGCTTCGAAGGCAATTACGCGCGCGGCACAATCAACATGGCCCTGAACAAAATGACCGCCGAGCCGGCCGTCGGCGGCGAGCGCGCGCTCGAGATTTACCGGACTGCCGCGACGAAGATGGCGCAGGTTCGTGCGATCGAGCGTTTCCTCCAAAAGATCGAAGGTCAAATGTTCATCGCGGCAGGAAGTGACGGTGAGACAGCAACCGTTCACTGAAATGCTATCGCCTCGATGGATATCCGGGGCGATGCGTGGCGCGGCCAGTTGAAGTTGTGTTCCGCGGTCCGTCGCGCGAATCCAACGAACGAGACCAATATCCTCAATCAGTCCTGTAAACATATCGATCGTCCAGATGGCATGAGCGCGAAGACAAGAAACACCACGGGCAACGCTCGGCTAGGTAATTTTCTTCCGGCTTCCCACGATTATTGTGCGTCCAAGCAAAAGGTCGATGCTGTTCATTTGCCTAACGAATTGTTCGTTCGATTCTTCCAATGATTTATGTCGATGCCTTTCACGATGCATCGCCAGGATCGAAAACAGGCGGATGGGAGCCCAAAGAAATACCAACCCAATAAATGAACCGCGCTGGTGTTTATCCGTTGCAACTGTGATGTCGGCAAAACCCGCATCGCTCAGGGTGTGTGCCACGTAAAAGTACGACACGGGATTAATGTGCCCTCCCGTAAGAAAGCGATCGCTCTCACGAATGTGGAGCGGGCCGAAGAGATTGAAAAATCCGAAGAGCAAATAGCGGAGCCGCGAGCGCAGATTTAGAACATTCGGCGTCGTGAGCACAAAAACTCCGTCGGGTTTTAGAATTCGAAAAATTTCTCTGATCGTTTGTCTGTAATGCTCGATGTGCTCGATTACTTCGGTGCACGTGACCAGGTCGAATGCGGCATCAGGATAAGGCAGCGTTTCGCTGTTGAGATCGACGATGTCGACCGGGACATGTCTCGTGCGCATTAATTCCTTCGTGTAGTCGCACGCCCTGGCCGTCACCGTAAACTCGCGCCTAACAAGTCGGGCAAGCGCGCCGTGGCCAGCCCCAATGTCGAGATAAGTCCCGTGAATGTCCGGGGACATTTCTCGAATTTTCGCCACCACAGCATCGCGGATTTTGTCGGTACTAAGGGGCATCGCGAGGAGCGAGAGAATTGCGAGAAGTTTGTAACGTGAGTATTGGTGTGGCCACCTTCACGAGCAGATAATCAGGATTTGATCAGTGCGCATTTCGATTCTTTCAGTCGTGGTTTTTTTATCGGGAGGCAGCGCGCTACTTTTTCAAACGCTTTGGTTGCGGCTAAGCGGTTTGGTTTTTGGGAACTCAATCTGGGCGGCAGCGTTGATTCTGTCCAGTTTCATGGGCGGGCTCGCGCTCGGAAGTGCGATCGCAGCGTCTTCGTGGCGGTTGCCCATGCGACCGCTTTATTTCTACGCGGTGTTGGAATTGGCGGTCGCGTTTTTTGGTTGCACGCTGGTTTTCGGTCTTCCGCTTCTCGGAGAATGGATGCGACCGATGTTTCAAGCGCTGTGGGAACATCAAGGTGCACTCAACGGAATACGTTTCTCCTTATCGTTTCTCATCTTGCTTCTGCCAACGACCGCAATGGGATTGACGTTGCCGACGTTGCTGGAAGATCCCATTCTGCGGAGCAACGAATTCGCTAGCGTCATCGGATTACTTTATGGCTGGAACACGCTCGGTGCCGTGGCCGGCGCGATTGCGGGCGAAGCGTATCTGGTCGCGGCGTTCGGACTTTACGGAACGGCTTTGACCGCGGGTGCTGCGAACTTTGCCGCGGCGGCTATTGCAATGCTACTTGCGTTTAAATACGCGTCGAAGAGTGGAAATGAGCAAAAAATATCGCGGGTACGCGAAGAAAAAAATCAGGCTCTTTTGCCATGGCGTTTGCTCATCCTGAGCATGGGCACGGGTGGCATTTTTCTATGCCTGGAAATAGTTTGGTTTCGATTTTTGCGTCTTTACGTCTCGTCGTCATCGAGTGCTTTTGCCAGCATGCTCGCCGTCGTGCTGGCTGGCATAGGATGCGGCGGCATCACGGCAGGAGTGATGCATCGACGCGGTGTGCGGCCTAACCAATCGTTGCGCGTTCTCTTGATCATTGGCGCCATTGCAACGCTTTTATCGTATATCTTTTTCCCAGCGCCGCCGATTCAAGTGACGCTCGGATCGTCCTATATAGAATCATGGAAGAAGATCGCCCGGCTTTCGTTGGCGCTGATCTTCCCAGTTGCGTTCCTTTCCGGAATTTTGTTTCCAGTCATCGCCGCACAGGTGCAGCTCGCAGTGGAGAGCCGGATGAGGAGCACTGGCCTAACGACTGTGTTCAACACCTTGGGAGCGGCGATCGGGACCCTCGCAGCAAGTTTTATTTTCCTGCCGAGCATGGGCTTTCAGCGGACGCTGGTGTTATCTGCGGTGGGCTATGCTGCGCTCGCGCTACTCGCGAGTGGTCGGCCCGTTTGGACTCTGAAAGGTATTTCCAATCTCGCATGGCTGGGGCTCTGTGGCGTCTTCCTTCTGATCATTATTTTTTTCCCCTATGATCGCGACTCGAAGCATCTCGCGCACGCCCGGCAGCCGTACGAAGCGGACGGTTCGCATTTAATAAGAACGATCGAGGGCAACGCCGATACCTTGCAGTTGCTCCGGCGAGATCTCTACGGCGAGCCGTACTACTATCGGCTACTCACGAACGCCTACTCAATGTCAGCAACGCAACCGCGCAGCCAGCGGTATATGCGATTGTTTGCCTATCTGCCGCTGACTCTTCGTCCTGAATCGGAAGATGTTCTTCTTATCTGCTACGGCGTTGGTGTAACTGCGGATGCGTTCGTCCGCGACGCGCATCTCAAGCGCATCGATATGGTCGATGTTTCGCAGGAGGTATTCGATCTGGCCGGCAGTTATACGACCGCGAACTATTCCAATCCGCTGACAGATCCTCGGGTAAAGACGTTTGTGCAAGACGGACGTTTTTTTCTGCAAGCGAGTCCTCGGCAATACGACATTATCACCGGCGAACCGCCTCCTTTAAAGGTCGCGGGAACCGTTAATCTTTATACCGAGCAATTCTTCGCTCTCATGAAAAGCCGTCTAAAAACGGGAGGGATTGGAACGTTTTGGCTTCCGATTTATCAGCTGAAGGTGGACGAGACAAAAGCGATTTTGCGCGCGTTTCATAATGTCTTTCCTAACTCCTCGGTCTGGTCCAGTTCCGATCTTGAATGGATAATGATGGGTATCAACGGAATGGCCCGAAAACTTGGGAGAGATGAGGACCAGCGTCTGTGGACGGATCAGGCCACGAGCACAGATTTGATCCGGATCGGCATGGAAGTTCCGGACGAGATGCCGGCATTATTCCTGATGGACGGAGAAGAAATCGATCGGCTCACCGCCGGCACGAAACCATTGACCGATTTTTATCCAAAGCGACTCGGCGATGAACCGGCTAATCTCGATACGACATATCTTTTCGCGCAACCATACATGGATGGAGCCTCGGCTTTGCGCCGTTTTTTTTCCTCAGTCTTAACGAAGAACATTTGGCCCGGTGCGTCGGGATCTGAGCTCGAAAAGCTTTTTCTGTTGCGTCAAACGCGATTTCGCTCGCAGCTCGCCGGCAGTAACTGGTTAGCCGAACTGCAGCTTTATCTACAGCATTCGCATCTGAGAACTCCGGTGCTGGAAATCATGAATAGCGACGAGTTTCGTGTTTCAATCGCAGAGCGATTCGCACGCGCCGCGCAAACACTTTCTGCCGACGCGCGCGCTGATTTGATTGCAGGGGCCCTGGCGAAGCGAGATATCCACGAGGCGATTCTATTGCTCGAGCAGGAGAGAAATCATGGTGCGATCGATCTCAATCACTTTTTCCTGCTCGTGTATCTATACTGCCTGGATGGTAAAGTGGAGAATGCGCAAACATTAGCATCGGAGAAAGCGCTCTCTCTCAAAGCCGATCCGTTTGCCGATTGGCTGTGGAAAGAATTGCAGGCTGAATTTGGTTTTTATCCCCCTGGCTAAGCGAAAGGGCGGTTCCATTTCGGAATTGATTAGTGAATTCATCAGAAGAATTCGCATTTCGCTCTGCGATGCAGTTGATGACTCGTTAGGCCTCTCTCTAAAAATCGCCCATTCGTCTTTGTAATCTCTGATCGTGAATCCCCGGTATCTGCCGGACGAATTGGCGAGTCATTTCAATCCTTGGCGGCCACGGCGAAGACAAGGGCGGACAGTGTGATCTTGCCAGCGTTCAAAAATTTTTAAAAAAAGTGAAAAAAAGGCTTGTCAGCCCTAGTATTCTCCACTAATGCCTACGCTAAACCTAACCAAACCAATGGAGAAACTAATGATAAGAAGCATGCTTAAAAGGCTTGGATTCACGCGCGCGGCTCTCGCAGCAGGCGTCGGGATTCCTTTCATGATGGCCGTTAACGCCCACGCCCAGGCAACAGCGCCTGTCACACCGCAAGCGGGCCAGGGCGCCGCGGGCGCGCCGACCCAAGAGGCGGAGCGCGTCATCGTCACAGGATCGAATATTCCGACGGCGGAAGAAGTCGGTCCAAACCCCGTGTTGAATCTTAACCGCGACTTGATTGAAAAGTCGGGTGAAAGAAACCTCGAGCAGCTGCTCAAAGATCAGCCGGTGGCCAATTCGAACAGCGTTCCGGTTCAAAATAACGCGACCAGCCAGGGCGGTCCTGCCGGGGCGTCTTCGGTATCGCTGCGCGGTTTCGATAATAGCGCCACCCTCGTTCTCGTCGATGGCCGCCGTGTTGCGGGTTATCCCGGCTCCGGCTTCGTCGATTTGAACACAATTCCGCTTGCGGCTGTTGAGAGCATCGAAATTCTGAAAGATGGCGCTTCTGCCACTTACGGAGCGGATGCGGTTGCCGGCGTTGTAAACATTAAGCTCTATAAAGACTACCGCGGCGTCCAGACGAAAGTCGAATATGGCGACACCTTGGATAAAAACGCAGCCCAGTTTCAAGCTGATGTCCTCTTTGGTATTGGCGACGACAACACCTCGGTTACCGGCGATATCTTTTACTACCACCATAATTCGCTGTTCAATATTGACCGCGGTAATTCGCTCAAGCCGCCGTTTTTGAGTTCAAACACGAGCCCATATAACCTGCAGATCAGCAGGCAATCAGCGATCGATGCAGGAATCGATCCGGCGATTCTACCCGTGAATGCGGATGGTACACCGCGGCCCATAATTTTCACCACTCCGCCGAGCTTTACCAACGGATTGGCGCCGGCGTCGGATTACATTTACGCGAGACGCCGTCCAAGATCGGCGCAAAGTCTACTTTCTGGTTTTAACTTTAATGCCGTTTCGGGCTCCTTTCCAGAGCAGGAACGTTGGGGTGGGTATGTATCTTTCAGCCATAAAGTTTGCGGAGATCAGCTCCAGATTTACGGCGATTTTTATTATGCCGACGTAAAGACGCACGACGAACTTGCGCCTAACGCAACCAACGATTTCCAAACTCAGGGCCAGGGCACACTCGCCATCCCGCCTAATCACCCTTTCGCTCTCGACGCGAATGGCGTTCAGATCACACCGCCCAATACACCAACGGCGGCGGAGGTTGCTGTGCCTGTAGGTGCCTTCAATCCGTTTAATCCGTTCCAACAGATTATATCGGGTGGCACTCGTGCGCGTCTGGCCGACTTCGGCAACCGTCTTTTCGATAACGATAATCAGGCCTTCTTGACCACTCTCGGAGTCAAGGGCGACAAATTATTTGATGGAAGTTGGGGCTACGATGCCGCATTCCGGTATAGCCAGGTTCTAAATATTTCCAGGACGGTGGATGTAAACACTGTCCGCTACAATCAGATCGTGAATGCGAACGACCCGATCTTTGATCCAACTTCATCGCAGTTTATCGGGACGACTATCCCGTACAACCCGTTCAACGATTATCGCGTGCCGATCGCATCCAACGCCCCGACGCTTAACTACGCGACCCTGTTCAGGAAGGACCTGAATTATTCGAAGCTAGGAACTCTGGACGCGAACGTTTACACGACAGACTTGTTTCACTTGCCCGGAGGAGGCGTAGGATTCGCCTTCGGCGCTGGTTTCCGTAACGAAAGTTTGCGGGCTGATCCCGATGACCAAGGTCGCTTGAAGCAAGAGGCCGGCGTTGGACAATCGCCTGTGGTCGCCGCGGGACGCAAAGACTACGATATCTACGCCGAATTGCTGGTGCCGATCACCAGTCCTGAGATGAACATTCCTGGATTACATTCCTTGGAATTCACTTACTCCGGCCGGTATGAAGCTTTCGAAAATAACGATACCAATGTCATGGTTCCTAAAGTGGGCATGCGCTGGCAGCCGTTTGACGACCAGCTGACGATTCGCAGTACTTGGGGTGAAGGTTTCCTTGAACCCAGTCTGTTTCAATTGTATGGCGGCACTGCCTTTACTTTGGCGTCGACTTCGTTGGTTGGCCTAATTCCTGGCGGCGCCGCCACGCCGGAAACGACCGAGGCGGTCCTTTCCAACGCAAACCTTCAGCCGGAGGATTCGCGCACGTGGACTGGTGGCATTGTTTACACGCCGAAATGGATTCCCGCTGGGACGTTGACGCTATCGGTTGACCTCTGGGATATCGAACGCAGTGGTGTCGTGATAACGCCTAGTGCGCAGGAAGTCGTGAGGCGCTTCTTCGGCCCCGGGTTGTTGCCTGGAGAGCAGCTCACTATCGATCCTGTTGCGGGAACGGTGACCTTTCTTCAGACTTCGTACTTCAACGCGGGCCGTGAAAACGCGAGGGGCGTTGACCTTGGTGCCCAATACCAGATTCAGACTGCGTTCGGGACATTTACTTCCTTAACGCAGGCGACCTATCTGGATTCCTTTATCTTCCAATCCACTAGCATATCGAGGGCGAGAGAAGTAAGCGGACGGACCAACAGTGATCCGTTCGAAGGCGCCTTTTTCGGCCAGGTAACGGGCGGCGACGGCTGGGTCAAGTGGAAGGGAATCCAGCGGATTACTTGGGCGTGGAACAACTTCGAGCTAGGCTGGGCTGTGCATTACTTCGACGGATTCAAAGAAAAGCGCCAGCCTTTCGCTTTAAGTGGCGGAGTAGTTGACATTCACTACGTGGAGGCCACTTATTTCCAAGATGTGCAGGCCTCCTATGAGCTTGTCTTCACGGCGCCAGTTGAGTCGCAGCCGGTGGCCGGGTATTCCAAGGACGCGAAGGAAGTGGTGCGCGGCAAGGACGGCAAGGCTGTTGAGACTGGCCAGACGGCGAATTACTCCATGCCATGCTGGAAGAACATCCTGAACAACACCAAGATCACCGTGGGAGTGAACGATGTATTTGGCGAAGATCCGCCGAAGCAGTTCGGCATCCAGGCCGGTAACTCCACTGGATATCCTGGCTTCCAATACGACAATCTTGGACGTTTCCTCTACGTTGAGTTGAAGAAGAAGTTCTAAGAGTCAATCAGGTTAGCAATTCAAAAGGGCAGCGGTTTACGACCGCTGCCCTTTTTGCTTTCCAAAAACACTGAGATGGGAAAGTTGAAAGGAAGAAATATCGCCGTAATGTCACCACATGAAATTGTCACATATGTCTAAGAAACTAATTGTGGTCTCGATATCGATGACCTGTTTGATGGCAGTGGCGTTTGCCGATCCACCAAGCGCTCAATCGGATAGCAAATATGTGTTTGTGACCGGGTCGATGATTCCCCAGAAAATCAAAGTAAAATCGATCGGTACAGCCACGGTTTCGCCACTGAGAGTGATTAAGCGGTCTGAAATATACCAATCAGGACGGTATACTACTGAAGGAGTCTTGAAGTCGGAGGATCCATCCCTTCAAGTAGTTTCCGGTCGTCCCGGGGCTGGGAATTAAATTGGCAGCAGCGTAGTGACCGATAACCGTGTGTTGAGAAAACAGCACGGGGTTTGTAGCAGTGTCTAATCTAGACGTCGCGAAATGGACGACTCGTGGGCCAATCGCGTTTTTTTCTGCAATGGTGGGAACGCCTCGTCGTCATATATTTTGTTTCCAAACGGGACGAGGAGGGTGATGGACAGTGGTTTTCCAATTTGATGGAAGTATCAAAGATTAACGTTCCCCGGAATATGGAATTGATCGATTGGCGTAAAATCCAGGTGCAGACGGGCGTTGATTTTTGCCCGCAGTTACGACAGTTTTACTCCGTTTAAGAGATGCAACTCGTAAGCGCTTTTTCTCGACCACAAACGGTGCCGGCCGTAGCGCAGGCGGCGCCCCGAAAAAATCTGTGGATTTTAAACAGTTGGCGCGACCTGATTCTCTACGTCGGGACGCCGCTTTTGCTCGTACCGATGTTTGCGCTGGCGCAAGCACGCTGGAGCGCACAAGACATTTACGTCTTTGTAGCTGCGTTTGGTTCCATGGGACACCATTTACCGGGGATGATTCGCGCCTATGGAGATCGCAGTCTCTTCGAGCGATTTCGATGGCGCTTCATTTTTGCGCCGGTTTTTCTGGTCGGTGTCTGCGTGGCTTTCACGTGGTGGGATCTGAAAGGAATTATTCTCGTTGTTTTCTTTTGGGGCGTCTGGCACGGGATGATGCAGACCTATGGTTTCTGTCGAATCTACGACGCCAAAATGGGCTCATTTGCCGCCCTCACGCGCCGACTGGATTTCGCGACCTGCGCCGTTTGGTTCGCGGCTGCAATAATTCTCTCTTCGAATCGGATGACCGATACGTTAGAGACTTATTACGCCAGTGGTGCGCCTTATATTCCGCCGTGGCTGTTACACGGAGTGCAGAAAGGCGTATTGTTCGTTGCTATTGCAGTTGCGGTCCTGTTCCTCGTGAATTTCGCCCGGATGTGGGTTGTGGGAAAACGGCCTAATCCGGTGAAGCTGGCCCTTCTCGTCACGAGTATTGGATTTTGGTGGTTTTGCAATAACAGCGTCAGCAACATTCTCGCAGGGATCGCTCTCTTCGAGGTTTTTCACGACGTGCAGTATCTGTCGCTCGTCTGGATCTATAATCGCAATCGTGTCGAGAAGGACACGTCGATTGGTGGCTTTATGCGTTTTGTTTTTCGTCGCAGCGGTTCCCTGGTGGGTTTGTACATAGGATTAGTTTTCGCCTATGGCTCGCTCGCGTATTTCAAGGAACGCATCGACATCGACACCATCAAACGCGTGCTCACCGGCATAGTAGCAGCATCTGGCTTGCTTCATTTTTATTATGATGGATTCATTTGGAAAGTTCGCGAACGCTCGACGCGTGAGTCTCTCGGATTGGCCGGCGGAACTGCTTCCGCGGCATCAAGTAATTTTCTTCCAAGCTGGCTCGCACACGGATTGAAATGGGTGGCTGTATTTGTGATTCCTCTGACTGCTCTGTGGATTGGGCAAACTCACGGTCCCGCGCCGGAAACGCAACGTGCGGGTTGGATCGTAGACGATTTGCCGGTCGGTGCTCGCCCGCATTTGAAATATGCGGTCTCTTTACAAACAGCCAGCCGTTTCGAAGAAGCAACCGACCAGTATCGGATCGCGCTGGGCTTCAATCCGAATGACGACAAAGCGCACTACGATTTAGGCCGTATCCTGCTGGAACAGTCTAAGATCGATGAGGCGGCCAGGCATTTTAAACAAGCCATTCTACTCAACCCGCGCGACGGCGAGTTTCACACCGATTATGGCTATCTGCTTGAACGTCTCGGCCGCAAAGACGAAGCGATTGCGGAGTATAAAACGGCGATAAGTTTGAATCCAAAATCGGCTTTGGCTCATTATAACTATGGGATTTTCCTTGCCCGAGAAGGCAAGATTGACGAGGCGATTACCGAATTTAGGTCAGCCTTAGCAGTTAAACCTGACTACGCTGAGGCTCACTACGATATTGGGAACTCCTTTTTTTCCAAAGGCGATCTTAACAACGCGAAAAGTCATTACATCGCGAGCATGCGCCTGGATCCCAAACGTGAAACCACTTACAACAATCTCGGTCTGGTATACCTTCGCCAAGGACAGGTTTCGCAGGCGATTGTGCAATTTAATGAGGCGCTACGTCTCGAACCCGACGACGCCACGGCCGCGATGAATCTCCGGCGTGCCCGAGCAATGGATGCACGTTTTTAGACGATTTGTTAGGTTGCTCACCTGATCAGGATCGCACAGGCTCCAGTAAAAGGGCTTGTTACGCGCGTTTGGTCTCTGGATCTTCGAATTTGGTATTCGCGACATCGTCTTGAATTACGTGCTGTTTTTAAAGGGCCACACGTTTGTTAGGCGCGAAGATCGACATCGGGATGGGTTAATTGAGACGAATGGTTTTCTCAATAGGTGTAACGGTTGGAATGCTGGTTTCGACTTTTCCACGTTCCGCATCTAAACGCTATTAGCACTGCGGTGGCGTTAAGCGCGCGCGCGTAATTTTCGACGCGTTATCTTGTCCTCTTATGAACGTTAGTTCAAGTAATCGCGCCCGCAATGTAGGCTCCCAAGGCACTACGGAACGCAGATTACATTTCACGGTTTCATTGGGGCCTGTTAAGCAGGCGTTACAAAAATTCGGGGCACCGCTCCCATCATCCTCAGCGAAACGGAAGACTCACCGGACTAAACTGAATGAATTTTAGTCTCGTCTTCGTTTTGGAGAAGATCAGTTACACTGCGGCAGTGGCGATGTTTTATGGCATGACGGATGCTTCTACAAATCATCATAAATATGCTTTTTATAGTTCTTACTCCGTTTTCAGCCAAGCGTCTGTTTTTGCTTTTCGCAGCTGCAACGTGTCTTTCCTGTGTCACGTGCTTGGCGCAACCAAACTTTTTTGCAGTCAAATCGACACCGTACGATAACCAGATGGTTAGAATTCGGCCTGTTCTTCAGCATGCGAGAACCGCCGAGGACAAGCAAGTTTCTCTGCGACTGGTGAATCATTGGATCGAAAATCTGCGGACGATTCCTTACGGATTTTCGACTCAGTGGAAGACACCAAGTGAAGTCGAATCCGGAGCCGTGGCCGATTGCAAAGGGAAAGCGGTTGCCTTGTACGAAAAAATGCGAATGTTCGGTGCGAGCAATCTGCGCCTCGTTATCGGAAGACGGTCCACTTCGAGTCGATCGACTCATGCCTGGCTAGAATGGACGACAGCGGACGGCAGATATTTGCTCGATCCAACACTTAATTGGAGAGCTTTCAAAGCGAACGAAGTCGGCAGCGACATGTATGTCCCGTTCTACGCCTACTCGGGCGATCACAAGTTTTGCGCGACTAACGAAGCGCTTTACGCGAAGAATTGATTCTAAGAATCAGTTACGATGCGCGTGCGCCCGCGCAGACATCCTCAACAAAAAAGCGTGTATTTTTTCGCGGGATAATTTAGTGTTGCCGTTGGATTGGATATTCGTCTGATGAGTCCCACCCTTTTGTTTCCAGTCGAAAGCTTCATGCAAGAAGAAATTTATATTGCAAACGGGGGACGATTTAGCCTATTATCTTTTTTGTGGATATGGAAATTATGAGAATACCTCTTTTACTTAATGGTAAATACATTGCACTTTGCGGAACCGCTTTCCTTTGTGCTCTATCGATGTCGCAGGCCGCTGACGTTGTTATGCAAAAAGTGCCGCCGCTCACAGTTGAACAGGCGCCAGTGTACCCAGAAAACTTGGCTCGATACTCATTGGGCGCTCAGCTCGAAGTGCGGCCTAACGGCAATCCGAATGCCAAGCTACAGCTCAGTTCCATGTCGCAAGACAGTAACACCGCAGAATCAGCGTTGCTTTGCGATGATCCCACAGTTGGCTATGGCCTGGCGAATGGTGCGACGACGATGATCGTGTCGTTGCCCAATATCGAAAATGTTGAGAGCCTTTCATTTTTGAATCGCGGTGCGCGCGGTTCAGTTGCGATCGCGACGTCGAGCGCTCAACTCACAGCAGACAGCCCACAGTGGCATAGCGCCGGTCAACAGGATCTTGGAGCTGGGGCCATTAAAGCTAAGATTGGTCCGACGGAAGCAAAATACGTTAAGTTGACATTTAACGTTACCCAGACGGGCCGGATCGCCGAGTTTGGAGTTTACTCAACTCCCGCCGTTTCGGACTTTACGATGCCGCGTCCTCGCAAAGTTGCCTTTGAAGGCAAAGCCGAGAATTTCGCTTTGATCAGTTCCAATCTGGCTGACGTTCACGCCAAAGCCCGCGCATTGTACGTGAGCTCTGGCGCTGACACGAAGGACGCGAATAAGATGATCGATAGCCAGCCTTTGACCAGTTATGCATTCGCGGGAGACGACGCGAATCCCATTGCGGTGATCGATCTAGGCAGAGAGACAAAGCTGCGTCGTCTTTCTGCTATTTATTCTTCGCGCAAAGGCAACGTCGACTTCTACGTTTTGAAATCGCTCCCTCTGGCAGCGCAAAATGAAAATGATCAACTCAAGGCAGAGGCTCTACAAAAGGGTGCGCCAGCGGGCCAAACGCCAGCGGCGACAGCCTCTACTGAGCTCGCCCAGAATGTGAAGCTAACGAACGAAGCTTTCAAAAGTTTGAAGCCGGTAGGCTCCGTCGCAAATAGCGAAGGCGAAGGCAGCGCTGCGATAGATTTCCCTGAAACATCGGGGCGTTACGTGATGGTGCGCTGGACGTCACCGGCACCTGCGCAATCCGCATTTTCGGTTGCTGAAATTGCTGCGTTCGGTGGCCCGAAATCCAGTTCGCAGATTATGGCGTCGAACGAACAACCCACGGGTAACAGATACGCTGATGGAAAGACGACCTTCGACGGCAAGACGATCCTGGATAATAAGGACATCCCTGCTGAAGGCGTCGAACCGCAGGGCCCTGCCGAAGGCCCGCCGCCAAGTTTACCCCAGCATCCTCCGTTTACGTTTATTCCTGAAATCGTCCCGACAAGTCCATAAGGTCGAGATTCTTTGAGAAGGCCCGCTGGTCGGCAACTCCGGCTAACGGGCTTTTTCTTTCCGGCGAGAACTAACGCCGCCGATCCGTCAGCCGCACGAATCAAAGATTGTCGCGAATCAGCCGGAAGACGTTCGTGTTATCCATGATGCCGCGAATGTCTTGCGTTCCTGGTCCGGTGCCGAGCAAAAGAACGTCCTCCACCGTATTCAGTGCGTTCTGTGAAAAGATCGCCGCAGGTTCTGACGAAGTTTGTGAATTACCGTTTTGTTCCTGTGTGGTTTCACCGTGATTTTGCTCTGAGGATTCCGAACTAGTTGCCGGTCCGTAATGTCTTGGCCCATGAGGTCCGGTCGCCCAGGACAACCACGGATATCCAGCCGAGTTCAATCCGAGGATGGCCACGCCGCTGTCCTTTCGAAATGGTGATCCGTTCATGCTTAAGCCGCCGATTGCGCAATCACCGGCGACAAGAATCATGGATTTCTTTCCCGCGTAATTTCGCGCCATCGCCACCGCGCGATCCAATTCCATAGTCTCAGCCAGGGTCCGCTCTCCGTTATTTTCGCGGGCGGCCTTGCGCATCAAACCGACATCGACCACCAGCACGTAGCCTTCGGGATTGAACTGCAATAATTCAATCGCGCGCCTAACCATGTCCGCAAGACTTGGCTGCTCCAAGCCTGTTGCGACTTGTCCCCCATACGAAAACTCGTTGTCGCTGAACAATCCGAACAATTTCGGGCGACGCCATCGGGGGATTGACTCCAACTCAACTTTTGATCGAATGACATCGTATCCTCTCCGGCGCAATTCGAGCAAAAGATCGCGCTCATCGTGCCGGCTTCCTTTTTTGGATTGTGGAAGAAACGCAGATGCTCCTCCACCAAGAGCGATATCGAATTGATTTCCCTCGCTAAGAGCGAGCGCAATAGCCTCTCGATCATTCCCGTCGGAAAAGTGAGCGTAGAAGGCGGCTGACGTCGCGTCGGTTAAATTCGTGTTTGTGACGAGTCCGCACGCGCGACCGCTCTCCTGTGCGAGCGTAATGATGTTGCGAATCGCTTTTCCCTTCGCATCAACACCGATCGCGTGGTTATTCGTTTTTACTCCAGTCGCCAATGCAGTGGCGGCAGCAGCTTGATCAGGAGAAGCGAAATCGTTGGAGTAGTTTATAAGCAGCGCTGCCGAAGCCATGGAGTCGAGTGAGAGATGCGAATCTGCTCCTCCTGCGTAAACACGCGTTTCCGCCAATCGTCCTGGCGACAATCCTTCGCCAATGAAGAGAATAATGCCGAATGGTTTTTGCACGACCCAATGCTGGAAATACAAAATGCCAACTCCCGCAAATGCGATGAGGCAGAAAAGCGCGAGGAGTTGATTGCGCCACTTCACGAGCCGAAGTAGGAGCGGCCCCTCGGAATTGTCAACGAAAGAACCGCTTGTTTCCGGTTCGGAACGTCGGCACAGTTCGCCGCGATGGCGAAGCCAGTCATGCTTCTTATTCGAGACGGTTGGGGAATTAACCCCGGCGGTTTCGAGCAGCGCGAAGCGAATGGCGACGCCACATTGCTCGCTCGCACGCCGTTTCATGACGAGCTGTTTCGACGTTATCCGGGAAGCAGACTAAGGGCGAGTGGGCTCGACGTCGGACTCCCCGAGGGCCAGATGGGGAACTCCGAAGTTGGTCATCTCAATCTCGGAGCAGGTCGAATCGTTTATCAGGATCTCACCCGCATAAACAAGGCAATCGCTTCCGGCGAACTCGCGCATAACAAAATCTTGCAGGAAGCGTTCGCCGCCTGTTCAGGTCACAGACTGCACTTGATGGGCCTCGTCTCGGATGGTGGAGTGCATAGTCACTACGAACATTTGCTCGCACTGGCGGAAACCGCGCACGCGGCCGGCGTCTCAGATATTTTTGTTCATTGCTTTACCGACGGTCGCGATGCCTCACCCACGGGTGGCGCGGGCATTTTGAAAATATGCGCGACGAGACTGGGTAAAATGGGCGCGAAGATTGCAACGGTTGTGGGCCGCTACTTCGCGATGGATCGCGATCGACGTTGGGATCGAACCAAGATCGCCTGGGACGCGGTGGTGCTTGGACGTGGCGAAGTTTGCGTGAACGATACCGTCTCTGCAGCGTTGGAAAAAAAATACGCGATCGGCAAAACCGATGAGTTCATGCCGCCGTTAATTTTTGCGCAGCCTAACGAGCAACGCATTCACGACGGCGATACCGTTTTCTTTTTTAATTTTCGCGCCGATCGCGCGCGGCAATTATCCCAGGCATTTCTCTTCGAAAAATTCGATGGCTTTGAGCGCGAAGTCTGGCCGCGTATCCACTTCCTCAGTCTAACGCAATATGACGCGACGTATCCGTCGCCCTTTGTCTTCGCGCCGGGGGACCTGGTTCACATTTTGGGTGAAGTAGTGAGTTCAGCCGGGATGACGCAATTGCGCATCGCTGAAACCGAGAAATATCCGCATGTCACTTATTTTTTTAATGGCGGCGTCGAAGTCCCATTTCCGAAAGAAGATCGCAAAATTGTTCCTTCCCCGAAGGTTGCGACCTACGACCTGCAGCCGGAGATGAGCGCGCGCGAATTGACCGATGAGGTTCTGTCTCGAGTGGCAAGTTACGATCTAATTATTCTGAATTTTGCCAATCCGGACATGGTGGGGCACACCGGTGTTGTCTCTGCGGGCGTTCGAGCCGTAGAGACAATTGATGAATGCGTTTCGCGTATCGTGCCAAAACTTTTGTCGTTAGGCGGGCGAGCTCTCATCACGGCGGACCATGGTAACTGCGAGAAAATGCGCAACCCGGATGGCTCGCCAAACACCGCGCACACGACAAATCTTGTTCATTTCATTTACGTCGCCGAAGACGCGGCGAACTTTCACCTCGGAGACGGAATTCTCGCTGATGTCGCGCCAACCATTTTATTTTTGCTCGGGCTTCCGCAACCGAGTGAAATGAGCGGGCGAAATCTTCTCGTTAGGGCAAACTAAAGCGACATCTCCGCCCGAGACGCCAGAACGTTTTCGAAAGTAATCCCAAGTTTTCGATTCATCTGACGAGTGCCCGCGAGCGCGATTCGATGCAGGAATTGTAGCTGATCTTCGCGAGGCGTGTCATGCCAGATAGGCTTGCGTTCCAAGGTCAGCGCCCCGTCGTCCTGCACGAGCGCGCCCCAGCCAATCGGAATCTCCGCCGGGTGAAATAGCTCGTTAGGGAGAATGAGAAAAAACAAATTGGCGCAACGATAGCGCACGAGTTTTTCGAACTTCGTTCCATCGCGCAGCTGATTTTGCAGTGCGCTTAATTCGCGCAAAATGCGCGAATAATTGCGATGACCGATCGCGTCGAAATCGTGCGAATCCCATTCGGCAAAGAGCGATTCTCCCCTGCGCAAAGCGGGATAATGCACACGCAGATGTTTTTCGATTGTTAGCCGGCGCTTGTGCACGCTCTCGAGGCGTTGACGTGCGATCGAGGCGCAGCAACTATCGCGCAGTAAATCCGGCCGCGCCTGTTTGCATTCGAAGATGGCGGTGCAACCAATTTCGTCCGGTTTTAATTTAAAAGCCGCCACATCCACGCGATATCGGCAGCGCGGCAGGCTGACCTCGAGCGCGCAAGCCGAGTAACCCTGAGCCTGTGCCCACAGAACAGCGAGGCGTTTTAGCTCGCTATGAGCAGGTGTTTCCCCGGTTCGTCGCGTCGCTACTGCTTCGTCCATTGCGCCAACTCCTTTGCCCAATAGGTGACGATCACGTCGGCGCCGGCGCGTTTTAAGGCAGTCATGATTTCGAGCACGGCCGACCGTTCATCAAAGTAACCTTTCTCCACGCCGGCTTTGACCATGGCGTATTCGCCGCTCACATGATAAACCGCGGTCGGTTTGGCAAAACGTTCGCGCACGCGCCAGAGAAGGTCGAGGTAGGGCAGCGCTGGTTTCACCATCACGATGTCGGCGCCCTCCTCGATATCGAGCGCCACTTCGCGCAACGCTTCCGCCGCATTCGCCGGATCCATTTGGTAGGAACGGCGATCTCCAAATTGTGGCGGACTCTCCGCGGCTTCGCGAAATGGCCCGTAAAATACGGAAGCGAATTTTGCCGCGTAACTCATGATACCGGTCTGATCGAATCCCTTCGCATCGAGCGCTTCACGGATCGCACCGATCCGGCCGTCCATCATGTCACTCGGCGCGACCAGATCGGCGCCAGCGGCTGCGTGCGAAAGGGCGGTCTTCACTAAAAGTTCAACCGTCTCGTCATTCAGAACGTGGAAATGATCGCCATCCATGCGAGTTACTCCGCAATGTCCGTGGCTCATGTATTCGCAAAGACAAACATCCGTGATCACGACTAAATCCGAACATTTCTTCTTGATCGCGCGCACGGCTTCCTGGACGACGCCGTTTTCGGCGTAAGCTCCGCTCGCCTTTTCGTCTTTCTCTTTGGGAATGCCAAAGATCAGGATTGCTTGAAGCCCAAGCGTCTGCGCCGTTTCGGCTTCGCGCACAACATCGGCGAGCGTGAGTTGCGAGACCCCGGGCATGCTGGCGATCGGCCGCGTGCTCTCTAATTTTTCATTTACAAAAAGCGGCAGGATAAAATCGTGAGCAGTCAAATTCGTTTCACGCACCAGATTTCGCAGCGCGGGTGATCGCCGCAAACGGCGTGGGCGCTGAGGCAATTTTCTCACAGCGCGAGGCTAGCCGCAGCGACGGAACGTCGCAAGCTTGACGCCGGTAAGCGTTCCATGTAGGCGGCTGCTATCGATGGCGCGCGCGAATTCGAAATCCAAGTTCGATTATTTGCTGATCGATATCAGCAATTCGTTTGTAAAGATCGCCTTCTCGACCAAATCGCGGATCGCGCGACCAGCGCGCATTCCCACGCCCAGCCTAACGAGTGAAAAACTCCGTACCTTTTTGCGTGGAGAAAAAGTGGGCCGCATCGTCGTTTGTTCCGTTGTTCCGGCGAAAAATGCCGCCGTAAAAAAAGCTGTGGGCGCGACAAAGATTTTATGGCTGGGGCCGCGCATCAATCTCGGCGTCACGATCGACTATCCGCGGCCGAAATTAATCGGAGCGGATCGTCTCGCTAATGCCGCCGCGGTAGCGAAACTATACGGGAGCCCCGCGATTGTCGTCGATTTCGGAACCGCTGTGACCTTCGACATCATTTCGGCCAAGGGTGCTTACATTGGCGGCGTGATCGCGCCGGGTTTGGAAGCGATGACAAATTTCCTCTACCAACGCACGGCTTTACTGCCGCGGCTTAGCTTGCGCGAACCGAAACGGGCAGTTGGAAAATCCACCCGTGAGGCGATGATCTCGGGAGCGGTTTTTGGCTACCGCGGTCTGGTTTGCGAAATCATCAACCGAATCAAGAGCGAGCAATTTCGCCGGGGAAAGGTGAAGGTTGTAGCCACGGGCGGCTACGCTCAACTCATCGCGTCACGCGTCCCTTTGATAGAATATGTGCACCCAAACCTCACGCTGGAGGGGCTTCGACTCGTCGCTAACTTAAATACGTAAACCTTGTCCAATTAATCGGCGTAAATCTTGCTCGAATTGGAAATTGAAATTGCTCCGTCCCGAGCGAAAAAATTTGGCTTGTATTCGATGGCGAGCGACGGTTTTATGCCTTCTTCCATGAGATTCTCGAAAATCGCGATCATCCTATTTTTTGTCCTGAGTTCTTTCGCCGCGAACACGGTCTCGCCGTCTAAATCGGAACTCGAGTCGATATATGACAAGGCGTTTCGCGCTTTTGACGCCAATAATTTCCCGGAAGCATTGCAGCAGTTGGAGGCGATCGATGCGCGCCAGCCGGATTTGGCGGAATCACAGAATCTGCGTGGCGTCATTTACATGCGCCAGGGGATCTACGACAAGGCGGAAGCGGCACTTTATCGCGCGGTCGAGCTCGATCCGAAGTTTTGGAATGCGCGTTTCAATCTCGCTGAGATTCCTTTTCTGCAAAAAAATTGGGCGGAAGCGCGGAATCGTTTCCAAACTCTGCTCGCTTCGAATTCCGCGGAATTGCAGGGTGAGGCAACGCAGCTGATTCAATATAAGATTCTCCTCACTTACATTCTGGAGGGGAAGGACAACATGGTGGATTCGTTCCTCTCGAAGTTCGAACTGTCGAACGATACGCCGGCGGTGCAGTACGGAAATGCGGCAATCGCTTTGCAGCACAAGGATGAAAAGGCGGCCAAGGAATGGATCGCAGCGGCAGAGAAAAATTTTTCGCCCCAACTGAATAAGCTTTTCGCGGAGTCGTTGTACGAAGCCGGTTGGCTACAGAAGCCCGCGGGCCAAACGCGCGCGGCACTCGAACTGACTTCTGCAGCAGAGCGTAACGCGCGCACAAAAGCCTATGCGAAAGGCAAACTGGATCTCGCACAGGAAGCTTTTGAGAAACGCGATTTGCCAGGCGCACTCAAATTTCTCGACGACGCGGAAACGGCCGATCCAAATCAGCCGGCCTATTTAAATTTGCGCGGCGAAATTCTGATGGAGCAAAAGAATTTCGATCAGGCCGAAGCCTTATTCCGAAAAGCGCTAAAGAGCGATCCGAAATTTCGCGAAGCGCAATTCAATCTCGCGCAAATTCCATTCAAGAAGAAGGAGTATGGCAAAGCGCGCGATCGTCTCGAGTCGCTTTTTGCAGCGACGCCCGGTGGCGACAAGAATCAGGCAGCGCAGCTGATCAAGTTTAAGATTTTCATGACCTTGCTGCTCGAGGGCAAGGAAAGCCGCGCGCAGAAGATGATGGATCAGTTTCAGTTCACCGGCGATACGCCAGCATTGTATTACGCGCAGGCTGCCTGGGAATTTAAACATGATAATCCGACAAAGGCGAATGACTGGATCACTTCAGCACGAAAGATTTACTCGCTCGCGCTGAATTTGGTTTTTGCCGATTCATTTTACGATGCCGGGTGGCTGCAGAGCCCCGCGTCGGCGGAAGAAGTTGCTTCCGCAAAAACGGCGGTGGCACCAGCCGATTCGACAGCTCCGGCTGGATCGCTTCCTGGCGTTGAGCCGAGTCCGATTCCTGGCTCTGTTGTTGAAGAAAAACAACCTGCAAAAGAAAGCGCGCCGAGTGTAGCGCCGAGCGCGAGCCCGGCGATCGCCGGAATGGAAGCAACGACCTCGTCGGCCGATATCAGTCCGGCGCCGACTGTTGCTGCTCAAAGCGCCGCAGTCATTGCGCCAGCGGCGGAAAACTCGCCCGCGCCAGTAGTGGCGCCGCCAGCAACAGCAAAAGTTGAGTCCAACAACAAAGCGTCGGAAGAAAAACCGAATCCGGCGCCTTCTACACCGAATGTCGCTGCGACGGCGTCTCCACCGAATGTCGCAACCGCGAAATCGACCTCGACTCCTGCGACGGTTCTCGCGCCCGCGCAAGTTCGTGAGTATTCTCCTGCCCTCGGCGAGCATCTAAACGGTGGGCGCACTCTTCTCGTGACGACTCTCCTCGTTGCTGGAGTTGCCATAATCTTGTTTGTGAGTGTGACTGAAATCCGTCGTCGGTGGTCGCCTTCATTTCGTCGGGTAACTTCTGCGGCGGCGACGCCAGTAACCAGCCCCTCGTTTCAAGAGGACATTTCGAGCTTAAGCGTGAACGAAGAAATAAATCCACCGCGTCGTTTCACTGCCGGACCGCCCAGACGTTCTGTGCAGTTGAAAGCGACGGAGCCCGCTGTTCGGCGTGCGGTATTCCCAACTGGGAAGGCGACGCGCGGTGCAATCGGAACTCCAACTGAAACGCCGCATGAAGCGATTCAGGAAGCTGAAATTGTCGAACCTGTTTCGGACGAGATTAAATATTCAGGAGCCGAGCCCGTTACTTCGCGGGAACAGATAATCGAACCCGCGACGCCACAAAGAGAGAGCGAGCTTGAGCCGATCGGACAGGGTCAACCAATTCCGTATCAAACGGCCGGTATCATGCCTGAGGTTTCCGCACCTGAGCCTAAGTTTGTTCCTCCTGTGAAAGTACCGGTGGTCGAACCTCCTGCGGTGGTCGAGGTCGCCGCTTCACTTCCAATCGTAGAACCAGAACCGCCAGTTGCTCCGCCCATTGTTTTCACCGAACCTGCAATGCAGCAATCAACCACACCTGTTACCATGCCTGAACCGACCCAAACTCCCGCTACCAGAGCGACCGCCGGCGCTCCCGCGCCTACACCTGGAGCAATGCACACCTCCGTTCAACTCACGTTCTCTTGCGAGATTGCTTCTCTGCAGTTGACGCCTTCTTTTAAAATGGGCGCGCTTCAGCTCAAGCCCATCTCCAAGGTCGTTATGATGCGCCTCTCGCCGTCGCAACACCCGCAACCAGCAATGAACCTGCAGATCACTTTTGAAGTGGCAACAGTTCAAGCCGGCGGCGCTGGTTTCGGCACGATTCGGCTCACTCCTTCGCAACAGCAAAAGCCCGGCGTTATCACGACCCCGGCCTTTACCATCGCGGGTGTGCAACTGGTTTCGAACTTTGAAAGTGCACCAGTCCAATTAACTCCTTCGCAACAAGGAAAAGCGTCGGTGCATATGACGGCGGCGTTTCAGATCGCCACCGTTGAATTTTCACCGTCGTTCGAAATTGCCTCGATCGTTTTGAATTCGACCTCGAAGAATGTCTCCGTGCAATTGCCTGGAGCGGGCCCCAGCGCCATTGAAGGCGCCCCAGTCTTCGAAGTCGCGAGCATGCAAGTCGGTGGCAACGGTGAGATCGGATTGATTCAACTCAGTCCGCCCGGAGCCGCTCGCCGATAAAGCGCCGGCCCAGAGCCCCTAACGAGAAGTGCGATTGAGCGAGCGAAGCTGCTTCGGTAGAAATTCGCCATCGCGCCGAATCAATTTGCCGTCGAAGTAAATTTCGCCACCGCCGTAATCGGGACGTTGGATATTAACCATGTCCCAGTGGACCTGGCTGCGGTTACCGTTATCGGCTTCTTCGTATGCCTGGCCGGGCGTAAAATGGAAGGAGCCCGCGATTTTTTCGTCGAACAAAATGTCACGCATCGGCTCGAGAATGCGCGGATTAAAGGCGAGCGAAAATTCGCCTATGTAACGAGCGCCCGGATCAGAATTCAAAATCTTGTTTAGTTTCTCGGTTTGATTACCCGTCGCCTCAACGATCTTTCCGTCTCGGAATTCGAGCCGAATATTATCGAAGCCGATGCTCTGATAAATCGTCGGCGCGTTAAATGTGATGTGTCCCTGGACCGAGTCCTTCACCGGGCAACTGAATACTTCACCATCGGGAATGTTCCGATCGCCGCCGCAAATCACGGCTGAAATTCCTTTCATGCTAAAACGCAGATCCGTTCCCGGTCCTTTCAGTTCCACACGATCGGTCTTCTCCATGAGCGCCTTCAACGCTTTCATTCCGGGCTGCAGTTTTCGGTAGTCGAGAGTGCAAACATCGAAGTAAAAATCTTCAAACGCCTCCGTGCTCATGCCAGCGAGCTGAGCCATCGAAGGAGTAGGCCAGCGCAACACGACCCATTTCGTTTTCTTCACGCGCTGGTCCTGCACGGGCCGCATCTTTTTCGCGAGCAGCTTCATCTGGTTCGCCGGCACATCGGAAAGTTCGGTGATGTTATTGCTCCCGCGGAGCCCGATATAGGCATCCATTTTTTTCATGCGCGTGAGTTCATGAATCGCCACCAAATGGAGTGCGCGCTCAGTGGCATTGAGAGCGAATTCGCGGCTGACACGCGCTCGTTGAATTTGCGTAAAAGGCAAAGCGCCCACATCGCGCGCCGCACGCACGAGCGCGATCGTCATTTCGTCCGGCACATCGAAGGCCTCAATCAGAACCGTTTCGTTACGTTTGAGTCTCGTGGAATATCCCACGAGAAGTTTGGCCAGCTTGTCGAAGCGCGGATCGTGCATAAGAAGCTAACGATTCCACCAGTGCTGCTGGATGCAAACGCCGGTTACTTTGTGCGAATAAATTTTGCGGCGAACGCGCCGTCGATTCCGTCGCGGAATGGCATGAGGAATTTTTGCTCGGTTAGTTTCAACCCAGGATGTTTCTGCAAAAGACAAGCTACGACCTGTTCGTTTTCTTCCGGTTCCAGACTGCAGGTGCTGTAAACCAAAACGCCGTCGCGCTTAAGCAAACCGATGACGTTATCGGTGATTGCGAGTTGCAGTTTTTGCATACGGACGAAATCATCGGCCCTAAGCCGCCAGCGCACGTCTACGCGCCGGCGCATGACTCCCGTGTTGCTGCAAGGTGCGTCGACCAGGACGCGATCAAACTTTGTAAACGATGATTCTTTGATTTGTTCAATCCAATCTTGCGACATCACATTTGCGATCTGAACGCCGAGACGATCCAGGTTCTCCCGCAATCGGTTAATGCGTTCCGGTTGACTGTCGGTCGCGATGAGCGAGCCGCGATTCTCCATTTGCTGCGCGATCACAGCGCTTTTTCCTCCGGGCGCGGCGCACGCGTCCAGGATCTTCTCGTTAGGCTGCGCACCAAGCATTGCGCATGCGACCATTGTGCTCGGATCCTGGATATACAGGAATCCTGACGCAAGAGCGTCGGCGGGTATTTGAGCAAGCTCGATGAAATCGGAATCGGAGGATACGCTGTGAGTGTTCGGAAAGGCGCGCAAAAATTCTTCCGGCTGAATCTTAAGACGATTGATTCGTCCATAGACTGGCGGCGGAATGTTGTTCCAACCAGTCAGCGCAATCGTCGCTTCTTTCCCAAACTGTTTCTGCCAGCGTTCGATCAAGAATTCCGGGTGTGAAGAGCGGATGGCAAGTGGCTGAGCGTTGGCCGCCGCAAACAGCGCCTGCGTGTCGCGTTGCGCCGAGCGCATGACGCCGTTTATCAGCGCGCGCTGTTTTTTTCGCGCTAACTCTACCGTTTCGTTAATGGCCGCGTGCGCTGGAATTCGGAGGACGAATAATTGATAGAGGCCAAGACGCAGAATATCGCGCGACTCATCGTCTAGTTCTCCTTTGCGGAGCTCTCCGATCCAAAAATCGAGGAGCGTCAGTTGGCGTAAAACGCCGTAGAAAAGTTCGCGCGCAAATCCACGATCGGAATCACCCAGCGACTCCCTTCCCAGAATCTCCTGAATAATGACGTCGGCGAATCGTTCGCGTTTGCGCCATTCGCGCAATGCCGCCAGCGCGATGCTGCGTGCCGACATAAGTCGTGCGACTGCTCGTCAGTCCGGCTTCACCACCTGGCGACCGATAGAATGATAATGGAAACCGAGTTCCGCCATTGTCTGCGGATCGAAAGCGTTTCGTCCGTCGAAGACGATTGGTGTCGTCATACGTTCCTTTACTACCGCCAGATCGATATTGGAAAACTCGCTCCACTCCGTCGCGATGACGAGAGCTTCCGCACCTTCCAGCGCTTCGAGAGCCGAGCCGGCAAATGTCGCTTTGGAAATCGCCGCGACTTCGCGTGCTCTTTCCATTCCTTTCGGATCGTAAACACTCACGTGCGCTCCTTCGCGCAACATGTCGGCCACCAGATCGATCGCGACCGACGAGCGAATATCATCCGTGTCTGGTTTGAAAGTGAGTCCCCAGACCGCGATTTTTTTGTCCCGAAAAACCCACAAGGTTTCACGAAGCGCTTTTAAGAAGCGGTCCTTCTGTGCGGCATTGATGCGTTGCACTTCCTTCAGAAGAGTAAACGGGACGCCGAGTTGTTCGCTGATGGTGATGAACGCAGCGATGTCCTTTGGAAAACACGAACCGCCGTAACCGATTCCGGCGTTGAGAAAATTCCGCCCGATCCTTCGATCCATCCCGATGCCGTCGGCAACTTTTTCAACGTCGGCGCCGCTCGCTTCGCAGATCGCGGAAACAGCGTTGATGTAGGAAATTTTCAGAGCAAGAAACGAATTGGCGGCGTGCTTGATCAGTTCGGCGCTGTTGATGTCGGTCACCAGAATCGGCGCCATGAATGGCTCGTAGATCTTCTTCATCAGATCGACGGCCTGCTGGCTTTGCGCGCCGATGACGATGCGATCCGGATGCATCAGGTCCGCGATGGCGCAACCTTCACGCAAAAATTCCGGATTACTTACGACATCGAATTTCGCTCCGTGCCGATTATAACGCTTGATCGATTCCGCTACCTTTTCGCCAGTTTTTACTGGCACCGTACTTTTATCGACGATGACGCGATAATCTTTCAGCACCGCCGCAATTTCGCGCGCCACTTTTTCAATGAAGCTCAGGTCAACGCTGCCATCGGGTTGCTGCGGCGTCGGGACGGCGATGAAAATGACCTGGGAGTTATCGACGCCTTCCTGAATGTCGCCGCTGAAGCGCAATCGGTGCGCCGAGACATTGCGATGAATGACTTCTTCCAGGCCGGGCTCATAGATCGGAACTTTACCGGCCCGAAGCGCTTCGATTTTTTTCGGATCGTTATCGACGCAGATGACGTTGTGCCCGACATCGGCGAAGCACGCGCCGGTGACGAGGCCTACATAGCCGGAACCGATAATAGAAAGGTCCATGACAGAAACGAACTGCGTTCAATCGCAGAGCGGGAACGAACAGGCAAAACCCAAAAAATGCAACAGGGCAGCGATCACGGAGTTGTGTCGCCGGCTCCGCCGGGATCGAAGTTGAAATCGAAGCCAAGTTTCGGAAACGCCTTCAACGTAAAAGTAAGCAGGACGCCGTATTCCTTCACCCCGGCGTTATCGCGAATAACTGCGCCGAAAGATGCGACCCAACTCGTTAGGTCACGATAAACGGAATAACGCTGCGATTCGAGAATGCCGGTGTTCGCTTCGTATTGTTCGGCGACGCCCACACCCCAATTGTCATTGATGCGATAGTAACCGCCGAACGTGAACAAGCTGCTGTTGAGGAAGAATGGGTTGTTGTCCAGATAACGATGGCCAAGGCTGACCTGTAGATTGGCTACCGGTTGAAGAATGACGGCGGTATTAACTTCGGTGAATCCTTGATCGAACGCCGGAATTTGCGAGTCCACCGAAAACGTGACCCAAGGCAGAGGCGTAAAACGAAGCCGATTAAAAAGGTTAGAGTATTGCGTCTTATCGAACGGGTTGTTGAAATTTACATCGATGTAGGTTTCTAACTCGAACCAACTCACGGTTAGGTCGTCCCGTCGCGTTTGCAGTCGATTGCGCACTCCTACTCGCCAAATCGACCAGTCGTCGATTGAATCGATGGAAGTAAATTGAGGGAAATCGATCGGGCGCAATTGCGTGGAAGGCTGATACCGATCGAATTGAAGAATGGACGCCGGATCAGGATTTGTGTCGGAAACGTAAGAAAAATTTGTGAACGGCTGGATGATGTGACGCAAGCCATCCAGACCAAGCGCGCGGCTTTGCGCACCTTCCCAAGCTCGCGATAATTTGAAAGACGCTTCCACGCCTGTATCGAAAATCGTGCGAACCACGTCGCCGCCTCTCTGCAACGGCTGCTTGAGCGTCGGATCGGGCAAAAGGAAATCTGGAATCAACGGATCGGGATTTGGCGTGAAGATCGTTTTCTCGAGATCGCGAGATTCATCGTAATAAGTCGCGCGAAACCCGGCGCGGGGGACGATCGATAGCCAGCCGAAATAAGTGTTGGGATACAACAACTGATGGAAGGTATCGGCTCGTAAGGCGCTGTAATCCTGAAAAGTCGAGTTGCGCGCAAAATTCCGATTCAACTCGGCAATGCTCGTTTCGCCTTCGTAAAATATCGGCCCACCGAACAGACCGTGGCGCTTAATATCGAGCGCTAGTTCGGGCAAGCGCTCGGTTGTGTCGAAAAAGCTGTTCGCTTGGAAGCGTCCAATGGCAGTGAGCGTGTAGAAGGGATTCGTTTTCGTGAGGGCAATCACGTTGTCGGGCTGCGGATCGTAACGGAACTCGCTTTGATAAAAATCCTGCAACACAAATGCGTCGCTTAACTTCGTGATATTGACGGTTGCATAGAGATCGTGATTCTGGGTGAAGTAAGTCCGATCTTGAAAAGTGGCGCGGTAACGAGAAGTCGGGATCGAGCCGCGCGGCAGGTTCGTTCGATTGAGTTCGGGGTTCTGATCCTGCAGAAAATAAGTCTTAACTTTGAGGTAGCTCTCTTTGTCTTTTCCGTAGTTCACGTCCGATTCGAAGCCGAGAGCGATGCCGCGACGTGTCCGGTAATCCAGTCGAAGGCGACCATGTATTTCTTTCGTAATCGGAAAGGTCACCATGGTGAGAAGGGAAGGTCCCCATGAGCTCAAAAACGAAGGTGAAATCGAAAAACTGAAGGCGTCATCAAGCGATTGATAAAGATAAGGCCACCAAAAAATTGGGACCTTACCGATGTAGAACGATACGTGTTGAAAAATAACGCGATCGCCTTCGTAAATGCGCACGGTATTGGCCCGGAGATGAAAGGTCGGGTTAGCGGAATCGTCCGTCGTGAACGTTGCGTTTTTTACGATCGTCTCATTATCGGAAGTAACTGATAAGTCCTGGCCGGCGACAAAGTAAGGAGCGTAGTCGGCGCGCATATTGCGGGCTTTAATCTCTTTCGTGTCGATGTTGTAAACGCCGCTTTCTCCGACGTAAAGATGGGTCGCGCGATAAATACGGACGTTGCCTTCTACTTCCACGTCATGCGTGGCGGAATTATATTTCGCGTGATCGGCATAGATGTCGGTGTCGCCGACGTGAATGGCGACATTATCGCGTGCGGTAGCGATTCCGTTCTCGTAAGTCGTTTCACCGGTGGAGTTGATTTCGACCGGAAGATTTCCCGGCGTGACTGGCATCTGGCCCTGCGCGGGGCTCACCAAGCCAATAACCACAAAGATAAGCGGGATCAGCTTGCGCATGGCGGTGGTCGAAGGTATCGGAGCAGTTCGGCCTTGGAAAGTTAAAAGCATTCGTCAGAGAACCTTGGATAATCGCAGGCCGGCCACCTGCTGGTTAAGGCCACAACTTGAAACGATTGCGTGTTTTGCGGAGTCGATTTTATTTTGTGCGCGCGAGATTTGCAGGGCGGAATGTTCGGGAGCGTGAAGGACAGACGGAACTTGGCCGGTCTGTAACGCATGCGCTGCGAGGATAACCTGCCAGATTGTTCCTGCTGCCACACCTTCACCCAAAGCGGATTTCGCGCTATAAACGAGGGAATCTGAAAACTCTTCGAGAATAGCGCCCTCTTCTGCGAGATCGATGAACGTCCCGTTGGCGCTCGCGATGATGACGGGAGAGCCGGTCGTCCCCAATTCGGCGTAGATTTCTTTGAGTTTTTCGCTGGCGTTTTGCCGGCGCAAAAAATTTCCGCCTGCCGCCACTCGATCCAGCAGAATTAAACCTTCGCGAGCGATGACGATAGCGCCGGCGCCTTCACTCAGGACCATGCCCCGTGCGGATCTACAGAACGGCTCAATCGGAGGTTCGCGGCGAAGTAAGCGCCACTTGTGATAAGCATCGCAAAGCAACCAGTCGATTTCTTCCGCTGCGACAACAAGGCAGTAATCGAGAGCGTTATTTCGCATCAGATCTTCCGCCATTTTAAGAGCGAGGATTCCAACGGCGCCATCGCCAACCAATGTATAACTTGCGCCGGTAATGCCGAGGATCGCGGCGAGATGGCTCGCTGGTGCGTTGAAAACGGTTTCGGGAAACAGAAGAGGGCTCGCCGCCTGCGCACCTGCCATCACGATATCGTGATAGAAACGTTTTGTGTAAATAACTCCGCCGTTGGAAGTGGCAAAAATTAAAGCTGTTCGAGCCGCATATTTTCCGGAGTCGAAACCGGCATCATTTAGCGCTGACAATCCTGCTGCGACAGCAAAACGGGAGATTGCGCTGGAACGTCGCAGGCGTGGATGGACAGGAGCAGTTTCCGAGACGCGAAACGCCGGATAGCTGCGCGGACTTGTCGTATTGGAAACACTGGTTGCGGTCGCCTCTGCGCCTTCGAGAAGCTTTTTCCAAACGGTTTCGATCTCATGGCCGAGGGGCGTGATCCATCCCAGGCCGCGAAGAGCCAGACTCATGCGGTCTTCCGCACGATGACGGAAGCATTGGTGCCGCCGAATCCGAATGAGTTTGAAAGAACAGTCTGAATGGGAGCGCTCCGAGTTTGATTGGCAATGATGTTTAGACCGAGTTCCGTGTCGCCGCCGCGGAAATTAATATTGGGCGGCAAAAACTGATGTTGTAGCGCGAGAATGCTGATGACCGCTTCGATTGCACCGGCCGCGCCTAACGAGTGTCCCATCATTCCTTTGGTCGAACTCATTGGCACATTGGAAAACAGTTCCGCGATCGCTTTGCCTTCGGCGGCGTCATTAAAAACCGTGGCGGTTCCGTGGGCGTTAATGTAATCGATCGCGTCTGGGGCCAGGTGCGCGCTCGCCAAGGCTCTTTCCATCGCCTGGCGCGGCCCAATTCCCGAAGGGTGCGGTTGAGTCAGGTGATGGTTATCGGTCGAGATCCCGTAACCTGCGATTTCTGCGAGAATCGTCGCGCCACGAGCTTTCGCGGAATCCATATTTTCGAGCGCCAGCAACGCTGCGCCTTCTCCCAAAACCATTCCGGTGCGGTTTATATCGAATGGCCGGCACTTGTCCGGTGTCGAGGCTTGCAATGAATCGAAGCCGACAAACACAAGCTCGGAAAGTGCATCATATCCGCCCGTGAGCACGCGTTGATAACGACCGGATCGGATACACTCAAAGGCGTGGCCGATCGCGTTCGTGCCCGATGCACAGGCATTCGCGATCACCTGGCACGGCGCCGAAATTCCAAACGCTTCCTGCGCGTCGAGGATCGGCTTTTGTGGCAGGTAATTAGCGATCCATCGCGGAGCCCGGCGATCATTTCTGTCTCGTTGCAACGAACGGTAATATTTTTCGCCGAAAGTCATCCCCCCGCTCGTCGTGCCAACGATCGTGAGTTCAGGGCCGAAGTTTGGAGATTGGGCCAGAACTTCTTCGAGCGCGAAAATGGCCATTCGAGCGGCGCGATGCAGCCGCTCGGAATTTTTCAGGTCACGCCCGACAGCTTGCAGACGATCCTCGGGAATCTGTCCCGCAGTTTTGCAGCGACACTGCTCGACCGGAAATTGCGTAACCTCGCGCACACAGTCTCGTCCGTGACGCAGAGTGTCCGCGGTTTCGCTTCTGCCAAAGCCGAGCGGGCTGACAATTCCCGCTGCCACCACGGCGACTCTCACCGGTTCACGGGCAATATTTTGTGGGTCTATCTGAGGCATTTAGAGGGTTTTCGCAGAGGTCTTGTTTCCATTTGCTTTCTCTAAAAAAAGGCCTACTAATCAGGCCGAAAAGGAAACGAAAGTGCGGGACCTTGGTGGATTGTCAGTGAGTTTATCAGTGGCGATTTGAAATCCGATGAGCGGGAACAGTGACCTGGCAGCGTTTTCCACAGTAAACTCAGATGGGAACTAAATTATACGTAGGAAATCTTTCCTTCAACACGACCGAAACTGATCTTCAAGACCTCTTCGCGCAAGCGGGACCTGTTCAAGAAGTGACGTTGATGCAGGACAAATTCACCGGCAAATCGCGCGGTTTTGCGTTTGTCACGATGACAAGCGAAGCCGATGCGCAAAAGGCTATCACCGAATTCAATGGCAAGACGGTCGAAGGTCGACCGCTTACCGTGAACGAAGCACGACCGCGTGAGGCACGTCCACCAGGTGGTGGTGGCGGCGGCGGTGGCCGCGGCTACGGCGGCGGTGGTGGTTATGGTGGCGGCGGAGGCGGCTACGGCGGCGGCGGAGGTGGTGGTGGCCGTCGCGATGGTGGCCAGCGTCGCGGACGATAACCGAACGAATTTTTACAAAAAGCGTCTGATCGAAAATCAGGCGCTTTTTTGTTGTTTCTTGCTTCCGCTTCCGTTGGTAAATTCGCGGGACTCACGGCTAATCGGAGCCCGGTTTCCGAAGTACGTGGTAACAACAATTAACTTGGAGCTGCGTTTATGGCTGACGAAGAAAAACAATCTGGCGAGAATTCCGAAACCTCGGAAAATATTGAAATGCCTTCGATCTCGAAGGAAGCGGCCGGTGCCGCGACTGGCGCTGTCATCGGGAGCATTGTAGGCCCGGTCGGAGCTGTTGTGGGAGGTATTCTGGGGGCTGTGGCGGGCAAGGCTGCCGGCACTGGGCAGCTGGCTTCCGCTGCGAAGAAAATTATCCCGACTGCGCGGCGAAAACCCGCCGCAAAGAAAGCGCCGAAGCGACCCGCAACAAAAAAGTCGAAGGCGAAAAAGAAGAGTTCGAAACCTTCGCGTGCAAAGAAAACTCGGCCCAAATCACGGCCGGCGTCGAAGACGAAACGCCCCGCGAAACGGACGACAAAGTCCCGGGCGAAACGCGCTGGGAAGAAGAAACCAGCCGCGCGCAAAGGGAAAATGCGCAAACGTTCCGCGCCGAAAGGTCGTTCGAAAAAGTCCAGACGCTGAGCTTGGCAAACTTGATTGACCAACGAGCTTACCAATTTGTTTTTCCAATGGCGGAGTGCTCGACCACTATCGGCCGCCGGAAAGAATGGGCAGGACTGGATTCGAACCAGTGAAGGCGTAAGCCAGCGGATTTACAGTCCGCCCCGTTTGGCCACTTCGGTACCTACCCGTTTCCGCGAGCGTTGATATAGGCTCGGCTCAAACGCCTCGCAAGTCATCTCGATGACGACTCGAAGAACTCGGCGATCGCTGCGATGACGTAATGCTGCGCCTCACGACTTAATTCCGGATAAATCGGCAACGCCAAGGTCTCACGAGCCGCGCGTTCCGTTTCCGGTAAATCGCCTTCTTTATAACCGAGATAAGCAAAGCAAGCCTGTTGATGCAGTCCCAGAGGGTAGTAAATAGCGGTGCCGATTTCGCATTGCGTTAGATGCTGGCGCAAGGCATCGCGCGCGGCCGTTCTGATCACATATTGGTGGTAAATGTGATGATTCGTTGGGCCATTGTCGCGATAAGGCTCATTTGGAAGTGTGATTCGATTCGTTAGGCGGAGCCGCTCGAATTCCTCCCGATAGAAATCAGCGCACGCCCTGCGCGCCGCGGACCAGCCATCGAGCGATGGCAGTTTTACGTTGAGAATCGCCGCCTGGATCTCGTCGATGCGGAAATTACCGCCGATGAAGTGATGAAAATAGCGCGGCTCCATTCCGTGTTCCCGGCAAACGCGGAGCTTATGCGCGAGCTCCTTTTCGCGACAAACAATCAGTCCGGCGTCGCCTGCTGCGCCGAGGTTCTTTGACGGATAAAAACTAAAAAATCCGGCATCGCCAATCGTGCCTGCTTTTACTCCGGCTTTTCCGTACTCGGCACCGATGGCCTGCGCTGCATCTTCGATCACAATCAGTTTATGCTTTTGCGCGATAGAAACGATGGAGGCCATGTCGCAACAAAGCCCGAAGAGATGAACTGAAACGATCGCGCGGATTCGCCGGCCACTCTTGTCGCGTAACACACCGGCTTCATCGGTCTGACAGTTCTCGGCGATGTATTTTTCCAATCCCGCTGGCGAAAGATTGTACGTACTCGGATCGATATCGATAAACACTGGCGTGGCGCCGACGCGAGCGACGCATCCAGCCGTGGCGAAAAATGTGTAGGCGCTTGTGAGAACTGCGTCGTCCGTCCCGATTTCGAGCGACATCAGGATCGCGAGCAGTGCGTCGGTTCCAGATGAAACGCCAACGGCATGAGGCGCGCCGCAATATGTCGCGACCGCTTTTTCAAAAGCGTCTACCTGGGGGCCGAGTATGAACCTTTGACTCGCGAGCACTTCCTCCACGGCGTTGCGGATCGGTTGCGCCAGCGAACGATATTGGTCGCTTAGATCGAGAAGAGGCACGCGCATGCGCGAAAAGCATGGCAGTTCTGCTCCCTCGATCAATGGGAAGTTTGAGGCCTTGCCGGGCGTTGACCTGTGGGATTCGTTACGGTAATGTCCGCGACATGTCTCTCATTCGCGGGCTTTTTTGGCTCGTTCTCTTTGTTTTTTTCACCTTCTGCTTTGTTGTGCTCTTTGAGTACGGCACGCACGATTTCGCGAACGGATTCAAAACCGAATTCGAGCGGGCCAAGCATTTCGTCGTGGAAAGCGTTAAACAAGAGAAGAAGGGTAAGTAAGCCACTTTTCTCGTTAGTTACCGCGCAGTTGTTTGTAAAATAACACTGCGGTGATGCACAACCCGATGGCGGTGACGCAAAAACGCACAGTGCTTTGGGAGACTTTCTGCGAAAAGTGGGCGCCGGAAAATCCGCCAGCAATCGCTCCCGCGGCGACCGCTGCGGCAGCGGGCCATTCGATCATCCCTTTAAAGATAAAGTAGGCGGCCGCGACGACATTGATGAGAAAGGCGAGTGCGTTCTTGACCGCATTCATCTTGTGAATGTCGTCGAAGCCGAGAACGCCGAGGGAAGCGAGCATCAATATGCCGATGCCCGCTCCGAAATAGCCGCCGTAAACAGCAACGACAATCTGAAACCCCGTCGCCGCGACAAGCCATCGGACGGAGGGTGACGCTGTCGCGTTCAAGCGAAAAAGGCGCGCGAAAAAATCGCGCGTGGTGAAAAGAATCGTCGCAAATAAAACCAGGAACGGCACGAGCCGAGCGAATACTTGCTCCGGAGTTTTCGTGAGCAGGATTGCTCCGATGAGTCCGCCGACGACGCTGACGACAGCGAACATTTTTATCCATCTCCAAACCTCCGGAAGAATACGGCGATAACCGAGCACGCCGGCGAGTGTCCCCGGAAGGAGCGCCACGGTACTGGTTGCGTTCGCGCCGATCGAAGAAATACCGGCGAAAATCAGCGCGGGGAAAGTGACAATTGTTCCGCCGCCCGCGACTGCATTCATGAGACCGGCGACAAAGCCAGCCGCGAAAAGCAGACCGATACGCGAGCCGTTCACTCGACAAATTCTACCGTCACTTCTTTGTCGAGATAGCCTTCGCGTCGCGCCGTCTTGAGGAATTCTCGAATCGCCGCGCGGCCTTTTGCGCCATAATCGCGCGTGTAATCGTTGACGTACATTCCGATAAATTTGCTCGCAAGCTTCGTATCCATGTCCCGCGCGTAGGGCATCGAATGTCGCACCGCTTCGTCGCGATGCGCCAGTCCGTAATCGATGCTTTCGCGCATGATCGCGAGCAGATCGCGTTGGACATCGAGCGGAATATCTTTGCGCAAAACATTTCCGCCGAGCGGCAGTGGCAAGCCGGTTTCGCGTTTCCACCATTCGCCGAGATCGACAACTTTCTGGAAACCGGCGTGCGCGTAAGAGAGCTGGCCTTCATGAATGATGAGACCAACATCGGCGCCGCCGTTTTTCACGACATCAAAAATCTGATCGAAGGGCACGACGATGTGCTCAAATTTTCCGCGATAAATTTGCAGGGCGAGATACGCACTGGTCATTCGACCCGGGATGGCAATCGTGCGCTCACGAAGCCAGGCGCGGATTTCGTCGTCACTCGAAAACGGCGGCGCGTTTTGCGCCACGATCATTGGCCCGTATCCATCGCCCATGCTGGCACCGCACGGGAGAAGCGCATATCGATCGCTGACGTACGCGTACGCGTGAATCGAAATCGCCGAGATGTGCAGCTCGCCGCGGAGCGCGCGTTCGTTAAGGGTTTGAATATCTTCCAGCTGATGTTCGAAACGATAGCCGCGCAGATCGATTTTGTTTTCGGCCATCGCGTAAAACATGAAGGCATCGTCCGGATCGGGTGAATGTCCGAGAGTAAAAATGGTCGTGTGCGCCGACATGACCGGACGCTAGCGGTGCCGTCTCGCACGCGCAACGGTTGCGGTTTGCAGGTCTATCCGATAATCTGAAGCGCATGGCGAAATCTGCTTTAGGGAAAGGCCTCGGCGCTCTTATCAGCGCGCGACCGCCAATGGCGCGAATCGAACCGGATTCGGGCGAACGGATTCAGCAACTCAGCCTTTCGAGTGTGACGGCCAGTCCGCTGCAACCTCGCAAAGAATTTGAGCTCGAAGCGTTGCAGGAATTGATCAATTCCATTCGCGAACACGGAATCATTCAGCCCCTCATTGTGCGGCAGATGGATGGCCGCCATGAGTTGATTGCGGGCGAACGCCGTTTCCGCGCGGCCCAGGAATTGGGTTTGGAAAAAGTTCCTGCGATTGTTCGCAGCGCGAGTGATCTCGAAGTGCTCGAACTTTCGTTGATCGAAAATCTGCAGCGGGCCGATTTAAATCCGATCGAAGAAGCGCAAGCCTACGCGCGGCTCGCCGGCGAATTCAGCATGCGCCAGGAAGACATCGCGCAAAAAGTTGGACGCAGCCGCGCCGCGGTCGCAAATGCGATGCGCCTGCTCGACCTGCATCCGCAAATCCAGACGTGGGTCACGCAGGAATTGCTTTCGGTCGGTCACGCCAAAGTTTTGCTCGCCTTGAAATCGGCAGAGGAACAGCTGCTCGTTGCGGAAACAGTTTTGCGTCGCACCGCTACCGTCCGCGCGACGGAGCGTTTGGTGGCGCGTCAACTCGGAAGTGTGCGCACGCGTCGTCGTCGCCGTGGTGACGCCGCAGGCGAAAGATCGCCCGTGATCGACGATTTACAGAATCGGCTGCAGCAATATCTCGGAACGCATGTCGTGCTTCATCACGATGAGAAACGCGGTCGAATTGAAATCGAGTATTACGGTAATGACGACCTGCAACGCATCCTGGCAGCGATCGGCTTGCCGATGAGCGATACTTGAACGGTCTTCGAATTTACGTGCGCACTTTACTCGTTAGGCGCAAATGGTTCGCGCTCGCCGCATGCGCAATTTTGTTTTGCCCTGCGTGCAGCAAGGCCGAGGAATCAAAGGGCGAGCCGTGGAAGGAATTTTCCGGCGCGAATGCTTTGCAACACGTGCAACATCTCGTCGATCTCGGGCCGCGGCCTCCGGGATCGGAAGCTCTCGAAAAATCGCGCGTTTACATTACGAAGCAGTTGGAATCGTGGGGTTGGCAGGTCACCCGCCAGGCATTCACTGACGACACGCCGCGAGGCAAAGTGCAGTTCGTTAATCTGTTGGCGCGTCGCGTATCGGACGCAGAAAAATCGGCGCCTGCATTTCTTCTTTGCTCGCACTACGACACAAAAATTTTCGACTCGGTTCGTTTTGTCGGCGCGAATGACGGCGGCTCGAGCACTGGAGCGCTCATCGAAATCGCGCGTGTCCTAAGTCTTCATCCACAATTGGCTGCGAAAACGACGCTTGTCTTCTTCGATGGCGAGGAAGCTTACGAGAATTTTTCGGCGACGGACGGTCTTTACGGCAGCCGCTACTTCGCAGGGCATTTGCCGGGATTGAAACAACAATTCACCGGCGGCATTTTGCTGGATATGATTGGCGATCGCTCGCTCACGATCACACTCTCGCCCGATTCGCCGGCGCAAATGACGCTCGATATTTTCGCGTCGGCGGAGGCGTTAAAATTGCGGGAACATTTCACTTATCTTCAAAGCGGCATCACTGATGATCACACGCCGTTGAATAAAGCGGGAATTACCACGATCGATTTAATCGATTTTGATTTTCCGGCCTGGCACACTGCGGGCGATACAATGGATAAAATCAGCGCTGACAGTCTGCAGATCGTTGGCGCCGTCACGTTGTATTACCTCTCGCAATTCGCTTTGAAATAATGCGAAGGAAAACCCTTTTCGGTTTGGTACTGCTTGCGCTCGCAGCCGGCATGATCAGCGGCGAATTAGCTTACCGATCGGAAATCTGCCGCGATGCTATCGGGCGTCTTTGCGGACACGGACGCTTGCTCGCGCTGGTTAATGGACGCGCGATTTACCAGGTCGATGCGCAACGCGAGATCGATGCGGATCAATATTTTGCCGGACAAAACACGATGCCCATTTCGACGGACGACGTTTTGCCGCGTTTGATCGCGAACGAGAAACTGCGGCAGCGTTCTGAAGAGGAAAAATTGTCCGATGCGGAACTGCAACGGCAATTCAATCTGGCTCAATTTCAATTTATCGACGACAAATTGTGGGCCTCGAGATTACGAGCGAGCGGCGTTTCAGAAAAATTACTGCGCGAAGAGATGCGAGCTGATTTGCAGTCACGCAAATGGATTGAGCGCCACATCATGAGCGCGCTCTCAGTGGAAGACAAAGTCGCCCGCGAGTTTTATTTGGCGCATCCGCAAAATTTTGCGCAACAGCTGCGGTTGCGCGCGAGTCACATTTTTCTGGCTGCGCCACCGGCAACTCCCCCGGATGTCGTGCAGGTGAAACAAAAATCAATCGATGCGCTTCGGGCGCGGCTGCACGGTGGCGAGCAATTTGAGCAGCTTGTTTGGGCAGCTTCGGAAGACGAAGCAACGAAGCCTCACGGTGGCGATCTGGGCTATTTCTCAGACGGACGCATTCCGCATGATTTTTTCACAGCGGTCTCGCAGTTGAAAATCGGAAACGAACCTACGGTAGTTCGCTCCATCCTGGGGTTTCATCTCGTGCGGCTGACAGATATTCAACCGCCGAGGGCAATGACGTTCGAAGAAGCGCGTCCTGAAATCATCCCCCTGCTACATAACGCACGTCGCCGCGAAGCCGTGACGGCCTTGAGCAGGCAATTGAGCGGAAGTTCGACGTTGCGCACAGGCTGGTTTTAGAATTCACTTTATTTCGCGCGCAGGTCGGTACCGGCTCGCTGCAAAATCATGTCTCGTCGCAGTCGGAAAAATGTTGGTCTGATCGGTCTCGGCATCATCGGCCGGCGCGTTGCGGAAAATCTCCGCAAGCATGGTTTTCATGTTTTTGTGTGGAACAGGACGCCGCGCCCGGTTCCGAATTTCGTGGGGTCTGTGGCCGAGGTGGCCGAGCTTTGCAACGTCATCCAGATCTTTGTCGCGGACGACGAGGCGCTGCGAGACATCATTCAGCAACTGAGTTCGATCCTAACTGCGCACCACATCGTGCTGGCGCATTGCACCGTGGCGCCGGACAGCATGCAGGCTGCGGCTGAAGTTGTGCAACGACGCGGCGCGCGTTTTCTCGATGCACCATTCACCGGCAGCAAAATGGCCGCGGAAAAAGGCGAACTGACTTACTACGTCGCAGGCGATGACGGCGCCTTGCGCGAGGCGCGGAAATTTCTCGAAGCGAGCAGCAAGGAGATCATTGAATTCGGTGAAATTGGCGAAGCGACTTTGATCAAGTTAGCCACGAACATGGTGACCGCGGCCAGCATTCAGTCAGTCGCAGAAGCTCTGGCCTTAGTGGCAAAATGCGGTGTGCCTCCGGAAAAATTCGAACGCGCGCTGCGTGGCAATGCCAGCCAGTCCACCAGCATCGCGATGAAGCTCCCCAAAATGATGGACGGGGATTTTGATCCGCATTTTTCAGTGAAACACATGCTGAAGGATTTGCAGCTCGCGCAAAGACTGGCGGATTCTCTCGAACTAAAATTTCCCGTGGCCCAGGCCGCGCGGGACATGCAACTCGCAGAAATGAAAAATGGCCACGGCGATGAGGATTATTCCTGTGTCGTTAGGCAATATTTTCCTGACGGCGTGCCAGCGGAGCGCAAAGAAAAGCAGCCGGCCCAGGAGACTGCGGAATTGCCGTTGGAGACACCTGCGGCGGAACCCGAACCCGTCAGCATTCCTCAGGCTGAACCGATGCCCGTAATGGCTGAGCCAATAGTTGATTTCGTCACGCCAATGCCTTCTTCGGAGGAACCGGTGCCATCCAAGCCGGAAATTGGGGAACGCCCGAGTTTCCTGCGCCGACTTTTCTCACGCGAAACGGACTACTAGCTTGTAGGCTCGGGAAATGAGTGAGCCTTCGTCAGAGAAGAAAAGCGTTTTTCTTGATTTGTCCGATCGCGCGAAATTTCATGTCCGCGGCGCCGATCGGTTGCGCTACCTCAACGGCCAGGTCACAAACGATCTTCGCAAAGCGACGGAGACGAACACGATCGAAGCTTGCGTTCTGAGCGCGAAAGGGAAAATGGACGCGCATTTATTTATTTCTGCGGTGCGGGATTTTTATCAGTTGGATGCCGACGCAGCGCAGCGGGAGACGCTCCCAGCGCGGCTCGATCGCTACGTCATTGCCGATGATGTGCAGATCGATGACGTGAGCGATGCGTTCGGCTTATTTCATCTTTTGACTTCGCACGCTCCAGATTTGCCTAACGAATTGAAAGCGATTCCGTCGCGGCGGTTTTCCCGCGCAGGATGGGATGTGTGGACGAAACCATCCGAGCGCGATCAAGCTCGCGATTTATTTTCGAAACATTGGCCAATTTGTGATGCGCCATGCGCAGAAAGCGCGCGCATCGAGGCCGGCATCCCACGTTGGGGACAGGAGCTGACGGGGGAAATCATTCCAATCGAAGCGAACTTGGAAGAGCGATGTGTCGATTATTACAAGGGCTGCTATGTCGGCCAGGAAGTGGTCTCTCGCATTAAGATGTCAGGGCAAACGAACAAGCGGCTTTGCGGATTTGTGGCGAGGGATGGATCGGCGCTTCTGCCAGCAACGCGCTTGCTCACGACGTCGGGTGAAGCTCGTGATGTCGGTTGGATTACGAGCGCCGATTACAATCAGCGGCTGCAGAAAAGTATCGGTTTGGGTTTTGTGAAACGCGGCTTTAATGCGCCGGGCACAGAGCTTCGTGCGTCCGCGTCTGCTGTGGAAATCGTTCCGCTTCCATTTGCCTGACTGTGGCCAACGTAACTCTCAGCAAAGTTAGCACCAGTGATCGAACGGAAAACGGTCTGACTGTTAACGCGCTCGACCTAGAAATTCCCGACGGGCAATTTGTCGCCCTCGTTGGTCCCGCAGGCAGTGGCATATCCAGCGTGATTCGGATGATTGCCGGCCTCGACAACATCGCGTCAGGCGAGATCAACATTGGTGAAAAACAGGTTAACGAATTAGCGCCGAAAGATCGCGACGTCGCGATGGTCTTCGCCAACGACAGCTTGTTTCCAAATATGACGGTGCGGGAAAACATCGCGTTCGGGTTGAAGCGCCGCCGCTTTGGACAAGCGGAACTAAGGAAACGGACAGAGGAAGCCGCGAGTATTTTCATGATCGGCGATCTCTTGGAGCAAAAACCACATGGCCTTTCATTGATACGAAAGCAGCGCGTGGCCATTGCGCGCGCGGTCGTTAGGCAGCCGAAAGTATTTCTTTTCGATCATGCGCTCGCCTTTTTGGATCTGAAGAGCGGCGGCGAATTAGCTCAGGAAATTGTGAAACTGCATGAGCGCGTGCAGGCAACGACGATTTTTGCGACGGCGGATGGTCGGGAAGCAATGAGTGTAGCGGAGCGTGTCGCATTGTTCGATAAAGGCATGTTGCGAGCGGTCGATACTCCGCGCGCGTTTTACGAACAGCCTAACGACATGTTCGCAGCCAAATTTTTTGGCGACCCTACTATGAATTTTATTGAAGGTGAGTTGAAGATGAACCGTGGTGTCATGCAATTTCTGGAAGCGAACTCGGGGACCATCGAAATTGATCTTTCCAAACACGAAAGATCGAACAACGCCGACGCCTTCGTTGGAAAGATCGTCGTTCTTGGCGTTCGACCGGAAGATATAGATCTTTTGATCCCGACTCACTCAAAGGGACAAACACCGGTTGCGACGTTTCGCGCGATCAGCGAGGCCATCGCACCATTCGGCGCACACACAGAAATTCATTTCAACACCGGCGCGCACACAGCCATCGCGCATAGCTCGACTTTTATCGATCGTAGCGACGCTGGGCGGCGAATGGAATTTATGGTAAATCTAAATAAAATTTGCTTGTTCGATCCGGTTTCTGGTAACAGGATTGCGTCGTTAAAGCGAGGGACGTAATCTCCTTGTCAGCGGCGACTTGCAAGGCGTAATAATTACCGTTTAAGCAGGACTTAGCGGGTAATGCGAAGAAAGAAGTAAAAATGAATCAAAAATTGCTCGCGGAAATTGGCCGAACTCAACGACTGGAAATCCTTAACTCTCTTAAACGGAGCAAAGGGATGTCCGTTAACCAGCTCGTGGAGAAAATGAAGATGAGCTACATGGGGATCAAGCAGCATTGCCTGACCTTGGAGCGTGACGGTTATCTCGATACCTGGCGACGTCCACAAAAAATGGGCCGGCCCGAAATGGTTTATCGGCTCACGCGTCGTACTCACGATTTGTTTACCTCAGACAGCAATCAATTCACGCTCGATCTACTTCATGCCGTGCAGGAAATTTACGGGCCGAATGCAGCGGAGAAGTTGCTCTTCAACATCTTTGAACGAAAAACAGCGGCCCTGAAGGAAAAAGTTCGTGGCGATTCCGTCGCAGAACGCGCGAAATGGCTATCGCGCATGCGCGATGGCGAAGGCTATATGTCGCAGTTCACCACGAACGAAAACGGCGGCCCGCAAATCCTCGAATGTCATTCTCCTCTTCTCAATTTGCTCGACCGTTTCCCGATCCTCGGCCGGCTCGAGCAGGATATGTTCGAAGCGATTCTCGGCACGAGCGTCAGGCGCGAAGAATCACGCGCCTCCGGCTTGTTCGAGTGCGCTTACTATTTCGGGGCTTGATCCTCGCGTCTCGAGAGATTTTCCCTTTCGCGGTGGTTAAATCTCAAGTTGATTGAAGGCTCATGCTTCGAGCCTTTCCCACAGCTGTTATTGAAAATCTTCGCCCGCTGGTCGATGGCGGGCGTTATCCGATCAAGCGAGTCGTGGGCGAAGATCTGGAAGTGCGCGCCGACATTTTTAAGGATGGGCACGATGTTGTCGCCGCTGTTTTAAAATGGCGGATGGTGGGCGAATCGAACTGGCACGAGACCGCGATGGCGCTGATCGATAACGATCGTTGGGGTGGCACCTGCTGTCTCTACGAGAATGCGACTTACGAATACACAGTCGAAGCTTGGACGGATACGTTTCGCGGGTGGCGTCATGAATTCGCGATGAAGTTCAAAGCTGGCATCGCGAATCTGCAAAGCGAGGCACTCGAAGGAGCGAAGCTGATCGACGACGCGGCGCAGCGCGCAACGAACGCGGAGGATTACACGCGCCTGCGCGAAATCGGCGAGCAAATTTGGACGGCGGATAATTCCGAAATCAATCACATCGCGCAATCGAGCGAGTTAGAGGTGTTGATGTCGAGTTACCCTGATCGCTCGCATTCCACGCAATATGCCCCGCCGCCGCGCGTCGTTGTTGATCGTGTTCAGGCGCGCACGGCCGCCTGGTATGAATTTTTTCCACGTTCCGCCAAAGGTCGCGGCGATCACGGGTCGACTTTTCGCGACACGCTGCCACGAATCGACGACGCGCGTGCGATGGGTTTCGAAGTCGTTTATTTCCCTCCGATTCATCCGATCGGTCACACCAATCGCAAAGGGCGCAACAATTCCGTGACGAGCGAACCAGGCGAACCGGGTGTGCCGTATGCCATCGGGAGCGAAGAGGGCGGCCACAAGGCGATCGAGCTCTCGTTAGGCACGATGGATGATTTTTGCTGGCTGGAAGACGAAGTTCATCAGCGCGGAATGGAAATCGCGCTCGATTTCGCGATCAACTGTTCGCCCGACCATCCTTATGTGCGCGAACATCCGGAATGGTTCTACAAACGTCCGGATGGAACCATCAAGTTTGCGGAAAATCCGCCGAAAAAATACGAGGACATCTATCCGTTAAACTTCCGCTGCGAAAATTGGCGCGAGCTTTGGGATGAGATGACAAGCATCATTCTTTTTTGGGCGGTTTTGGGCGTTCGAACTTTTCGCGTGGATAATCCGCACACCAAGCCGGTCGCGTTTTGGGAATATCTCATAGCGGTGGTGCGATCGAAATTCCCCGACGCGATTTTTCTTTCAGAAGCGTTCACCAAACCAAAAATGATGAAGACGCTGGCGAAAGCCGGATTCACACAAAGCTACACTTACTTCACCTGGCGAACGGCGAAGCAGGAACTGATCGAATATTTCACGGAGCTGACGCAGACAGAAATGAAGGAGTATTTCCGCGGAAATCTCTGGCCGAACACGCCGGACATTTTACCGGTCCATTTACAGGAAGGTGGACCGCCAATGTTCCGCATTCGCGCGGTGCTCGCTGCAACTCTTTCGAGCGTTTACGGCATCTACAGCGGTTTTGAGTTGTGCGAAAATGCAGCGCTTCCCGGCCGGGAAGAATATTTGGACTCCGAGAAATACCAATGGAAAGAACGCGACTGGAATGCTCCGGGAAATATCAAGCCGTTGATTACTCGGCTGAATCGCATCCGCAAAGAAAACCGCGCCCTGCAGTTCTACGATAACCTTCGTTTTTATCCTGCTGAAAACGAGTTCATCATGTTTTACGGAAAGGCCACAGTCGCGCGCGATAATATCATCTTTGTCGCGCTGAATCTGGATCCAACGCAGGCGCAAAGCAGCTTCGTGCAAATTCCGCTGGAGGATTTTGGGTTGAGCGAAACCGAGGAATACCAAATGCACGACTTACTGACTGATGCGCGTTACGTCTGGCGTGGCCGGCGCAATGACGTCGAATTGAATCCGCATCTGGAGCAGGTCGCGCACGTTTTTCGGTTGCGACGCGCCATAGGCGACGGTCGTTTTGCCTAGCTCTGGCCAAGTTGCATCCCCGTGACCGCCGTTTATGCTAGTCAAGTTTTGGGCATGAAAAAATTCTTCCTGCTGCCCGCCTTGCTGACGGGAGCCAACTCGGTTCTGGCGCAAAGTCCGTCCCCCGGCATGCCGGATTTGCCGCGCACCACATCGATCCTTCAAGCGATGATTTCGGCTGGCCCGATCATGGTGCCGTTATTCCTGCTCTCGGTTGTTTCGATCATGCTCGTGGTTGTTTATCTCCTCACGATTCGTCGCGGCGCCGTCGTTTCCAACGGTTACATGGCGACGGCCGAAGCGCTTTTACGCAAACGTGATTATCTCGGATTGCTCGCCGTTTCGAATCGACATAGCGAAGCGATCGCGCGCGTCACGCAGAAGATGCTCGATTTTTCAACGAAGAATCCGAACACCGATTTTGCGCAACTTCGCGAGATCGCCGAAACCGAAGGCACGCGCGTTGCGACCAATATTACCAACCGCGTTACCTATCTCGCGGATATCGGAATGATCGCTCCGATGCTGGGATTGCTCGGAACGGTGATTGGCATCATCCGATCGTTCGGCGCCTTGGGCGCGGACTTGGGAACGGCGCGATACGTTCTGCTTTCGAAAGGGATCAGTGAAGCTCTCGTCAACACCGCGGCGGGTCTGGCCATCGGTATCCCGGCCATGATTTTTTATGCGTTGTTCCGCGGGCGCGCGCAGCGATTGATTTCGGAATTGGAAGCGGCTGTGACTCACATCCTCGCGTTGTTTTCGCTGCAATTTAGCAAGCAGCGTCCGGAGCGCGCACCAGTTTTGATTGAAGATGATTTTTGAGCCGCGATGCGGGTCAAACATTCATCCTTCTCAAGGGTCTAACTAACTTATGAATCTGCGTAGTCGGGCATTGCCGCAACATCCCGGGATCCAGCTGGCGCCGTTGGTCGATGTTCTGCTTTTACTACTCATCTTTTTTCTGATGACTTGGAACGCGGCCAGAAATGAAAACGAGCTCGACGTGAAAGTGCCGAAAGCGAGTTCGGCGAAGGAAAAATCGGCGCCGATCGGTGACGTGATTGTTAACGTAAAAACCGACGGCAATGTCGTTGTGAATCGCCGCACCTTAAGCGCTCTCGAATTGACCGAACTTCTCAAAGGTTTGGTGCAGCTGAATGCAGATCAGGCCGTTGTGATTCGCGGAGATGAATCGGGCGCTTACAAAAACGTCGTCAATGTTTTGAATATTTGCAGCGAAGCCGGCGTGACCAACGTTGCGTTCGCGACTGCGAAATGAGTAATCGGTTCTGGCTGACCAGTCTCTTCGGACTGGCCGCATTCATCGTTAGCGCGATCTTCGCGCAGGAAATACGACGGGCTCAACCCGTAAATGAGCCGCCCATGGGGCGCCCGGTTCCTTTCGATGCACCGTCACCGTCGCCAACTCCGGTTCGCTACACGACGCCGGCGATACGCGAACCAGAAAATCCCGTTCCGACTCCAGCAGCAGCGGAAAGTTCTCCTGCGGAAACTGAACCTCCGGATCGTCGCCAACTGAACTACGCGGATGCGCTTTTTGGACGCAAACTTTACGATCTCGCAGCGCCCGAGTATGAAAAATTTCTGGGCGAATATGCGACTGCGCCAGGTCGGGCGAGCGCCTATTTTTATCTCGGAGAATGTTACCGCGCGCTCAATCGCAGCGCCGCGGCAAAATCCAGCTTTCAAACTGTTATCGATCAATTCGGCGACAGCGAGTTCGCCGGTCCAGCCTCCTATGGCGTTGGGGAAATTCTTTTCATGCAGAAGGATTACGAGACTGCGCTCCCGCTTTTTCATCGAGCCGCGGCGAAGACGAAAGAATCGGTGCTGGCGCTTTCCGCTCGTTACTTCGAGGCGCGCTGTCTCGAAAATCTGAATCAAAAAGATGAAGCGCGCGACGCCTATAAACAGGTCATCGATTCGAAAAATGCGACCAATCCTTATCGGGATGATTCACGTCTCGCGGTCGGTTCAATTCTGGTGGCGCGCGGACGAAAGGGCGACGCGCTCAAGCAATACGAAGCGCTTTCAAACGAGACGAAGAAGTTGCCTTTGAGAGCGGAAGCGAGCGTGCGCGCAGGAATGCTGGCGGTGGAACTTGCGCAGAGTGAGAAAGGTAAAACCGATCAAGGCATGGCAGAAAAAGCAGCCGCACTTTTGCAAAAGGGCAAGAATCTTCCCGAAGCCGGCAAGTGGCGTGGAATTGCGCAGGTCGGTTTATTGCGGCTGCAATATCAATCCGCTCAATACGCGCAAGTGATCGCTGAATACAAACGCGATCAGGATCAAATTCCGGACGAAGTGCGACCGGAAATGATGTTGTTGGTTGGAAATAGTCATCGTCAGCTCGGCCAGAGCAAGGAAGCAGAGGATGCTTATCAGAAAATCATCTCCGCCTATCCGTCGCGCGAGGAAGCGAAGGACGCGCAGTATCAGCGATTGATTAACCTCTACAATTCGGATTCGCCTTCGCTCATACAGGAAGTGAATGCGTATCTTGAGACGAATCTTTCTCCCGAACGCGCCGCACAGGCGAAACTGTTGCACGCGGAAGCGCTCTACAAAGTGCAAAACTTTACCGACGCCGCGGTGTTGTATAACGATCTGCGCAGTTCCGAGCTGTCACCGAAACTTCGCGCGGAAGCCGCTTACAAGCTCGGCTGGTGCTATGTTCAATTGAAAGACAGCGCGCGACTCCAGGAAGCGTTCAGTTATTTTCTGCAAGCGTTCCCTGACAATCTGCAAGCGCCTTCCGCTCTGGCGCAACGCGCGCTCTCTTATCAAGAGAGCAAGAATTACAGCGCCGCGTTGACTGATTTGAATGCGTTGCTAGCCAATTACCCAAAGGCACACGAGCGCGAAGCGGCTTTGCAACAAAAAGCGCTCATCCTCGGACAACAAGAGGATGGCAAAGGTATGTCCGATGCGTTTCGGGAATTACTGAAGGAATTTCCGAAGACTGCCGTGGCGGCGCAGGCGCATTATTACATCGGCAAAGCGGCTTTCGACGCGAAGGATTACAAGACTGCGATCACGGAACTGAATGCGGCGCGCACGCTCAACAAGGAGCAGTATTCGAGTCTGGCTTCGCTCCGGATTATCTCCGCCTATTTTTATCTCAAGGATCGAACTGCCCTAACGAGTGAAGTTGATCAATTCATGGCCGTAAATGCGGAAACGAAAGTTCCGGCAGAAATTCTCGAATGGCTTGGCCTTGAGTACTACAACGAGAAAAATTATGCGGTTGCGGAAAAATATCTGAACGCACTTAGCCAGAACGATAACCTTGGCGCGGTGAAAACGGATTTCTGGTTTTACCTGGGTGATGCGGAATCGAAGCTGAAAAATTTTTCCGCAGCGGAAACGGCTTACGAGAAATATTTGCAGACCGCGACCGATCCAGCCGGCAAAGCCAAGGTCTTGCTCGCGCTCGGCAACGCTAAGATCGGCGCGCACAAGCCGGACGATGCGCAAAAGATCGCGGAAGAGATCATGACGTTGCAACCGGAAGGCCGGGTGAACGCCGAGGCGCGTTTACTTGCCGGCGATGTGCAGGTGGAGCGCGAACATTTCGATGAAGCGAGCAAAGCGTTCATGGGAGTGGCTCTGCTTTACGATGATCCGGCGATCACACCGCGCGCTTTGGAGAAAGCCGCGCTCGCCTACGAGAAGGCTGGGCATAAAGACGAAGCCGATCGCGTTGCCAAACAGCTGCACGAAAAATACCCGGACTACGCGGGCAGTTGATGGCCGAGTCTGGCCGCTGTCGCAAGCGTGAAAGCAACATCGGGCTCTTCGATACGACACAGAGACGCAGACCTCATCGTGTTGGTGGCGTTTGCGGCGTTGAAACTCGTTTTTCATGGATGGGTCAATACACGTTACGGATTTCATCGCGATGAATTGGCCACGCTTTCGGACGCGCAGCATTTGGATTGGGGCTACGTCGCTTATCCGCCGCTGACGCCGTTTCTCGGGCGAATCGAATTGATGCTTTTCGGGTCGTCGCTGAGCGGCTTCCGTTTTTTCGCAGCCTTCGCGCAGAGCGTCGCCATCGTCATCACCGGGCTAATGGCGCGCGAGCTTGGCGGCAAACGCGTAGCGATGTTCGTTGCCGCGGCAGCCGTGGCAATCGCGCCGATCTCCATCGATGCCAGTTCGCTCTTTCAGTATGTGTCGTTCGATTATCTCTGGTTTGTTTTGTTGACGTATTTTGTGAGACGTCTCATTCGATCGGACGATCAACGCTGGTGGCTTGCCATCGGAGTCGTGATTGGTCTCGCGATTGAGACAAAATACACCGCCGCCTTCTTTGTTGCAGGCCTTGTTTGTGGAGTGTTGGCCACTCCGCTTCGATCCAGCCTAACGAGTAAATGGCTCTGGATCGGGGCGACACTATCGATCCTGATCGCACTTCCAAACTTCCTGTGGCAATGGCAACACCATTTCATCAGTCTGGAATTCCTGCGGCATATTCACGAACGCGATGTTCATATCGGCCGCACGGCGGGATTTATCGGGGATCAATTTTTTGAAGTCACAAATATTGTAACGGTGCCGCTCTGGCTTCTGGGCCTTTCGTTTTTGCTCATTTCACCACGTGATAAACGAGATCGTATTCTCGCGTGGATGGCGATTGTTCCGTTCGTTCTCCTGCTGATTTCGCGGGGTCGCGGCTATTACGTGGGCCCGGTTTACCCGATGCTTTTTGCTTCGGGAGCGGTTGCGCTGGAACTGATGCTTGAGCGCGCGAGTCTGTCGTGGAGAAGGGTGGTGTACGGAGCGATCGCGCTCGTAATTCTTGTCGGAAGTGTTGTCGCCCTTGCTGTGTTACCACTTGGTAAAATTGGTTCGCCGTTATTTCGATTCGCGATCAAACAAAATGGCGATCTTGTCGAGGAAATCGGTTGGCCGGAACTCGTGCATGAAGCTGCACGCATCTACAACGATTTACCGGCGTCGGAACGCGCGCATACCGGCATTTATTGCGCAAACTACGGCGAAGCGGGTGCGATCGATCTTTATGGCACCGCTCACGGATTGCCGGGCGCAATCAGCGGAGTTAATTCCTACTGGGCACGTGGTCCCGGCACTCCGCCACCGGAAACGCTAATCGTCCTCGGTGGCACGCGTGAAAGGCTCGAACGACTTTTCGCTTCGGTCGAGCTTGCCGGCCACACGCCCAATCCCTGGCAGATCGAGAACGAAGAAACGCGCGATCATCCGGACATTTTTGTTTGTCGCGGTTTACGCTCTCGATGGAATGAGCTCTGGCCGCAATTACGTTCTTTCGGATAACTTTCGCGATAGCTCGTTAGGCGATTGCGAGTGTTTCAATCGGCAACGGCGCGAGAAAGGTTTTCGCATCGTCGATCTGTAAAACGGGTTTGGCCAGATGCGCGGCGAGAAAGCTTGTATCGGGTGTGTTCGCAATGCCGCCTCGAGCCTCGATTTGCATCGCGCCGAGCCGTTCGATTACCTGTAAAACTTTATCACTCAGATTGCGGTTATCGGTAAACCGAACAGTTGCTAGCCCCGGCGCGGTCGCTTCCACATACGGCGCAAGTGTGAAAGCATGTTGCAGTAAAATTTCGTCCAGTAATTTTTCCTGCGCGCGGTTTCGAATTTTTATGACGAGATGTAAACAGCGGGCGAGTCCCTGGCTCGGTGTCATCCCCGGGTAGACGCCAACTTTTGTCGCCGCTTCGTTCAGTTGCAGAATCACCGGTTTTGCATCCTCGGTATTGAGCAATGCGACTGGTTTTCCCACGAGATCGACTTCATGTCGAAGTGCGGCTTGCAGATAAAAGTTCGGCAAAAAAATCGTGGCAAACATTAGTGCGCCTCCGCGATTTGTTGTCTGCCGTGAATGCGTTGCACATGGATTTTCAGGCGCGAAACAGCATCACGAGATTCCAGGTCCTGTAGCCTCCAGTAATTTTCGAGCGTGAGTTTCCATTGTGCGCTGCTTACGACGCCTCGCCGCGTCAGCACTAAAAATGCGGTTGGGACCAATTCGACCAGGCGTTGCAGACGATACCAACTGGTCTGTGGAATTTTTCGTAATTCTTCTGCGGGATTCAGCACGAGATCGAAAATCACGACAGGAAAATTTCCATCGCGCAACAATAGGTCCGCCGTTTTTACTCCTTCCATGGCGTTGCGACAGCGGATCCAAAGCAGATTGCGCAAACGCGAATTGCCCAAGGGTTGAGGATCGAACGAATCGCGTCCATCGATCAAGGCGAGAAAATAGCGATCCCGATTCGCCGCCTGCAGCATCGCATAAATCAATGATGCGCTCCCCGCACTCACATGCGAGCTGCTCAATTCCGTGATGGAATGTTTTGCTAATCCGCCGTCGGTAATCTGATCGAGCGGCGCAATGCCGGTTTTGACAGAACCAGGAGAAGACGGTCGAGAATGGGGAAAACGTTCCGCGAGAAGATTTCGCAGATCGACGATCGAGTTGGCGGGAGTCGATGCACGAAGACGTGGCCCTCTGCGCGATGAGTCATCAATCTTACTGCTCGTCGCCATGTCCACAGAATGGCACAAGCAGGCAATACGTTCAAACGAACTTAATTCCGCTTCCGCCGCTGTGCGGCCGGCTGCTTTCGTACGAGCGATACCATTACGCCTTGCACGCGCAATTCACGCGCCGGAACCAAGTTGGGATAATCCGGATTTTCCGCTTTCAAGTACGGCCGACCATGTTCCATCACGTAACGCTTCAATGTTGTTTCACCATCGATCAAGGCCGCGACAATGTCCCCGCTGCGCACATCTTTGCGATCTTCGAGGATGACAATGTCTCCATCGAGAATATGGGCTTCGATCATGGAATCGCCGCGCACGCGCAGGGCAAAAGTGCGCGCATTTTTCGAAGCGTTAACCGAACGCGTGTCGAGGGAAACGTGTCCCTCGATGGTTTGCTCCGTCAACGTTGCCATGCCCGCGGGAATTTGCCCGTAAATAGGAATATCGGTGATACGAACTTTCTGCACCGGCGTGATGAGAGCGCGTGCTTTGCGAGCGTGACGATCGATAAACCCTTTGCGCTCCAGGACGGCGATGTATTGCATGACGGAGGTTTGACTCGCGAGACCGAAATGGCTTTGGATCTCGCGCGTGCTTGGCGTCACACCTTTTTCGCGTTGCTCGGTCTGAATAAATTCGAGCACGTTACGTTGTCGCTCCGTCAGCATGAAAACAATTTCCTTAGGCGTAAGAATTTTTCAAGTTCAAATGAACAGATATCTCGTTAGCCACGGACGCTCGATTGAAATTTCATTTCCTCCAACTGCGCCAACCAACGGGAGAGGTAGGCCATGCGATCGTGAAGCGCTTGTAACTGTTCCGCTGTTTCCACCCGGTTCTTATCCCAGAGTTCATTCAACCTTTGCAAATCGGCGAGGCACTTTTCGTAAGACTGTGTCAGTAGTTTCAGTAGCCGTCCGACTTCCGATTGGATCTGCAATAGATCGCTTTTCAGAATGGAAAGAGTCAGAGCGCTGCTTTCTGCGCCGATGCGGGCCAAGAGAGGTTTATTTTTTTGGGTAAGGCTTCCGATCTGGAGAAACAACTCCTGTAAATCTTCGGGAAGCGTGCGATCAAGCGCAGCGGAAAGACGGCCCTCGAGCGTGAGCAAATGTTGTATCCGCAACTTCGGATCCGACAGCACACGATACGCTTCGTTTACTTCTTCGAATTTTATATCCGACGGCGTTTGCACATCGGGATGGGCGAGCCGTGTGAGCTGATGGTATTTTTCCTTCAGCGTATTTGCATCGAGCCACGGTTGTCGTGGCTGATCGAAGAGAACGAAAAAATCGGTCATGCGGCGAAACTTTCGCCACAGGAACAGTGCGCTACCGCATTTGGATTCGTGACTTTGAATCCGCCCTTCTGCAAATCTTCGCTGAAATCGAGAAGCGAGCCGCTGACGAAAAGCGCGCTCTTCGGATCGACCACCACGCGCACGTTTTCGGATTGGACAAGAATGTCGCGATTGGCCGGGCCATCGACCAAATCCATTTTGTATTGCAACCCCGAACAACCGCCACCAATCACCGCGACACGCAAGGCGCCGTGCGCACGTCCCTGTTTTTCCAAGAGCGAAACGAGTTTGCGCGATGCGTTTTCGGTTACCTTGATCAGCCGTTCGTTGCCGATCTTGTAATTGATTCCCACGTTGGCGGGCGAGGTTTCCACAGAGAAAATTCCGGTGCGAATGCGCGCCGGTCAAGGCAGGGCGCTCTCCAAATTTCCGTTCGTCGCCAGATGCTCCTCTGCGATTCGAGCGATATCGCTCAGATACGATGCGTATTGGAAACGTTCGCGTAACGCTTTGCTTGCGGGAAATCCCTTCGAGTAGGCCATTAAACGTGCGCGCATCGAACGAATCGCCGGTTCTTCCGCGCCCCACTCTTCCACCGCGAGCTGACAGTGACGTTTGATCACTTCCCATTTTTCCGCCAATTCCGGCGCTGGAGGGACGATACCGGTAACAAGATACTCTTTGATCTGGTGAAAAATCCACGGCGCGCTCATGGCAGCGCGTCCAATCATCGCGCCGGCAATTCGCGTTTCGGCGCGCCGACGTTCGACATCGGACGGACTCGTAATGTCGCCATTGCCAATCACGGGAATGGAAACGGCCGTCGCCACTTGAGCGATAACTTCCCAATCAGCGGCGCCGGAGTATCCTTGCGCACGCGTGCGGCCATGCACCGCAATCGCCGCGATGCCCAATCCTTCGAGAAGTTGTGCGACATGCGGGGCGTTAACGGAATCGGCATCCCAACCGATGCGAATTTTTGCAGTCACAGGAAGTGGCGCGACGGCGCGCACGACCGCTTCCGCCACGGCAACCAAAGTCGGGCAATCTTTCAACAAAGCCGAGCCGCCATTCTTGGCCACGACTTTGTTGACCGGGCAACCGAAATTCAGATCGATGAAATCCGGTTGAACCCACTCGACCACGCAGCGCGCCGCCTCTGCCATGTGCGGCGCGTTGGCACCGAAGAGTTGCACGCCGATGGGCCGCTCAATCTCATCGAAGTCGAGATATTCATTAGTGCGTTCGTTGCGGCGAAACACGCCCTCGGCGGAAACGAACTCAGTCACGAGAACATCGGCGCCATAGGATTTGCAGAGTTGCCGAAAGATTTTATCCGACACACCGGCCATGGGCGCGAGATAAAGCGGAAACTTTCCTTCGGAAAACCAGGGAAGAGCAGTTGGCATGGAGGCGGATGATTATTCGTTAGGCTAAGCGTTTTGCAACAAAGCCATCACTTCATTCTGCACATTCTCGATTTGATCGAGGCGCAATTGCGGATCGGTTACGATAAAGACGTCTCCGGTCTTGCCATGTTCGTAGATCAGCGTGCGGCCTTCGTCCGTCGATTCGCTCTTGATCTGTTTTAGCACCTTTTTGCGCTCGAGCATGACGGCGAGGACGTAACAGGCATTCGCGCGTTCCGGATTGTTCTCGGCAAGCAAACGCCGGAGAAGATCCTCCGCATTTTCCTTCGCGAGCGGTTCCGTCGGCACGGCGGGCGGCGGCTCGTAGCGGCTCTTCCAAAACGAACACGGCCGGATGTTTTCATTGCGTTGCGTCCAGGCTTCTTCACTCAAATCTTCGCGTCGAAAACCATCCGGCTCTTGGAAGAGGAGCGTGTAAAACTGTTCGCCATCGACAAACGGCCGTTGCGTTACGGCACAAATATCGGCTCGATGCTTGATCGGCCATTCGTTCGTCAAAGGATTCATCGTTTTGGGGCGGAGAGAGCACGCACGAGGTGAAGACCCGGCGCTTCGCGATTCCCCGCGCGCAAGTATAGCAGATATGCGCCGAGGAGTGCGAAGAGGATATCCGGCGTCCAGGCGGCGAACCAGACCGGAATGCGAGATCCTTCCCCGAGCGCGAGGAACAAATGCGTGAGGAAATTCATGGCAAAAACGAGGAGGATGGCGGTGGCCACGCTCGAAAGAATCCCGCGACGCGAAAATCCGATTCCGAGAGGCGCAGCGATGAAAACGACGACGAGACAACTCCAGGGAAGGGCAAGGCGATATTGCAAATGGGTCGCGAAGGGCGCGAGCAAAACCGGTGGAAAGTCGGAGTTGAAGTTCAGGTAATCGCGCAATTCCGGAACGCTCAGCGCATCCGCGCGCACATTTGCACTAGCGAGACGAAATGGAGTTTCGCTCCAATCTTTAATGACAAGCGAAGGAGGAAAAATCGACTTGAGGATATTTCCGGTGGCGTCGTAGTCCACCACCTTGGCCTGTTCCAGCTCCCATGTTTTATTTTCGGGATGATAAATCGCCTTATTCGCGAGGTAATCCCGCGTGATGTTATCGTGAGAATCCTGCTGAAGAACCTGCACGTTATTAAAGACATTTTCATGTCGGCGAAACGCCTGAATGAACCAGGTGCGGTTATCGGCGCGGTTGCGAAAGATTTGGCCAATTATTCCTTTGTACTCGCGGCGTGAATGGGTTTCTTCCTCGAAATTCCGACGCGCGAGATCGGCGTGCGGAGCGAGAGAATAATTCAGTCCGGCGACGGTAAGCGATGTGACCAGGCCCATTAGCATCAGCGGCCAAATCACGCGCGGCAGGCTGATGCCTGCGGTCAGCATCGAGACAATTTCATTCGCGCGTGACATGCGACTGAGACAAAACAGAAGCGCGAGCAGCAGGGAAACCGGCAGGAGGATGACGAAGATCTGCGGAACTTGCGTGAAGTAATAATACAGAACGCGCGTGAGCGGCACATGCTCGTCGAGGAAGGTGGAGATGTTGTCGCTGATATCGAAGATGAGCCAGATGGAGAAGAAGCCGGCGATGCAATAGAAATAGACCTGCAAAAAATTACGCAGGATATAGCGATCGAGCAGCTTCACGTGATTTAGAAATTCCGAATTTCGATTTGCGAATTAGGTTACGGCCCGCGCCATGAGCCAGCTTGTTTCATACACAAATCGCAAATCGCAAATCGGCAATCCCATTTCCTCATGATCGCGCTCAAAGATTCTCTCGGTAGCGATTTTGTCGAACGTGTCGGCGATATTTTTTCCGAGAAAGGTTCGCTCTCCAAAGCGAAGAACTTCGAGTATCGCCGCGAGCAACAGCAGATGGCGATTGCCGTTGCTCGGGCACTCGAGGAAGAACGGCATCTTGTCATCGAAGCCGGAACCGGCGTGGGCAAATCAATCGCGTATCTGGTTCCGGCAATCCTGTATGCGGTTGAGCAATCGAAGAAGGCCATCATTTCGACCTACACCATCAGCCTGCAGGAGCAGTTGCTGAACAAGGACATCCCGATCGTAAAAAAAATTCTGCCGGTCGAGTTTGAAGCAGCGCTCATGAAAGGCCGGCAAAATTATCTCTGTCCGCGGCGTTTGGAGCGCGCGCTGCAACAGGCGACCGAACTTTTCACAACATCGGAACAAACCGAACTGCAACGCATCGCCGACTGGGCGCGCACAACAAAGGATGGCTCGCTCAGCGATTTGTCGATCGAGCCCGACATGAAAGTGTGGGGTCAGGTTTGCAGCGAAGCACACATCTGCACCGCGAAAACGTGCGGCCTGCTCGCGAATTGTTTCTTCCAGCAGGCCCGCAAACGTTTGCTCGCGGCCGACGTCATCGTCATGAACCACACTTTGCTGTTCATGCTCCTCGGCGGCGTCGAGGAGATGGCGGAGCGCGACGGCGGTTATCTTTTCCCTAACGACTTTATTATTTTCGACGAAGCGCACACCGTCGAACAGGTCGCTTCACGTCAGATCGGGATTGGTATTTCGCAATACGGATTGCGCGCGACGGTGCAACGCCTCTACAACGCGCGCACACGCAAAGGTCTTTTCACGGTCACGCGCGACGCTGCCGGAGTGACTCTCGCCGCGGATCTGGTCGACGATCTCGATAAATTCTTTCGCGCGATCGAGGAGCGCTGCGATTTTCGCAAAGGTCGCGAGGTTCGCGTGCGCAAACCAGACCTGGTGCCGGACACCATCAGCGGCCGATTGATCGCGCTGCAGGCACGCATCGCCGAAGTCGTTAAACGCAGCGACGACGAATTTCTCAAAGCCGAGTTGAGTGAACTTGGTCGCCGCGTGCGTGACGCTCGACTGGGCATCGTTACCTTCCTCGAGCAAGGCGCGGAGAATCATGTGTATTGGGTCGAACGCACGGGAAAAACGGCGCAGTTCCTCTCGCTGAATGCCGCGCCGATCGACGCAGCACCCGTTCTCCGCCGCATGCTTTTCCGCGACGATTGTTCGTGCATCATGACGAGCGCAACGCTTGCCGTCGGTCGTCCCGATCTCGCCTATTTCCGTGAACGGATCGGCGCAGGCAATGCGGAACCGGTGCAGTTGGGAAGTCCATTCGATTTCACTTCGCAGATGAAATTGTTCGTCGTGCAGAAAATGCCCGACCCGCGCAATGCCGATTACAACGAAGCGCTTGCGCATTGGGTCGCCCATTTTGTCGAAGAAACCGAGGGCCGGGCTTTCGTTTTATTTACGAGCTATCGCGGCATGCAATTGCTCGCGCAGGAGATGGAACCATTTTTCGCCGGGAAGAAAATGAACCTGCTCGTGCAAGGCCAGGGCGCGCCGCGCGGACGTTTGCTCGAGCAATTTAAGACAACGCCGCGGAGCGTTCTTTTTGGGACCGACAGTTTTTGGATGGGCGTCGATGTTCCCGGTGAAGCGTTGTCCAACGTTATCATCACACGTCTTCCATTTGCCGTTCCGGATCATCCGCTAATAGAGGCAAAATTGGAGTTGGTGCAGGAGCGCGGTGGCGATCCGTTCACCGAATTTTCTTTGCCCGAAGCGATCTTGAAATTCCGCCAGGGCGTCGGCCGCTTAATTCGCACAAAAAGCGATCACGGGATCGTGGTGATCCTCGACAATCGCATCGTGACAAAACCGTACGGCCGCGCTTTTTTGCAAGCGTTGCCGAAATGTCCGGTGAAAATTATTTAACGGCTTCGAACCTGCTGAGCAGCGTTCCATATCGGGTGATCCGTATCTTATGAGCAAAGTGACGGACTCGTTAGGCTCACATTGGTGGATGCTTTGGTGACGGCCCGCGAAGAACAATGGCGCGGGATTGTTTATTCCGACGTGATCATTGCGGCAGGTTTGCCATTTTCGTGTTGTCGGATTTCCCGCCGACGCAACGTTTTGGTTTGGTCGTTCTCGCGGGCACGATCCTCGATATTTTGGCTAACTTTTCGTGCTGCCGCTTCTCGGTGGAGCATAATTGAAAAAGAAATTATTGCCTAAAATGTTCACATGAACATATATTCATTCCTTCTCCTATTCTTGTCATGAAGCGCTCTCTTTTTCCGGCTGTCCTCATCTTTGCCGCGCTCATCGTTGGCATCGTGCTGGGACGTTATGCATTTCCTGTTGTTAACCAGAGTCCCGCGCGGCAGACATCTCACTCGTTAGGCCAGCCGGCTCATCCACCGAATCCTTCTCTTTCGTCGTCGCCTGCGATCGCTTCCGACCAGGCGCATGATTCCAATGATGTTCCGAGTGGAACGAGCGCTGCCACCATTATCTCAAAAATTAAAGCGGCTTTAATGCACGCCGGACGGCAGCGCACTTACACCGATCTCACGAAACTCACCGATTCCATCAACCCGAACAACGTGCGCGAAATTCTCGCGTTCGTGAACACACTTCGTCAGCAGGAGAAAAGCATGCTGATTCCGATGGTGGTTGGGCGTTGGGCAGAACTCGATCCGCAGGCCGCTGTCGCGTATGCGCAAAATCTTCCGGCCGGTCCGTTTCGTACTTGGGCGTTGGCGAGCGTGGTTTCCGGTTGGGCTGAACGCGACACCGCTGCGGCTACGGCATGGGTTGAACAATTGCCGGTGGGTCCGCAGCGCGAACAAGCCATGCAGACAATCATTTCCGCCCTCGCAGATAAAGATCCACAATCGGCGCTCGCATTTTTGCAAAATCTTCCCGCAGGTCGCAAACGCCAGAATTTGTACTGGCCGATTTTCAATCGTTGGACCATAAACGATCCGCTCGCCGCAGCTCAGCAGGCGACGCAGTTACCGGCCGGAACGAGTCGTGATACTGCGTTGCAAGTCGTGGGCGCTGCCTGGGCCAATCAGGATCCGGAAGCGGCTTATGCCTGGGTAAACACCCTGCCCGCCGGACAAGGTCGCAATAATGCGCTGCAAAATATTTTTGCGAGTTGGGCCAGCAAAGATCCGCAGAAAGCTGCATCGATGGTCGATTCGTTGCCATCCGGATCATTGCGCGATCAAGCCATCGGCAACATTGCGCGGCAATGGGCTACGACTGATGTGCGCGCGGCACTTAACTGGACGCAACAATTATCGGCCAGTGAAGCGCAGCAAAATGCTTTGAGCAATGTCCTCGCCACCTGGGTGCAATCGGAACCGGCAGCGGCCGCAGATTACGTCGCCAGCATGCCGTCGGGTAAAGCGCAGGAGAAAGCGGTCACTGCGATCGCTCTGCAGTTAGCGAATAGTGATGCGGAAGACGCAGTGAATTGGGCGCAAAAACTTCCCGATGGTCCAGCCAAACAAAATGCGCTCAGCAATATTGTTTCACAATGGGCGGAAGCCGATCCACAGGCCGCGGCGAATTTTGCTTTGCGTTTGACCAGCACGGACGGAAACAAAAATTTGCTCGAAAATATTTCGCGCCAATGGGCGAGGATCGATGCGCCCGGAGCGATTTCCTGGGTGAGCAGTTTGCCGGCGGCATCGCGCGATTCCGTTTTGCCGGGCATCATAGCTTCCGTCGCGGAAACCGATTTGTCTGAAGCGACACGATTGATCACGCGCTTGCCTGCAGGTGACGCGCAAGCCAGCGCCGCGAGCGCAATCGGTTGGCAATGGGCGGGAGACGATCCACAAGCCGCGAGTAAATGGGCGGCATCTTTTCCGGAAGGTAAAACGCGACAACGCGCTTTTGAAAGCGTGATGAATCGCTGGTCGCAAAACGATCCCTACGCGGCTGGTTCGTGGCTTGGCACGTTGCCGTCGGGCACTTCACGCGATGCCGCCGTCAATGCTTACAGTCAGAGAATTCTCTCTTCTGATCCCGCTGCCGCGGTGCAATGGGCGCAAACCATTACGGATGACAACATGCGCAACAGCCGCCTCGAATCCGTTCTCGGTAACTGGCTGAAAACGGATACGAACGCTGCGACCGCCTGGATCAGCGCATCCGCACTTCCGGAAGAGACAAAAATGCGGCTGCTCCCCAAGCGGTAATCTTAGACATGTCTAAGACATTGAAATCTAAGACATCGTCCGATCGAGCGGCGGAGGTGCAGCGTATTCTGGATGTTTTACATCGATGGGGCATTCATACCCTGGGGCAATTAGCCGAGCTTGATAAAGACGAGCTCGGCCGGCGCCTTGGGCCGACCGCGGTTTATTTGTGGGAACGCGCTCATGGGAAATGCGTTCGTTTGCTCAAACTCGTGCCGCCGGTGGAATCGTTTGCGGAAACGTTCGAGTTTGAAAACGAAATCGAAACGGTCGAGCCGCTTCTTTTTATTCTGCGCCGATTTTTAGAGCAACTCTCGCTGCGACTTGGCGCGCTTTATTACGTCGCCAAAGAACTCACTCTGCAAATCACGTTTAGCGACAAAAAGAATTACGAACATCGCTTTAAAATTCCGCAACCGACTCGCAGCGTGGAAATTTTGTTTCGAATGCTGCACACGCATCTCGAAGATTTTAAATCGGACTTTCCCATCACCGCCGTTTCCCTGGAAGCGGAAGCCATCAAACCGCCGCAGCAACAGTTCGGTCTTTTTGAAACAGCTTTGCGCGATCCCACCCAGTTGTCCGAGACATTGGCGCGACTTATCGGCTTACTCGGAACGGATCGCGTTGGCACACCCGTGCTTGAAGACACGCATCGTCCCGACGCTTTTCATCTCGAGCCATTTTCCTGGCAACTGGAAGAAGCAACTATCGTTGAAGATCCGCTTCCGCATTGCGCATTACGACGTTTCCGCGCGCCGGTTTCTGCTTCTGTTTTGTCCGCAGAAAATAAGCCGATTCATTTACGGAGTTCGCAAACAACCGGCGAAGTGGAAGCTGTCGCGGGGCCATATCGTTCTTCCGGAAATTGGTGGGCTGAAAATTCGTGGGCACGCGCCGAATGGGATTTGGAATTAGAAAATGGCGCGCTCTGCCGATGTCATGAGCACAAGGGAGCCTGGGAAGTAGATGGAGTTTATGACTAACAGGTCATCTCGAGCGCCGCGAGGGACCTCACAAATCACGATCGATTTTCGTAGTTCGTGAGGTCCCTCGATCGCCGCGGCGACCTCGGGATGACAGATATTGCGCGCGCAACACTTTCCCATGTCTTACATCGAACTTCATGCGTGCAGTGCTTTCAGTTTTCTACGCGGTGGTTCGTTTCCTGAACATTTAGCCGAACGCGCGGGCGAGCTGGAGATGCCGGCGTTGGCGTTGCTGGATCGCAACGGCGTTTATAGCGCACCACGATTTTCGATTGCGGCGCGCGAACAAAATGTGCGCCCGATCATTGGGAGCGAACTCACCTTGGAAGATGGCAGCATTCTGCCGGTACTGGTGGAAAATCCGACCGGTTACAAAAATTTATGCGAACTCCTGACGCAGGCGCATCTGCGCAGTGAGAAAGGCAGTTGTGCGATGCGCTGGGATGAGCTCGCCGAATTTGCCGGTGGGATCGTGGCATTTTATCCGGGTAGCGCACGCGTCTCGCGTGTTGGTTTCGGCGTCTCGCCTAAACAATCTTTGAAAAGTCCGCGACGACGAGACGTCGTCGCCAACACGCGAGACGCGTGCGCTACCCAGAGTCCCGAGAATCGCGTTCAGCATCTTATCGATACGTTTGGACAGAAAAACGTTTACGTCGAACTTCAACGCCATTTCTTGCGTGGCGAAAAGCAGATCAATGAGCAGTTAATCGATTTGGCAGATCATTATCGACTTCCGTTGCTCGCTACAAACGGCGTGCAATACGCGACACCAAACGGCCGAAACGTTCTCGATGTTTTCACCTGCATCCGCGAGCACACCCATCTCGATGCTGCGGGAAAACTTCTCGCGCAAAACAGTGAACGCCATCTGAAAAGCGATGCGGAAATGCGCGCGCTTTTTCGCGATCGGCCCGATGCCATCGCGAACACCGAACGTCTGGCGGAGCGCTTAACATTTTCCCTCGAGAACATCGGCTACGAATTTCCGGAGTTCCCCGTGCCCAACGGACACAGCATGAATTCGTTTCTCAACACCATCGTCTGGTTCGGTGCGCAGCAACGTTACGACGCGATCAGCAGCGCGGTGAAACGTCAGATCAAGGAAGAACTCGCGCTCATTCAAAAGCTCAGCTTCTCCGGATATTTTTTGATCGTTTGGGACATCATTAATTTTTGTCGCGAGCACAATATCATGGTGCAGGGTCGCGGCAGCGCCGCGAACAGCGCGGTTTGTTATTGTCTCGGCATTACCCCGGTCGATCCGGTGAGTAATCATCTCGTTTTCGAGCGCTTCCTCAACGAGAGCCGTAAAGGCTGGCCCGACATCGATCTCGATCTGCCGAGCGGGGATCGTCGCGAAAGTGTGATCCAGGAAGTTTATCGGCGCTACGGCAAACACGGCGCGGCCATGACGGCGAACGTCATCACTTATCGCGGTCGCAGCGCCGCGCGTGAAATCGGCAAAGCATTAAATTTTTCGCCGAGCATTCTCGATCGCTTTTCCCATCTCTTTGCGAACGGCGATTTTCCGCACACGCTCGACCTGCAATCGCAAATCGAGCAGGCCGGTTTGCCCAAAGCGCATCCGCGCATGCCGGCCTTCGTGAATTTGTATCGCGCGATCTACGGATTACCGCGCCATCTCGGCCAGCATTCCGGCGGGATGATTATTTGTCAGAACAAACTCAGCTCGTTTGTGCCATTGGAAAATGCGTCGATGCCTGGGCGCGTCGTCGCGCAATGGGACAAGGATGACTGCGAAGATCTCGGCATCGTGAAAGTCGACTTGTTAGGCTTGGGCATGATGTCGGTGATGCAGGATGCGTTTGAATTGTGCCGCGAGCGCGGCCGGCCGCTCGATCTCGCGCATATTCCGAAAGACGATCCGGCGACTTTCGAAATCATGCAGAAAGCCGACACGATCGGTGTGTTTCAAATCGAGAGCCGCGCGCAAATGGCGACGCTGCCGCGGATGAAGCCAAAATGTTTTTATGATGTTGTGATCGAGGTCGCGATCATTCGTCCGGGGCCGATCCAGGGCGACATGGTGCATCCTTATCTTGCGCGACGGGCTGGTCGCGAGGATGTCACGTATTTTGATCCGCGCCTCGAGCCGATTTTAGGCCGCACGCTTGGGATACCGCTGTTCCAGGAACAAATGCTTAAAATCGCGATGGTGATGGCGGATTTTTCCGGCGACGAAGCGGAAGAATTACGACGCGCGCTGAGTTTCCATCGATCGCAGGAACGCATGGAAAAAGTGAGCGTGAAACTGCGCGCGTCGCTGGAGCGAAAAAATATCGCGCCGGATGTGATCGAAAAAATTCTGCAATCGATCACATCGTTTGCGCTCTACGGATTTCCTGAATCGCACGCGATTAGTTTCGCGATTCTGGCTTATGGCAGCGCTTATCTCAAAGTGCATCGTGCGCCGGAGTTCTGCGCCAGTCTGCTGAACAATCAGCCCATGGGTTTTTACACGCCGGCCACGATCGTGAAAGATGCGCATCGGCATGGAACGAAAATCCAGCCGGTTTGCGTGATGCGGTCGAACTGGCGATGCGATGTCATTACGAACGACACCGTACGCTTGGGCTTTTGTATCGTGAATGGTTTGCGTCAGGAACGCGTCGAACAACTCGTTAGGCAAAGAGAAAGAAAACCGTTTCGATCGATGGAAGATTTTAAACAGCGGGTCGCACTCTCGAAAGAAGAACTGCGTATTTTGGCAGAATTGGGCGCGCTTAATTGTTTCGCCGAACATCGACGCGCGGCGATGTGGGAAGTGGAAGAGGAAATGCCGGACGGATTGTTTGCTTGTCATTCCGAGCGGAGCGAAACGGAGTCGAGGAATCTCTCGAATGTTCGTGAGGTCCTTCGCTTCGCTCAGGATGACAGCAAGGGTAACTCGCCGCTTCTGCCGATGACGATGCCGGAACGAGTGAAGGCGGATTACGAAGGCATGAATCTAACGACCGGGCCGCATCCGATGAAACTATTGCGTGATAGTCTCCCGAATATTTGGCACGCGATTGATCTCAGTCAGGCGCGGAACAAATCGATTGTGCAGATTGCCGGGAACGTGATTTGTCGGCAACGACCTGGGACCGCAAAAGGTTTTGTTTTCATCAGTCTCGAAGATGAGACCGGAGTTTCTAATGCAATTGTGACGCCGGATTTGTTCGAAAAACTCCGACTCGTTATCACGGAAGAATCGTTTCTCTTAATCGAAGGCGAAGTACAAAATTCGGATGGCGTGGTCCTGATTAAGGCGCAGAAAATCAAACCACTCGCACACGAACAACTCGTAGGAAGCAATTCCCACGATTTTCATTAGTAAAATGTGGGAGCGGCCTTAGCGCCGCGATTCTGCATTTTGTCGGGACACTAAGGTCCCTCCCACATTCCAGTCATTCGGCGGCGTGCCGTTTCGATGTTTCCTTTGGCTCGGCCGTCTTTTCGGCCGGTCGATCCTCCTGCTGCCACTCCGTGTGAAATACACCCGGCTTGTCGACGCGCTCGTAAGTGTGCGCGCCGAAGAAATCGCGTTGCGCTTGCAAGAGATTCGCGGGCAATCGAGCGGAACGGTAACTATCGAAGTATGCCAGCGAGGCACTGAAAGCGGGTACCGCAATTCCTTGATCGATCGCAGCAGAAACAGCGACGCGCCAGTTTCGTTGTGTCTTCGCGATGATGTCTGTGAAATAGGAATCGAAAAGCAGATTGTGCAACTTCGCGTCGCGAGCATAAGCATCCGCAATGCGGTTCAAAAATTTTGCGCGAATGATGCAACCACCGCGCCAGATAATTGCAATATCGCCGAAGTTTAAATTCCACTTGTAAGTCGTGCTGGCGGCGCCAAGCAGTTCCATTCCCTGCGCGTACGAAACTATTTTCGAAGTATAAAGCGCATCGTGCACCGCCTGGATCAACTGCTTTCGATCGCCGGTAAATTTTGAAAGCTCTGGTTGCGGTAAAATTTTCGACGCGGCGACGCGTTCGTCTTTCCGCGATGAGATCACGCGCGCTTCGACCGCGGCATTGATTGTTGAGATGACGACCGATTGCGTGAGCGCGGACTGCAAGGTCCAAAGCCCCGTCCCTTTTTGACCGGCCTTATCGAGAATGACATCGACGAGCGGTTTGCCGGTTTCCGGATCCTTTTTTCGGAAAATCTCGGCGGTGATTTCGATGAGATAACTCTCAAGCGCGCCGCGATTCCATTCGGCGAAAATATCCGCCAGCTCGTCGGTCGTTAGGCCAAGGACATTGTTTAGAATCGCATACGCTTCGCCGATGAGTTGCATGTCGCCGTACTCGATTCCGTTGTGCACCATCTTCACGTAATGGCCGGCGCCATCCGGACCCATGTAACGGCAACACGGTTCGCCATCGACCTGCGCGGCGATCTTACGGAAAATGGGCGCAATGATATCGTAGGATTCGCGCGAACCTCCCGGCATGAGCGACGGACCTTTTAACGCTCCCTCTTCACCTCCTGAAACTCCGCAGCCGACGAAATGAATTCCGCGCGCCTCGAGATCTTTGAAGCGGCGTTGCGTGTCGGTGAAAAGCGAATTGCCGCCGTCGATGATAACATCGCCCTTTTCCAAAAGCGGGACGAGCTGACCGATAACGGAATCAACCGGTGCGCCTGCTTTGACCATGATCATGGCTTTGCGTGGACGCGCCAATCCGGCGACGAATTCTTCAATCGTCGCAGCGGGAAGAACGTTTTTTCCTGCACCGCGTCCAGCCGCGAACTTCTCCGTCACCTCGTGGGTGCGATTGTAAACGGCGACGGAAAAACCTTTCGATTCCAGGTTGAGGGCAAGATTTTCACCCATCACCGCGAGGCCGATGACGCCAATATCACATTGCTTCGTAGTCATTCTGAGTAAGCTTGAATCGTTCGGAGAACCACTCTCAGTTCTACTTTACGCATGGCCAAATCGATTTGCGAAGTTTCGATTACCACTGATCCGCTGGAATTCCCGGGTCAGCTCTCTGATTTTGCATCGGGAGCGGTTGTCGATTTTTGGGGAGCGGTGAGAGAAATCGAAGAGGGACGCGCGCTTGAAGGAATAGAGTACGAAGTCCATCGCGCCATGGCCGAACATCAAATGAATCTGCTCGCCGAAAAAGCGATAGCCGATTTCTTCCTGACCGAGCTCGTGCTTCGGCATCGGGTTGGCTTCGTGTCCACGGGCGAGGCCTCTTTGTTTCTGCGGGTGGCGAGCCGTCATCGCGCGGCAGCATTCGCTGCAAGTCAGTGGTTAATCGCAGAGTTAAAAAATAAAGTGCCCATCTGGAAACGTCCGCGGTTTACGCAGAGGGGCGAAGCAAAGTTGGAAAAAGCGCGCCTGGAGGAAACTGCCAGCGCATGAATTGGGCGAATCGTCTGACCGTTAGCAGATTGTTGCTGACGGTTTTGTTTGTCATTGCGCTAAATTCTTCGTGGGCCTACGGCCGCACGGCGGCGCTCGCTCTTTTTCTGCTCGCTGGCGTGACTGATTTCTTCGATGGCGAAATCGCGCGCCGTTACGCGATTGTGACCAACTTCGGTAAGTTGATGGATCCGCTCGTCGACAAGGTCATGATGTCAGCGGCATTCATTTGTCTTGTGCCATTCAAAGCGGTTCCAGCGTGGGTGGCTACCGTCGTGGTGGCGCGAGATTTTTTGATCACTGGCTTGCGTTTAATGGCGAGCGCACAGGGACAAGTCCTACCCGCAGAACGGCTCGGCAAGCACAAGACCTCATGGCAGATCGTGACGATTTTGTTTTTCCTCGTGCTGCTTGCGGCGCGTGAATTGAATTATGGCGCGCGGGATAGCGGATGGTGGCTGAATGCCTGGAATCGCGGCGGTCCAGTTCTCATCGGAATTGCCGTCGCTTTAACGCTCTATTCCGGACTGGGGTATGCCTGGCGCCATCGCGCGATTATCACGCCGCAATAATTTGCGGAGATAGCTGCGATGCCCGTTTAGAAAAAGCTTTGCGGCACCTCGACTCGATCGCCCGGCTGCAATCGGACGTCTTTCGACGGATCTTTTCGAAACTGCCGAACGTCGTATAACTTGACTGCATCTCCGCGAAGGAGCCGTACGCGTTTTTGATCGGCAAAGTCATTGAACCCACCAGCCGCATTGATGGCCGCGAGCATGGTCAGATCTTCGGTGAATGGGATACGCGACGGTGTCCGAACCGCGCCGCCGACGTTCACGAAACGCGACGTTGGTGTCATAGTGATAGTGATGGTGGGATTGGTGAAGATTTTTTCCTCGCGGTACCTGGCCTCGGCGGCCGCAGCAACCTGGGAAGGAGCGAGACCTACCGCGCGTACTTTGTTGATGTATGGCAGGCTGAGCATTCCGTTAGCGTCGATGGTGTAGGTATTATTGATTTGTGTTTGTTCCTCGGTTGGGACGCCGCCGATTTTAATTTCGATTGGGTCGCCTTCCCGCAACATCGCCTGACTAAAGGCAGTGCCTGCGATGCAGAGCAATAGAGAAAGAGCGACGAAGATACGCATTAGTATTCGTCCGATTCGGAGGCGCCGTTGCTCGCCGTAGTCGCGCCGGCTTTTTCTCGACTGCGGCGCGTTTGTTTATCCCGAGGCTGATAGTACCCGTAGTAATTGGTGTAGTAGTAGTAGTTCTGGTCGTGTTTGAGATCGACGTTATTCAAGACAACGCCCAAAACAGACCCACCCACTCCGATAATTGCCTGCTTTACCCGAGTGAGCATCGCGCGCGGGAAACGACGATGCTGCACGACGATGATTGTTTGGTCTACCTCGCTCGCCAGAACCGATGCATCGCTCACGCCGAGCATTGGAGGAGAATCAAGAAAAATGAGGTCATAGCGCGATTTTAATTCGGCAATCAAATCGGACATGCGCTGTGAATTCAAAATGCCGACGGCGTCGGCGGGCAAAACTCCGCTCGGTAAAACAGAAAGATTTTCGACTGAAGTAGGAACGATGGCGTCATCGAGCTGAATTTCCGTGGTGAGATAATTCGTTAGGCCAATCTTGTTCGACAAATCCCACAAGGTGTGTTGCGTGGGCCGGCGCAAATCGGCGTCGACTATTAGAGTTGAATAACCTCCTTGCGCGGAAATAAACGCGAGATTGGCAATGGTTGTTGATTTGCCTTCGCCCGGCCCTCCACTGGCTACGGAAATCGTATTTGCTTCCGGATTCTTGCGGTTGAACTCGATGTTCGTGCGCAAAATTCGATATGCTTCGGCATCGGGTGTGTCGCCCGCCTCTTTGTGCAAAAGGCGAATATTCTTCGGAATGATCGCGAGCACAGGAACACCAAGAAGACTTTCCACGTCGTCCATTGTTTTGACGCTCGTATCAAGATATTCGATGAAGAAGGCGAGACCCAAACCGACCACCAGGCCGACGAGGGCACCCAGGGCCAGATTCAATGCGACTCTCGGTCGCGCGGCAGAACTAGGTGGCTCGGCGACTTGCTTTACGCTCACGGCCACGCGCGGCATGGCTAACTCCATGGTTTGCGTCTGGGCACGGGCGCGCACGGAATCGAGCAGCAGCTTCTCCTTGATGTATTCATTCTTCACGCGCGTGTAATTCGCGCTCAGATTTTTCGAAGCCAGCTGCTTGTTATTAATTTCACTGAGACGTTTTTGCAGGTCCTCTTTCGTTGTTTTGGCGGCAGTGAGATTTTTCTCGAGGGCAATGCGAATACTAGCGACCTGCTCTTGCAATTGTTTTGCATAGACTTCTTTTGTCGCGCGGACCGCTTTTACCTTGGGATGATTTTCACCCAACCCCGAATTGAGCATTTGTGCTTCCTGCGCCACTGCTTCCTGATAGTTCGGCAGGATTTTCTGAATTGTCGGATCTGTAACGTTGAGAGTGGGATTTAGAGTAGGCAACATGCGCAACAGATCGTCACCCTTGACGTTTTCTATCTGCCGCAACTTGTTTGCGAGCGACGCCTCGTTCGTCTCCGCTTCGTTCACCTCCGACTCCTGCTTGACAACGATGTTGTTGACCGGAGCCTCAGCGTCTTCTTTGCCTTCGGGATTTAGGTCGACAATGTGTTCCTCGTCGCGGATGCGGGCGACTTCGGTAGCAGCATCGTTCACAGCTTTTTGCTGCTTCGATACCTCTTCATTCATGGTCGCAACCGCGCGATTCAGAATGTCCTTTTCTTCTTCAACGCGTTTGTCCTGATAAACGGACACGATTTTATTGGCGATATCCGCCGCCTCTTGCGGATCAGTGCTGAACACGCTGATTTGCAAAAGGTCGGTGTTGCGCACTTCATCGACGTCAAGTTTGCGGCGCAGGAGCTGATAAGCTTGCTCGCGGGGCGGGCGAACGCCGTCCCGGGTCCACTTGTCCTGTAATTTTAAATCTTCAATTACCGGATAGAGGATACCTGTTCGCTGAATAATTTGGAATACAGTCGGGGCAAGCTGGGGATCATGAATTGGCGCGCTGGGGTTCGTCGTGTCGAAGATGCGCGGGTTTTGCGCCATCGATTTAACCTCGACAAAGCATGAGGCCTGATATTCACGCGGTTGAAAATAGGTGACAACCGCCGCAGTGATGAGAACAAGTAAAAAAGCCAGAAGAATCAAGACCCAGCGGACTCGGATGACCCGCCAGTAATCGAGAAAATGAAGCTTAACCTCTTCCGTTTGTGCCATAGCAAGATCCCTTGATGCGGGACAACAACTCTACCAAAGAACTCCCTCGGAAGCAATCTGCGTGCTTCTTAGAACTGGAAGTTCACGCCGCCGTAAAATCGATTGCGATAATACTCGCGAAAGCGAATATCCGACTCGACATCGGCGAAATCATATCCGAGTTCAGCTCCCCAATTGCGGTTAATGGCATAACGAGCTGAAAGCGAAACGCTGAAGACATCTTCGACAAATGCTGGGGAACCAAATAATGGCGTCAAGATACCCTCATTATCATCGTGCTCCCAATAAAAGCTGAGAGCCGATGTGATGCGCGGAGTAATGGCGTAGCGAGCGGTCAGTCCCGTGCGAAAGGTGGTGCGACTAGGCGAACCAGGCACGTCGGGTTCCTCGAGGGAATATCGATTTACCCAATTTAGCGACAGGTGCGGCCCCACTGCGTAAGTCAGAGTGGCCTCGCCGTATGGATCTGTCCGATCGTTCAAATTATCGTAGCTACGGTACTCCACACCGCCACGCAGCGTAAGAGTAGTACGGGGGCTGAAGGTGTGATCAAAACCCGCGAGAAAGAAATGCGAGGTGGAGTCACGTGAGAGTAGCGAAGAATTATCATAGGCAATGATGCCGAAGCGATACTCGCCAACCAGAGTCGTGGTCGGCCAAAGCAAGAAACGAAATTCATTTCCAAACGTGTGCTCTGTCCGATCTTCAAAGACGCCGATCGAACTGTCGTCGTAGGACAAGCCGACCAAAGTATAACTCGTCACCGTGGAAAAACGCGGCGTCCACATATAAGCTGCGGAGAACCTGTCCGTAGTGTAGAAATAGCTTCCGACTCTGCGGTTCTGTCCCGCGAAGTCGTTGAAATCGGGCTGCTGTTGGTAGGTGGTGTAGGAAGTGAGGGCGAGCGTCAACCGAGGCGTTGCCTTATGGGTAATGCTCAGGTTTAAATTCGGATTTAAATCATGGTTAATTCCATCTGGAGAATCGGTGTAGTAGGTAAATGAAAAGTTGGTGGCGAGACTAATCTGAGTCCTGGGACTGCCAAAATTATAGTTTGCCGCAATATTTGCGTTGACGAAGGCCGAGCCCGCACGGTTGACAGTTGTAGTCCCAACGTTGTCGTCATAGCCGCCCCGAACGGAGGCTGAAATGTGAAAAGGCAGCTTAAAAAATTTGCCCACGCCCACGCTGTCACTAGTGCTCTCTTCGGTCCCTCCCTTGTCAGTGTCGCTAGTCGAGAGGTCATCTGCTCGAGCGGAAACGCCAGCGCATACGAAAATGACAAACGCTAAGCAGAAAACGCAGATGAGTTTAGAGATTCTGAAATTCCTCATATATCCGTCAGATTATTGAACCCTATCGACGCAGTTCGTTTGTGCATTTCCCCTCAAAGCCTCGAAGGGTATGCGGTTGCCGCGGAAGGAGCAATCCTTTTTTTGCTACATTTCGATGCGTTTTTCCTCGAATTCTCCAAGGATTTTTGCTAATGCGCAGATGCTGGGACCTTCTCTGTTGCGGAGGGAGGCGTGATGCCGGCACTGCTCCAGCGAGTCACGTGCCCCTCGTAGTATTTCTTCACAGAAATGGATTTTGGATCAAGGGCGATCGCTTGTTGGTATTTCCATTCTGCCTCGTTAAAACGTCCGAGTGCGTCATAAGCGAAGGCGAGTTCCAGGATGAACGTCTCATCCTGCGGAGCGAGCGCTTGGGCAGCGTCAAAGGCGGTGAGCGCTGCGAGATAGAAAGACTGTTCGGCTCGCGGGTCCGACATGGCGTGACCTTGCAACATTCGCGCACGGCCCAAATATAGGTAAAGAAAAGGGTTACTTCGCTCCTGGGCAAGTCCCTTTAGCGCAAAGAAGATCGAGGATGCCGGTCGATAATCTCGCAACGCGGTACGCGAGCGTTCGGTGTAATATTCTCCCGGCAACAGACGGAAGCATTGAAAGGCCAGGATCACTCCCAATGCAGGAAGCGCGAGCCTTCCCATGATCATTGGGGCCGTGATACCGGCAGAGCTTCCTTCCTTTTGCATACCGGAATTCGCAAGAATTCCAAACACGAACGCTAAGAGGAGAACATTGGCTGGAATGTGAAGATTGAAATCGAAAATGGAATGTATCAAATACGCTGCCACCGCGGAAATTGCCCCGAGGTTTAAGGACAAACTGTTACTTAAGGGACGAGTAGAAACGCGGACACGTTTTGGTCCCAAACGTTGGAAGTCGGCAAATCCGGCGCGCAGGTGAAAGACAAGAAATAAGATTAGGCCGGTGGCGCCCGCGAGTCCGTATTCTGCCAGGAGATGCAGATAATCGTTATGCACTTCTACAGGGTCGACCTGCACGCGATCGGTTCGAAACATGCGGCCGTAAAACAAATAAGTTCCGCTACCCGTCCCGACAAGAGGGGACAATTTCCATTCCTGAAGAGCTCCCTGCCAAAGATCCACCCGCATATTGGTTTTTTCGAAAACGTTCTGGGCTCGGCCGCTCAGAAAATCGCTTTTGCCAATGAGGAATATCGCAGTGGTTAGAACGAGAACCCCGATTACAACGCTGGCGCCGCCGACCCGCCAGAACAGCGCCGAATTGGTATTCCACAGAATGGCGAAACTTAGACAGCCAAATACGAGAAGGCTGGCACCTACACTGAGATAGCCGCCGCGACTCGCAGAAAGCGCGATGCCGACATAACAAACCGCAGCCGCATAACCAATTAGAAGCTTTCCCCACGTAGGCCATCGGCTCCAACAAACGATGCTCAAGCCGAAAACACCCAGCACTTCGAGTAACCCGGCGAGGTGATTTGGACAGATATAAAATCCACTAGCCCTCCGTCCGTAGTCAAACCGTTGCAAGAAGGAGATCGGCATGAAATTCCGGCCGTCTCGAAATTGAATGGCACCTATCCCGACGTGGACCATCGCGAGCAGCAGAAGAGAAACAATCACCCACATGCGCGGTTTTGCCTCGGTGACGACGCAGGCGACAACTAGATAAGCGACCAAACCTCCGAGAACCGAATAAATGTCTGGTCGCGCAAGATAAGGAACGGGCGAGATAAGGGCGCGCGCCAGGACGTAACCAAAAAATATCCCGGCGCTCGTTAGGCAAAGGACGTGTGGTTTCGGTTTGGGCCGCAATAATGAGAAGAGCGACAAGATTCCAACTCCGGCAAGCAATCCATACGAAGGGAGGCTAAAAAGAAGCCGGGTGCCGCCGATAAGCACCTCGATCGTCGCGAAAGCGACGATCAACAGAACGACCGCAAAAAATTCAGTGAAGCGAGCAACGAATCTCATTGCACAAAAAGATTGAGGGAACTCAAAGCAGCGTTTGCGCCCAACGTCAGCGTGGGCTTGCAAAAGAAAAGCCGTTGCGGATTTTCGCAACGGCTTTTCTCAGGAAATCTATTAGTTATCGGTTTGTCGAAGGCGTTACCACGCAAGCTCCAACAAATGCGCCCGGGTGAGCGGTAAGATAAGTTGCGAGTCGCGAGGAAAACACCACCACACTGGTTCCGTTATCGCAGATTGTGAGGCGCGTATCCTCCGGATTAAAACCACCGCCGCCGCCGCCGGCAATCGTGCCGGGAGGCAGACTTTGATTAACGGGGACATTGGTGAAGATACCGATTCCGCCGCCGCCCGGAGCTTGTCCGATTGCATCACGGCAAGGCGGTGCGAGTTCGATCGCGAGTTCAATCAGGGCGTTCGCTTCGTCAGGAAATGCACTAACGACCGCAGCGACGTCCTGAGCAATCAAGTCACAATCGTCGGGGCCGAGACAGGTGATGACAGTATGAAGAATCTCACGTTTCCAGTCCGCATGGGCATTGACCGCGGCCTTCGTAATCGACGGTGCGACTTCACGGTATTTTTTCACCGCAGAGCAGGTGGCGTTCAAGAATTCCGTTTTGGTAGCGCTTGCCATGGTTTTGCTTTGGGGCAATTGCGATTGGATCATTTGCGTCGGGCTCATATTAGCAGCCGTCGCCATGGGAGCTGTCGCGACAAATAAGCTGGAAGCCAGCGCTACGCCGATGAGTAACACGAACGCAGCCCGCAGCGTTGCCACGGAAAAGTGCTCGCCATTAGATGCCGTGAACAGTTTTTTCATAAAAAGAGGACTTCTGGTTAACCTGATGTTTTTAATACGGGCGGAGTAGGGGGGTCAATACATTTTTCCGCTCAAAACCAGCGGGCAACGGGAATCGAACCCGCATGGCCAGCTTGGAAGGCTGGAACTTTACCATTAAGCTATGCCCGCGCGCTCTTTAAGCTGGCGCGAAGCTGTCTGAAAGCCAAGCGCGATTTGTGGGTGCTTTGCATAAAAAAAGACGGCCTGGGAATTCTGCTCGAATCGGTTCGCCACGGTCTTGCTTTTTCCTTAGGCACGCGTAGCAACATTTCATGAAATTCTCTTGTGTCTCGCTTCTGGTTGCGGCCGTTCTCCTTGGGACGGTCCGCGCTGATCTAACTATCACGCAAAAGGCCGAGGGTACAGTGAACGGAACACGCGAAGTGATTATCAAAATTAAAGGGGATAAGACCCGCGTGGAAGTGGGTCCGCAGATTGCGATGATCATCGATAGCAAGACGGGCGATATGATCACCGTGATGAGCGACAAAAAACAGGTCATGCGCATATCGGGAGATAAAGCCAAAGCGATGGCGGAGATGATGAGTCAACTGAATAAATCGCAGACGACTAAGCCTAAATTGGTGCCAACCGGTAAAAAAGAGGCGATCAACGGTTACGAAGCGGAGGAATATAAGTTAGAAGGCGGGATGGTGCCGGCTACATATTGGCTCTCAACCAAATATCCGGATTACGCAGCAATTTTGAAACAACTCCAAAAAACCAAACCCTCGTCCTGGGATCCGACGAAGATGGGCATGCCGGATTACAGCGAACTGCCGGGGCTGCCCGTTCGAGTTATCATGCAGATGCCGGGACAGGGCGCGATTACGACCACGATTGTTTCGTTGAAGCAGGATTCGTTAACGGACGATCAATTCATGGTGCCCAAGGATTTCAAGGAAATTGAAATGCCGGATTTCTCTCATCCTCGACAGCCATCCGCCGCCCCGGCGGAAAAAAAGCCCTAACGAGTTTTTGCGCGCGAGTGTCGCATCTTTCGTTTTAGCTTCCGCTTCACCGCGTCGGCGTACCCTGCTGGAGCAGAGCGGGTATCGATTTACTATTCGTTCGTCGATGGTGTCCGAGATTTCGGACGATGCATTTACCCTACGTGAAGTGGCGCTCTATAACGCGACTCGTAAATGTCTGGCCGTCGCGATCGCTCTGCCGGAAAAAGTGGTGATTGCTGCTGACACTCTGGTTGCGATCGACAACGCAGTCATTGGCAAACCGCGCGATATGCGTGATGCGGTTTCGATTCTGAAACGTCTCAGCGGTCGAACACACGAAGTCTGCACAGCGGTTGTCATCTGCCATATTCGGAAAAATCGGCGATCGAGCTTTTCTGAAATATCGCGCGTGAGTTTTCGGCGCCTAACGAGTAGCGCAATTCGCATCTACCTTGAAAAGGTGAATCCGCTCGATAAAGCCGGAGCGTATGCTGCGCAGGGCGCCGGCTCTGAGATTATCGACAAGATCGAGGGCTCGTTTACGAACGTGGTCGGATTGCCAATGGAACGAACGGCGTTGGAGTTACGGCGATTCGGGATCGAACCCGCGGATCTCTAGACAACGCGAGCAACTTCCGGCGGCGCCGGAAGGTGACGTCGCTCATCATCACGACGCAAAGTTCGATACAGGAACCAAACGATAAAACAATTCACCACCAAAATGGCGATCGTGGCCGCAGTCGGCCGATGCCAGATATGGCGGACTTCCAGCGGGATCAGCGCACCAGTCGCGAAGACCATGAGAAATTCCGCCCATCGTTTCTGGAAATAAACGCCAAATCCTTCCGTAAACAGAACGGCAGAATAAAAAAACGCGAGCAGTCCCGTCACGCGCAACTGCCCTTCGGCCAGGGCGTCCTGCAATTTATTGAGTAAATACAAAACCGCGCGGCTGTGGTGCAGCAACAATTCTTCGTCGGCCCAATCCGAAATTTGATCCATCCAAGCTGTTCGGCTGTTCAGAAAGAAGAGCGAAAAACCGAGTGCGACTAAAAGAATGCCCTGCAGAATTTTAAAAATCGCAATCAGCTTGAGGAAACGGACGCTTCGTTCCTGCCGCAAAATCACGGGAGGTTGCTGCGACTCTTTCGCGGGGGACGTCTCAACGGCGAACTTCATCCCGCTCCCATCGCGGTCTGCCGGCAGCAGACTTCGAGTTTGTTGCCGTCCGGGTCCTCGAAAAAGAATGCGTAATAGCCAGGCGAATATTCAGGCCACACTTGCGGTCCCTCCGGAACGCCGCCGCCAGCTTCGCGAACGACTTTCGCGATTCGATCTACTTCCTCGCGACTGTCGGCCCAAAATGCGATGCGGGTTTCGTTAGGCCGATGATTTTTGTCTTCGGTGAAACCAAAAAATTCTGTCGGCACGCCATCATTCTCCGCATAAAATGTGCCCCATTCCTTGTCCGATTTGTCGAGCGTGAAACCGAGAGCGGGCAGGATCTTCTTGTAAAAATTCTGGGCGATTGCGTGATCTTTCACGCGCAGATCGATGTGGTCGAATCGTCTTTGGCTCATCGTTTCGTTCTCAGTTCACGTCGTATCATCAATTTCAATCCCGACCACGTTTTATCGACCGCGCAAACTTTCACGTCAACCAGACCAAGCGGTAGCGCAACCTCACGAATCACATCTTCCGTGACATCGCTTTTCACGCCCGCGGATTTTTTCGGCCACGAAATCCAAAGGACGCCGTCGGAGACGAGAATTTTTCGCAAGCGCGCGAGTTCTTTTTCCAAAACGCTTCGACGCGTGACGAAGAAGTGGATAAAGTGCGCTTCGGCTTGTCGCTTATTTGAAAACTCCACACCAGCAGGCAGTTTCCTCAGAAGCTTCCGGTAATTTTCCGGAGCATCCAATGTGATGATCCGCATTCCCTCTTTGATTCCGAGTTTTTGCGGCAGTGGCGTTCCAGAATAACCGGCCATCGTGAAATTTTTTCTACCTTCCCGATCGCGTAATAGCAAATCGCTCCGCGTTTTTGCGCTGATTTTTCTCTTAATCAATTTCGTCGGTTGTCGGCAACGCAATGACGCCGTCTCCGGCACGATTGAGGTCGATGAAGTGCATGTGGGTCCCCGGATGAGCGGTCGGGTCGAGAAAATTTTCGCGCAGGAAGGCGACAAGCTCAAAACCGGACAAGTGTTGGTGGAACTGGACGCGGCCGAGCTGAAAGCGCGCCGCGATCTCGCTGCGGCGCAAATTGACACCGCGACGCACGATGCGGACTCGCAAGCGGCGCAGGTGGAATTTTTGCGCGACGATGCGAAGCGGCAGCAGGAGTTACTCAAACGCAAAGTGGTTTCACCAACTGATGCCGAACGCGCTGCCAGTTCCGCCAGAGCGCAGGAAAAAGTGGTGGAAGCGGCGCGGACTCGCGTGATCGAGGCGCGCGCTCAACTCGCTGATATCGACGCGCAATTAGCGGAGATGCAGGTGAAATCGCCCACCAATTCGGTCCTGGAAATCTTAACCGTAAAGGTTGGCGACGTCGTGCCGGCCAATCGGGAAGTGGCAACGTTGGTCCTGCCGCAACATTTGTGGGTGCGCGTTTTTGTTCCCGAACCGTGGCTCGGTCTCATCAAAGTGGGCGATCCGGTTCGTATTCAGGTTGATTCATTTCCCGGCCAGGATTTTCCCGGCACGGTCGAGCAGGTGAATCGTCAAGCCGAGTTCACGCCGCGCAATGTGCAAACCGTCGAAGACAGGATTCGCCAGGTTTTCGGCGTGAAGATTCGATTGCCAAATAGTGAGGATAAATTGCGCGCCGGCATGTCGGTCGACGCCTACTTCCCAAATATTTCCCGTTAGCAGAATCAACAAATTACGATGGACGCGATGATCGAATGCGATGGCCTAACGAAACGTTTTGGCTCTTTCACCGCAGTCGATCACGTTTCGTTTTCCGTCGGTAAAGGTTCCATCTTTGGTTTTCTCGGTCCGAACGGTTCCGGAAAATCGACCGTCATCCGCATGCTCTGCGGAATTCTCGAACCGAGTGACGGCACTGCGCGCATCGGCGGCCACGACATCATTCGCGAAGGCGACGAGATCAAAGAGATGATCGGTTACATGTCGCAAAAATTTTCGCTCTATGACGAACTGACCACGAACGAAAACCTTATTTTCGCCGGCAAACTTTACAGCATGAAGGGTCGCGAACTGACTCGACGCAGAGACGAATTGGTCGCGCTAACGCATCTTGAACCGTACTTGAACCGGCGAGCGTCGCTACTTTCCGGCGGCTGGCGGCAGCGCCTCGCCATGGCTTGCTCGCTCATGCACAAGCCGAGCGTTTTGTTTCTCGATGAACCTACGGCCGGCATCGATCCGGTCGCGCGCCGTGAATTGTGGGATCTGCTTTTCGAATTCGCCGGACAAGGCATGACGCTTTTCGTCACCACGCATTACATGGACGAAGCGGAGCGGTGCGATCATGTCGGTTACATTTATATGTCGAAGCTGATCGTTTGCGGTGAGCCGGATGATTTGAAAAAAATGCCGGAAGTAAATCCGCCAGGAACACGCCGGCTCGATGTGACGTGCGATCATGTCACAACCGCAATGCAGGCCGTGCGTCAGATGCAGGGCGTACGAAGCGCGACCGTATTCGGTCAATCGATGCACCTGCTTGTCGATCAAAGCGTGTCGTCGAAACAAATCGTAGAAAAGTTGCGCAGCGTCGGCATCAGTCACGCCGATATTCACGAGATCGGTCCATCACTTGAAGATGTTTTTGTGACTTTGTCCGCCAAACACGCGAACGAAAATCCCCAGCAACAGGCGGCCTGAATGAAACACGTCCCATTTCGCGGTCTCGGTGCGATTCTGTTCAAGGAATTCATCGTCGTCTGGCGCGATCCGATGACGTTGTTCTTCATGTTTTTTCCACCGCTCGTGGAAATGATCGCGTTCGGTTACGCGCTCGACACCGATGTAAAACACATGGCGATGATCGTCTTGAACGAAGATCGCACCGTTGAAAGCCGCCAATTAATCGATCGCTTCGTGAACACGGAAACATTTCGTGTCGTCGGCGAAGTCCAGAGCGTCGAAGCGATGGCCAGCGAGATTCGAAAGGGGAAGGCGTATGTCGGTTTGCAAATCCCGCCGCATTTCACTCGCGACCTACGCGCAGGATTTCCCGCTCATGCGCAATTGCTGGTCGATGGTTCGAACTCAACCACCGCGTTGCAGGCGCTCAATACCGCACTTGCTCTCGCGCTCTCGCAATCGCTCGAGTCGATGATGCGCGAAACGGGGCGACGCGCTCCGCCGATCGAGATTCGGCCGCAAATGCTCTACAACCCGACCATGCGCAGTCCGAATTTTTACATTCCAGGTGTGATCGGAATTGTTCTGCAAATCGGAACAACGTTCGCTACCGCGATGGCAGTCGTGCGCGAGCGCGAGAAGGGAACGTTGGAACAATTACTCGTTAGTCCGCTCAGTCGCTGGGGCCTCATGCTCGGGAAACTCATTCCCTACCTCTGCATCGGCATGACGATGGCGCTGATTCTTTTCGTCATCATGCGCTTTCTCTTTCACGTCCCGATTGCCGGCAACGTTTTTGCGATGCTTTTCTCGTCCTTCGTTTACATCTTTGCGTTGCTCAGTCTGGGTTTGCTCGTCGCCACGAAAGCGGAGAACCAGATGCAAGCGCTGCAAATGTCCATGGTCTTCATGTTGCCGAGCGTTTTCTTTTCCGGCTTCATTTTTTCGCGCGAAACGATGCCGTGGATTTTTTCGTTCCTCGGCTCGCTCATGCCCGCGACTTACTTCATCACTCTCATGCGCGCGATTATTCTGCGGGGCGCCAACATCTTCGAATACTGGCAGCACCTTGCGATCCTCATCGCCATGTCGATCGCGCTCTTCGTTCTCTGTGCGCTCCGCTTCCGGAAAAAGATTGGTTGATCAACGTACTGGCGTTGCGTTTTCGGCCGACCGCGGCAGGAGCAGTCGAGCGAATCGTACAAGTCAGCCAACGCGGTGCCAGTGATGGGACTGTTGTGGTGTGCGCCCTTCAACTGGATAATGCGCTTTTCCCCGGCATAGGCGTCAACGACGAGCTTTTGAAAACGCGGGGCGACAACTTCATCTTTTTCCGAAAGCAGAAAAATCGCCGGCGCTCGAATCGCTTTTGCGTTGGCCACGCTGTCGAGATCGCGCGGGATTTGAAGTGACAGAGGTCCGGCGAGAAGCCAAAGATTCCACCAACCAAATTGGCGCAGAATCATCGGCCGAATGGCTGGTGGATTGTGCAGAACCAAAGCCGCGACTGGTCGGTGCGCGGCCACATTAAGCGCAGCAGTCGTGCCGAGGCTCGCGCCGAAAACGACGATTGGGCGTCCCGCCGCGTTTTTTTGCAAGGCATCGAATGCGGCGAGTGCTGCCGGACCAACTCGGTTCAATCGCGCCGGTCCGGTACTGCCGCCGAAGCCGGGATAATTCATTCCCCAGACTTCGACCGCGCGACCGTTCCAAGCTTCCGCTTCCGCGGCGACCCATTTCTCGGCGCGGTCTGCGTTTCCGTAAAAGCGCAGAACATAAATATCCGGCCGACCGTCATGACCGACGCGCCGCGATTTCGCCGTCCAGATTTCCAGCTTACCGTTTTGAAACGGAATAGATTTGCGAATTGCCGCACCGGCATCGATCGGCGCGGTGCTCGGAAAAAGGATCAAATGATCTGGTAGGCGTCCGAACATAATCGCGGCAAAATACAGGACAGCGACCGCGGGCAACAAACGAGATATAGGCATTTTTTTTCGTCTCATGTCGCCGGTTCATCACGAAGTCCAATCCTCGGACGCAATTCGAGCCATGCGGGATCGAAGGTGAAAAAATGAACCATCAACATTCCGACCGTGAGATCGGTGAAGTTGATGGCAAAGAGAATGCCAAGATTAATTCCGACGAGCGAATACCACATGAACATTCTGGTGCTTCTCCACAGACTAAGAGGGAGAAAAAGCAGCTCTGCCATCAGCGTTGTCCAAGTCAGCGCTCGTAAACATGGTGCCGGCAATGCGAGCAGCAGATCGCGGACAGGACCGCAACGCGCGAGTGGATTGTTCAACACGTGATAAAGAGCACTGCCATCGACCCAACTTGGGCTATGCAACTTCATCGCCGCTGAACGAATATCCCGCAGCCATCAAGATCCATGCAGCCCAGTAGATCATTGCCGGAAACTTCCAAGAGCAATGGGCGCGATTAGCAATCAACGATTCACCGACCGGTACGAGTGCGGAGAGGACCAGAAGCAGGCCGATGTACGGAATTGAAGGATTGTTGATCAGATTATTTCGATTGAACAAGCAGGCCCATCCGAACCACTGCAGGACCGCGGCAATGCGGCGAGAGAAGCCGCTTGCGAATGCAAGGGCGAGAAAGAGAAGGACGATCAGGAATGTGGTGACGAATGCCGGAGAATCCCAATGCTCCAGCGGGTTGGGAAAGATTCCGTAAGTGAAGTTTAATCGTGGATTGGCAAAGACGCCCCGATTGCTGAAAAGCTCGGCTCCGTAGGGGATGAGTTGCGAAAAATGAACAGCGAGATAAATCCCAAACACGATCCGAAAAGCAGTGAACTGGGTTGGCGAGATCGATTTCATGGTATGCACAGAAAGTTCCAACTTTCATCGCGACCGTGGGTGCCGGCCCGCACTGAGATTTGAATAATTCCCGCGTCGTCCGGCAGCGCCAACTCCCGGCGAAGCGCTCCGCCCGGGGCGAAAGCGTAGCTAAGCACGCCTCGCCAAATTGGCTCCGGCAACCGCGGCGCAGCGGCGATTGCAGCGCCGTAAACATTTCGACGGTTGTACGGTCCTTTCAGGCGCGAGTAGAGCTCGGGCGTGATAGGAATGGCGACGCTCCTATTTCTCTCCGTTGTGATCTCGAAGCTGGAGGCGAACGCTTCCAGTCCGTCCATGTCGCAAAACACTTTTGGACAAGGCGCGATCGCAGTGGCTGCACCAAGTCCTTTCAAAACGCGGTTGCCGAGTAGATCGCCGGCCATCTGTGCCAAACCGATGAGGAGAAAGCCGGCCGCTATCATGTTTCTCCACTTCACGATCGCGCCTCCTGTCGTGCTGTCGCGCAAGCCCAACGTTTTCGGCAACCGATGCAGCTTGGAAGAAAGCGAAGCGGTTCGCTTTCTCCTTCTGTGCGAATGGCGTGCACGTCGCGAAAGGCAAGCAAGTCCTCAAACCGATCCTCGCGCCAATCATCGAAGCCACACCGACCGGCCGGGCGGCGCGGATTGTTGAACGTCCCGAATAACAAATCCCAAACCGGAAGGTCAGCGAAGTTATTTGTGTGGTGCCTGTATTGGTGATGAACGCGGTGCGATTCCGGCCGTTGCACGACGTAGCCGAACCAGCGCGGCGTTTTGATATTCCAATGATAGAAGTATTCCGCGACCGCGGTGAGAACCGTGTAGTAGGCCGCAGCGCGAATATTGCAGCCGAGCAATGTGTAGACGATCGCACTGCTCAGGAGGGAATTGATCAGGATTTCGACCGGATGTTTATAAAAGCTTGTGAGGACCTCAATACGCTGCGCGGAATGGTGAAGCTGGTGGCAAACGCGCCAGAAAAATCGTGATTCGTGGCGGAAGCGATGCCACCAGTAATAAACAAAAGTCGAGACGAAGTAAGCGATCGCGGCGGCCGGGAAATCGTTCAGATGATCGCTCAGGTGAAAGAGCGATGCATGCTCCATCCAGCGGTTCCAAGTCTCACCTGCGAGTAATACGATTCCAAGTTGAATCGAATTAATAAGAATCACGCGACCCCACCAGGCGTCGACGCGCGGAAGGTCCATCGCGGGCCAGAGGCGCTCCGCCAAGATACAACCGGCCGCGATGGCGAAGATAATCAAGATGTTCACGCCCCGATTATCTTCTGCTTGAGAGTTATTGTGTTAATCGATAATTCTTTTCAATAACATCGAAATAAGTGATGATCAGGAATTAACATTCATCATCTCGAACTTTTTTATCACGTCGCTCGTCATCGCGGCATTACCGCCGCCTCGCGCAAGATGTCCTACGGGATTCAGCAGCCGGCGATCAGTGGACAAATTGCCCAACTGGAAAAAAGTCTCGGGACGAAACTTTTCCATCGCCGGCCATTTGGCCTAACGACCGCCGGCGCTAAACTGTTTACAGGCATCGAGCCGTTTTTTGCGGGGCTGGCGGAACTTCTGAACCATGTTCGTGGCCAAACGAGCCCGCGCCTGCGCCTGGCCGCGCCTGGAATTATCCTGCGAGATTACCTGCCAAAGATTTTTGAGACATACAAGCGCCGCTATCGCGATTTTCGCCTGACCCTGTTCGATGCTAACCAAGCGTGCGCAGAAGATTTGTTGCGAAAAAACGAAATCGATCTGGCGATCACGGAATTGGAAGGAAAACCAGCACCCTCAATTCAATCTTCTGTTTTGCTGCGAGTTCCACTGGTTCTGGTTGCTCCAAGGCGAGTATCGCCCCGCTCGTTCAAAGATATGTTTCGGGGAGGGCCACCAGCGGAGAGTCTGATTTCGTTACCGCCTGATGAAGTCATCTCAAAACATTTTCACGCCGGATTAAAGAAGATGAAACTCGCCTGGTCGCCGGAAATCGAAGTGACTTCTCTGGAGTTGATTGAAGTCTATGCCGCGCTCGGTTTTGGGGTTGGGCTGTCGCTTGGAATACCCGGTCGGCGACCAAGAAAAGGATTGCGGGAGCTGCCGCTGCGAAATTTTCCCCCGCTGTCCGTCGCCGCGCTTTGGATGGGCGATCTTTCTGGTCTTGCGGTAGCATTTCTTACCGACATTAAGAAACTCGCCAGCGGATTAGGTCAATGACCTTTACTGCGACCAAATCTAAACGCTAAGAGCGCGTCTGCTTCTTCTGAAAAATTTAACTGCTGCCCTTTCTCTGCAATTCCGCCAAAACCTTCAGCACGTCTTCGCTGTGCGTGGTGGGATCAACTTTCACGAACACCTTCGCGACTTCGCCTTTTGGATTGATGAGGAATGTATTTCGCGCCGCAAGTTTCTGGCCTTTGTAATCCATGACGGATCCGTATTCGGTGGAAACTTTCGCGTCCGCATCGGCCAGCAGTTTGAAGTTCAATCCTTCCTTTGCGCAAAAATCCTTATGTGATTGCGCGGTGTCCACGCTCACGCCGAGAATGACCGCGCCGAGCGAATCGTATTTCGCACGATCGCGCTCGAAATTTTTCGCCTCCATCGTGCAGCCGCCTGTGAAATCCTTCGGATAAAAGTAAAGCACGACCCATTTGCCGTGATAATCCTTCAAGCTCACGTGGCTTCCATCACTAGTCGTTAGGCTAAAATCCGGCGCCGGTTTGCCCGCTGCCGGTTGCGTGAGCGTTTCCGCCGCCCAGGCTGCCGAAAATGCGACGACGCTAATTGCGATTGCTGTGGCTAGAATTTTATTCATTGGTCCTCCAAAGTTGAACCGCAAGTTATCATGGACCGATTATGGACAAAAGAATTAGATATGAAGCAAATCTGGACCATCGGTCATTCGACCCGGTCGATTGCAGATTTCATCGCTGCGTTGGCGACAAATCAAATCAAACTAGTTGCTGATGTGCGGCTGTTGCCCGGCTCCAAGCGATATCCGCAGTTTAACAAAGACGCGCTTTCTGATTCGTTAGGCAAAGCCGGCATAGGCTACGAACATTTTCCCGAAATTGGCGGGCGGCGAAAACCGAAACCCGATTCGCACAACACCGCATGGCGCAATGATGCCTTTCGCGGTTACGCCGATCACATGGAAACGAAGGAATTTCAAAATGGAATCGCTCGCCTTGTCGATCTGGCGGATCGAATTGGACCGACTGCGATCATGTGCTCGGAAGCGGTATCGTGGCGTTGTCATCGCGCGCTCATTCCGATTTTTTGAAGGTGCGCGGCGTAGAAGTGCTGCACATCATCGATGCAAAAAAGGTCGATCCGCATCCGTTCACATCGGCTGCGCGCGTAGTCGATGGTCGTTTGAATTACGAAAAACCAAAGGAACCGACGTTGCTCTAGCGACCGCGTCAGCGCGGATCGGTCACACGGCCGATAAACAAACAAGCTCCGCTCGGCACGTGCTGGATGGCATAGAGAAATGGGCGATCGACTTTCACTTCGATCGGTTCGCTTGGACGCATGGCGCTGGTTGCCATGGCCACGACCGCCGCGGTCGCCGCGGCGGCTTCGGTTCCTTCTTCATCGACGGCGATGAATGTTTTGTGGAAGACACTCGAGAGATACAAATACTCGTTAGGCCGACGCGGTGCGAGCCGGTCGAAATTGGCGCTGCCTTGCGGATCATCAAAGGCCGTTTTCATGCCGAGCGCTTCGAGTTGTGTTTTCAACGGAATCGTCGGCGGTTCCATTTTAAATTTCGGCATTGAAAGAATGATGTCGGTCGAGGGGAGTCTTGCGCATTCGGATAGCAATTCTGGCGTCCATTTCTTTTCCAGCGCAGTCAATCCATTCCTTTCATCGGGCAGAAGAACGACGAAGTTCAGATCGCCTCCGCTGTATGGAACGGTCAATGTCGTGAAGCCCGGATGCTTTGCGTAACCGGCATGGTCGAGATGTTCGTGCATCATCGGCACATCGACCGGCGCGCCGCCTTTCACGTGAAACGGCTCGGGTTTCGTCGCCTCCTTCTCAAAAGGATCTGCCCACGGTGCTTTGAGATAAAGCGCGTTAGTCAAAACCATCCGCGTCGTCGCATCGAGTGCGCCTGCCGGAATCAAATCGCGGATGCGCTTGCGTGTTTGTTCCCCGACCCAATCGTTGATGTGCGTCCTTGTTTGTTCGGGATCGTGTGAAAAATCGACCGGTTCAAGTGGGGCGCCGTAATTATTTTTCACCAACGCCAGAAAGTTTTCGCGGAAATCGTAACTTCGCTCCGCGAAAAGCCGGTTCGCGATTGTTAGAGTAATCGGCTCGGTTCGAGCGCCGCGTGCCTTGGATTCCGAAGCAATCCGCGAAGTCTTTTCCACCATCGCTTCGAGCGATTTTTGTAATGCCGCGAAGGAGGCATGAATATCGTCGCCGGTTTGCGGCAAATGCAGCACGCGCGCCATTTCGATGCGCGTGTCGCCGTCGGCGCCGGCAAAGGTCATGGCGAGCGCGCTCTCGATTGAGTAGGGCGAGAGGCAAAGATTTCCATCTCCCGTAGCAAGTTTCCGATAAAGATCGAGACCGAGTTGGTTCGTTGCTGATGCAGCGGGAATCATTTGAGCGCCCAGAAGATTGACCGAGAGAAGGGTCGAACAAATCAAAAGTGGGATCGATTTCACAACTCTGTCATTCTGCGCGAAGCGAAGAACCTCGCAAGTCACCTTGTTTGTTCGGGAGGTCCTTCGCTCCCGCTCAGGATGACGTGCGAGGCTCCAGAATACGAAATCAAACGATGCCGCCCTGGAGCCAGTCGTGTTTTCCGGCGAGCAATTCCTGCGTCAAATCGTAACCGCTGCGGTCCGCGTTCTTGCTCGTGCCGGCAAAATGCTGATCGATACGAAACTGCGCCGAGCGACAGAAATAGTTCGCGAGCGAAAGAATTTCCTCCGTCGGTTCGCCGTGATTGATCTTCGATTGCGCGAACGAACAGGTCGCACTGATCGCGAAAAGTTCGGTCGCAATTCCGCAGAAGCGTGAAAGGAGCAGTTGTTCGCGATCGAGCTTCGGACCGAACCGCGCCATGGCGTGAAACAATCCGCGCGCGAGACGGTGACTGGTGCGCGCTGCGTAATTCACGTGTGCGCGTAAATCATCGTGCAAACCTTTGATGTCGCCGGCGCCGCCACCAAACAATTGTTTCGGATACCACGACGCGTAAAATTTCCCCGAACTAAAGATCGCTTTGATGCGTTCCGACATCGGCAACTGCGTGTTGAAAATCGCGCCGCCAACCTTCAGATGCGGATCGAGCGCTTCACGCGCGATGAATAAGCGCATGATTTCGCTCGAGCCTTCGAAGATCATGTTGATACGGCAATCGCGCAGGAAGCGTTCGACTGCGATTGGTTCCTCGCCGCGGCCGGCTAGTGATTCCGCGGTTTCGTAACCGCGACCGCCGCGCACCTGCATCGCTTCATCGGCGATGCGCCATGTGGTTTCGGTCGCCCACATTTTGCACATCGCGGTTTCGATGCGCAGATCGCCTGCCTTGCGATCGACCAACTCCGACGTCAGAAACGTCATCGCTTCCATCGCGAAAACGCTGCCCGCCATTTCCGCAATCTTGCCGGCAATAGCATAATGCTGACCGATCGGCACGCCCCACTGCACGCGTTCCCGGGCCCATTTGCGGCAGATCTCGAGCAAGCGTTTCGATAAGCCGACGCACGCCGCTGGAATGGTAAGGCGACCGGTGTTTAAAGTCGTTAGGGCAACTTTCAATCCCGCGCCTTCTTTCGCGATCAGGTTTTCGCGTGGCACGCGCACGTCCGTGAATTTCACGATCCCGTTATAGAGCGCGCGCAACCCCATGAAGTGGCAGCGATAGGTAATCTCGAGCCCGGGCGTGTCGACATCGACGATGAACGCGGTGATTTGTTTGCGCTCGCGACTGTTCACGATTTTCGGCGCCGTTTTTGCCATGACGACGAGCACGCCGGCTTTCACGCCGTTGGTGCACCAAAGTTTTTCGCCGTTCAGGATAAATGCCGAGCCGTCTTCCGTCGGTTCCGCGGTCAAACTCATGTTTGCTGGATCAGAACCGGCGTTCCATTCCGTTAGGGCGAACGCCGAAATTTCGTGGCGCGCCACGCGCGGCAGATATTTTTTCTTTTGCTCTTCCGTTCCGAAAATCAAAAGCGGTTGCGGAACACCGATCGATTGATGTGCGGAAATGAGCGCTGTGAGATTTGCATCCCAACTGCCGAGCAACATCGCAGCGCGCCCATAATTTACCTGCGACAAGCCAAGCCCGCCGTATTCCTTGGGAATCTTGACACCAAACGCACCCATCTCGAAAAGATCGTCGATATTTTTTTGCGGAATTTCGCCGGTGCGATCGATCTCATCCGGATCGACGTTGTCGTGCAGATATTTTTTGAGTTTACCGAGAAACTCTTCGCCCGCCGCGCGATCCTCCGCGCTTTGTTCGGCAAAAGGATAAATGCGCTCGAAGTCGTAACGCCCGACGAAAAGATTGCTCGCAAAACTGCCACGATCATCGAGCGGATCGCGCGATGATTCGGCGAGCTCGAGGGCGGCGCGTTTTCCTTCCGACATTTTTGAAGTGTCGATAACCGACGCAGCGATTTTTTCGGGCTTCGCACTGGTCTCCTCCGCGATCTGGCGCTGTGGCGCTTCGAGTGGTGATTTCATGATCGTCTAACGTTCGCCGTAAAACTTAGTGCCTTCGCGTGCGTGTTTCTTCAAAAGTTCGCAAGGGGCAAATTTATCGCCGCCCGACTTTGCGAGTGTTTCCATTTCAGCGACGACGTTCTTGAGTCCCATGTGCTCGGCGAAACGCAGTGGTCCGCCGCGCGACGGCGCAAAGCCGGTGCCGAGAATCATTCCGTAATCGGCATCCTCCGGAGTGGCGATTACTTTTTCCTCCAGACAACGCGCCGCTTCGTTCACCATCAAAAACATCAGTCGGTTGCTTAATTCCTCGGCAGACATTTTCTGCTCGGAATTTTTTCGCCAATCTTTCAGCGCTTCGGCATCCTTTTGTTCCTTGCCTTGGTAGATATAAAATCCGCTGCCGGTTTTGCGACCGAGCATTTTCTCGTCTCGCATTCGGTGCAGAATTTTAGGTGCCCGATCGCGTTCGCCGTAAGCTTTTTCGAGCGTATCCGCGATGTCGACGGTAATATCGACACCGATTTCGTCGATCAGTCGCAAAGGTCCCATCGGCATGCCCCATTCTACCAGGGAATCGTCGATTTCCTTCGCGTTCACGCCTTCTTCGTAAAGTTGCGCGGCGTCGAGCAGGTAAGGAAAGAGCACCCGATTAACGAGAAAGCCCGGGCTGTCTTGAACGACCACGGGCAACTTTCCAATCTGGCGCGTGAACGCTAGCGCGCGATCTGATGTTTCCGGCGCGGTTTGCTTTCCCACGACAACTTCGACCAATTTCATCCGACTGACCGGATTGAAAAAATGCAGTCCGATGACACGATCGGGCGATCTAGTGCTGGCGGCCAATTCGCCAATCGGCAGAGCGGATGTGTTGGTGGCGAGAACCGCAGCCGATCCAGTCTTCGTTGAAAGATCGGCGAAGATCTGTTTTTTAATCTCGAGCTTTTCCGACGCGGCTTCGATCACGATTTGGACATTGCGCATTTCCATCGGTGCAGTCGAGGCGACGATGCGAGCGCGGCCTTCCTTCGCCTTGGTTTCACTCATCAAACCGCGCTTAACCGCGTCGCCGTAAGTCTTGTCGATATTTGTCAGGCCGCGATCGATCGCTTCGGAATTCACGTCGCGCAAGATCACCGAGACGCCGCGTGTACTGAGCCATTGCGCAATGCCGGAACCCATGACGCCGGCGCCGATCACTGCGGCGTGTGCAATTTTCTCCGCGGAAGTTTTCGAGCTGCCTTTACGATATTTTTCCGCGAGGAAAAAATTCCGGAGAAGATTGCGGGTCGATTCCGTTTCGCCGAGATCGACGATAGCGTCGAGTTCCATTCGTAACGAATCGTCAATCGAAGTGCGGAGCGTTTTGGAAATGATTTCCTGCGCGCGGGCTGGCGCAAGATTTCCTACGCTTTGCGACATGCTGCGTGCTTGACCCTCACCGGCGGCTGCGCCGTCCGCCTCTCCCTCAGGGAGAGGGGAGGGTGAGGGCTTTTTTCCCTTTGTCGAAATTTTTTCCCGCGCGGCTTCGAGCAAATTTTCTCGCGCGACGACTTCATCGACGAGACCAAGCTCTTTCGCTTCCGTCGTCGAATACAATTTCCCTTTGAGAATTACCTCGCTTGCTTTTTTGACACCAATCAATCGCGGCAAACGGGTTGCCCCGCCCCACGCCGGCACGAGGCCCAATGTCGTTTCCGGGAGACCAATTTTTGTCGCGGGATCGTTCGAAGCGATGCGGTAATCACAAGCGAGCGTGATTTCATATCCGCCGCCAGCGCATGCGCCGTGAATTGCGGCACAGGTCGGAATTTTCAGTGCCGCGATGCGATTGAAGACGCGTTGACCTTCCGCGATGAAAGCGCGCATTTCGCCGCTCGCGGCCTGGCGCATGAGAGTTTTTAGATCGGCGCCCGCGATAAAAATCGATTTTTTCGCCGAGGTGATGATCAAACCTTTGAGCGACGTTTCGCTTTCAATGAAGGCGATGTGTTCGCTCAAATCGCTCATCGTCGGCGCGTCAAAAATGTTCGCGCCGGATTCGGGACGGTCGAACGTGAGAATACAAAGGCCGTCTTCGATTTCGCGCTGAATCATCGGGCCGGTGAGGATCGCTGGCATAAGCGTTTTATTCTGGCCGCTTTCCCAAAAATTCCAAGCTGGAGTTACATATGCGGAAGGACGATTGCGCACCCGCGGGCGTGGTGCTACAAAACTTCGCGGCCTCGCCGGGCTGCCGTTTTTTCCGCAACGTTATGGTCGGCAAAATTCTCATTCCCGAAATCAAGAGTTTGATTGAGGCGCGTGATTTCAACGCGCTCCGCGAAATCTTTCGGGAATGGCCACCGGCCGACTTGGCGGAATTGATTCCCGATCTGCCGGAAGACGACCAGGTTATTATCTTCCGCGTTCTGCCAGCTGCTTTGGCGGCCGACGTTTTCGAATATCTCGATGTTGAAGCGCAACAGCCACTGCTGCGCGCAATGGCGCACGAGCAGGTGGTTGGCATTCTCAACGAAATGTCGCCGGACGATCGCACGGCGTTGCTCGAAGAAATGCCGAGCGCGGCGGCGCGCCAGTTAATTCAACTTCTCACGCCGGAGGAACGTCGTGTTGCGCAGGCGTTGCTCGGCTATCCCGAAGGAAGCGTCGGGCGTCTCATGACACCGGACTTCCTCGCTGTGCATGACGATTGGTCGGTGAGCGATGTGCTTGATCATATCCGTGAGCATGGGCGCGATAGTGAAACGTTGAACGTCATCTACGTGGTCGATGAACGCGGAAAGCTGATCGACGATCTGCGCATTCGGGAATTCCTGCTCAAACCGCTGACGGCGAAAGTGAGCGAGATTCGAGATCAGACTTTCGTGGCCCTGAGCGTAGGCGATACCCAGGAAGAGGCGCTCAATTCATTTCGAAAATACGATCGCATCGCGCTGCCGGTAATTGATTCCAACGGCGTACTCGTCGGCATCGTCACGAGCGATGACATGCTCGACGTTGCCGAAGAAGAAGCGACCGAAGACATCCAGAAATTCGGCGGTTTGGAAGCGCTCGACGAACCGTACATGCGCATCTCGCTGTGGCGCATGGTGCGCAAACGCGCGGGCTGGCTGATCATTTTGTTCCTAGGCGAGATGCTGACCGCGACCGCGATGTCGAATTATCAGGACGAGATCGCTAAGGCGGTTGTGCTCGCGCTCTTTTTACCGCTCATCATTTCCAGCGGTGGCAACTCCGGTTCGCAAGCTTCAACGTTGATCATCCGCGCGATGGCGTTGGGCGAAGTGACCTTGCGCGATTGGTGGCGGGTGATGAGCCGTGAACTGCGCGCCGGTTTGTTGCTCGGGATTATCCTGGGGATAATTGGCGCCGTTCGCGTCGCGGTCTGGTCCATCGTCGGGGCAAAATATTTTCACCGGCAAATGTATGGACCACACTGGCCGTTGGTCGCGTCTACCGTGGGATTTTCTCTGATTGGCGTTGTACTCTGGGGTTCGCTTTCTGGTTCGATGTTGCCGTTTCTGCTTCGACGCTTCGGCGCGGATCCGGCCACTTCCTCGGCGCCCTTTGTCGCCACGCTGGTTGATGTGACCGGCTTAATTATTTACTTCAGTATTGCTTTGCTCATTATGCACGGCGCAATGCTCTAAATTCACACCCTTATGTTTTCCATCGGCAAACTTCTTGGTCACGACGAAACATTTTTTGATCTGCTCGAGCGCAGCGCGCAGCAGGCGGACAACAGTGTTCATCATCTCGTGGAACTGCTCGAAAAGCTGGAGCATGGCGATTCGCCCAGCAGCTTGGAGGCTTTTGCCCTGAGCCGTCGCGAAGATAAACGGATCACGCAGGAACTGACGGAAGCGCTTTCGACTACGTTCATCACGCCATTGGAACGCGAAGACATTCAAGCTCTCGCGTCCGCGCTTTATAAAATTCCAAAGACGGTCGAAAAAATTGGCGAAAGAATTCTGATCTGCCCGCAGGATTTGCACGGACGCAGTTTCAAAAAACAGGTCGAGCTGCTCGATCAGGCGGCGGAAGCGGTGCTCGCGATGGTGAAAGAGTTGCGCAAGGGAACCGACATCGATACCGCGCGCGAGATGAATGCGCGTTTGCAAACGATCGAAGGCGACGCGGATAAATTGGAGCTCGATTTACTGCGCGATCTTTATCACGGCGATTACGACGCCAAAAATATGATTTTCCTCCGCGATTTATTTGAGCTGCTTGAAAAAGTAATCGATCGCTGTCGCGACGCCGGCAACGTCGTTCTGCAAATCGTGCTCAAGTATTCCTAGCGTCGGTTTTTCCGGCCATGCTGACGTTTATCACCGTCGTTCTCGCGGCGATCATTTTCGAATACAGCAACGGCTTTCACGACGCGGCCAACGCGATCGCGACGGTAGTTTCGACAAAGGTGCTGACACCACGCCAGGCGATCGCGATGGCCGCGGTGTTTAATCTCACTGGCGCATTGTTTGGTGGCGCGGTTGCATCGACGATCGGCAAGGGCCTCGTCGATACGAATGTCGTGACGATGACGACGGTGCTCTGCGCTCTCATCGCGGCATTTGCCTGGAACATCACTACGTGGTGGGTCGGTCTTCCGTCCAGTTCGAGTCACGCGCTGATTGGCGGATTGTGCGGCGCAGCGATCGCTTCCGCTCACGGTCGTTGGTCGGTCCTGAAGTGGAACGCCGGATTGTGGCCAAAGGTTGTGCTGCCCATGCTTTCCTCGCCCATCGCGGGATTTGTTCTCGGCGCGCTCGTGATGTTTTTGCTTTTTGTGGTGCTCCACAAATTCAAACCGCGCACGGTGCATTCAGCTTTCGGCCGACTGCAAATTTTGAGCGCCGCATGGATGGCACACAGCCACGGCACGAATGACGCGCAGAAAACGATGGGCATTATAACGCTCGCACTTTTTACCGGCACCAAAGCGGGCAGCTTCGATCATTTGCCGAGTTGGCTGCGCTTTTTGCACACGCCGGCTTTCGTGAGCGTGCCGATGTGGGTGACGCTTCTTTGTGCGGCCACGATGGCAGCGGGAACCGCCGCCGGCGGCTGGCGGATCATTCGCACGCTCGGCCATCGCATGGTGAAACTACAGCCCGTGCACGGTTTCGCCGCGGAGACGACCGCCGCGGTTATCATTCAGACCGCGAGCATCTACGGCATTCCGCTCTCCACCACGCATGTCATTTCCACGTCGATCATGGGCGTTGGCGCGATGAAACGCTTTAGCGGCGTGAAATGGATCGTGGTCGAACGAATTGTTTGGGCGTGGATTTTCACGCTCCCGGTCACAGGCGTGCTCGGTTATCTGTTGACGCGGATTTTTGAACAGATCTAAACGCGGACGTCAGCGTTTAATTTCCACCCACTCGTTGCGCGCGCGCGAATCGGCGACCGCTTGCACAACTCGCATGTAGGAAACGCCGTCGGCAAAATCGGGATGCGGTCGGATACGACCTTTCGATTTCACGGCGGCGAGAAAATCTTCTTCCACGCGCCATTCTCCAACCAGGTCTGGTGAAATTTCCGCAGTTTTCAAACTGGTATCGCCGGCTTGCCCGGTTTGAATCACATCAGAACCAAAATCGTAGGTGAATGTTCCACCATCGCCATAAACCTCCAGGCGATCGCCCGAAGCCCCAGCATCAACACCGCTGAATTCGAGGACGCCTTCTGCGCCGTTGGCAAATCGACATAGCACAGTCAACACATCGGGAATTACCACTTCGTACCCTTGTCGAACGGGTTGTAAAACTTTCCCGCGCGCGAAAACGCCGGTGATTTCGCCTAACCAACGTTGCAATACTTCGACATAAATTCCGAGCGTCATCACGTTCAAACCGCTGATCTCAATCCGTTGGCGCCAATGCGCCGGAGCTTCCGAGTCGAGAAAATTGCCGTTCAGGCTCTGCAGATGGACGTGGTGCGGTTTGCCCAGGTAATTTTCGCCGAGCAATTTTTTTACGAACAAGTCGCCGCGCAAACCATAAGGCGGGGGACAAAGCATCGTCACTAGCTCAGGATATCTTTTCGAAGCGGCGAACATTTCCTCCGCTTCCGCCAAATCCATCGACATGCGCGCCTGGCAAAAAACGTGTTTGCCTGCTTCCAGTGCGGAAATCGTCACCGCCGAATGCATGTAAGGCGGCGTGCCGATCCAAATGATATCGAGATCATCGAGCGCTAGCAGATCGGCCCAATTTTGCATCGGCGTCGCCTGCGGGAGATTTTCCTGGCAAAACTTCTCCGCGCTTTCGTAGCTCGAATTCGAGACTGCGATAATTTCCACCTCGGGGTGGCGTTTCAGTGCCGGCAAATGCCGTCTCCGCACGATGCCTCCCGCGCCGATGATGCCCATGCGCAGTTTGTGATTATTCGTCCGGCTCATGAAATGGTTTAGCGCGAACTACCTTTGACCGTCACGATTAAAAGGTGTTCAAGAATCGCTTGACCGAGAGGGAAGCGCGCGGCAGCTTACGCGTCCCTTCGGGAAAAGCGTATGTCGAGAGTTTGTAGCATCACAGGATCAAAGGTCACGCGCGGCAGTATCATTCACCGCCGCGGTATGGCTAAGAAAAAGGGCGGCGTTGGCCGGCACGTGACGAAAAATGTCCCGCGCGAGTTCCGACCGAACCTGCAAGACCATCGCATTTGGGTCCCGGAATTGAAAAAGTTCGTTCGCATTCGCGTAACGGCGCGTGGTCTCAAGACCATTAATAAAAACGGCGCATTCGCGACCTTGAAAAAGGCCGGTCTGATCGCGGTTTAAGACTGCTGCTCGACCGGGGCCGGGATTTCGGCCGTGGGAGTTTCAACGTTAGCACTCGCCTCGTTAGGCGTCGTCGTGGATTTTTCCTCGACCGGAGCTGCTGGTTTCACTCGCGGTAAATCGAGGGAACCGTCGTTGAATTCAATCACGTAACCGGCGCTGACGAGCCACTTCAAGTCTGAAGCCAGACTCAATTTCAATCGTTCGGCGTCGGCACTTTCCGGTGTCGCGGCGATTAATTTCTCCGCTAATTCCTTCCGGTGAATTCCTGGCGTCGCGCTGATCGCTTCAAGAATCGCGGCGATGGAAGGAGAAACGCCTGTTAACTCGTGCTTAAATGAGCGCGAACGAATGGACGAAACGAACAGCATCCCGCGGCGATGCCGGAAAATATTCAGATTGGCCTGACGCAGCGCACCGGCCAACTCCTGCATCATGCCGGAAGGCGAACGCGTTTCGTGCGACCACGCATTTTCAATCACACGCCCGAGGCCGCGATCCGGTAAACGCCGGCTCAAAACGCCGTTGACGTTCATTTCCGGCGTCGCGCGAATCAGATCCGGCAGGTAGTGCTGGCGAAAGTGGCGTTCCACTTCGTTGGAACTGCTGAATGTCGCGGGCGGCTCTTCGCGTGTGGTGGTGTAAGTGGTGATGTTGCGCGCCTGTTCCTTCCACTGTTCCACCGCTTCCGGATCGCTCACGATTTCGATCTGCCGCTGATAGTCAGCGAAATTCATTCGTCGACTGAAGCGTTGTTCGTAAAGGTTGCGCAATTGCGCCTGATAACTGTGGTGATTGGTCGGGCCGAGCAGCGTCCCGCTCGCCCGGCAGCGCGCGACGTTCGTAAAGTTGCCTTTGATCGGATCGCTTTGCACGATGTCGATCTTGTAAAAATCTTCCTTCGCAAGAGCGAAAGCGCCGGCTTCGAGCAAGCGCCGGTCGACAGAAACCGGTCCATGTTCGCCGAGCTGGTAAAGCTCGGAATTTTCCGGTGCGCGGAGCCCAACGTTGTAACGCTCGGGTTTCTCGAGAAAAAGACGTGCAAGCGCAAAAATAGAATAAGCGACGGAACCGGATTTGATTTGCACGATGACGTTTTCCAATGAGGCTACGTGTGGCAGAAAGCGCACCGTGACGGCGGGGAGTGCTGGCTGCGGGCGATCTTCGCGCTGCCTTTCCTGCCCGCGCGGGCGGCGTTCCTCGCGTGATTGACGCTGGTCGCGGTTCGCTTTTTCCGGCGGCCGACGGTTGGGACGATCCGATTTGCGCCGGCGATCCTGCGGTGGTCGGTCGCGACGCGGCTGGAATTCTTCCTCGCCTGCAAAGTTGGAATACTCGTTAGGCGAAGCTGGCTCTCTGACCCAGGCGGGCAGAAATTTCAAATCGAGCAAATCGGCAGCAGGAGGCGACCCAGACATTTCATCCCTTGTACGCCAACCCGTCGCGAAGTAAACACCGGCGCGCGTCCAGATAATTTGAAATTGATTGACAAGCTCCCTAATTCATTTACTTGCCATCGTGTGCTCGGAAAGCTTAAGTGCTGCCCGCGTTACCAACCCAAACGAAAGACTTTTTATGGCGGATAAATCAATTGAAGAGAAGGTGAAAGACATCATCGTCGAGCAACTCGGCGTTAATCCCGAACAGGTGACTCCCACGGCATCTTTCATTGAAGATTTAGGCGCGGACTCGCTCGATATCGTTGAGCTGGTAATGGCGTTTGAAGAAGAATTTTCGGTCGAAGTTCCGGATGAAGATGCCGAGAAACTTCAAACCGTCGGCGATGTAAACAAATATATCGAAGAGCGGGCGAAGACTCAGTAGTTGAGGTTCGGACAGTATTTGCGAAAAACACGGCTTCGGCCGTGTTTTTTTGTTCCCGGTTGCAGTTACCGCCGAGCGCGACAGACTAACGACAGATGAATTTTCTGGAGAAGCCGCTTTTTCACATCGCGGATCATCACATCTCATTGCTCGGTGTCGTTGCCTTCGTCGGTTTATTTGCCGCGGGGCTTTTCGTGGCCAGCGCTCTGCAAAGTAAGGGAGTACGGCGAATCTTTAGCCGTTTCAAACTCGATCCGAAGTTCGCAGCGATTGTCACCACTCTGCTTAGCGTGGTTGCATTCGTGTTTTTTACCGTCATCGCGATTAACGGCCTGGGAATTCCGCTCTCCTGGAATGCGGCTTTGCCCGGCATCTCGCTGAGTCTCGTTCAGATCTTTTTGCTCGTCGGGTTGCTCATCGTCGTTTTTTGGGTTTCATCGCGAACGAAGCGCTTTCTCTTTAATCGTTTCCTTGTCGACAGCGGTCTCGATCGCTCGCTGCAATACGCGATCGCGCAGATTGTCAGCAATCTCGTTCTCGTCATTGGAGTTTTCATCGTTCTCGAAAACACCGGCATCCATCTTGGCGCACTCACGGTTTTTGCGGGCGCCGTTGGCGTAGGAGTGGGATTCGGTCTGCAAAATATCGCCAGCAATTTTATCAGTGGGCTTGTCATCCTCGCGGAACGTCCCATCACGATTGGCGACCGCGTGGAAGTCGCGGGCGTCACCGGTCAGGTTCAGCAAATTCACGCGCGCAGCACGGTGGTCGTGACGAACGACAACATCACCACCATTATTCCGAACACGAAGTTTATCGATTCGCCGGTAACGAACTGGACTTACGGCGATCCCCGCGTCCGTTTTCGCATTCCCATCGGCGTCGCTTACGGCAGTGACGTGGAAAAAGTCTCTAAACTTTTAATTTCCGCCGGCGCGGAAAATTCGCACACCCTCAAAGATCCGGCTCCGAGTGTTTTCTTCAAAGGTTTTGGCGATAACTCGCTCGATTTTCAACTCGTCGTCTGGAGCAGCGAAATGAGTCATCGGCCGAGCCGCTATCGCAGCGATCTGAATTTTGCGATTGAACGAAAACTGCGCGAAGGCGGAATCGAGATTCCATTCCCGCAGCGCGATTTACATATTCGCAGCGGTGTATTGAGAACGGAAGCCGTTTATACCGACGAAGAAGGGGGAGATGCGCGAGAAAACTCCTCGCGGCGAAAGGCCGAGCGCGAGCAATAGCGCCCGGAAGCTTGTAAAAACCGTCGCAACCTGTTAGATAATAGCCTCCCGCCGGCTGTTCCGTCGGTCATTTCCATGCAACCCTTTGTTATTCCGTTATCTGACGGAAAAGCCAGCGTCCTGTCCCATTCGGAACTTGCGCAATGCGAGGCTTGGAAAACGACTTTTTCCGGCGAGTGCAAGGACCACCGTTTTTACGACATCATGGCGCAAACGCTGGAGTCCGAATTTCAATATCAATATTTGGTGCTCGAAGATTCCATGGGAAAAATTCGCGCCATTCAGCCGCTCTTCTTTGTCCGGCAAAATATTTGCGAAGGCGTTTCTGGAAGACTCCGCCGCGTCGTGGATAAGATTCAACGGCATTTCCCCCGTTTCCTTACCATGCGCGTCATGATGGTCGGATGCGCGGCAGGCGAGAGTCGCCTCGGTGTTTGTCTCCTGGAAGATGAAGAATGGACGGCTGGGAAATTACACGAAAGCCTCAAAACCTATGCGCGCAGCAAACGCGCCTCACTTGTCGTGCTCAAAGATTTCTCCGCGAAATATCGCGACACCTTGCGCGGTTTTTCTTCCAACGGTTACGCGCGGGTGGCGAGCATGCCGATGACGCAATTGCGGCTCAATGGCTACTCCGATTTCGAGCAATATTTGAATTCGTTAGGCAAAGCGACCCGGAAAAATTTGCGCCGCAAATTCCGCAAGACGGAGAGCGCATCTCCGATCGAGCTCGAGGTGGTCAATGATGTCACGCCGTACATCGATGAGATTTATCCGCTTTACCTATCGGTTCACGAACGTTCGCAGTTCAAGTTCGAACGATTAACCAAAGAATATTTATGCCGCCTCGGTCAGCGCATGCCGGAGCGCACGCGGTTTTTCATCTGGCGACAAAGCGGCAAGGCCATCGCTTTTAGTCTTTGCATGGTGCACGACGGCACGATCTACGATGAATATCTTGGGCTCGATTACAGCGTCGCCTACGATCTGCATCTTTATTTCTACACGCTCCGCGACATCATCAGATGGTCGCTCGCCCAGGGTTTGCAGACTTATTGCAGCAGTCCACTCAACTACGATCCGAAACTGCATCTCGGTTGCGATCTCGTTCCGCTCGATCTGTATGTCATGCACACGGGCGCATTCCTGAATCCGATCTTTCGCCGCGCCATAAAATTCCTCGAGCCGACCCGGCACGATCCTGTTCTGCGCCAATTCCCGAACGCGCATCAGCTTTGAAATCGCCTTTCCGCCGCGCGTCCATTCTCCTCTTTTGGCACGACCTCACGTGAACCACGTGCGGAGTGCTTCCGGCTTTCGTAATCCCTGGCTGCAACTGGCGCTTAGCGTTGCTTGCGTTCTGGTCTCGGAACTCCTTTTGAAGCGCGGCGCCTCCGCCACGGCCAATCCGAACAGCGCCTGGTCGTGGACCGGCATCGGAGGTCTCGCATCGCCTTTGGTGTGGCTTGCCATTCTCTTTGTGATCGCGAGCTTTCTGAGCTGGCTTTACGTTCTGAAATATATCCCGCTCTCGATTGCGTTTCCGCTTTCGCGTGTCGTTGACGTATTGGTTCCGCTTTGCTGCTGGATTCTTCTGGGCGAATCAATTTCGCCGCGACGCTGGTTCGGTATCGGCCTGGTTGTAATCGGCCTCGCGATTGTCGCGCAACCGGTCGCAAAACTGGAGGAACGGTTATGACGTGGATATCGTTCGTACTTATTTTTATCTCGTTGATCGCATTCGTGATCGGTCAGCTTCTTTTGAAAAAGGGAATGGAACTTACGAGCAATGCCGTTCCATCTCGGCGTCACATCGCGCTTTTTATTGGCGGCGGAATTGTCGCAATGACGATTTCGTTTTTCCTAACGCTCGGCCTGCTGCAACGTTTCGATCTCAGTTATCTTTACCCGTTTCAGGGTCTGAGCGTGATTCTTATCGCCATCACCGCCGCACTTACGCTTCGGGAAAAATTGACTCTGCAACTGACGATTGGCGCGCTTTTAATCAGCGCAGGAATTGTCCTGGTCTCGCTCAGCTAAGAGTTTCCAAAGCCGGGCGAATGCGTCGGAGTTGATTCGGCTGATTTCATTTGGCTCGGGCAAAGTTAATTTGGGATGATCGATCTCGGAAACGAAACGCTGTTTCCAGCGCGCGTAATGCGGTCGGGAATACGCGCCGCAAATGTCGCCGGCAACGATTGTCGCAGCGTTGCGCAATTCACACAGTGCCCACTCGAGATCATCGAGTGTAAACCGGCCGCTTTCCCAATTCGTCACCGCCTCCTCCGCGCGCAAACAATCGAGATCGATCGTGACGTAAACGGATTCGCCTGCGAGTTCCTTGGCGAACGCAAGGAAACGCCGTTGCCAATCCTGCCGCACAATCGCGCCGCGACGTTCGCGCGCGGAAGACGAACGATCATCCACCCATGGATGCACTTCCAGTCGGCCCTCGCGTTCAGCGCGTCGGTTTCCAAAAATTTGCCCCGGCCACCAACATTCGAAATTTCCGCATCCCCACACGCTCGCTTTTTGCACATGCGGAAGTTCGAGCGCGCGATTGACCCACCCACCACAACACCACTTCGGCGGCCGGATGTCCCAATCCGGATGATTATCGAATGAGATTACGGTAAGCGGTTCCGTCTGGCGACGAATCCAAAGCGCCGTCAGATGATGAAAATCGCCTGAACCATAAAGAATGAATGGCCTGAGTTGGGGTTCGAGTTCGCCGTAGAATTTTTCTACGAGATGCGCCGGCGCGGAAAAACGCAGATGCGGTCCCCATTTTGTCACATCCAGCGTCTCCAACGAAATGCGGCTGCGCTCCCAGGCGCCATCAAAATCCAAGTGGATTGCGTCCGGTGAAGTTTTCATGCGCGCATTTGCGTTCTTGAGCGCGATGTTAGGTTGCCATCGCCGTCCCCAAACAAAGCTCCAAAACAAGGAACGACGAACGCGATTTCATTTGTCGCGTGCAGGATGCTTTTCATGTCGTGGCTCGTAAATGCTCCGATATTCTCGGCAGCCCATGGGCGTTCGCCGCTGCCATTTTGATCATTGTGGTTTGGGCGGTGACTGGTCCGATATTCCATTTTTCCGACACCTGGCAACTCATCATTAACACCGGCACGACGATCGTTACTTTTCTGATGGTATTTCTGATTCAGAATACTCAAAACCGTGACGCCAAAGTCGTCCATCTCAAGCTGGATGAACTCATTCGTGCGCTGGCTGGGGCACGCGATAATCTGGTCGATCTTGAGGAGCTTTCCGATGACGAACTAAAAAAGCTCGAGGTGGAATTCAGGCACCTGAGCGAAAAGGCTTCCGACACCAAAGATGCGCGGAAAAAGAAGTCGTCGGCGAAATAGTTATCCTTCCTCCTCGGCGGCGCGGGCTTCTCCCGTGCGGATGAAAACCTTTCCGCTCGGACAGAGTCTGAAAATTTCGCAATGATGACAATCCGGGCGCCTGGCAAAACAGCGGCGCCGTCCATGCCAGATGAGCCAGTGACTCCAAATCGTCCACCGTTTACGCGGCACGAGTTTCATTAAATCACGCTCAATTTTTTCCGGATCCTTATGTTTCGTTAGGCGAAGTCGCTCCGACAAACGAATGACGTGTGTGTCGACCACCACGCCTTCATCCACACCGAACGCATTACCGAGAACGACGTTGGCAGTTTTGCGCCCGACTCCGGGAAGCTCGCGCAACTGCGCCATCGTGTTTGGCACTTTGCCGCCGTGCTCTTGCGCGATCGCCTTCGTCGCGGCGCGAATGCTTTTTGTTTTGTTGCGAAAAAAACCGGTCGATTGAATCGCGCGTTCCAATTGGGCTTGCGGCGCGCGCGCGTAATCGGCAGCAGTCTTGTATTTCGCGAAAAGCGACGGCGTAACGAGGTTGACCCGTTTGTCGGTGCATTGGGCCGAGAGAATCGTCGCGATCAACAATTGCATCGGATTTTTGAAGTCGAGCTCGCAACGCGCGCCCGGATAAACTTTTGGGAAAATCTCGATGAGTTGAACAACCCGTTCGCGCGTTGTCATCGCGAGGCTTTGGAAGTCTTTTCCGGCTGCACGCTCCGACGAACTTTACGAACAAGAAGCTCGCCCCGTTTCAAGACGCATCGTGCCCAGGCAAATTCTGTAGCAAGAACGGCGAAACCGAGAGGAATCACTATGATCGCCGGCCCGGGTAAAACGATGAGAACGATGCCAAACAAAATGATCGTGATTCCAATAATGGCGACCAGCGTTTTGCGCAGGCGCGGCATGCTGTCCAGACCGAACCGTGTTATCCACCGCTGTAAGAATTCTCTCATCACCCGCGCGTTCCACTTGAACCCAACGCCTTCAATGCGCAATCGAAACTGAATTTGCGCAGCGCAATCAATCGACGGCGAACGGCGCGAGCTTTTGTTCCAGCTGCGGCGGAATGTGCGCGACGACTATTGCCGCGTCGCCTTCGTAGCGAAGCTCGAGCATGTGACCAATCCGATGAACTTCGGCAATCAGACCGGATTCGGTCAAAGGAATCCGGAAACGCGAACGCAGACGCCACGAAGCGAGCCCATCCTGCAGCGCGTTTACTAATTCATTCATGCCCTGGCCAGTGCGCGCAGAAATGGCGACGCTGCCAGGAAATCGCTTCAAGTACGCATCAATGAGTTCCGTGTCGACGACCGCATCGATTTTATTGAAAACCAGCAGTGTTTGTTTTCCGAACGCTCCCAGTTCCTTCGTCACGGCATTGACCGCTTCGATGTTTTCGTCGACCCGCGGATGACTGAGATCAATCACGTGAATGAGCAGATCTGCTTCGCCTACTTCCTCGAGCGTGGCTTTGAACGATTCGATCAAGGTGTGCGGAAGTTTCCGCAAAAAGCCGACGGTATCGGTAAGCAACACACGCTGTTTGTTAGACAAAGTGAAGCTTCGCGTCGTGGGATCGAGCGTGGCGAAAAGTTTATCTTCCGTGAGCACGTCGGCGCCCGTGAGCAAATTAAGCAGCGTGGATTTCCCTGCGTTGGTGTACCCGACCACGGCAGCGACCGGCCATTGATGACGTTTGCGTCCTTGGCGCTGGACGCCGCGAACTTTGCGCACGCCTTCCAATTCGCGTTCCAGTCGCGCGATACGTTCCTGCACGCGGCGCCGATCCACTTCGAGCTGTGTTTCACCCGGCCCTCTTGTGCCGATGCCACCTGTTTGTCGCGAAAGGTGATTCCACATTCTCGTTAGGCGCGGCAACAAATATTGCAATTGCGCGAGCTCAATTTGCAAACGGCCTTCGCGGCTGCGCGCGCGCTGTGCGAAAATATCGAGAATCAGTTGTGTGCGATCGAGCACTTTGCGCGCGAACAAATTCTCCAAATTGCGTCCCTGCGCTGGGGAAAGCTCGTCGTTAAAAATGACCGAGGTGACCTGCTGATCCTTAAACGATTCCTTAATCCCTTCCGCCTTGCCGCGGCCGATGTAATAGGGCGCGGTCGGCTTCTGCAGTTTTTGCGTGATACTATCAACGACTTCCGCGCCCGCGGAATTTGCCAGCTCGCGCAATTCTTCCATCGAATCGCGGAGATCCCATTTTGAAACGCCTTTTTGTTCCAGGCCGATGAGGAGCGCGCGTTCCTGCTTCTTTTTTGGCGAAGTATCAAACATCCCTGTGCGTCGAAGACAGACGCGCCTCGCGCAAAATCCATTCAATGGCCTCAGCGCGGTCGTAGTGCGATAAGTTCAGCGGCGAAAAACTAGTTTGCCGCCGAAACCAGGTCAACTGCCTTTTGGCATAACGTCGCGTCGCCTGTTGAATCCGAGCGATGCAATCTTGCTCTGAAATTTCGCCCGCAATCAATTGACGGATTTCGCGCAGGCCCAGCGTTTGTTCCGCGGTCGGACCAATTGATTTCAATGCGCGCACCTCTTCGACCACGCCTTCTGCGAACATCGTTTCCACCCGGCGATCGATGCGATCGTAAAGATCGGCTTTTTCGAAAAAAACGAACACGCCATGAGCGGGTGCGTTTGTGTTAGCGATAGAACGCGCACGTTGTGCCGAAACCGGTTTGCCGGTGAGCAGGCAAATTTCGATCGCACGGATCAAGCGTCGCGGGTTTTCTTTGTCGATGTGGCGCGCGCTTTCCGGATCGAGCGTTATGAGTCGAAGATAAAGTTCGCGCGCGGTGAGCTGATTCAACCGCTCGCGGAGTTTAAGATCCGCTCCTGGAAGCGGGGCAAGCCCGTGTGTGATCGCCTTGATGTAAAGACCGCTTCCACCCACAACGATCGCTAATTTCTTTCGTGCGTTAATCTCTTCGATCGCGGTAAGGGCAAGCGCGCGGAATTTTTGCGCGTTCAATTCTTCGGTTATCGGAACCGTCCCGACCAGGTGATGCGGTACGCTTGCCTGGAGATCGAGATCTGGTTTTGCCGTCAGAAGATTAAGGCCGCGGTAAATTTGGAACGCGTCAGCGCTGACAATTTCCGCGTCGCACTTGCGCGCCACCGTTGCGGCCAGTTCCGATTTTCCCGTCGCCGTCGGCCCAACGATAAAAAATGCGCGCATCAAAAAAGAAGCCGGGAGATAAGACTATCTCCCGGCTCCGGAAACACCGAATTTGTCCGTCCGCTAATTTCTGGCGTGATGTTCGTTCGATTTTGCTCCGCTGACCACGAGCTTGCGACCAAGGAATTCCTTGTCGTGCAATTCGCTCACGGCTCGCTTTGCTTCGTCCACTGTCAGCATCTGCACGAAAGCAAAACCCTTCGAACGCTGATTGTGTTTGTAGGTGACCACTTCCGCGTTCTGCACCTGACCTACACCGTTGAACAGTTCGAACAGATCGCTTTCCGTCGCATCAAAGGAAAGGTTTCCAACGTAAAGACGCGGGGTGGTAACTTCGACCGATTCTGGTTTACGCGCAGGTCGCGGCTGGCTGGCGCCATTGCGCGAAGCCGCCACCGGTTTGGCTTTTCCGTTCGTGAATAACGCGGTAATTTTTTGCCAAAGCGACTTTTTCGCCGGCGGTTTCGGAGCTGCGTATGGTTGCCGCGAACGACCATCGCCCCTTCTGCGGGAGCCTCCACGCGAACGCCGCTGTGGTCTCCCTGATGAATGAGATGTCATATTGATCCTCAAGTTTTACCCAATTTTCATTCGGGCAGAGCGCATCACATGATGCACAGTCCGCGGCCGGCGAACCCTCTTGGGTTCGCAGCTCGTAATCGACCTTTGCCGCTGGAAACTCCGCCTCGTCCTGTCGACAACGTTTCGAACGGCGACCCGCATCAGTCAGCCCATAATCCATCACCGATGCGACGATTCGCATCGCTCTTTCGAAAAGATTGGATAATCGTAAAAAGCGGGTGGCCGGAGTATCGAAAGTGATTCCCGACATGTGTGAATAACTAGCCCGCGCCGCCTGTGTTTGCAAGCCTGCGCCGTGGGGGCTCGCCGCTAGCGCGCGCAGCGATTAAACCATTCCACAAATTTCGGCAGACCAGCTTGCAACGGCGTGGTGGGATTGTATCCGAGCAGCTTCCTCGCTTTCGAAATGTCCGCGCATGTCAGCGGCACATCGCCCGGTTGTTCGGGGAGGCGATTGATCTTCGCTTTTTTGCCGACGGCGTCCTCGATTCCTGCGATCAAATCCTTCAGCTGAATCGTTTCGCTCTCGCCGACGTTGAAAACATCGAAAAGCGGTCCGTTATAGTTGAACGAGGCCGTTACCCCCTGGATGATATCGTCAATGTAAGTGTAATCGCGTCGCGTCGTGCCATCGCCGAATTGATCGATCGGTTCGCCCTTCAAAATTTTCTTGGTGAACTTGTGAATCGCAAGATCGGGACGTTGCCGCGCTCCATAAACGGTGAAGAAACGCAGCGCGATGATGCGCATCTGGTAGAGATGCGAATATGTCGAGCAGAGTAATTCCGCGGCCACCTTGCTCGCTGCGTACGGACTGATGGTTTGCGTAATACGCATCTCTTCCGAAAACGGGACCTCTTTCGAAAGCCCATAAACCGAAGAACTCGAAGCGAAGATGAAGCGCTCGATATCTGTGGCGCGAGCGGCTTCGAGCAGATGCAGCGTTCCGATTACGTTTGTGTCGTAGTAAAGTTCAGGTTGATGAATCGATGGCCGCACGCCGGCACGGGCCGCGAGATGTACGATGACATTAAATTTTTCGCGGTGAAAAAGTGTGCGCACAGCGTTGCCGTCGCGCAGATCCAGTTGATGAATAACGATGCGATCCGCCACCGTCACGATGTTGTCGCGTTTGATTCGCGGATCGTAAAAATCGTTAAAATCGTCGAGGATGGAAACTTCATGGCCAAGCGCGAGCAACTTCTCGACAAGATGCGAACCGATAAATCCTGCGCCGCCTGTGACTAAAGTTCGCACGGCGCGACGGTAAAGATGAAGCGAATTGCGAGCAAGGGCAGAACGCGACTGGCGACGGCATTGCTTCTTCTCGTCGTTTTTCTCATCGCATTGTGCGGAACGCTCTTTGTGCGGCTCGGGCCGGAGTTAATAAGATTTCGCAGGTTCGATCCCGCATTTTATTTTTCGTCAGCGCTTGATCTGGCTTCATTGCCGACGGCAACGCGTTTCGATTTTCCGCTCGGAAACGAGAACGGTGCGTTCGCTTACAACGCGCAACGTTTTACCGAGAATCGTCATCTCGGCGATGATCTCAACGGCATTGGCGGCGAGAACAGCGACTTCGGCGATCCAATTTACGCGATCGCTGATGGTCGGGTCCTGCTCGCGCGCGAAGGCGGTCCCGGTTGGGGAAAGGTGATCATTTTACTGCACGCCTACGACGAAAATGGCGCGCGCAAGTATGCGCAATCCTATTACGCGCATATGGACAAAATGCTTGTAATCCCGCGCCAGGATGTTCATCGCGGGCAGCAAATTGCCACAGTCGGAAACGCTAATGGCCAATACTTCGCGCATTTGCATTTCGAGATGCGCGAGTTTGTCACGCCGTTTATCGGGCTGGGTTATCGGCAGGACACGCATGGCTGGCTCAATCCGAGTGAATTCATCGCCACGCATCGCGGCGCAGCGGATGATGACCTCGGCCGCGAGCCGCTGCCAACAACTCGTTAGGCCGGCGGATGCGCCAGGAGATAAGCCCAATTCAACGCGAGAAGTGCTACAATCATCACACGCGCTGTTTTTTTCTCCAATCGTGTCCAATCTGCCAGGCGCAGCCGCGGCGCACGCATCACAAGCACAGAGAAAGCGTAGACATCAAATAACGCGATTGCACAGAGTCCCGCTAAAATGAGCGGATTAAAAATCCACGCCGCCAGAAAATGTCCGTGAAAGAATTGAATCGTCGCCCGGGTCGCGCCACACGTCACGCACGGCAAACCGGTCAGCGCATGAAAAGCACAGATCGGCCACGGCAATCCCAACGCGAGCCATGCCGCTCCTGCGACGAGGCCGCTTACAGAAACGCCCAACCAAAGCAGCTCGTAGTTTGTCTCCGCTGCCGGTATCGGTTTCCAGGAAATCCGCATTCGCGGTTAATGATGTGAACTCATCGCGCCCATGAAACCAAACATCATCGCGCAAAGAAATCCTCCACCGCAGCAGATAATCACAGGCAAAAGCACGGCGAGAACGGCACGACCAGTTTCAGTTTCATGCGCTCGCGCGAGACCAATGCATTCGGCGATCAGCCCCCAGACGCCGGAAATGAATCCGCCGCAAAACGGAACGATGAGCAGCGTTTGCGCGGAGCCGGAAGCAAAACAGACTACCCGAAATGTTGTTTCGAACGAGCGCTTCGCCCCGCCCACGAGCATGAGGCACAGGTGGATGATCCCCGCGCCGATGAACATCGACACCGCGACGAGAATCGGAGCAAGAATGATCAGGAAAATCATTCCGATTCCCGCGCCGAACATTGCGCCGAGTGGATTGTTGCGACCTCCCATCATGCCAAGCGAACCAAATGCAAGCGTGATGAGCAGATAAACGATGAAACCAACGCTGCCGCCAATCACACCATAAAAGAGCGGCTCGCTGAAGCCACCTTCAGTCCGCATCTGTTGAAATGCTTCCACGGGTTTCGTGAGCACCATGACCAGCGTGTCGGTGAATGCTTTCACCAGCCCGAGTTGCTGGCGGTTTTCCCATGGCAAACCGTTGCGCGCGACAGGCGAAGTCGGGATAACGGAACCGGGCGCATACGTTGCCCCCGCCGCGGGCGTGGTAATCCCGACCGCTTCAGCGAACTCCGGAAATTGCGCGAGCGTTTGCCAGCTTGTCATTCCTTCGCGCCACCCGAGATCAGTGAGAGCGAAACGACCGGTGCTCAATCCTGCCCGAATGTCTTCCTCAGAAAAAATACCCAGGCTGGTGGCGCCGCGATTAACATTGATCATCGCCATAATGCGGGCGTTTTAGAGAAACGGTCGGGGAAAGTCAATCGTTCCTGACAGAGCGATTTTTGCCTAACGAGTAAGAACTCAGTCGAATCGATTGGGTGTTTCGACCTGTTCGAGCGCGCGCCAAAAATACCAGGCGGCAACCGAACGATAGGGTCGCCACTTTTCTCCGAGGCGATGCAACTGTTTTGCTGTCGGCAATTTTCGACGGCCAAATGTTTTCGCGAAACCTTTGCGCACGCCGTAATCGGTCGACGGCCAGATATCGAGCCGTCCCAACTGGAAGAGGAGCAGCATTTCCACCGTCCAGCGGCCAATGCCGCGCACAGTCGTTAGGAGGGCAATGATGTCCTCATCGCTCATCTTCGCGAGCGCCCGGGACGTGGGTACTGTTCCGTCGAGTGTTTTGGCGGCGAGATCTTTCAAGGCCCGGGTTTTCGAGCCGGAAAGTCCTGCTGCGCGAAAAGTTTCATCAGGTGTTTCGAGAACTAATTTTGGATCGAGCCATTTTCGTCGCGGAAAGATCGCTTTCACCCGTTTCCAGATCGTCGCGGCTGCTTTGCCGCTTAGTTGCTGATAAGCGATCGACTCCGCCAGCGCATCAAATGGCCGAACGAGGGGTTTGGTATTTCGTTCGAAGCGTCGCGCCCGCGCGATCAACAGCGCCAGGCGTGGGTCGGTCTTGGAGAGATGCTGTTCAGGTGTGAGCGCCACGGTCGCGGACGTTACGTTTGAAAAGGGCGAATCCGCAACTCCGCGGTTTCGCTTTCGTCACTCGAAGCCCGAAGTGGGAATCCGTTCCTCGGCGGGTGCGGAGATTGCTTTTACAAATCCACTTTGTGTAGTGGGCACGAATGAGGTAGACGTTCCGTCGTAATATGAAGATTTATCACCGCTTGTTCACCCTCCTCGCCGCCCTTTGTGTGGCTGGCCCTCTTTGGGCTGGTCCGGAGAACTTCGTCGCAACTTCAACGACCAGGGAGACGAAGAAAGTCTCGCTCGATCTTTTTTCGCTCGAAAGCGGTTACGTTTTCGAAAGCGACCTGAACCATGGCGGCAGTTTCGGCTCGCAGGATTCGTTGCAGTCGGAATTCGATTACGCGCACCGATTTTTGCTCACGGGCAATCTCTATCTGCGACTCGGAGTTGATTATGATCGATTTGATTTCGGACATACATCCGCGCCTGTTCCAGTTCATTTGCAAAGCGCTGCCGGCGTTATCGGAATCGATTACATGCACGGCGACGATATCGGCGCGTTTTTATGGGTAAAACCCGGCTTCTATACCGAGGAACATATCGGAATTAACTCCTTCGACGCTCCGGTAACGGCCGGTCGAATTTTCGTTCTTCAGGAGGACAGGCTTTACTTTTTGGTCGGCGCTCAATCCGCTTTTCTTCGCGGCGGTTATCCGATTGTGCCTTTTGCCGGCGTTATTTGGATGCCGTGCGATAAATTGCGGTTGATGGCGGTTCCGCCGGAACCGCGCCTGATTTATTCGCCCACGAAGAATCTGGATGTCTGGGTCGGCGGCGAAATTGCGGGCGGGTCGTTCCGGACGGACCGCGACAGCACGATTCGTCCGACGAAGCTCAACGGCGCGCAGGTTGATTATGAAGATTACCGTGCTGGCGTTGGTCTCATTTATTCACCCGGCAATCGAGTTACTCTCAATTTCGGCGGCGGCTATTCGATCGAACGCGGATTCAAATTCCATCGCGCTGGTGAAAATTATCGCACCGATCCCGCGCCGTATTTGAAACTTGAATTCAAGGCGAAGTTTTAAAGTTTCTGTATTGATCGCGCTCTCGTTAGGCGCGGCGTTGCGGCCCGTCGGTGCGGAAGCGATCGAGCAGATCAAGCCGATCTCGAAACTACCCGAGATCGATCTGCATAAACTCGAACAAGGAGACATTGTCAGCGCGCGCGGTCCGCTTGGTAATTTTTCCCGCGGAGTTTACGCCGAAACTTGCTTTTTCGTTCACGCTGCGGTCCCGGCTGTCGGCGAAAAGCTGTTGCACTGGAACTCTGCAAAACACCGCGAACTCGAAATCTCGCGGTTACAGGAATATCGCTGGCCCGCGCCTCGGAACGCCTGGGATTCGCTCTCTTTAACTTCATCGCGACAAGGAGATCGATGGTTGACCGACCGGACCGGGCAGCTGCTCCAGACGCCAGGTGAGAACACGGATCTTCACGTCACACAAGCTGACGTTTCCAGCGTTCAGGAAATGACGCGACAGGCGCGCAATAATTCTCGCGCCACCCAGCGTGACGCAGTTGTGAATGCTTTCTGGCGAAAATTATTGCGCTCGCGTAACGACGCGCTCGCGAGCGGCGGTCTGGCGGCGGTGCCTGGTTATTCGGCTGACGGTGTTCAAATAGAAACGCGCGCGGAATTTAACCAACTGTTGCGGCAGGCGCCGCCGATCGCTGCGCACTTTCGCAAATTGACGAACGGTGCGCCCTTCACCTCCGGCGCAAGCACGGGTTTAGAGATTGTCCCTTATTGGGAAGCGGCGCGCGCTCGCGGTCACACGAATTTGCACGCCGCATTTTTTGTCGGTCGCAAAGGAGTATCATCGTGGCAGCTGACCGATTGCACCTACTACGTGTCCGATACCTACTTCATGTCGTTCACACTTTACGAATTGTTCCCGCAGGATAATGGAACGCTCGTTTGGCAAATCGACTTTGCGTCCGCGCCGTTTCGCTCTTTCACCGGTGGACTTGATCGCGTTTTTGCGAGCAATGAAATGGTGAAAGAAGCGACGCAAACCGCAAAACTTTTCCGCGCCGACGTGGAAAAGAATCAGTGAGTCAGTCTTCGTTCTTCGGTGTAAGGAAACACTTCGAGGATTTCCCCGGCACGAAGTTTTTGCTGCAAGCCGCGCCAAAAATCCGCGGTAAACAAATCGGCGTGCCGTTCGAATAACGCGGTGCGAGCAGGCTCGGGCAGTCCAAGAAACCGCGGAAATTCTTCAGGAAAAATATCGTTTTCCCGCACAGAAAACCACGGTTCCGCCGACATTTCTTCTTCGTAGGTCGTCGCCTGCGGAAGATCGCGGAAATTGCAATCCGTGACGAAGGCCAGTTCATCATAATCGTAGAAGACAACGCGGCCATGACGCGTGACGCCGAAATTCTTCGTCAACAGATCGCCGGGAAAAATATTTGAAGCGGCCAGATCTTTGATCGATTGGCCGTAATCGCGGCCGGCATTGGAGCGCGCTTCCGCCTCCGCTTCGGTAAAGTGGAGATTGAGCGGACGCACGCGCCGCTCAACATACGCGTGCCGGATCACGACATCGTCGCCTTCCAGCCTCACCGTTTCGCCCGCGTGCGCGCGCATCTCTTCGAGGAGCGCCGGTTCGAAACGATTTCTGGCGATGCGCAAATGTTCGAACTCATGCGCTTCCACCAGGCGGCCGCCGCGATCGTGTTCGAAGACGAGCCGATAACGCCCAACCACGTGCGAACGCGTTGTGTCTTTTGGATAATCGAAGCGATCTTTGATTAGCTTAAAAACCACGTCGTAGCTCGGCAGCGTAAAGACGAGCATCACCATACCAGGCGTTCCTTCCGCGATGGCAAAACAGTCGGTCGACGTTTTAAGGTGCGCCAAAAAGTTTCGATAAAATTCCGTTTTGCCGTGACGCGGATGACCGATCGAATTGTAAAGATCATTCAAACGCTTGCGCGGCATCAACAGTCGGAGATAACGCACGAGTTCGTATGGACGTTCGGCCTCCACGCGGAAATAGGCGCGCGTGTAGGAAAACAGAATCGCGAGGTCGCCTTCACCAATCAGAACGGCATCGACGGTGATCCCATTTTCATTTTCATGCCGGAGACAAAAAGCGACGGGCAACGGTGGATTTTCTTTGTCGCAAAACACACGTCCCACGAGATAAGCGCCGCGTCCGCGATAAAAAGCGCTGCCCAACATCTCCACGCTCCAGTTCGTCGCCGCGTCGTTGGCCGTAGAAAAAGCGGTTTCGATTCGCCGCGCTGCGAGTTCAATATCCTTCTCCAAATCATTCCAGCACTCGTTGGCGAAGCCGCCGGCCGCGAGATTGGTCAAAACAATCGAAAGCATTTTCGGCAATGTTTTATCCGAATAAATTTTGCGCACTTCGCTTCCGGTCGTTGTCGGTGGAGCATCAAAATCCGTATCGACGAATTCAATCGACTGATCGACGCCTTCGGTGGCGAAAACCCGACGCGTCAGAGAATTAAAAAAACTCTCCGCAACTTCCCATTCGGTTGAAGCCGCAATCGATGACGAATAGACAGCCTTGATCGCCGCCCAGAGACTCCGGTCGTCGAGGCGTGGCCCGATCAAATCTCTTATTTTCGCAGCGAGGTCATCGAGAACGGCTCCGTAAAGATGAAGCCGTTCCGCTGCGTCGGCGTAGGATTCGATCCACGCTCGCGCGAGAAATCGCTCGCGAGCGCGCCGCGTTATTTCGTGAAATTTTTCCTGATAATCGAGGAACGCCTGCAGCGCGGTCTGCGCACAAAGTGCGGCGAGTCGACTGTCGGTTAGCGCTGATGCGGAGGAATCGGCGCTCTGGCTCATGAGAAGCGCGACCGCTTAATGGAACTGCTCTTGTTCGGTCGAGCCGTGTAGCGCGGTGGTAGAAGATTCACCCGCGGCGATGACTTGTGCGACGGCGTCGAAATAACCGGTGCCGACTTCGTGCTGATGCTTCGTCGCGGTATAGCCTAACGACTCAGCGGCAAACTCTGCTTCCTGCAATTCGGAATATGCTGCCATTCCGCGGTCGCGATAACCGCTCGCAAGATTGAACATGCTGTAATTGAGCACGTGAAATCCCGCGAGCGTAACGAATTGAAATTTGTAGCCCATCGCTCCGAGTTCGCGCTGAAATTTTGCGATCGTCGCGCTATCGAGTTTCTTCTTCCAGTTAAACGAAGGCGAACAATTGTAAGCGAGAAGTTTGTTTGGAAATTCCGCGTGAATGCTCTCCGCAAATTTTTTCGCTTCTTCAATATTTGGAGCTGCCGTTTCGCACCAAATCATGTCCGCGAGCGGCGCGTAGCTTAGTCCGCGCGCGATTGCTTGATCGATTCCGGCGCGCACACGATGAAAACCTTCCGGCGTGCGTTCGCCCGTGAGAAACGAGCGATCGCGCTCGTCGGCATCGCTTGTCATAAGCGACGCTGCATTAGCATCCGTCCGGGCGAGAATCACGGTCGGCACATTGCAAACATCAGCCGCGAGGCGTGCCGCAGTTAAATGCGCGAGTGCTGTGCGCGTTGGAACAAGAACCTTTCCGCCCATGTGCCCGCACTTTTTTTCGCTCGCAAGCTGATCTTCAAGATGCACGGCGGCAGCGCCCGCTTCGATCATCGCCTTGATCAATTCGAAAACATTGAGTGGGCCACCGAAACCTGCTTCCGCGTCGGCCACAATCGGAACGAACCAATCCGTATCGTTTTTTCCCTCGGAATGATCGATCTGATCGGCGCGTTGCAATGCCTGATTGATCCGCTTCACCACCGCCGGCACGCTGTTGGCCGGGTAAAGACTTTGGTCCGGATACATGTGACCGGCGAGGTTCGCGTCCGCAGCGACCTGCCAACCGCTGACATAAATCGCCTTCAATCCCGCTCTTACCTGCTGCACCGCCTGATTGCCTGTAAGCGCGCCGAGCGAATTGATGAACGGCTCGGTCTGAAGCAAATCCCAAAGTGTCTCTGCGGTGCGGCGAGCGAGAGTGTGCTCAACCACGACGCTCCCCTGCAAACGTTGCACATCGCCTAACGAGTAATTACGGGTGACGCCTTTCCAGCGCGGATCGCTCCAGGTTTCGGTTTTTGCTGCGTTAGTTGAGTTTTTCATAACCTGGTAGCGTCAAAAATTCGACGAAGCTGTCTTCTGTCGTGATTTGATCGAACAATTGCGCAGCAGTCGTAAACTTGCTCGCGGCAAATCGTTTTTCGCCGATCTGTGTTTTGATTTTATCGAGTTCCTCAGCAAGGACACTTCGAAACAATTCCTTCGTCACTTTACGACCATCCGTCAGGATTCCGCGTGCGTGACGAATCCATTGCCAGACTTGTGCGCGCGAGATTTCGGCAGTGGCCGCGTCTTCCATCAAGTTGAAAATCGGCACGGCACCATGGCCGCGCAGCCACGCTTCGAGATATTGCACGCCGACGCTGACGTTTGTGCGCAAACCTTGTTCCGTGATCGGCTCGGATGGCGCGAAATTCAACAGATCCGCCGCCGTGATTTCAACATCGTCGCGCTTTTTCTCGATCTGATTTGGACCGGGCATGAGCGCGTTAAATGCATCCATCGCCAGTTGCACCATTCCGGGATGCGCGACCCAGGTTCCATCGTGGCCGTCGCGCGCCTCGCGCTCTTTGTCCGCGCGCACTTTGGCAAAAGCCTGTTCGTTTGCCTGCGGATCGTTCTTCACCGGAATTTGCGCGGCCATTCCGCCCATCGCGAAAATCTCGCGCCGATGACACGTCTTGATGCAGAGCAACGAATACGAGTGCATGAAGTGCGTCGTCATCGTGATGAGCGCGCGGTCCGCCAGCAAGAAATCGCGTTTGTTCCGAAATTTTTTGATGCAGGAAAAAATGTAATCCCAGCGTCCGCAGTTCAACCCCGCGGAGTGATCGCGCAGTTCGTAGAGAATTTCGTCCATCTCGAACGCCGCGGGAATTGTCTCGATCAAAACCGTCGCGCGGACGGTTTCCTGCGGAATGCCGAGCTCATCCTGCGCAAGTTTGAAAACGTCGTTCCAGATTCGCGCTTCCAAATGGCTCTCCATTTTTGGCAGGTAAAAATACGGACCGCTTCCGCGCGCCATCAACTCCTTCGCGTTGTGAAAAAAGTACAAACCGAAATCGAAGAGCGCGCCCGAGATCGGTTGGCCATCGATGAGAACGTGCCTTTCGACCAGATGCCAGCCGCGCGGCCGCACCACGAGAACGGCGATCTTGTCGTTCAGTCGATATTCTTTGCCTTCGGGATTGGTGAAGGTGATCGAGCGTCGAATCGCGTCGCGCAGATTGATCTGGCCCTCGACCATGTTTGTCCACGTCGGCGAATTTGCGTCTTCAAAATCGGCCATGAAAATTTTCGCGCCCGAGTTGAGCGCGTTGATGACCATCTTGCGATCGGTCGGACCGGTAATTTCTACGCGTCGATCCTGAAGGTCGGGTGGAATCGGCGCGCATTTCCAATCGCTCTCGCGAATGTGTTTCGTCTCAGGCAAAAAATCGAGCGCCTCGCCGCGGTCGAGCGCAGCCTGGCGTTCTTTGCGTCTCTCTAGACATTCCAGACGCCGCGCTCCGAACGTGCGTTCCAGTTTTGCAACGAAGGCGAGCGCTTCGGGTGTTAGAATTTCCGCAAACGCGGGCGTTACTTCGCCGAGTAGTTGCACGCCGTCCGGGAGTTTGGTGATGGATTGATTGGCCATACGGTTATTGCTCGATCCGCTTTAAAAGAAACGCTGCTCCCACAAAGGTAATTATCACTCCGAAACAAAGCGCCGCGAGATCAATCGCCAGATAAGAAAAATCCGCGCGATATAAATTCACGAGACGGAAGGCGCGACAAAAATGTGTCAGCGGAAATAATTCAGCGAAGTAACGGATGAATTTTGGAAGTTGATTCAGCGGAGCAAAAGCACCGGAAAGGACGAACACCGGCAGGAGAAAGAAAACGGAAAATTGAATGGCCTGCGTTTGCGTGCGCGAGAAAGCGGAAATGAGCAGCCCCAAGCCTAACGAGCAAAGCAGAAATAGAAAACAAATGACGGCGAGAGCCATGTGCCGATGAAATTTCACATGAAAATGCCAACCGGTCAGGAGAATGATCACGAGAATGAGCAGAATCGAGATCGCGAGATACGGCAGAATTTTCCCGATCACGATTTCACTGCGCCGCAATGAAGTGACCATTAACTGATAGAGCGTTCCGGTCTCACGTTCGCGTGCGATGGTGCACGCCATGAGCGTGACCGTGAGCAATTGCAGAATGAGACCGATCACTCCCGGCGTGACGTATTCAATGAAGCGCGATTTGGGGTTGTAGAGAACTTTGGAATTAATCGACCACGGCGTCATCGCGGAGACGAATTCTTTGCGCACTTTTTCCGGCAGCTTTTTTGCCATGTCGAAAACTTCCTCGGGCAGTTCGTCGATCATCACTTGTCGCTCGTTCATTTGGAACTTACCGAGCGTTTCCTGCAGACTTCCTTCTAATTGCTGCGCCGTATTTGTATCCGCGCCATCGAGATAAAGGCGCAACGGTTTCGGATCGCCATTATCGAGACTCGCGCTCCAGCCTTTCGGAATAATCAGGGCCGCAGCCACGCCTTTTCCCAGCAAGTCGGTTTCTCCTCCGACCTGCGGTGATTGTTCGCGCCAATGAAAGGTTTTACTCGTTAGGGCAAGATCGATAAAACGCTGGGTGCGCGGGGTGTGATCGGCGTCCATGAGAAGAGCAGGGACATTGGTCAGTTCGCCGATCTCAAAGGCATGGCCGAAGACGAGCGTGAAAACTGGCGGCAAAATGAGAAGGAGAACAAGCACGCGTCGGTCGCGGTAAATATGCAGGAATTCCTTGTAAGCCACGCTCCGAATCGCGCCGAGAGAAGGTCGTGTCATGGGGCGAGCGGTTTGAGCAAGGCGGTGTAACCTTGCGAATAAGCGGTAAAGACATCTTCCATGTCCGCTTCCACCCAGCGTTCGCCCAGCCAGGTGAGATCGGGATACGGCCAATCCGATTTCCAGTCCGCGAGAAGTTTTTCCGGCTCCGCCGCGTATAAACGCAGACTTCCGCTGCGCAGAGAAACGCCCAGAATATCCGGCGCGTCTCGTAGCCTAACGAGTGCTTCCATGACCGGCTCGACATCGATCTCGAGCAGTTTCGTATTAAAACTTTCTTTTAACGCGCGCGGCGGAGCTTTCGCGAGCAGGTGCCCGCTTTCGATGAAGCCCACTTCCGTACAACGTTCCGCTTCATCCATGTAATGCGTGGTCACAAAAATCGTGATGCCGTCGTGGCTTAAATCGTAAAGCAGATTCCACATTTGTTGCCGATGCACCGGGTCGAGTCCCGAAGTCGGTTCGTCGAGAAAGAGCAAAGGGGGATTGTGGACGAGTGCACAACCAAGCGCGAGCAACTGTCGCATTCCGCCGGAAAGACTGCCGGCTGGCACTTCGCGTTTTGCTTCCAGATCTGTCAGCTTCAATAAATTCTTGATCCGTTTTTCCAGTTCGCCGCGTGGAACGCGACACGCACCGCCAAAAAAACGCATGTTTTCCAAAACGGTCAGATCCGGATAAAGACTGAAGCGCTGCGCGACGTAACCGAATTTAGTGCGCACAGCACGTCGCTGTTTCCAGACGTCTTTGCCGGCGACGGTCGCTTTGCCGCGTGTCGGTTTGGTCAGGCCGCAAAGCATTCGCATGGTCGTGGTCTTGCCCGCGCCGTTTGCGCCGAGAAATCCAAAGATATCGCCGGAATCGATAGATAAAGAAAGGTCCTCGACGGCGCGAACCTTTCCATAGAACTTGGATAATCGATCCAGCGCTATGATCGGTTCACTCATGAGAATGACGATTCGAGAGACACATTTGCAACCGGTGCACTATGGGATAGAAGTGGCTTCTTCAAAATGGAAACGACAAAAACACATTCCTCTTTCGTAATCCTGATCGCGGTTTTTTTCGTGATCGTTCTCTTTGGGGATCCGGTTGCGAAGGCCGACCCGGCTTCCGAAATGGCGAACTTTTCCGCTTTCAGCAACGTCGATCTCGCCCAGCTCGCCCGGACCGATGTGAAAACCGCACATGGTCCGCCCATGAATAATCCGCGCTTTCTTTCGGTCCAGAGTTGTTACGTCGTTCCGCGTTCGCCCGCGAAAGAAATCGAAACGATGCGGCATTGGAATCCGACGTCGCATCGCGAGTTGAAGGTTCTTTTGCATTCGGATTTGCCTGGTTCGCCGAGCCCTGAAAATTTTTCACGTTTTCGTAGCGCCCCGGACAGTGACTCCGTGCGCACTTTCGTGAATAAGACGAAAAAACTTTCGCCGGACCTGCAGGTGAGCAAGGAGGAAGCAAAGAAGTTTGCACCGAGTAACGACAATAGCGGCGCGATTCCGCCGGGGGTCGCTTCATTCTGGACGAATCTGCTGAGTGTGCGGGCACGCCTTTTTGCATCCGGGGGGACCGCCGCGCAACCGGCTTACGATCACGCGGGCGCGGGGATTCGGCCTAACGAGGAATTCAATGGGCTTCTACGCGAGCAGGGAAAAATTCGGCAGCAATTTTCTTCATTCCTCGGCGGCACCGGTATCGGTCGCGGCGCAGGCGGCAAGCCGGAGATGTATTGGGAATTGCTCGACGTCGACGGAGAAGGCGTCGTCAGTTTGGGTGCTGCGTACAATCGAGCGGGCGCCGGCGGAACTTATCAGGCGGCCGACGCGTTTTATTACGCGAGCGGCGGTTACTACGTCACGCTCACACTTTTCCAAATGTGGCCTGTCGCCGTCGATGGCAAACCAATGACCCTGGTCTGGCGCGGCGATTTCGTTTCCGCGGCGCAACTGGCGAACTTGCACGGGGTGGAACGGCTCGGATCCGAATCGGCCATGATGAAAGACATCACAAAAGCCGTGACTTTATATCGCCGTGACACATCATCGGCTCGTTAGGCCTTATTCGAGCCATGAAAATTCCCCGTCGCTATTCGCAAACGTTGTTTTGTCTGCTGCTCATCTTTGCCTGCACGCGGCTTTTTGCCGGCGACGGGAAAGAAGTCCTGACCTCGGAGGAGCCCACGGCAGCGATTGAAGAAAAGCCGCAGTTTCGTTTTTCCGCGGAATACAATGTGGAGGAAACGTATATCGGCGATTCGGATGTCGCGCGCGGCCGGCAGTTCGTGCACGATTTTGACGAAAGCAATACCGTCGTCACTTTTGTTGCGACTCCGCGTATTTCCATTGGGATTTTGCGGCTGGGCGCGAGCTACGAACGGTATTCCTTCGGCTTCGATAACGGCTGGCCGCTGCCGAATACGTTGCAGGCGGCGAATCTCGTCGTCGGTCTCGATACACAATTTTCCGACTCCATTCTGCTGCGGTTCGAGGCGCAACCCGGCCTTTACGGCGCGGGTGTGGACGATCTGGAATGGGACGACGCGAATATCCCGTTCGTCATTGGTGGCACTTATATCTACAGCCCCGATCTTCAATTTGTTTTTGGCGTCGGGGTGGATGTGAATCGCAAATATCCTGTCGTGCCGGGCGGTGGCGTTCGGTGGAAGATTGCGTCGCAATGGATTTTGAACGCAGTTGTACCAACGCCGCGGCTTGAGTTTCAACTCAATCCACAATTCACCATTTACGCCGGCGCCGTGATCAAGGATCAGACATTTCGCATGAGCGATGATCAAGGCACGGTCCTGGAACCGGAGCTCAATCGCGCTGTTTTGAACTACACCGAAATTCGCACTGGCCTTGGTTTCGATTGGAAAATCACGCCTGCGATTACATTAAGTGCCGAAGGTGGCTATGTGCCGTATCGCGAATTCGATTTCCACCGCACGGAAGTTCGATATCACAACGAAAGCGGCGCGCCCTACGGGACGTTCGCATTGCATGGCGCGTTTTAGTTGCGCCAACGCCGGTCAGTAGAGATCGCCCCGCCGATGTTCGAAGACCGGCATGTGCTTTCGGACTGTCTCGATTGCATCGCGTGACAAGTCCGCGACGACCAACTCTTCGCGATCAGTTGAACCTGCAGCGACGACCACGCCATACGGATCAATGATGGCAGACGAGCCACAGAAGGTGACGCCTTCGTCGGTACCGACGCGATTCGACAAGACCACGTAGCTCTGATTCTCGATCGCGCGCGCACTTGCCAGCGTGCGTAAATGTTCGAGACGCGGAAAAGGCCACGCTGAGGAAATGATGAAAACGTCTGCATGTTTTTCCGCGGCGAGCGCGCGATAAAATTCCGGAAAGCGCAGGTCGTAACAAATGCTCAACCCAAGATGAAACTCATCGAACGCGATGCTGGTGAGTTCTTTGCCTGGCGAAAAACAGGTGTGCTCTTCGATCGGTGCCGGAGTAAAAAGATGGCTCTTCCTGTATTTGGCGACAATCTCGCCGTTCGCGTCGACGAACACTTGAGAATTGTAAATTGCGCCGCCGTCCCGCTCAGAAACGCCGCAAATGATCGCAATTGAAAATGTCTTTGCGATTTTTTTCAATTCGAGCACAGGACTTTCTGTCCACGGAGTGGCGTACTTTCGGATCGTTGCCATGGAGTATCCGGTATCGCTCATTTCCGGAAAAACGATCAGTCCCGCATTTTTATCCTTCGCGTGTGAAACGAAATCGCGAACCTTGCGCATGTTCGCATCGGGATCGCCGAGCGCGCATGCGATTTGGGCGGCCGCAATTTTCATCTCGGCGTCACTCTACCTCAGAGTTCGATCGAGCGCTCCGATCTTGCGCGTCTGCGGCCAATACCACGCGACACCGAATACGACCAGAATCGTGCCAATTCCGCCTGCCACCACGGAAACGACGGGGCCGAACAACGCAGCGCTCAAACCGGATTCAAGCGCGCCGAACTCATTCGATGTTCCGATAAAAATATTGTTCACCGCGGAAACGCGACCGCGCATTTCATCCGGTGTAATCAATTGCACAATCGATCCTCGAATGATCACGCTCACACTATCGAACGCACCGACGAGAAACAATGCGCCTAACGAGAGCCAGAAAATCGTGGAAAAGCCAAAGATAATGGTCGCAATTCCAAATCCCGTGACGCACCAGAATAACGACCTGCCTGCGCGTCGCATCGGCGGAAGATAGGCTACGAGCAATGCTATCCCGAACGCTCCGATCGCCGGAGCCGCGCGCATCCATCCCAGTCCGATCGGTCCAACGTGCAAAATTTGATCGGCGAAAATCGGCAAGAGCGCAGTCGCGCCGCCAAGTAAAACGGCGAACAGATCGAGCGTGATGGTTGCAAGAATGACTTGTCTATTCCAGACGAAGCGAAGACCGGCCATCAAACTTCGCCAGGTATTTTGTTTAATCGCTTCGCGCTTCTGCGTGCTCCGCCGAATCGGCAACATCAGGAAAAAAAACCAAAGTGCACACATCGCGTCGATCGCGTAAACCGGCGGAAACCCAGCATGCGCCACGAGCAGACCGCCAATCGCGGGACCAGCGACCGAACCAATTTGGAAAACGCTGCTGTTCCAAGTCACGGCGTTGGCGAACGCATCCCGCGGTACCAGCGTTGGGAAAAACGAACTGCGCGCCGCCCAACCAAAAGTGCGGACGGTCGCGGCGGTGAAGAGCAGCAAATAAATCAGAGGCACGGACGCATCATCGAAATGAAACGAATGTTGATGCCGCTCGAAAACGGATGCGATTTCCGTGAGCGCGTGATTGGCGTACCGGATCGTGTGCCATTGCGGAATGATCAGATGCTTCCAGGAAACGAACGCGAGCGCGGCCGAAGTGATCGCACTTAAAACCTGTGAAATTTGGATGATCCGTTTGCGGCTGAATCGGTCCGCCAAATGACCGGCGGGCAAGGAAAGAGTGACGACGGGGACCGCGAAGACGAGTCCGACCAATCCGAGCGCTGTTGCCGAATGCGTGCGTGCGTAGATTTCCCATTCGACGGCGACGGCGAGCATTTGTCGACCGATGATCGAGAGCAGGTTGCCCGCGGTAAAAAAACTGAAGCCCTGCGATCGGAACGCTGCATACGGATCGTGTGCGGCAGGAAAAATGGGCGTCGCAATGGCCGGCCGTTGCGCGGCAGGGGAATCGTATTCGTTAGGCGGTGGATCTTTGGGTTGCGACATGTTCGGGCGCGTTGCTCCGAAGACGCGCACGAGATTGTAGAATTAAGCGCGGCCGCCGCAACTTTCCCGCGTTCGACAGCCATCGTGATCTCCGCTACAAATCAAATCGCACATTTTTGTGCCTGTAGCTCAACTGGATAGAGCTTCTGACTTCGGATCAGAAGGTTGGGGGTTCGAATCCCTCCAGGCACGCGTTTTGAATCAGCAAATGCGCGGCAATTGCTCACCGGAAAGCATATCCACCACGCGCGTGCCGCCGACCCGAGTTTTCATGAGAACGAAACCGGGATGATCGGCTGTAATTTCGCCGATGATCGCGGCGTCTTTGCCTAACGAGTGTGATTTCATCGCGGCCAGGACGGAATCGGCTTCCGAGGCCGCGACGAGAGTGAGAAGTTTTCCTTCGTTCGCAACGTAAAGCGGATCGAGCCCGAGAATTTCGCACGCACCCTTCACCTCTTCACCGATTGGAATGCGCGCTTCATCGAGCAGCATCCCGATCTTTGCGGTTTGTGCGATTTCAGTGAGCGCGCTGGTGACGCCACCGCGTGTCGGATCGCGGAAGACGTGAACATCTTTGGTCACGGCCAGAATCGCTTCGACAAGTCCGTTCAACGCCGCGGTATCGCTCGCGATTTCTGTCTCGAATTCCAGACCTTCGCGCACGGACATGATGGCAATGCCGTGGACCGCGATCTCTCCGCTGATCAAAATTTTGTCGCCAACCTGCGCGCGGTTCGGGTGAATGTTCACGCCTTCGGGAATGACGCCGATGCCCGATGTGTTGATGAAAATTTTGTCGGCTTTGCCGCGATCGACGACTTTTGTGTCACCGGTAACGAGTTTCACGCCAGCAGCATCCGCGGCTTCGCGCATGGATTGCACAACGCGCCAGAAATCTTCCATCGGGGTTCCTTCCTCCAGAATGAATCCAACGGAAAGATAGCGAGGCCGGGCACCACACATGGCGAGGTCGTTGACGGTTCCATGAATGGCGAGTTTCCCGATGTCGCCGCCGGGAAAAAAGATGGGGCTGACGACGTATGAGTCAGTGCTGAAAGCAACGCGTTCATTGCCTAACGAGAAGATGGCGCCATCATGCATCGGCTCGAGCAGTTCGTTGCGAAACTGCGGGAGCACCATCTTCTCGATCAATTGATGGCTCAGTTTACCGCCGCTGCCGTGCGCCAGGACGATTTCCTTGTAATTCGTTAGAGGAAGAGGACAGGAACCAAGGAGCGATGCCGCGTCGCCACTCAATGTCTCGGAGCTCACGCCGAGATCAGATGACATCCTCGGCTCCGAGCGCGATGTGAATCAAATCCCAGAGCACATGCACCAAAGTTGCGTGCACTTCCTGGATGCGATGAATGCTGTAGGACGGAACAATAAAACAATAATCGGACACTTCTGGAAATCGTCCGCCATCTTTGCCTACCCAGGTCACGGTTAGCATTTGTTTCTTTCGTGCTTCTTCGAGCGCGTAGATCAGATTCGGCGACTTTCCACTCGTGCTTACGGCTAAGGCGATATCCCCCGGTTGTCCGAGCAACCGCAATTGGTCGACAAAGACTCGGGCGTAATCGCTATCGTTGCTCACCGCCGTCATGGTTGCGATGTCGGTCATCAATGGAATTGCGGAAAAGGCCGCGCGTTTCTCAATGATTGGATGCGTAAACTCGACAGCGAAATGCAAAGCGTCGCATAAACTTCCGCCGTTTCCCATGGTAAGGAGCTTATGACCTTGTGAAAAACGTTCTGCCATTTCCTTGCTCAGTGTTTCAATTTCTTCCGCGTATTTCTCGAAGAATTTCTCCTTCATCTCCACGCTCTCGCCGCATTTTCGCATGATCTTGTCGCGAAACGGTTCGGCGTTTTTGTCGACCGTGACCGGCGCGGCGCTCATCTCACTCCGGGTAGCGCACGCGTCTCGCGTGCTGGCGATGGCGTCTCGCCATCGCGGACTTTTGAAAGACTATTTCGGCGAGACGCCGAAACCAACACGCGAGACGCGCGCGCTATCCAGAAAATCACGCCGCCTCCGCGGGTTGTTTCTGCTCGCGCTTTTGACCTTCGAGATGACGACCGTAAGCGTAATAGGCCGCACAAGCGCCTTCCGCTGAAACCATCGTTGCGCCTAACGGATGTTCCGGCGTGCAGATCGTTCCAAAACAAGCGCAGTCGTGCGGTTTTTTCACACCGCGTAAGACGAGGCCGCTAATGCAATCTGCCGGCTCCTGTGTGTCGATCTCCTTCACTTCGAAGAGTCGTTCCGCGTCGTGCTCGTGAAATTCGTAACGCAACTTGTAACCGCTCTTCGGAATCGAACCGACACCGCGCCATTTGCGATCGCAAACTTCAAAAACCTTGTTCACCAAATCCTGCGCCACGCGATTGCCTTCACGCTGCACGACACGCGGATATTGATTTTCAACTTCATACGTTCCCGCTTCGAGCTGCCGCACTGTCATAAGTGTGCCCTGCAAAATATCGATCGGCTCAAATCCGGTGATGACGATTGGCACCTTAAAGCGCGCGGCGAGCGGTTCGTATTCCCGATAGCCCATCACTGTGCAAACGTGGCCCGGTCCGAGAAATCCCTGCACGCGATTGAGCGGCGATTGCAAAATCGAAGCGATCGACGGCGGGACGAGCACGTGGGAAACCAGTACGGAAAAATTCTTGATGCCTTGTTGTTTCGCCTGCCAGACAGACATGGCGTTGCTCGGCGCAGTCGTTTCGAAACCAATGGCAAAGAAAACAATTTTCTTATCGGGATTGGCGCGCGCAATCTTCAGACAGTCGATCGGCGAATAAACAACGCGCACATCGGCGCCGCGGGACTTGAGGATAAGCAAATCATCCTGCGAACCGGGCACGCGCAGCATATCGCCAAACGAGCAAAAGATAACGTCCGGTCGCTGCGCGATGGCGTGCGCTTTGTCGATCATCTCCAGGGACGTCACGCAAACCGGACAGCCCGGTCCGTGAACCAGCTCGATCTCGTCAGGCAAAAGCCGATCGATTCCGTATTTGACGATGCTGTGCGTTTGTCCGCCGCATACTTCCATCAGGACCCAAGGCCGCGTTACCGTTCGCTTTATTTCGTCGACGATTTTTGTCGCCAGCGCTTCGTCGCGATATTCGTCGAGAAATTTCATCAGGCCGCCGATTTTTTTTGCGGCGGAGAGGAGTCAAAAAATTCCGCCGCCGTTTGTTCTTCTTCGACGTCCGGAGTATCGAGCTCGCCTAGTTGCTGCAATTGTTCGAGAGCCTTGTAGGTTCGCGCCGCTTCTTCTTCGTCGACTTTGCTTAAGGCGAAACCTACGTGAACGAGAACGTAATCGCCGACCAAAACCTCCGGCGTGTATTCGAGACAAACGGCTTTGACGATGCCGCCGAAATTGGCTTTGCCCATCCGGACACCGTGCGTGTCGGTGCTGACTTCAATTAATTTACCGGGAATTGCGAGGCACATAATCTTTCTCCGTGTCAGCGTCCCTCTGCACCTTGCTGATGGCGACGCCGTCGCACAAAAGAACTTTATCACCGCATTCGACGTTCGTCAGCAATTCCAATGGCACTTTTTTCAACGCGCCGCCTACGCGAATTTTGCCGAAACGCACGCCGTCTTCTTCGATCAACTGGACGATTTCGGCGTAATGCAGATGCATGCTCTTCTCAATCTTCCGCGACGGTGAACTCTGCATGCGCCCCTACCGCCACGAGAGCGACGCCACCGAGAACGTTCCCAAGCAAGGTTGGCAGTAGATAACCTCCAAAACATTGTTCGAGGGAAATCGTTCCGCGGCAAAGCAGGTAAAAAACTTCGACACTTCCCGCGATCACGTGAGGCAAACCGGCCAGGCCGACAAGATATGCGATAATAATAATGACCCAAATCCGTGCCGATTCGGCGAACGGCAATAGCCAGACCATTAGCGCGATGAGCCATCCGGAAAGAATTGCGCGCAAAAGAACTGTGCCAAAACCGGGTTGAATTGCGGTTGAGGCAATTTCCGAAAACGTTTCCTGCACGTTGTTTTCGAAGAGATTGGTGTGGCTAAGCAAGAAAGCAAAGGCAAATGCTCCGATTAGATTTGCAACGAGGACGATGATCCAAAGGCGCGCAACGTTTCGCAGCAGCGCGATGTTTCCTTTTTTCAAGAGCGGTAGAATTACCGTCAGCGTGTTCTTGGTGAAGAGTTGTTGCCGCCCAAGGATGACGATGAGAAATCCCATGCTGTAACCAAACTTGGTTATAAGAGACGCCCAGGAAGCAGCGGGCAGGTGAACTTTGAGTAGCGCCTCAGAAACGAGGGAAAATCCCATGGAGAGCCCGGCGGCCAAACCCGACAAGGCGAGCGCACTGCTGTTGCGCGTCAATTCATGCTCACCCTCGCGGTATATCGCGTGATAAACGACATCGCCCGGCGGCGCCGTCCGGCTCTGGATATCGCCCTCTTTTTTTTCCGCGTGAGATTGTTTTGCCACCTAATTATCTTCGTGTGTCGCGTGCCCAATTGGCTGCAATGATTTGGCCGAGTGCGATTCCGCCATCGTTTGGCGGGATTCGCTGATGCCAGTACGGGCGGAAATTTTCTGCGCGCAGGCGATCGATCGTGCGCTCGGTGAGGTAACGATTTTGGAAACAGCCACCACTGAGAACGATCTTCGGTTCACCAATTTTCCGCGCCACCGCAACGATGATTTCCGTGAGCATGTTGTGAAATTTTGCGGAGATAAGTTCAACCGGAACGTCGCCCTCGCGATCCCTCAACAACTCCATAATCGCCGGCTGCCAATCGATCACGATCGGCGATTCACCACACAATTCGAAAGGATAGGCCTCATCACTTTTGGATCGAAGCGAAAATTCCAGTTCCATCGCGGCCTGTCCTTCGAAAGTTGTCCGTTGGCGCAAGCCGATAATGGACGCAACCGCATCGAAAAGGCGACCGGCACTGGAAGTGAGCGGCGCGTTGATTTGTTTCTCCAGGAGTTGTCGAAACATCGAAATCTCACTTTGCGAAAAATCAGCGAGCAACTCGCGGAGCAACCAAAGTTTTTCGCCAAAAATTTCGTGGAGTAGTCCGAGAGCAGTGCGCCGCGGTTCTTTAATCGCGGCTTCGCCTCCCGGAAGCCGGAATTGCCGCAAATGCGCCACGCGCGTGAACGACGTGCTGTTCGCGAGCAAAAATTCTCCGCCCCAAATTGTGCCGTCCAATCCGAAACCTGTGCCGTCCCAGGCGACTCCCAAAGCGGGCGCTTCGATTTCATTTTCCGCCATGCACGCGGCCACGTGCGCCCAATGATGTTGCACCGGGATTGCTTCTCTCGGTGAAGAAAATTCCAGAGCAAACTTCGTCGAGAGATAATCGGGATGGAGATCGTGCGCGATCAATTCGGGTTTGACCTCGTAGAGCCGCGGCAAATCGGCGGCGGCATTTTTGAATGCGCGATAAGCCTGCTCCGTTTCCAAATCGCCAATGTGCTGACTAACGAAAACGTTTTTTCCCACGCTCAGTGCGACCGTGTTTTTCAAATGCGCGCCCACCGCGAGAATTGTAGGGCGTTTCTTTGAAACGCCGGGAGGTGACGCTGGCGTCTGACACAGACGCCCTACAAAAATCGGTAATGGCGCATATCCACGAGCGCGGCGCAGGATCGATTCGCGTCCGCTCATCACGCGCGCGATAGAATCATCCATATGCCTGACGATCGGTCTGTCATGCACGAGAAAGAAATCGGCAATACCGCGCAAACGTTCCACCGCGTCGCGTTCGTCAATGCAAATTGGTTCATCCGACAGATTCCCGCTTGTCGCGACAATCGGAAAATTCAGTTCAAGCATCAACAGATGATGAAGCGGAGTGTATGGCAGCATCGCGCCGAGGTTTGGGTTTCGCGGGGCAACGGAGCTTGCCAATTGGTAGGGACGGACCGCCGGACCGTCCGCGAGTTCACGGCGCGCCCGGCGGTCGCGCCCTACCAGAACAATCGGCGCCTCCGGCGAAAGAAGCAGCCGTTCTTCTAATCCAGAGATTTCGCAGATTTTTTTGGCTATCTCGATCGAAGGAAACATGAGCGCGAAGGGTTTTTCTTCACGATGTTTTCGTTCTCGCAAACGGACAACAGCCGCTTCGTTTCCGGCATCGACTATGAGTTGAAAACCGCCGATGCCTTTGAGCGCAAGAATTTTTCCGGCACGAACCGCTTCGGCTCCCTGGCGCAGCGCTTCGTCGCGCTCAGAAATTGTCACACCGTTCTCATCCCAGAATTGCAGCTGCGGGCCGCAGCGCGAGCATGCATTGGGTTGCGCGTGAAAACGGCGATCGAGCGGATCGCGATATTCCTGCTCACATTCAGAACACATCGTAAATTTCTTCATCGAAGTGTTAATGCGATCGTAAGGGAGTGCTTCGATGATCGAAAAACGCGGACCGCAATTCGTGCAATTTGTAAACGGATAACGGAAACGCCGATCGCTCGAATCGAGAATTTCGCGCAGGCAATCGGCGCACGTCGCGATGTCTGGCAGAACGATTGCGGTTTTTTCTCCCTTTTCCGCATTTTCGCGAATTTCAAAACCTGAGTAGCCAAGCGGATCGAGGAATGAAGATTCTAGACTGTGGATCGATGCGAGCGGTGGTTTTTCTTTCTCCAGCCTAACGAGACATTCTTGCAGTGATGCCTGCGGCCCTTCAATTTCAATCAGCACACCTTGGGCTGAGTTCGAAACCCAACCGGAAAGTTGGAGTTCGTTTGCGAGGCGATAAACGAATGGCCGAAAGCCAACCCCCTGCACGGTTCCGCAGATTACGATTCTGGCTCGCACGCGATTCATGCGCGGCGCGTTCCTTTAACGCGTGAAGAGGCCGTCGATAAATCCGATTTGATAAACGAGAAACAGGCCGAAACCGAGACTGAGCACTCCGGCGGCAGTACCGAGATGCCGATGGAAGAAATTGAATCGCGTGGTGTAGGTAACCGGGACCGCAATCGCCGCGGTGATAAGCATCATGCCCGCGATCGTGCCGACGCCGAAGACGAGAAGATAGGCCATTGCCCAAATCGGATCCTTGATGATCGGCAACACAAGAAGCGCCACCGCGGCTGATCCAGCGAGGCCGTGCACAATTCCGATGATAATCGGTCGGATTGCGCGATAGAATTTTAGTCGTCCAAATTTGCGATCGAGCTGCGCTGACGGAACCGAATCTTCCGCGTGCCCGTGCAGTGCTGGATCGTGCCCGTGCTCATGATTGTGGACGTAATCACCGTGCCGGTGAAGATGTTCATGGTGTTCATCGCTGGCCGTGCGCACGGCACGCAACGTTGCGTGCAGATTCAAAACGCCAAGCAGAATCAGCATCAAGGCCACGCAGAATTCCAAGCTCATGCCGAGGCGCTCTGGAATAACGAGACCGAAGACGATAATCGCGCCGCCGATCACGAGCAGAGTGAGACTGTGACCTATCCCCCAGAAAATTCCGGTTAAGGCTGCGTTCGCGATCGAGCGCTGGCGGCTGACGATCGTTGTGATCGCAACCACGTGATCGGAATCTGTCGCGTGCCGCATTCCGAGAAAAAATCCGAGAAGCAGAATGGAAGCGAATGTGACCATGATTCGTTAGGCTATCAATGGATCTACTTCCTTGAATCGAATTGATTTGATGGCGCATTCATCGCCTCCGACAGCGTGGGTGGTCTTTCCGCACGCGGGACATTGCAAAGTCGCGACGGGATCTTCCGATAAAATGCCTTCGAGGTATTTTGGCCGGCCGCGGTAGGAGCAGTCCGGGCAAAGCACGACGCCGTCAATGTTTTCGATCGTGAGCGTCGAACCGTCGATTGGAGTTTCTGTGATGACGGCGGTGTAACAAAAACGCAACTGTTCTTCCTCGATGTGACTGAATTCGCCAACAGCCAGTCGGACCTCGACAATTTTCTTGTCCGGATTCTTCTCGGCAAAATCGAGAAGCTTATCGACGAGGCCGGATGCAATCGAAAGCTCATGCATACGTCTAAGACATGGCCCTCTCCCAGTGGGAGAGGAGGACGCGTAGCGCCGGGTGAGGGTTTAGGGTGTGGCGCGGCTTCATCGCGCGTCGTCATATTGCCAACAGCGCCTCGGCGACCTGATCGATACCAGCGCCAGTTTTGCAGCTCGTTGGTATGACTTTGATGTCGGGCTTCAACGCGTGAACGTCGCGCGTGAGATCGTCCACGCTCACTTCCATCGCGGCGGCGAGATCGATCTTGTTGATGATGACGATCTGGGATCCCAGAAACATGTGCGGATGCTTTTTCACCATCCAGGGACCTTCGGTCACGCTGACAACAACGACGCGCGCTTTCGAGCCAAGTGGAAATTCGGCGGGACAAATCAGGTTGCCGATGTTCTCGATGAAAATCAGTTTCAGTTTTTCGAGTTCGATCTGTCGCAGACCTTTGCCGACGAGGTTGGCGTCGAGATGACAACCGTTGATCGTCGCGATCTGCACGACGGGAACATTTTGTTTTGCGATTGCATCGGCATCGTTGCTCGTAGTGGCATCGCCGTTAAAAACAGCAACGCCCAATTTGTCCTTCAGTTTTTCGACGAGCTTCGTGATGAGCGTTGTCTTCCCCGAACCGATTGCACCCATGAAATCAATCGCGGTTGTTCCATGTTTATCGAGCAAGGCGCGATTTTCTTTCGCGAGCTTTGCATTCGCCTCAAGCAAACTGTGCTCAAGTTCGATGTCGTAGATTTCGTCGGGTTGTGCTTTGAGTGTGATCATAAAATTCCGTCTTAAAAAAAGGCCCTCATCCTCGCCTTCTCCTACAGGGAGAAGTGACTTTCGCGACGTCGCTTCACAAAGAGTGATACGCTCCCTTCCTCTCCCTGAGGGAGAGGATTGAGGTGAGGGAAGTCATTCGCCTCGTTAGTGCGCGAGTCCAGCGAACGCCGTCGGCGTATGTTTCCGCTGCAGGACCTTGCCTTTTCCGAGATACATGTGGACGCCGCACGGCAAACAAGGATCGAAGCTGCGCACGGCGCGCATGATGTCGATGCCCTTGAAGTTATCCGGGCCGTTCTCCTCGAAGATCGGCGTGTTTTGCACCGCATCCTCGTAAGGCCCGGGCGTTCCGTAAATGTCGCGCGGATTCGCATTCCATGGCGTCGGCGGATACGGATGGTAGTTCGCGATCTTGCCTTTGCGGATGACGAGATGGTGCGACAGCACTCCGCGCACAGCCTCGTGGAATCCGCAGCCGATGGCTTCGTCCGGAACTTTGAACGGCGTGAATGTCGCGGTGCGTCCCGAGTGCACTTCTTTCATCGCTTTATCGAGGAAGTGAAGTGCGCAGGCCGCGGCGTAAGCCTGGAAATAAGTGCGAGCACGATCGCGTTCAATCGCGTTGCTCCATTTCGGAATTTTCCATTCAAACTCGACTTCGCCTTTGAGCGCCGTCTTCGGTAAACGAATCTTGACGCTTTGGCCGGTTGATTCGACGTAACCAATGTTAACCAGTTTCGCGAGTGCAGTGGACCAGAGACGAGCGATCGGTCCGCCGCCGGTGTCCATGGCCAGATGATCGCCGGTGCGTTTATCGAGCCAGCGCGGCGACATGACCCACGTGTATTTGTCGGCAAAGTTGCGCTTCTGCGGTTTCGGAATCGTGGTCTGATTCCATGGGTGGCGTCGATCGACCGGATTGCCTAACGGATCGTTTTTCACGAAAACTTCACCGTTATCGCCCCAATCATCATAATAAGAAGAGCCCAGCAGAATGCGGATACCGAGGTTGATGTCGACCAGATTGGTCGTGACCAATTCGCCATCGATGATGATGCCCGGCGTGACGAACATGGCGTCGCCCCATTTCTGCATCGTCTTGTAATTGTAATCGCAGACGTCGGGATCCTGAAACGATCCCCAGCACGCGAGCAGGATGCGACGACGGCCGACTTCTTCGTAACCAGGCAGCGCTTCGTAGAAGAAATCGAAGAGGTCGTCGTGCAAAGGCAGGCACTTCTTCATGAACTCGATGTAACGCATCAGGCGCACGGTGTAGTCCGTGAAGATCTGGATCGATGGCACTGTGCCGACGCCGCCTGGATAGAGCGTCGATGGATGAACGTGACGTCCTTCCATCAAACAGAACATCTCGCGCGTGTAACGGCTGACGTGCAGCGTTTCGCGATAGAATTCGCCCGTGAACGGATTGAGCGCCGTCATGATATCCGCGATCGTTTTATAGCCGTGATCGTCGGAATGCGGCGCAGGTGTTCGCTGTGCTTTTTCCCAAACGCTCGGGTTTGTCTCCTTCACCATCATCTCGCAAAAGTCGACGCCGACGAGATTGTCCTGGAAAATATTGTGATCGAACATGTACTCGGCCGCTTCGCCGAGATTGACGATCCATTCCGCGAGCGCTGGCGGTTTCACGCCATACGCCATGTTCTGCGCGTAAACGGAACAGGTCGCGTGATTGTCCCCGCAAATTCCGCAAATGCGGCTGGTGATGAAATGCGAATCACGCGGATCTTTGTTCTGCATAAAGATCGAGTAACCCCGGAAAATCGACGACGTGCTGTAACACTCGACGACTTTCTTCGAGTCGAAATCGATCTTCGTATAAATGCCGAGGCTGCCGACGATCCGAGTGATCGGATCCCACGACATCTCGACAATGTTTCCCCCGGGCGCGGACGTTTTGGTGGCTGGAGCGGTTAGGATATCAGGCATTTTATTATTCCGGTTGAGTTAGAATTTTTGAAAACCATTTAATTGCTGGCGTAATTTTTCGGTTCGTAACCGGTGGTCAGTTCGCCCCGCGGATGCCGCCACTTCGGTTCTTTGTTCACGCTGGTGTTTGTGATCGCGCGAAGTTTGCGCAGCACGCCGCCCCAAAGCCCGACCACTTTCGTCGAGAGCGCAGAGCCGGGAGGCGCATCCATGAAGGGCATAAACTTATCCGGGAACCCCGGCATGGTGCAGCCGATGCAAATTCCACCGACGTTCGGGCAACCGCCGATGCCGGCCATCCAGCCGCGCTTCGTCACGTTGCAATTCACGACTGGTCCCCAGCATCCGATTTTTACGAGACATTTCGGAGAACCGTACTCGCGCGCGAAATCGCCTTGCTCATAATAGCCAGCGCGATCGCAACCTTCGTGAACCGTTTTTCCGAAGAGCCATGTCGGACGAAGTTGTTCGTCGAGCGGAATGAGGGGAGCGAGACCGGCGACTTGATATAATAGATAGAGAAGCGTCTCCATCATGTTGTCCGGCTGAACCGGGCAGCCTGGCACATTTACGATTGGTAAACCGGCTTTCGAACGCCAACCCCAGCCGAGATAATCCGCCAGCCCCATCGCGCCGGTCGGATTGCCTTCCATGGCGTGGATGCCGCCGTAAGTGGCACAAGTTCCGCAGGCAATGATGCCGAGCGCTTTTGGCGCGAGACGATCGATCCATTCGTTAGTCGTAATCGGTTGACCAGTATCCGGATCGGTTCCGAGCGCGGCCCAATAACCCTCCTTCTTGATCTTCTCGTTAGGCACAGAGCCTTCCATGACGAGGACAAACGGGTCGAGTTTGCCCGCGGCAGCATCGAACCAGAACTTCATGAAGTCGTCGCCGACTTCGTAGGCGAGCACTGGATTGTGCAGGTGCACTTTCGGCAGGCCGGGAATATTTCCCATGACCAAATCTTCAATGCTTGGCTGCGTCGCAGCCGTGATTGATACGGAATCCCCATCGCAACCTAATCCCGTCGTCATCCAGAGGACGTGAATTTCCTTAACCGGCGACTCCCGATGCTTAAAGGCTTCGTTTGCTGCTACCATAGGTTTTTTCTCCTGCCTCGGCCGCGATCAAAACGTTTCCAGTTCCTCGCGCGACGCTGTTTTTTCTGCTGCTAACTCACATACGTAAAAAATTGATCAAAAATTCAAAAGACAATCACATGCTGCGAATTCGCATATACCGCCGCATTTCCGGAATCATCGCGATGAACGAAATCACGGCCACTAAAACAATAATGCCGCCCAAAATGACCCAACAAAGTTCTGCTGTATTCATAGTACCTCTCTATTATTTCGTATTTCGGACGGGAATCGGTTTTCCCAATTTTGCGCCGCCGACCGCGACGGGATTTTCAACTTCCTGCAAAATTTCGTGGATAAGCGACTCGATCATTTCGATAGCAGTGATGACAGCTGCCTGAACTGTTTCGCTCAAACCCATTGCGCCGTCTTCGGAATCGAGCACCGCTGGTTCACAGCCGACCACGCGTAACCATCCGGGTTTTCCGCCGAGTGAGCGGACCAGTTGCAAAACGCGAACCGGATTCATGCTGTGAGCATTAACTGCCTCGTCCGGGAGGTCGTCCAGCATTTTTAAATCGGGTTCGATCAAATAAACAGTGCCGGGCGCGCTTCCTTGCGGACTTGCATCGACCAAAATTGTTGCGTCGTAGCCGTCCATAATTGCGTAAGCGAGATCGTAACTACGAATCCCAAAGTCAATTACGCGCACGCCGTCGGGCAAAGGACGCTGCGCCAATTGTTGTGCGACTTCGCAGCCGAACGCGTCGTCACCAAAAAAAATATTTCCGACTCCGGCAACGAGAATGCGTTTCATTTTTTCAGAACCTCGCTTGTTTCTTACGGTGCACCGCGGCCGTGTCCTCTCCCTGAGGGAGAGGATTAAGGTGAGGGTCGGCCGGCTGCGGGCTGTGCCACCGAGATTTCTCTGGATCGATGGCGTAGATAATTGCGTCGATCACTCCATCGAGATTATCGAAAACTTCGTGATTCCAAAACCGCAGAAGTCGAACACCGCCTTCGTACAACTCCAGTTCACGATCCAAATCTTCGGTCTGCCCGCAATGACGATTGTGGCCTGAGCCATCGAGTTCAATCGCAAGTTTTGCCTCCACGCAAAAGAAATCAACGATCCGATCTCCGATCGGGTGCTGGCGGCGAAATCTTAGGTCGGCGATCTTTTTGTTTCGCAAACGAGACCAAAGAAATTTTTCTGCGGCCGTAGAATTTCTTCGAAGGTTGCGCGCTTGATTAACGCTCATACTCGACCCTCACCTTAGTCCTCTCCCAGTGGGAGAGGAGACCCGCCTGACGTGTTTCGAAAACGATAGATAATGCAAGGATTCACGTAATCCCTTGGAGCCGTACTCATTTTCAGATGGGTTCCACTTCGTCGATTCCGTAAAAAAAACGATGGCCAGGTTGGCGCATCATGCCGAGATCGCGCCCCGGATCGTCATCGAGCACCAACGCGAGTTGCACGCCGCCTTCGACATCCTGCTCGACCGCTTCGATCACGGCGATTTTTCCATCGAGAACCATGTCCATCGCATCGGCGCGTTTTTTTGGGCGAATGCGCACACGGTCGCCCGCTTTAACCTGGACACCGCCGACGGTGGCACTTTCCAACTTTGTGCTCGGGTTGAAAAAATCTTCATTGGACGAACGGACGCTGCGCATTACGCCGTGCATTTTGAGCAAATGATCGGTCGGCATGTTTTCCGTGCGCTCGAGAATGCGGCGGGCTTGTTCGTCTACTTGTCGCATCTCGATTTTTTCCGCGTCGCTCATCGCCATCACGCGCAACGTCAGAATCTCGTCGATCTCGAGGCCGTCGAAAAGATCGCCCGGACTTTCGGGCGCGATCTGCGGGTAATCATATAAGATAATCGGCGACGAAAGCATCGCGTCGCGTTCGCCTTTAGCTTCTTCGCCGACCAACACCGGCCATGTTCCGTTATTCTTGCAACCAGCGGTCGCTTCCGCATATGCCGGTGGCGGATCGGTCAGCGAAAGCCATTCGCCGCCCTGCGCGTGCAGAATTGTGTGCGTGGAAGTAAACGTCCGCATGATGATGACGCTTTGATTTTCCAAATCAGGCGGCGGAACCGACGTGCGATTTAAGATGCGCACGGTGATTTTGAAAACGGAATCGTCGATGGGTTGCGCCGCGACTTCGACAATGCCGCGGATCGCATCCTGTCTGCGCACGAGGACGGCTGATATTTTTCCGTCATCTCCGCGAATCGGTTCCAGCGCGCGCGAAGATGGAAAGTCGAATTCATGCGAAATCTGCGCTGCATCGCACAGCCCGAACGAAGGGAGCTCCACCTTTTGCTCCACCACTTCCTGCCACGTTTGGTAAAGTCGCTCGCCGACCTGCAAATCTGGCACGACTTCAAATGCCGGCTCTTCGCCTGCGGGCATTTCTGCGATCGGTTCCGGCAAAATTCCCACTTCGCGCGCCATCGGATGGAGAAAGCGAACACTGATATTGATCAGCGCGTCTTTCGATTCGTTGCGGACCAGACATTCCGTCTGCATCAAACAAGGTTCCACGCCATTTTGTGCGACGCTGTAATCCTCCGGATAAACGCGGCCGAACGTAAAGCGCTCGCGATTTTTCTTCGCCGACGCGCGATATGGATAAAGAATGTAGCCCTCGTAAAGAACGGCGTTCACGACCTTCTCCACGAGTGCTGTATTCATGCTTCTCGTGCCGCCGCAGGATCGGTCAGTTGCTCTTTTTCTTCCGACTCGTTAGGCGCAGGTAACAAACGCGCGATCGTCTGATCCCAATCCGCTAATCCTTCCCGGCGCCGAAATGCATAGAGCCGCTCGAACAATCCCCGCTCCAGTGAGAGCCAGGCGGTATTCGGATAATGCCGATCCATCATTTCCTTCCAAACGGAGATGGGCATGCGATACGCGCACTCTTTGTTCCATGATACCTGCTGAATTTGCAGTCGATCGTCCGGTCCTTTGTAGAAAATCGTTCCGCTAAATAGAAAAAGAAGCGGCACGTCGCCACCTTCGAGCGCGTAAAAATATTTCGTGGCCGAAACGTTCAAATCGAACGTGCAGGGAATCGAGAGAATCGCTTCCGTTTTTCCGATGAATTGACGGATCGTCGCGTTGGCATGTGTCCAAAGACGCGCGCGCAATGTTTGGCCCCAACGATCGGGCGTGCCGAATAGTTCACCCAGTTTTTCCTTCTCGGCAGATTCGTAAGCGCGCTGCGTCGATTGAATCTGGATCTGCGTTTGCAACATCACGCTATCGATCGTCTCGGTTTCCGGTGTGTTGGTGACCTCGAGTTTGAAATGCAGTAGCGGCGCGATGCCATGAACGGCCGATTCCACGCCGACGACCTTGAAATCGAGATCAGGCATCAGCTCTGTTTCAATCGCGCGAAAAATTTATCGATCTCGCGCCAAACATCTTCGCCGCCGGAAAAACCGCGCCAATGAATTCGGATCAAGCCGACCAGTTCAAAACAAACGTCGATGGGCGCGATAAAATATTCGCGCGTTTCATTCACGCGATTGACGAGAAGCGTTTCCACGTCCGGTTTCATATCGCGCAGAATCGGATTCGCCACGAGCAATGCCTCCCAGGCAGTGAGCGGCAGGAGCGATTCCGTTGCGCCGGCCGGGCTGGGATAGTAAGCGGCCATCTTCTCGTTAGGCGTGTCGTAAAAAAAGAATGCCAGACTGATCGGCAGCGAGAGGCCTTCCCATTCCGCATCCGTGATCTGGAAATCCGGGAGCGCGTGGGCATCACGCGGGATTAGTTTGAATTTTCCTTCGACCACACTCTCAAAACGCAACGCGCACGGGTCGCATGCACAAACGATTCGTCGCGTGGCCATCTCGAGCAGATGACGATGAGTCGGCGCGAGCGCAACACTGCACAACTCGCAATGTTCCAGTTCCGGCGGCGCAGTTGCTCCGTTGTTTTGCGGAGCGCCCGCGAAACGGCGCAGAGTGGCGAAGGAAGATCGAGGCATTGAGAAATATTACGGGTGGCGCGCCGGGATTGCCCGCAAGATCACTCCAAAAATAAACAGCGCGCCCGGCGGTCGCGCCCAACCATCATCAATTACGATGGCTGGAGATTCGGCATGTCGGGATGAATCGGTGCGCGCGCTTCCGGATTGATTCCGGTTGCATCTCGCGCGGTCGTATAACTTTTCCCGCCTTCGCCGCGACCCGCTTCTTTATTATCTAGGGCGAGCTCTTCGCCTTTGACGGTGCCGGCGATGTGGACTGGTTGTGGTGGTTTGCTCATATGTTTCCTCCTGTTTGCGCTACCTGCCCGTTCCCGACAGGAAGCGGACACTCTGTAAATTTAGGAATCGGAACAGCGCCGTTCACTGCAGGTTTTGGATGTTCCTCGGCGAGACCTTCCACATCGAGCCCGGCCAGATCAGGAGCCGCTGCATAGAGCGCTTCTTCGATGGAGAATCGCAACGTCAAACGCGATGACGGACATTCGTGGCAATTTCCCTCCAGCTTCAATTGCACACGACCTTCCGGTGTGACGCCGAGCAACTCCACGCTGCCGCCATGTAATCCAAGACGAGGCTTCACTTCCTCAATGGCCTTACGCACGCGCGTCTCCAGATCGAGCGGATGCAATCCGTGAAGCAGTAGCAAATTCGAAACGAGATCGTCTTCCGCCAATTTATTGATCAACGCCTGGCCGTCAGCGCTGGAATCGAAAACAATTTCCAGTGCGCGATTCAAACCCTTGCCATGCAGATCGAGTAACGCCTGCGTCAACTCGCGAGTCTGCGTCCGCGCTGTTTCATCCGGCATTGCGTCGATGGCTTGAATCAACTCCTCGATTCGTGCGATGCGATCTTGAAATTCGCGTGTCGCTTTTTTTTCCGGTCCTGGATTCATACGCTCAACGCCCTTATGAGAATCGTTGCTGTTCTGTCAAATACGCGCCTTTGTTCCGCAGATCAATGTTTTCACGACATTTCATTCGACTGAATGCCGCGCCCATAACGATTTAAGGCGCGAAAAGATTTCAACCAGACGCATGGATTCGACAGCCACTCTGCTGAAACGCATCGGTGTGATTCTGTTTCAGCTTCTTGTCACCGGCGCGGGCATCTTCTACGTCTTTCACGATCCGGACAAGCGCACGCAGATTGCACATGCGTTGCGCGAGGCTGACCGCCACTGGCTCTTGCTCGGATGGCTTTGCTACAGCGTGGTCGAACTGCTGGCCACCGTCCGCTGGCAAATGTTGCTGCGCGTGCAGGGAATTTATCTGAGCTGGCTGCGCTCCGGCGGAATCGTGATGGTCGGCTTATTCTTTAATATGTTTCTGCCGGGCCTCATCGGTGGCGACGTCATGCGGCTCTATTATGTTTTAAACAAACGCGCGGGAAAAAAACGCGTGCAACGTTGTCGGTGGCGATGGATCGCTTGTTCGGTTTGCTCTCTATCGTTTTCCTCGCAGCGATAGCGCTCTCCCTGCGGTTTGATTGGCTGAAAGGCTCCGCTGCCACATTGCACATCACCTACCTCGCGCTCAGTCTACTCGCTGGCGGTTTTCTGATTGTTGTATTTCTCCTGTTCGTCGCGGGTTTCGGTCTGCTTAATAAACTTCCGAAAGCGTTGCCGTTCCGCGGCGCAATTATCGAATCGGGCAACGCCTTGAATCTTTACGGCAAACATCGCGCCGTCATGTTGATCGCGTTTCTAATTACGATCGTATCTCACCTCGCGTATTACGTTACTTATTACTGCGCTGCCGAGTCGCTCCGGAATGCGACCACACGAATGCCGAGCCTAGCGGACATGCTGACAATCATGCCGCTCGTGAACACGGTAACCGCGATACCGATTTCGTTTGGCGGCGTCGGCGTGCGTGAAACGCTTTTCCAGCAGCTTCTCGGAAATCCCGCGCATGTGCCGTTCGCGCTCGCGGCGTTAGCGGCATCGCTCGGTTTCGCCATCCAGGCATCGTGGTCGCTCGTCGGCGCCGGCGCGTTTTTGTTTTTTCGAAAACAGAGGAGCGCTTAATTTTTCCTAACGAGTCACCATCTCCGCATTACGACGAATTTGCTGAACGGCCTCGGCGGTGTCGGCTTCAGATGACGGCGCGACGCTGATCACGACCGATTTACTCGTTGGCGTGTTACTGCGCTCGGCCGTCGAGTTGATCGGCACCAGAACGTTTGCTTCCGGAAAATATGTCGCAGTGCAGCCGCGCGGGATTTCGAACGGCGCCACGAGAAAATGTTTCGCCACCCGTTCTTCGCCGTTGTAGTGGCTCGTGAGATCGACGAATTGACCTTGCTGCAGGCCGGCTTCCTTTACGTCGGTCGGGTTCATGAAGATGACGCGTCGGCCGTTATAGATGCCGCGATACCTATCATTGAGACCGTAGATCGTGGTGTTGAACTGATCGTGCGAACGAATGGTCATCATGATGTATTGACCGGGTTCGACTTCGTTCCGTGCGATCGGCGATATAACGAACTTCGCTTTGCCGATTTCGTTATTAAATTTCCGCTTATCGCGCGCTTCGTTAGGCAGATAAAAAATATCCTCGTGAATGCGTGCGTTGAAATTCTCGAACCCTGGAATGACGTGCTCGATGTGATCGCGAATTCGATCGTAGTTCGCGTTGAGTCCTTCCCAATCCACCGTTGAGTTCTTGCCGAGCGTCGCGCGCGCCAGCCGGCAAATGATCGCGACTTCGCTCAGCAAATCGTCACTCGCGGGCGCGATGTGTCCGCGCGACGGACTGATCACGCCCATCGAATCCTCGACGGTAACAAACTGATCGCCGCCCGCCTGCCGATCTGTTTCCGATCGACCGAGACACGGCAGGATGAGCGCGATCTCTCCCGTAATAAGATGAGCGCGATTGAGCTTCGTCGAAACATGCGCGGTCAGGCGGCACTTCCTCATCGCATGCGCCGTGTATTCGGTATCGGGCGTGGCCGAGAGAAAATTACCGCCCATCCCGAGGAAAAACGGAATCTTTCCGTCGCGCATGTGCTTGATCGTTTCGACCGTGTCGGTGCCGTGTTCGCGCGGCGGCTCGAAACTAAATTCTGCGGCGAGTTTATCCATGAACTTGTCGTTCATTCGCTCCCAGATTCCCATCGTTCGATCGCCTTGCACATTCGAGTGACCGCGCACTGGGCAAGGTCCCGCGCCGGGCCGCCCGATGTGACCGCCCAGCAGCAGGAAATTCATCACTTCCTGAATGGTGGCGACAGCGTTTTTGTGCTGCGTCAATCCCATCGCCCAGCAGCAGATGATGCGTTTCGATTTCATCGCGATCTCCGCCGCCGCGCGGATTTGTTCGCGCGTCACGCCGCTCGAAACGAGAATGTCTTCCCAATCGCTCGCGTGCAGATGAGCGATAAATTCGTCAAATTCGACGGTGAAATTCCTGATGAATTCCTGATCGAAAACCGTGCCGGGATTTGTTTCCTCCTCGGCCAGCATTTCCTTCATGATGCCGCGCATCACTGCCATGTCGCCGTTGATCCGAATCGGTAACCAGAGATCGGAAAGCGGTGTGCCCTTATCGAGAATCATCTTCACCGGATAGACGAGGGGATTTCTGTATTCCTGGGGATTCGGATTAACAACACTCATCAATCCGGGCTCAGGCAGCGGATTGATCGCTACGATTTTTGCGCCGTTCTTTTTCGCGTGCTCCAGGCTCGTGAGCATGCGGGGATGATTCGTTCCTGGATTCTGACCAAGGATAAAAATGCAATCGCACTTTTCAAAATCCTCCAGCGTCACGCAGCCTTTGCCGATGCCGATGGCTTCGTCGAGCGCGGCGCCGCTCGACTCGTGGCACATGTTCGAGCAGTCCGGCAGATTGTTCGTGCCGAATTGCCGCGCAAAAAGTTGATACAAAAACGCCGCTTCGTTACTCGTGCGCCCGCTCGTGTAAAAAGCCGCAGCATTCGGTGTCGGCAACGCCTGGAGCTCGTGCGCCATCAAGGCAAACGCATCATCCCACGAGATCGGTTCGTAATGCGTCGCGCCTTCGCGCCTGACCATCGGATGCACCAGACGTCCCTGAAGTTCGAGCCAGTGATCAGGTTGCTGTTGCAAATCCGCGATCGAATGTTCGCGAAAAAATTCCGGCGTAATGTGTTTTGTTGTTCCTTCACTCGCGAGCGCTTTCACGCCGTTCTCGCAAAACTCAAACAAATGCCGGTGATCATCCGGACTCGGCCAGGCACAGCTCTGGCAATCGAAACCGTCTTTCTTATTTATCGACAGCCAACTGCCCAGCCCGCGAAAAAATCCCATCTCGCGCAAAGTGAATTTCGCGCTCTCGATGACGGCCGGCATCCCCGCAGCAACTTTGTGCGGCTTCTTGATTTTAGTTTCGTCTGTTTCAAACGGGGTCTGCGCGCCGGGAATAGGTGAGCGGTTATCCCTGTCAGCGTTTATTGTCGGCTCAGTCTCCAGCGCGCCTTCGTTGATGCGCTCCGGCTGCTGCGCGACGGTGTCGAGATGTTCGGCATCACCGTTACGGTTGCCGTTGTTGTTAGAGCCATCGGCTTCCATCATCAAACTCCCCTCCAAATTAAACCCATTCGTTCGCTGCATCAATCGCAGCGAACTCCCCTGGCAGATTCGATTTTCTAACTCGCCGCGAAGGTTTGGTCCGTCTTCGCCTAAAAAATTACCTGCATGCGCAGAAGCACTTCGTCGAAATTATCTTCGCCGAATTGCGGGTTCGCTTCGCGAAAATCCGACCGGGTTGGCGCGATTCACGGACGTTTGCTCACGGCATGGTCGGTTGCGGGAATCCTGGGACCGGTGTTCGTGAATTATATCCGCGTTTATCTAAAGAGCCGGGGCGCGACTGGCGTCGGTCTTTACGCGCCCACAATGTATTTGATGGCGGGATTACTCGTCGTCGGCCTGATCTGCAATCTCATGGTGCGGCCGGTGTACGAACGCTTTTATTACCACAAGAATTGTGATCGTTAGAAAATTGTCCGATGGCTGAACAAACTCAATCCGGCGGTAATGCCATGAAGCTTTTCGTTTACTGGCTGGTCGTCGGAATCCCGCTCGCGTGGGGAATCTGGAACACGCTCCTGAAATTGCCGGCGCTCTTTAAGTAATTGCGAAAGCGTCGCGCGACTCGCTTCCATATTTTTTCCCCGGCGGCGAAGAATTTTCCTGCCCGTTTTTCGGGCGGTTTCACCTGGACCTAAAGTCCTTCCTGCAAATCGTCCATCGGATTCATAACGACGTTTGTGTTTTCCTTCAAACCGTCGCGCACTTCCATTTTCGTTCCGAAATCGCGGCCGACTGTTCTTGTAGGGAACAACGGTTGAGACTTTTTCGGCATCGTCTATTGCGCCACGCGCAAGCGAGTCGAGGCCGTCGACGAAGATCCGTTAATCGGACGAGAACCGGGTTAAGGGAAATCGTTAAGCGAAAGCCGAGATCGAGTTCGCGCCGACTATTGCCCGGTTAGTCTACTACATAAGCTTCGACGAGTGCAACCCCAGTGCTGCCATTTTTACCGCGAACGATCAAGGTATAGCCGCCTGGCGGCAGAGTTCGGACGATAGCGCTTTCGTGAGTATCCGCAGGAGGAATGCCGGTCGCTTCGACAGGGTAGCGAGTCGTCATCCAATTATCATTAAATGATATTCGAAGTCCCTGACTATTGAGTAGTTCGAGTGTTGGATCGGCCAAGGCATTTGTGATGCCTGCTGTCGCTAGGGACGGTCCCACGGCGCGCGCGATAATTTTGTGGGAGAAATTCCCGGAGACGATAAAACCACCGATCAACACTTGATCGCCGAGTTTCACTTGTCCGCGAGAGGAAACATTAGCGAGCTTCGCGTAGCCATCGCTTCCGAGATTATACACTTCCGCCAAGGCAACGCCGGTTGCGCCGTTCTGTCCACGAATAACCGCGGTGTAACCTCCAGGCGATAGCTGGGCTAACACCGCACTTTCCGAAGGGATCTTCGGAGCGAGACCGGCGGATTGGATAAGTGCTGCGTTAGAACCCTGTTGCCAATTATCATTGCTTGCAATGAGCCGGCCGCGATTATCGAAGAGAGAGAGTGAAGGATTAGGCAACGCTCCGGCTACCTTGCTTTGCGTCAACGAGGGGCCGATCGCGCGCACAACAACGCGGCATCGAGAATTGTCGCCTGAATTATTGACAATGAATCCGGCAATTAATGTGTCGTTGCCGGTCCCGACGAAACCGCGCGTCGAAATGTTTCCGACGCCACTCTTTCTTAAGCCAAAGTCGTTTGGGTTAGATTGGACAACTGGGTGGGCATCGATTGGCGCACCATCGAGCACCGCGCCGTAGCTATTATAGTCGTGCAGCAATCGACTAAAGGTAGGTCCGATAAAACTGTTAGTAACGGTGTTGTTATAGAATGTGCCGGTGTCATCCCCGTTCAGGATGCCAACGGCCGGGTAATGCAGATTGATGAAGGAAGTGTTTGATATCGTCAACCCGACCAGTTTAGAAGCTGTCCACGTACCTATAGCTCCGTTGCCACCGCCCGCTTGGTTTAATTGATAGAAAACACAGTCGTCAATAGTTAGTGCAGCGCCGTCCATCATGAAACCCCCGGTGCCTTCCAGATGTGTCCAGATAGAATGTCGCACCGTCCAGTTGTGAGGCCCGATGCCATCACCGTCAGTGTCCCAAATAGAAGCTATCTCCGAATGTTCGTTCGATGTGCTTTCGAATGCCCCACCGTAGCAATGATCAATCGTTACGAAATCCGCTCTGCCAAAAAATAGACAGCGGCCCACGTCGTGAATGTAACAGTAACTGACTGTAATGTTGTTACCCTGGGCTAAGCAAATCCCGTCGTTAGCATTGCCCGTCCCATCACCGTCGCCGTAATCCCCTTCTATATTCATGTGTTTAAGGGTGATGAAGTTGGCGTTGGGCGCTTTGTAAATTACCGGGCTGCCGGCGCCTCTCACAACGTGGAAACCAAAGCCCGTCGTCCAACTGCCGTCGCCGCCACCGGTTTGTCCATCAAGAAGCCAATAGCCGGACGCAAAGGCGAGCGTATCCGTAAAACGCGCTTCACCATCGCCGTATGCGTTATACCAACCAGTGTTTGTTCCGTGATCTAAGGCCGTTGCTTTTTTCACGGTGATCAGAGTTTGGCCGGATTCTGGCGCGTGAAATATCACGCCGCTGTATGTACCATCGGCGATGTAGTACGTATTTCCGCGCACCAAAGTTTCCGGCAGCGCTGGATAAGCATTCGCCCAATCACTGCCGTTGCCTTTTCCTCGGGCACCAAAGCGCACATAAAGAGTCGCAGCAGGAACAACAACAGCACTGAGAAACAACACGCTTAAGCAAATAACGACACTCCTCATACAAAGAGCTCCAACTCAAAGCGGATTCCGCAGAATTCGTAATTATCATGTACGCCGTAGGTAGATAAAATCATGGGACGGCGATTCTGTGCGCCGCTTTTTATGCTGACAAGCTCATTTGTTTTAATTTTGAAATTCCTGTTTTTTAGCAGCGATTTAGAAAATTCGTCGCCGATGTTTGGCTGCAAAATTTTCATCCCGTCGCATCAGGAATTCGATTACACAGCAAGAGCCCCGAGGAAGTCTATTGAACGCGCGCAGCGACTTCCGTTGCGATGCCGCCGCGCAACATCACGCGCGCGAGTCTTGGATCGCCCGCTTGCAGGGTCAGAACATGAATTCCCAAAACGGTCTTGTCGTCCGTGAGTTTGAGTTGAGACCACGGAATGAGCAGCGGCGCGTGGCCGACGCTCAACATTTTTGGAAACGCGAGATACAAGCCCCGGTTGGTCGCCGCCACGCGCAAAAGGCCGCGCATTTGCACGAGACCAATCGTGCCGACACCGCCGTTCTGTCGTTTATATATATTAAGCGGTTCGCCTGCTGCCGGAAAACGCTGTGCGAGCGCGTGCCAGCCGGTGATGCGCGCATCGAGAAAAAATAACCCGGTCATGAACGTGATGAAGAACGCCGCCGCCATCACGCCGAAGAAGACCATAAGAATTGGCGACGGTCGCCATGGAGTCGTTGCGCCGTGTTCGCTCAAAACCTCCTTGACCGCGCGATTGGGGCCGAACGACCCTTTCGTGTCTTCATGTCGCATCGATGCAATACCTGCGACTGAGATGCCGGCCGGAACGTGAATTTCGTTTCCCTGGCCGGGAAAAAAATCGAGCGGGAGATAATCGTAGGGCGTCGCTGTGACCGCGTTCGGATTGGCGCCGTGATCGAGTAACCAGCGCGCGCATTCGGTTTTTCCAGCGAGCGTAGCGAAATGCAGCGGCGTCAGTCCTGAGTTGTTGCGCGCGTCGACGACATTGAAGCCGGCGCGAAACAGAATCTCCAAATGATGCGGGCTGTCTTCCGCCGCGTAATGCAACGAATTGTTCCCGCGCTTATCGAGCGCGATCCAATTTGCGTGCGCGGCCAGTAATTTTTGCGCGGCGTCGGCATGCGCGACGAGCAGCGGTGTGCGTCCGAAATCATCGGTCACTTCGACCTGGGCGTAATGTTTGAGCAGTTGCTCCGTTCGCTCCGCATATCCGCGCCATGCTGCCCAATGCAGCGCGGTCATTCCCCACGGGCCCTTTGTTTGCACGCTCGCACCATTGGCCAGAAGCAATTCGACGATTTCCTCATGCACAGGAGAGCGGCCTTCGATCGCGAGAAACAACAAAGGCTTTTCGTCCGGTCCGAGCGGAAACGGTTTCGCCGATGCGCGCCATTGCTCGACGCACTCTTGTGTTCTTCTGAGATCGCCATCGACAACAGCACTGATTAATTGCTGGCCTAACGAGTCACTCGCGGATGCGGCGAGGGTCGTGGACCACAGCAATCCGGCAATGATCGCCGCTTTCACTGTCGCCCCATGAAATACATGCCCGCGATGAGCAAAGCCATTCCGCCAATGTTTATCGGGCGAATCGGCGTTGCGTAAAACAGCCACGCGATGATCGCGGCCCAAATAAAAGTCGTGGCGTAGATCGGATAAAGCACGGTCAACGCGCCACCGCGTTTGAAAGCGGCGACGAAAAGAATCATCACCGCGACGTAGCAAACGACACCGCCGAGCAGTCGCGCATTGAGAAGATAACTTGCGATCGAGCCACCCGCGCGATCAGCGCCGGATTTGTAAAGGAATTGGCCGAGTGCGCCGAGAAACGCTGCGACGATAAACATCAAAACCGCGGCGGGACTTGTTTGCATTTTTCTGGTGGCGACGGCAGGGAAAATGGCGCAACCGCAATTTCGGTGCGAGCCTAAAATCAACCTGCGCCGCTCGCTTGCGCCGGTCGACAGGCTTCACGACAGTGGCCGCTTTCCGATGCTCACGATTTCCCAACTAACGAAAAGTTTCGGCGGCCGCATTCTTTTCGAAGACGCGTCGCTGCAGGTGAATCGTGGCGATCGCGTTGGCTTGGTCGGTCCGAATGGCGCGGGGAAGTCGACGCTCTTTTCGTTGATCCTCGGTGAAGCGCTGCCGGATGTCGGCAAAATCGCAGTCGAAAAAGCGGCCGCGATCGGATTTCTTCCGCAGGAAAATGCGCCCGCGGGCGATGAGACCGTTCTGGAACTGGCGTGCGCTGCTTCGCCCGAGCTGATGAAAGCGCAGCGGATTTTGAAAACAACGCCGGAAGATTCGGCGCAGCATCATGAAGCGCTGCATCTTTTCGACGAACACGGCGGCTGGCAAGTTGAACCGAAAGCGAAACGCATTCTCGCGGGCCTGGCTTTTCGCGAATCGGATTTCGATCGGCCGGCGAAGGCAATGAGCGGTGGCTGGATTATGCGCGCGCATCTCGCCCGTTTGCTCGTGCAGGAACCGGATTTGTTGCTGCTCGACGAACCGACGAACCATCTCGATCTCGAATCACTTGTCTGGTTCCAGGAATACTTACGGAATTATCCGGGCGCGATCCTGATGATCTCGCACGATCGCGAATTTCTGAATCAGCTCGTCGGTTCGATTGTGGAAATCGCGCATCGTCGTTTGCAGCGTTATCGCGGGAATTGGGACAGTTACGTCGAACAAAAAGCCGCGCGCGAAGTGCAGCAGCTCGCCGCTTACAAAAATCAGCAGCGCGAGATCGCGTCGTTACAGGCGTTCGCGGATCGATTTCGCGCCAAGGCGAGCAAAGCTTCACAAGCGCAAAGCAAATTGAAGCAGATCGATCGCATGGAAAAGATCGAGGCGCCGGTCGCCCGTGAGAGAACGGTGCACTTTCATTTTCCGCAACCGCCGCGCAGCGGACATCGCGTTATTACGTTGAAGGACGTCGATCACGCTTACGGCGATCTCGTTGTTTATCGCGGATTAAATTTCGAGTCGGAACGGGGACAACGAATCGTGCTCGTCGGCCCGAACGGCGCGGGCAAATCGACATTGATGAAGATTCTTGCGGGCCAATTGCCAGTGCAGAGCGGCGAGCGCGTCCTCGGCCACAACACGAAGGTTGGTTATTTTTCGCAACACCGCGCGGAAATGTTTAACGCGCGACAAACTGTTCTCGAAACCGTGCGCGACATGCCGAATCCTGTGTCGGAACAAACTGCGCGAACTGTGCTCGGTTCGTTTTTGTTTCGCGGCGACGACGTTTTTAAAACCACTGGCGTTTTGAGCGGCGGCGAAAAAACGCGCGTCGCTCTGGTGAAATTATTGCTCGATCCGCCGAACCTTTTGCTCATGGACGAACCGACCACGCATCTCGATGTCGGCAGCATCGATGCGCTTCTGGGCGCGCTCTCGCAATACGAAGGCACGCTCATTTTCATCAGTCACGACGTTTATTTCATCCGCGCGATCGCGACATCCGTTCTCCATATCAACGCCGGAGAACTGACGCCGTACGCTGGCGATTACGGTTACTACCTCGATAAATCCAAAGCGACATCTGCGCGAGCCGCGCTCACCAGCGGTGGAAAATTAACCAACGAACAGCCACGAAACGACACGACCGCAAAACCGGCAGCGTCTCCCGGTCTGCGAGAAACGCGCGAACGTCGCCGCGCTGAATCGGAACAGCGAAAGGCCGAAGCGAAAACGAAACGCGATCACGAAAAACATGTGCGTGAATTGGAGATGCACATCCTCACGCTCGAAGGTCGGCAAAAGGAATTGACGGCGGAATTGGAGAAGCCGGAGACCTACGAAGCCGGCGGCGCGGTCATGGAACTCAACCGCGAGCTCCTGGCGGTGACGGAAGAATTGGCTCGCGTCACGGCGGAATGGGAAGCGCTGAGCGAAAGCGCGATGCGCGTTTAGTTTCGCGACCTCGGGGAAACAACCCGACCCGTTGGTGAAGAACGGCTGGAATTTTCCACGAGTTCGAATCAAGATGAGCTGACGCCTAACGACGAAATGAACGACGAGCGCGAAAGTCGCAACGAACTCGACTCGATGGTGGTCAATATCGAGCTCACGCTTGTCAGCATCATTCAGGGCGCTGCGTTGACTTTTCTCGCTGAGAATGCGCGGGAAGTTTTGGGAGCGAAACAATGGAGCGCCTTGCCCTATGTCGTTGCCGGGCTCCTGCTCATCTTTCTTTTTTGGTCGCGCTCACTCATTCACACGCTGACTTTGATTCGCTGGCCGCTCGAGTTCGGCCACAATTTTTTTTATATCGCCTGCACGCTGGTAGAAGCGCTCGCTTTTACACGTCTGGCCGATCCTTTCTGGTGGTTTGTCTTGAACGCAGTGTTTTCGGCGTTCGTCTGGGGCTTGTTTATTTACGATCTGCACATGATTCGAATGCGCATCGCGGATAGCCGCAGCACTGATGCCTCGCGTCTTTACGAGATCGTGTTGCGCGATCAGCTGCTCAATATCTGGCTGCTGGTCCCGGCAATCCTGCTCTTCAACATTGCCTGCGCGATGATGATTCAGGCGCGCTCCGCGCTTTTTCTTTCACATGAACGCCATCTTGTTTTGATTGGCTGTCAGCTTTTGGGGCTCGTCATTTATCTCGGCTATATCATTCGCGCGTTTGTGAAAATAACGCCGCTCATTGCCGCGGCGCGAAGCGACTGGCGTTTGCGCTCTGCCGCGCCGGGCGATTCCAAATCGAACTAATTTAAACTTCAGATCGCGCGCAGCGTAAACGGCGTATCCGAGGAGTGCCCGTTTTGCGGAACTTGGAGCCGCGCGGCAGCGTGATCGACGACCGCTTCGAGCGTCGGCCAATCGATCGGCTTCGTAAGGTGTTCGCGAAAACCCGCGGCGAGAGTCGCGTCGATGTCATTCTGCATTCCGTAACCGCTGAGCGCGATCCCTTCGATGGGCCGGCGCTCGCTCATGTAACGAAAGAGATCGAGACCATTCCCATCGGGCAATCCGAGATCACTAATGACCAGATCGAAATCGCGACGTTCGAAAAGCGCTTTGGCGCCGACGACGGAATTCGCCACATCCACTTCGTGTCCGGCGCGACGGAGCAACCGCGCCATGATTTGCGCCGTGCTCTCGTGATCTTCCACTACGAGGATGCGCAGAGTTTTCGGCGCGGTGGACATTCTTTCGGGCACAAACGGAGTCGTCGCCACCGTTGTTGGAAGAACCGGCAACTCAATTGTAAACGTAGCGCCTTTGTTTTTTCCTGCGCTGCTCGCTTCGATCGAACCGTCATGCAGCGAGATGATTCCTCTTGTAATCGGCAATCCAAGGCCGAGCCCGCCGAAGTGCTCGACATATTCGCGGCGGCCAGCTTCGTATCCGGAAAAAAGTCGAGGCAACATTTCCGGCTCGATTCCCACGCCCGTGTCGATGAATCGAATGCGCAGGAGCTCGGGTTGCGGATTACTCGTGATGATCGCGATGCATCCAGTCGGCGGCGTAAATTTGATCGCGTTCTTTAATACATTCCAAAACGCCTGCTCCAGGCGTGCGGCGTCCGCCATCACGCGGGAATTCGCGGCGCGCAATACTTTTTCGATCGGCACGCAGGCGCCAGCCTGGTGCGCAATATGTTCCGTTCGTTCCAGCAGCCAATGCGCGTCCACGGTTTCGCGGCGCATCGGCATTTTGTCATTCGTTATGCGGGAATGATCGAGCAGATCGTCGATCATTTTTGTTTCCAACTCCACATTCCTTCGAATTATTTCGACGTCAGCCCGCTGCGATTTTGTGAGCGACCCATCAAGCAAAAGCGCGTAGCTCGTCATGAGAACAGGCGCGAGCGGAGTGCGAAGTTCGTGACTGAGCGTGGCGAGAAATTCTTCCTTTCCCTGATTGACCGATTGCTGCGGCGCGTTTTGGGCTTGCTCCATCAATTTCACTGTGCGTCGCAATTCCAGAAGCACCATGACCTGGCGCGCGAGGGTGCGGAGCGCTTCCTTTTGCGTGTCGAGCAATCCGCGTGGCCGGTAATCCGCCACGCACAAAGTTCCGAGGCGATAACCGTCGCTCGTTTCCAGTGGTGCGCCCGCGTAGAAACGCAGGTGCGGCCAGCCCGTGACCAGCGGATTGTTCGCGAAGCGCGAATCCATCAACGTGTCGGGCACGATAAAAAGATCCGGCTGCAAAATTGCCTGCGAGCAAACGGAAACGTCGAGCGACGTTTGCTTCAGCCCGAGACCAATTTCGGATTTAAACCACTGACGATCGCGATCGACGAAGTTGATCACGGCCACAGGCGCATCGCAGATGCGCGCGATCAGGCGCGTGATGTCGTCGAATTCATCTTCCGGCGGCGTATCGAGAATGCCGTAACGCTCGAGCGCTTCAATCCGGGAAGAAGAATCGACGGGAACGCTGATCATGGCGCGTGAAACTGACAAATGTTTTTTGATTGTGCAATGGCGCAATCGCGTGCGCATCCATTTTGCTTGGTCTGAACTCGATCCCGGATAGGATTTCGTCCCCGCCGAGACAGCGGCATGTCTTTCATGAAAGCAATCAGTTCCAACGGCACCAGACAGGTTTCGCGGCCCAACGAGTGGACGGTTCCCTCGGTCGATCAAATCATGGCGGAAGAGCGCGCCGCTGCTTTCAAAAAGCGCAGCATCAAGACCTCCGCCAAACTCTCCGGCCTCAAGCTTGCGATTTCGATGATGGATCTCACCACGCTCGAGGGAAAAGATACGCCGGGGAAGGTGTCGTTTCTCTGTCGCAAAGCGATGCAGCCGCTCGATCCGCGCTATGAGGTTCCCACGTGCGCCGCCGTTTGCGTCTATTCGAATTTTGTTCGCGCCGCCAAAAAATTCCTGGGCACTTCCGGCGTCAAAGTCGCTTCCGTCGCGACCGCATTCCCGACCGGTCTCATGCCAGTGCGATTGAAATTGCAGGAGGTGCGCGCCGCCGCCAACGATGGCACCGACGAAATCGACATGGTGATTAATCGCGGGGTTTTTCTGGCCGGCGAACACAATCGCGTCTTCGACGAAATCGCCGCGACCAAGGAAGCGTGCGGCGAAGCGCATCTCAAAGTCATTCTCGAAACCGGCGAACTGCAAACTTACGACAACGTTCGGATCGCGAGCGAAATTGCCATGCGTGCCGGCGCCGATTTCATCAAGACTTCCACCGGCAAAGTTTCACCGGCCGCGACGATGCCGGTTACGCTCGTTATGCTCGAAGCGATCCGCGATTACTTTTATGAAACCGGCATTCGCATCGGGATGAAACCGGCCGGCGGTATCCGCAACGCCAAGGAAGCGCTCGCTTATCTCGTCATGGTAAAAGAAACGCTAGGCGACGACTGGCTCACGCCCGATCTTTTCCGGTTTGGCGCGAGCACGCTCGTTAACGACGTCCTCATGCAAATCGTCAAGACCGTCGACGGTAACTACCAGGGCGCGGATTATTTTTCGCTGCCGTAAACGCAAACGCGATCCGCTCCATCACGTTGCTCCCTAACGAGCCTGCGTTTCTCAGCAGATCAATCGGACAGAGCGTGCGTAGCGTGCGTTACAGCTGCTCCTGCTCGGAGTGCCGCAGCGACCATCGCCGCCTCGACAAGTTCTGTTTCGGTAGCGCCTGCCTTGCGCGCATTACCCGCGTGGATATCGATGCAATACGGGCACTGCGTGGTGTGAGCGACAGCGACCGCGATCAGTTCTTTATACTTCACGGGAATCGCTCCGTCGGCGAGCGCTGCCTTATCGAATGCCCAAAACGCCTTCATCACTTCGGGCGCGAGGCTGTCCATCTTCTTTAGTTTGGAGAGGTTATTTTTGTTATACATAAACTGGTATCAATTGGTGTGAGGCCTAACGAATCAATCTGGCTGGACTATTTTCAGAATCCCTGAAGATCAGCCATAAGTTATTCGGATAATCTCCTAATCTAAACTGAATTTATCAAGGCGGTGGCGAGCTCGGAGATTTGGCGGACGAAGTTCCAAAAAAATCGCGCACGCGTTTACTCATTAAATAGAAAATAAGTGCGCCGCCAATGGGAAGGCCAATGAGCGTGCGAAGGTCGTGACGCGCGACAGCGTTGATTGTTTCGCCCAGGAGATTAACTGCGAGCACGCCGATCGCGATTCGCCGTCCCCAGGATCTGCGCGCGGCCAGGCCGATGGCAGCCGATGCGCAAGCGGCGCCGACCACAAGCATGAGCAAAATCGACAGGCGCCCGAGCGACTGAAACGCCGTGTGCGCATCCGGGTTAAGTCGCCACATCGGTTCGAGAATGCTTCCGGGAAAGAGCAATCCCAGAATCGTGAGCACGCACATGGATGTGCCGAAGGCAAAGAAAAGGACGAGCAGTCGAACACCGAAAAGTGCGCGTGCTGGATTTGGAGGGGAGGGATTCATCGTCGGCGTAATCACGTCGCGTTTCGTTAGGCGCTTACCATCCTTTTTACAATCTTAAACCGGCCATGTGTTCGATCTGCCATGTCGGTTTCTTTTTGCGTGCAGCGTTGCGACGAAGCGATTAGACATTGCTCCTGTTATGGCGCGCAAGAAATCACGCAATTCGCAGCTCGTCGTCCTTGAAAGCGATGGCGCGCTCGATCATCGCCGCGCACTTCCGCCTAACGAGCGGCATTTGAGTTTCGGCGACCGCTGGAATTACGCACCCGCGCCGGAAGCGAGCGATTACATCAAGCTCCAGCCGCGTTATCAGCTTTTTATCGGCGGGAAATTCGTCAAGCCGCATTCGGGAAAGTATTTCAAATCGATCAACCCGGCGACGGAGGGGAAGCTCGCGGAAATCGCGGAAGGTGACGCGCGCGATGTCGATCTCGCGGTGAAATCAGCCCGGCGCGCTTACGAAAAAACGTGGAGCAAAATGCCGGGACGCGAGCGCGGAAAATTTCTCTACCGCATCGCGCGTCTCATCCAGGAAAAATCGCGCGAGCTCGCCGTGCTCGAAACGATGGACGGCGGCAAGACGATCAAGGAATCGCGCGACATCGATCTGCCGCTCGTGGCTGCGCACTTTTTTTATTACGCGGGTTGGGCGGATAAACTCGCATACGCGTTTCCCGGCCGCACTCCGCGTTCGTTAGGCGTCGCGGGACAAATCATTCCGTGGAATTTTCCGTTGCTCATGGCGGCGTGGAAACTCGCGCCAGCCCTCGCTTGCGGTAACACCTGCGTTTTAAAACCGGCGGAGACCACCAGCATTACTGCGATGCATCTCGCGGAAATTTTTCAGCAGGCGGAATTGCCGGAAGGCGTCGTCAACATCGTGCCGGGCGCAGGAGAAACCGGCCGCGCTTTGGTCGAGCACGATGACGTAAACAAGATTGCGTTCACCGGTTCGACCGACGTGGGCAAACGCATTTTGCAATCGGTTTCCGGCACAAAAAAGAAACTCACGCTCGAGCTTGGCGGCAAAGCGGCCAACATCATTTTCGAAGACGCACCGATCGATCAGGCGGTCGAAGGAATCGTCTCGGGAATTTATTTCAACCAGGGCCACGTCTGTTGCGCGGGCTCGCGCTTGCTCGTGCAGGAAGGCGTTTTTCCACAGGTCATTCGCAAATTGCGCGATCGCATCGCCACGTTGCGTGTCGGCAATCCGCTCGACAAAAATACCGACATCGGCGCGATCAATTCCCGCATGCAGTTGGAGAAGATTCGCGAATTGGTCGATAGCGGCTTGAAACAAGGCGCCGAGCTGGTGCAATCGCGCTGTCGTTTGCCGGAGAAAGGCTACTGGTATCCGCCGAGCTTTTTCACCGGCGTCACCGCCTCACATCGCATCGCGCAGGAAGAGATCTTTGGCCCGGTCCTGAGCGTGATGACTTTTCGCACGCCGGAAGAAGCGATCGAGCGCGCGAACAACACGCCCTACGGCCTGAGCGCCGGCGTTTGGACCGATAAAGGCAGCAAGATTTTCAAGATCGTGAACAAACTGCGCGCCGGCGTGGTCTGGGCGAACACTTATAATAAGTTCGATCCCACGAGTCCGTTCGGTGGCTACAAAGAAAGCGGCTTCGGCCGCGAAGGTGGCCGGCACGGTTTGTTTCCTTACCTGCATCTGGAATAACCGGCTCCCTGCCAAAGTCGCAGCGAACGCCATCAGGTTGTAGCGGCGTTTGGAATGCCAGTGCGGCTCGCACCAAACGCCGGATCTAATTAATAAGGCGCTTGGCACAAGCGCCTCTACAACGGCCCCGCTCCAGAGCTGCAAAGCTTTCGCCGGGCAGGCCTATCGAGCTCGCGGCCCGAAAAAAAACCGTCAGTGTCGGCTGTTGTAGAAACCGTTTGGGTCCATGGAGAACCTTTTCGTCTTGTCACCATCGCGGCAAACGAGCGACATTGCCGAGCAAATGTCTTCCCCATTTGAAACTGACGACGCCATTTCCGGCGCGATTCCCGAAATAGACGAAAAAATGTTCGCCTTTATCTACGAACTTTCGCCGAATTCTCGTTAGGTCTATGCGTGCGCTCATCATGCTGCTGATCACATGTGGTACAGCGTTGGGATCGGCTGGCTATACCGATGCGATGTTTCGTCGCGCGATGGCGCAGTATAACGGCTCAGTAACAGAGTCAGGACGACCGCTGCCGCCGTCGAGAGACGGCAGCGTTGGAATCCGCGTCGGCATGTCGCCGCTCTACGTGCTCATCACACTTCAGGATCCAAAGACTCGCTCACAGCGCGAGGTTTGCGTCCTGAACCAGCCATTGGAGGCGGCCATAGCTAAAGAACATCATCTCGACGTCGTCGACGACCAGCGGAAGATATTCGATATCGCCATGGATACGCCTCATCGCGCATTCACGTTCACGCGCCCAAAAGCGCGCGAGAGTATTGTTCCCATATACACGCCTGAGCAGTTGGTGTACGTTCGGCGTCTTGTCCAAGGCAAGTCGCGTAGTTGGTTGTTGCACGAGGCGCAGCTTGATCTGATGAAGGAGCCAAGTCAGCAAGGGTTCGTCACACGCATTTACAGGCACAAAGTCGGGAAGAAGTTTTGGGAGTCAGATTCGCTTCGCGTGGCCGTCGCTCACGTACTCTTGGAGCACGGCATCCTTGTCGGCGAGGCGCATTATGGTGGTATGCTTGGCGTGTTGTACATCGATGAAAAGACCTAACCAGTCAGTGGAGCTAACCGCTACCCGACGTGCGCACAGCTTTTCAGATGACTAAACGCTCTTCACTTCGAGCTATGCTCGCCGCCGGTGGCGGTAGCTCACTTTTTTCTCGTTAGGCGTATGAAGCGTACTGTCGCCTTTACGCTGCTCCTCATCGTTGCGATCGCGCATGCAGATAACTACGACACGTGGTTTTCAGCATCGCCGGACAGGAAGCTTTTCGCGGTCGAGCGGCGTATGCCAGATGCAGCCGAGCCGAGCCGCCTCGATTTAGACGGCGTCGCCGTCTTTATTTGCACTGCCGAGGACGGTATTCAACGCTCGGTTATAGCGCAGCACACCTTTTCAGGTCGCGTTGCCAGCCAGATTCGCTGGAGCCCCGATTCGCAGTTCCTTTTGTTCACGACGACGAGTTCCGGCGGGCATTCGCCATGGCATTTCAATACTTACGCGTTCTGCGCGGCCGACAAATCATTCCGAGACGTTGAGAGCGCTGCTGGCGGGTCCGTCGGCGCTGGAGAGTTTCGTTTCGAGCCGCCCGATATCGCCGTCCTCAGACTGCACGATCGCGCGGGCGGACCTCCGAAAGAAATTAAGTTACCGCTCAGCAAAGCAGTGAAGCAGATGCAACGTCTTAAGTGATTGCCGCCTAACCAGACGATGCAGCGAACCGCTGGCCGTCCTTCTGTCTAACTTTGAGAGTATGCGAACATCATTTCTAATTGATTCACTCGCGCACTCGTTCACCCTCCGGGCTTGCCGTCTATGTCATGGCTTGCCAGTCCATTCCATTCGCGCGGTCGCTGATCTTGGGTCTCGTTAGACGAAATTGCTCGCGATGCGATTCTTCCGACCAACCTGGGGCACAGCGCTTCCGCCGGCACTGCTTGTTCTGTTCGCGTTTGTGCCTAGCGGCTTTATACGACAGTTTTTCTACGGACTACTCGCCATTCCGCTGATGTCACCGATTCAACATCTCGGACTTCTTTACCGCGATGTAGGCTTCCTCTCACCAGCCGGTGCGATCTTTACAGCCACCGTTTGGGCTGTCTTGCTCTACCTGATCTTGTGCGGATTCCGGTATGCTGGCGAACGCCAAGTGTGATTGCCATGTTTATCGTCTAACCAAACGATGGAGCGAACGGCGGGCCGATGTGCGGCAAAGGATGAAGGATGAATTATGAAGGATGAAGGAAATGCAAAGCGCGCCCTCGCCATTGGTCGCTGATCTTGTGTCTCGTTAGACGGTGAGCACCGCGCATCTGAAAATTATCCTTCGTGTCTCGATAGTCGTCGAGTTCCTGACCGGCATCGTGTATCTGACGATCGCTCCGCCAGCGCCGATAACTACTGCACCGCACTGGGAGATAATCGTTGCTGCGCTCATTAGCGTGATCGGTTTGGTAGCGCGCGTCGGCCTCTTCTTCTTTTGGTCGTGGGCTCGCGTCCTTTACGTTCTCTGCATAGCGGTAGATCTTGCCACCATGCCGTTTGAGCCAATCACGCCCCACGTCCCGCTCTCCGCGGCGATCAGCCAGTTCACCATCTATCTTGCCGGGTTCGTCGTCGCCTTGATCTATTTCTCACCTCTTCGTGAGCTTTATGTCCGATCCACGCCAAACGCCTAACCAGACGATGCAGCGAACCTCCGTTACAACCGGGCTTTCGTGTCGAAATAGAGAATGACAAACACGATGCCGAGCAGCGGTCGCAGCACCGCATGGATGAGAGCGCTGAAGACGTAGCTAGCGAGGACCATCGCATCCGGCGCCGGGGCGTTGGCAAGATTCTGCACAAGCTTCATGGCGTCATCCAGGTTCGTCACGCCTTGAACCCTAACGAGTAAAAACGGAAGCTCGGCGCCACTGCTGAAAATAATCAGCAGCAAAAACCAAATCGAAGCGAGAAGTCCGGCGCGCCAAAGCGGGCGTTCGTGCCAGGGCGCTGCCGGTGCGCTGCGAGCGAGCTGCTGGCTCTCGCGCAAAACTCCGATGGTGTCCGTGGTTTCGAGGACGCTGACTTGCTGCCAGAAGAGAAAGTTTACCCATAACCGCGCGGTCATGTAGACCTGTAGGATCAGAATTCCGAGCGCGAGCATGATGCTGACGATCGAAGGTTGCGCGGCGACGAGGGAAAAGATGGCGAGAACCGGAATGACGCTCCAGAGAAAATAACTTCCGTAGACGATGAGTGAGAGTCTTGCGATTCGCAGCCACATGCGAACTGCGCGTTGCAAAACGTCTTTCAGCTTGATCGCGCGCGCGGCAGCGAGGTCGGCGGTGGCGATTTGAATTCCAGCGATGAAAACAGGCCACAAAGCCAGAAGCAGCGCGACTGCGACGATGGCGATGCTGCTGGCGATGATGGCTGTGCGCGAAAGCGGCTGCGGTTCCGGGAAGTGAAGGTAAGCGAGGCTGATTTGAAATACGCACGAGGGAATCGCGACCAGAAGTGCGAGGACGAAAAATGTCGGGAACCCTTTTCCGTAGATGCGAAAAGTTTCGAAGATGATTTCACCGAAGGTGCGTCGCCGGAGGGACGTCGGTGGAGGTGTTTCGGTCTCGGTCGCGGTCTCGACGAATAAGTCGGGAATCGTGACGGCTTTTACCCAGGTTTCGCTTTCGGCGCTGCGCAGTTCGTTCTCGGCGATCAGGCGCCCTTCGCGTTTCCATTCGCGCAACATGTCGAAGTCGACGGGACCGTACTCCTTGCCCTGCACACGCACGAACCATTCATCATCCATGCATCACTCTACGCGAATCCCGCAGAAAACTAGAGAGGACGCGGGAGCGTTGCGCGCGATGTTTTCAATGCTTTCATTCCGAGCGAAGCGAGGAACCCCACGAGCCAACCTCTGCGTCCACAGTGATGGACACGCAAAATAGTTCGGGCGGTAACTTCGCTTCGCTCTCGATGACAATGCTCTCGGTCGGTTCGATCAGCATCGTTTCAGCAAGACCGGCGCGAAAATGCGTGGAGGCAATCGCCACTTTGGTTAACGTGCGCGTGTGAAACTGCTCCTGATCGATGGCCATTACTACGTTTACCGTTCGTTTTTCGCGATCCAGAATCTCTCGAACTCGCGCGGCGAACCGACGAACGCCATCTTCGGTTTTACGAAAACGCTGCGTTTAATGATCAAACATCTGCAGCCGGAATTGGGCGCGGTTTTTTGGGACGAAGGTTTGCCGCAGCGCCGCGTCGAGTTGCAACCAGCTTACAAGGAAACGCGCAAGGAAATGCCGCAGCCGATGGTGCCGCAGCTCGATTTCATCCAGAACGAATTGACGACGCTGCTCGGTTTCAAAAACATATCGCTCCCCAATACCGAGGCGGACGATCTGATGGGTTGCTATGCGATGGCGGCGCAGGAACGCGGCATCGACGTGGTGCTGGCGACGAACGACAAGGATCTTTACCAATTGGTGGGGCCAACGACAAAAGTTTACACAACAGCAAAGGCCGATCTGGTTTCGCCGAAGGATGCTTTCGCGTTGCTCGGCGAAGCGGAAGTGACGGCGAAATGGGATGTGCCGCCAAATTTGATCGGCGACGTCCTCGCGCTTTCGGGCGACTCAGTCGACAACATTCCGAGCGCAGGCTTCGGGCGTAAAACCGCGGCCACGCTCATTCGCGAACACGGTAATCTCGATTCGCTCCTGAAAAACATCGAGAACGTGAAGAGTCCGAAGACGCAGGAGAAATTAACGAATGCGCGCGAACAGATTTTGCAGAATCGCAAAATGGTGGAACTCGATTGCAAAACCGAACTGCCGCTTGCGATCGATGAGCTGAGGATTACACCGCAATATCCGGCGCTGATAAAAGCGTTGGAGAAATGTGAGTTTAAATCGCTCCTTCAGGAAGTTCGGGACGAATCGGCACGGAGCGAACGAGGTGTGCAGGGGACTTTGCTGTAGTGCGATCTTGGGCGGTGGCGAAAATAGAGCGAATTTCCCGAGGTTTTTGTGAAAAATTTCGAACGGGCATAGCGAGAGACTGTCCAATTAGCAGGTTAAGGCGATTCGGGTAGTTGCACGTTTTTCAGTATTTGAAGTTTCTCCTTGGCGTGCGCTGCCCGAATCTGTTGTACGCGGTCGGCGACGGCGCGACAGTTTCTTTTTTCCGGGTAAGCTGGCTCCTCTTCTTGTATGAGCATCGATTCTCTCGATCCGATTTCCATTGCTCTCCAGGAGGACATCGGCGCTGGCGACATCACGACACAGTTTCTCGTTCCGGCAGGGCTCAAAGGACATGGCCGAATCATCGCGCGCGAACGCTGCATCGTCGCCGGCACGCAAACCGCGGCGGAAGTTTTTCGCCGGGTCGATCCGAAATTGCAGGTCGAGATTATCCAACAGGACGGCACGAGCCTAACCGGTGGCGAAACTATTCTCGAAATCCGCGGCGCGGCTGCATCCATTTTGACGGCCGAACGTGTGGCGTTGAATTTTTTGCAGCGCCTATGCGGGATCGCGACGTTGACGCGGCAGTTTGTCGATGCAGTCGGCAAGTATCCCGCGAAAATCCTGGATACGCGCAAGACGACTCCTGGTTTGCGCGCGCTGGAAAAAGCGGCGGTCGTCGCCGGCGGCGGCACGAATCATCGCTTCGGTCTTTACGATATGGTGCTCGTGAAAGACAACCATCTCAGTGCGCAGGGCGGCGCGTCCGGTTTCGCGCAAGCCATCGAGCAGCTGCGGAAGGATCATCCGGACATGCGCATCGAAGTTGAAGCCGATCATCTCGAACAAGTGGGCACGTTTCTGGAGATCGACGGCGTGGACACGATCCTGCTCGACAACATGAAGACGCCGGAAATGCGCGAAGCGGTCGCGCTCGGAAAAGGTAAAGTAAAATTCGAAGCGAGCGGCGGCGTGACGTTGAAAACTGTTCGGCGGATTGCTGCGACCGGTGTCGATTATATTTCGGTCGGTGCGCTGAGCCATTCGGCCAGAGCGATCGATTTATCTCTGGAACTCACGCATGTCGCAGCGTGAATCGTTGTGCGCCGAAAAATTGCGCGCGGCGTTGGGCGAATCTTACATTGGAAATGGAATCATCGTCGTCGAAGAAACCGATTCGACTAACGACCTGATGTGGCAAAGGGCGCGGGAAGGAAATCCCAGCGGAGTAGTCATTTTCGCAGAGCGTCAGACAGCTGGACGTGGTCAGCGAGGGAATCGATGGGAGTCTGCCGCGCATCTGGGACTTTGGTTTTCCATTCTCCTGCGACCAGGAATCGGTCCGGCCGATTCTGCGCGTCTTACCAATTGGGCCGCAGAAACAATTGCGCGCACAATTGAAGAAGAGAACGGGATCGGCGCTCAAGTAAAACTGCCTAACGACATTTATATCGGAACGCGAAAAGTTGCTGGCGTGCTGGTCGAATTGCGCGTGGAGAAAAATGGCGCTTATGCCGCCATCGTTGGCATCGGCCTGAATGTGAATCAAACCGATGTCGATTTCCCCGAGCAATTACGCGAACGCGCAGGATCTTTGGCCATGGCTGCGGGCAAACCAGTCGATCGGCAATTATTTGCGATCGCGCTGCTGCGAAATCTCGATCGCACTTATCGCGCGCTCTTCCCTCTATAACTTTGCAAAGCGCGCAGTTTTTCCAAGGCGCGTCCGCTTTCGATTTGCTCGTGCGCCAGTGCAATCCCTTCGTTTAGGTCTCCGCAGCGATCAGCGACGACGAACCCGGCGGCAGCGTTGACGGCGACAAGATCAAGCTTGGCGCCTTTAATTTCGCCGGCAAGAATACCCGACAGAATTTCGGCGTTGCTTTCGACTTCGCCGCCCATCAGTTCGTCGAGGGAACTCTTCTTCACATTCAACCAGCGGGTGTCGATGACGGCGGAAGAAATTTTGCCGTTGGCGAGGTCCGCCACAGTGGTAGCGCCGTTGGTGGAAATATCGTCCATGCCTTTGCCGTCTTCGGTTGTGCCGTGCACGACCCATGCGCGTTCTCTCCCGAGCTGACGAAGCGCCTCCGCCATCACACTCGTTAGGCGTGTGGCAAAGACACCGAGCACTTGCCGTGACGGACGTGCCGGATTGAGGAGCGGGCCGAGCAGACTGAAAATCGTTCGCGTTTTATCTTGTGCCAGCCGCGTGCGCATTTCAGCAACGGCTTTGAACGCCGGATGGAATTGACGCGCAAAAATAAATCCGAGTCCAAAGCGTTGCACACATTCCCGTAGCTCTTCCGGGGTCAGATGAATTTCAACGCCCAATTTTTCCAGGACATCGGCGCTACCGCAATTTGACGTAACGCTCCGGCTGCCATGCTTGACCACGACGACCCCGCCTGCGGCCAGAATAAACATCACCGTCGTGGAGACATTAAAAAAATCGAAACCATCACCGCCTGTCCCGCACACATCGAGAATTGGACCTGACAACTGAGCAGGGTCGATCATGGGGTCGATCGCGAGTTCCATCAAAAGGCGAGCGAAACCAACGAGTTCCTCCACCGTTTCCCCTTTGCGATGGAGCGCGGTAAGAAAATCGCCTTTGAGCCTGTCGTCGAGCTGCTCGGAAAGAAGCAGAGGCACCGCGTAACTGATGTCGCCAAAGCCGAGATCGCGTCCCGCCTCAAGTTTTCGGATCAGCGATTTCATCGTTCTGTGTGTGAACCTCGACTCGTTAGGCTCGCGCCATATCGAGCGAAGTCGAGACCTCTCTTTAGTTAGTCATCGGCTCGGCATTCATTTCACGCAGCCATTCACGATAAATCTGCGGCGAAATTTCCGAGGGTTTGATTTCGCTGCGTCCACCCCAGAAAACGTTTGTGTAGGAGACAGGAATTCCGCAGGCGTCGAGATGCTCATCGATCGCTCGCTTGTGTTGCAGCAGCAATTGTTTGTCCGTGCCGTGCGCGACCGCCATGATGTTGACGTTTTTAAAGTCCGGGCCCGCTTCGCGCCAGTAACAATGCGTCAGGATATGATGGCGGCCCACTTCTCCGCCGGTTTCAAGTTCGCGGCCTATTGGCACAGCCCAATGAAAAAGTGCATTGAAACGCGTGACGCGAACTCCGCCCGTCGAAGGCTTCACGTGTTCGAGGAAGGTTGAGAATCGACCGACGACTTTGCGTTTGTTCAACGCTTCAGCAATTCGATAGAATTCATCGATCGAAACGCCTGCTTCCAGCGCGCGCGATTTCCAAGGTGAAGGCCGGATCTCGTCGGCCGTAAGTTCACGCTTGAGCGCGAGCAAAACTTCCCATTCGCGTTCGTTGAGACTCGCGACATGAACCGGCGCCATCTTTGCCGGTACATCAGCCTTGCTCCCGGGTTCGATTGTTTTGCGCCGCACGTGACCCACGCCCAGAGTGAAAATTCCTTTCGCCGGCATGAGACGGAAATGATCGGCGCCGACTTTTTCCGCGAGAATTTCGCCGTGATGTTGCAGCGAAAGTCCGTGCGGCACTTTTACTGTCGTCCAGAGTTTGTATTCGGAACCGGCGGTGACCGTGTCGGTAGAACGCAAAACGACGTGACCGGAAAACGGATCTTGTTGAAACATGAAATCGAACGCCGCCTCGATTTTTTCCGGCGCAACTTTCCAAGCTACTAGCGCGCCATCGGCGAGATTTGTTGCGAGCAGAGTCTGTCGCACGCGCCGGATCGTGCCTGCCTGCAGCATCGCGGCAATGCGTTGCATGACGATGTCGATCGGAACACCGGAACGTTGCGCAATTTCTTCAAACGGTTCCCGAACGAATCCGTCGATTTTATCTTCTGAGATGGCAAGGATTTTTGCGTTCGTGGGATCGTCGTGCTCTGTCGGAATCATGGCGGGTTACGCTTTCGTCGCGCAGTAGAGCACCGCTAAAAAATGGCAACTGGTTCCGCCAAGCACAAACAAATGCCAGATGAAATGGTAATAACGGATGCGTTCGTTCACGAAAAAGATTACGCCCGCAGTGTAGACGATTCCCCCGGCCACGAGCCAAACCACAGTAGCGAACGAAACATTTTGCGCGAGCGGACGAATGGCGACGAGTATCAGCCATCCCATTCCCAGATAGAGAAACATTGAGAGTTTAGTGTGGCGACCAACACCTCGCGTTGTTTTCATGATGATGCCAAAAATGGCGAGCAACCAAACGAGCGTGAGCATGGTCCAGCCTAACGGGCCGCGTAACGGACCGAGAACGAACGGCGTGTAGGTGCCGGCGATGAGCAGATAAATCGCGCCATGGTCGACGACTTGCAGTCGATGTTTGCCAGGTGTCTGGGGCCAGATGTGATAAAGGGCGGAGCCGAAATACAAAAGCAAAACGGTTGCGACAAAAACGAGCGCGCCGACAAAAAACAAAGCGTCATGTTTTTGCCAGGCGGCCGTGAGAAGCACCGGTGTCCCAATGAGCGCGGCCACCAGTCCGACCGCATGACTGATGGTGTTAGCGAGCTCTTCTCCGAAAGATTGCGTCCACTTTGTTTGGGCGCGCAATTCTTCGATCGGGTGCATGCACTAAAACGAACAGCAACTCGGCGGTGGTTGCAATCGACGCCGTTGCAATTAGCGATTGAGCGGAAATGCTGAAGGCGATTTTCTTTGATGCGGCCGGGACGCTGATCCATTTGCCGAAAGGCGTTGGATATCATTATGCCCTCGTCGGAAAATCGCTCGGGCTCGAGCTCAATGCCGCCGTTTTGGATTTGGCATTTCACTCCGTCTGGAAACAAATGCCGAAGCGGCCTGCGACCGGACAACCTCGCGAGGATGACGACAAAGGTTGGTGGCGCAATTTGGTCGATCGCGTCCTCGACCAGGTCTCGCGCGACTTGAAAGATCTCGATCGCGATAATTTTTTCGAACTTGCTTACGATCATTTCGCCGAGCCCGGGGTGTGGGAACTCTATCCCGAGGTCGTCGATGTCCTCGATGTGTTGGTTGGCCGATTCGAGTTGTCGGTCATTTCAAATTTCGATGGCAGACTCCGTATAGTTCTCGAACACCTCGGAGTTTCGAAATATTTTCAGCGCATTTTTGTTTCCAGCGAATTGGGCGCAGATAAGCCCGACCCCATAATTTTTGATCTCGCGATAAAGCTGACGAATTCTTGGCCGGATGAAATCCTGCACGTAGGCGACGATCCCGAGCGCGATTGGGCGGCTGCGGCAAAAGCGGGCCTGCGAGTTTTCCAACTTGATCGGCCAACGACTTCCTTGCGAGATTTGCTTCTGATTCTCTAGACACGAGTTCCGGCCATCGCTTAAACGCGGAAAAGCGTTGCCTACAGAAAACCGCCACAAACCTTGCGGCAACCGGCGAAGTGGATTACAAATTTTGCTCCGCACGGGTCGGTAGCTCAATTGGTAGAGCAGCGCCCTTTTAAGGCGTTGGTTCCGGGTTCGAGTCCCGGCCGACCCACCCCCTCTGAAACTCGGTTTGTCCTCTGTGAAACGCGGGTTTTAAGCTTCGCACTACATCACACGTAGTAACGCCGAATAACACGATTTTGCTTCAAAAAGTAGCAATAGTTGCTATTCTCGGACTGATGGCAAAATCAGAGTTTCGGATTAAAGCGTACAAACACTCGCGGCTGAAGTTCGTTGTCCGCTCCAAACTTTCGGGAAAGTGGCAGCGGAAATTCTTTGCGACAAAAACTGAGGCTCAGACATTCGTTAGGCTAAAGGAAGTCGAACTTCTCAATCAAGGTCGCGAAGGCGTCACGTTCCCGACCGCGCTGCGTGTGATGGCACAAGATGAATCCGAACGCCTGAAGCCGTTCGGCAAAACACTATCCGATGCGGTCGATTTTTACCTCCGACATTTGGAAGCAACGGCGAAGTCAGTTCCCATTCGACAGGCGATGAACGAGCTGATTGATAATCGCCGGGCGAGCGGTTTGAGCGCACGCTATTGTTACGATCTGGGAATTCGGATTGGTCGTTTTTGCGCAGCGTTCCCTGATCGCATCATCGCAGAGTTTTCCACGGCCGACGTTGATTCCTGGCTTGCGGCTTTGGCTGTGGCGCCGGTAACGCGAAACACTTTTCGCCGGGACCTGCGCACGCTGTTCGCGTTTGCTGTGACGCGGCGCTATTGCGCTGACAATCCAGTCGTGCACACGGCAAAAGCAAAAGAGATCGACGGCGATATCGAGATTCTGAGCGTCGAACAAACCGCGCGGCTGCTCGAGTCGGCAGACAACGCAACAATTCCGTACTGGGCGATTGGAGCGTTCGCGGGCCTGCGACGCGCGGAGATCGAAAGGCTCGATTGGAAGCAGATCGATCTTGAATCGAATTTGATCGAAGTGAAGGCGCGACACAGCAAAACAGCAACGCGCCGGCTCGTCACCATTCAACCGAACCTCGCGGCGTGGCTGGAGCCATTCCACAAGATCCGCGGTCCAGTCGCACCGTCCAACCTTCGCAAGTTCACTGAGGACGATCGAGAGCGGGCGGGACTGCGTTCAGAATGGCCGCAGAATGCGTTGCGGCATTCATTCGGCTCATACCACGTGGCGAAGTTCAATGACGCCGCCGCGCTGGCGCTACAAATGGGCAATTCGCCCAAAGTTATTTTCGAGCATTACCGGCAACTCGTGAAGCCGAAGGACGCCGAACGCTATTGGCAGATTTTCCCTTCCGCGGCCGGCGAGAAGATCGTTTCGTTTTCGAATCGTCGAGGCCAGACCAAAACATGAGTCCGTGCCACCCGAAGCGAATCCAGGTCCCTGCCGCGCTTTTTTTAACAATCGGATCCCAGATCGCTTCGTCGAAGTCAGGCGACTGGCGGAGAGCAAACTTGAGGGAAAATTCCTCGATGGTCCGGACCACCCACTTATCCAAGGATAGAACTACCGCACTTCGCTGAGTCGAAGCCGCGCCGATCAATTGCCGAATCTTCGGCAGAATCCAGTTTTCGAAGGTTTCGGAGGCTGCTTCGTTGAGATGATCAACGTACCATTCCCACTCTGAAATGCACTTTTTGACCTGCCTAGAGTTGGATAGCTTACGCCCTCCGATAGCGCTTCTGGGCTTTGGCCAGGTCGAAGAATTCGACTTGAGAGATTCGGAATCAATCCCGAAGCGCATCATGATCGAATCCGCCAATTCTTCGTTCATCGTGCGGCTACCGTATTCGATCGCTTCAACGTAAGACTCCGAGGCCCCGACTAACTTCGCGAATTTCGATCGTGACACTCCGACTGCCTCGCGAACAGCTCTAAGCGGATGAACAGTCTTTGCTTCGGCCATTTCCTACCGTGTGGGAAATTTCTATGTGAGGTCAAGCTGTTTTCGCGTGCCATACGTTGTAGGAAGTGATAGCACATGAGGAATGGCGGACGAACTACTTACGAAGGACCAACTCGCGGAGCGCCTCCACTTAACGGTTCGCGGAATCGAAGCACTCATGGCTGACAGACGAATTCCCGTGATTCGGCTCTCTCAACGGTGCATCCGCTTCTCATGGGAGCGCGTTCAAAAAGCGCTTATAAAATTCGAAACGAAAGAGGTTGTGGCAGCTTAACAACTAATTTCCCGCGCCGGGAAAGAAAAATCCCGGCAGCGCTCGCAACGCTTACCGGGATCAAAACACCTGTGGATGGATTCTAGCAATGAGGACGATGAAATCAATTCTATTCGTGGCACTCCGTCTGAAGAAAAGCCGTTCTGTTGGCAAAGCAAAACGGCAATGAGGACGATTCGCGCTGCATACGGTGACGCCCCAGGCACGCTTCCGTATCTCAATTCCTTATATGCCGGCTTGACGGAGATCGCTTCGGACGAAGGGCGTCCCTCGTTCACCAAAAGTATCGCGCAGATAATTTCCATCTGCGGAGGGTCCGACAAGCAAATCCGCAAGATGCTTTTAATTCTTGAGCAACTCGGTCTCATCCATGTGACGCGCGAATGCGTTTATCATGAAGGCCGAAAGGAACGGCGACCGAGTACGTACACGCTCTTATCAGTGCCTACCTCTCCGGTTCCGAATCCGAACCCCTCCGGTATAGCAAATCTGCATTCCATACCGAATGGGAAGAATAACCCTAACGGAATAAAGAAAAGAACATCACTGTGGCGCGAAAAATATTCTGAATCGGAATTAGCGATCATCGATCTTTACCATGCCCTTTGCGTTCCCCGCGGTTGGCGCCCGATAAACACGGATTCTTCGGAGTTGCACGACGTGCTTCACACATTTCATGACCAAGACCGGGAATGGTTCAGCAAAGTCTTCAAGGAAGCGGCCGACATGCGCGATGCGGGAGAACAGACCTTCACCGCCCCGAAGGGTAACAAGCTGCTTCGAATTTTATGGGCGAATTACTGATGACGATCGAACACCGCATTTCCGATTTGTTCGTTAACGCTACCGAGGTCGCAAAGCTATGCGATCGGGAGTTGTCCCGGCGCGTTGTTTATCTGAACCGGGCGGCCGTCTCAGTGAACATTCTGAGTCAGACCCTTGGCGCAATGGAAACGCTCGAAAGGGAAGCAGCGCCTAACGACTTGTCGGAAGATTGGAAATCGTTGCGGATTCGATTGCGAATTCTCAAAGCGCGATTCCAAGCGGTAATCGCCGGCGCCGTCGCGCCACAACAGGAAGCATTTTATCTGTTCCGGTCATTTTCGTCCTTCGCTAAAGATGGCGATTTTCCAATCGGCCAATCGAGTCTGTCGGATCGCTTGAGCATTACCCAACGTGGCGCCGGTTACGTTATCTCGCGATTTCTGGAGCTTGGAATCGTGCGCAAAGTCGCACCGGCCAAGATCAATGCTTGGCCTGCCTGTTACCGCTGGCTCGCAAAGGAAACGGATGCAACCAAGCGGGCGTGCAATCGATCGGGAAGCGCGACAGAATGAACTACGTCTTGCTCAAAGACACGCGCGAGATGGATTGGCCGGACCATCCCTGGCTGCCTTATATTCCGAATGATTGGCACATTGCCGTCGCCACTCTTCCCACCGGCGACTTTACGCTACAGGGCGCAGAAGACGGCGCAGTCATTGAGCGCAAGGCTGTCAGTGATCTTCTCGGCTGCATGGGCGCCGGAAGAGAACGCTTTGAGCGGGAGCTACAACGTGGACGCTATTGCGGGCGATTCATCGTCATCGTGGAAGGTAACTACTCCGACCTGATTGCGGCAGCCCGGGGGCTTAGCATCAATGCGATTATCGGCACGTTGGCGGCCTGGCAGCGTCGTTACTGTCCATTCTTCTTTGCCGGCGATGTAGCAACAGCAGTCGCGTTTGCTCTGCGCTTCCTGAGTCAGCCATACAATGAAGCGCTCGATGTCGTTAGGCGAGTGCAACGCGTTCAACGCAACACCATCAAGGAATTGGTATCCGCGTAGAAGTCTCATCTTTATGAAAACAAAACGAAAACATTCCCGGCAGCGGGAAGAGCAACCCCCGATTACTCCATCAATCACATTCACGCGAATGAATCGGTGCCCGAAATGCGGAGCGAACCGAGAGGGATTCGAGTTCCTCATCCGTGACGAACAAGCGGGGGAGCGTACGGCCAGACCCGAAGAACTAATGCGGCATGGCTTCCACGTTCCACCGAGCAGCGTCGATCTTGTTGCCAGCCTCATCGCACAACAGATTGCGAAATGGAATGGCCTAACGAATACAATACCGGGCGTCGCTGTTTCAGATGATTCATTCAACGAGCCGGTCAATGATCAATCGGATGCACGTAAACCAAGAAACCGGATTGGTTCGTTGTTTGAGCGAGAACGACTCGCCCAGGAGCGGTTCAGCAGGCGGTACGATACTGTATTCAAGCGCATGAAAGGTGATCTGATTGCCGCAGAGAAACGGTCGAAGAAGCACAAGCTACCCGAAGAGCTCGTATCTCGCCTAACGAATCAAACCGCTGGTCAAAAAATAGGTTCTCCGCCGAGCATCAAAAAACCGCAGGCTTTAGGGACTCGGTTAAATCGTAGCGGTGTGGTCCGTAAAGGGAGCAACAACAATCGAAGGAAAGGGAAGAGGTAGGGAGTGCCGCTGCTGAGCATTAATCAGCTAGCGATTTTCACAGGCAAAACGCGAGCGACGGTAACGAAAGCGGTTGATGGAATCCCGGCAATTCATGGCCCAAAGAAAGCAAAACTGTATGACTCCAAAGTTGCATTCGAGGCGATCTATTGCCGCAGGGGTGATGAGCCAGGTTCGGATTTCGTTAGTGAAGCCGAGTCACGCCGATTGCTCAACATTCGCCGCCGCGAACAGATCGACTTGGAGATGTCGATCAAGCGCAAGGAGCGCATACCGATCGAGATCCTGAACGCTGTGAACGATGACGTTTTTCAATCTGTGGCTGCGTTATTGAAGACCAACAAGGGGCGCTCGCTCAACGAGGAAGTGATCAATGATGTGATGGCGCAATTTCTCGATATCCCGAACCGTTTGAAATGGTGATCAACGATCAACTCAGTGTCGTTTCGTATCGCACCGCGATCGCAGTGCTACTCGCGAAAGCTTTTGCCAGTTGGTCAGTCATGCCGCCAGAAGTTTGGAGCGAAGAGGTGCGGCGAATGTCAGATGGCAAGCGCTTCCGTTGGTCGTTCGCGCCTTACCTCAAGAAAATGTTCCTCAGCATTTTTGACCCCGCGGTGCAAGAGACCGTGTTCGAAATGTTCTCTCGCGCCGGCAAGAGTGAAGTTGTTCTCAACGCGCTCGGTTACTGCATCGATCAACAGCCGCGCCGGATCCTGTCGCTTTGGCCTACCAGCGGGCAAGCCGAGAAATGGTCGAAGGATAATCTGATGGGCGAGCTCATTGAACCGACACCATGCCTCGCGGACATTCTTGGTGGAGCGGACGGCAAGCGCAGATCGAACAACACCATTCTGCACAAACAATATCCGGGCGGCCTGCTCAACATTTTCGGCAGTAACAGCCCGGGTGAAATGCGGCGAGCGAAGGGCAATTTTCTCTATGGCGCCGAGATTGATGCGATCGTCGAAGTAGCAACCGACGAAGGCGACCAGCTTTCGATTTTCAACAAGCGCGGCGATGAATACCCCGACACGATTCGGGTTTTCGAATCTTATCCCTCACTCAAAGGCCGCAGTCGCATCCACGCGAAGCTTGAGGAAAGCGATTTTCATCAGTGGTTCGTGACGTGCGTGAAGTGCGGCAAGAAGCCCTACGTGATGCATCGCAATCAATTGCGATACGACCGCGACAAACCACAAACCGCGCGGTTGGAATGTCCAAGGTGTCAAAGCACTCTCACCGATCAGAACCGGTATGAGATGATGCTGGCTGGCGAGTGGCGAGCGACAAAGCCATTTCGCGGGAAGCGTGGCTTCCAGGCTAACGCAATGCTTTGGCCTCATCCGGTCAACAAAGTGAAATTCCCCGGCGGCTTTCTGCAGATGGTTGCGCAGGCCGAGATCGACATAGAGAAAAGTGACAACCGTGAACGCAGTCGTCGCGTGTTAGTCAACACAGTCGATGCTGAGCCATTCGAACCCGCGCAAGAGCACAAGGTTGAACACTCCGTGTTGTACGCTCGCCGCGAGGATTACGACCCGCACAAAGAACTCCCCGAAGGCGTGCTCGTGGTTACATGCGGAATCGATATTCAATTTGATCGTGCAGAAGCGAAGATCAAAGGCTATGGGCTCAACGGCGAAACCTGGGCGATCGATTATCTCGTCATCAAAGGATCGCCTCTCACGCCGGAATTGTGGGAACGCATCGACAAGATGCTCATCACTTCGCAATGGGTGACGAAATCCAAACGGCTGTTGAAGATCGCCGGTTGCGGCATCGACTCAGGCTATAAGCCCGACTCTGTTTATGCGTTCACACGCGCAAGAGTCATGCGCTACGTGTTTGCATTCAAAGGTTCCAGTGTCTTGGGCAAACCGATTGTGACGCGGCCGGCGCGGGTTGGGACACCTCGCACGCTGCTCTACGAAATCGGGACAAACGAAGCGAAGGACATCATCTACCAGCGCTTGGACTTGGTTCCGATGAAAGATCCTAAGACCGGAGAAACTACCTATCCGCATGGTTACATGCATTTCCCGTCGCTGAGCGTTTTCGACGAGAGTTACTTCCGAGGCCTAACGATCGAGAACAGCTTCATGAAGCGCGCATCAGACGGCGAGTTTTATCGCGCATTCGTTTGTCCAAAAACAGAACGCAACGAACCGCTCGACGCGGAAGTGTACGCGGATGCCGTGAAGGAAATTCTTGAGGACCGGCATCGCATCAACTTCGAGAGACTTGCACAGGAGGCTAAGAATCCTCTTCCCGGCAAAGGGAAGGAACTGGCGAAAGAGCGGCGCCAGCGGCCACGACGGCCGAACTTCATCACCTCTGCGTTAGGCGAGGGTTACTCGTGGGAAAGAGGTTGGAGAATTTGATTCAACGGAGAAGACCTATGAAAACAAAGACGAAACCGAAAAGAGAAAGACCGGCCGACAAAGCATTTCAAGAGAGTCCGAATCACGTTCTTGGTGATCTCAAACTTCAACCGTATTCACCGTCCCGTATTGTCGCGGCGCAAGCAATGGGATTGAAGTATCCGAACGTGCCGAAAGGCTTCGAACAATATTCGCAAAACGGGACCTATCCCGGCTTGTTACGCGACGTGATCGTTGTCCTTGGAGTTTGCACGATGCACGACGCCGCGGTCGAGAAAGCGCAGTTGGACCCGGATGAGGCTTACCAGAACGCTCAGAAATGGGCCCACTCGAAAGGGATTCTCAGCATGGGCAGCAAAGCCTTCCTCGAAGCCAAGGGGATGTTCGAAAAGATCATGGTTGAAATTTACAACTCACAATCGGAGCCGGAAAATAGGAGCGGGGCGGACGATGATGATGACGAATCGGGAAACGAATAGAGCCACTTTCGAGATGGGCGAGTTATATCTCGATCGTGGCACAAATGACTAACCACAATGCCGACTACATCTGGAGACGAATGCCTTTCGCACAAGGACTGCAATATCAAACTGCCTGGCTTCAGATGAAAGGAATCAAGTGCATTCACATTAGCGAGAAAGCTCCGCAGCCTTCTTTGGTAACGATTATTCAATGAGCGGATCAGCCACAATCGATACGAGCAAGTTCAACGCGATGGTCCGCGAGCTAGCACGCAAGGCCAATGCTCCTGACGATGAAATCCTATCCTATGAAGTCGGAAAGGTGCTCGAGGCCACCGTGCAATTCACTCCGGCACTTCAAGTCAGTAAGCTACGCTCTCGCACCGAAGCGGCTTTGTTTTCAATGCAGCCGGCCAGCTTATACACGCCAAAGCGCGGCCGTCGCAGCGTGAAAATTTCCAAGAACGGTTTCATCGCGTATTACCTTCAGAATCGTTATCCCAACGCCTTGTGGAGCGCGATTTCCGCACGAAGGAAGGCCTCGCTTGCGAGAGCGCTCAGGGCTCGCGGCCTAGCAAAAAAGAGTTGGTGGGAGATTGCACGACTTCTTGGAATCACGATCAAAGTCCCTAACTACGTTCCTATAGCAGTGGCATCGAGCGGTCGAAGCTATCCGGGCAACGTGTCAGCGAAGCGGTTGCGGCCGGCAGCCAAGCTTCAGATCACAATCGAGAACGCTCAGCCCACCGTTAATATTCCGCAGGTAGGTGGAGCGCGTGCATTGCAAAGGGCGATCGATGGTCGAACAAAATTCTTTATTCAGAACGTGGGACGTGGAGTATTTGATGATGTCGCCAAGATAGCGAAGAAGTATCCCGGAGTGAAAGTGAGTTAAACATGGCTGGAACAATTACAGGCACATTCGGTTGGAGTAACGCGCCCTTGGCGCAAGGTATGCGCGAAGCTGAGCAGATCGCAACCCGCGGGGCATCTAGTGTCAGCAAGAGATTTGAATCGCTCTTTAAACGCACTCCTGGACGCCGTGCCGAGCAAGCGGTGAGTAACCTTGTTGGGGATCTTGCTGGCGGGAACGTGGCAGGTGGTATCGCTAACCTTGCTGCCCGCGTAAGTGGTTTGGGATTGGGCGTAGGCGTAGCTGTTGGTGCCGGCGTGGAAATTTTCGAGAAGTTCCACGCACAAATCGAAGAGACCAATGCGGCAAGTGAGAAATTGAAGGCGACACTTCGCGAGCCCATGGCAATCAACTTGAAATTGCCGGCAGCCGATATTCTTCAAGCAATTCACCAGCGGGTATCAGAGGCGGAAGATTTGCAAAAGAAAAGCAGCAGCCTCGGATCGAAGATCGCTAGCTTTTTTGGCTCCCTTCCCGTCAATCTAAAGGGTAAGGCCGCAGTTTCCAATACCGATGCAAACGAAGATCAGCAGAATACGAGTCAGGCATTAGCTGAAGCGAAAGAACTCGCAGCGGCTCGTGCCAATGCGTTGATGGAGGAAGTGAAGATCCGGCAGACCGCTTTGTACGGGGACGAAAAGGAAGCCGCCATCCGCGAGAGCCAACTGAAGCTTGAGCAGGAGATCAGCAAAGCGCGCAAGGAAGGTGTGGCCTTGCATTTGCCGGCCGCGGCTGTGCAAAAACAAATCGAGGCGCTTAAACAGAACGCTTTTATTAGCGAAGAACAAATTGGCCGCACCGATGCAGACAAGAGAGCCGCATTCAAGATGCGCGCACAAGAAGCTCTTATGAACAGTGGAGGGGCTACTCCGGACGAAATCAAAGCAGCCCAACTTCGCATGGGTATCGGCGAGGACACACGCCAGCTCAGTCTTGGTAATAATTCCCAACGTCAGATGGAACTCCTGGCCGGTCGCGCTGGCAAACAGAGCGAATTGATGCGCTTATTTGCCACGAGAGCGCAGTCCGATTTACTCAAGAGCCCTGAACAGCGGCAGTCGGAAGACGCTGCCCGCCTAACGAGCAAGAGCCTGATGGAATCATTTGGAAAGAACGGCGGGCGGATAAGCAACTGGGACCAATACCTCGCCAGTTCGCAGGGCGATTGGCAAGCTCATCTCAACGCAGGCACATGGGATCGTGGGGCGACGGGTGGCGCTGACAAGTTCGGTGGGTCCGACCAAGTACAAGCAGAAATCAATAATGGAATTGCAGATCTGAACCAAAAGTTTGACAAAATGCTCGAGGTTTGGAAAGGCAGTTAGTTTAGAGCCGACCATCGCAAGGGATTTGATCATTATGAAACTAAATTCCTGATTGAGGGATTGGTAGTCACCCACCTAGGAGACGGTGCCCAATCAGAATTTGATCGATCGTTCCAGCGTCAAATGCCTACGGGGACGGTTCGATAAGTAACGGATTATTTGCCGTCGCAAAATAATTCTTGACCGCTCTTAATCCCGTTGGTTAAAAATCGCGGTTGTGAATCCCCCAAGGTTTCCCCGATTGAGAAATATACTCCCTGGCGAGCCATTTATTTCATCATGGGCCGGGGTTAGGAAATCGCATTCTCAACACTTCATTGTGTTCGCTAAGTGTTTTTATGTGTTCGCTAAGTGTTTGTCTGGCTCAAAAAGAGTGGGGTCGATATTGATTGCCTTTATGGAAATCCCGCGCCGCCTATGAAAACGAAATCCGTGATTATCAGCGCCCACCTACCGCAGGTTCTTAACCCATTGCTTGCTGCTAAAGAATCCCATCGTTGTTCGAGAAATTTCTCCCGAGCGAAGACCCGTGGGCTTATTCGCGCTGTTATGTTTGGCATTTTCTTATTTGGCATCGCAGGTATGGCGAAAGCGCAGGATGATAATCCGATGCTTACGCCTCCGGATGCGGATCCACCGAATATCGAGGCGGATCCGACACCCGATCCCAACGCGACTCAGGACACCAGTTGGATGGGTTCGGGCTCGACCGCCCCGACCGCAGAACCAACACCCGTTCCGGACGGAACACCTGACCCTAACGCCAGCACCACTCCAAATTCCAATGGCGGAGGACTGTCAAGTCAATTGAACGTCAAGGATAAAAACAAGACTGTTGAC
>JBBQFI010000003.1:0-309722 GCA_038321775.1 Chthoniobacterales bacterium | reverse complement strand
TGGCGACACCAATGGCAATAAGGCCGTCAATTCATCCGACGTCAGTCAGACAAAAGCGCAAAGCGGAACAGCTGCTGGTAGTGCGGGGAACTTTCGAACCGATGTTAATATTAATGGCCTGGTTAATAGCTCGGACGTTTCGACGGTAAAATCAAAATCCGGCGCTGGCATACCGTAACCGTCGAAGACACGGTGCTAAAGCACGGCATTAATGGAGAGGCGAAGTAGCACTTCTCCGAACACTAACATTCGACAGAATATTATCGGCTCTGGTGCGACGGAGCGTGCGGTTTTGTTTGACGAAAGATGAAGCAACTTTGTGCCGGATGCGACCATCGCTCCTTTGGCGCGCGATGTAGTAATGCTGCCCGTCGTCCGGTCGGCGCGTAAGAACTGGAACTACCGGAACCTTCTCCTGCGATAAAATCCTCATCTTAACCCACTCATGAAACATTTGCTCTCCAAGTCCTCACGGCTGTTCAGTACCCTGTTTATAGTAATGGGTCTTTTCGCAGCAGCCCTCGCGCTTTCTCCGCTGTGGGGTGATACGCGAACGAACCGGACTGGTAAATTACGGAGTTCGCCGGTTCCGAATGCGACACCAACCGCCGGCACGCTCAACCCAATAGGCCCGACAGTGACGTGGGACGGTTTCACAACTGTTGCTCCGGTGGTGAGCGTTGACGAAAGCACGTGCGCGGAAGGCATCAACTGCGATACCTACACTCTCACGTTGTCCGGAATACCGGCCGCCTGGGCAGGAAAGAAGGCGCATATCAAAATTAGTTGGCCCAATGCGGCTGATGATTTCGACGTTTTCGTCCATAAGACGGACAACAACGGTCCTCTTGTCGGTTCGGCTGCCAACAGCGGTGCAGGCCCCGAGGAGGTTGAACTCGATCCAAGTATTCCAAGCGTCGGCACAGGGCAATTCACGGTGCACGTTGTGTATTTTCTAGTCGATAGTGGCCACAAATATAGCGGTGAAGCGAGCGTGGTGACGGGAGTAGCTCCGACCCCTACACCTTCGCCGGGCGCCACTCCCACACCTACGCCGCAGCCTCCGGGCACGCCAAGATATCACACCTTCGTCGCACCTCCGGGGACGGGTGAAGACGCAGGCGAACCATCGATTGGTTCGAATTGGCTAACGGAAAACGCACCTCGCACTCCTCCTCTCTCTTACGCTAACAGCAACGGGCCGATTCCGAATGGAGGAACCACGACCTACTATGGAGGTTTTCTCACCGAGATGTTGCGGATCACGTTTGATGACTGCTCCTCACCAGCGTTCGCCCTTTGGGAAAAGAAGCCGGTCACTCTGGCGGCGACGCCGCGCGCTCTCGGCGATCCCATCCTCTTCACCGACCACGGATATCCTGCTCTGATCGGACCGGGACGCACTTTCGTTTCACAAGAAGAAGCACAGGCGGGTAGCACAACGGACTTCACCGATAACGATGGGGACATGTTCATGCCCAGCCAGGGCGCAGGCGCGCCGGCGGGAGTGGATCACCAGACGGTGGCCGCCGGGCCGTATTCTACGAACGCCACTGTGGTGCCGCCGGGGGTGATTCCACCGAGCGCCATGCCATACCCAAGCACCGGACCGAGACGTGCGGTTTACTATGCCTCCCAAAGTGTTTCCGATGCCCGGACCTCCCGGAGTGATGATGGCGGTCTTACGTTTGGGCCTGCCGTCCCAATGTATACTACGGCGGACTGCGGCGGCTTACATGGCCATCTTAAGGTAGCTCCCGATGGAACGGTTTACGTTCCCAACAATGCGTGCGGTGGAACGAGCGACCCAGTCGGCCACGTGGACGGCCAGCAAGCGGTCATCGTTTCAGAAAATAATGGTCTAACCTGGAGTATCAGGAAGATTCCGACCACTGACACCAAGAGCGACCGCGACCCATCGGTCGGGATAGCGACGGACGGCACGATCTATGTAGGTCAGCAGTCGAAGGATGGTCACGCGAGAATTTCCGTCTCCCATGACAAGGGACTTACCTGGGATCAATTTCCCGGTCAGGCCCAACTTCGCGCCTACGATGTGGGCGCACAGCTAGGGATCCAAAATATGGTCTTCGCCGAGGTCGTCGCAGGCGATCCGAACCGCGCAGCTTTTGCTTTTTTCGGCACCACGACTGGCGGCACTAATTATGACCAACCTGATTTTCCCGGCGTCTGGTATCTCTATATCGCAAGCACGTTTGATGGTGGCCAGACCTGGACGACGATCAACGCAACGCCTAACGACCCGATCCAGCGCGGCGGAATTTGCGGGAGCGGCACCTGCCGCAACCTGCTCGATTTCTTTGATATCACTATCGACAAAGAAGGCCGCGTCCTCGTTGGCGGCGAGGATGGTTGCATTGGCGGCTGCGTTAATGGCGGGGCAAATTCTTTCACCGCGAAGGCATTCATCACGCGCCAGTCCGGCGGCAAGCGAATGTTGGCGGCGTTCGATCCGATCGAACCCGCAAAGCCGGGCGCGCCCGCGGTAACCGCGGTAACAACCGGACCTTCCACGGTAAAGCTGTCGTGGCCGGAGCCCGATAACGGCGGATCGATAATCACAAAGTATAACGTTTATCGGGGAACAGGTGGAACTTTCCCAGTTATCCCGACCGCGATGGTAACTCAGCCTAACTACACCGACACGGCTTTCAGCTCCGATAATTCCTATCGTGTTACTGCTGTAAACGCGATTGGTGAAGGTCCCTACTGTCACGACGTGGCGCCAACGGCTGGTCCCGTCCAGACGCGATGCGTGCTCCCGGGCATTCTGGTCATCAACGACCTCGACGCCCAAGGCATGGATACCGATCCCCCGCAGCAAACTCCGGTCGATCAACGCGTGAACATCAAGCAGCTTTTCGTCGCAGAGCCCTTCATCAGCGCCGGCGTTAATAAGCTTTACTTCACCATGCAGGTAGGACCGTCCACATTGGGATCCGCGCCGCCTAATAGTCAGTGGTTCATTATCTGGAACCGGCAGGGAAGCCCGACGCCGGATTTCGATCGAGTGTATGGGACTATGAGAACAGACGCTGCTGGCACGCCGACGTTTGAGTACGGTAATTTTGGAGTGGCGCTCGATCCAATGAATCCAAACCCCAATGCGAACACGCCGGTCAAGGTTGGCGACGCCGACAGCGGAAGCTATGATCCGCTCACCGGACTGATCAAGATCACGATTTCGGATGACAAGCTCCGGATGATTGATGACAACGGCATGCCGAGCGCCTATGCGGCCGGGAGCGACCTGGCAGGCATAAACATCAGGACGTACTTTAACCGGCCCGATCCCGGACAGCGTTCCCAGAATAATGCGTCCGACATCACCGCCGACAGTAGTTATTCGCTCGCCGGCAATGACGCCTGCGCTCCGGTTCCACAGCTAGTCAGCGCCGTGTCACGCAAAGTGCATGGAACTGCCGGAACCTTTGATGTCAGACTCGTGCCCACTGGGCCTAACAACGGCATCGAATGCCGTAGTGGCGGAGGCACAGGCGCAATCGCAGGCAACTATCAAGTTGTGATGGTTTTTGCTTCGCCGATCACCTTTTCATCTGCAACGGTGAGCGCAGGAAGCATCACCACTTCTACGAGCAACAACATCGTGACCGCTACCTTGAGTAACGTTCCTAACGACCAGGTGATTACCATTACCTTGGTAGGCGCGAGCGCCGGCGGCGCCGCCACGAATGTCTCCGTTCCGATGACGGTCGTAGTTGGCGACACTACGGCTAACTACTCCGTTAACTCGACCGATGTTAGTGAAACGAAGTCTAAATCGGGCCAGGCAGTCGATGACGAAAACTTCCGCAACGATGTAACCGTAAATGGATCGCTCAATAGCTCGGACGTCAGCTTGGTGAAATCGAAATCTGGCACGGGCGTACCTCCTCCCCCCGCTGCGCCGCAGGTGCAAGGCGGGGAACGCTAGCCAACGCAGCCAGTGAATTGGAAGTGTAACAGGCGAGACTTCTGGGGGCGGGCGCGACGCTCACCCTTATTAGCGGCAGAAACTTTGCTGGAAATGGCAACGCCTCACCGGTTTCCAGCACCACCACCAGTGGCAATCAGGCGTTTGTGAACTTGACGGGCGTGGCGAACGCACAAACCATCACGGTGACTTTGGTCGGGGTGAGGATGGGCTCGAACTTCGGTAACGTTGCCGTGCCGATGGCCGTGCTTCTGGGCGACACGACCGCTAATGGTCTGGTCGACTCATCCGACGGTAGCCAGACGAAATCCGACTCGGGTAAGGCGGCAACGAGTGCAAATTTCCGTCGCGACGTAAACCTGAACGGACTGATCAACAGTTCGGATGTGTCGTTGGTGAAATCCAAGTCAGGCACGGGGCTCTCTTCGGCCGCGGCGACTAGCCGTTAAGTAAAGCGATGCTTCTGGTGCGAAATGTTTTATGCGTTTGTTGCGTGTTCGTTCTGCTCACGAGCTGCAAGCGATCCGGGACCAGTTCAAATTCCGCGACGCCACTTCCAAGCCCGGAAAACTCGACGCGAAAGTTGGCCGATGTTCCAAATCGCGAATCCGGACCGGCCAAGTTCGACGTATGTGGATTGCTTAAGCCCGAAGAGATCCAGGCGCGCACTGGAATTGTAATCAAAGAACAAAAGAGCAGCGGACGACCGAATGGAAATCTCCGCATCTCACAATGCGTCTATGTAGCGGCCGAACTCAATAAATCGGTGAGCGTTGTTGTAACGCAGAGTAATTCACCAGACGGAAAAGAAGGAGCGCGAGACTTTTGGGAAAAAACATTCAGCCGATATGGTGAAGGTCCTAAGAAAGAAGAAAAAAGTAAGCGCGACACGGATAACGAGAAAGGCGAAGAGCGCGAAGGACGTCCACCGCGCAGGATCAAGGGTTTGGGAGAAGAAGCATTTTGGACTGCTGGTTCTCTCTATGTGCTTAGCAAGGATGCTTTTATTCGCGTGAGCATTGGAGGAGCAGATGCGGAGGAAGCAAAGTTGGATCACTCCAAGGCACTGGCTGTTATGGCTCTCGATCGACTCTAATGGCCGGCAATCGTCAACATAAGATGACATTTTTGTAATGATAAAATATTCGTCTTCATGCGCTCAGTTATCACTCGATTACCGAATAAACAGTGCTGTGGCCATTTCGGCCGCTAAGCGAGTCTCACTCAACCAAAAAACTACAACATTCCAATGAAAAGAAGCTCCTACTCCGCTGCAGGTCGCGTCACCCTTAGCGCCCTCTTTTTGGCCATCGGCCTTGTTCTGCTTGTATTCGCATTTTCCACCGGGCGCGTTCGCTCAGCGGTTCCCGCAAGCGGATCACTCGGCCCGGCCAGCTCGCCGACTTCCTGGGACGGCAATGCGACCGGGACCGGAGCGGCCAACGGCGAATCGAGCTGCGTTGAAGGAACAAATTGCGACACCTACACACTCACGGTAACTGGCACGCAAGCCGCATGGGCGAATAATCGGATCGCAGTTACTATTTCCTTTGGAACCAGCACCAACGATTACGACCTCGTCATTCATAAAGGTTCGAACAGTGGCGCCATCATCGATTCCTCCGGCAACGGCCCAGGCGTTTCTGAAGTGGGACACATCACGCCATCCACGGACGGTGTCGGAGTTTACACCGTGCACGTTATCTACTTCGCTACGACGCCAGGGTTGGATCAGCCTCACGGTGTCGCGTCGGTTGTTCCACTAACACCAACTCCGCCGCCCGCAGCTGGTGTCGACAACGGACCGAAGGTCGGCTACGAAAATTTTGATCCACCGGGAGTGTTGACTCCTGTAACTACTTCCACCGGACCTACTGTGGAATACCTCGGCCGTAGCGCAGGGGAACCATCGGCCGGCGTGAACTGGAACTCTGCTGTTCCGAATAACGTCTTTGGTGTCACGAATTTTCAATCGGACCTGGAAACAATTTTCATTAGCTTTAATAACGCTTGTGCCAACGGCGGACCGACAGCTACCTGGACGAATCGGCCTGCGCCTACTTCGCAGGTAATTGACTCCGATCCGATCGGTTTCACCGATCAGTCGACCGGGCGGGTCTTCGCAGGTGAACTGACTGCTACTTCTCCGAGCTGTAAGATTTCCTACTCCGACAATGACGGCATGACATGGTCGCCAACGTCAGGCCCACTCGCTTCCGGGATCGATCACGAAACCCTTGGCGGTGGCCCTTACCATTCGCCTTTAGTCGGGACTGTGTATCCTAATGCCGCTTACTATTGTTCGCAGGATTTAGTGGCTGCGTTTTGTTTGCGCAGCGATAACGGCGGCGCGACCTGGGGACCTCCGATTCAGACCTACACCACGGAGTGCGGTGGATTGCACGGCCATGTTAAAGTAGCGCCCGACGGCACTGTCTATTTGCCTAACAAGGATTGCGGCGGACAAAGCTCTGTCGTTGTCTCGGAAAATAACGGCATCACTTGGTCTATTCGCAAAGTGCGCAATGGCACCGTTGAGACTGCCACGAGCGCAAGCGACCCTGCGGTAGCGATCGATAACGCGAACAAGGTTTACTTCGCGACCGCCGATAACGATAGCTCTCTCGTAGTGGGAACTTCAACCGATCATGGCAGCACTTGGAATAACCTTGTGGACGTGAGCGGTGCCTTAGGATTGAAAAACATCCGCTACCCAGCCGCGGTTGGTGGCACCGCTGGACGCGCCGCCGTCGCGTTTTTCGGCACAACCACCATTGGCAGCGCCGATGCGGGCACGTTCAATGGCGTCTGGCATTTGTATATCGCGCACACTTTCGATGGCGGCCTGACCTGGACAACGTCTGACGCCACGCCTAACGACCCCGTGCAACGCGGTTGTATTTGGAGTGGTGGCGGCGCGAACATTTGCCGCAACCTTCTCGATTTCTTTGATGTCACGATCGATAAGCAAGGTCGCGTACAAGTCGGCTACGCTGATGGGTGCACGGGTAGTTGCACACAATCCGCTGCCGTCGCCACAGGGAACAGCTACGCAGCGACCGCGGCGATTACTCGTCAATCGAGCGGACGTCGACTTCTCGCAGCCTTCGACCCACCAAGTCCGTTGACCGCCACCTCGGTCCCGGGAATGCCGCACGTCTCCACGCGACGGGTCGGCTCGGTTGTGCATCTGACTTGGTCGGAAGGCGACACAGGAAATTCGCCGATCGTCACCTATCAGATCTCGCGCGGTACCTCGAGTGGGAGTGAGAGTTTGCTCACAACTGTGCCGGGCACTCAAACTAATTACGACGACAACACAGCGACCAATACTGGAGTTACTTATTACTATAAGGTCGTCGCTGTTAACGCGATCGGCGCGTCGTGCGCGAATAATGAAGTATCAGCCCTGTATGTCGGCGATTATTGTTCCGGTTTAATCATTCATCAAAACGACCCGAGCCATCCGGAGAGCGCGACGGCCGCGGCAAATCCGCAATTGGCGATCGATTACGTGTCGGTGGGCGAACCCGCTGCTGCTTCATTGCAGTTTAAGATGAAAGTTACGAATCTCTCCAGCGTGCCACCCAATAGCCGGTGGCGTTTTGTGTGGGATTCCTTTACCTCGCCGGGCCAGCAATATTATGTCGGCATGCGCAGCGACGCGACGAGCGCCGTGAGTTTCGACTACGGCACGATCGCAACCGCGGTTGTCGGTTTGGTCGTTGGCGTCCCACAAGAAACACGCGTGGGGCCCGCGGCCGGGAATTACAATGCGGATGGAACTATCACCGTCCTTGTTCCGAAGTCAGCCGTCGGAAATCCGCAACCGGGTGACTTGTTAGGTGCAATGAACGGTCGCACTTTTGCCGGTGACACGCCCGCGACGCAGGATTTCGAACGTTCCACGACGCTTATCGATCACACCTTTGTCAAAGCTCAGACCGATAATGCATTCCCCGCTGCAACCTACATGGTCGCGGGCAACGCTTCCTGCGGCGCGAGTATAGTGCCGATCAGTGCTGTCTCCCGCAAAACGCATGGCTCCACCGGCGCGTTCGACATTCCGTTGCCGCTTACGGGCACGCGTGGAATTGAATGCCGCTCTGGTGGTGGTTCCGGTAATTTCCAAGTGGTCGTCACATTTGCCGGTCCAGTTACTGTAGGATCCGCCACGGTAAGCTCAGGAATGGTGTCCAGCACCACGGTTAGCGGAAATACGGTAACCGTAAATCTTACTAACGTTCCTAACGCGCAGAACATCATAATTAATTTGATTGGCGTAAATGATGGGACCAATACAGGCACGGTCGCGATCCCGATGAGAGTGCTCTTGGGCGATACCACGGCGAACGGAATCGTCAACTCCTCTGACGTCACAGAAACGAAATCTAATTCCGGCCAAGCTACGAATGGCGCCAACTTCCGAACCGATGTCACTATCAACGGTCTCATCAACAGTTCCGATGTTTCCTTAGTGAAAGCGCAGTCCGGCACGGCTCTTCCTCCGGCCGCCCCGGTGGCCAACGAATCGGTTGCCAAACAAAGTCCACGTCGTTAGGCGAGACTTCGAGGCTAGGTTTATCGCATCGTCCCGGCGGCCAAGCGTCGCCGGGACGATCTTTTGTTGGGCAAAAGAGCCTAACGAGTTACTTGTTTCCAGCATTCGCGCTGTTGACATAAAAATTTGACCAGTTCCAAAAGCGAAGGACTACTTAGAGAATGACAGCTCAAAGACTGCGAATACTCCTAGCGCTTCTCCTCTTGTCCACCTCCTTTGCTTTGGCGCAGAACCAAACGGAACCTAAAACGGGAGTCGAAGGAGTTATTACAATCGCCCCGATTCATCCTGGCCCGACGAGAGAAGATGTTCCTAATTCGGCTCCGCTTGCCCATACCGCCTTTGCGGTGCAAAACGAGAAGGGCACGGTCACAACGTTCACCACTGATGCCGCAGGTCGATTTAGTGTCTTGTTGGATCCCGGTCACTACACTGTTTGGATAGAGCAAAAAAAGAGCGCGATCGGTCGCGGCTCTTTTGAGGTCGATGTTGTTGCAGGCAAAATGACGAAGGTCGAGTGGCGCTGCGACACTCGGATGCGGTAAAGACGGCGAATCTTGCCGGATCTGATGGAGGATTGTTGCACGGATGCAACACCCCAGGGAAAACTAGATTAAATCGTCACCGCGGACGTGCTGTTCCGCATATCTGCGTCCGATATTTTGAAGGAAAGGAATAAGGCGAAGATTATCGAGGGTGATTCCTGCTTTGCCGTGTTGCTTTGCCTCCTGGATTTCTTCGGCGGTGAAAGGATGATCGTAGCGCAGATAGGTAAATTTTCGTTTCGGAATCTCGTCGGACGCCACCTCACGAAAATCGCCGACCTCTGAATCGATCGGTTCACCTACTTTGCAGAAACCGATCGTGCGACACATCATGTCTTGTTGCAGATTGATCGAGTCCATGAGCGCGATCGGTAACGAGCGCGCGTGAAAGAGCATGCTCATCTGATCCGCGCGCCGCAGACCAATGCCGGTACGAACACGGCCCGTTCCAATCGAGACGAGCAACATCTTATCGACGCCTGTTTCCCAATTGAGATTGTAGGCAGGAAGCGTAGCCATCATGTAAAGAAGGAGCGCCGGATTGTTGTAAGGGGTAATTCCACCATCGACGAAAACCTGTTTACGACCGCCCAGGTCGATTGTTTCCGGCGGGAAATAAACCGGCGCGGCGGTGCTTGCCCTAACGAGTTGCCAGAGCGGCAGGGTGAGATTGCAATCCGGCAGAGCGGGATCGTTAAATTTGGCCGTCGGATTATTTGAAACCGGCCAGGGCGATCCAGTGGTGTGATTTCGCATCACAAGAGTAAGCAAGGTGCGGAGCTTTTTCGTAATGAGAAGCGCGGGAATTTTTCCTTCTCCATCTTCGGAGAAGAGAGTTTTGAAGATTCGCGTAATTGCTTCGCCTTCGAACTTGTTCCAAAATCGAAGATAAATGGGCGCGAGCCGAAACATTTCGATCGCGCGTTTGGTGTAAAGATCCCGCACTTCCGCGACGCTCATCCCCCACGACAGACAGGTCGCGATGATGGCACCGGTGCTAGTGCCGCTGAGATAATGGAAGTGATCGGACAAAACCAATTCTGGATTGCCGGTTTTTTCCCGCAGTAACGCTTCGATGCGTGCGAGAACCTCGAGGGAAAACACGCCGCGAATCCCACCACCATCCAGCGCGAGCAATCTTTTCATCAGTTAAATCTTGGGAATCGAAAGAGCGTAAACCATTCAAAGAATTCACCGGCAAATGCATTCTCTGTGTTTTCCACGGCCCGACGCAGGCTGGAAAAGCTTTCGCATCTTTCGATGGAGCACCGCGCGTTTTGGAGAGCAACTTCCATTGCTTTCGAGCTGGCGAGCTGACGATGAAGATCAAAAATTGAGATCAACGAAAGCGCGCAACCGGCTGCGAGCGGCAGCGCGATCGGGAGAAACGATCGCACCGCATCCGCCGCGAAAGGATCGGCCGGTTGCACTCCGGCAAATGCGATAATCACGGTGCGGGCAATAGCGGCCGTCGAGAAAAGCCAAAAGCTCGAAGTAAAAACGAAAAGCGCCGTGGTGAGACGTCGTCCGCGTCGGTGAAAATATTGAATTTGATCGTCCACTCGACTCGTTAGGTATTCATTTTTGCATGCGGCCAAATCCATTCGTGGTTGATCGCCGGCGCGCAACTGAATCAAGCGAATGGATTTGGCGAGTCGCCGAAAATCCCCCAGCTGTGCGAACCAAACAGGAGCAGTGACGCGACCGAGGTTCCAGGTGGCCAGAGACGATCGACAGATCTCGGCGGCAACGCGGCAACGAATCCAATTACGGTGCGCATGTTTGCGCTTGATTTGAATGATTGAAAGCATCGCCGCCGCGATGAGAACGAAGATCATGGTATCGAGAAAGCGTGAATGAACACCGAAGCCGATCGCGGCCGCGGTGAGAATGGCGGCGATTGTATTCATGATGACCGACGCGGCCACCCATCGCCGAAATCGCGGAGCGATCCGTGCGGCTTGCGCATCCACTTTTGCAAAGAACCGACGAACACGTTTCTCCGCTTCGCTTCCGGAATTATTCGCCGGAGCGTCTTCAGGAAGCCGATTGAGGTATTCCATCTCTGAATCGAAAAATGTTTCCGCTGAAAACCGCTCACGTTGCGTCGTTAGCCGATCAGGGTGAATCAAGATCAGAGGTTTGTTAAAGTTGCGCGCATGGGCCACGACTTCGGCCGTGCCACCAGTCCCGCGTGATGGTTCGCCGTCCCAAATCGCGATCATCAGATCTGCTTCTTCGACGGTGGCCAGTCCACATTCGAGATAAGCGACGTTGCGATCTTTCGCGCCGACGAGCGATTCGACGCGAGCCGCATGCTGCAGAAGTCGCTGCGCTTTTTCCCAGTCTGCCTCGCTAAAATCGCTTTTGAAATCGCCCTCCGCGAACGGAAGCAAAGCGATCCACGGAATGCCGGATGACAAACAAGCCCCGGCAAACAGGGTGTCGCCGCCGATAGCAGCGGAGGAGTGACCCACAAGCTGGCCAGGAATCTCTATGCTTAGCGAGTGAAGCAATTCACTCAGCAGCGCGCCGACCTTCTCTGGGTCCTTCAGCTGCCGATGACCGGTAAAACCAACAATCCAAACCGGAAGCAACGAAGAATCCTGATCCATCCGAGTCGTTCAAAGTTGTCCTCGCAAGAGAGGCAGGAGCGCTTTAAGAAAGGAAACCCGCACACGTTTTGCGAAAGATAATTTCTCGGACTCGTTAGGCGCAACGAGTTGCTTGGACGTAATGTGGGTACAGTTTGATTTGTGCGCATTGATGTAGCGCGATAATTGTTTTGCCGTCGCCTCGTCATTAATCGCTACCGCCGTCTCCGTGTTCAGACGCTGTGAACGCGGATCGATATTGAACGAACCAATCAGCGCCACGCGATCGTCGAGCACGGCCGATTTCGAGTGCAGTGTATCCGGTCCCTTGTATTCCCACAGGTCGACGCCGAGGCGTAAAAGTTTTTTCTTGGAGGTTTCGTAACCGAGCTGCACCAGCACGGAATCATTCGATGAAATCGAATTAGTTATCATCTCGATTTTGGTCACACCTTGTCTTTTCACCTGTTGAATTTCGCTTAGGAGTTCCTTCGTCGGAACAAGGTAAGGTGTCTCAATCAAAATTGAGCGATGCGAACTTCGCAGCGCTTGTTGCAAACTTGTGCTAATGCCCGGTTCCAGACCTTTGCGGCCGACGGGGTCGTGAAAAAACTGGACTCGTCCAACTTCACGAGAGCGCACACTCCAATCGTTGCCTGTATTCAGCGAGGGACTTTTATTTGATCGAAGTTTTTTACCGGCAGCATCAAGAATCGCACGGCCTTTTTGTGCAAGGTCGCCAGTAGGATCTTTGACCTTTACCGGAACGACTTCGTTGCTGTTCCAAAGATCACTAAAGTAGGCGTCCGAATCGGCGACAACTTTTCCTTCCACATAAACGTCGCGATCCACGAAGTTACGTTTCGCATACCCAAAGTAGTCGCCCTCGACGTTGCGGCCGCCTCGAATCATGCGTTTGCCATCGATGTCGAGGCCTTTGTCGTGCATCCGTCGCACGACCCAGCTGAGTTTCCGCAACGTGACCGGATGATAAATTTTGATCGAGATTTTTTCGGCTTTCAGGTGGGCATGCACCGCCGAAGGAATTTTGTTTGAGCGTCCATCGATGATAATGCGGACGTTGCATCCTCGCCGCGCGGCGTCGCGCAGAAGCGCCAGCCCGGCAAAGGTAAAATAATCGTCGCCGACAATGTAGTATTGGGCGTCGATGGAATGTTTCGCTTGCTGGATGAGATCAACGCGAATTTGCGATGCTTCGCGCGGATCCTCGATGATGCGAACCTTATCCGCGTGTGCCTGACCGAGGAGGGAGAGCGTAAGTGCAAACGCGAAACCGCGCCTAACGAGTATAGGAAAATCGCCGGTCATCGACCGCCTTCGGCAAGAAACCGATTCCATACCGGCGCATATTCTCCGGACACTTCGCTGTCGGCATATTTCTTTCTCAATTCCGAAAGGATGGGCGGCGGTGTCTCGTCGTCCTCGGACGCAACCTTCAATCCAGCGATCGCGTCAGCGAGATCAGCCAGCCAGGGCGGAGGTTTTTTCCCCGTTAAACGCAACTTGGAAACGTCGATCGAAGGTCGACTCAAGGAAACGTCCCATGCGCGAATGGTATCCATTGCATTCCAAAACGAGCCGGAAAGTGTGACAGTTTTTCCATCGGGGCTGAAATTTGGATACACCATGGCCTCAGTAAAACACATCGGCTCGGCGCGGAGTTGTTCCATGCGTGCCGTGTCCCACAGACCCACCATTCCATTCGTGCCGGTTATTCCCGCAGCAACGATGTGGGCAGCGGCCGAAGGCACAAAGGCCATACGCATGACTTGGTCGCGTTGCAGTTTTGGTTTCAACCATTTCAAGGTACCATCACGCAAACTCCAGATGCGACCTGGCTCGCGCATGGCCGTGCCGGCTAACTCCCGGCCATCGCCACTGAAAACGAGAAAGAAATATCTTGTGTCGGGACTTTGCTCGGATGGTTGCAGAGTCGTTTTGAATTCCGGACCTTCTGGTGCCGGCTGCAATGTGTGAGTGTCCCAGAGCTGAATCCGCCCTCCGACTTCGGCGATGGCGAGCCAGTTATCGTCCGGCGTGAGATCAGCGGCGGTGGCGTTCTTGATCGTCGTTCGTTCTCGGTAATCTCTGCCTTCAAACGTGAACACCCGGCAGTTGGATTGATCGAAGCGTTGTGGAACGAGACAGAGAAAATTTCCGTCATGACTCCAGGCGAGCGAACGAATCGGTTCCTTAAAATCAACCGTCGTAATGCTCGGTCGATACGACGCGTCGCGTTCCGACCAATTGCATACCCGCAACTTTTCCCGGTTAGGCGGAAAGAGTGCGATCAGAATGCGTTTGCCGTCGCGACTGAACGCGGCCGAATCCAACACCTTTTTGTTTTCCGGCGACATTTTATCGGGCACGAGCGGAAGGCTTTCGAGTTGTTTGAAATCATCCCTGCTCCACCGAACGAGATTTCCGTCCGCTGCGACTGCGACGACCTCGCGATTGTCAGGACTGAAGCCAACGCTCAGCAACGGACTGTCGAGATAACGAAGAGGACGCGACAATGGCGGACACCAATTTTTCTCGACGAGCAATTGGCTCGCAAGTTTCGCCGCGTCCGCATTTCCCGGATCGAAACGCAAAGCGCGGGCGAGCTGACGCAAAACGACAACATTGCGCCGTTCGTCGTCGGAGCGATTCAATCTTTCCTTCGCGTGTTCAACCAAACTGCGGCTGCGACGCTGCGCATCTTCACCGGTTTTTAATTTGCCGTAGGGGAGAAACCCGGCGACGCAGAGCGCGCCCGCGAAACAAATCGTCAAAACGAGCGCGGCAATTCCCAAGCGGCGCTCCCGGCGCATTTGTTTCAAGCGAGTGTTGGCCTCGGCTTCGCGTTGTTGCGCGGCTCGCGTTTGTAATTCTGCTTCAGCGCGCTGTCGTTCAGCTTCTTCCAAACGCCGGCCCGCGCGTTCGCGTTCTTCCCTTTCCTCGCGCTCTTTTACTTCGCGAACTTCGCGTTCGCGACGGCTTTCTTTGACGACGTCGCACAACACGTCGTGCGTCAGTTCGAGCCATTTCGTTTTGTCCTGCCGACGCTCGCTGATTCGGAGAAGGCGTTGATCGATCAAGCATTGAATCGCGGCGGATGGATCGGAAACGCCCGCCTTGGAAAGACGGTTCTGTGCGCGGACTAGCTCCGCCATATTGCGATAACCAGTGGGCGTGAGTAGTTCGTCTTCGACAAACTTTTGCACATCGGGCGCGGTATTGCGTTCGGGAAGTGAATGGAAACAGTCGAGGTAAAAGCGATGCAGAACCGATCGTCCGCTATTTTTTAAAAGATCGTTTGTAATTTCCTGCGTGATTTTCGGCGCGTCGCGTCGTTTCCGCTCATCGTTTAACTCGCGACAAACCATGCTCAAAAGCGCAGGATCGACCTCGAGCTTCGTTTCATCGGTTCGTTCGCCCTCGCCGATGGCCGCTGTCGCGCCGTCGCCTTCTTCGGTTTCTCCACGACGACTCGCCGCGACAATTTCAACGATCTCGCGCGCGACGACTGGTTCGACCAACGCCTCACCAGGAATCGCCACGGCATCGAGCGCCTGCCAGCCGTTCAGCGGAACGAGTCGTGTTTCGTTTTCATGAATCGACGGCATCAGATCGCTGAGATCATGCAGTTCCGCGAGATAATCTTCGCGCAGACTCAGAACGATTCGGTAATCCTGACGCGTGAACTCCAAGTCGGCGAACCGTTCCGCCGCACTCGGCTGCTTGCGATTCATTTCCTTGAGCACGTGCTCGGGCAGGCGGTTCTCCACGCAGTCGGCCAGATCGCGCAGAAAAATTTCGCGAATAGCTTGCCGTGCTTCGCTGCGCCCGAGCGTGAAAATCTCCTCGAACTGATCGAAAACCAAAACCGGCGCGACGCGTTCGCGCGCGGGACTGCGCAAACCAGAAGACTTGCGATGCAAATATTCCCAGAGCGACTCATCATCGCGCGGCATCGGCGACGGGTCGCCCGCTTGTGCGGCGAGCAATTGGCCTTGCTCGATCGCATCCGTGATCGCTTCACGAATGAATTGCCGGGTTTGTGCGATTAACGCTGTCGTCCCTTTTCCGCCCAGCCCATCGGCGTCGGTATGACTGAGTCGAACATAAACCGGCAACCAACCGTCAGCGCGCAATCTCGGAAACAGTCCAGCTTGAAGGAGTGAGCTTTTGCCCAGGCCCGATTGACCGTAGAGCACGGTGAGAAGGCGGTGCCGCACCATCGTGAGCAAAAGATCCGCTTCCGCTTCGCGCCCATGAAAAAACGCGCTGCTCTTCTCCGCGAAAAAATCGAGACCGGGCCAGGGATTTTGCTCATCCACCACCACTTGTGCGGCCGGATCTTCGTTCATTTTCATCGCGTTCCGGAAAGTCGTGCGCGACCGTCAATCGCCGTTTGTGCTTTGCGCTTCAAAGAGCGCTTGAATTTCCTTTCGAAACTCGGGCGTCGCCTCCCCATCGGGAAGTTGCCACCAATGCGCGCGCAAAAACGGTTTCGGGACGCGTGCCGTTGCCGCTTTGGTTTCATCAATGGCAATCGGCACAATGAAACGGATGTCGTCATGCATGGAGCGCGTGCGATCGGCCGCTTGATTCCATTCGCGCCGGAAAAAACCTTCCAGACGTCTGTCGGTTGTGCGCGAAATGATCGGCATAAAGAAACGGCAACGCGCGATGTTGTCCTCGATTTTACGCTCCCAACTATCCCCCGCTTCGAGCTTGGCTTGATCGAACCAGACCGGAAAATCTTTTAAGCTCGCGCGCAAACGCTCGACCGCGGCCTGATCTTCGCGCGCGTAACTGATAAAGAGAACGCCATCCGGCATCGTCGTGGGCAAGCGTTCCGATATCGCGATTTTTTTAGGCGCGGTGGTGGCATCAGCGATTTTCTGCGGGTTGCGTTCGCCCCAACGGCGACGGAGCTCGTCCACAAATCGGACCACGTTGCCGCTCCGGAAAATCCGCGTGCTCGTCCAAAACTGTTCGAGAAAGAGCACGAGATTCTGTTCTTGCGGGGAATAATCGTCGACCACGTATTCAACGATGTTACGCAAACGTTCGTCGTCCGGTTTTGTGGAAAGGCGGCGGCGCTTGGCGGCGCGAAGGAAAAAGCGCGCGAGCCAATCGGAAAAACTGCAGCCCAAAAGCAGTAGATGATTTTTCGAAAACTCATTGAGCAGGTTGACCGGGACCCGCTTTTTGTTCTCGGAGTAGAGCGCGCACACGAACTCAAGCAAATCTTCATCCGAAATGACGACGTTGCTCGAATTCACCGTCAGCCGGCCCATCAAATGATAAAGGACAGGTTGGCTAATGCTCCGTTTCGCCAGGGGCAAATCTTCCACCGCTTTGCCGGATGGCGGTTTCGGATCGTACGCGTAAGCAGACGCGTGGCGCGCTTCACCACCAGCGCTGCTCGATTCGATCGCCCGCTCCATTAACGAGTCAAACGTCGTCGAAACGAACAATTGAAAATCCGTGATCTCGGCCAACTGTCGCAATGGAGTTGGAGCGGGCCAATCGGAGACTTCTTTCACGACTTCGAGAATGCTGTAGCAAATGTCGAAATGATTTCGTCCATGGCGCATGCAAATGCCGACCGCATCATTGAGCGTGTGATCGGTCGCTGGCTCTTTAGATATTTGAGGAACTTCTTTGCCGAGCTCTTCGAGCAAACGATTCGCGATGTAATTATAAAGCAGAACCGGCGGCGTCTTCCCATCTGCGCTGACTTGAAGCAGGTCGCGACCGATAATGGGAATAACGGTGCCCGCTTCGATGTTGATGAGAAGCTTATCCCAATCGGTTTCCTTCCAGCCTCCGCCGATGTCAGGGGCGACTGGCATCGAAATGTTGACTGATCCCATGAGGTTCTCCGTGCGGCGTTGATCCTAACAAATCGAGACGGACAAGGTCGACATGTTTTTCTATTCTCGCTTCGGCAGATTGGACATTTTATTCTCCAGTATTCCGGCTCATGAAAACCAAAATCCTTGTCGCGGTCGCCGCCTTCACAGTTCTCAACGTTTGCGCTTCTGCCGGGGAGAAATTGTCAGACAGCGCGATCAAAGATAAAATCCTCGGTTATTGGGGAAACGCCCGGCATTCCTATCTGATAAAGTCCGACGGCATCATGTACATGTGCCCGCGTGACATCTCTACGACAACGAATCGCTGGGAAGTGAAGAAAGGTCAGTTCTATCTCGACGCGGAACCGCATGAGATTCTGATTCTGACTGACAAAAAATTTGCTTATCGCTCGTTAGGGGAAAACCCTTTTACGGTGACGTGGGCGCGTCTGACCGAAAAAGAAGCGGAAGGAAAGTAACCAGCACTGTTCGCGCATGCCGACCGAAACACCTCCATCGTCTCCCTCCGACGAGTCGCTCTTTGGCAACTTCGAGATTCAGCGAGATGCTACCGGAAGTCCCGCCCTTCTCGGTCGCGGAACGTTTGGCCGTACTTATCAAGCGCGCCATCGTTACCTGGAAACGATTGTTGCGTTAAAAATTATCAGCGAGCGTTTCGCGCGGGACGCGACCGTACGGCAACGATTTTTAATCGAAGCGCGCGCCGCGGCGAAACTTTCCCATCCACACATCGCGCGGCTCTATGATTTCGGTGAGAAGGATGGCGTGCTGTTTTATGCGATGGAATACTGCGCGGGCGGCGACCTGAGCGACTACGTGAAAAAACATGGAGCGCTCTCGCCGGCGCAACTGCTCGATGTCGCATTACAGATCGGCGGCGCGCTCGAGTGCGCGCATGCGGCCGGTTTGGTTCATCGCGACATCAAGCCTTCGAACGTGATGCTGGCCGGGGACGAAAGTGCGCTTGCCACCAAGCTGATTGATTTCGGTCTCGTCCATGTGCACGGCGGAGTTACGGACGCCGCAGGGGAGGAGAGCGACCCGGGCGAAAGTCATCTGTTAGGCACGCCTTTGTTTGCGAGCCCGGAGCAACTCCGGGAGGAAAATGTAGACGCTCGCGCCGATCTTTTCTCGTTAGGCATGACGCTTTGGTATCTCGCGATCGGACAATCGCCTGAAGCTGGTTCGCTATCCGATATTACATCAAGTCGACTAAGCTCTGAAAGTTACGACGCGCGCTTGCCCGATCATCTTCCGGCAAAGTTGAAGTCGGCGCTCGGAAAGCTTGTGCAGAAAGATCCAGCGGAGCGATTCGACTCGGCGGCTGAGTTTCTGCACGCGCTTGGTCACGATGCCAAGATCGCACCCGCGATTGAGGCTGCATCCGCTCCGCGCGCTGACGAAGCAAAAACGGAAGTCGAACCGATGCCGCTCGAAACCATCGAGGCTCCTTTGGCGTCCGAATGGAAAACCGGCAGCCGACATAACGAAACATTTACCGGCATCAACTATCCCGCGACATCCGCGCAGGATGCGAAACGACAGGTATGGCTTCACGTTCTGAACGCAGCCCTCCTCAGTAACGTCGATTTGCTTTGGCGATTACGTTCGAACGCGGCGCGTTTTGCTTCGCTGCAATTGCCGGGATTACTCTCGCCAGTTGCGGCGCGCGGTTACGCCGATTTCACCGCGCTTGTTCTGGAAAAGCCGGACGCCACTCCATTGTTGACTGCGGTTCCGACGCAGACGGCTGCGATTATGGCCGAACTGCATCCGGTCCTGGAAAAAATCGCGGAGACTTGCGATGCAGTTGCCGCAGCCTGGTTGCCGGGCGCAAATTTACAAGCCTCCGACATTTGGCTGAAGTCGCCGGTTTCTGATCTGGTCGACGCTCAACCAAAACTCTTTCCACGATTTCTTGCCGCGCGCGATGCGCCCGAGTTGTCGGGAGCGGCGGGCGCAGGCGACGTCACTTCGACTGTTACGACAGAAATGTTCACGAGCCCCGACAGCGCCGACGATATGCGAGCGCAATTCGCGCGACTCATTTACCGATTGTGTGCGGGAAGAAATTGTCCAGCCGCGGCAGCGCTCGCATCGCAGGCGTACGTTGCCGTACCCAATTTATCAGAACAGGCGAACCGAACACTTGCCTTGGTCATCGCCCGCAAACGCGAGTATCCAACCTGCCGCGCTTTGTTGCAGGACCTGCGACGCAGCGAAGGTTCTACGACGCTTACATCGAGTCAGGCATCGCGACCGCGATCGAGCAGCGCACCGCGGTCGGTGGCGATTCCCCCGCCGCTCCCGATACCAGATTTCGCTCCGAAACCGGATGCAACGCGAACCATTAGTGGAAGAACAGCTGCGGAGTCTACATCTCCAATTTCGTTTCACGAACCGGTCGCGCCGGTTCGGACGGCGCCGCCGACCAAGCGCTCCGCTCTTTTCGTGGTAAGCGCTTTAATTATTGGCCTCGTCATCATTGTTGCGAGTTATTGGGTTTGGAAAAAGCCTGTCGCTACGCCTGGAAAGCAAACATCAACGGAGTCTTTTGCTGCCGATGCGAAGCTGCGGATTAGCGGCAGTGACATTCCGCGACAGGCCACGTTTTCCGTGGCGGGGAAAACATTGGATCCGCAACGAGACGGCTCGGATCTCGTGCTGAACCTGGCCGACACGCCCCGACAATTTCCCGTCGAGATAACTGCGGAAGCGAAGGGTTTCAAGAAGACAGCGGTGACTATCAAAGACGACGCTGATCTCACAATCGCGCATCCCTTGATGATGTTTCGCAATACTGGACGGATCATGTTTGTCGGTCCGTCCTCCGATTACACACACGCGTCGGTTTCGATGAAATCATTGTTGCCCGAAGATAAAGATTTGGACGGAGTCAAAATCGAGCGTGCCAATCGCGGCACAGAAATTCATCCCGGCGGCATGAATACGATCGACGTCGCGACCGGCATTTATGTGGTGACCTTGCGCGGAGACAATGGTCGCGCGGTGCGTCCGCTCTTTCTAAACAAAGAATACGAAGTGAAATCGGATGAGCCGGTCACAATTCAAACGCCAGCGACATTTGTCGGAAGTTACAAAGGTAAAGTTACCGATGCCGCGGATGCGAAGAACAAATTTGAATTAGAGATTTCGATCGAAAACGGCCTAACGAACGGACAACTGACTGAGCATCGCGGTGCAGCAGCACGGACGGGGTCCTGGACCGATGGCAGCATCGGGAGCGATGGAATCTATCGGGCGCAGGTACACTTCGACGCGACCGACGGCAATAAAGCGGAAGATGTTCGGCTCGCCTTGCGTTCGCGGGACGAAAAGAAAATCGACCTGTTCGCAGGTTCCGCTCCCTCAGATCGAGAAGAAGTGAATCAAACACTCCCCTCTTATCCAGCCACCGGCGAGCTGGAAAGAGTCGAAACAACTCAATAGCCTAACGAGTCGTACGTTACTCGGAATAAGTAGACGGCCGCTCGACCGCGCGGAAATCTTCGGCTTTCTGCGATGAGACAGAAGGCGCAGTTTTTCCCGGACGGGTGGCGGGACGACGATACCCGGTTTGCGGTTCATCCGATCCGCATCCACAAAAAGTGCCCGCAAGAATCGCGAGGAGAATCGTTTTTTTCATATTGTTATTGGTTGGTCTCGGTTGGTTGAAAACAATTTATCTTGGCGAAGACTCGGCCGCCGAGCCGAAATCAGCCGGACCCTGTGGAATCGGGAGCGCGCCTTTTTCATCACCTCGTCGACCCACCAGAACGGCATAGGCCGCGAGGCCGGTCGCACGAGCAATGTGAACGTACGCTTGCACCGTTCCGCTATAGCTCGAGCGGAATTTTACACCCGCCCGCGAAGTCGTTCTCCGATCGTCGAGGATTAAACTTCCCACTTCGTCGTAGACGTAAAGATCTAGATCGCGCGCTGCTACGTCGCGCCCAACCAGGATCACATAATCAACGCCTTTGCTCACGGGAATGAGCAATCGCACGGTAAATCCAGCGCCACCCAAGCCACTGGTGTTGGTCGGCGCCATGGCAAAACCGCGGGCGGTGTAGTAAACCGCCATGTTGTAACAATCGTCTTCTGCTTTCGCTGGATCCGCTTTGAGCGGCAATTGCGTTGCGCCGAGAAGCGCGATGATTAGCAAGCTTTTGGAGATAAGTTTCATCAGTGATTCCTTTCTTCGCTCAATGAGAGGCGATTGCTGCTTTGATTGCATCGGTCGATAACTGGTTTAGTTCCGCCACGCTTTCTTTCGGAATGCTACCGTCCAGCGGGATATTGATAATCTTTCCGATTTTCGGAAGAGCCTCGCGCATCTTTGAAACCGCAGCGTTCTGTTTCGCATTCGCGGGTAACGAATCCATCTTGGCCGCGAGGGCATCGACCAATTTCGGTTCCCGCAACAACTGCGATGTCGCGGCCGTGTAATGATCTTCGATCAGCGCGGTGGTGTAGCGCGCGCCTTGCAGCCAGCCGGCGACAATCAGCAAAGTCGTCCGCGACGCGCTCTCTTTATCCTCGAGTTTTTTCATTATGTCCTGTTGGAAAAAGCCAAGCTCCATAAAAACATTCAACCATTCCTTTTTGTTCGCCGCGGCCCGAACGGCGCGCGCGCGATTCAAATCGGCGTCGGCCACGCCCATTCGTTTGGCCAATGTCTCGATGTCGGACGCGGCTTTGTTGAGCAACTCAACATCGCGCGCTTTTACCGCCATCACGCCATCGGCGATGCGGATGCCGAGAATCATCGGGATGACAGTGTCTTTGTCCGTGAATTGGTCGGGATCAATATCGACTGCAACTTTGCGAAACGTTTGGTTCCAATTGATCTCGCCCGACGGGACCAACTGGTCGAGAGCGATGAATTTATCGTACGGAGTCGGCATTCCCAAGCCGCCATCTTTTGCCTGCTTCGGATCAAACGAAGCCTTATCGTCTTTGCCTTTATCTGTTTTAGCCTTGTCGTCTTGAGCTCCAGCGAACTGCGCACAAGCGATGAGCGCAGCAGCAAGATACAGCGCGAGTTTGTAGTGTGCGGACATTTCCCATGTGATAGCAAAACTAACGAGCGCCGCGCAAGCTTAATTGTTAGGCATGATTGCACTGGACAATTGATCGCTCGCGGCCCTACGCTCAAGCGTCATCGTCGACATGAAAATGCGTAATCTCGGCTGGATTTTTTGTGCAACGTTTCTCGTAGCGAGTTGCAGCGATCGCGCTCAGGAAATGGAGGAAAAAGTCACGCAGATGCAGCGCCAACTCGATGAAACGCAGAAGCAACTGCAAGCCGCTAATCAGGCGATGGCCGGCCGGGGGCCAGCTCAAGCGGAACAAACATCCAGTGCATCCGCCGCTTCGAGCGGGTTGCCGTCGCGCGAAGCCGTCGAGCAATCGTATACGACTAGCGTCAACGCTTTTCGAAAAGAACTCGACGCGAACCTGAAAGATTTTCGCGTGGAATCCTGCACGACGCATAGCGTGCAGATGCCAACGGAGTTTTATCCCTTCACTTCACAGCTCTCACTCGCGTTTGTTTCAACAGATGGGAAGAATTTCACGACAGATATTCCGGTAAAGGCTGACGTCACCGGCAAATGGATTTTCCCGACGGCAGCTGAAGTGACTCAGCGCATCGCAAACGTGCAGCACGTGGCAAGCAGAACTACCTCTTCGGCCGCGACAACTCTAAAAACCTCCAGCACGGGCGAGCCGGCGCCTTACATGAAAGTGAATGGCACCTTCGTAATTCAGTGGCCTGATGCAAAACCCAGTGGATCGGCAACCGCAGCGAGAACACCCGCATCCGCAGAAAATCAATCCCAAGCCGTTTCCTCGACGCCAGCGCCGCCACCGGTTCCCCAGCCGACTGCGCAAAATGCGAGCGCGCCGCCAGTAATGCCCGTCGATCGCGACGTGAAAATCCAGTTTCCATCGCCGCCCTAAATTCCCGCGCTTGCCACGAGAGCGCGCATGGTTTCGAATCTGAGTTTTTAATATGAACGGGCGACTCAGGATTCGCGACCGCGTCTCGGAACGCGAAGTCGAATTAACGCGAGAGATCGCGCAAATCGTCTCGCGCAATGACGAGGTCGTGATCGGCGCGGAGACTTCCGGACAAAGTGGACTCTCTCTGCAATGGGAGGCGCGTCATGCCACGTGGGTGTTGCATGTTTCACTCGCGCTCTCACTGCCGGCGACGGTGAACAGTCGCGCGGTCAATCCGGGCGAAGAAATCCCGCTATCTAATTTAGACACGATCGAGTTTCCCGGAGCTCTGATTCAATTTCAGCGCGTGCTTGCACCGCCGATGCGAGCAGGACATCCCGCGACGCGCATCGCGCTCGATTCGCAAGCGCTCGTGATCGGGCGCGGTGATCCGCAAAAAACCGGCGACGCTTCGCACATCGATCTCGATCCGGAAGAAAACATTATCTCGCGCTCCCATGTCGCGATCGAATGCGAAAGCGGCGAATATTTCATCCGCGACACCAGTCGCACCGGCACCGAACTCAACGGGCGAGCGCTGGTGCGCGAACGCCTTGTTTTCGGCGATCGATTTCGCATTGCCGGTTACATGTTTGAGTTTCTCGGCGACGCGATATCGCGCATCGAACCGGAATCGACTGGGACGATTACGGCGCGCGATCTCACCGTTGTCGCTGGCGGCAACAGAATTCTGGAAAATGTTTCGCTGAACATCGCCGCCGGAGAATTTATCGGCGTGCTCGGTGGGTCCGGTCAGGGCAAATCGACTTTGCTCAACGCGCTTTGCGGAATTCGTCCGCCAACGTCGGGCGATGTGCGCATCGGCGGAGTTCCGTTGTCGGATCGCGAACGATTGCGCGAGATCGGAATTGGTTACGTTCCGCAAGACGACATCGTCCATAAGGAATTAACCGTCACAGAAGCCATCACATTCAGTGCACGCTTGCGGCTTAAACTTTCCCCCCGCGAAATTTCCGCCCTTGTCGAAAGAGTGACTTCCCGTCTGGGACTCGCGGAACATTCAGGCAAACGCATTTCCGATTTATCGGGCGGTCAGCGAAAACGCGTCAGCATTGCCATCGAACTGCTCGCGAATCCAAGCGTGCTCTTTCTCGACGAACCATCGTCCGGACTCGATCCCGCCACGGAAGAAGCGCTCATGACGCTTTTGCAGTCACTCACCCTAACGAAGCTGACCGTGATCTGCACGACTCACGTTTTGCAAAAAGCATATTTGTTCGATCGATTGCTTTTTGTGCAGGGCGGTCGCCTTGTTTTCGCCGGCAACAGCGACGAAGCGCGGCGGCATTTCCTCTTCGGCAACACTGACCAGGACACGGCCGTTTTGGAATTGTCTCCGCTTGAGCGCATCTACGCGTGCCTGGCGAACACGGATAAACCAGCCGCGGAATGGGAGACTGAATTCAAACAATCACAGTTCGCACCGCGAGCGTTTCCCATCGTCGGCCACGGAACAGCCGCAGCAACAACCGATGACTCGTTAGGCCGTCTGCAAGTTCCGGCTTTGCGCTCCTTCATGCTTCTGGTGGCGCGACAATGGCGCATCGTGCGATCCGATATTTTGAATATCGCTTTCCTGCTCGTTCAACCGCTCTTGATCGGCCTGCTTGTCGGTTGGGTCGCGGATAAATCCGCGATGAGAATGTTTCTCTGCGTCGTCGCCACCATGTGGTTTGGCTGCAGCAACGGCGCGCAACAAATTGTCGGCGAACTTCCAATCTTCCGGCGTGAACGCATTTCCGGACAAGGAATGAATACTTACATCTTCAGTAAGTTCGGATTTCTTTCGCTCATTTCGGTCTTGCAGGGCCTTGTCCTGCTTCTCACTACCTTCACCGCTGCGGGCTGGTTCCACCCCGAAGACATCGATCGCGCGAGCGCGATGACGGAGTTAACGCGCTCTTACACTCTGGGCGCAGACGAGGCAGCGGCCGAACAAAGCGAAGATGCGGGTTTCGATGCCGTTGACCTGGAACATCCGAACGCGACGCCGGCGAAGAGCGCTGCGCCAATCGCACATCAACCAATAAAGCAACCGCCCGGCAAATTTGCGCTCGGTGCATTGCTCACGGTTGGAAAATTCTTCCAGATCACACAACATATTCTCGATTCGAGACCTCGTCTTCTCGCGCGCGAAGATGGAACACCGCTTCGCGATGAAAAGGGAACGCTGGTCGTGCTTCCGGGAATGTCCGTGGCTGCACTGCTCGCCGCCAATCTCGGTTTGCGCCTCGCCGCGGTGATCGCTGCCGCGGTCGTGAGTGTGGGAATTGGATTGATGATCTCAGCCTTGGTAGCGAATACCACTCAAGCTGTGCTTTGGGTGCCTTTAGTTTTAATTCCGCAAATTCTCTTCGGCGGAATTGTTGTGCAGGTACCGGACATGAGCAGATCGGTGCGATTGTTTAGCCAGCTGATGCCGAGTTTCGCCGCGCAAAGAATCATGGACGTCGGTTCCATTTACGGCCTGGCCGTTCCGTTATTGTCGAATCGCACAAAGACGCCGGTGTTTCTCACGTCACGCGGGGAAAAAGAACGCGTGGAATGGACGGAAAACGATCGCTCCTACTCCGAGGTATTCGACAAGCTCTCGTTGGTTAACACTTCCTTCCAAAACGTGTTGGTGATTCCAGATCGGTTAGGCCAGCACAAACGCGTCGGCGATCGGAGCGAGGATGGATTGCACATGGAATATCGCGACACTGTCGAAACGCGGCGTGACGTGCGTTTTTCAAAGGGAACAATCTTCCGTTCTCTGCAAGCGTTTCAAACATCTCTTCTGATTCTGGGCGCGTGGGCAGCGTTGTCTTACGCCGTGATTTACTTCGGGCTGAAATCAAAACAAACGAGCAAGTGAACTACGGACGGATTTCGCCACGGCTCGGTGGCAGCCCTTCCTGATCCCAAACTTCACCGTTTGGTCCGTAGATTCTCGAATCGGTAATGGTTAGAATCCCGGGTTGAACGACAGTTTCCCCGGCTGAATTCGCGCCCGAGACTTTGACAACATCCTGCGTGACACCCTTGCCGTATGTTTTCTCGCCGTACGATTCCGCTTTTAACGGCGCATAACTTCGCAGCGCCGCGATAATCAATTCAGCTCCGCTGGCAGTGAGTCGATCTTGAAGAATCGTTAACTTCGCCGGCTTGTATGGAGTCGCGTTAGTGGAAAGGAGCGTTTCCGTTCCTTTCAAGGTTTCGAGTTTTGCGACAACTGTTTCTGCTGGCAGAAAAATCGATGCAGCGACCACGGCAAACTGCAGCGTCCCACCACTGCAGCCCCGCAAATCCAAAGTAATGGATCTGGATGGATCGATTGAACGGAGCGAATTGCGCAGATCAGCTACCCCGCGTTCGGTGATTTGATGGAGTGCGATTTGCACACCGCTCTCGTTCTCCTCCACCGATACCGGCGTGTATTGAATCTGTTCCTTGGAAACCGTGACCGTTTCTTCCTTTCCGTTGCGATGACGCACACGAAGTTTGACCGGATTTTTTCCGCTCTCACCGAGCCATGTCCTGATGAGCATTCCCGTAGCGCCACGGGCCGAACGTTCGTTCACTGCAATGAGACGATCGCCTTCATCAATTCCAGCGCGTTCCGCCGGGCCGCCGCGAATCGGTTCGCAAACGAAATCCTGTTCGCGTCCCTCGATCACTGTAACTCCAACTCCGGTGTAATCCGGTTCGCCGAATTCCTGAAACTTCCGCCACGTCTCGTAATCGTCGTAGGTGGAATATCGATCCAACGTTCGGCAGTAACCGCGCAGAGAAAGTTCCACCAGACTTTTCAGCGATTGATTGGTATCAGCCGACTGTGCGAGTTCGCGTAATGTTTGCTGGTAAACAAGCCAGGCTTCTTCTGCGTCCTTTCTTTCAAGACCGGGCGGAAGTATCGCGGTGAACTTTGGTCCCAACTCTTTCTTCAAAGCTTTCAGAGTACCGACAAGAACGTCGCGTTCTGAGACGCGATAGATGCATCGCACGACGATGTCCTGCATCGCATTGCGGAAAAGTTGAAACTCGGCGCGACCTTCTATTGCATTTTTTTCGGCTCCGAGCAAAGGCGTTACCTGCAAAAATGCGAGTAAAAGAACTGCGAGTTCGCAGCTACGCCGTCCTAAACTAAACGTGAACCGCAACTGGCTGCGAACTATGCCGAGCCAGGTCAACCTTGGTCGTCTTCGCTCTTTTTCCTGAGTTCGCGATTTTCTTGTTCGACTCGGTCGGTGTCCGAGTCGATCCGGTTCAACTCTCGTCTTTTCTGATCCAATCGCTGCTGCGCCTTATCTTCGCTCCAAAAAATCCCGCCGTGGTGCGGATCACCTGTCGTTTCGCAACCGGAAAAAAGTAACATTGCCGAAAAAGCCAGCGCAACGTGTCTCATAGAAGTTTGATTAAATGTTTGTTTGATTTTCCAACGCCGCCAGGCGCGACACATTTTGGCCCAGTTCCGCTCTCGTTTCTTTGAGACTTCCTACGCTTTGTTTCAGTTCTCCATATTTCGAAGAACTCCGGGCCGAACTATCGCTCAACGCATTTTGCTGCGCCGCCACTTCGTTGTCGACGTTCTTGGATTCGGTCTTCGCTTCCTGTTTTAAACCAGCGATCTCGTTGTGAATCTGGGTGACCGCTGCTTTGTCGTGCGAAGCTCTTGCTGCCCTGGACCTCTTCTCCAGTGAAGCTATGCGTGTGGAAAGTTTCTGGTTCACCGCGTAAGCGTGACGCCGATAACCGCGCGCACTCGCGATACACGCATTTAACCAATCCTCCGCTCGCGCATATTTCGCTTTTTGATTGGCGACGTGTGTTCCGTAGACAAATCCGGCCGTGCCGCCTATCAGGGCTCCAGCCACGGCGCCTCGCGCAGCTCCCTCTCCGCCTCCGGTAGCCGCGCCCAACCCCGCACCAACAGCTGCGCCCAGAAGCGCTCCAATTCCCGCGCCCTGCGCTTGTGTCGTGCGACCTTCCTGCGTCTCCGCGCAGCCGGAAAGCATCGCCAGACTAACGACCAATGTAATAAAAATCGAATATCGTCGAATGAGATTCATAATGTGACCTCCTGAATTTCATTCGGTAATACCCGAAAACATTCAAAGCCTGCAAGACTATTTGCAGCTAACCGGACTTTCTCTTCCCAGCGCCCCGGATTTCGCCATGTCCGTAACTGTCTGGTTTATGTCCTAACGACCTTCGTCGACCTCGCGGTATAGCACTCTCTAAAGCGTCGAGAACGAAAACAATCACTCGCGCAGCCTAACCACCAAAGGGAGAAATGATGAAAAGAAATATACTGAAAAACTGGGAATTCATTCGCACGGTTATAGTCACCGGCGTTGCAATTCCTTTTATGATGGCATTGAGCACTTATGCTCAAACGACCGCACCCGCGACGCCACAAGCAGGTCAGGGCGCTGCGGGCGCACCGACCCAGGAAGCCGAACGGGTCATCGTTACGGGATCGAATATTCCGACGGCGGAAGAAGTCGGTCCAAACCCCGTGTTAAACCTGAACCGCGATTTGATTCAAAAATCCGGTGAAAGAAACCTGGAGCAGCTGCTCAAGGATCAGCCCGTGGCAAATTCGAACAGTATTCCGGTCGGGAATAACGGAACGGGCCAAGGGGGGCCTACCGGCGCTACATCGGTTTCGCTGCGCGGTTTCGATGTCAGTGCTACTCTCGTTCTTATCGATGGTCGTCGCGTCGCACCTTTTCCGGCCAGCGGTTTCATCGATTTAAATACCATTCCGCTAGCGGCCACTGAGAGCATCGAAATTCTGAAAGATGGTGCTTCTGCCACTTACGGAGCGGATGCGGTTGCCGGTGTCGTAAACATTAAGCTCTATAAGGACTTCCGCGGTGCCCAAACCACGGTCGAGTACGGTAACACCTTTGATAAAGATGCAGCACAGTTTCAAGCTGACGTGCTCTTTGGCGTTGGCGACGATAACACCTCGGTCAGCGGCGATATCTTTTACTACCGCCACAACTCGTCGTTCAACATCGACCGCGGTAACTCCGATAAGCCGCCTTTTGTAAGTTCGAACGCGAGCCCATATAATCTGCAGATCAGCAGGCAATCAGCGATCGATGCAGGAATCGATCCGGCGATTCTTCCGGTGAATGCGGATGGTACACCGCGGCCCATAATTTTCACTACGGCGCCGAGCTTTACTAATGGCTTGTCTCCGGCAACCGACTACACTTATAGCAGGGGACGCGCTCGGGCACCTCGCAGTATCTTTGGTGGTTTTAACTTCAATGCGTTTTCCAGCTCCTTTCCGGAACAAGAGCGCTTTGGCGGTTATGTCGCTTTCAATCACAAGGTGTGCGGCGATCAACTCCAGATTTACGGTGACTTTTATTATGCCGACGTAAAGCAGCATGACGAATTGGCGCCAGGCGCCACCAATGACTTCCAGACTAAGGGCCAGGGAACATTGGTCATTCCGCCCAACCATCCTTTCGCTCTCGATGCGAATGGTGTTCAGATCACACCACCAAACACGCCGACCGCGGCGGAGGTTGGTCTTCCGGTGGGTGCCTTCAATCCCTTTAATCCGTTCCAGCAGATTATATCGGGTGGCACTCGTGCGCGACTGGCCGACTTCGGCAACCGCCTAGTCGATACGGAAAACCAGGCGTTTCTGAGCACGGTCGGTGTTAAGGGCGACAAACTCTTTGACGGAACCTGGGGTTACGATGCCGCATTCCGCTATAGTCAGATCTTGAACATCGCCAGAATTACGGATGTAAACGTTCTTCGCTACAATCAGATCAACAACGCGAACGACTCGATCTTTAATCCGACCTCCTCGAACTATATTGGAACGACAATCCCCTACAATCCGTTCGGCGATTATCGCAATCCCATTCCATCCAATGCGATTCCGATTAACTACGCGACCATGTTCAGGAGGGACCTTAATTATTCCAGGCTAGGGACAGTGGACGCGAACATGTATACGACGGACTTGTTTCATCTGCCTGGCGGCGGAGTAGGATTCGCCTTTGGCGCTGGCTTCCGCAATGAAAGCTTGCGAGCTGAGCCGGATGACCAGGGCCGTTTGAAGCAAGAAGCCGGTGTTGGACAATCGCCTGTGGTCGGCGCGGGTCGCAAGGACTACGATTTCTACGGCGAACTGCTGGTTCCAATCACCAGTCCGGAGATGAACATTCCTGGGTTACATTCTCTGGAGTTCACCTACTCAGGCAGATATGAAGCGTTTGAAAATAACGACACCAATGTGTTGGTGCCTAAAGTAGGCATGCGCTACCAGCCGTTTGACGACCAGCTGACGATTCGCAGCACCTGGGGAGAAGGTTTCCTCGAACCGAATTTGTTCCAACTCTACGGCGGAGCAGCCTTCATCTTAGCGCCAACTTCGCTGAATGGATTAATTCCGGGTGGCACCGCGGAGCCGGAAACGACCGAAGAAGTCGATTCTAATAAAAATCTCCAACCGGAGGATTCGCGCACTTGGACTGGTGGCATTGTTTATACTCCGAAGTGGATTCCTGCTGGGACATTGACGTTGTCAATTGATCTATGGGATATCGAACGCAGCGGCGTAGTCGTAGTACCCGGGGCGCAGGAAGTCGTGCGACGCGTCCTTTCCGGACATCCGTTGCCAGGAGAAGAGGCCATTATCGATACAAACTCAGGGACGGTGACCTTCCTGAAAACTACCTACGCTAATGCGGGCCGTGAAAACGCGCGGGGCGTTGATCTTGGTCTTCAGTACCAGCTTCAGACTCCGTATGGGACGTTTACTTCGTTAACGCAGGCGACTTATCTGGATTCCTTCATCTTCCAACCCTCAAGCGTAGCGAGAGCCAGAGAAGTATCCGGCACGACGAACACTCAACCTTTCGAAGGCGCCTTTTTCGGCGCCGTAACTGGCGGCGACGGCTGGGTCAAATGGAAGGGAATCCAACGGGTTCTCTGGTCGTGGAATAACTTCGAAGTGAGTTGGGCTTTACATTATTTTGACGGCTTCCATGAGAAGCGTGTTGGCCCGGCTATAACCCTTGCCGGTCAGGGCGTCGCAACACTTGACGAGCACTGGGTTGAGCAGACTTACTTCCAAGATGCGCAAGCCTCCTACGATCTCGTCTTCACGGCGCCAGTAGAGTCGCAGCCGGTGGCTGGGTATTCCAAGGATGCGAAGGAAGTAGTGCGCGGCAAGGATGGCAAGGCTGTTGAGGCTGGCCAGACGGCCAATTACTCCATGCCGTGCTGGAAGAACATTCTGAACAACACTAAGATCACGGTGGGAGTGAACAATATCTTTAGCTCAGATCCGCCAAAGCAATTCGGCATCGCGAGCGGTAACTCCACTGGATATCCTGGCTTCCAATACGACAATCTTGGACGTTTCCTCTACGTTGAATTGAAGAAGAAGTTCTAAGACTCGTTAGGTTTGCAATTCGAAGAGGCAGCGGTTGAAAAGCCGCTGCCTCTTTTGTTTGTACAGGATCTCATGTCTATTCGATCGTCATCCTCGGGCGGATTGAGTCGACTGACTCCATCGATCGAGCACAGACGATCCTTTGGTATCAGAGCAAATCTCCTAACAGGGTCCTTGCGAATCCCAATACTTCGAGGAGCCGACCTAGGAGAAGTCCAGTGGCTTTTCCACCTGTATGAGAAGTTCCGAAAAACGAGCATTGTTCCGCAGCGCATCCCATACTGGATTAAAGCGTAGCTCTCCAGGAGGGACTCCAGAAGGCAAGCGCACGATCTTGCTTAATGCGTTTAGAGCAGCTTCGGGTTCGCCTGTCGTGGCATAGACTTCAGCGAGCATTGCAACGCAGTTGGGTCCGTCGATGGGATCTTGCGAAAGAGGAAGTAGTAACGTCGCCTTCCGGGCAGTCGCGATTGCATCATCCTTCCGCCCTAAGCCGGCATAACTGACGGCGAGGAAACCTACGAGCGTAGAATCATCCGGCCTGCTGCGCAATTGATCCTCAATCAGGTTCTTTGCCTGCTCAAACGCTGCCCGTGACTTCTCTGGCTCCTCTAATTTCCGTCGAATTTTTCCTTCGAGGAGATAGTCCCAATAACCTTTCGATTGCCTTAGCTCTGTCTTCTCCAGTAACTGCGCCGCTCTTGCATAATCGCGTTTACAAAACGCGACCATAGAAAGCATCGAATTTTTCCAAGGTAGGTTTTTAGGCGCCGCTTCGATAATCTCTTGCGCGTGGTCGAGTTTCCCCGCTCCTATCGCAGCATCGGCCTTATCCGCCCAGACGAGGCCGGCGGAATCGCCTGGCAACTGAGCAATCGCAACGTCAGCTACCCTTTCCGCCTCGGAAAACATTCGCAGAACAAGGTAGCTTTCCATCAGCGTCGTCGCATAGACGGGATCATGCGGATCCAGAGCCATTGCTTTTTCTCCGTCGCGCAACGCATCTTTCCAATGTCCCAGTCGTCTTTCGTTAACTTCGGCGATGGAAAGAAACTCAGCCTTTCCGCTCATGGTCGCTGCCGCCAGGTTCAGTTCGCCTTGAACGCGCGCGTAATCACGAAATCCGTGATAGTAATATTGCGCCAGAGCAAGATGCGGTTCACCCAGGTTCGGCGCCAGCTGCGACGCTCTCGTGGCAGCTTCTTTAGCGGCAGCTAGTCGTCCGGGAGTATGATCGAAATAGCGATAGAGTAAAATCTCAATTTCGCTCTTAAGACAATAAGCGAGCGTAAACTTCGGATCTCGTGCGATCGCAGCCTCGACAAAGCCATCGGCCTTCTTCCACTGTCGGCCCTCTTTCTCCGGCGGGCGACTAAGCAGGTCGCGAGCTTTAAGATAAAGATCATAGGCCTGCATGTCCTGTGTCGGTTGCGCTTCTATGGCCGCTTTCTGCTGTGCAGTCAGAGTTACCTTTAGCTGCGCCACGATCGTTTGGGCCAGTTCGCTTTGAAGCCCAAACAAGTCATCTACGCTCCGGTCGTAGTGATCGGCCCAGATTTGAGTGTTTGTTCTCGTATCCACCAGACGCGCGTTAACTCGAACCCGGTTACCAGATTTCTGAACGCTTCCCTCCAACACGTGCGCAACGCCCAGAGTACGTCCAATTTCCTGCGCGTTTTTGTTCGCGCCGCGGTAGGAAGCAACCGCTCCGCGGCTCATTACCTTCAAATCAGAGATTCGCGCCAGATCGGTTAGGATATCGTCCTGTACGCCATCGACGAAGTAGTTGTTGTCCTTCTCACCATTGAAACTATCGAATGGCAAGACCGCAATGCTCTTGTCATTAATTTGCGGCCCCGCTTCATTATTTGGCGAGGAAATCAAGCGAGAGAAGCTTCGCAAGCGCGGACTAACGGCTAATAGCCCAACAACGACAAAAACGAGCGCGGTTAAAACAAGTGGCAAACCGACCAATCTGTTTCGAGTGAGGAACATTCTTGCGCGATAAAGGGTGGTAATCGGCCGTGCCTGCACAGGACGTGCGGCCAAATGCCTCTTTATATCCTCCGCAAATTCAGCGACCGACGGATAGCGGCACTCTGGCTCCTTCCGTAGAGCGCATAGCACTATGTTATCGAGATCGCCTTCCAGATCGGTTTCTCTCCCTCCATCTGAAACAGTAAGGCTTGGGCGCAAGGGTTCCTGTTCCCCAACGACACGCGCTACTTCTTCCGGCGACGGTCGTGTGTTAGAAAATTGGTACGGTGTTCTATCGGTAAGGATTTCGTAAAGCAATGCGCCTAAGGCGTAGATATCGCTTGCGATCGTGATCGTCTCGCCTCGCGCCTGTTCCGGCGAAACACAGGTAGGAGTAAAACGCTGCTGATTGGTAGCAGTGGCATCGAGCTGGTTTTCGTCAGGTTCGAGCAACTTCGCGATGCCGAAGTCGAGTAACTTTGGTTCGCCCTCTGAGGTAACGAGAATATTACTCGGCTTCAAATCACGATGAACGATGTTATCGCGGTGCGCACGCTCTACTGCCGCGCACACCTTGAGAAAAAGTTCGAGTCGTTGCGGGAGCAGGAGTTGGCGTTCGCGCACAAACGTCGTAATTGGGACACCTAGGACATACTCCATCACGAAGTAAGGCAAACCATCTTCCGTCGTGCCCGCATCGAGCAATCGCGCAATGCTGTAATGCTCCAGCTGCGCCAGGATTTGCCGTTCCGCGCGGAACCTGCGGACGATTTCGTCCGTATCTGTGCCGCGTTTTAGTAATTTAATAGCGACTTGCTTCTCAAACTGCCCATCCGCTCTCTCCGCCAAAAAAACCGCACCCATTCCACCACGGCCGATTTCCTTCACGATGCGATAAGCGCCCAGCCGGCGCCCAATTTGCTCAGACTGAATTTTATCGAGCACGACATGGCGAATATTTTCCGCACATGCCTCAACCTTTTGGCCCGAGACATTAAGGTAAGCATCTACTTCATCTCGAAGACTCGTGTCTTTCCCGCACCTTTCCGCGACGAACGTTGTCCGCGGTTCGCCTTCGTCCCGTTCGAGCGCTTCGCCGAGGATTTCTTTGACCTGCTGCCAGTGTTGCGGAGCCATCGGGATTAGGAATGCATTTTTAGGTTTGTATTTCTGAAAGCTGACGTTGCAGCCACAGCTTGGCCGTGGCCCATTCCCGCTTCACGGTTGCAGGCGAAATCTTCAAAACCTTCGCGATCTCTTCGATCGTGAGACCACCGAAAAAACGCAGCTCAACAATTTGCGCTTGTCGCTCGTCCAGCATCTCCAGTTCGCTCAATGCCTCGTCGACCGCTGCGACACTGATCTCGCATTGCTGATAAAATTCGATCGCCTCGTCCAAGGTCAATCGCAGTTTATCGTTTCCGCCTCGTTTCGCTGCGCTTCGAGCGATCGCGTGGTTCTTCAACACGCGCCGCATCATCTGGGCAGCCACGCCAAGAAACTGCGCGCGATTCGTCCAATCGACGTGATGTTGGTCTCTCAAACGCAAGTAAGCCTCATGCACAAGCGCGGTCGCCTGAAGCGTGTGATCCGGGCGTTCGCCCCGTAAATAATCGCCGGCCAGGTCGCGCAGCTGCTCGTAAACTTCCGGCATCATCTCCCCGAGCAACGCCACGTCCTTCGCAGCTGCCGCCCCGGCAGATTCACTCGTAGTTGAAGTAGTAATCGGTGGCGTTGTCGCGGCCATCATTGGCTTCTTCATTTTACGTTTTTTCCCCCGGTAATTCCAGCCGGAAAAAGTTTTGTTTTTGTGAGCCGTTTTTGTCGGATTTCCTGCGTTAGTAGTATGGGAAAGGTTTTTCGCGCCCAGAATGCGCTCGACCTCGCATCGGCGAGGCCGGCTAAAAGCAGGGAGGAGCCCGGCGTCGTGTCTCCGAGCCTCCATTTTCGGACACAGGAGCAAACCGGGAAAAAGCGAATTGGGTTCCTCGGTTTCGACGGAGTTCGAACGCTTGATCTTACCGGTCCTCTCGAAGCCTTCGCCGCGGCGCGCAATTTCAATCAAGGCCTGAAGGAAAAACCCTTCTATGAAATCATCGTTATCGGCCTAACGAGAAAAAGTTTCGTCTCCCAATCCGGCGTAATTTTTAAGGCGCAGGAAACCATTCAAACGGTAACCGACCTGGATACCATTATCATACCGGGCGGCCATGGACTGCAGAACAACGGAACACTGGAAAGCATTTCGAAGTGGCTATCAGTGCAGGCGCAACACGTGCGCCGTATCGTGGCAGTCTGCGGTGGAATTTATCCCGCGGCCCACAGCGGATTGCTAAATCACCGGCAGGTCACGACGCACTGGCGTCTCGCGCCGGATGTCGCGCGACGCTATCCGCAACTGCACGTCCAGGCGGAAGCGGTTTTCCTTAAGGATGGCGCTTTCCATACCTGCGGTGGCGGAACGGCTGCGATTGAAATGAGCCTGTCCCTAATCAATGAGGACTACGGTTCACAAGTCGCTCTGGCTCTCGCCCGCGAATTAGTCGTTCGATTGCGGCCGCCGGGCGAAGAAGATCGCGTCGACACCGCTCGTTACGAATCCGCGCCGGCCGAAAGGCTGGCTGACTTGCCGGCGTGGATTGTCGCTCACCTCGACGACGATCTTTCGGTGGAAGCTCTGGCGAATCGCGCGTGCTTTTGTCCGCGCCATTTTAGCCGGGTCTTCAAATCCGTCTTTCATTCCACTCCGGCGGATTTTGTGGAACGCGTGCGCTTGAAAGAAGCGGGCCGTCGCTTGCAAACGTCTCGACACAGCGTCGAGAGCGTTGCCTCTGCTGTCGGCTACACGAGCGCTGACGCGTTCCGACGCGCGTTCGAACGCCGTCTCGGTGTCACACCTTCACGCTACCGACGAAAATTTACATCCTAAAAATTCAATGACTCCAAAGCGAATAGGTTTTCTTGGCTTCAATCACGTCATTGCTTCGCATTTGACCGGACCGGCTGACGCTTTTACCGCAGCGGCACTCGATGATGGATTTGGCAATCGGCTACCGTGTTACGAGGTGTGCACAATTGGATTGAATGCCGATCCATTCAGTTCGGAATCGGGAATGATTTTTCAGACTCAAAAAACACTCCGGACCGCCCCGCCGCTCGATACCATTGTTATTCCTGGCGGTCCCGGCCTTCGCTCAGCAGAAGTGAGTCAGACGATATCGGATTGGATTTTGAAACGTTTCGCTACCACGCGTCGAATCGCCTCCATTTGCACCGGCATTTACGGCCTCGCACCCACGGGATTGCTCGATGGCCGCCAGGTCACAACGCATTGGCGCGTGGCGACGGACGTGGCGCGGCGATTCCCGAAATTGCGCGTCGATTATAAGAGGCTCGTCGTCAAAGACGGGCCGTTCTACACATCGACGGGGCTCACGGCGGGAATCGATTTGTCGCTCGCTCTCATCGAAGAAGATTACGGCCGCCAGGTCGCGATCGCGGCGGCCCAGGAACTCGTTACTCCGCTGGTAAAACGCGAACTCGGAGACGGAATTTGCGAGCCGTCTTCTTATGACAGCCAGCCGACCGATCGGTTTGGCGAGTTGGTTGCATGGATCATTCGCAATTTGAACGCAGACCTTTCCGTGGAAATTCTTGCTCGTCGCGCGTGTATTTCGCAACGGCACTTCAGTCGCTCATTTAAAAGCGTGTTCGGAACATCGCCTTCGGAATTCGTGGAGAACCTACGCTTAAATGAAGCACGACGCCGTCTATCGACCCGCCAAAAAACTCTCAAGAGCGTAGCGACGTCGGTTGGGTTCAAGAACGCGGATGCGTTTCACCGCGCATTTGAGAAACGATTCGGCACACGGCCACGCCGATTCACTGAAGCGACGGAAACCTTTTCCGAACCCGCTCCGAAACTAGCGGTTGTCGGGCACTGAATTCGCAAACTGCTGCGGCCGCTCTTTGTGCCAGTCGGTGCTTTGCTCGTAAGCGTGCGCGATTTGCAGAATGCGTGCTTCGTCAAACGCCTTGCCCAGAAGTTGCAGACCGATCGGTAAACGCCTTCCACCGACTTCAGCAAACCCACATGGCAAACTGATCCCGCAAATGCCCGCAAGATTTGCCGCGTTGGTAAAAATATCGGCGAGATACATCTTCAAAGGATTGTCCATGTGCTCGCCGAGCTTGAAGGCCGGCGTTGGCGAAGTCGGCGAGATCAACACATCCACTTTTTCAAACGCCTGCGCGAAATCCCGCCGGATTAACTCACGCACTTTCTGCGCGCGCAAGTAATACGCATCATAATATCCCGAACTGAGAACGTATGTTCCCAAAATTATGCGCCGCTTGACCTCCGAGCCGAACCCTTCACCACGAGTGCGCGCGTATTGATCGAGAATGTTTTTGGGATTGCTGGCGCGATATCCGTAACGCACGCCATCGAAGCGCGCCAGATTGGCCGACGCTTCCGCGGTCGAAAGAATATAATAAGCATCAATCGCGTACTCGGTGTACGGCAGCGAAACTTCGACGATTTCTGCGCCTAACGAGTTGAGTTGCGCAATCGCTGCGTCAATGGCCGACCTGACCGGCGCATCGATTCCATCGATCATGTATTCTTTCGGCAAGCCGAGGCGCACGCCGCGCAAATCTTTTTCCAGGTTGGCAACGTAATCCGGAACAGGTTCGTTAAGACACGTCGTGTCCTGCGGATCGGGGCCCGCGATCGTTCCTAACAACAGTGCCGCATCGCGGACTGTTTTCGTCAACGGTCCCGCTTGATCGAGGGACGAAGCGAAAGCAACTAATCCAAAACGCGAGATGCGACCGTAGGTAGGTTTCAACCCGACCACACCGCTCATGGCTGCCGGTTCGCGAATCGAACCGCCGGTGTCAGTACCGAGCGCACCAAACGCTTCGTCCCCTGCCACCGCCGCGGCGGAACCGCCACTCGACCCGCCAGGAACGCGCGACAAGTCCCACGGATTACGCGTCGGTTTTACACTGGAATTTTCCGTCGACGATCCCATGGCAAATTCGTCCATGTTCGTTTTGCCGAACGGGATCGCTCCCGCTGCACGCAGTTTTCGAATCACGGTTGCGTCATAAGGTGCGCGATAGTTCTGCAGAATTTTCGACGCACACGTACACGGCTCGCCTGCGACGCTGATAACATCTTTGATTGCGATCGGCACACCGCCGAGCGGAAGATTCACGTCTGCCTTCTCCGCCTCTTTTCTCGCGCGCGCGAAATCAAAAGAGAGATACGCATCGATCTGCGAATCGACCGCCTGAATACGCGCGTGCAATGAATCCAAAACTTCAAGCGGCGAAACTTCTCGCCGCACAAGCATGCGGCGCAGCTCGGCGATATTAAGCGCCGGCAAATCAATCGCGCTCATTCCACCACCTTGGGGACAATAAACAGACCGTTGGCTTTTTGCGGCGCGTTGCTCAGCGCTTCCTCTGCCGTGAACCAATCGCGCGGTTCATCTTCGCGAAAAACATTAACGACGGGGATCGCATGCGTCGTCACTTCCACACCGCTGACATCAACCTCACGCAATTTTTCCGCGTGCGCGAGCACCTGACTGAGTTGCTCCTGAAAGAGGCGCGTCTCTTCCCCGGACAAAGCGATGCGTGCCAGCTTCGCGACGTAGGCCACGTCGAGATTCGGTTCGTTTGCCATCTCGTTAGGCAATTAGAAATGAAGATGAGTCGCCAGCCAGATGACTGCGACTGTCAACGCCACCACGAGCACCAGAAAAAGCAGCCGACCTTCGCGCCGCTCCTTCCGCATCGATCCACGCCGCGGTCGCTCATAAGCGCCATCTCCGTAACGCTTGTCTTGTAGCGCGGTGGAAACATCCAGTCGGTTGCCGCCTTCGCTCGCACGCTGCAGGATTTCCTCACGTTGGCGTCGTGAAGTTTCTTCAGCCAGGCGGGGCGCTTCCTCGATCATGCGCTCGAGCTTTTGCATTTGCTCGCGCAATTTCGATTCCGCGAGCGCCAGCTCTTCCTGTTTCTGATTAAGCGGCGTGACAGATTTCGACGATCGACGGCCCATGCGAAATCATTGTCCTTTTGCGGTCATCCAGAAAAAGAACGCCAGCGCCAGACAGCCGAAAAGAATAAAGGGAAGCGAGAACGCAAATCCGATCTGCATCCATTGCATAAATGTTCTTCCGCCGCGAAGCCCACCGATTCCCGGCGCAACTTCCGGCACCCCAACATCGTTCGCTTCTTCTGCCGCCTGCAAGCGGCTGCGTTGCTGACCAAATTCCGCGCGCGCATCGTCCACCGTGCTGAGTGCGCGACTTAATTCCTTGTGCAAATCGGACGAGTTCCATCCTTTCGGATCGATCGCTTCGATATGCTGCAGATGTTGCGTGAAACTTTCATGGGTCACGCGTAACTGCTCCAGTTTCTTCTGCGAATCGTAGGCTTCGCGTTCCAAAATCACGAGCGAACGCGTGAGCTTGTCGCTCATATCCGCACGGCCATGCTCCAGTTCTTCCTGCCGCCGGCTCAGCTCTTCCAGCTCGCGTTTTTGTTTTTCAATTTGCTCCTGCTGCCGTTTGAGCTGGAGCAATTGTTCCTGCGCTTTCTGCACCTGCGAATCGAGATGCTCGGTGGAAATCGATTCATCTTCGTTTAGTTCGAGCATTTGTTCGATCGGTCGGATTCGCTCTGACATGTCTGATTCTTCGTGCCGCTGCTGGCGTGATATTAGCGACGCAACTCTAGAATTCCACAAGTTTCACGGAGGAATCGGAAACAATTTTCTCGTTCATCTTCCCGGCATCATCTCCAACAAAAATCCCTTGAAATATTCCGTCTCCGGCAAAGTCGGCAAAACCGGATGATCGGGCGGTTGCTCGAAGCGGCGAAGCCTCCGCGCCGATCGGCGCGCATCGACCAGCGCATCGCGAATCATATCGGCGAACGCTTCATGACTCACATGATGCGAACAGGAAAATGTCGCGAGCACCCCGTCGCGCGTGAGCAATTTGAACGCGCGCACATGCAACTCTTTGTAACCGCGCATGGCGTCGTGCAAACCGCCTTTGCTTTTCGTGAACGACGGCGGATCGAGAACGATGAGGTCGAATTGCGCTTCCGCTTTCTCGGCGGCACGCAGGAATTGAAAAGCATCCTCTTCGATCCATTGCACGAGTAATTCGTTCCTCTGCGCATTCTTCTTTGCGGCCGCCAGATTTTCCGAGCTCGCTTCCACCGCCGTGACTTCTGCCGCGCCGGCGCGCGCGCACGCCAGCGCAAACGCTCCCTGGCCCGTGAAACAATCGAGCACGCGTTTGTCTTTCGCGTAATGCGCAACCGCTTCATAATTCGGTAACTGATCGAGATAGAAGCCGGTCTTCTGCGCGTGCAGTAAATCGACTGCGAATTTTACTCCGGCGATTTGAAATTCAATTTCCGCGGTTGTTTCCCCGCGCAGTACCCCACTCGTTAGGCCAAGCCCTTCCGCCCGGCGCACCGGCGCGTCATTGCGCTCCAGAATATCTTTTGCCTCGAATTCGCCGGTCAGCGCCTCGACAATCAATTCCTTCCGCATATCCATCGCGAGCGTCAGCGTCTGCAAAACAAAGCGCTCGCCGTAACGATCGATAATCACACCCGGCAATCCATCGCTCTCGCTCCAAACCAGCCGGCAAAGTTGCGGATCAATCCCGCGGCGTTTTCGATATTCAGCGGCTTGTGCAATCCGCCGTCGGAAAAAATCGAGATCGAGATCCTGTTTCCGTCTTGAAAATCGCCGCGCCACAATTTGCGATTTGCTGTTGTAGATCGCGCTTCCAATCAGGTGATCCTTCCCGTCCTTCAATGAAATCACGTCGCCATCCGCTGGTTTGCCGAAAACTTTTAGAACTTCGCCGGTAAAAATCCAATCATGCCCGTGCAGGATTCGCGCGCGCGGTTTTACAACAATCCCACCCATGCGAACGATTCTGCTTTGCCGCGAACAAAAATCACATCCATTCTTTTGATATGACTACCGCGCCACAACGTGATCTCGAATTGCCAGGAATAAAAAAAATGCGCAGCGGCAAAGTGCGCGAAGTTTTTGATCTTGGCGATACGCTCCTCTTTGTCGTGACCGATCGCCTTTCGGCCTTCGATGTCATTCTGCCGGATCCGATTCCCGACAAGGGCGCTGTGCTCAATCAGCTCTCTGCATTTTGGTTCAAACACTTTGATAAGATCGACAACCATTTCGTTACCGTCGATTTCGATGAATTTCCCGAGCAACTACAACAATTTCGGGAGCAGCTCGCCGGGCGCTCGATGATCGTGAAGAAAACGAAGCCGCTCACGGTCGAGTGCGTTGTGCGCGGTTATCTTGCCGGCTCCGGTTGGAAGGAATACCAGAAATCGCAGAGCGTTTGCGGGATCAAACTTCCGCCCGGCCTGAAACTCGCGTCCCAATTACCGGAACCCATTTTCACGCCGTCGACAAAGGCGGAAGAAGGTCACGACGAAAACATCGACATGGCAGAATGCCGCCGTTTGTTAGGCGACGAAATGGCGGATCGAGCAAGAGATCTCAGCCTGCAAATTTATTCCGCCGGTCGCGATCATGCGGCAAAGCAGGGCATCATCGTGGCCGACACGAAGTTCGAGTTCGGTACCGTTGGCGATCGACTGCTGTTGATCGACGAATGTCTCACGCCCGATTCCTCGCGTTTCTGGCCGGCCGACCAATACGTTGTCGGCCAAAGCCCGCCGAGTTACGACAAGCAATTCGTGCGCGATTATCTGGAAACGCTCGATTGGGATAAAACTCCGCCGGCTCCGCAATTGCCAAAAGATGTTATCGAAAAAACTTCGGCGAAATATCGCGAAGCATTCCATCGTCTAACGAATCAAGAACTTGTTTGATCGAGATCGGGAAAACGCAGGCCGCTAGCGGGCATTTCATGTCCCACCGGTCGGCGTTTCTTTTGCTGGCCGCGGTGTTCGTCCTGCAGTTTTCGCGGGTCCTGTTCCAAGGCGAAGTGATTTTCCCGCATGACAACAGCGAGGAACTCGGCCTCCCATCCGAACAGACGAGTAATAGGCGAATTTCCAATCGGAGCTTCTCTGACGAGAGCAACGTCTTCATTCCGGAGCTAGCCAACAACCTTCGCTCCGACCGAAAAGGATGGCTCGCGACCTGGAATCCGCACGTCCAACTGGGGCGCCCCGCGTTCGGCAGCGTCCTGAGTCGCGCCTTCGCGCTCACGAACCTTCTGTCGGCATTCACCTGCAACCCGTTTATATTATATACTGCGCTCGTTCTGCTGACGGTGGGCCTCACCGCCGTGTTTCTCCTTCTATTCCTCCGCTCGCTGGGGATGGATCCCGCAGCCGGCGTCTGTGCGGCGATCGGCCTCGCTTTTACAACGCCGGTTTCCTACTGGCTTTGCTTCGTCATGTTCGTATCGGCTATGTGCTGGCCCGTTTGCCTGCTCTGGCTCATCACGGAATTTACGCGCAAGCCCTCCTGGTCCGCGGCGCTTGGGCTGGTCTTTGCCATCTACTGCTGGCTCCTCAGTTCGTATCCGCAGGTTACTATTTTGTCCGCCTACATGATCGGGCCATTCGCCTTGATTAGGCTGATGCAGAAACCGGGAACAGGGAGACAAAAATTGTGGATTTCCATTGCCATGATCGGTTGCGTAGTGACCGGCTTCTTGGCTACGCTTCCGAACATTCTCGATCTCTTATCCATCGCGAGGCATTCCGCGCGGTTGGGCGACGTCAGCGATAGCTTCTTTACGGCGATCCTACCCGCCGCCGGTGATTTTCAAAAGCATATCAATTTTCTGATAACGCTTTTCGATTGGTCCTGGCTCGGCAATGCGATCGATCCTCACTATCCGATACCTTTTGCCGGTTTAAGTTTCACGCCGTTTTACGGCACTTTGATCTGGCTCTCGTTTCTCCTGAAAAACAGGCGCGCGACGTTATTCTGGCAAATTTTTCTCCTTGTTTGTCTGGCCACGACCATTTTTCCAAGCCTTTATCTTTTCGCGGTTCATTATCTCGGCTTCGGATTCTCTCGCATTCAATTGGCTGGTGGCGGAATCATTCCCGGCTTTGTCTTGAGCGCATTTACGATCGACGCGATTCTTCGCGGCGAATTACGCCTGACGCTTCGTTCCGCGGTGTGGCTCGTCATCCCAGTTATTGCGGAATTGATTGTCGCGTTACTGATGTGGCGTGGAAATGCTTTCTATGTGACTGCGATCACAATCACCTTTCTGCTTGTAGGAGCTTTGGCTTGGGCGTTACGCAGTCGCAACGTTCCAGGGTTCGTTGCACTTGCCATCCTTTCAGCACTTTTTTACGGCCGAACTTTGATTTTAAGTTGGCCGCTCGCAAAAATTCACACTTCATCGGAACTGGTTCAAGCAATCAAGTCTCGCACATTTGACGGAGGACGATTCGCCATCGCCGACGGCGCGCAGCATGTCTTACCTTCCAATGAGGAATCTCTTCTAGGACTCTATAGCGTAAACTCTTACGACTCGCTCTCATCCCGCAGATATCAGGCATTGGTAAAGGGCTGGAGCGCCGCAGGGACAGGCACCTATGGAAGATATTTTAGAGTTTTAAATATCAAACACGTCCTGGCTGACCCGACCTTCTCATTTTCAAACGTCCGCTTGATTCTTTCCGCTCGTCCACTTCGTACAAACAGACTGAGACTGGTGACCGATGTCAGCGGTATCAAAATTTATAGAACAATCCCGGCTCCGATCGGCTTCTTGCAGACGACGGCGTTTCAGCTCTCGAAAGAAACTCAGGCCACACTCGATAATTCTCCGGACAGCGCGCAGCACCTTGTATCGAAGCGCGTCGAAATCTTGGATGACTTCCAGAAATTCAATGTCACCGCATCGCGACAGACAACGCTATTTTTTTTGAGTCAGCAATATCATCGCGCCTGGTCGGCCCAAAATCGTTATCAACCGCTGCAGACTGTTGCCGTGAATAATTTCTACCAAGGCGTCATTCTTCCGCCAAACACGAGCGAAATAGAGCTCTCCTTTCGCCCGAAGGTTTTATGGAGCTGGATACCACAACTCTTCTTTGCTTTGGTCGGCGCCTTGCTTCTGCTGCGAGCGATTTTGCGAATGCCCGCTCCCAGACGACAATCTCTATGAGCAAATCCGTGGCAATCGTTCAATCGAATTACATTCCGTGGCGAGGTTATTTCGATCTCATAAATTCCGTCGACGAATTCATTCTTTACGATGACGTGCAGTACACGATCAGAGACTGGCGCAATCGAAACATCATCAAGACCGCTAACGGACCAAAGTGGCTAACTATCCCCGTTGAAGTAAAAGGTAAGTATTTTCAAAAAATTAAAGATACGGTGATCAGTGAATCCTCCTGGGCTGACAAACACTGGGCAACAATCATTCACAGTTATTCCAAGGCCGAGTTTTTCCGGACTCACCGAGACTTATTCGAGGAATTGTATCTGCAAACACAGGAGACTCTTCTTTCCCGCGTCAATCATCGTTTTATCAACGCAATTTGCCGTCTTTTAGGTATTGCGACAACGATCTCATGGTCGATGGATTACGAGTTAGTCGGGGATAAAACAGAAAGGCTTGTTAGTCTGTGCCAGCAAGCTGGCGCTACGAACTATCTCTCCGGACCGGCCGCAAAAGTTTATCTCGACGAGAAACTATTTGAAGACGTCGACATCACTGTCTCCTACATGGATTACTCCGGTTACAACGAGTACAGACAACTCTACCCGCCGTTCCAGGCGCAAGTCAGTGTCATAGACCTAATCTTCAATGAAGGGCCTGCCGCCACCAGTTATCTGAAAACCTTTCAGGCAAAACCGCTGTGACTAGTTGAGCCTGCGCGAAAAGGCGCTTTTATGTCGCGGGAGGATACTGCTTCACGTAAAGAAGCCTGGCCGGCTCCGGACCAATTACCGCATGATCCGGAAACTCCCCTTTCACGAGCGACAATGTGCCAACGACGTTATTCTTGCCAAGACGTGTACCTCCCAAGAGAGATGCGCCTGTGCCGATCCATGACCCTTGGCCAACAAAGACAGGGGTGCCAACTTTGTTAGGCTGCTGCATAATCGGCACTTCCGGATGCGAGAAAGAATGATTGTTGTCACCGACAAACACGCGCTCCGAAATGGTCACGTTCCTCTCGATCTCGACTAAGTTCGTGCAGGAGATGAAGAAATTTCTTCCTATCTGGACCTCGCGCCCGATCTCAATTCGCGAATCATATTTGTATTGAGATAGATCAAAGTCTGTTTTATAACGATCGTCGATAAAGGAGTGTAATTTTGTCAGGTCTTCGTAGGCATGAAGATAACATTCTTCTCGTATGCTTACATAGTCTCCTATGAATATCCGCTGTGGATTAAGTATACGGAAGGGCGGCCGAATTTTTGCGCCAATGCCGAAGCTACCAAAGAGTTTTTTCTCATCCTCGGTCAAGGCTTCGTTCTTTTCGAGTATAACATCCACGGTAAGGATACAGTTTTCCAAAAATCGGGCCTAACGGTGCGATTTCACTTCTCTCGAATTGCAATTCCAAAACCGGTCGCTCCAAAATCATTTCCACAATAAAGGAGATAGCGGCGATCGCGATGATCAAAGACACACGGATATTCAATCATCTCTGAATCCCACCCCTCCGCTGACACATCAATGCCTTTATCCTGTCCAAGCCGCCGCCATGTCAATCCATCGTTCGACTCGGCGTATTGAATTCGGTACTTATCTCCGCGGCTGCAAAACCACATTCGATAACGGTTGGCATCTCGCATAACGGTAGGTTTGCAGATTGCGTTTTCCTCCGGTGAATTCGAGTCGATAACGACCCGGTCCTTCTTCTCCCAGTGCACCGCATCGGAAGATTCTGCATACTTAATAACATGCATCATGTCCTTCTTTTGCGAACCCCAGCGAAGGTTTGAGCCGTACCACATTCGGTAGCGACCACCCTCGTGCATCACCCAGGGATATGAAATAGTATAAGGATCCGTCTCATCGAGCGGCACGATCGGAAACCGCGACCAACGCTGAAACGGGCCATGAGCGGAATCGCTCACCGCCAGACCAAGCGCGTTTTTCCAAGGCACGGTTACCGCCAGATTCCAGCCCATATAATATAAGTAACGCTTGTCACCGACAGGGAGAATGCAACCGATGGATGCTCCACAATCGTCGAACATACCGAGGTCTCCGGGGCGCAATACTGGATCCTCTGGAACTTCCACCACTTTCAACTTGTCATCAGATAACTCTACAACGACATATCCGATGCCCGACCTATTACCTGAATCTCGTGCGCTGAAGTAGATGCGAAATATGTTACCTTCCACATGCTCAGGAGTAGGATTCGCCGCGTGAGATCGCGCCCAATCGAATTCACCCGACGGTTGGAATACATGACCAAGCTTTCGCCAATTCATTTACTCCGATCTTTCGGCACTAGCTCGCCATCGAATTTCACCGTCTTACGCACAAGCGAGTCGAGCCATTCATGGACACTTACACCTTCTGCCTTGGCCGCGGATATAGCCATCTCCTTTGCTTCCGGTGTGACGCCTTCTAGTTGACCATAATATCGGCTTCTCATTGTTCCTCCGCGCCAACCTTTGTGTGGCAGATCGATATCGACCGGTGGCGGACTATCGCCTACTTTGAAGTCGATCAAGTAGAAGCATCCGCCTAAGACCCAGCGCACGGTAACATCGCGCGCATTCAGTGGGACAGATTCCAGAGGTAGCTTGTGCTTAAAAAGCGGATTATTTGTAATAATCATCTCGCCGAATTCTGTTCCCTCAAGCCACGGTGGAAGCGATTCATCACCTACCACCACTCGTCCACCTTGTTTCACGACACGCGCTATCTCTGCGAGTGTCTTCTTCGGTTCGCTGAAATTGTTAAAACCCCCGAAATGAAAGACCGCATCAAAGTACCCATCGGGAAAAGGTAGAAATCGCGCAGTGGAAACAAAGTAGTGGATGATCTTTGCCGAAAGCCCGAACTTCTTGCTTTCAGCACCAAGTCGCTCGCGCGTCTTCAACACCATTTGTTCCGAAAGATCTTGAACGAAAAACTCGCCTTGCTCGCCAAGCTTCCGCGCGATGCGATAGGAGTCCCGTCCGGTACCCGAACCTATCTCCAACACCCTTGCGTTAGGAGTCAGACGTAAGAGATCGATCATTTGTTCGCGGACTTTATCTTCGTCCTCGTAGAAGCTTCGAAACAGCCAATCCACCGCCGCGTCATATTTTTGCTCGGCGGTGGAATCATACTCTGCCTGAGTTTCCTGTTCTGCCTCGCTAAGCAAACCAGTTGGCAAAAATTGTGGGATGCCCTTCCGCACCTTGTAACGCAAGCCGTTCGGCGTTGTAAGCTCCCCTTCGCTTATTTCCTCCGTTTCCGTTCCTGAAACACGCAACCGCGAATGGGTCACAGGACAGACATAGACTTCGAGGAGTTCCTGTTTCATTCAGACTTTGGGAAATGTTTTCACGATTTAATCATCTGCAAAAATCGAAGGCTATCGATTTGATCGATCTTGGCCGTCCCTTTTGTCACATACACGCTGTCCGGTGGCGTGTCCTGAGCAACGAGGGTATTAGCGCCAATGTAACTGCGCGCGCCGACACAGACGTGATTCGAAATCGTCGCGTTGACACCCAGAAACGAATTCGCGCCAATCGATACTTCTCCCGAAAGAACCACCTGCGAAGAAATAAAGACATGGTCTTCGATCTTCGACAGGTCGCCCACGTGGTTACCCGACCACATCACTACATCGTTACCGATTGTTACATCGTAGTTAAGAATGTTACCTTCCAGGATAAAACAATTTTCGCCTATCTGCGGCTTGCCCGAAATTAAAGCGCGCGAGCTTATATAGCTCGCAAGTGAGTAACCTTTTTGTTTAGCCGCCACAAACTTCTCTGCTCGCACTGCGTTCATTTTTTGGAATCCAAGGAGGATAAACATCTGGCATTCCGCAGGAGGAATCTCCTTCTCGATGCGCGAGAATGGAATCACCGGACGACCCATGAATTCCTTCTGATCGGCGTAATCGTCGTCGACCGTGTATGCAACGATGTCGTGCGGGCTATCGTCGCTAAGATACCTCGTCGCGACGTTCGCACCTCGACCGACCCCAAATATTACGATTTTGGACATGCCTGCGTTATCTTTCCACTTTAAGTCGTTTTGACACAGGTCCCAATCCAGACCTTCTCGTAGATACCGTAAAAGTCGTTTTCGCAAAGACCTAGCGAAAACTCGCTAAAGTTGCTCCCCAACTCATCCATTATCTCCTGCCTCGAAGCAAAAGCGCGAAAGATACCGCCGTTGCGCAGGCCGTAAGGGTCGCGGGCGATTTCATACAGGCCGCTTCCCAACGATATTGCGTCCTGCAAAACGTAACTATCGGTTTTTGCCAAAGAAAAAATGAAGCGTCCGCCCTTTCGCAGGACTCGCACTATCTCGCGAAGATTGTCCGCGAAGGTTTCGCCGGAGTTTACATAGTAGCAGGAATGACAAGCCAGAACGAAATCGAACACTTCGTCACCAAAAGGTATGCGTGAATTGGATCCTGTCTCGACTTGCACGGGCACGCGAAGTTTCTCCATGCGCTTTTTCGTCAAAAGACAAATCTCCTCTGAAATTTCAACTCCATAAACCCTGAACCCCAGATCGTGCAGAAGAGGCATGTTGCGCCCGTCGCCGAATCCAAGATCAAGAACCTTTGCGCCACGAAAGGTCGACCGGTCAACCTTGAGCTGAGGATAGGTTCCAAGCAGCGTTCGGACGACGAACTCCACCGGATAAACCTTGTTCGGGTTTCTTTCCGAATAGAAATCGGCGTAGTGTTCCTTAATCGCTACTTCAGCGTCGGCTGTCCTGTTATTATCTTTGGCCATGAATTTTTCGGATAAGTGTATAAGGACGTCCTTTGGTCTCGATAAAGATTCGCGAGACGTAAAGCCCGACGACTCCGATGGAAAAAACAGTCAAACCTCCGAAAAACGTTATCAAGACAATAGTCGAGGCCCAGCCTTCAAGTAAATAACCGTTAAGGCGCCTAACGATTAGCAATACACCCATAATCATCGAGCCAAGAATCACCACACAACCTGTATAAAAGATGATAAAAAGCGGTAATTCACTGAAGGACGTAATGCTATCCAATAATGCAACCAGCCGCCTGCTCACACTGTAGCTCGTTTGACCGCGGGAACCTTTCCTAAATTCGACACCCTGTTGTTTAAAACCGGTCATTACCCAAAGGCCGCCGATAGCCGTCTTATGCTCCTTGTGCTGAACGAGAGCGTTAACATAGTCGCGCGTCATTAACCGAATAGTACTGTGATGATAGGGGATTTTAACCGGGAGAAAGAGATTTAGAAATCTCCAGGCCAGATGTCCGCCAAGCCTTTCCAGTAATGCTCCTTTGCGGGTCTTTTGAAAACCGAAGACCACATCCTGCTTTTCACTTTGGAGTGTTTGGAAAAATTCGCCTAACAATTCGGGCGGTTCTTCCAGGTCAACATCGATCAAAAAAATCAGGTCGCCGGTTGCATGTTCGAGCCCGGTCATAATTGCCTTATGATGACCGAAATTCCGCGACAATTCCACGATCCTTAGATGCGGTTCCGTTGGCAATAACGTCAAAGCTATTCGTAATGAATCGTCCGGAGATCCGTCGTCCACAAGTAGGATCTCGTAATCGTCCGTCAGTTTTGTTAGCTCAGCCCTGGCGCGATTCACAAACTCTGTAACATACGGCGCTGAATTATAGAGTGTCGTAACAACAGAGATTTTCATAACTCAGCAGTAGCTCGTTTTCAGAAGCCTGCGGTCTATCTTGCCACTTGAATTTTTCGGCAATCGATCAAGGACATCAATCCGGCCCGGCACCATGTACGCTGGAACTATCTTCGATACTTCCCTTCGAATTGCGTTGGGTTGAAGCCCATTCCCGGAAGCCACTACAGCTACAATGAAACTGATGCCGTCTCGCGTAGTATGAAGCGCTACCGCCTCATCCACATCGGCGATACGACAAAGTGCGTGTTCAATCTCCCCTAACTCGATGCGGTAACCCTGGTGTTTGATCTGGCTATCACTGCGACCGACGAAATGGACCTTATCGTCTTCCTTTGAATGACTGACGAGGTCGCCCGTACGATAGACGCGTTCATGATACTGTGAGTTGAGAGGGTTTTGAACAAACGACCTTTGTGTGAGTTCCGGTTCCCCGAAATATCCAAGCCCGACACAAGGTCCCCCGAGATACAATTCACCTGTCTCACCCGCGGCAACTGCTTCGTCTCGCTCGTTTAGTATACTAAAGGAGAAGTTAGAGATTGGTCCACCAAGTGGAGGATAACCGTCGAGGGTTTCAAAGTCGGCCTCAGTCACGCGATAGGTGGAACAAATACAAGTGCACTCAGTCGGCCCGTAAACATTTACGAGCTCCACGCGCGGATGGAGGCATTCAAACAAAGTTTTAAGCTTGGCTTTCGGATATCCTTCGCCACCAAAAATAATGCTGCGGGTATGAGTAAAAGACGAAGGTGTAATCAGTTTCAGGGTCTGAAAGTAAATAAGTAATGAAGGCACAGAGAAGTAGATCGTGCATCGCAATTCATCGATCCGTTGAAGGACGCGATAAGGATCGCGCATCGTTTCGGCTTCGAAGGGAACGAGTGAGGCGCCGTTCATAACGCTGGCATAGAAATCAAAAACAGAATTATCGAAGAACAGTGGATTTACGTTAGTAAAAACATCGTTTGCCGTAATCGAAAATTCCGCGCGAGCCCATTGAATGAAAATCAACAAGTTTTCGTGCGACATGATTGCACCCTTTGGAGATCCGGTCGACCCGGACGTGAACATGATGTAGGCCGCATCCGTCCCGACAATATCGTCTTTCAACTCAAGAGTGCCTTCGCCGTCGATAGCCGCGAACTGATCTTCTGGATCGATTACGATCAGGCGATAACCCGTCAGATCCAGCGGTGCCTCTTTCGCGGAGAAGACAAGAGCTGGTTTGCACTTGTCGAGTATCTGGGAAACGCGCGCCGCAGGATTCGACGGGTCAACGACAAAGTAAGGCGCACCGATCTTTAAACACGCGATGATCAAAGCGTAAGCCAGCGTGCATTTCTCCAAACGAATACAAACGCGATCGCCCTTATGAACACCTTGCTGCTGAAGATACGAGGCGGCTTTGCTCGAGAGTCGATCCAGCTCAACAAACGTTACTACCTCTCGTTCGGACCAGATTAGCGCAGCGTGATCGGAACGCGCTTCCACCATTTTCCTAAATACGTCGTAAACGTTGTGCGAGTAGCTGCTCAAAGCGTCAAGCCTCCGTCCAGGTCGATCACGGTCCCATTTATGTATGTGTTACCAAGGATGAACTTCACCGCGGAAAAGACTTCTTCGATTTTACCGAGTCGCTTGAGCGGGACAGCGTGCTTGATTTCCTTGAGACGAGCGGCAGGGACGTTCTCGCGGGTCGAAGTAGTCTCGAAGTAACCTGGAGCGAGCGCGATGACACGTATTCCCATCGGACCAAGTTCTTTCGCTAAAGCTAACGTCAGGCTATTCAGTCCCCCTTTGGCCGCGGAATAAGCCGCTTGTCCGGGGTTACCGCGACTGCAAATGGAACTAATATTAATGATCACGCCTTTCTTGCTCGCTCCTACCATCTTGGGCACCGCGCACGCCGTCACATGAAAGGCGGACGAAAGACAAGACGAAAGAACACGATCCCAGAGTCCGAAATCATGATGCGTGAGGCGACCATCAACGAATGACACCAAGGGGGAATTAGCGATTAATCCCGCGCAATTAATTACTGCGTCGAAAGCGCCATGCTGCGCGTGGAATACTTCGATCTTTCTCTCGGTATCCGCGCCGTCGGACAATTCACATTCCTGAAATGAGAAATGAGCACGGTTAAGATTCGTGGGAGATTTTCGATCAAGCCCACAGACAATCCAGTCGTCCTTTAGGAGTTCATCGACAAGATAACCTCCGATCTCTCCGGAGACTCCAGTAACCAGGATCGAACGTTTAGGCATCGGCACCTTTCTGCCTCATGATGCGAGCCACGTCGGTCACCGTGACGATCTGTTGGATTTCCTCAGCCGTCAGCTGGGCATTCAAATACTTTTCAAGTCCGACGACGAGTAAGACGTGCTTGAGCGAATCCCACCCTTTAATGTCGCGGAGCGGTGTTGACTCCGGCGGCAAATCTCCGGGCTCGCACATCAAGATGCTCGACATCAGTTCTTCTAATTTATCCACACGGGCGTCCTCCGTCTCGGCAATCGCGCCAGCGGCACACGTCAACGAACTTGTTGAGCGAGAGTGCGGTAGTGGGTTCTGACGAATACATATGCATAATTTGTTATTGAAATTCTCCCGGGAAAAAACATCTACTGTCAATCAACGCGATATTATTCAACCCACGAGTCTTAATGAATAATATCGCCTGAAAAGCGGAGTCACAATACCAACAATCAAAAACCGTGACGAAATGGTTTCCCTCCTTTCCACCGCTCATCTCCGTAAAAGAGGAGTCTCGTGCGCTGGCGGCGCATCCTCGAGCGGCATCTGATTGTGAATCCAGATGGAAACCGCAAGGAGCTGATCCAAACTAGAGCAGCCGAAATGCCTGAAGAACCCCTGTATCAGAAATGGATCTCAAGAGCGAGGGGCGCCGCATTTCGTGAACGAAAGACTCGCTTCATCTTTTTGATCATATCGCTACTGAATGTCTTCCTGTTTGCCGGAGCCTTATTATGGTTCTCCGCCCAATACCAAACGAATGACGACGCCGCGATGAATATGTATGCGGCCGGGAAAGGATTGGGCCATCCGCCGAGCCAATTCTTGTTGTTTCAACATTTCCTCATTGGCTTGGTGCTGAAGTTTCTTTACCGAGATCTCCCTGGCATTCCGTGGTACGGAGCGCTCATGTACACGTATCTCTTTTTGAGTAGCGTTATCATCGGGTATGTGATCTCGCGCTTGAGCCCTCGCCTCAGCACCGTCATCTCATGGGTCGTCCTTTTTGGTCTATTCTATTTGCAGGTGATTGTAAGTCTCCAATTCACCATCTGTTCGGGTTATCTGGCGATTGCTGGCGTGTTACTGCTCTATTCTACGCTCCATAAGCCTTATGCCTCCGGGAAAATTAATCTATGCATATTAATAATCGCTTCGGGATTGCTTATCCTGGCCGGCCTTATTCGATTTTATAGCTTACTGTTGGTTTTGCTGTCGATGATACCTTTGTATGCGTATCTCCTGGTTACCCGGTTTGCGATTACTTTGCGCCGTTTATTGCCGATACTTTGCTGCGCCGTTCTTACTTCCGTCCTATTGAATCGTGCTCAACTAGCGTACTATGAACGGTCGCCGGGGTGGGAACAGTTTTATCGCTATAATCACGTCCGGGCAGAATTTATCGATCGCCACAAAATCGTCTGGGATGAAAGCACCCAACCCTTATTCCAGCAGATCGGGTGGAGCCGAAATGATCTTGAGATGCTGAAGTCCTGGTTCTATCTCGATCCTAACGTATACAGTTTCCAAAACTTATCGTTTATATCGAAGAGAACGTCTTTGTTACCCAAAGCCAAAGTCGCCTGGGACAAGCTTTTCGCTAATCTTAAATACTCCCTAACATCCTACACCGGAATGGCAACGTTGTTGTTATGCGCCTTGTTGCTGATATGGGGTGCCAGGATAACTCGAGGCTTCGCCGTTCTTGCTCTACTCTGGTATGTAACTTTGTTCGCCGGAGTTACTTTAGTTGAAAGACACCTTCCATTGCGTGTCTGGCTTGTCATGCTCTGTGGTCTCTTCGTCACCGAGCTGGTTCTGTGGTGTCATATACGCGAAGAGCCAGCCGGGCAGTCTCCCGCTCCAAATCAACGGATAGGTAAAGCGATATTATCGTTCTTTGTTTACGCACTTTATGCTGCCTGCTTCTGTGGTGAAGTTCACGCCACCAATAAGCTCAGTAACGCTTGTCGCCGTTACCAGAAAATTTTCCGGGCAGACCTGACGCGATTAAGGCCGCGCCCAAATCAGCTTTTCGTGACGTGGGGAGGAGATTTTCCCTACCAAACGCTTCAACTCCCTACCCACGCCGGGCCCGTAGCCCCCAAAATGCAATTCCTGGGACTGGGGGTGGGTAACCAGGAACCTTTCGTCCAGAATCGTTTGAGATCTCTTGGAATTAATGATCTGTATCAAAGCTTTTACATCCGCGACAACATCTTTCTCATTTGCCAGGAGGACAAAAAGGCGCTGTTGGTTCAATACATTCAGGAGCACTATCAAACCAAAGTGGAGGTGGAGACAGTTTTTAAAGGAAGGACCTTTACGGTTCGTAAAGTTAGAAAGATCATGTAGCTATGACTTCGCGTTGCGAGAACCTATGACGCTTGCGCTTCTTTAATGATAGCGGATGTCCTTTACATTAGCCTATGCAATAGTAACGAGTAATGGCTTAAAAATGTGAATAGATTAAATCAATCAACTCCAGACGTGGTCGCAGGCTTTGCCTATATCCTCGGGACAGTCCTTTTTACGGTTTTCGGCCAGATCGTTCTCAAATGGCAAGTCTCTAAGGCGGGCGTTTTGCCTGCCGCGTTCTCACAGAAGATAGTTTTCCTGATCAGTATGATCTGGAATCCGTGGATCATGAGCGGGATGGCAGCCGGCTTTTTAGCATTCCTCTGCTGGATGGCAGCCATGACGAAGTTTGAACTGAGCTATGCTTATCCCTTTATGAGCCTGTCCTTTTTGTTCGTGTTAATTTTGAGTGCAGTTCTATTTCATGAACCGGTCACTATTCCTAAAGTAGTAGGAGTTGCACTGATCGTTGCTGGCATCGTCATCGGCAGTCGCGGATAAATGAAGGAGCTCTTGTGTCAAACTCCGATATCGTCGTAAAGGACCACGATTCTTCGATCATTCCATTCAATCGGCCCTTCTTTTCCGGAAAGGAGTTTGAGCTTATCCAGGAAGCTATCGGTAACTGGCGCCTTTCAGGAGATGGCGTGTTTACTCAAAAATGTCATGCCTTTCTCGAGAAAGAGTTAGGCGTTCCTAAAGCGTTACTAACCACCTCCTGCACACACGCGCTCGAGATGGCAGCCCTCCTGCTCGATATCAAGCCTGGCGACGAAGTGATTGTACCTTCCTTCACTTTCGTTTCTACAGTCAATGCCTTTGTCCTGCGCGGCGCCCAGCCCGTCTTCATAGATATAAGGCCGGATACCCTTAATCTGGATGAAACCAAGCTGGAAAATCTCATCACGCCGCGCACTCGCGCAATAATTGTTGTTCACTATGCCGGCGTCGGATGTGAAATGGACGCGGTCATGCAAGTAGCAGGGCAGCATGGAATCCCTGTGATTGAAGATAATGCTCATGGATTATTCGGCAGGTATAAGGACAAATCCCTTGGCACGATAGGCTGCATGGCATCGCAGAGTTTTCACGAGACAAAGAATTTCATTTGTGGCGAAGGCGGGGCTTTGCTCATTAACGATCCCAAGTTTATCGAGCGCGCGGAGATTATTCGGGAGAAAGGAACAAATCGCAGTCGTTTCTTCCGCGGCCTGGTCGATAAGTATACCTGGGTCGACGTCGGCTCCAGTTACCTGCCTTCAGACATTCTTGCGGCTTTCCTTTACGCTCAACTAACAAGCCGTGACGCGATTCAATCAAAGCGAAAACGCATCTGGGAATACTACGATGCGCATTTGCAAGACTGGGCGCCTGCTCACGGAGTCCAACTTCCCTTTATCCCGTCGCACTGTGAGCAACCGTACCACATGTATTTCATGATGTTACCTTCGCTTGAAACGCGACAGGCATTGATGGCTCATCTAAACGCTCGCGATATCCATAGCGTCTTTCATTACGTGCCTCTTCACCTTTCGAGTATGGGACGGCAATTCGGTGGGAAAGGGGGCGATTGTCCGGTCACAGAGGACCTAAGCGACCGCTTACTCCGACTGCCTTTCTTTAACGACCTCACCGAAGAGGATCAGGCACGAGTTGTGGCCGGTCTCCAGGATTTTAAGTGGGAGAAAGACTTCAACGTCAAGTCCGTCGTCGCTCACGTTTAAACTTCATCTTACTTGCCGCCATCTCTTTTCTTGGGATTCTTTCTTCTGCGTTAGGGAAAAATTACATGCACACTGAGCGTGGTTATGGCAATGGCCGGTCATGAGCACGATCGTCGTCCGCTCTGTTCGCAATCCATGGATAATCCTGCTGCTTGCAATCGCATTGGGAGGGTCGTCGTTTCTGCTACAAGCGAGGTCGGGAATCAATCTCGCTGACGAAGGTTTTCTCTGGTACGGCGCGCAGCAAACGGCGCACGGCGAGGTGCCGCTCCGAGATTTCCAATCGTACGATCCTGGCCGTTACTATTGGAGTGCAGCCGGCACCTTTTTATTTGGTAAGGGCCTTCTGGCGCTGCGCTTCTCCGAAACTATTTTCCAAATCATCGGGCTTTGGGCTGGATTGCTGGCAGCGACCCGCATCGCGCGAAGCTGGACCATGCTCGTGGCGATCGGCGCGATGCTAACGACTTGGATGTTCCCTTCCCACAAACTTTTCGATCATTCGCTCCTGCTCTGCGGAATTTGGTTTGCGACTCGAATAATCGAAGAACCATCATCAGCCCGAATCTTTGCCGGCGGTCTCTTCACAGGCCTGTGCGTATTTTTCGGGAGAAATCACGCTCTCTACAATCTCCTCGCCCAGGGTTTTATCCTGCTGTTGCTTTTCGTAAAAGTGCGGCAGCGTTTCCAATTTTTCCGCATCGGCAGTTTGGCCGCAGGGCTGGCACTGGGCATGATTCCGATCATCCTCATGCTTTTGTGTGTCCGCGGTTTTGCGCAGAGCTACCTCGTATCGATCGAATCGATCGTGCAGCGCGGGAGCAATCTGAGCCTATCGGTCCCGTGGCCGTGGCACATCACGAGTAACTCGGCCTCGGCAGAGCAATTCGTTCTCGGCATTCTTTTCCTCGCGCTACCGATTTTTTACATCGGCACGATTGTCGTCTGTCTTTTCCTGCGTCCGCAGATTTTGAAGGAACACGCGCTATTCGTTGCATGCGCACCGCTCGGTTTGTTCTATCTGCATCACGCTTTCTCGCGTCCTGATATGAGTCATCTCGTTCAGTCGATCCATCCTTTCGCTCTTGCCTCCGTGGCGGTTCCCGCGTTTTTCGGAGAACGCAAACGATACTCCTGGGTAATCATTGCTATCTGGATCGGTGTCGGTTTGCTCTTCCTCAGCACACAGCCGGTTTATCAACGCTGGAATTCACCGGAACCCTGGAAACCGTACTCTTCCGACGACAAGATATTTGTTCCCCAGAATACCCAGCGCTTGATCGATTGTGTTCGCCAATTCGCCGTAAAAAATCTCGCGCCGCACGACGGAGTTTTGATCGCACCTTTCCAGCCCGGTCTTTATCCCATCATCAACCGAAAATCTCCCGTCTGGGATCTCGCTTTTTATTTCCCGACAACGGAGCAACGCCAACGACAAATGATCGGCGAACTCGAAGCGAAAAACGTCAACTGGGCAATCATCTCCGACATCATTCCGGGTAGCCGCGATGATGTTCGTTTTTCCGCGACTAACGAATTAGTCTGGCAATATCTAATGGGAAACTTTGCGCCGTTCGAAATTTCCTGCCTGCCGCGATCGATGAAAATCTTTCACCGAAAACATCCGCGCTAGCTCCCGATCAAATCGCCAACAAGCGACTTCTCTTCCTTAAGTTCGGCGACCGAGGCGTCAATCTTCGAGCGACTGAACTCGTTGATCGGCACGTTTTGCACGATCTCCCACTTGCCGCCCTTCGTTCGAATCGGGAACGAGCAGATCAAATCCTTATCCGCGTCATAGCTGCCGTCGGAACAAACCGCGACGCTGTGCCAGTCATCGGCCTTCGTATCATTTGTTAGGCTACGCACGGTGTCGACTACTGCATTGGCAGCGGACGCGGCAGAAGAAGAGCCGCGCGCTTTGATCACTGCGGCGCCGCGTTGTTGCACCGTCGGGATAAAAGTATCCTTCAACCATTTTTCGTCACCGATCACATCCGCGGCGGATTTGCCATCGATCTTCGCGTTGTAAAAATCCGGATATTGCGTGGCGGAATGATTTCCCCAGATCGCCATGTTCGTCACTGCGGTTACTTCCACGCCGGCTTTGCGCGCGAGTTGCGCTTTAGCGCGATTTTCGTCGAGCCGCGTCATGGCAAACCAGCGATCGCGCGGGATCGATTTCGCATTGTTCATGGCAATGAGGCAATTCGTGTTACACGGATTGCCGACCACCAGCACGCGCACATCAGCCGCGGCGTTTTTCGCAATGGCCTGGCCTTGCCCGATGAAAATCTTGCCGTTAATGCCGAGCAATTCCTTGCGTTCCATGCCCGCTTTCCGCGGCACGCTGCCGACGAGCAGCGCCCAGTTCACATCGCGAAACCCTTCCGCCAGATCTGCGGTCGGCGTGATCGATTTCAAAAGCGGAAACGCGCAATCGTCCAATTCCATCACGACGCCGTCGAGCGCGCCGAGCGCGTTGGGGATCTCGATGAGATTGAGTGCGACCGGTTGATCCGGCCCGAACATCGACCCCGAGGCAATGCGAAACAAAAGCGAATAGCCGATCTGCCCGGCCGCGCCGGTGACAGCGACTTTGATTGGAGAATTCATGCAATCAATTAGTCACAGATAGCGCGAGATGGAACTGGGAATTTTCGGAGAATCGATCGAGAGCGTCTATCTCGCGCGACGGCAGACGAGAACACGGCAGATGGGGAAGCTGCCGGGTAGACGGCAAAGCCGCGCAGGGTAGCGGTGACGGAGCTGGGAAGCGAAGAAATCAACGCGCGTCGCTTGTTTCATAATTCTTAGTTCTTCCTTCAGCCTTCTCATGCGGCGGTCCGCCGTTCGCTCGATCGCATGGTTAGGGCACGTGGCCATGCTGCGAGAGCATAATGAATGCTTCTCCCTTGTACTTCGGTCTCGGCCCGTCGTACAGACGAATTTGAACCGGCCAATCTTCGGCCGCCGGCGGCTTCGGCGCGACAGCGCCGAGTCGCAGATTTTTCCGCACGCAAGCCGTGTATGCATTGCTCGGCGCAAAGAGAACTCTTCGGATATGTCCATCTGCGGCAATAACGGTGATAACGTCGCAATACAGATTCGAAGGCGGGTTCGCGGCACATACATTCATCGCGTGGAGCATGGGTTCGGTGCTCCAATCAGAAAACCCAGTCGCATATTCGGAGCCTCCGGGCGTAGGTCGAGTGTATTTCTTGGCCGCTAGCGCGGAGAGTCTCTCGAACTCGCTGTGCGCGGCGGCGACTGCGAGACTTGCGGCACCTGCGATTAGTAAGAAGCTCACAATGCGCTTCATAGCCCTAACGAGACACAAGATCAGCAACCGCGCGAGTTAGAAATGACTTTCGCATGCTCTCAAGCTAGGCATAAGGACGATCCGCGGTTCGCTGCATCGCCCGGTTAGATGGTTGACGGGGCATGTTACGATTAGCGCGATCTTAGGCTCCGTCGAATGCCGCCCGTGAGAACAACAATTCCAACCATAGAAAGCAGAGTGAAAGCAACCGCTGCCTGCCAAGGGTCCATCCAAGCAACGAACTGCCAATTCGGATAACGCGGCAGCCATAAAGTGTGATGCGGAATGGCAGAACGAGCCCACCACAGACCGCGCAGACCGATGAACAGGAAGAGACAGCCGCAGAAGAGCTGCCCGAAATGCGGCGCGCGAATCTTCGCCTCAGAAGCAATAACGAGCGTGAGCATAAGCAGTATGGCGATGAGGCTTGCGGCGGCAACGCCAATAAGCAGCTGAACCAATGGTGACGCTACCATCTAACGAGAAACAAGTGAGCGACGGCGACCGAGCGCGCGCGATGATAACACGAGAAACATTCTAGTCACGCAGCGCGTGAGCACAAACGGGTCGGGTGGAAAACAGTGTGATGTCATGTGGAGGAACGCTTGCGTGCTCGCCACCAGTTGAACGCACCGAAAAGAGCCAAAACAATACCGAGTATGAGTGGCAATCTTGAAAGCTCGCGAACGATCAAATCTCGGACGGCGATCAACTCGGGATTCGTTAGCCGCGGACTGCCCGGTGGGAAAATGCGATCCCATGACGTGAGAGCAAATGTGTGCAGGACTGCGCCGCCGAAGAGTGCCAACAAGATGCCGATCAGAAGAATCGTGATAGCGAAATTGCGATAGGGACGATTCACGAAAAGCGGCTATATCTAACGAGACAGAAGTGAGCGACGGCCACCGAGAGCGGGCGTCGCTCGGAGTGAAAGTGTGGAAGTCATCTCAAAAAGTGGAGCGTACAGCGGTCCGCCGTTCGCTTCATCGCCTGGTTAGGCGCCGCCGGTGGATTATTGTCCTCCTTTTATTGAGGTGGTGGCAAGGCGGTAAGTTTATCAGCCTTTTTCCAAGCATCGTATCGCTTGTACATATCTTCTCGTCGGCGATGAATCGGAATCGCCCATTCGTTCCCGCCGGACCAGTCGAGCAAATGATCCCAAATTCTGCCTGTGTGCCCCAACAGGTCAGAGAGCAGAAGCTGACACGTCACCGCATCGTCTCGGAATAGAATGGACGAACCCGGCACAGGATGTCCTCCGAGTTCACAGTGGTATCCGTAATCCTTGCCTCGGAACTTGCCGTTTGCTGCTTGCCGTAGCTTCGCCGGCGTGAAGAAGTCGCGGCGTTCGTCGGCAGTGCTTCGGAGCCAACGTTCGGCGTCCGCGTCGCGACTATCGAAAGCCCACGCGAGATACTCGATCTCGACCATTTGGCGCAGCAAAGCAGCAGCGGCGTAGTGCCTCCCGTCTTTGAATAGATCGGCGGAAGCCGATGTAAGTTGTCCACCGATGCGAAAGAGCAACGAAACCGCAACGATTTCATCGCTGCCGTGTCCGAAAGGTGATACGCCGCTGACGCGATCACCACCAAATATGTGACCCACGGCGTACATTCTTCGCCGACTTGCGTGAAAGTTTCAGCGGTGAACTTTGCGAGTTCGTTCCTCGCAGTAACTTGGGTTTGATCTGCCGCTGCCTTTCGGGCAAAGGCGGCCAATCCTTCATTGTCGCTAGTGGACGGCATGGTAGGAAGAGCCTAACGAAAACAAGGAGCGACGGCGGACGAGAGCGCGCGCCGAGCGGAGTGTGGGTGTGGAAGTCATCTCAAAAGTGGAGCGTACCGCGGTCCGCCGTTCGCTCCATCGCCTGGTTAGGTCCTCGCTTCAATGAAATTCCCTCTTGCACTGCCGCAAGATCCAATAGCACCAAACCGTGAGCGCTGCGGCCGGAACGGCGAAGAGCGCCCAGCGGAAAAGGTCGAACTCGACTCCGCGCTCCGCCGCGGAATCCATGAGGAAGAATGGATTGAACGGCATGAACAGGCCCAGAACTGCGAGAGCGAGTGCGATCATCGTGGCCGCCCTCGCCCAAGTGTGCAATCGCCAGAGGAAGACGGCGACGGAACACAGTATCGCCGCGATGACACCAGGAAGAAGTGTATGGCGGGGCCAGGACGCATAGAGCAGCCACGCGCTGAATCCACACAGCGCCAGCGACGTGACAGCTATCGTCAAGCGAAGTCGCAAACTCTCGGTGTGTGGAAGCATGCAAGACCTAACTAGGATTAGGCCGAATTGTTCGACCTAATCCTGTTATAGTTGGACTCAGTTAGATTGGCAATGCACCTCAACTCATTCGCCTTACACCACCATGATCTTCGCCGGATCGCTCCAGGTGCCCATGACGCCTTTTAACCCGGCGGTGCGGATGCGGAGCCAGACAGTGGTGCCGGGGGCGAAGCCGTTGAGGTTAGCTTTGCCGCCGCTGAAGAGGCCGGCGGGTTTCCAGTTGGGATCGCCGGTGTTGGTTTGCACTTCGTTGATGCTCGGCGTGCGCGCGGGACGGTAACGCACAACCATGGTACCGCTGATATCGCCCTGGCGCGGGACGTTAAAAAAAATGTCGAGGCAGGGAAATTGCGCGGGCTAATTCACCCCGTGGTTGCCAGCGCGCTGTAATTGCTTCACAGTGCGGCGATGAAATTGCGCGTCGTTGCCGCTCTCACGGTTCTAGCCGCGTTTCTTTTCGCCGATCTTCTCTGCGTCACGCCGCAGCTGCATGCAAAGATTCATGGGCCTTCGGTTAATCATGAATGCGCGGTCACGCTTATCGCTTCCGGTAAGTACGAGCTCGGAACGGCGCCCGCCGTCGTGCCCGTGGCCCAGCCGTTCGTTGAATTTTCTCCCCTCCTCACGCAAAACGCCGTCATCGTTCCCGCGCTTTTTCTGAGCGCAGCGATCTTCGAGCACGCGCCGCCTGCGATCTCCTGACCGTTGGTTTTCCGCGCCTTCGCGCGGCGACGCCTTTTCTCTGCGTTCACTTCGGCGTTGAACCAACGTGCGCGAACGCATCGCACACGAAAAAATCGTCCGGAACTTTTCGGACGAAATCAGGAAAAGAATGAAAATATTTTTGTTAATTTTGTTTTTGCCGGCGGTGCTGGCTTGCGCGCAGAGTCCGGCCCCAGGCGTTTCGCCTAACGAGATGAAAGAATTGCGCGAGCAGGTGCAATCTCTCACCGGTGTCGTGAAAGCGTTGCAACAGCAGGTGAAAGATCAGCAGGCCACGCTCGAAAAATTGAATGCGACATCGGCGCCGCCGCTTCCGCAAAACCCGGAACCCAGCACGACGCCGGCAGCAACCTCCGCCGCAGCGTCGTCCGCGCCGCAACTGATTCCGACGGAAGATGCGAGCGTCGTTGCATCAGCGCCACCGCCGGCCGCAACTCTGCCGGTAAACGCAAACGGCGCGGCGACTGCGTTCCCGACTACCGACGCTTCCGTCACGACCACGCCGGAAACTATTTCGAGCAGCGGCACCGGCGCGTCGCTAACGGCGCCGCTCACCGTTCTCGCCGGAGGTGGCAGCAAAAATTACATGAACATTTCGTTGGACGGAATGTTCGCGCTTGCCGGATCCACCGCGCGTCATCTCGATCAACTCGAAGTCGGCGATCACGATCCGCAACAGCGCGGATTTAATGCGCGTAATATCGAGCTCGCATTCGATGGGGCCGTCGATCCCTATTTCGAAGGTTTCGCCAATATTGTTTTCAAACTCGATAACGACAATGGGACCGAAGTTGAAGTGGAAGAAGCTTTCCTGCAGACGACCAATCTGCCGTTCGGTTTGCAATTAAAGGGCGGACAATTTTTTGCCGCTTTCGGTCGCATCAATCCAACGCATCCGCACACGTGGGATTTCGCCGACGATCCCCTTGTGCACGGCAGCTTGCTCGGGCCCGATGGTTTGCGCGGCGTCGGCGCACAAGTTTCGTGGACGATTCCAGTGCCGTGGTATTCGCAACTGCTCGTCGCTTCACAAAATGGCCGCGGCAGCACTGGCTACTCATTCCGCAATCCTGGCGATAACGGAATTTTCTTCGACCGGCGCACGACCGATCGCGAAGCCCGTGGTTTGCAGGATTTCGTCTGGATTCCGCGCTGGGAGAATTCCGTCGACCTCAGTCCGACACAAGTCGTGCTCGCAGGAGTTTCCGGCGCGTTCGGTTCGAATGAAACCGGCGCAAATTCGCGCACGCAAATCTACGGCGCGGATTTTTTCTACAAATGGAAAAGCTCACACGCGGAAGGAGGATTCCCGTTCGTGAAATGGCAAACCGAAGCCATGTATCGCCACTTCGACGCCGGCCGCGGCATCGGCCAATCGTTTCCGGTCGCGGAAACATTTCATGATTGGGGAATGTATTCCCAGGTGCTTTGGGGATTCCAAAAAGGGTGGGTCGCGGGTGTGCGCGGCGACTATCTGCATACGCAGGATTCGCGATTTACCAATGACAACGCACGTCAAAGTCGTTCGCGCATTTCAGCGAATCTGACCTGGTATCCGACGGAATTCTCCAAAATCCGTCTGCAGTACAATCACGATTTTCTCGAAGAAAATTTCTTCATCGCCGGTCGCGATGAAGATTCCGTCTTCCTTCAGTTCGAATTCATTCTCGGCGCACACGGCGCACATAAATTTTAATGCGCATATCTATTTTCTTAGCGCAACCACCACCTGTCATCCTGAGCGAAGCGAAGGACCTCACGAGTGTCCGGATCGCTGCACATTTAAGGTGTGACGTGGAATGTCATGCGAGGTTCCTCGCTTCGCTCGGAATGACAACTGGGGGCACGAGTGTTACCACAAATTTCTTTACCAAACTATGAAACGTATCCTACTAGCCATTCTGTTTTCGAGTGCGCTCGCGATTTCCGCGTCCGCAAAAATCAATGTCGTCGCGACACTGCCGGATTTTGCCGCGCTCGCCCGCGAAATCGGCGATGACAAAATTAACGTCATCACCCTGGCCAAACCGACGGAAGACGCACACTTCGTCGATGCGCGTCCAAGTTTTGTCGTAGCATTGCGCACGGCCGACGTATTGATCGACGGTGGCGCGGAACTCGAGATCGGCTGGCTGCCTCCACTACTGCAAAACGCGCGTAATCCGAAAATTGAAGTAGGAAAACCGGGCCGCGTGCAAGCATCACAAGGAATTCGATTGATGAACGTGCCGGCAAATGTGACGCGCGCGGCCGGCGACGTGCACGCCTTGGGCAATCCGCATTTCACGGTCGATCCGATTATCGCGAAAGCGATCGCGGCGCACATCGCGCAAGCATTCTCCACCGTCGATCCGGCTAACGCCGCATTCTACGAAGCGAACAACAAAAAATTCGAAGCGACAATCAATGCCAAGCTACAGGAATGGGGCGCAAAATTATTGCCGTTCAAAGGACAAAGCGTCGTCGCTTATCACGATTCGTGGGTTTATTTCGCGCATCGTTTCGGTTTGAACATCGATATCTTTCTGGAACCGAAACCCGGCATTCCACCGTCGCCCTCACACCTGGCCGAAGTGATCCAGCAAATCAAAGCGCAACACATCAAAGCGATTTTGGTTGAGCCGTATCACAATCGAAAAATTGCCGAGAAAGTTGCGCAGTCGACTGGAGCGAAGGTTGTGGACTTTGCGCAATTTCCCGGCGCACTGCCCGATACCGACACCTATGTGAAATTGATCGATACGCTGGTGAATCGCCTCGCGGCTGCACTGAAATGAGGACGGCCCGGCGGTCCGTCCCTACCATTCTGGAATTATGTGGGAAGTAATGTTCTGGCCGATCGTGGCCTGCGTTTTATTACCGTGGCTGCTCGTTTATCTCGGTCTGCACGTTGTGCAACGCGGCATCATTTTTATCGACATCGCGATGGCGCAAATGGCGTCGCTCGGAATTTGCGTGGCAGTTCTGCTTCACCTCAATCTCGAAAGCTGGACGACGTTTGCCATCGCTCTCGGTTTTACGCTCGCTGGAGCCGCGGTCTTTTCGGTCACCGGAAAACGCACGAGTCAGGTTCCGCAGGAAGCGGTCATCGGGATTTCCTACGTCGTCGCTGCTGCGGCAGCGATCTTGTTGCTCAGCCGCGCGGCGGAAGGCGATGAAGAGATCAAGCGAATGTTGGTCGGCGATATATTACTCGTTAGTCCGTACGATGTTTGGAAATGTTTCGGACTTTTCCTTATCGTGGGGATTTTGCATTTCGTTTTACGCAAATCATTCCTCCTCGTTTCTTTCGATCGCGACCGAGCTTACGAACAAGGCCTTCGGGTGCGTTGGTGGGATTTCCTCTTTTATGCCGCTTTCGGTTTGGTCGTGACGAGCTTTGTTCGCATCGCGGGCGTGCTCCTCGTTTTCAGCTATTTGATTGTGCCCGCTGTTTGCGGAATCAATCTCGCGCGCAGAACCGGCGCGCGTCTCCTGATTGGTTGGATCATCGCACTCCTGGGTGGAGTGGGCGGTATGTTTTTTTCCTACTGGGGCGATCTTCCATCTGGAGCCGCGATTGTTTGCACGTTTGGCGCGCTCCTGATTGTTATTTCGCTCTGGAGCTTGTTAGCTAAATCCTGGCGGACGAGCGCAGAGAATTAGTGCAACGGAATTTGCAGCACGCTCGCGTGGGCGTTGTCATGAAGAATTTGGATGTGCGCCGTGTGTGCATCCTTCGCCGTTTCGTTCGCCACAACGCCGCCCGAATTGTAATTCTTCTGCCAGAAAATTGAATTTGAAGCAGAGACCACAAGTCGCAGCCGGCTTCCTTTCATCAATTTCCTCCCGACAAATAGACCGGGCGTGAAATCGCATTTCACAAATTCGCCGGGCTTGACGAGTTTTTCCTGATAGAGCGACTCGCGATAACGTAAACGACGCAGATCGCTCCAGAGTGCGATGCTCGTTCCATCCGGCTGAATTTCGTAGAGATCGGCCGAAAGATCGGTATCCGGTGTGTCGATGGAAAGCCACAGCGTCAACCGCGGACAACCGATCACCGGCGTTTCTTTTGGCAACGGATCGGAGTGATAAACAAGACCGTCGTCGCCAATGCTCATCGCGTAACTCTGGTCGAGGCTTGCCGTCTTCTCGTTAGGCTCAGTACCTTCGACGTTTTCACCTCGGCGCGTGTCGAGCGGATCGTAGGTGAATTTGTCGGCGCCCTCTTTCGGCGGATCTTCGCCGAGGATTCCGGATCGGAAGACACCGTTGGCGTCACCGTTTTTGGAATCGAGATAAAACGTGCGCGGCTTTGCGCTCAAGCTTTCCAAACTGTCCGCGTATTTCCATTCGCCATTCGCGCCGGTGTTGCCGGGAGCGAGCAGATAATAGGCGACTTGGTTTTTCAAAAACTCCGGTTTCGTGCCAGCCTTCAGCGTCCAATCGTACCATTGCCGATGTAGATCATTGAGATCAACGATTGCGCCCGGACCAAACTTCACGCCACCAACTTCGTCCGTCGGAGTGCGCGTTCCTGCGTGATCCCAGGGCCCGATGATAAGGAAATGTTTCGCACGAACTTCCGGTGCAGCATTCGTAATGTGATCGCGATAAAACGTGAGTGCGCCCAGCTCGTCGCCATCGTATTGGCCCGTGATCGTAAGAATCGGCAACGTTATCTTGCGAAACTGATCTCGCGTTGGCGTCATCGCATCGTAATAAGCATCGGCGGTGGGATGTTTGAGAATGCGCTGGAAATTCACCGACGGATTTCCGACAAACGAATCGAGCGTCTTGAACGCGGTGTGTTTTTTGTAAGCGTCCAAAAATTTTGTGCGCCAGAATTTTTCGTCGCCGAAAAGATTCGCCTGGCCGGTGCGTCCGCTCGTGAAAGTAAACCAGCGCACGTCGTACGTTTCACCGATGTTATCGAGAGAAGGATAATCAAGCGGCGGATGCGCGGCCGCGGCCGGAACAATCGTTGCGAGATGCGACGGGAACTCCTTCGCGGTCGCCCACTGATCGAAGCCCGCGTAGGAGCCGCCCCACATCGCGACTTTGCCATCGCAAAACGACTGCTTTGCCAGCCATTCGACAACGTCATGACCGTCACGCGGTTCCTGCGCAAACGGCTCGAAATCGCCAGCGGAATTTCCGCGCCCACGAACATCAACGAGAGCAAAACCATATCCGTGTGAGGCGAAGTAAGCTGCGCGCGCATGATACGAATCGGAAATGTATGGCGTGAGAGTGAAGATGACCGGCGTGCGCACCGCGCTTCCGTTTGATTTAGGCAAATACAGCGTCGCGTTTAGTTCCACTTTATCGCGCATCGGAATCTTCACGCCCCAGCGCAAATCGTAATCAGCAGCAGCGGGCGGCGACTCCTTTGGAGAAGGTGAAGGCGCCGGGGCCGGAGTTTGTCCGGCAAGTTTGGCGGCAACGACGAACGAGAACAAAAGCGAAACGAAGTGAATTTTCATACGTGCATTTTGGTTGATCAGGATGGATTGAAATCGTCGCGATTTTCCCCCGCTTCCAGCATGCGCACTCGTTTGTCGAGGTAAGGCAAACGCAATGTGAGCGTAAGGCCGCGGCCCTCGCTGCTTTCGATCGCCATTTCTCCGCCGTGTTCGCGCACGATCCGGCGAACAATCAAAAGGCCGAGCCCTGAACCCGAAATCTTGGTCGTAAAATATGGCTCGAAAATATGGCTCAGATTTTCCGCGGAAATGCCGCCCCCAGTATCGGTAAAACTAACGAGCACATGTGTGGCATCCATGTCGGTGCGAATGCGCAGAATACCGCGACGCTTCATCGCTTCGAAACTGTTTTTAACGACGTTGTAAAACGCCTGCTTCATCTGGTCGCGATCCAGCTCGATCAAAGGCAGATCGGCTCGTAGCTCCTGCTCGACCATGATGTCCCGATCTTTGATCTCAGGCGCAAAAAAACGCAGTGTTTTCTCGATGATCGCGTTCACGCTTTCCGGATGAAGTTGCGGCTTGGACGGCCGGATCGCGCGCAGAAACTGTGAGACGATCGAATCGAGCCGACTGATCTCCGAACGCGCAATCTCGATCGATTCCTGCAATTCTTTTTTTTGTTTTCCTTTGAGCTCGCGAATTTTGCGCTCCATCAACTGCAGATGGATGTGGAGCGAATTGAGCGGATTGCCGATTTCGTGCGCGACGCCTGCCGCGAGCAAAGTTAGAGCATTGAAACGCTCCGATTCAATCGTCTGCTGAGTGGAGCGTCTGCTTTCGGTGATGTCGCGCAAAATCATAGCGTGCCCGACTGGTTCCGCAGCGCCGTTTGATTTCCCACCATCGCCAAGCCGCTCGATCATCAACGGCACGATGTAAAAATTGATGAACCGATTCGATGGATAAAAAATTTCCATGTCGCGACTGAGCGCGCCGGAAGATTTCGAGAGGGAATCCCAATCCAAACCGCGAACGCGTTCATCGAGCCGTTTGCCGATTGATGTTTCCGCTTCCAATCCGAACAGTTCGCAGGCCGCATCGTTCACATAGGTGATGCGTCCACTCGAATCGGTGACGATGATTCCTTCCTGGATGGAATTGAAAATCGTCTCGAGGAAACCTTTCTCCTGCGCGAGCCGGAGCAAATAATTCTGCACTTCCTCCGGATCGATGCGCCCGAGTCGCCCGATCAGCTTTTCGAGAAAACCGGATTTCATTTCGTCCGTACTGTAACTGCCTCACTACCGTAGACTAGAGGTGCCATTTTAGTGGATGTTTATTTACGCACCGACGCTTTTGCACGTTGGCGACGGAAGTCTCATCCTCTTTTAACTTGACGAAGTGGCGAAACTCTAAGCAAAGAGATGAGCGTAACAAATGCGAATCGGTCGGGGTAGCTTTCCCCCGAGAGCTTTCCCGATCTCTTCGGGCTGGCGGTCACTGAACGATAACCCGTCGGGGGAATAATAAGGAATTCAACCTATGAAACCGAAAAGCTCATCCATAAAATCTATCGCGATCGGACTATCGATTGCTGTATGTCTCTACTTCTCCCTCAGCCCGGCGGCCTCAGCGGTCAGTCCTGCGCCCGACGGTGGATACACAGGTGGTAACACTGCAGAAGGAACGCAGGCTCTTCAGGGCCTAACGACTGGCACATACAATACGGCCATCGGCCAACAGGCGCTTTTTGGCACCACAACCGGCTCATATAACACTGGGGACGGGTTTCGCGCGTTGCTCAGCAATACAACAGGCCGCTTTCACACCGCTACCGGTGCCAACGCATTGTATTTCGAGACCACCGGTCAACGCAATGTGGCGGACGGCTACGGTGCGCTTTTCCGTACCACGACTGGTTCCGGCAACGTGGCTCTTGGTTCGACTTCTCTCTACAACAACACTACCGGCGTCGGAAACACCGCGACCGGGGACAACACTCTCTACAACAACACTGCCAGCTACAACGTGGCCTATGGTTCAAACGCGCTATTCCATAATACTACCGGCACGAGCAATGTGGGAATTGGTGTGGTCGCTCTCTATAACAACACCACGGGTATCAACAACGTGGCAACTGGTTATGGAGCGCTCCGCGGCAACACCACTACCAGCAACAACACGGCTTATGGGAACCAGGCGCTCTATAACAATACCGGTAGTTTTAATAACGCGGTCGGTAGCCAAGCTCTGTCTGGCAACACCACGGGGGGCCGCAACAATGCGGTCGGTACTAATGCGCTGAGTCAGCATACGACGGGCGACTTCAACAATGCAATCGGAACCTATGCCTTGACTGCGGCGACGACCGGAGATGGTAATAACGCACTGGGCGATGACGCGCTGAATGATGTCACGACCGGCGGTAACAATACGGCCGTTGGCGATTTAGCCGGGGACCGGTCGACCACTGGTAGTAATAACGTTTATATTGGTGCGAATATGGAAGGCGTGGCTGGCGAAAGCAATTCCTGTTATATCGCGAGCATTTTCGGGCAATCCTCGGCGAGCGGAATCCCGGTGATCATTAATTCGGATGGCAAGCTCGGCAACGCTGTTTCTTCAAGGCGTTTCAAAGACGAAATCAAACCGATGGATAAGGCCAGCGAAGTGCTCTTCGCACTGAAGCCCGTCAGTTTCCGTTATAAGAAAGAACTTGATCCGGCCGCAACGCCGCAGTTCGGACTGGTAGCTGAAGATGTAGAAAAAGTGAACTCAGCCTTGGTCGTCATGGATAAAGAAGGAAAGCCGTACACTGTCCGCTACGAGCAAGTAAACGCGATGTTACTCAATGAATTTCTTAAGGAGCACAAGAAAGTCGAGCAACTCCAAAAAGAAATGGAAACTGTTGTTACTCGCCTCAAGGAACAGGAATCAAAGATTCAAAAGGTCAGCGCCCAGATTGAACTAGGCAAAGGCACGCCACGCACGGTAGCTAACAAATAACCAAGACCTTTAACGGTCCAAGTATAGAAGACCTTAGCTCGCCGAAGCTGGCTCGGCCGGTTGTCCGGTCTCCTCTTCGGCGCGCTCTTTTAATGCCGCCTTGCGCGAGAGTTTCACGCGGCCCTTGTCATCGATGCCGATGCACTTGACCCAAATCATTTCGCCAACTTTCGCGACATCTTCCGTGCGTTTAACGCGGAAATCCGCCAGCTCAGAAATGTGAACGAGTCCGTCCTTGCCCGGAAACACTTCCACGAATGCGCCGAATTCTTTGATCGAGACAACACGGCCGTGATAAGTCTGGCCGACTTCGATTTCCTTGGTCATGCCGCCGATGATTTCTTTCGCGCGCGCCATGCTCTCGGGACTGGTGGCGTAAATATGAACGGAACCATCGTCCTCTATGTTAATCTCGGCGCCGGTCTCAGCGACAATGCCTTTGATCGTCTTGCCGCCGGGGCCAATGAGCGCGCCGATCTTCTCCGGATTAATTTTAACCGTCTCGATTCGTGGCGCGTATTTGCTTAGATCCGCTCGTGGTTGATTGAGCGTGCCCGCCATGATAGCGAGAATTTTTGTGCGCGCTTCTTTCGCGCGTGAGATCGCTTCGCCGAGAATTTTATGGCTGACGCCGGGAAGTTTCAGATCCAACTGAAATCCGGTGATACCGGTGTCAGTTCCGCAAAGTTTAAAATCCATATCACCGAAATGATCTTCCGATCCGATGATATCGGTGAGCAATGAGTAACGCTTGAGCTCACCGTTATCGCCAAACTCCGTGACCAGGCCGACGGAGATTCCAGCGACCGGAGTTTTGATCGGCACGCCGGCGTCCATGAGCGCAAGCGTTCCTGCGCACACACTCGCCATCGAAGTGGAACCGTTCGATTCCATGATCTCGCTCGAGATGCGGAGCGCATAACGGAAATCATCCATCCCCGGGACAACCGGCTCAATGGAACGTTCGGCTAATGCGCCGTGGCCAATTTCGCGACGGCTCGTGCCGCCGGTGCGGCCGGTTTCACCCACGCTAAACGGCGGAAAATTGTAATGCAGAAGAAAGCTCTTCGATTGCTCGCCGCCGCCGTAGGCATCGATATTTTGCGCTTCTTCGATGGGCGCGAGAGTGACAAGCGCGAGCGCCTGCGTTTCACCGCGCTGGAAAATAGCGGAGCCATGCGCGCGTGGCAGCACGGAAACTTCGCAACTGATCTGGCGCAAATCTTCGTAGCCGCGTCCATCCATGCGTTTTTGTTTGTCGAGCACGCTGATGCGAAACGCTTTTTTCTGCACGTAATCGAACGCCTGTGAGATGGCGAATTTGTCGGCCTCGGGATATTTTTCGAGGACAGCGGCTTTCACTTCCTCGCGCAATGCCATGACCGCTTTACTGCGCGCAACTTTTCCCGCGGTGTAAAGCGCGCCTTCAATGCGATCGCCCGCGACGCGATACGCGATTTCAAGAATATCCTGATCCACGGAAAGCAGCGGCATTTCGCGTTTTGGTTTTCCGTTCTGCGACGCGAGTTCCTTTTGGATGCGAATCATTTCACGCGCGTGGCCATGGGCGAACTCCAAAGCTTTCACGAAATCGGCTTCCGGCAATTCATCCGCTGCGCCCTCGATCATGATGACGTCATTTTCGGTTCCGACATAAACGAGATCGAGATCGCTTTCGCTGCGCTGATCGTGCGTAGGATTGGCAACAAATTCGCCATTCACGCGACCGATCCGCACAGCGCCGATCGGTCCGGCAAAGGGAATATCGGAAACACAGAGAGCGGCGGAAGCACCGTTGATCGCGAGGATGTCGGGATCATTTTGTCCATCGGCGCTGAGCAAAAGGGAAATGATCTGCGTGTCGTATAAGTAACCGACAGGAAAAAGCGGCCGAAGCGGCCGATCGGTCATGCGCGATGTGAGCGTTTCTTTTTCGGACGGACGTCCCTCACGTTTAAAATAACCGCCGGGAAATTTTCCGACAGCGGCGGCTTTTTCGCGATAATCGACCGTGAGCGGGAACCAATCCTGTCCTTCTTTGAGAGCGGTGGCGGAGACCGCGCTCGTCATCACCATGGTGTCGCCACATGAGACGACGACGGAGCCGTCCGCGAGTTTGGCGATTTTGCCGGTTTCGATTGAGATTTGATTGGCCCCGATTTGGGCCGTGACCTTGTTTTGCATACTACTTTCCTGGATGAGCTAAGATCCAGGCCGGCCACCCTGTTTTGTAGGTTTTAATCTCGAATCCCTTTTCGGGACTAAAACCTAAAAACCAAAGGTGTTTTCTCGGCCCGGACTTCGCGGGTTTGTTTTACTTAACGATTGGCCGGAGTGAGCGGAACGATCGGACAACTACTCCGCGGATCCCCTGCGAATTACTTCCGCAAGTTCAACTCCTCGATCAGGTTTTTATACCGATCGGATTGCGACCTGCTCAGATAATCGAGCAAGCTCCGGCGCTGAGCGACCATTTTCAGGAGGCCGCGGCGCGAGGAATGATCCTTGGCGTTGGTTTTGAGGTGTCCAGTCAACTGCGCGATCCGGCGAGTGAGAAGTGCAACCTGCACATCGGCACTGCCGGTATCTTTTTCGTGGAGCTGGAACTCCTTCATGTCCATCGTATCACTGACTTCTGCCATAAACGAAGCGGCACTGTAGATGAAGATCGCGCTTTGGCAAGGTGCGCTTGCGACCTGGGAGCCACTGCGCGCGGTAATGGGAAAGCTGGATCAGAATGGCATGGGTAACCGATCCGGCGGCACCCATTGTTCGCGAGCATCTTTGGAATTGATAACGGCGCGGGAATAGTGCGTTTCGATCGCACCAACATTTCCCCAGCGTTTCACGATCAAGTTGATCCGCGACCAGAGAGGCACATCGCGATACGGACCGCCGGCCAGATGATGAAGCAAGCGCATCCAGAATGTAGTAATCGTCTCGTGATAAACGTTAACGCCGTGACGAGCCGTGAATTGCAGCAAGCATTGACGCATGCGCGCGATCGCTTCAGGCAAAGGTTGAGCTTCGAGATAATTCAACGCTGCGGCCATGTGCGCCGCGTGATCGAATTGCGACGGTGCAATCGAGCCGGCTTCAAACGCATCGATTAATTCCCGCACTTCGGTGTCGCAGGTGAAATCGCGCGTCTTTACCATTGCGATAATTGCGCGAATTCAAGAAAGACAATCATCGCTTCGTTGCTGTCTGCCGCGATTTTTCGTCGATCGCCAGATAATCTTCGCGCGACGGACTGAAGGTATCGAGCACCCGCGTCTCCACAACTGTCTCGACGCCATGCGCAACATCGCTCGCCAGATAAAACGAATCGCCGGTGGAAAGTTCGTGCGCTACGCCGCCGACGATGAGCCGCATTTTGCCCTCAAGAATATGCACAATCTGCTCCTGCGGGTGATGATGCTCGGGCATGCGACTGCCCGCGGCCAGCGTCGCGATCATCTGATACATGTTCTTTCCGTTGGTGACTGTGCGTCGGGTAATTCCGGGACAAATTTCAATGGACGGGTTTTCGTTTTTCATCCCGATAGTTTTGCCTGAGAGCGATCAATGTGAAATGCAATTTTCTCATGCCTGATTTCGCCGATCCCTCCCGAAAAATCAGATCGATGATTAATCAACGGTCCACCACAGCGGATAGAAAACTACGAGTCCGCCGAAGACGCGCGACAGCGATACCAATCAATGCGCTCTCCGGGAGCGAGAAGAAGCGTTCTCGCCTGGGACAACGAATAAACGGCGTTGATCACCGCCAGCGCAATTATCGTTTCCGTACGATGGGACGGCGCCATCAAAGCACCGGCTGCGACAAAAATTGCGCCCGCGATGAAGCCGGTAACAATCTTTAACACGGTTGTACGGCGAGAAATTTCGTGCGCCACGATTGCCGCCGCTACGTCCGCAACGAAAGCTGTCGGCAAAACGGCGATCCAACGTAAGAGATTCATCGAGAGAACGAGCGATTGCGGCGGGAGAATGCGCAGGTGCGATTCTAAATTTCAATCGCTTTTTAGCGGAAGCGCAAAATGATAAGAGGAGATTTTCATGCGTTTCACAAAATAAAACCGGTGTGCGTCGAAGCGTTGCACACCGGAATCGAGTTCGAAGCTTTCACATTTATTTTTGCGCGCCTCTTGCACGAGCCAATCTAAAAGTTTTCCGCCGTAACCTGCTGAGCGATCGCGCGCGCGCGTAACCAAATCGTCGACATACATGAAACGACCGGAAAAGAGCGATTCGAGATAGCGATAGCCAGCAACGGCTCGCACTTCAGCATTCGCTTCGACAAACGCCAATAAATATCCGTCGCGTTGCTGACGACTGACGCGTTCCATGAATTTTTTGCGGTTTGTAAAATGCGGGCGCAACTCGCGCACCACTTCGTAGCATCGCCCGATGTCTTCGGGCGTTTGCGCGATGGCGATACGAATGCTCCTGGACTCAGCTTTGCGATTGATCATGCCGTTTTCTCTTCTCGCTTACCGTCATACCAAAGAGCGAGTTTTTTTCGGGAACGCAGGACGTTGGGTCCGCCAAAAATGATCGAAAATGACTGGCGCAACACGTGGCCCGGCCGATGCATCCGCACCTTTCGGGCGGATGTTACAGCGGGTGTGCGAAGAATGCGGAACTTCCCAAATTTCTTCAACGCCATGCTAAAATAAGTTTCTTCCGCGGCAAAAAATTGTTCGTCGAATCCGCCGACTGCGAAAAAATTCTTCCTGCTCGTAAAAAGAAATGCGCCCGCGCCGAGATTGGCCGCGAAATAAATAACGCAGAAAATGTTGAAACAAACATTCGCCCAAAAAGGGACCGCGCGATCAAACTGAAGGATGGCACTGCCGCCTGACGCTCCATTTTCCAGCGCAGCGATCGCTCCTGTAACGTGAGCAGTAACGATACGCGTGTCGGCATCGACAAAAAATAAAATGTCGCCGGTCGACGCTTGCGCCCCCGCATTCCGCGCAGCTGCGATATGGCGACAATGCACTGTCACCACTTCAGCGCCATTTTGTTCCGCAATCGTCGCTGTCCTGTCCGTCGACGAATCATTCACCACGATTATTTGGAATGATCGACCGCTAGCTTCTGCGGCGGATCGGATCGACTCGATCGCACCGGCCAACTCCAGTTCTTCGTTATGAGCAGGAACGATAAATGAAAGCATGCAGGTCTAGTTCTTTGTCGGTGCGAATTTGATTCCTGCCTTCTGCACTTCGCCGTAAGGCAAAAGCCAGATGAGCGATTCGTCGTGGAGGTCGACGACCTGGATGCGATTGCCCCAAGGGTCGCGGAAGTCGCAAGGAAAGGGCGGTTCGAGTTTTAATCCATACTTGCCGGTTATTTTCTTGCGCACTTCTGCTATCTCTTCTTCATCGCGCACCATAAGTCCAAAGTGTCGCGTGCGATCGGGCTGCAGTTTCTCTACTTCAAAGATGGCGAGGAATTGATGCTCACCCAGTTTGAAAAACGCATCGCCTTCGCCGCTGTCGAGCTTCTCCAGATTAAAAACGTCTTTGTAGAAAGCGATCGCCTTGCGGATGTCATCCACCTCGATCGCGATGTGGTTGCAACCGTAAACTCTCACGCTCATGACTTCTCCTTGTCCTTCGCGTTTAGGACTAACCAGCGAACTAGAAGGATATAGAGCATCGCATCTACCAAACGCAGGAGTAATTGAAGGCGCGATAGCTAAGGACCGTTGCTGACGGATGACCACTGCCGACCAGGACGATCGTGCTCGCATAAAGGAGGATTGAGATCGTTCCGACAATGGCGAGACCGCTAAAGATCCATACGCGCGGAAATTTGATCACAGCGTACCACCAAGCCCCGCAGATAATAACGCCTGCGAAAAGACCGATGGCCGATTGTAACTGGTAGGCACTATTCATAAATCAATGTCATTTAAACAGGACTCTCATCCAGCAACGAGTGGCGATTGCGCGAGAGATCGGACGCGCGAGTTTACTCACCGACCGTTCGCTGTAAAACATGGGGATTGTATTGCGCTTGTGGAAGCCGGCGCGCTCGACTAACAATTCATCCGCCGCAGGTATCATGAAAATACAACACAGTTTGAGAATTCTATTGAGTGGAATTGTCTGCATGCTCTCGTGCGCTTGTGCAATGTATCCGCGCTCGGGCGCGCAGGCCGTTGTCGGAACCTGGACAAATTCATTTGGGACTCTTTGGACGCTAAATAGCAACGGCACATTCGACGTTGATCTTAACCACAATCACAAACGCGACGCGTGGGGCACATACACCGTCGAAGGCGACACGATCACTTTGGTAGGGACAGGCGGTATCGCTTCCGCAGATTGCAAGGGAACTGGCGTTTACCGTTTCACGCGCGGAGGCGATACGCTACGATTCCGTCGCGTGCACGATGCATGCAAGTTGCGCGTCAAAAACGTGATGCTGGCCTGGCATCGCAAATAATAATCGATCGTCCTAGCGTGGCGCCGGCTGCTCACTGTTAGCGAGCGCATACGCGGTGACCGCGACGACCGCGGAATTCTCGGCCAGCTCTTTCGGGTCCACTTTGTCCAAAGTATCGGCCGCAGTGTGGTGATAATTAAAGTAGAAGCGACTGTCCTGGATCGGAGCGAACGCTGGAACACCTGCTTTCTCGAGCGGTTCGATGTCGGAGCCGGCATGTTCGGTCAACGCAAGTGCGCCCGCGCCTGATTCCTGCAAGATTGCCGCAACCGGAGCAAGCATCGCTTTCACCTCCGTTTTGGCTTTGCAATAAATTCCAAGCGGATGGCCCGCGCCGTTGTCCGTCTCGATGGCCGCGACGTGATTCGACATGTCTTTCTCATGATCCTTGCCATACGCCTTCGACCCCATCGAGCCATTCTCTTCATTCATCCAGGCGATGATTCGAATCGTCCGTTTTGTTTTGAGATGCAGTTTCTGCAGCAGGTTTGCGGTCTCCATGGAAACGGCGACGCCGGCCGCGTCATCGATCGCGCCCGTTCCCAAATCCCACGAGTCGAGATGGCCGGATACAATCACAATCTGCTCTGGGTGTTCCGTCCCTTTGATATCGCCAATCACGTTGTAACTCTCCGCGTCGGGCAATTGTTGCGGGGTTAAGACCAGATGCATTCGCACCGGCCCTTGCCTAACGAGTGATGAAATAAGATCCGCGTCCTCCACCGTCACCGCGCCCGCCGGAATCTTCGGCGCGTCCTCTGCATATTTTGTCAGGCCGGTGTGCGGAATCCGATACTCCGCGCCTCCAACCGATCGGATCAGTGCGGCCACCCCGCCCAGCCGCGCCACCGCGCTCGGTCCATCGCCACGGTAAACGACTGCTTCACCGTAGGCATCGCCGCCTCGTCCCTCCGCTGCCATTTGTTTGTCGAATGGATGATCAAAAACCACGATCTTGCCCGCGACTTTTTCCCGGCCTAACGACCTGAGCTCGTCGAAATTATTTACGGCAATCACTTCTGCGGTAATGCCATCAGGCGGTGTCGCCACGCTTCCGCCGAGCGCGCAAAGGATAATTTTCTGCGTCGTCTTCTCCGCCTGACCGGGAAATTGAATCAGCGCCGCCGTTTCTTCGCCGCGCACCCAGTACGGCACCATCACTTTTTCCAACTGCACTTCGCAACCGAGCGCTTTCAATTCCGCCGCGACGTACTCGACCGCTTTCGCCGCTTGTGCGGAACCGCTCAGACGCGGTCCAATATTGTTCGAGAGATGCGCGACCTGGCGGTATGCGTAATCGCTCGTCAGTGCTGCCTGCTGCAACCTCTTCAAATCCGCCAATGTTTGCTGGGAAAACGCGGTAGGAGTTGCCGAAGGAGTGGGAGTCGCAACTTCCCGTCGCTGCTCTGCCGAAGAGAATTGCGCACTGAGGCCGATCAAAACGACCACATAAAGAAGCCGATGTTTAAACACATCGCACCGTGTCAGCAAAAGTCTCGCCGCGCAATCGCATCGGATTTTCAGCTTACTTGATCAACTGCATCAACATCAGGACCATCGTGGTCAACGGCCACGCCGAAACGAGAACGATAACGAGAAACGCGATTGCCTCGATAAAGAACTCGCGATGCATTTCCTGACGGAAATATTCGTCACTCATCCGGTGAATGGATCTCTTATGTGGTCCGCCGAATCCTCCGCCATAAAGCGCGCGGCCAAACGGATCACCTGTTTCGGGTCGAAACTTCCAATCCACCAACGGTCGCTGAGCAGGTCGCAACGTGCTTCGACCGTTAGGCGCGGGAGAGATTGGTTTCATATTTTCTTATCCGAGTCTTAGGGCCTTTCGGTTCCCCTAACGACAAGTGATAAAGCAACTCGTGTGCTCAACGAGCCATTCGGGCAGATCGCCCTGGCATTTCCGGCAGGCCGGCGAAGGAAAAACCTAACGATAAAAAGACTTTTTACCCGAAGAAGTCACACCTGATAACCATGACACTCGCGCGCGAAGTTATGCTCGCATTATTCTTTTGCGTGTCAAAATCGACCGGGCGACGAAAGCGCTAACGATCTTGCGAGCAGCAGATTGCGGCGCAAAAAAATCCGATGTTTTCGATCCGCTCGCTGAGCACAACGACTCTGACCAGATCAAATTCGAGAAGGACCTTCCCGGTTTCAAAGGTCGCCTTTAGTCGTTCAAAATCGCGGGCAACAGCAACGTCTGCGCTGCCGTAATTTTTTCGCAAATAATCAAAACTTTATCGTGAACTGACCGGCGACGAGATGTTCGCCCAACTCCTCCGCATCATCGTGCGTGAAGCTGTATTGAATCTTCACTTGCAGATAATCGGTGAAGCGATAACCGAGGACGGCATCGACGCGTGAGGCGTTGTTCCCCCATTGCAGCTGTTCGTCCTCGTCCCTTACCGTGCCATAGAGTTGCTGGTTCCAGCGCACCGCGGCGAAAAGCTGCGCGGTAATTTTGTATTTTGCCTCGATGTAGTAGGACAGAATATCGGCGTCGCCAATATTCGGCACTTCGAAACGCGATTCGAAAACTTCGGCCCACAATTGGAAACGGTGCCAGGCAAAGCTGACATCCTGTCCCAGCAAAATTTCGTGGTAATCGCCGATCCCCTTACCCAACGGAAGCGTCGATGCAGCTACATCGCGAAAGTATGGACCGACGCTGCCGGAAAAACCGACGTTCCATATTTCGTTCGGCCGAAATCCAACGCGCCCGCTGAATGTGGGATGGTCGAGACCCACTCGCGTCAAATCCCACGTCTCGGGACGTGACGAAAGGGAAGCGTTTTTCATCTCAACGGCATAATCGAATTTGTCCCAGCCGCCGGAGACGGAAATGCCGGAAGCGTAGCTCGGACCCCAGATTATGGGAGAGCGAAGGTATTTGTCGGAGTAGCCGTCGAACTGGGTGTATTCTTCGTGGGGCACGTGATTCCACTCTAAAAGTTCGTCCACACCATCAGGCGCGGAACTGTCCCAGATGCCGGTAACGTTTTCGTAAGGAAGCGGCGCGTTGATGAAAGGGTTATCCCAGGAATAATGGCGCGGCACCCAGTTACCGACGACGGTGCCGAACTTTCCGGCTTGCACGTTGAAGCGAACGTGATCCCAGGGTGTGACGCGCACCGCGTATTCATCGAGGCGCAGTTGCGCGCCGCGATCACTCGGATCGAAACCGCGATCTACGCGCGCCTGAACGAAACCGGAAAAATGCGAATCCAGTTGAGCGTCGAGAAAGAGCGTGAGACGCGGATTTACGAGAAAATTGTCATCGGTATAAATGAGCCCAGGAGGCGGCTGTTCGATGTAGTAATTTTCGAGATCGAAAAGACCGCTTAGTTGCAGATGGAGATGGTCTTGAAAAAGACTGAACGACAATTTGCGATCGGCTTCTTCAAGAAAATCTGCGCAGACGAACCGAACCGTAGCGAAAAACAACAACAACGCGAACCCAGCCCGGCCTAACGAATGAAACAAATCCAGCGCTGCACATTTATGCGGCATGAAGGAGGGTCTCGATCGTTTTACGGAGCGCCGCGAGCGTGACCGGTTTGCTCAGAACCACATCCACATCCTTTGGCTGCGAGCCGGTGACTTCGATCAACGCGCCGAAACCGGTAAGCAGGACGACGGGAATACTCGGGCGAATCTGTTTGATGTAAGTCGCCATTTGATCGCCGCTCATGTCAGGCATGGCCCGATCGGTCACGACCAGGTCGAAAGAGTTTGCGCGGAATTGCTCAAGACCTTCCCGCCCGTTTGCTGCCGTCGTCACAGCGTGACCTTCGGCACGCAAGTAAGCGGAAATCACTTCGCGAACGCGCGCTTCATCATCCACCACGAGCACTCTTAATGAAGCCGTCGATTTTGTTTCGAACGGCGCGACCGCTATGACGGCAGTCGGATCGGCTAAAGGCAGACGAATCACGAACGTTGTTCCCTGCCCCGGCGCCGATTGCACCTCGATCTTCCCTCGATGACGCTCGATAATTCCGTAGACCATCGAGAGTCCGAGGCCGGTTCCGTGTTCGCCCTTCGTCGAGAAAAACGGTTCGAGACAGCGCTGCCGCACGGCCTCCGTCATCCCGGCGCCTGTATCGCGTACGCGGATCACAGCCTGGCCATCTTCCGTTGCGGTTTCTAAAATTATAAGACCGCCGCTCGGCATCGCGTCTACCGCGTTGAAAATTAAATTGGTCAACGCCTCTCGAAGCCCCGATTCGTCACCGGCAACCGGCGGTACCGGTTGCAATTTGCTTTCCACCTGAATAGTAACTCCACTGGCCTGGGCCTGACGCCGCCATTTTGGTTCGGTGAGCGAGATCGCTTGGGTGACGATCGCGTTCAAATCGATCACGGGAAATTCCTCGTCTTTTTCCAAAGGCCGATAGAACTGCCGGAGTCGCGTCACGACATTGGCGGCATCCTGCGCGGAAGTGCGTAACAAACCGAGGAAGCGACGCGTCTGCGCTCTGTCGTCCAACAGGCCGGGTTTTTCGAGAAGTAGATCGCTGAATCCCAGAATCGGAGTCAGGGTATTGTTAAAATCGTGGGCAATGCCGCTCGCCATCTGCCCGATGGCACGCAGGCGTTCCTGCTGGATCATTTGTTCCTGCGCCGCTTTCAAGTCGCTCAACGCCTTTTCCAATTCGCGATTCGCTGTTCGCAAATTTGTCTCGGCTCGCTGACGCCGCGTGAGATTTTCCACTGAACCAGCGACAATTTTGTCGACCGGTTCCGAAAGTCCTTTCGAAATGAAGAGACTAGCCGCGAAACCGACGACCAGAACGCCGAGTCCAAGAGCGAGAATTTTCCAGCGCAACTCCTGTTGCTCACGCAACGCGGTCGCGAGTGGGTAAAGACAAATTTCGTAAGCAGGTGCAAGCTGCGGATTGGAATCGATCGCCTTAAAAAAAAGGAGATGAGGGCCGCGCTCCAGCGTCACGGAAAAGTTTCCGGAAGTTTGTTCGGTTAGCGCTGTACTGATTTCTTTCGCCAGTATCCGACGATCGCTCGGGCTGAAACCTTTAACGTAAAGACGTTCGCGCAACCAAATGCCACTGGTGATAGCCGCGTCTTTTTCGTCTTCGATTGTGTTGAGATCTGGAATCGGAAATCCCAGAACAAGGGCGCCAAGATTCTTCCCATCCCAATCCAGAACCTTGGTCACGACGACCTCGCGTAAGGCCGAGGGCTCATTGCCTCGCCCGAGCGCGATGCACCCGACTGTCTGCTCTTCAAGACTGCGAAACGCTTCGCTCATTGGCGCCAGCATTTGGTCGAGCGATTCCCGCTCAATCACCCCCGCGGCGAATTGCGCTGGTGGCAAAATTGTTCCGTTGGCGTCGAGAAAACGGCAAAAGGAAGCTCGCGATGAATTCGAATCGCTCCTGCCAGTTGCGACACCTCCGAAAATTCCCTGCAGTTCGGTGAGCGCATTCTGATAAAGATCGGCAACGTCTCTTTCTTCCAATGCGGCGCGCACCCGGACTGAAAGCGACAGGGCTCGGCATTTTTCCTTCACCATTCCGAGTTGCGATTCCTGCAGCGAGCTGAACAGCCGCATCTGACTTTGAAATTGCGCGTTCAGACTTTCCTGGTAGCGCGCCTGAATATTTCGTTCCGCCAGGTAAAGCGTCGCACCGGTTACAGTCAGCACGATCAACATCAGGGCGAGCAGCAGCTTCACCCGGAAATTGAGGATGCTTTTTAAGTCCACTTTTCTCGAGTTCGGTTATTTCGCTGGAAAATCGACGTGAAGCGTTTGGCCCGCTTTCAGATCAACATCGCTTGTGCGGACGTCATTCTCGTTCAGCCACGCTTTCAGCACGTAATGGCCGACCGGCAGGTCGCGCAGACGATACTGGCCACCAGCATCGGTCTTTTGAAAGTACGGCGTCTCCAGTACGAGAATCGTGCCTCGCATCGTCCCGTGGACTTCACAATGAAGCGTCACGACACCTGATTTATCGAACAAAACGGCGGCCGGTTTTTCGTCTTTGCGATAACGTCCGAGATCGAAACGCTTCGTCCTCGAATAGGAAAAAACGTTGTGATAAGTGTCGTCCATATTCGGAAATGAAACCGTCGTGCCCACACGAATCGGCAGCAGGCCGGGCGCGAAGCTGATATTTTTTTGCGCCATCTCGGCCGACGGCGGCGGAGTCGTGGTTTTGAATTCGCCTTCCAGATACACCACCGCCAACGGGGGATCGGGCGGCGCTGTCTGGACTTCGCCGCCGCTTTGGTATCGCTGGCTCATGGCCATGCCGGGCGATTGGCGCGGAAGCTCGACCTTTCCTTCAACATTCGCTTGCGCAAAAACGCGTCCGCTAAACAGGAAAACGGCAAGGCCACAGATGAAATAAACGCAGAATCGCATCGCAACCTTTTAGGACGAGCGAGAACGGTGCCAAGATGACCGCGGATTCGAACAGATGCGTTGCCGTGGGAACCAAACGCCTCGTTGTGAAATTCCCCGCTTACCGGTAAATTACACGCCGATGCAACTTCACCGTTTTATCACCGGTCTAATTTTTGCCTTTATCGCCGCGAATGGCTTCGCGCAATCTCCGGCCGTCGAAACGGCGAGTCTCGACTTCAAACAGTTTGGCTTGCTGGCGATTCAGGACAATGGCCGGCGCAAACCAATCGATACGTACGCAAAGGAAACACTCATCCGCATTACAGGACGATCGACTTATACGGACAAGTCGGGCCGAACGTGGTCGCCTAACGATTTTTTCCTCTCTGCGCTCCTCGAGACACACGATTGGAAAAACGAACCGATGGTCCTGCTTTCCTTCGGCAAATTGAAGGAACAGCTCGGTCTCGACAAAACACAGCGCCGGTTTTCTTTCGCGCAACTAAATGGTTCGGCGGAACTGCAACGCATTGCGAACGAAGCAACCGCACGTAAGCGCGCGGAAAAACCGCTCGAGCGTTTGCAGCAGGAAGCGCTGAGCGTGAACGACCGGCTGATACTTTTCGCACACGTGATGGAGGGCAATTCGTTTCTCGTTGTGCCCGCGCCGAAAGCTGAAACAGACCCGTGGCTCGTGCCTGAACCGAGTGTGGTCGCACGCTATTACGATGAAGCGAAGTTCGCGCCTGCCTTGTCGTCGCTGACACCGATGATGAGCGCTTATGCGAGCGGCGACGCTTTCAACTTCAGCTCGAATGCGCGACAAATGCGCGAACATTTCCGCGCGCTCAGCCCGACGATTTACCCAAGCGAATCACAACTGAGCACTGAGTTCTTCTATAATCATTTTGAAGGATTTTATCGCGCGGCCTGGTGCTACGGAATCGCATTGCTCATTCTCGTCGTCGCGCACTTTCGCAAGCGCGGCGGTTGGTTAGTCCGTGCCGGCGTCGCGATTGCCATGCTCGGGCTTCTCTTTCACGCCAGCGCCATCGTCATGCGTTGCATGATCGGCGGGCGTCCGCCGGTGACGAACATGTACGAATCGATCATCTGGGTGTCGTTCGCGGTTTCGTTTTTCGGAATGATTTTCTTCGCGCGCTATCGTACGACGATCTACTTGCTCGCAGCGCTGCCGGTTACGCTCATCGCACTCCTGCTCGTCCATCAAATGCCGATCGCGATGCCATCGAGCATCGACCCGCTCGTTCCGGTTTTACGCGATAATTTCTGGCTCACGATTCACGTCCTTACCATCACGTTAAGCTACGCCGCCTTCGCGCTCGCCATGGGTTTTGGGCACATTTTACTTTTTCAATATGCGCGCAACCCGAGCGGTGCGCGTGCCGATCAACCGATGCATTTCTGGCTTTATCGCGTTCTGCAACTCGGCGTGTTGTTACTCGCTGCGGGAACAATTCTCGGCGGCGTTTGGGCGAATTACTCCTGGGGTCGATTCTGGGGCTGGGATCCCAAGGAAACATGGGCGCTTATCGCGTTGCTTTGTTACATCACGACATTGCACGGTCGACTCGCCGGGTGGTGGACTCAATTCGGTTTGGTCGTTGCGAGTGTCGTCTGTTTTCTCGCTGTGCTCATGGCTTGGTACGGCGTGAATTTCGTTCTCGGCAAAGGTCTGCACAGTTATGGCTTTGGCATTGGCGGCGAAACTTACGTCGCTACTTTCGTTGTGCTTGATCTGCTCTTCGTCGGTTTTGCGATTTGGCGGTATCGCACGAGTAAGCGCGTCGGCAGCGGAGCCCGCGTCGAAGGCCAGCCGGCCGTCGTCTAGGATGCAGGAAAATCCGCAAGCCACTAACGCCGTGGCCATGATTCGGCCACACCATTTTTACCCAAACCCCGAGACCGCTGCCGACAACGCCTTTCAACGCGCAGCAGAAAATTCCGACGAACTTTCGGGACGCGCGCAAGGGGAATTTGACCACGCGGTGCAGTCACTACGTGACGCCGGAGTGACAGTCCACTTTTTCGAAGACACAGCCGAGCCGGAAAAGCCGGACGCAATTTTCCCTAACAACTGGTTCTCCACGCACGAAGATGGCCGGGTGGTTTTGTATCCAATGTTTTCTCCCGTCCGTCGTCGCGAACGGCGTCGCGAGATCATCGATGTGCTCGAAAAGAATTATCGAGTGACGGACGTTGTTGATTATTCCGAATACGAAAAGCGAGATCTGTTTCTCGAGGGAACCGGCAGTCTGGTGCTCGATCATCCAAACCGGGTCGCCTACGTCTCTCTCTCCAAACGCGCAAATCGCGAGCTTGCGGAAAAATTTTGTTCCGATTTTGAATACGATCCCGTCGTTTTTGAAAGCACGGGTGACGATGGGCGCCCTGTTTATCACACGAACGTAATGTTGTGCGTCGGCTCGAACTTTGCCCTCATCGGCCTGGAGATGATTGGTGACAAAAAGGCGCGTGAAAACGTCCGCGATCGCCTTGAGAAAAGCGGCAAGGAAGTAATCGAACTTACCCGCAGCCAAATTGGCGACTTCGCAGGAAATGCACTCGAATTGCGAGGCAAACAATGTGGATCGCTTGTTCTTTCCGAACGAGCGGCTGCCGCCCTAACGAATGATCAACGCGCGAAGATTGAACAGTATGTGAGCCTGCTTCCGCTCTCGTTGCCAACGATCGAATTGGCCGGCGGCAGTGCGCGCTGCATGCTGGCGGAAATTTTTCTGCCGCGACGCTAACGTGGCAGGCGAGATTCCACGATCTCGCAAATGACATGCAGGAGAAATTTGTGCGCCTCCTGAATACGTGCGGTCGAATCGCCCGACACGACGAGATCGATGTCCGCAACGCCTTTTGACGCGCCGCCGTCACGGCCCAGCAACGCAACACTCGTTAGGCCAGATGCGCGCGCTTCTTTAATCGCGCGGCCGACATTTGGAGAATTGCCGCTCGTCGAAATCGCAACGAGCACATCGCCGCGCTCGCCGAAGGCTGTAATCTGCCGTGCAAAAATTTCTTCGAAGCCGTAATCGTTTCCGATTGCACTCGTTAGGCTGCCCCCTTGCGCCAGATTCATCGCGGGATAGGGACGACGGTCGTGCATAAAGCGGCAGGCAAACTCCGTCGAGAAATCCGCCGCGTCGGCAGCGCTGCCACCGTTTCCGCAAACCAAAAGCTTGTGACCGGTCCCAAGACATTCTTCGATTAGTTTCGCGGCGCGGAGCAGTGGCTCTTCCAACGCGGATAAAGATCGGGTCGTAACGACAGACGCCTCTATCGCCTCGCGAAATATTTTGTTTGGCTCGGACACTGCGCCTGTCATTTGGCTGAGTTTATCGCGGCGCGCAAATTCCAACCGTGGCTCTGCAAACGTTCGACGGCATCGTCATAGCCGCAATCGAGCTGTTCCGCCACGAGTCGCGCCGCGCGATCGCGTAGTTTACCGCTCGTGGCGGCGAGATCGATCATGGTGTTCCCCTGGACTTTGCCGAGCGCCACCATCGTCCCCGTGCTGATGATGTTGAGCGCAACTTTCGTTGCCGTCCCAGCCTTCAGTCTCGTTGAACCCGCCACAATTTCCGGCCCTACCGCGAGATTGATCCGCAGGTCCGCCACCGCGTTTTCTTCCGTGGTTGGATTGCAGCTCAGCAAAATCGTTTTCGCGCCTAACGAATGAGCGCGGGTCAGAGCGCCGAGGACAAAAGGAGTCCGACCGCTCGCCGTAATTCCAAGAATCACATCCGATTCATTGATGCCACGCTCATCGATGGCGAGCGCGCCGTTGCTCGTTTCATCCTCGGCGCCTTCCACGCTTCGAAAAAGTGCTGTCACACCTCCGGCAATGATCCCCTGAACCAGCTCCGGCGACACACCAAAGGTTGGCGGAATTTCGCTCGCGTCGAGAACGCCCAGACGCCCGCTCGTGCCCGCGCCAACGTAAAATAGCCGTCCGCCTTTGCGCAAACCGTTCGCGACAATCTCGATCGCAGCGACCAGGTGATCGCTCGCAGCGCGCAACGCTTCCGCCACAAATTTTTCTTCCTCGATAAAAAGATCCACGAGTTCGCGGGTGCTCATTCGCTCGAGATTTTCCGAGCGCGTATTGCGCTGCTCTGTCGCGGCCGCAGCCAGGTCATCAAGTTTCTCGGAGGATTTTGGTTTCCAGGCGACGGGATGTTCGTGCAATTCCGCGGCCAACCATGCCGCACCTAATTCCGGCGGTTGCTCCACCGTCGAGACACGAGCATCCGGCAGCAGTTTTTTTAATCGGCGCCGAAAGGTGTGAGTGTAAATCGAGTCTCGATGAAAGAGACCGCCGAGCAGCATCACTTTCGGCGCGAGCAAGTGCAGACGCGTGGCAACTGCTTCGGTGTATTGGCTTAAGACGCGCGCGCCTTCCTCCAATATTTCAATTACACGCTCGTCGCCGTTTCTCGCCGCTTCACAAACCACCGGCGCCAGCATCGCGATCTCCATTTTGTCGGCGGTCTGTGCCCAGCGCACGAGCTCATCGAAATTGTTCAACGACAGTGCGCGCAAAATATTTGCAGCAAATTTCGCCTCGCCGCGATGCACATCGTATTCGCGCAGGACCAATCGCAGCGCCTGCACGGAAATGAAATAACCGCCGCCGGCGTCACCGAGAATGTGTCCCCATCCGCCCGCTTTTTCGATGTGATCACCGCGCCGCCCAGTGACGGACGAACCGCTGCCCGCGTTCACGACGATTCCATCATGATGGCCAAGGGCAGCTGCCAGCCCGGAATCGCGATCGCTGCCGGTAATGATTTTCGTGTTTGGCCAGATTTCCGCGCAAAGACGAGAAAGAGCGCTGCGATCTTCTGTCGTGACGCAGCCCGCCAAAAAAATTCCGGCGCGATCGATTTCCTTTGGCAGCTCGGAAAAAATCGTGCGCAAACGCTCGGGCGTGGCCAGGCGAAAATTTGCGGGCGGCAACTTGCCCTGCTCGACGATCTTTAATTCGACGTCGTCACGCTCGACCAAAACCCAGGCGGTTTTGGTGCCGCCACCTTCCAGACCGAGGATTTTTTCGCGGCCGTTCATTGTCGAACCACGTCTGATTTGTATCATGCTCCATGCCGTCGAACGAAGCGAGCGCAGAAAAACGGATCGCAAAACTGCGCGACGAGATTGACGCGCACAATCGCCGCTACCACGAGGAAGCCGCGCCGACCATTAGCGATCGCGAATACGACGAGCTTTATCGCGAACTGACCGATCTCGAAAAGCGCTTCCCGCAATTCGCATCGCCTGATTCGCCGACCCAACGCGTAGGCGGCAAACCGCTCGAATCTTTCGCGCAGGTTACGCATCGCGTTCCGATGCTGAGCCTCGACAACACCTACTCTGAAACTGAAGTCGGAGATTTCTATCGGCGCGTGCAGAAACTTTTGCCTAACGAGAAGATTCCTGTGGTGATCGAACCAAAGGTGGATGGCGTCGCTGTGACCCTGCTTTATGAAAAAGGCCGGCTGCGCTACGCGGCAACGCGCGGCGACGGAACGGTCGGCGACGACATCACGCAAAATGTGCGGACGATCAAAACCATTCCGGTGCAGTTGAAAGGCGCAGCGCCGAATGTGCTCGAAGTGCGGGGCGAGGTTTACATGAACAAAAACGGCTTCGCGAAATTAAATGCGGAACGCGCCGAAGCCGGACTGCCGACGTTCGCAAATCCGCGGAACGCTGCTGCTGGTTCGCTCAAGCAGCTCGATCCCGCGATGGCCGCGAAACGGCCGCTGGGAATTATTCTCTACGGGACAGGTTCGATTGAGGGCGTGGAACTGGAAAGACATTCCAAGTTTTTCCCGCTCCTGAAAAAACTCGGTCTGCCGACAAGTGAGCGGTGGTGGATGGCGGATTCGATCGAGAAAATTTTGAGTGCGATTCGCGAACTCGATCAAGTGCGCCACGATTTTGTCTATCAAACGGACGGCGCGGTGATGAAAGTCGATTCGTTCGCGCAACGCGAAACGCTCGGCTTCACCGCAAAATCGCCGCGCTGGGCGATTGCCTACAAATACGCGGCCGAGCGCGTGGAAACAAAGTTGCTCGGTATTCTGATTCAAGTCGGGCGCACCGGAACGCTGACTCCCGTGGCGGCGCTTGAACCTGTCACGGTGAGCGGCAGCCGCGTCTCGCGCGCGACTCTCCACAATGAGGAGGAAATTGAGCGCAAAGACATTCGAATCGGCGATACGGTTTTGCTGGAGAAGGCGGGCGAAGTGATTCCGGCCGTTGTTGGCGTTCGAACCGATTTACGTAGCGGCACGGAAAAGAAATTTCGCATGCCGGCCAAATGCCCGGAATGCGGAAGCAAAGTGGTGAAAGATCCCGGCCAGGTCGCGGTGCGCTGTGTGAATAGCGAATGTCCGGCGCAATTAAAGCGACGCGCGGAGCATTTCGCTTCGCGCGGCGCGATGGACATCGAAGGTTTCGGCGAAGCGATGGTCGAACAACTCGTTAGGCACAGATTTGTCCGTGAGATTACCGACATCTACGACCTCGATGAAAAGAAGCTCTCGGAACTGGAGCGCATGGGCGAGAAAAGCATTCGCAATTTGCTCGATGCGATCGAAGCGAGTAAAACGCGGCCACTCTGGCGACTGATTTTCGCCCTTGGCATTCTCCATGTGGGCGTAAGTGCATCGCGCGCTCTGGCGGACTACTTTACGAGCCTGGAGGCGTTGATGAAAAGCACTCCGGAAGAACTGCAGCGGATCCCCGATGTCGGCGAAGTCGTCGGGGCCAGCATCCATCAATATTTTCAGGAAAGTCGAAACCGGAAAATGATTGAGCACCTGCAGCGGGCGGGACTGCGCCTAACGAGTGAGAAGCGCCCGAAAGCAGAAGCGTCCGGATTCAAGGGGACCACATGGGTGTTGACCGGCACTTTGAGTCAACCTCGTGACGAAATCGCAGAGTTGATCATCGCGTGCGGCGGGAAAGTCAGCGGCAGCGTGAGCAAGAAGACGAGCTACCTGCTCGCGGGCGAAGAAGTGGGCAGCAAATTGGAAAAAGCAAAACAGTTCGGCGTCCCGATCTTAGACGAAGCTAAATTTCGTAAAATGTTGTAGCGCCTCGAAGACGAAAACCTACGGCGTTCGCCTAACGATCGAGTCGAGTTTCAAGGGCATGCCTTGATTCTTCGAGTCGACAGCGGTCGCGAGCGAAGATTTCTGGGCCGCGGGATGGAATTCGGCCTGCACATTAAAGGTTAGTTTCTCATTGTTTCGCATAACAGTGATGGGAACGGTGTCACCGGCGCTGATGAAAAATGAGGCGTCGAGCACGTCCTCAGGTTCGTGCACTTTTGTTTTGCCAACTTGCAGCAAAATGTCGCCTTCCTTCACGCCCGAATCAGCGGCGGGCGTTCCGTCCATGATTTTCGTCATCTCCGCGCGCGAACCTTCCACCGACGCCGGCGCTTCCGAGACATTGATCCCGATCCAGCCGTGGCGCGGTTCGCCAAAGCGGACAAAATCATCGCGAATTTTTTCCGCGGCCGCGATCGGCAACGCATAACAGGAAGAATTATTTTCCAGGCTGCTCACGAGAATGCCAACCACTTCGCCTTTGAAATTCAGAAGCGGCGCCCCCGCTTCACCGCGCTGGGTCGGGAGATTCACGCGCAAGTGTGTTGTCGAAAAATAACGGCCGAGATATTTGCGATCAAAGCCGGCGATCATTCCAAAACCAGGCGTTTCCGGCAGATCGAGCGGAAAGCCGATCGTAACCACGGGGGTCGCGACTTCGAGTTGATCCGAATGACCAATCGGCAACCATGATGTGGTCGCGTCTACCTTGAGCATGGCGAGGCCGCTGCGCAGATCGACCAAAACCTGGCGAGCCGGTAATTTTTTGCCATCCACCTCCACAGTGAAATTGGTCGCGTCCCCTCCAACCGAATACGACGTGAAAAGCGTTCCCGTTGGATCCACGAAAAATCCGGTGCCGGAAAGTTCACCGTGTTGATCGGCCGCGTGAATTTTAACGACCGCCTTGGCACAGCGATCGAAGATCGATTTGACCTCCTGCCCAATGGAGTTGGAGGGCATATCCTCGGCGTGGAGGAATCCGATGGCGCTGCAAAACGTCAGCGCGACGAGAATTCTAAAAACTGCAACAGACGAAAACCGGAAAGAAGTTTCCGGCGCCGCACTAAAAAGTGAAAGCCGGCTCATAACTCACGGGAGTACTGTCGAGCACGTAGCGTGGGGTTGCTGCGGCCCGTTGAGCTTGGGCGCTATCTCTGAAGTTACGACGAAGGGGAAAGCTGAAATCGCGCGTGGCAATTGGCTTGGCGAGGCTCCAATCACTTCGATTGTCGAATGACGAAGCATCCAGCACGGTCGTTGGTTGTTGCGCCAGATTTACGGGCTGCGGAGTTTGATAAACCTTAAACGAGATCACCGCTGCACAAACCAGCACAGCTGCTGCCGCGACGGGATAAGAAGCGAGGGACGGCATGTTCAAGCGGAACATGAAATCATGTGCGCGTTGCAGGCAGATGCGCCACACCGGTTGACGCAAAAGCTCGTCGCGCTGACGGCGATGAAATTCGTGCAGGAAATTTTCGAAGTAGGCAGGAGGCGGCTGCTCGTGCCGTTTTAGGCGCAGCAGCTTGCCGATGTCGTTCTCGTTAAATTCGTCCATGCGCTTCCGGAATATTTATGAAACAGGATTGATGCGGAATTCTTCCAGGTAATTTTGCAGCTGCCGATTCGCGTAAAAGAGCCGGGAACGTACCGTGCCTTCTGAAACGCGCAAGATTTTACTGATTTCGGCGTGAGGCATTCCTTGAATGTGAAACATGGTGACGACCGCTCTGTGTTCATCAGACAGTTTCATCATGGCCTCGTTCAATCTTCGCTGGAGCTCGCCCAGGTCGGCTTCGCGCACTGGACTGCTCGTGGCGGTGAGCTCTATAAATTCCTTATCGTTTTGCACGCTCGCGTCCATGTCGTCGAGGCTGAGATTATAGCGGCGACTGCGCTTTTTGAGGAAGTTCAAAGTCATGTTCACCGCGATCGAATGGATCCAGGTGTAGAATGACGATTTGCCGCGGAAGCCGCGGATCGATTTGTAAGCTTTGGCAAAAACATCCTGTAGCAGATCGTTCGTGTCCTCGTGATTTGAGGTCATGTTGTAAACGAGGCCGTAGAGACGCGGCGTGTATTTCACGACGAGTTCATCAAACGCAACGGCATCGCCCGATTGCGTACGCGCAACCAGCGGTTTGTCTTCATCCGTTCGTCGCCGGTCCATCGGGTCGCGCTTAGACTTAGCACGGGGTTGTTCCCCCGACGATAACAAATCGGAAATGCGACGAGGAATTGGCAGTGCGACAGAAGACATACGTTTCAATTTGATCGCAGATCAGCTGCGACGATCGCCGCGCACAGAGAGCAACCATAAGAGGTTGCCCAGCGCCGCGATAAATGCGGCGACATAGGTAAGCGCGGCAGCATTTAAAACTTTGTTCACTCCTGTGGCCTCTTCACCTGGCTGGATGATGTGCATTTCACGCAGGATGATTTTGGCACGCCGCGAAGCATCAAACTCGACCGGTAACGTGATCAATTGGAAAACAAGAAGAATGGCGTAGCACCAAATACCCAGCGTAATCAGACCGGTGATGTGAAAAAATAGTCCGCCGAAAATCACCAGCGGCAACATCTGCGAAGCGACCTGCGTGACCGGGACAATCGTCATCCGCGCCATCAGAGGCGTGTAAGATTTTGCGTGCTGGATAGCGTGACCAGTTTCGTGGGCCGCGATTCCAAGCGCCGCCACCGAAGGCGTGTTGTAGACGTTCGTGGAAAGGCAGAGCTTTTTCTTCGACGGATCGTAATGGTCGCCGAGGAAATCATTCGTCTCGATTACATCGACGTCGTGGATCTGCGCGGCCTGCAAAATCTCGCGAGCCGCTTCCGCTCCAGAAATATTTGCGCTCGCGCGCACCGCGCCCCAGCGACGGAAAGCTGATTTGACCCGAAATTGCGCCCATAACCCTATGATCAGAGGCACCCCAATAAGAAAGAGCCAGTGATGTCCGAACCCATAATAGTACATAACTTGACGCTATTTAGACTACGTCGCGCCTGCTTCGTTCAGATTTCCAGGCGCTTTTCGAATCGCGAGAGTAAACGAATGCCTTTATCCGTCAAAACCACCACATCTTCCAGGCGAACGCCGCCCAATCCCGGATAATAAAGACCGGGTTCCACCGTCAGTACCTGACCTTTTTTGAAAATAGTTTTTTGAAAACGCGGGTGCTCGTGAATCTCGAGACCAAGCCCATGTCCGGTTCCGTGAAAGAATCCGACCTGCCGACCCTTGCGCACTTCGGTGGGATAACCGCGATCGGTAAAGAATTTCTTGATCTCGTTGTGCACCTTCAAACCGTCCACGCCCGGCTTCATTTTTTTTAGCGCCAACTCCTGACCTTCGCGCACTGTTTCCCAAAGTTTCCGCTGTGCCTCACTCGCCCGTCCCCTCACAACCGTGCGCGTAAGATCGCCAAAGTAACCGCTGGCCGCCGCGCGCGGAAAGATGTCGAGAATGATCAAAGAATCGGCGCGCAAAGGACCGTGTCCGCGCTCGTGCGGATCGCACGCCTGATCTCCTCCGGCGACGATCGTATTCGCCGGCAAACCTCCGTCGCGTAAAATCGCGGTGTCGATTTCCGCGCGCAATATTTCCGAAGTGAGCGGCTTGCCCGACCACCGCAGTTTTTTTCCACGCGCAATTTTTGATGCGCCCAGAACTTCCATCGCGCGCGCCAGGCCGGTTTCGGTGATAACGAGCGCACGTCGCATCAAACGCAGTTCGTCTGCGGTTTTTGCTTCGCGTTCGGGCCAGAAGAGCCCGTTTGTTGTTTGCAATCGAATCTTGTTCGCCGCGAGTTCCTGCGCAAAACCGAGCGGAAAACTTGCCGGGACGGTGGCGGAACGAACCCCGCGTTTGCGCAAAAAGTGCGCAAGCACCTTCTCATATGGCGGTGATTTCTTCTGCGTGCCCTGCACTTCGCGCTCGAATTTGCTGTAAGGCAAAAATTCGTCAGCCTGCGCTGTCTTTCGGCCGCGATCGATTTCCAAATCACTCAGCACGAGCGTGCGTTTTCCGTTTCGTTGGAGAAAAATAAAAGGATCGGGCGCGAAGAAACGCGTTGCATAAAACATGTCTGCATCGTTCTCGCTCGCAGCGACGATCAATTTGGTTTGGTGATCTTTTGATTTGCTCATCGCATTTTGTTTACTCCCGTTTCGCCGACATGTCATCCCTAGCGCCAGCGAGGGACCTCACGAAAACATGAAAGAGTACGGTGGTGCGAGTGCGCCTGACCATCGACTGCAATACATTCCTCGTGAGGTCCTTCGCTTCGCTCAGGATGACAGCGAAGAGCTTACGCGCTTCAACTTCGCCGCACTTCCAGCTGCCGGCGTAAAATCCAGTGCAGGAAGGCAAGCAGCACAAAAGTCGATCCGACCAGCACCGCCGTGTTAAATGTAAACACGCCCACTTTTATTCCGAAGTAACGCTTCTGTTCTCCGAAGAAGACGTTCGGTTTTCCACCGCGCCGATAATCGTTTTGTTCCATCTCCGCGTTGGAAATGAGATCGGAAATTTTCTGATTCACGTAGACTTGCTCCGCGGTCACGGGACCCACCGCATCTTTGAACAGCGCACGATCAAACGGCCGTTTCCCATCGAGAATTTCATCGAGCAACCTGAGATAGCGATCAATCTCAGCCGGGGATTTTGCTTCGAGGCCCGAGAGCAACGCGAGCGCTTCCTTGAGATCGTCGAGGCGCTTCTTTTCTACCGGCGTCTGGGTTTGCCTGGCTACCTTCCGGATCGAATCGTTGGCTAGATCCTGAAGTCGCGTCAGTGGATTCAATTTATCCTGCGCCACCACGATTTCTTCGTAGGACCAGCGCATGGCGATGAATTGGCAGATCAACGGCACCTGCAACTTGCTGTCCATTTTTGCCGCCTGCTCCGAGTTAGGATGTTCGTTGAACCAGCGCGAAAAAGTATGCAGGAGCGCGAGATTCCGGTTCATATCCTCGTACTTGATGAGCGCGCCACCCATGATGATTTGAGGAATCAAGACCAGCGGCACGATGTTGGCCGCCGTTTTCGGATCGGCCACGATGGACGAGATGACCAGCCCGAGAGCGACACCGCTCATCGCGGTCATGAAAACGATTCCGAGATCGATCCAGAACATGCCTCGGATCTGGAGGACGTAATTACCGAGCCAGACAAAGAGAATGCATTGAATGAGCGCGAAGAAGGCGAGGGAAATCGTCTTCGATAAAACGTAATACGTCAGACGCACATTGAGATTGCGCTCCCGTTGCAGGACGGCGCGGTCGCGAATGATGTCGTCCGCACTATTCGTTAGGCCAAGAAACATCGCCACAATCAGCGCGAGGAACAAAAACGTCGGGATGTGGTAGGCGGAGGCGAAATCGTACTCGCCGCTGTCGGAATAACGCAGAATGCTCGCGATGAGCAGAGCCAGGACAGGCGCGACGCCGATTGTGATGACAAGATTCGCGCGGTTGCGCAGCTTGCTCATGAAGGAACGGCGCATGAGCGTGCGCGCCTGCGTCCATTCGTCGTGCCAGCGAATCGGGAAGCGACGCTTTTGCGGAGGCGTGACCGGGAGAACCGGCGCCGTTTCCTTGCGCAAGGAAATCTGTTTTACATCCTGGATCAGCCGGAACGCTTCATATTTATCGCGCCAGAATTCCGGCGAGTAGCGGCGCGCAGCAACCAACTGACCGCGATTATTCTCTTCGTAAATAATATCGCCACTCAGATCGCGCAGCGGAGTTTCCAGCACGTCAAAAATAAATTCTGGTCGAGTCGTTCCGCAGGAAGGGCACGCACCGAGGTCCGCGCCGAATTGATGCTGATGTTCCGCTTCCGCGAAATAGCGCAGCATATCGGTCGGCGTGCCGAAAAAAACGAGGCGCCCGCCTTTATCGAGCAGGATCGCCTTGTGAAACATTTGGAAAAGTTTCGAGCTCGGCTGGTGAATGGTGACGATGATAATTTTGTTGTGCGCCATCCCGCGAATGATCTCGATGACGTGTTCGGAATCCTTCGACGACAAACCGGAAGTCGGTTCGTCAAAAAGATAAATGTCCGAAGAACCGATCATATCGAGACCGATGTTGAGGCGTTTGCGTTCGCCGCCGCTCAGCGTTTTTTTCACCGGACTGCCGACAATGCTGTCGCGGCGCTCACTCAAACCGAGTTCGATTAGTTTGCTTTCGAGACGACGCGTCCGGTCGCGTCGCGAAAGATGCGGCGAACGGATGGCCGCAGCGAACTGCAGGTTCTCGCCAATCGTCAGATGCTCGTCGAACGCATCTTCCTGCGGGATGTAACTGATGTAGCGCTTGAGCTGATCGAGATTCGAATAGAGCGGTTGATCGTTGAGCAAAACCTGACCGCCCGCGGACTCGAGCTGACCGCCAAGGACCTTCATGAGCGTGCTTTTCCCGCAACCGCTCGCGCCCATCACGCAGACGAGCTCACCGCGATTAATCGTGAACGAAATACCGTCGAGTCCAACCTCGCCGCCACTGAAGCGATGGCTGATGTCGCTCGCCTCGAGACTGCGAATGATGTTGCGCTCTTCTTCGATGATGCGCTCGGTAAAGTTGCAGCGCAGAAACTGGCCGACATCGATGCGAATCGTGTCGCCGTCCCGAAGCGGAGCCGTCGTGCGCACGGACGTGTCGTCCACCATGATTGGCCGATCGGCCTCGATGACTTCGAGAGTTCCCACGCGCTTGTCGTAATCGCAGAGAATCTTTAGCAGCACGTCTCCGCTCGTGCCGGGCGAAAGTAAAATGTCGTCCGCCTGCAGCAAACTGGGATTGTTGGAAACGAGATATTCGGATTTCGAAGCCTTGAGCTGGAAACGTCCGCCCATGGCGCGAGCGCGCCGGCGCAGATCGATCAGATCCATCTCGCTGTCGTTGTGAAAAACAATCTTGTCTTCGAGCGTCGCTTCGACTCGTTTGCCGTTTTTCAATTTCACGCCGTTGAGCACGGCATCGACATCGCGGAGCGCATGCACCTGCACCTTTAGTCCGAACGAAACTTCCAGCGCACTTTCGCGCGTGCGCGAGCGCTCGAGTTCCACTTCATCGGAATCTCTGTTTACCCGCACATAAATTTGCGGCAGCGAAACATTCTTCTTCGCATTGAAATACGTGGCTAACTCCTGATAGGTCAGAACCTGGTCGCCGATCAAAATACGTTGGCCGGGGTAAATTCGGCAGAAACCACCTCGCGCGAGTGGACGACCGCGCACCGACACAATCTGGTCGCTGTAATTTTTGAGCAAAATCAAATCGTGATAACGAAAAGCGAGCAGGCGATCCGTTTCGCTCAAGCTTTTTACCATCACATCGGACGAACCGTTATTACCGAAGGAAACGGATTCCAGCGGCGAAGCGCCGCGCTGAAAGATGGACTGATCGGAATCTTCTGAAGCGTTGAGCTGATAAACGATGTCGATCGCTTGCGCCGCCATGCCCAATTGCGACATGAAAGAATAGAAGGCGACCACTTGTTCCTGCTTCAATCCCGCCTGCGAAATTAAATCATAAAGCTGAACCCCGAGCATGATTTTGCGCTCGGTACTAAGTTGAACCCCTAGCTTTTGCGCCATGGCGGCCAGATTTTGCTGCTCGTAGAGCGCCTGCCGGAAAAGTTTGCGCAGTTCGGAATAAACCGCCTCGGGATAATCGTAGCGCAAAAATCCGAGGCTCGAGTCGATCTCTTCCTCGAGCAAAACGCCATCGGCCTTGGAAAAACTTGCCAGCACCTGGATGAGCAAAGGCAAAAGATTCGGACCTTCGGCCACACTTCGGGGCCGGCGCAGGGCGCGTCGAAGGATGCGCCGACTGCGCCGTCGCAGACGATACGCAAAGGGCGTTACTCGCTGCACGGCGCGGTCGATCCTGTCCGCGAACGTAGTGACCGGTTCTGTCATGACACTTTAACGCAAAATATTACCGTCATAGGTTGAACGGCGCAATGATTGGGGAATCCAATCAACACTCAGCAAGGCTCCCGCATACGATTGCAAAGAGGGATCGTAGCAGGCGCGGGGCCTGCTCTTTGCAATGCAAAAATGTTCATGTTAGCGTTTCTACCCGGCGAATAAGAGCTGGCTTCATTCCATGGCTTCACCTGATCGCAATTCACAGAAAGATAAACCTCGAGGAAACGAGCCCAATTTTAATTGGCGCGGCGTGATTTTGATCGCGATCGCCTTTGCCCTCATCGGGCTGGCGGTGCTTTTCCGTGGCGGCGCATATCAGACTTTTGAAGACGTTCCGTATAATCGCTTTCTCGATCTGCTCGAGAGCAAGCAAATCGTTACCGATAAAAATTATCCGGTACAGCTCGTGGTCGAAGATGGTCGCCCGACGCAGACGTTGCGCGGATTCTACCTCAAACAGGGAACAGGCGGCGCACCCACTCAGCAGGTGCCGTTTCGGACGACGATCTATCTGAATTACAATACGAATTTGCAGGAACGATTAGCGGCCGCTGGGATTCAACCTGCGATTAAAACGGAATCCAACGTTCTCGCGCAAACGCTTCTTGGTTTCGCGCCCATCGCAGTTTTTCTCGTTGTTCTTTATTTGCTCTTTCGCCAGCAGATTCGAATGGCGGGCAAAGGCGCGCTTAATTTCGGAAAGAGCAAAGCGCGCATGCTCGCTCGCGACAAAAATAAAATCACCTTCCGCGATGTCGCCGGTGTAGAGGAAGCGAAAGATGAGGTGCAGGAACTTGTCGAATTTCTGCGCGATCCGAAAAAATTTCAGAAACTTGGTGGCCGAATTCCTAAAGGTGTTCTGCTCGTCGGTCCTCCGGGAACCGGCAAAACCTTGCTCGCCCGCGCGATCGCTGGCGAAGCAGATGTACCGTTCTTTTCCATCAGCGGATCGGATTTTGTCGAGATGTTCGTCGGCGTCGGTGCGTCACGCGTCCGCGACATGTTCGAACAGGGAAAAAAATCCGCGCCGTGCATCATTTTCATCGATGAAATCGATGCGGTCGGTCGCCATCGTGGCCACGGTGTCGGCGGCGGACACGATGAGCGCGAGCAAACTCTCAATGCTTTGCTCGTTGAGATGGATGGCTTCGATACGCAGGAAGGCGTGATCATTATCGCAGCGACGAACCGTCCGGATGTGCTTGATCCTGCGTTGTTGCGTCCCGGCCGATTCGATCGCCAAATCACCGTCAACCTTCCTGACGTGAAGGGACGCGAAGAAATTTTGCGAGTGCATTGCAAAAAAGTGAAACTCGCGGAGGGCGTGGACCTCGCGGTCGTCGCACGTGGCACTCCTGGTTATTCGGGCGCCGAACTGGCAAACGTCATTAACGAAGCGGCGCTGCTTGCCGCGCGTCGCGGACTAAAAGGAATTACGCTGAGTGAATTGGAAGAAGCGCGCGATAAAGTTCGCTGGGGAAAAGAGCGCCGCAGTCTGGCGCTCAGCGAAAAAGAAAAGACGAACACCGCTTATCACGAAGCCGGTCACGCCTTGCTGCTCGAATTGCTTCCGCACACCGAGCCGCTGCATAAAGTGACGATCATTCCACGCGGCCCCTCGTTAGGCAGCACGATGTGGTTGCCCGAAGAAGATAAATATACAAATCGTAAAAACGAATTGCTCGCGAGCCTCGCCGTGAAAATGGGCGGCCGCGTTGCGGAAGAAATTGTTTTCGGCGACGTCACCAACGGCGCGACCGGCGACATTCGCATGGCTACCGCCATGGCCAGAAAGATGGTTTGCGAATGGGGCATGAGCGAAAAGATGGGCATGGTCGAGTACGGCGAGCACGAAGATTACGTGTTCCTCGGCCGCGATATTTCGCGTGCACGCGATTACAGCGAAGCGACTGCCGAAGAGATCGACCGCGAAGTGCGCCGTTTGCTCGATGACGCGTACGCGAAAGCCAAAGACGTCCTCGTCGCGCATCGCGAACATTTGGAAGCGATCGCGAAAGCATTGCTCGAATACGAAACGCTCGATGGCTTGCAGCTTAAGGAAATTCTTAAGCACGGGCGCCTGATCAATCCGCCTCCGGGACCGCCACCTTCCAGCACGAAGATGCCACCGGAAAAACCGCCGAAGCAGGTGGTGATCGCGCCCGATGTCGCGCCTCCTCTTCCTGGCGCCTTGGGCGGCGCACCAGCGTAAATCTCTCGGGTAGGGTGGGCGTCTCGCCCGCCGGCGATGGCATCTTGCCATCGCGAACTTTCCCTAGTGGCGCAGTAAATAAAAAGATTGTTTCGGCAAGATGTCGAAACCGGCAGGCGAGACGCCCACCCTACCCGAGATCTATTTGCCGCGCTGCTTCTCAACCAGATGGCGCAACTGTCGCTCCATCGTCTTGAATGCATCGTGCACCACTTTGCTGAGCGGATCGTGCGCGCCGTTGTCCGCCTGCTTTTCTTCCGCCACCAGTTCGTGTCCCGGCGGGACGGTCACATCAATACGCACGCGAAATTGATTTCCTTTTTGATGCGCGTGGTTCGGCTGCTCGACTGCGACATCGCAACGGCTGATGTGATCGCAAAAATGATCAAGCCGTGCGGCTTTCGCGAGCACGAGCGCTTCGATTTCGTCTGATTTTTCTATTCCCCGATAGGTGACATTAACTGGCCGTTGCATGATTCAATAGACAGTAGTGACCTCCGAACTGTTGAGCGAAGCCAAAAATCAACGTGCCACTAAAGCGGTTGGAGCGATCGAAAATATTTCGACAACTTTGCCGGCTCAATCTTCACCAGATCCGATTTCACATGCTCGACAATTCGGCCGCGCACGTCGTTCGGCAGCAAATCGACAACTGCCGCATGAATCGAAGCCGGCGCGGCAAAAGACCAACCTTCACGTCCTTCGCGGTTAACTACTTCTTCGATCTGTTCGGCCAGCTGCTTGCAGATGCGGCGATCAGTTTCTATTTCCAGCGCAGTCCTTTCCGCGATTGAATTCGCATGTCTCGCGGCCGAGCCATCGCCGACGGGAAAGCGTCCGGCTTCGTCTGTGACTTTATCGTCGTACCGACCGTGAGCATCGGTCAGATCAAACGCCTGCGTTAGTTTTAGACTCGCGCCGCGTGTTGGGGTTTGAGTTACTTTATACGCTTTCAAACTGCCGCGATCAGCCACGAGGATAAGTGAAGTAGGTGTCATTAGAAATGCGCAGTTTCGCTTCTCTTAAGTTCGTTTTTCAGCGGATAAATGCGCGGTCAAATTTCTAAGCAGCGGGTGTCCCATCCTTTTTCTTTTTCCCGGGCGGCGGAGATTTGGCTTCGTGCGGGATTTCCACCTGACGTTTTTTCCACGATTCTTTGCGCGCTTGCGCTTGCGAACCGCTCACCAATTTCAGCAGGGTAGCACTGCGATCCTTCACCTCGGCGTCGTCACCAGACGAAAGTTTTTTCGGATCCTTGAGAAAGCCTTCTTCACTCGCGGTATCGATAATCAGTTGCCACTCGATGTGTTGCTGTCCGGGTAAAACAAACGGAATGGTTTCGTAATGCGCGTTGATGAGCAGGAGAAATGTGTCATCCCGGATCGGTTGACCTTCGAAGTCGAGCACATCAATCGTGTCGCCGCTCAGGAGCACTCCGAGACAGCGCACAAACGGCGAACTCCATTCTTCATCGCTCATCTCGTTGCCGCCAGGATTGAACCACATCACATCCTTGATCTCGGAGCCACGGATGCGGCGTCCCTGAAAAAACTTCGGCCGGCGAAACACCGGATGTTTTTTTCGGAGATGAATTAAGTCCTTCGTGAATTCCAGGAGCTGTTTCTGTTCGTCATCGTGCTCCCACGATAACCAGCTGATCTCGTTGTCCTGGCAATAAGCGTTGTTGTTGCCTTTTTGGGTTCGCGCGAATTCATCGCCGCCGCAGAGCATCGGCACACCCTGCGAAAGAAAGAGCGTCATTAAAAAGTTCCGCCGCTGCTGTCGCCGCAGTTGATTGATCTCGGCGTCATCCGTCGGACCTTCGGTGCCGCAATTCCACGAATGATTATTGTTATCGCCGTCGTTATTATTTTCGCCGTTCGCCTCGTTGTGCTTGTCGTTGTAGCTGACGAGATCATTCAACGTGAAGCCGTCATGCGAGGTGACAAAATTAATGCTGGCATACGGACGTTTCCCGCTCGTCTGATACAAATCCGGACTACCGGTTAGGCGATAAGCGAACTCGCCAATTTTTCCTTCATCGCCTTTCCAGAAACTGCGTACGGTGTCGCGATACTTCCCGTTCCATTCCGCCCAGAGTACCGGAAAATTTCCGACCTGATAACCGCCTTCGCCCACGTCCCACGGTTCTGCGATCAATTTCACCTGCGAAATAACCGGATCCTGGTGAATGATTTCGAAGAAGGCGTGCAGTTTGTTTACGCCGTTTTCATCGCGCGCAAGTGTGGATGCGAGATCGAATCGGAAACCATCGACATGCATGTCGTTGATCCAATAACGCAAACTGTCCATCACCAGTTGAAGCGTGCGCGGATGCAGCAGGTTGAACGTGTTTCCTGTTCCCGTGAAATCGAGATAGAATCGCGGATCTTCCGGATGCAGCCGGTAATAAGCTGGATTATCGATCCCGCGAAAACTCAGGGTCGGCCCGAGATGATTTCCTTCCGCCGTATGATTGTAAACGACGTCGAGAATTACTTCGAGACCGGCAGCGTGGAGATTGCGCACCATTGTTCTGAACTCCGCTACCTGTCCTCCGGCAGAACCGCTGCTGGAATATTTCGCCTCCGGGGAAAAGAAACCGATCGTGTTGTAGCCCCAGTAATTACTTAGTCCGCGATCGATCAAAGCTTTGTCGTCGATGTGCTGATGCACGGGTAGAAGTTCTACGGCAGTCACACCTAAATCTTTCAGGTATTCAATCGACGCCGCGCTGCCGATGCCGGCGTAAGTGCCCCGCAATTCCTCCGGCACTTTCGAGTTCAACTTCGTGAAACCTTTGACATGCACTTCGTAAATGATCGAACTGTGCAGCGGAATTTCCGGCCGCTTGTCGTTGTCCCAATCGAACGCGTTGTCGACTACGACTGCTTTGGGAATGCCCCACGCATCATCGCGAAAATCACGCGTTATATCTTCCCCCTCGCCCCCGACGACGTAAGCGAACATCTCATCCGCCCAATTCACCTGGCCGGAAATCGATTTGCTGTACGGGTCGATCAACAGCTTCGAACTATTAAAGCGCAAGCCCCGCTCAGGATCGTAGGGACCGGTCACGCGATAACCGTAAAGCTGCCCCGGTTTCACATCGGGCAAAAAAACGTGCCACACCTGATCGGTGTGTTCCGTCATCGGGATGCGGATGTTTTCCTGCGGCGCGTCGACGCTATCGAACAGGCAAAGATCAACCGACGTCGCGCGTTCGGAGAAAATCGCAAAGTTCACACCGTTACCGAGCCAGGTCGCGCCGAGTGGATACGGATAGCCGAGCCAAATTTTTACTGGAGTCATATTCTCTGCGCGTGGCCGTTTAGTGCGTCGAAAAATTTTCGTGCGCAACCGTTATGCATCACGCGTCGCAAGTCATCATAAATCGCATCGCGAATATTTCTTGCGTGTCTGCATGGAGGGTGCCGCGCTGTCGGCGCCTCTCTTTCCGGACGCGACGGCGTGCGTCCCTCCATAATTCTTGGCTCTGATCGTACCGCAAAACTTGACGGCTTTAAGCCGTCAAGTTTCGATTGCTTCTTTTACGCAGTGGCGGCGCGAGGGGCAGTGAGTGAGAACACAGAGACCTGATTTTTGCTACTCCTGAAACCGACGGAACCAGCTGTAGGGAAAATCGTCGCCCGGACAATCCGTCGGCCAGCGTGGCGGATTCATTTCGCGATGAGGTTTCACGATCGCGTAATGCGCGTCGATTTTTCCGCAACGCAAACGGAGATAACGAATCAGTTCTTCGCACGCTTCAAGTTGCGCGCGCGTCGGCTGATCGCGGTTGAAATCGCCCACCAGACAAATGCCGAGCGCGATGTTGTTCAGATAATCACTGTGCACATGGCCGCCATTGATCTGCCGGCGCCAACGATCGCCCACTTCGATCTCGCCGTTATCCGAGGAGGTTCCGTTGCCGATGACGAAATGATACGCGAGCCCGTTCGTCATCCGGCGCACGTGACGATGGTAATAATCGAAGATGCGGGCGTTGCCCTGACGCGTGCCGCTGTTGTGGACAACGATGTATTGCCAGCGCCGCCGCAAAACATGCGCGCGATCGATCTCCGCGCGAACGGAGCGCGATAAATAACGATAGCTCTGATTCGATTTCTTCCATTTCCAAAAAAGGAAACGGTGCTCCTCCGGCGCGGCCTCGGGCGTGACTTCTTCTTCCGGTTGGAATCCCGATTTTTGGACCAACACCTCCGCGGCGTGGGATGAGGGCGTCGCAACGGCGTTCGCACGCGGCGGGGTCGATTCGCGTTGCGGCTCCGCTGTCGCTTTTGTTCTCGGCCGCGGCGTCTCTTCGGGCTCGGGTGTTTCTTTTGGCCTCGCCTTCGCTTTCTTCGGTGTTTCCTCTGGTTCCGGAGTCGCTCTGGTTTTCGCCGACTTTTTTTTCTTCGGCGGATGTTTGGCCGCTTTCGGTTTTGGCTTCGCGTGCTTTGCAGCGGACGGCGTCGGCGTCGAGACAGTGTGCATTTCCTCGCGCGCTTTGAGAAAAGCTTCGCGTTTTCGCTTCTCTTCCTCGCTCAGTTCGCCGCGAACTACCGGACCGAGAAGTCCGCCGAGGAGAACGATGCACGAAAACCAAATTAAGAGATGACGCGCCATGAGACGACTAGACGGACGAGCGGCGTTTCGATTCACGCCGGCTGCGGAACCGCGTCAGGAGTTTGCGTGGGCTCGGCCTTCTTGCGTTCGCGACGCAGGACCGCATTCAATTTTCCACCGAGCAAAAGCAGCAAACAGGTCAGGTACATCCAAGTCAGCAAAACGATAAGTGAAGCGAGCGCGAGATAGGTCGGGTTATAACGATCGTAACGCGCGACGTAGATTTGGAAGAGTTTCGTTAGAATGAGCCAGCCCAAGGAAAAGAAGACGGCTCCCGGCAACGCCTCCTTAATCGTGAGATAATTTTCCGGCGTGAGGAGATAAAGCGCGAGCGCAAGAATGATCAGCGCAATCGCGGTGAAGGGAAGATTGAGGACCGTGACCCATTCCTGCAGCGGAATTTTCAGCTGAAAATTCACCTCCGCAATCCCGGCAAGCGTTTCCCCGAAGACGGTGAAGTTAAACGCGAGCAGGATCGTGATCCCAAACCAAAAGAGCAGAAAAAACGAGATGATGTATTTCGACCACCAGTTTCGATCCTCCTGCACGCCATGTGTTCGGCTCAATGCCTGTGAGATGGTCGAGATAAAAACGGTGCCGAAATAAATCCCGAGAACGATACCGACATTTGCGAGCATCCCGCCGGAACCAGTCAGAACCACACTCGCCACCTGCGCGTCGAGAATATCCTGCACTTTCGGATCGGGCGGCAGGAAGCTTTGCAGGATGGCGAACATCTGATGCAGCTTCGCCGGGTCGGTCCCGAAGAGTCCAAGCAAGTGCCATAAGAAAAACAGCACGGGCGCAAGCATGAACAAAAATTGATACGCCATCTGCGCGGCCAAACCGGTCGTGTTGTCCGTGGCGGTTTCCCAGACGAGCCGGCGAAAAATTCTCCAGACAAATCCGAGACGCTTCATGCCGGCGGGAAGTTTACTTTGCGCAAAAGAAATATCCATTAAACTCTCCGCCGAACCCCAGGCGGGATCGCCTAACGAGTTGAAAAAGATTCTCATTCTTACTGCCGGGTTCGGAGAAGGACACAACGCCGCGGCCCGCGGTATCCGTGAAGGGCTCGCTCATGTCGCGCTCGCGGAAGCAGACGTCGAGTTGCACGATCTCTTCGCCGAGACCTACGGCGCGCTCAACGATATGGCGCGCAAATCATATCTCGGCGTCATCAACCGTGCGCCTCACGCCTGGGCGGCTTTTTATAATTGGCTCCATCGCAAGAAGAGCTTTGCCGGCAACTTCCGATTTCTCTTCGCCCTGAAGAAGCGCCTGGCAGAACTCGTCACGCGCATGCAGCCGGACGTCATCGTCTCCGTCTATCCCGTCTTCCCGTACTTCCTCGATGAAATTTTAGGGCCAGCCAACGATGGCGCCTGTAAACGCATCGTCGTCGTGACGGATTCGATCACGGTCAATAGTATCTGGTACCGATGCAGCACCGATCATTTTTTGGTTGCGAACAATCAAACTGCGCAAGTGATGCGAGTCGCGGGCGTGCCGCCGGAAAAAATTAAAACTCTCGGTTTTCCGGTGAGTCCAAAATTTGCCGCACTCAATTGCATTCCAAAGGCCGAGCCGGATTCCGCCCTGCGTATTCTCTATATGATCAATGCGGGCAAGGCGATCGCGCCCGAGTTGACGCGACGTTTGGCAGAGCTGCCTCAAACCACGCTGACTGTAACCGTTGGTCGCGACGAAAAACTTCGCGCGGCGGTGGAAAAGGTTCGCGCCAAAGCATCGCGCGAGTTTGAAATCGTCGGTTGGACCGAAGACATGCCGACGTTGTTGCACTCGAGCCATCTCCTCGTGGGCAAGGCCGGCGGCGCAACGGTGCAGGAGACGATCGCGGCCGGCTGCCCCATGATTATTAATCAGGTCGTGCCGGGACAGGAAGAAGGGAACGCGCAGCTGATTGTCGAAACGGGCTCGGGTGCGATCGCGCCTTCTCCCGACAAGGTCATCGTCGAAACCCAGCGTGCCTTGGCGAACAAGGAGCGTTTGTGGCGGGAATGGTTTGCGAACATTCGCCAGCTCGGTCGGCCTAATGCCTCGCTCGATATCGCGCACTTTATTCTTTCGCTCTGAAGATTTCCCGGCCTTCGGAAAACGTCCGCAAAACTTCTAGCGTCGGTGAAAGAACCACGAGATCGGCCTTTGCTCCCGGCGAAAGCGAACCTTTCGTTGCTTCGAGACCAAGTGCGCGCGCTGGATTTTCCGTCCCCATTTTAATAGCGTGATGGAGCGGCACATTTACTTTCTGCACCATCGTTCGCACCAGATCGATCATGCGCGACGCGCTACCCGCGAGCGCGGATCGATCGGCCAGCAAACAAACTCCGTCGCTCACAATACAATCGCGCCCGCCCAGCGAAAAACTGGACTCGTTAGGCAAACCGGCTCCCGCGGTCGCGTCGGTCACAAGACAAATTCCATCCGGCCCTTTTGCGCGATACAACATTTGCATCAGCGTCGGCAAAACATGATGACCGTCTGCGATCAGTTCGCAGAGAATTTGCGGTTCGCTTAACGCAAATTCGAGTAAACCGGCAACGCGATAAATTCCGCGGCGATGAGCGGAAGACATGCAATTGAATGTGTGCGTGACCTGTCGCATCCCGCGTTGGAATGCTGCACGCGCTTCTTCGTCACTCGCGTCGCTATGTCCGCCGCTGACGCGAATATTCTTTTCGCGTAACCGATCAATTAAACCGAGCGCACCGTGAATTTCCGGCGCCAGCGTGGTCACTTTGATGATGCCGGAAAATTGAAGCAGTTCGTTTACCGACTCAGCAGCCGGCTCAAGGATAAACTCTTTCCGTTGCGCACCGGGCTTCGCTTTGGAAATGAACGGTCCTTCCAAATGCACACCGATGATTTGCTCAAATTCGCCGTTCAGCTTTTGCACCGCTCGTAAAACCTGAACGATCTCGGGAATCGGCGCGGTAACAGTCGTGAGAAGCAGCGAAGTCGTTCCACCGCTCGCGTGATAATCGCAAATCGCGCGAAAAGCTTCGGATGTCGCTTCCATCGTGTCGCGACCAACGGCGCCGTGAAGATGCAAATCGATAAAACCGGGCGCGAGAAAATTGTTTTCTAGATCGACGGTCTCATCATCGTCGTCGCCAGAAACTTCGCGCACCGCTGCGATTTGTCCCTCGCGCACGGCGAGCTCAAGACCATCGCGAACTCCGTCTGGAAAAATCAGGCGTCCGTTTCGGAAAATCATTTCCTCATCCTATTTCAAATTCATCAGCGCGACGACGCATCACTATACCTAACTAATTGCGTTTCACGTAGCCCAACACCATCGTTTCGGCTGCGATGAAACACGATTATGATGCCGTCATCGTCGGTGGCGCGTTTTCCGGCGCGGCCACCGCGCTTATGCTCAGGCGTCGTCGACCCGACGCCCGCGTCTTGATCATCGAGAAGACGACGGAATTCAATCGCAAGGTCGGTGAATCGACGACCGAGTTGAGCAGTTGTTACATGACGCGCATTCTCGGGCTCACCAATTATCTTGGGCACGAACATCTGGCGAAACAAGGTTTGCGCATGTGGTTCTGCAATCGCACGGATCAACCGTTCGATGATTGTGTAGAAATTGGCGCGCGTTATCAGACGCGTTTGCAAACATTTCAGGTCGATCGCGCAAAACTCGATTCGCATCTGCTCGATCTCGCGGTCGAAGCGGGCTGCGATCTTTGGCGACCCGCGAAGGTGACCAAATGCGAGCTAACCGGGAATGATGGACAACAAATTTCTGCGACGGTGAACGGTGAAGAGCGAACCGTCACAGCCCGCTGGGTCATCGACGCCTCCGGCCGCGCTGCTTTTCTCCCACGCAAGCTCGGTCATTTCCGTCAAAATACGGAGCATCCGATTAATGCGGTCTGGGCGCGTTTCACCGGCGTAAAGGAATGGGACAGTTACGAATGGCGCGAACGTTTTCCGAATTACGCGAATGCCTGCCTAACAAGTCGGGAATGGGCGACGAATCATCTCATGGGCTACGGTTGGTGGTGCTGGATCATTCCGCTCCGCGGCGGCGACGTCAGTGCTGGCATCGTTTACGATTCGCGCATTTTCGCATTGCCCGAAGGAAACAGTCTGGGGGATCGATTGCTTGCGCACATCGTCAGCAATCCGATTGGACGAGAAATTTTCGCGAAAGCAAAGATCATCGAAAACGATGTGCACGCGTTTTCCGCGCTGCCCTATCACAGCGAAAAAGTTTGCGATGATGGATGGGCGGTCGTCGGCGATGCAGCCGGCTTCATCGATCCGCTTTACAGTCCCGGTCTCGATTTTTGTTCCTACACCAGCTATTTCGTGAGCGATCTAATCGCGCGAAGTCTCGCCGGCGAAAATGTTTCCGATCAGTTGGATTACTATAACGAGCAATTTCCGATCACTTACCGCTTGTGGTTCGAAACGCTTTACCAGGACAAGTATTACTACATGGGTGACGCGGAGCTGATGTCGGCGGCGTTGCTTCTTGACGTCGGCACTTATTTTCTCGGTCTCGTCATTCCCGTTTATAAAAATCCTGAACGCGAATTCGCCCATCTGCCATTTGAGGGAAGGGCTGGCCGCTGGTTTGCCGGCATGATGAAATTTTACAATCGCCGCCTCGTCACGCTGGCCCGGCGAAGACTTGCCACCGGATATTACGGCAGACGAAACGCCGGCTGGCGCGAATTGTACGACGGATTTGTTCCCGATATTCGTTTGCGCAAGTTGATTCAAAAGGGATTGCTGCGCTGGTGGAAATGCGAGCTGGTTAATCTCGGGCTGATCATGCGGGGAAGAAAAACGACGCACACTCAGGCGGATAGCCCCGTTGCCGGAGTGCCGGAACAAAAAATTTCGCGGGATGCCGCACCGAGTCAGGCAGTGTCATCCTGAGCATTCAGCGAACGGTCTGACGTCATGGGCAAAATCGCGAACTGGATGCGTCGCTTTGCCGTGCACGGTGTTTTTTGGCGACAGTATCTCGACTGGGCGCTCGCCAATGTCCCTTTCTATTTTCTTCCCGTCCTGATCTGGTTCTGGACCGGTTTCTTTTTCTTTTTTGCTGCTCCCGCGCGTCACGCCATTCTCTCGAATCTCGAAGTGATTTTACCGGGTTCGAGTCGCCTAACGAATTATTTCCGCGCCTGGGTCACGATGTATAATTTTGCCTGGACCATTGCCGAAGGCTCGCACTTCAAACAGAACAAAAGCCATTTCCTTTACGAAATCGAAGGAGCGAAAGCTCTCGACGAACTGGCCGCGGCCAAAAGTGCGATCGTCCTCACCGCCCACATGGGCAATTACGATCTGGGCGCCGCCCTTTTCGCAGAAAAGTTCCGACGTGAAATCCGCATGGTGCGCGCGCCGGAACCGCATCGTGAAACGGCGCGCCATCTCGCTGAGTCATTGAAGAAAACCGGAGCGGGCGGAGTGCGCGTGGACTACACGACAGACGCCGCTTCGCTTTCTTTCGACCTGCTTCATGCGTTGCGCGAAAATGAGATTGTTTCCATTCAAGGCGATCGTGTCGTCGGCGACGTCGCGCATTCCACGACACAATTTTTCGGACGCGACGTTCCTTTACCGACCGGGCCGTTCATTCTCTCGCGGATCGCCGAGGTATCGATCTTTCCGCTCTTCATTGTTCGGTTAGGCTACCGCCGTTACAAAATCATCGTGCGCGAACCGATCGTTTCCCAAGGGGATACAACTTCGCGGGATGAGGCTGTCGCCGTTGCGTTGCAACAATGGTCGGTCGTCCTGGAGGATGTGATCAAGCGACATTGGGATCAGTGGTACGGATTCGTCCCGACATTTTCCAAAGATCGAAAAAAACATGCCTAACGAGTCGCGAGGGAACTATTTTGCATTACCGCGGTTGGTTCAAAAAATTCGCGGACGTGACGCCATCCGCTCCGAAGGCAATTGGGTCGAAGCTTACTTTGTCGGGAGCGCGGTCTATCTCATCAGTTATCTTTTCGGCGCGAGTTTGCTCTGGCCGAAATTGCAATCGTGGCGGGTCGCGATCGCCCTGGTCCTGCTCGTTCCCGGCATCTGGATCGGCTGGCTCGTTATTCTTTATCTGAACTCACTCATCGTAAAACTCTGCTGGGCTCTCGGCGCCGGGACCGATCTTGCGCGCAACCGCATCCAGAGCGTGTTGATGGGAATTTTTACCACCGCGTTTGCAGCGCAAATTCTCACCGCCAATATTTGGTGGAAATGGGTCGGCGCGCTTTGGATTGTCGCCGTCGCCCTCAATTTGACCGCGGCCTTTTTCGTCGCGCTTTTTTATGAAGAGCGGAATTAAATATGTCTGGTGGCGCAACTGCATTCTCGCGTTCGCCGTCCTCGCCCCGATCTGGACGATCATTCTTTTCCAAATCGATCTCCTGACCGCGCTGGTCCCCCTCTTCATTTCGCACCTGCTTCTGCTCTATCCGACGCTCAATCCGCGCTCACAATGGTGGGGGCCGGTTCTGCGTTCCTTCGCAACTTCACGCAAGGAAGTCTGGCTGACGATCGACGACGGTCCCAGTCCCGAGCACACGGAAAAAATCCTGGAGCTGCTCGAACATTATCAAGCGCGAGCAACTTTCTTCGTTATCGGCGAACGCGCGAAAAAATTTCCCGAGCTCATCGACAAGATCCGCGCCTCCGGCCATCAAATTGCAAATCACACGCTCACCCATCCGAGCGGCAGCTTTTGGTGCGCATCGCAATCCAAAATCTTTGCGGAAGTAGATGGATGCAATGTCGCCATTGCGCGCGGGCAGCGCCCGCCCGGTTCTTATTTTCGCCCGCCCGTTGGACACAAAAATTTTCTTGTGCATCACGCTTTGCGGCGACGCGGCATGTATCTGATCGGTTGGACGGCGCGCGGTTTCGATACAGGACGGCGGCGGCCCGAAAAAGTCGCGGCGCGAATTCTCAAGCGTACGCGACCGGGCGCGATCATCCTCTTACACGAAGGACATCGAATTAAGAGCAACCCGGAATACAATCCGACTTGCATCGAGCAAACGCTGCGCAAGCTAGCGGAGAGCGGTTACAACTTCGTTATCCCATTGACGGCACAACTGCAGACGACCGCCGCCGAAAAATAAATAGATGATTATTGAACGGTGTTGCTCCCCAGAGTGGTCGTACCTCGTGCGTAAACTCGTTAGGCGAAAAATTTTCGATGATGCGCTCGCGTGACGGAAAATGCAGCGACCCTGAGACATTCCAGGAAATCATTTGTGCGAATTTTTCAGCGAGAACAGTCATGGCATAACGAACGGTGCGATCGTGCGGGCAATCGCGCAAAATCAGCTGCGCCCCCGGTGCGATTTGTTCAACCAGTCGCGACAACAAATTCTTCTGATCGGCCGGTCCAAAATAATGAAGGACGTCGAGCAGCGCGATCGTGCCGCAAAATTCCGGCAATCGATCGGACAAATTCTGCAGGCGCAGATCCATTTTCGAATAAGCGGTAGCGATTTGCTGGCCTGCGCGAATTTTGCTGACCGCGCGATCCAATCCAATCACCGGATTTTCAAAACCGCGTTCGCGCAGATAGAAACCTAAAAGGCCGACGCCGCAACCTACGTCGAGCAAAGGCTGTTGCGAAAAACGAACCGCGTCGTAAACCGCGGGAAAAGAGGGATCGCTTCGAAGCTTACGCGTAACATATTGTTTTAAAAAACCCGGCTGGAAGCGCGCCGTCACGCGCCGGCACGCTTCTTCATGCTCGTTCCGGTTTTTCATTTGCGTGGAATTTTTCGCACTGACACACTGAATTCATGGGCGATTTTTTCTCCGATTACGATGTCGGAAAATTCTTCGATGAAATGTTTTCCGGGCCCGGCGCGGTCCGTCCTCATTACGGCAAACTGCTCGATCGATTCAAGGAAATGGAACGCGCGGAGTTCGATCGCAAACGCGATCTCGCCGCTTCGACTTTCCTGCGACAGGGAATCACCTTCACAGTTTACAACGACGAGCAGGGAACAGAACGGATTTTTCCGTTCGACCTGATTCCGCGCATCATTCCGGCGAAGGAATGGGACCTCATCGAGCGCGGACTCGTGCAACGCATCACCGCACTGAATTTGTTTCTGCACGATATTTATCATTCGCAAAACATTCTGCGCGATCGCGTCATCCCGAAAAAAATTGTCTGGGAAGCGACGAATTTTCGACCGGAGTTCATGCACTTCGATGTTCCGAAGAATATCTATATCCACATTTGCGGAACGGACCTCGTGCGCGATCGCGACGGAAATTATCTTGTGCTCGAAGATAACGCGCGCTGTCCCTCAGGTGTTTCCTACGTGCTCGAGAATCGCCAGGCGATGAAGCGCGTCTTTCCGAACCTTTTCGCCAAACATCGTGTGCGACCCGTCGAAGATTACAGTCAGGAATTGTTAAACGTGCTGCGCTACATCGCGCCTAACGACAATGCGGAACCGACAGTGGTACTGCTCACGCCGGGCACTTACAACTCCGCCTATTTCGAGCATTCATTTCTGGCGCGCTCGATGGGAATTGAAATCGTGGAAGGTCGCGATCTGATTGCCCACGACGGAAAAGTTTGTATGCGAACGACGAAGGGTTTGAGCCGTGTCGACGTCATTTATCGCCGAATCAACGACGACTTTCTCGACCCGAAAGTTTTCCGGAAAGATTCCGGCCTCGGCGTTCCCGGCCTGGTCGAGGCCTATCGCAAGGGAAATGTCAGTCTTGCGAACTCGATCGGAACTGGTGTGGCCGACGACAAAGTTGTTTACCACTTCGTTCCGAAAATGATCCGGTACTATCTCGATCAGGATCCGATTCTGCCCAACGTGCCGACGTATCTGGCATCGGTCCCGGAAGATTTGACCTACATTCTTGAAAATATTTCCGAGCTGGTGGTAAAGGCGGCGAACGAGAGCGGCGGCTACGGCATGCTCGTCGGCACGCAAGCGACGAAAGAGGAGCTCGAAAGTTTTCGCGAACGCGTGCGCGCCGATCCGCGCAATTACATTGCGCAACCGGTCGTGCCGCTATCCCGTGCACCAGCGTTTTGCGAAACGTCCATGCAAGGCCGCCATCTCGATTTGCGTCCTTACATTCTCTACGGCGAAAAAGTGAAGATCATTCCCGGCGGTCTCACGCGTGTCGCACTCGAAGATGGCTCGCTCGTGGTCAATTCTTCGCAAGGCGGTGGCAGCAAGGATACGTGGGTGCTCGACGAAGAAGAAAACGGAAATCGCAATGCTTAGTCGCGTCGCCGATTCGCTTTATTGGATGAGCCGCTACATCGAGCGCGCAGAGAACAACGCGCGTATCGCCGAGGTGAATCTGCAATTGCTGCTCGATCTCGCGAACCAGCCACAATCGGACGCGCAACAGCAATGGAATCCGATTATTAGTTCGCTGGAAGAGAACGAACTGTTTGCTTCGCTTTACGCGACGCTCGATGGCACGGCCGCGATCGATTTCGTTGGTCTGCAGGAAGAAAATCCTAATTCAATCTCTTCGTGTCTCACGCTCGCGCGGGAAAATGCCCGCAGCACACGCGAACAAATGTCGAGTGAGATGTGGGAACAGATCAATCGGCTTTATCTCTTCGTCCAGAGCGAAGCGGGAAAGGAATTGCTGCGCACGAGCCCCTACGAATTTTTTCGACGCATCGTCGCCGGCTCGCATCTTTTTCAGGGCATCACCGATGCCACCATGACACACGGGGAAGGCTGGGATTTTATTCGGATCGGTAAACTGCTCGAGCGCGCCGATTGCACATCACGCATCCTCGATCTGAAATATCACATTCTGCTACCATCAGGAGAACGTGTAGGCGGCAACATCGATACCATTCAATGGATGGCCGTTTTAAAATCGTGCAGCGCGCTGGAGGCCTATCGCAAAATTTATGTCGATCAGGTCGCGCCGTGGAAAGTGGCGGAGTTCATCATCACGCATGCCGAATTTCCGCGCTCGATCCGGTTCAGTGTCGATTCGCTCGATTCCGCGCTGCATCGGATTTCCGGATCGGACGAGGCGAAGTACGCCAATGACGTCGAGCGATTATCCGGACGCCTGCGATCGGATTTGGATTACGTGACCATCAGCGACGTTTTCGAATTCGGATTGCACGAATATTTGGGCGCGATTCAGAAACGTCTCGTCGAAGTGGGAGATGGTCTGCACGCGACTTATTGCGAGAGCGAAGCGATTACGGATTAAGCAAACTGCTGTACCAATGCACGAGCGCAGTTCCGCAGAACATCCAGGCTAACGCGCCCGCGGCGAGATAAGGTCCGAAGGGTAATTTCGCGGACCAGACACGTTTGCCGATCAGCAAAGTCGTTAGGCCAACGACCGAACCGAGCAAGGAACCGGCAAAAATGGTAAAGAGAACCGCGCGCCAGCCGAGGAACGCGCCGATGGCCGCGAGAAATTTCAGATCGCCGCGACCCATCGCTTCGCGTGGAATTTGCAGCTCGCGCACGATGCCGGTGATGCGGTTGATCTGGTCGAGCGCGAGTGTTTCGTCGGCGATCATGACACGGTCGTAGTGGCATCGTAAAGTCACTTTGCCTAACGAGCGATCATCGATCAGAGCTTCGTCGCAGTGAAGCAAAAGCAGGTCTTTTTCGCGCGCGAAATGATCGCTCCACAAGCTGCGCTCTTCGCCGACGAGGAAATCGGCGTCTTCGTCTTTGCGTTCCCAGCTAAATGCCGTCGGTTGGGGCAAGCGGATTTTCTTTTTCCCAAATGCAATTTTGCCGCCTTCGAGGACAAGCCAGAGAATGGTGTAGCCAAGCGCAGCCGAACCTGCGGAAAGAGCGAGCGCGATCAGGCGCCGATGCGAGGACATGAGCTCAGGCAAAATAAAACTGGCGACGATGCCCGCGGCGACTCCGCCCAGAGTTATTTCATCGGGAATGATGAAGTGTTCGAAATCGACAAACGTCGCGACAACGAGCAGCGAAACGAAAACGCAGTAAGCCAGCGCGATGGACCACGAAAAATTGCGCGCCAGCGCCAGGAATAAAAGCGCCGTGATGAGTTCGACGAGGAAATATCGAAACGCAATTTTGCTTCCGCAATTCGCGCAACGTCCACGCAGAACCAGCCAGCTGATGATCGGCAGATTTTGGTACCACGGGATTTCCTTTTTGCAGGACGGGCAGAATGAGCGGCGCGGTCGATTAACAGAAAGATCGCGCGGCAGGCGATAAATGCAGACGTTCAGAAACGAGCCGACAATGGCGCCGAGAACGCATGCGAAAATCTCGATGAGCAAACGTTCGGACGAAGCCACGCGAGTTTAATTAGCGGCATTCCGCGCCGCGCGTCGTTGCATGAACCACGCAATCCAGATGCAACTTTCGTAGAGCAAACACATCGGCAAACTCATCGCGACCAAAGTCAGCACATCCGGCGTCGGCGTGATAATGGTGGCCAGAATAAAGATCAGGACGATGGCGTATGGGCGAGTGCGTGCCATGAATTTATAAGTGATCAAACCGAATCGCACCAAAGCGAGAACGACGACCGGCAATTCAAACGCAAGACCGAAGCCGATTACGAATCTTGTGACGAAGGAATAATATTGCTGCACCGTCCAGTTCGGAATCCAGCCGAGCGATTGCGTGTCGTGAAAGAAAAAGAGAATCGTTTTCGGAAGCAACCAGTAATAACAGGTCAAAACGCCGGTGAGAAACAAGCCGAAGCTGACCAAAATCGCTGGCAGAATGAATCGTTTTTCCATCGCCGTCAGAGCGGGGAGAACGAACTCAGCGATGAAGTAAAGCAGAAGCGGGAACGAAATGACGATGCCGGCATAGAACGCCAGATGAAATGAAATGGTGATGGAATCGGTGATGCCAAGAGCGCGAAGCACGCCGACTTGAGATCCCACTTCGCGCAGAGGCCGCTGCATCACGTTCACAAGGAAATGACGAAACGCTAAACAGCTGATCATCGCGATAATGAGCGTGATCGCCATTTTTACGATCGTCCACCGCAGGTCTTCGAGATGCTCAAGAAGCGGCTTGGATGTTTCGCTTTCCGGCAGTTCGCGAAACTTGAAGAAATTTCGAAGGTTCATGGCGATGCGACTTGAGCGAACGAAAGAAAACCGCGGGCGATTAAACGCGCGCAAACGCTGAGTGTGTTTGCGTCGCGGATTTCATTTTGAGCGATCATGCGGCCGATTTCTGATGCGCTAAATTCCATACAATCGAGAATGGATTCCGATTCTTCGTGCGCGTGCCCGTCGCTCGCCGGCTCGACTGTTCGCATCAGGAAAAAATAACCGCGTTCATCCGTAAAACCGGGCGAAGAAAAATAATCGCCGAGTTCAATTATTTCTCCATCTTTCGCGAGCTCATATCCGGTTTCTTCTCGTAGTTCGCGCACCGCGACGTTCTGGATTGCATTTTCATTCGGCGAGGCCTCATCGATCTGCCCCGCCGGCATTTCCCAGATGGCGGCGCGGATAGCAATGCGTTCCTGCCGGATCAGAATAAATTTCCCGTCGCGCGTCATGGGCGCGATCACCACCGCTGGTTTGCGATGGACAATGGTCCAGGAACGCGGAGTCGAACGTGCCGGGGTGCAGACAGACTCCGTCACCACTTGCATGTTTTTATTCGCAAAATGCTTCTCGCTTGAAATGGTTTTCCAGCCGCTCTCGCCCATCGCGGGGAAGAGTAGGGGCGATTGGTGGCTAATCAATCCGCGGATCGATCGCGCGTGATCGAGACGGAAACGTGTGTCGCGTCCGGCAGCACAAATTTACGCAGTTCGATGCGAACCCGGCGCATGGGGTGATCCTTCAGCAAACGCGCGGCGATATTCTCCGCGAGCGTTTCGATCAACTTATCCCGGCGCTCATCCACGACGTCGCGCACCGTCCGCGCGATGGCGGAATAGTTGATCGTCTGACCGATGTCATCGCCCAGTCCATGCAAGGTCGCCGTGGGCCAAGCCGTGATGGTAACGGTGATGCGCTGTGGTGTATTGCGCTCGTGATCGGGCACACCGACATGGGCAAACATTTCCAATTGCTCCACCTGAATCGTGTCGTCCGAGAATTCAGGAGCCATGAAATTGTCTCAGCCGATGCGAAATCGCAGATCGCGAATCGTCTTACCGCCAAAGCGTTGTTTCAACTTGCGCAAAATTGCCGGCTTGGAGATTTGTTCGAGGTCGTAGTGCAGCGCCGGCTGCAGAACGCGGACATATAGTACGCCCTCGCGCAAACTCACTGGCGTCGAATGCGTGGCGATGAATTCGCCTACGATGGTCGACCAGGCCTCGATCATTTCATTTTCGTGCAAGCGCTCGTTCAGACCGAGGCGTTGCATGATTTTCGGCAGAACTTCACTTGGCGCCTGCCAGCGATCGGGGCGCTGTTTGATTTCGCGGAGGCCCCGCCATTCGGCGATAACGGCCGCGCGCAAAGCAACGTTCATGGACGCTACTAAGCCACAGAACCAGGAGGATGAAACCGGGAAAATTTGTCACCTTTCTGGGTGCAAACGGTATTCCTCGGAAAAATTTTAAATTTTTTTGAGAATCTTCCCCCGCAGAATTCGTAGAACTATATGTCGCGGCTGTTCCCCCCAGAACAAAAACCGCAAGCGAGCGGGCTCGGCCCTAACAAAGAAAGATTTTTACGCTTGAGATATAACCTTTCGACGGACACCATCGTCCTTCGTGAAATCAAACGGGGCCGTCGGCCTGAATTCCGGCGCAAAAGAATTTGCTACAACCCAATGGAGTGTGGTGCTTTCTTGCGCGGATCGGACAGAGGACAAGGCACGGGCGGCACTCGCTCAGCTTTGTCGAACGTACTGGCGGCCGATTTTTACTTTCGTTTGCCGCCAGGGTTTCTCGGTCGCCGACGCTCAAGATCTCACGCAGGATTTTTTTATCATGGTTCTTGAAGGTCACTTGCTGCAGGTCGCGGATCCCAGCCGAGGAAGATTTCGTTCGCTCTTGCTCAAGGCGCTCCAGCATTTTTTGATCGACGCGAACAAAAAAGGAAATGCGTGGAAGCGCGGAGGCGAGACCAATCTCATTTCCTGGGACGACTGGATGGCGGAAGCGCCTTCGCAATTATCTGTTCCGTTGAGAATTCTGGATACCTGGCCAGCCGAACGCCTTTACGATCTGCGCTGGGCGGCGACGGTGGTCGAGAAAGCGCTACGACGTTTGGCGGAAGAATGTGAGAGTCGCGGTCGCCGACGCGTTTTCGATAAAGTGAGCGGTTATCTCACGGCTGAGCGAAACGATATATCTTATGACGAACTGTCTGTCTCACTAGGCGTCCCTGTGCCCATGGTCCGGCGTCTCATGCGCCAGCTGCGTTTGCGATATCGAGCGCTGCTTCGCGACGAGATCGCGCAGACTGTCTCAGCCTCTTCTGAGATCGACGACGAAATCCGATATTTGTGCGCCGTCCTTTCGGCCGCGGGAGGATAAGCGTCATGGATTTTTGCGGATTAGCGGATTCGTTCGCCCGCCTGGCCGATCCCACTGCGAAATGTAAACACTGCGGCTCAGCTTCCTGGGTGCGACAAGACCTTTGCATGAACTGCCTTTTGCACAGCGGTCTGGCTGATGATGAGGGCGAGGTCGATTCGCTCGACGCTCTTTTAGGCGAAGTACAAATGCGCGACACCGATTGGCGCCTCGGGAATTACCTCATGCTGGAGGAGATCGGTCGCGGCGGAATGGGTGTGATTTATCGGGCCAGGCAAAAACATTCAAAACGTATCGTGGCGGTAAAACGCGTTCTCAATTATCACGCCGATTCGCAGGAGACGCTGGCACGTTTTCGTCGGGAGGCGGAAGCCGCTGCGAGTCTGGATCATCCAAATATTTTGCCGATTTACGAGGTCGGTGTGAACGACGGGCTTCCGTTCTTCAGTATGAAGTTCGCGTCCGGCGGGAGTCTCCTCCAATTTGCGCGTGCCATTCGCGGCGAACCGCGAGAGTGCGTTGCGCTCATGGCCAAGGTGGCACGCGCCGTGGCGTATGCGCATACGCAGGGCATTCTTCACCGCGATCTGAAACCGGGAAATGTTTTGTTAGACAGCCGCGGCGAACCGCTGGTAAGTGACTTCGGCCTGGCAAAATGGCTCGACACCACGAGCAATCTTACGCGCACGCTGACGATTTTCGGCACGCCCGGCTACATCGCTCCCGAACAGATAAGGGGTCGAGGAGAAGAGCTGGCACCGACCGCAGATATTTACAGTCTCGGTGCAATTCTTTTCGATCTACTCGCGGCTCGGCCGCCTTTTCTTGGAGATCACGCTCTCGCAGTTATCAAACAGGCGGAGGAAGAAACGGCGCCGAAGCTGCGATCTCTCGCGCCAAAGTTGGATCGTGATCTCGAAACAATTTGTGCGCGATGTTTGGAGCGCGATCCAAAAGCACGCTATCAATCCGCCAGCGATCTCGCGCGAGATCTTGAACTCTGGCTCGAGGGACGCCCAATCGTCGCACGACCTGTTTTATGGCCAACACAACTCTGGCGTTGGTTCCAGCGGAATCCCAAGTTAGCGGGAAGCATAGCTGCGTGCCTGGTTCTCGCAGGCGTCGCTCTCACGTGGGAAATTCAGAATCGTCAACTGGGCGCGACGGTGCGCGAACATGCATTAGCTACGAATTCTGTCGCTCTCCTCCCCTTTCTTAATCTCGATACTGGCGAAACAAATGAAGATCTGGAAGCGACTTTGGCCAACAAACTTCGAACGAGTCTAGCGGACGTTGGGCCAGTTACTGTTTCCACGCTCGACTCAGATGATTTATGGCTCGCGGGGACTGGCAACCAACAAGACATCAAGGAAGCGTCTCAAAAATCGAGAGCGCGGCTTTTGTTGACGGGAACGACGCGCACCCAAAACGGAAAGCAAAGAATCTCGCTTCGACTCATCAGCGCCGAAAGCGGACGAATGGTCTGGAAAAAGCGGATCGAGATTCCGGCCGGCAGCGGTTTGCCGGCGTCCGCCACTAATGAACTCAGCTCGGCAGCACACACATCGTTCTCTCCTGATGATTCGAAGAGCAACGGCGATAAAGATCCTGCGATGCGTAATCACGCGGCGCGCGATTTTGTGATTTCGTCGCGGCAACTCATGCTTCGCATGACGGTAGGCGACTTCGACCGCGCGCTTCAATGTTTGCGGCGCGCTTTGGAATTGGAACCGCGTTCGGCGCTGGCGCATGCTTACTTCGCCATTGCTGCCGCAGGTCGAACGCATTTTCAACCCGACCCCGTCCTCCTCGCACAGGCTGAAGAGGAGGCGAGAAAAGCAGTCGCGCTGAATCCTGATTCGGCAACGTCCTGTCGCGCGCTCGCCGGAGTTTTTTATCAAGAGCAACGGCTGTCGCAGGCTTTAGAAGAAGAGTTTAATGCAATCGAGGCAGAAGGTGCAGAGGAGCGAGGAGCCTCTTTGATAGGCGACATTCTGATTCGGCTGGGACATCCCGCTCGAGCCATAAGTTGGTTTCGAATGGCGAAGCACTGGGCGACTCTCCCTGGTGACACCGACGCCAGCATTGGAGATTGCTGGGCGCTTCTGTGTGATGACCAACGCGCGGAAGACGCGTATCACCGCAGCATGGAACTGCGGCCGGAACTTGCCGATGGTTGGTCCGGCCTGTCTCATCTGCGTCTTCTTCAGGGAGATTTTAGTGCAGCGCGCGCTGTCTTTTCCGAAAATATCGCTCGCTTTAAATCTTATAACGATTCCAATCACGATCCCGATATTTTAAACGCGGAAATTGCATTCTACAGTCGGAACTATCCGGAAGCGGAGCGCCTTTATAGTGAGATGGCGCAAAAACAGTATACTCCTCAAGAACCTTTGTTCGGAGCCGTCGGCTGCCGTTCGGCGCTCGGCCGGTTAAAACAGGTTTCGGGCGACGCAAAGGGCGGTGATGAAATTCTCCTAAAAGAGCTCGAAAGATTAACCAGCCGGACACTTTTGGAAGAAGGTCCTGCTGGATTTTATGAGCAAGCGGCAATCGAGGCCTCTCTCGGGAAGACTGACGCCGCGTTAAAAAGTCTAAACGGCGCAATCAAGAACGGCTGGCTAGACGCTCGCTCAATGCAACTCGATCCGCGCTTCGATAAAATCGCGAATCTTCCTGGGTTCAAATCGTGCGTTGCGGCGATCAGAGCCCGGCTCAATGAAATTAAACGTCCACCGTTGCCTAACCAGTAATAAATAATTCTGAGTCGAAGATAGATCGTTGTGAGTAACGGAGACCCCCGTCGGAAGTGGGATAGAAGCGGCAAGAGTGCGGCGGTTGTCGACGTCCTTACTCACATCGTATCGCAGCCCGCGGCGATTGGGTTGCGCTGCCTTGAACAAAATTCCAACGCCCGCCAACTTTTCGCGGATCCGGCGATCGGGAACATCGATGTGCCTGAGAATGTCAAAATCGTTTTTCTGCCGAGTGGAGAACGCGAGAAGGAGGATAAGGGATCGATTGTCATTGAACTGCCTCCACTTGGTCTCCCGCAGTTTAATTCAAAACAATTACTGCAAGATTACGTCCGCTACGCTGATGGGATCCCCTCGACGGATCCGCGCGCGTGGGATAATCCGGGAAAATCGTCGGCTATTATGGACGTTCTTTCCCACATCGCCACCCATCCCGGCATTCGCGAATACTGCTTAAACAATGAGAGTTATTCGCGGCAGCTCTTTCAAGATGCGAATATCGGTAACATCAAGGTCCCGGACGAGGTTAAGATCGTTTTTGTTCCAACGGGAGAACATGAAAGCCTTGAGTTTGGTTCTCTCATAATCGAGTTGCCAGCTTCGGGAATGAAACTTCCGACACCTGCTGCAAACGAACCGCATCCTCTTCTCGGATACGTTCTCTGTTGTTATCATTTGTGGTAGGCCACAGAATCGGGAGCTAGTTCGTCGCGCGCAGCAGGCTCACCCCATCTTTCATCGAACGAAGGCGGAATGACCTCCGCGAAGAAGGCAATTCAATAATCGGTGGCCTCCAGTTTTTCCCGGCGTTAAAAATGGAATTACGATCTGCCGAAAGAACCTGATAGAGCGTCTCAGCGACTATTCTGCTACCGATTCTGCCAAGTTTTTGGATTGGCTCGCTATCTGTATCGGTCGCTGGCTCGGCCTTCTCTTCGACCGCGGCCTCGCGCAATAAGTAATACCAAAGCGGCGTGCGACCGCGCATTCCGGCTTGCTTGAAGAATGATTCGTCTTCAGGAAACGCGTGAATGCGTTTGTGCGGTAACGGTTCGTAGCCAAAATGCGTCGCGAACTCCTCCCCGCTTGGCAGGCGCGCATTCGATCCACGGGTAAGAGTTATTTCTGGGAGTCTTAATTTAGCGCGTCTAGCCGATAAGCAGTTCGACGGACGGCTCCCGACAACTGCCAAAAATGCCTGAGGATCAGCACCGCCCAATTCGTAAAGCGCTTCCGTGATAAATGTATCGATGCTCTGGCCTCGATTGATCAGCGCGCTATCTCGGCCAAAAAAAAATCTCCAATCGATCACATAGCTGGCCGGTAATCGGTTTGCGATCCCGCCGCCGAGCTTCGTCATCTTCAGCAGATCCCGAGTCGCAAGAAACCGATCCGAATGAATGCGGTAACTTTGCTGCACCATGCTGTGCCCGAACCGAAACGCGGCCATTGTAAATTCCGCCGGTAACTTCGCGATGGGGTTGCTGGGAGTATGGCGTCGCCCAAACAATCGCGGGCCGTTCCGTTCGATGTCTTTCAAAACATCGAGCCTGACTATGTGCGGCAAAAAATCGTACCACACGATCCATTGATAGTGCCGAATGAGAAAGTTTCGCGTTCGTTCGAGCAGACTTTTGCCCGGTATGTCCGGGGCGAGTTCTGGAATCTGCGACAACAGATCGAGTAAACAATTGTGTAACTTGCTCCAGAGAACATGCATCTGCGCGATAATCAGGTTCTCGTCGTTGCGCGGATCCGCCACCTGGGGCATTCCATCCGGATCGCGATGAAGATCGTCATGATCGGTGTTGCGGGTGCTTCCCTCGAAAGACGAAGCGCTGGTTTGACCTAGAAGCAAATGGCCTGCGTCATCCGAAAGAAGACCCATCTCAACCCCGTCTCCGTACAAATTGTCGAGATCAAGCCGCGGCGGGCGAAAATTCAACGCTTGTTGCGGATCTGATCTGGTTCGATCGATGATGCGTGAATCGCGCGTTAGATCGTGAGCGATAAACTGGCCTAGATAAACGTAGCCGGACGGCATCGCTTTGCTGCGCGGTTCTCGTGCCTTTCGCTTCGCATCCGAATCTTTCATCAGATCCGCAAGATCCGATAAAAGCGAACTGTCATGTGCAGCCCAGTTGCCGGGACACAAACGGCTCGACGCGTCCGGCGCTACATCTGGCGCCTCGAGAATAAATGGGGGCCGTTGGCTAATGCCAGATAGCGTCAGTATTTCCGCCGCATGTTGCTGGGCAGGATATTTAGCTCGGTACGATATTTGGCAACGGTGCGTCGCGCGATTGGAATGCCGCGCTCGCTTAGAATTTCGACGATCTCCTTGTCGCTCAGCGGCGAATTGGAATCCTCGTTCTTCACCAAATCCATAATTGCTTCCTTCACGCTCGTGTTACTCATCGATTCGCCGGAAGCGGTCTGATAACCGGGTGTGAAAAAATACTTCATTTCGAAAACGCCCTGCGGTGTCGACATGTACTTGCCGGAAATGGCGCGGCTCACCGTTGTCTCGTGCACGCCAACCACGTCGGCGATTTGCACCATGGTCATGGGTTTGAGATGAGCCGAGCCGCGATCGAAGAACTCGCGCTGTCGCGAAACGATCTGATGGGCAATATTCGAAATCGTTTGCTGGCGCTGATGGATTGATTTGATCAGAAACTTTCCGCTTCGAATTTTGTCGCGGATGTAATCCTTCACTTCGCTGCCGTTGCCATCCTGCGACATGATATCTTTGTAGGTGTTGCTGATGCGAAGATGCGGAATTTGTTCGCCGTTGAGAATGATCTGGTATTCGCCATCGATTTTCTCAACGGTCACATCGGGCAAAACATAATTTTGCGGGGCGGCCGCAAAGATCTGCCCGGGTCGCGGATCAAGTTGCGCGATATTGTTCGCGCATTTCTGCACCTGTTCGACGCTGATCCCCATGCGTCGCGCGATTTCCGGGAAGCGTCGCTTTCCTAAATCCTGCATGTGCTCGGAAATAATTTTGTATTCGAGACTGGTCTGCTTGCCCTCGCGCTTTAATTGAATGAGCAAACATTCGCGCAGATCGCACGCCCCGACGCCGGGCGGGTAGAAACTCTGGATGAGCGTGAGAATATTTTCGAAATCTTCTTTCGCGATGCCGGTGTTCATCGACATCTCTTCCGGGGTCGTTTGCAGAAAACCGTTGTCATCGATGTTGCCAATGATGAGCTCGGCTGTTTTGCGATCGTTCGTATCGAGCGCGGTTTGATTCAGTTGCCCCATGAGGTGCTGTTGCAACGTTTCCTGAGTGGCGATGGAATCGAAAAAGAATTGCCGCTTATCCTCCTCTTCCTGCGAACGGGTGCTGTAACTGCTCGACTGCGCCATGTAATCGCGCCATTCGGCGTCGAGCTTTGCCAGTTGATCGAATTCTTCCTTGAATTCCTTGTCCGCGTCTTCGACCTTCTCAGGTGGTTCCTCGGGATCCGTGGCCAGTTCTTCCAGCACAGGGTTCGTTTCCATTTCCTGCTGCACGAGATTTCGCAACTCCAGCAAAGGCGCCTGCAAAATCAGCAAACTTTGCTGAAGCTGCGGGGCAAGAACCTGCTGAAGTGACAGATTTTGTGACTGATGCATCCCGGGGCCGGCCATACTATTTCGAGGGTAAGCCCCTCGCGACGCGAGGCAAGCAGTTTTCAAGCCGTCTGCCGATTTTCAGATTACCGGCCATGAAAATTTCGAGGGAATGCGAATTGCTTTTCAATCACTGCATCAACCTCCACCTATGAATCGCATTGTTACCATTACGCTGCTGAGCATCGCACTGCTCCTCACACCTGCATTCGCGCAAACGCCGAATCCGAAAGAGACCGAGGAGCTGAATTCTTTGCTCAAGGAATTGCAGACGCAGCAAATCAAGATCGCCGAGAACCAGGTGAAGATTGATGAAAAGCTCGCAACGCTTGCCGAAACAATTCGCGAAGCGAGGCTGTTTTCTAGTCGAGGAGGTCGATGATCATGCGCGCGAAATTTTTAATTCTGGCTTTCGCCGTCACCGCGATATTTTCGGTTGCCCAAACATATTCGCAGTCACCTGCTCCGATCGTGGTTCAATCGGCGACATCCGTTGCCCCTGCGCCCGCCGCAACGAGCGACAAAGACATGCAGGCAACAATCAAACTGCTCGAAGAAATGAAGACGGCGAACGACGACGCAATTAAAAAGCAGGAAGCGACCTTGGACGCTTTGGATGAACTGCAGAAAGCAGCCGAGCAGGTTAAAATCTTCAGTAAGCGCGGTTAAGCTGCGCGCTACTTTTTGCCCTTCGGCTCTATCTTTCGATACAGCGTGGCCATGCTGATGCCGAGCATGCTGGCCGCTTTTTCACGCGAACCACTGCAGTGCCCCAGGGTCGCCTCGATATAACCGCGCTCTTGCTGTTGAATAAACTCATCAAGCTTTTGGCCCACTGGCATGCTGGTGACTGCTTGCTGAGCTTTATCTCCTTCGGCGGACGCGATTATTTGTGGCGGCAGATCGGTCGCATGAATTACATCATCATCACAGAGAGCGCAGGCGCGCTCGATCGCGTTTTCCAATTCACGAACATTTCCGGGATAATCGTAATGGCAAAGATACTCGACCGCTTTTGCATCGATGGTCTTGGGTTCGCCCCCGGTCGTGCTCGCCTGTTTCTGAAGAAAGTGATTCGTTAAGAGCGGAACGTCTTCCAGACGGTCGCGCAGCGGCGGAATTTCCACTGGAATCACCGCGAGCCGGTAATATAAATCTTCGCGGAACGTGCCGTCTTTGATTTTTCCTTGCAACGCTTCGTTCGTCGCGCCGACCACGCGCACATTCACAGGAATGCTTTTGTTGTCGCCGACATGCCGAACTTCACGTTCTTGGAGGACGCGCAACAATTTCGTCTGCAATTGCGGCGCCATTGAATTCACTTCGTCGAGAAAAATAGTGCCGAGATTCGCTTCCTCAAAAAGTCCCCGCTTATCCGCGACGGCACCGGTGAACGCGCCCTTCTTGTGGCCGAATAATTCTGACTCAAGCAAATTTTCCGGCAACGCGCTGCAGTTAATGGCGACGAATGGATGATGTTGTCGGTTGCTATTGAAATGCAATCCGCGCGCGACCAATTCCTTACCCGTTCCGCTTTCGCCGACGATCAACACAGTACTGTCGGTGTCAGCGACCTTGTTAATCAAATTATAAACGAGCTGCATCTTGTGGCTCGTGCCGATGATGTTTTCGAAACGATAACGGTTCTTGAGTTCTTTCCGGAGATAAGTGTTCTCGCGCACAGCTGCTTGAAAATCGAGCGCCCGTTGAATCGTTAATTGCAGTTCGTCGATCTTAAACGGTTTTGGCACGTAGCCGTAGGCGCCCATCTTCATTGCCTCGATCGCCGTATCGACTGAAGCAAAAGCTGTAATTAATATGACCGATGTCTGCCGATGATGCTCGCGGACGTGCCGCAAAACATCGAACCCGCTCATCGTTTCCATCTTGATGTCGGTGATGACGACCTGCGGCTGAATCGTGTCGAGTTGTTCGACAGCTTTCTGGGCCGAATTGAATGGGAAAACCTGATGGCCCTTATCGCGACACAGAGTCACAATTACTTCCACCATCGATGGTTCGTCGTCGATAACTATGACTTTGGCCATATTCGCAAAGCGGAGAATATCTCAGGTTTGAGAGAAGGCAATGCAGGAACGAGAAAAAGCTCAGTCCGTTATAGGAGAGGCAACTTCGCCCTCGATCATCATCCATGAGACGGGTTTTTCGAACGCAACAATCTCGCTGAAAAAATCCTTGGACAGATCGTTGTGAGGAATTGCGATCAAGTCGGCCACGAAATCTGGCCGAATTTGTCCAAGCTTGTCGGCAAATCCCAAAGCATGTGCCGAATTTATCGTCACCATTCCAAGAACTTCCTCCGCCGATAGTGCAGGCTCTGATTCCTTCATCGCGCGCATTTCGGCGAACAAACTGAGGTCGCTGTTACTGGCCAGACTGTCGGTTCCAAGAGAGATGCTGAATCCCAACTCGCGCAACTCCTTAAAAGGAAATCGAGAATGTCCGAAATATTTGTGACTGCGCGGACAGTGCACGACGTGCGGCTTGTCTTTCAATCCTGCGAGCAAATCGAAATCGCTCGTTTTTAATTCGTTCAAGTGAACGAGCAGCCAATGCTCATCGCAATTGCAATATGACAAAATGCGTTCAGTCGGAGTCGCTCCGTTCAAATCCAACATGTCGCGACCGATGCCGGTCAAAAAATTCCCTAGAGCACCGCCACCATCTAAAAACATCTGCATCTCTTCAGACGATTCTGCCAGATGCGTCGTCAGCAAAAAATTTTCCTCGCGCGCAACTTCGTCAGCGTAGCGATACAAATTTGCCGAAGCCGTGTACGGAGCGTGCGGTGCGAGGCCGCCATACTCTACCGTTCGCAACGAATCGACGGCGCGGTCCACGATTTCGGTTGCACGTTCCGGTTGCCGCACGTCGATCATCTCCGCGAACCAGCGCGTGCGGATCGGCGCCTTCAACTCTGCGATCAATTCTGGAAACGCCGTCAGATTTGCGATCGCCGTCGTCCCAAATCTTTTTGCTTCGATAAAACCGGCGTTGATCGATGCGAAGTAATCTTCATTCGAAAGCGCAGCCTTCTCGTCGTTGATCGCGCGAATCCAATCAGTAAAAGATCGGGACCGCGCGATTTTTCCACGCAAAGAGGTGTAATCGAGATGGCAATGCGCGTTGATCAAACCCGGCAGTAATATTTGTTCGCCGAGGTCAACGACTTCTCCCGGATTGCGAGCACGGACTTCGTCGAATGTTCCAACATCAACAATGCGTGCGTCCGTCATCGCCACGGCGCCATCTACGATGGGCGCGCCATTCATCGTCACGATCGTGCGAGCTCGAACGATCATTAATTCTCTTTAACTAAATTGCGCGCGGCGCTCACGAGCAAAGTACACGCCTCCTGACAAAGCATCGGAATGCAGGAATCGCCCCGCCCGCTTTGATCGTAAATCGGATCGAATTTCTCTGAGGGTAATTTCGTCGACGCCAACGCACCATTCACGTCGCGTTTCCACAGAATCGTGCGCAGACATCCGCCGTCCGATCGGCAAAAATTTCCGACAAGATCATCAATCTGCGCGTCCGAAATTTTAGCTGCAACCCGATACATTCCAGTTTGTCGATCCAGGGTTTGACGCAAAGGCGTCATGCGCAGCTCTTTTTTCTCGAAGGCAAAAAACATTGCCAGCCGCCCAGGATAAAAAAGATCAAGCGCACGGCGCAGTTCGCGCAGATTCGTCAGCTCCATTCGCCATCCCTGGCGCAAATTCGGCGCGGTTTTGAGCGGTCGATAATTTCCTGCGTCATCAAGCTTCGCAATGCACGCGGCCTCATTCGCCTCATACGATGTCGTTAAACCATCGCGACCAACATCGTCGCGATGACAAATTACGAATGAAGCGTTCGCAGATTTCCGGATCAAAATTTGTCCGATGCAGCACCGGCCCGATGCACACCACGATTCGAGCGCCCGCTCGATTTCCAATCGCATCAATGCGTTCCCGGCAACGCGCGCGACAGAAGAAACGCGGCGCGTTCGAGAAATTCGCGGTCTTCCTTCTCGAAAGCGTTCACCTTTTCGCTTTCGACATCGAGAATGCCGACGACGTGCCCTTGTTCGTTAATGATCGGAACGATTATCTCCGATTGCGTGCTTCCGAATGTCGGCAAATACCGAGGATCTTTGTGCACATCGCCGACGATGATCGTCTCGCGAGATTCCGTGGCCGCGCCGCACAGACCTTGAGTAATAGGAAATCGCGGATACGCCACGGGGCAATCGCCCGTGCCTGCGATAATGACGAATTCCGTTTTGGTGGTCTTGTAAATTCCGACCCATCGATAGCTGCGCGCGTCGCGGATCATCTCCGCCATTTCTTTCATTTCCGAGGGGCCATGCGCGTCGGCGAGGACGAAGGCCCCGAGTTCCTGCAACATCTTGCTGTACTGCTTCATCGCGCGATCTACATTTTAGCGTCGATACTTTGCGCGGGAGGGCGCGGAACGCAATCGCTTCGATCAAACGCCGCGACCTGCTCGAGAATGATGTCGGCAACACGCGGTTCCGTCCCGATGGCGCTCGCGTAATAAACCGACCGCCCGTGAAGTCTGTGCGGATTTGTGCCAAAAGATTTATCCGATTCCTGAGGGATTCCAAGGAGCACCGGAATGTCTTCGTAACTGTGTAATCCGTCGGAAATAAAAAACGGCACAACGATGATGTTCGCGGTGGTGGTCAGCTTCGCCCAATCCGAAACGAGCGGCGCTTCCTCCATGTAAACATTCAAGACCGACGCATAGAGATTGCGCGCATGGATCTTCTCCACCTCACGCTTGGCCGCGACTGCGCTCTTGTCGTTGAGATCCGTCCCGTGAGCGACGATGAGCAAACTGCTTTGGTCTTCCGAAATGCCGGGTGCAACTTCTCTCGCGCGCTGCAAAAGCAACTCCGTCATGAGCGGATGATTTCCGACCGGCTCGCAATATTTCCAGACTTGTCCATTCGCACGCGTCGTGACGCGACCGCTCAATTCCAGTTCCCTCGGAATGACGGTTTCGGTGAAATACCCTTCGCTGATGAAATTTGGAACGACGTAAACTGCACGAATCGCAGGATCCTGGAATAAAAAAACTGCATCGCGCAGACTGGGCTCCTCTTTCCAAAAAGCGCAGGCGACATCGGCAAACAAATTGCGTTTTCGAATCTCGGTGACATGCGCAAGACTCGGCGCGCTGGAATCCGGATTCACCGTCGAGCCGTGGCCGACAATCAAGAGTGCAGAATTGGCGCGATCGCGATTCATTCGTTTTACTTTAGTTCGCGATCGCTCTCTTTGTCATCCCGAGCTTGCCTTGCGTGAGCTTGGGGCCAACTGCTATCTTTCAAACATGCGCTTTCGCACCTACAAAAATACCGACCTCAAAGTGAGCGAAGTCGGCTTCGGACTTTGGACGATATCGACCGGGTGGTGGGGACAATTCACCGAAGGCGAAGCAATCGCGCTCATGCACAAGGCTTTCGATCTCGGGATCACACTTTTCGATGCAGCCGATACCTACGGCAACGGTTTGAGCGAGGAATTTATCGCGAAAGCATTCCCAAAGCAGCGCGATGAAATCGTGATCGCGACCAAGATCGGCTATGATTTCGTCACGCACGGCGAATCGCGTGGGCGTGGGCAGCGCGAAATTCCGCAGGATTTTGCGCCGGATGCAATTGTGCGCGCGACCGATGCCGCGCTGAGAAGATTAAAGACGGATCGAATCGATCTGCTGCAATTACACAACATTCGCATGGAGCAGATCTACGATGATGCGATCTGGACGACGCTGGATAAATTGCAAGAGAGCGGGAAGATTCGCTACTACGGAATTGCGCTCGGTCCAGCGATTGGCTGGCTTTACGAAGGCGTGAATTGCATTCGCGAGCGCGACGTCACGAGTGTGCAGCATATTTACAGCATGCTCGAGCAGCATCCCGGCCGCGCCATGCAGAACGCCGCCATCGAAGCGAACAAGGACACGATGTTCTTAATTCGCGTCACGCATTCTTCCGGAATGCTCGAAGGCAAATACACGCCCGAGACAATTTTTCCGCCTAACGATCATCGCAATCATCGCCCGCGCAGCTGGCTTTTGAACGGCGTCAAGAAAGTGGAACAGCTGCGCTTTTTGGAAAACGAAGACCGCTCGTTAGGCCAGGCCGCCTTGCAATGGTTGCTCGCAGACGATCGTGTCGCATCCACACTGCCGAACATCTACAACGAAGAGCAATTGATCGAGTTTGCCAAAGCGCCCGACTCTCCCGAGTTCGCGCGCGACGAAATGGAAAAAATCGCCGAGCTTTATTCGGAAAACTTTGGTGTCGAAGAAGACGCCCCGAAATTCAAAGGTACGATGGAGAGGGCACCCGCCGAAGCGGCGACGCACTAATCGGAAACATCGTCGTTCTCTTCCGGAGGCGCTTGTTTTTTACCGCGACCTTTTTCCGGCTCTTTGTAAACGTCGCGCAGAATTTTCGCGATCATCGGCGCAGCGACGGTTCCACCGTGCACGCTGCTTCCAACCTCGCTCTCGTAGACGGCCGCAAAGGCGTAACGCGCATGATCGGCCGGAGCGAAACCAGCAAACCACGCCGCTGTTCGTTCTTTATTTTTTGGCCCCCATTGCGCTGTGCCGGTTTTCCCCGCGACTTCGACGTTCTCAAGACTCGCTTGATGCGCGGTACCCGCCGGTCCATTTACTGCATCAATCATTCCGGTGTGTAATTGCGACATCGCCACAGGTGAAGCGCCGAGCGTTTTCTTTTCACGAACTTGATAGGCCGCGACGATTTGGTTGTCGACCGTCTGCACCTGCTGCACGAGTCGCGTTTGGTAAAACGTTCCGCCATTCGCGATGATTGCCATGGCCTGCGCCATTTGCATCGGCGTCACTAACAGATCGCCTTGGCCGATGGAAAGGTTCGCGATGTCGCCATTGAGTAATTTGCGGCCATGCGTCGCTTTCATGAAGTGGTCGTTAGGCACGCGCCCTTCCACTTCGCCGTGCAGCGGAATTCCGCATTTTGCGCCAAAGCCAAGTCGCTGCGCCCAATCGATGATCGGATCGGCGCCCATTTTGATTCCGACCTGGTAGAACCAGGTGTCGCACGATTCCGTCAGCGCCTGGACGAAATTGAGATCGCCGCGATCCGTCTTTTTCCAATTGTGAAAAGTGACGTTGCCGACATCGATCGAGGGAACGCAACGATATAAATCGTTAGGCGTGACCGTGCCGCTCTCCAACGCGGCAAGACCAACCGCGACCTTGAACGTCGATCCTGGCGGATATGCTGAGCGATAAGCACGTGGCAGCAGCGGAATGTCGGGATCGTCCTGCAGTTCCTGAAATTTTTTGGTCGAGATCGAAGGAACGAACGCGTTCGGATTAAAGGTCGGCCACGAAGCGAGCGCAAGAACATCGCCCGTGTTCGGATCGATAATCACGATCGCGCCGCGTTTTGCTTTGGCTTCGAGCGCCTTCTCCGCCAGTTCCTGCAAGTGCAGATCAAGCGTGGTGATGACGTTGTATCCCGGCACCGGCGACGTTCCGATTTTCTCGGAAGTTTTGCGGCCATCCTTGTCGAACGTCAGTTTATATTCGCCGTGCTGCCCGGTCAGCATGTCGTTGAACGTCTGCTCGAGTCCTTCGCGTCCCTCTGTTTCCGGCCAGAGCACTTCATGATTATCGATAAAACCATCGGCCATGCGGCCCTTCTTGCCGGTGTAGCCAATGACCTGTCCGGCAAGACTGCCGTTCGGATAAATGCGCAGATACAACGATCGCACGACCGTCCCCTGCGCTCCCTTTAGATCGTCTTTTTCCGAAGCCGTCAGGCCTTGCGCGATCTCAAGCGGCAACACACCGCGGTTGTGGTAGTGACGCAAAATGAGTTCGTCAGAAATTTGCAGTTTGCGACCGAGCACCTTTTCCGCATTCTCAATTTTCTCCTGCGCGAAAGCTAGAACCTGCGCATCTGAAAAATCGAGTGGCGTCGGAAAAGTAATCGCGAGGGTGTAACCGAGTTTGTTTTGCGCGAGGGGCTCGCCATTGCGATCGGTGATTTGTCCACGTGGCGCTGGGATATCGAGCACGTACGTGCGCGCCATTTTCTGCGTTTCAAATGTCGGTTGAATCGATTCCTCGAAGGGAGTCGCAATCGGAGTTGGTGTTGGCGTCGGAATTTCCTGCCCTAACAAATTATGGGCCGCGCAAAATAACGCCGTCATGCTGAGCGCAACGAAGCACCTCACGCTGTTAGTAAATGCGAGGTTCCTCGCTTCGCTCGGAATGACCACCATTTAATGTCTCTGCAAAAATCGATGCACTTCTTCCGCAAGCTTCGGCCCGATGCCTTCGGTCGCTGCGATCTCTTCGACACTCGCCCGGCGCAAACGTTTCACCGAACCAAAGCGTCGCAGCAAAATGTTTTTACGGTTTTGGCTCACACCTGGACAATCGTCGAGAATGCTTTCGCCGATTCGCTTCTTCATCAGCAACTGGTGATACGTGTTGGCGAAACGATGCGCTTCATCACGAATGCGCTGGAGCAAACGCAATGCGCCGGAATCCGGCGGCAATTGCAACGGCAATGCGCGCCCTGGCCGATAAATTTCCTCGAACTCTTTCGCCAACCCGATGATCGGCACGTCATGCAAACCAAGTCGCTGCAATTCACGGCATGCTGAGGAAAGTTGCCCCTTGCCGCCATCGACGACGATCAAATCCGGTAAACGCACCGCGGTAAAATTGGCGCTCGTTCGTTCCATCGCTTCGTTCGGGTTCTCCTGTGAAAATTCGGCTGCATCCGGATTCATTTCGCGCGCCTCCAGAAGTACACGCGAATATCGGCGCCTAACGACTTCTGCCATGCTCGCGAAATCGTCCTGCCCCTCCACCGTGCGAATGCGATAACGGCGATAAAGATTTTTGTCGGGCACTCCATCGCGGAAACAAACCATCGAAGCGACCACGTGCGTCGTGGAAATATTTGAAATATCGAAGCATTCCATCACGCGCGGAGGTTTCAGAAGTTGCAATTCATCGGCGAGTGTTTGCACATCTGCGTTTGGATCGATCGTGCTCGGCAAACTGTGACGGGTAAAGCGCCGCGTCGGTTTCGTGGTGCGCCGCAGATCTTCAATCATATTGCGCAGCTCCGCCGCTTTCTCGAAATTCATTTTGTCAGCGGTCTTGCGCATTTCTTCTTCCAGCGCCGTGATCATTTCACGCGAATGTCCCTCGAGAAAATCTGAAGCCTGATCGACGCGCTCGCGATATTGGTCCGCGGTGATTTCACTCAAACGCGTCGGCACCTGATAGGTCGCGGATTTTAATTCGCGCTCTGTGGGCGCGCCCCGACCAAATGTGAGCACACCGAATTTCTTACGCATGAAGTTCAGCGTCTGTCGCAGAGCTCCCGCATGTGCGTACGGTCCGAAGTAACGCGCGCCATCATCCTTCTTGAAACGCGCCAGTCGAAACCTCGGCCAATCCTCCGTCGGATCGACTTTGACCACGAGGAAACGTTTATCGTCACGAAACGAAATATTATATCGCGGTCGATATTCTTTAATGAGCTTGCCTTCGAGCAGAAGCGATTCCGCTTCGCTGTGCACGGCGTGCGTTTCAAAATCCCAGACTGCATCGAGCAACGCTCGTGTCTTGATATCGGCGACCGCGATTTTTGAAGGCATGAAATACGACGCCACGCGTTTGCGCAGATCTCGCGCTTTCCCCACGTAGATCACGCGATTGAACCGATCGCGCATGAGATAAACGCCAGGCTTGTGCGGCACCTCGTGCACTTTCTTGTTTAAATCAGGCTTTTCTTTCGACAGCAGCACAGTCCTGAGAGATTAAGCGCAAATGTTCGACGTTGCCATCGTGGGAGCCGGCCCGGCGGGCTCGAGCTGTGCAGCCTTTTGCGCGCAGGCCGGATTGCGAACGTTGCTACTGGAACGGGAGAATTTCCCCCGCGAGAAAGTCTGCGGCGATTGTTTAAATCCATCGTGTTGGCCGGTGCTTCAGCGATTGGCTGTGAAAGATCGCGTCCGCGCCCTACCTCACGGGAAACTCAATCGCGTTGAATTTATCGGCATCGATCGGCAAACGATTTCGATCGCATTACCCGAAGGGGCCGAGATCGCAGTGAAACGAAGTTTGTTCGATGAGCTTCTGATGTCGCGCGCGCGCGAGTTGGGAGCAGAAGTGTTTCAGGAATCGACTGTCAGCGAACTGAGCCTAACGAATAATTGGTCCATCCGCACAAACAAAGAAAGTTTCGAAGCGCGCGTGCTGGTGGCGGCGGATGGCCGGAATTCCACCGTCGCGCGTTTGCGTAATCTTCTGCCACGCGTCGGCAAGGAACGTGTCGCATTACAAACTCACATTCCTCTTCCGCGTGATTTTGGCGAACGTGTGGTTTTGCAATTTCTTCCCGAAGGTTATTCAGGCCAGGCGCCGACTGGAAACGGCGAGTTGAATTTCTGTCTCGTCGGCAGAGCACATTCCATTTCGAATCTGAAAAAGTGGGCGGAAAATGAATTCGCAATTTCACGCGAGCAGCCGTGGCGAACGATCACACCGCTGACCCGCAAAGCTCTGGCTCCCGTCCATGAACGTTTATTTTTGATCGGCGACGCGGCACGAGTGGTCGAGCCGTTCACCGGTGAGGGAATCTTTTATGCGTTGCGCTCCGGAGAACTGGCCGCGCAGGCGATCGCAAGGTTTATCGCCGGAGCCGGCGAAAACGAAATCACGCGCGAGTACGAACTGGAACAGCGCTCGATGTATTACGGTCGCCTCTGGCTTAATCGGCTCGCGCGCGCCGCAGTTTTGTCGCCGCGATTTGCCTCGCGCGTCTTGTCGATCGCGAAAATGCAGCCATCGATTCTGCGATTGTTGACGGCAAAGATTGTGCAGGCTGGTAGCTGAGCTCTCGCGCCTTACTCCACTTTGTAAATGAAGATCTGGTTAGGGGACGGCATGTCCATCAGTTTCAATACCGCCGTTTCCGCCTCGGAAAGACGGCGGGGAAAGACAATGTATTTTAAGCCTGCGTTCCGCAGGGCCGGATTTGTCGGAGCCACCATCGTTCGATAAGCATCCACGCTCGCCAATTCAAAGCGAGGGTTCACTTCATCGACCGAAGGAAGGCGAAAGACAATATGCGCGTAACGATTGTAGATTTCCCGGTTCGAACCGGCTGGATCGAGTTGGCCCAGGAAATTCAGGTCGGGAACGACTTTAACACCGTTCAGTACCCGCGCGCCTGTCGCGATGATGATCTGAGGCAGCGTAACGCTTTCATAACCGGCCCATGCCGCATCAGGATCGCTTCTATGGATGGCGGCGATATGTCGAGCCGCGGAACTTTCGATCAGGGCAGGCAAACCCTGCGAAATAGGATTGACCAGGAAATTGTTTAAGACCAAAGCGGAAGCAAAGATGATACCGAAAATCACTGGTCTGGCGCAGAGATAGACCACCGCCAGAGCGGTGGCGGTTGTGAACAGCAGGAAGAATCGCGGGTTTGAAAGCATGAGTGGATTTTCGATTCGGCCATACAAAAAATAAATGAAGAGCGTGACGGCAACCCCGGCTGCGCCCACGATTCCCGACTGGCCAGACAAGAGTGGGCGATTGTCTCGACGCAACGCCAGCAGTGTCAGCATCAATCCGGCAATGCCGATGCCGAGGAGACTCCGCTGTTCCGTGCAACGACCAAGCAGGCTGATCCGACAAAACCATTCCGGAAATCCTATGATCGAGTAGTAGCCAAAAAAAACGAGAAACGCAGCCAATGCCACGAGGATGGCGTTGAGTCCCGGGGCCCCTTCTTCCAATTCGCAGTCATGTTTCCTGCGCCAGTTTTTCCTGACTACGAAAGGAAGCGCGAACACCCACATCGGAAAAAAGTTCGATGCCTCGCTTGCGTTTGAAAAAGAATCCGAATGCTGCTGTTCCGTGTCAAAAAAATTGAGGAGGCCGGAGAAAAATTTTCCGACCGACATCGTGCCTCCCGTTGCGTGCCGTGATCCCGGATAACTTGTCCGCGCGATGATTTCCAACGCGAAGCGGCACTGCTCAAAGGTCGGCCACAGCAATGCAAGCGCGACCAGGGAGGATCCCGCCAACCAAAAAAATCCGCCATGAAATTGCGACTGCCGCCCCTGCCAGATGAAGGCAACAAAGAGAAACAGAGCCAGATAAAGGAGCGGAATTTGAAAAGGCGGATAACAGCACAGTACGAAGTTGATCGCGCTCCAGATAAAGATAACGGCGGCGACAGTCTTTTTCCAAACAGCAGCGGCGCGGAAAAAAATCACACCGGCCAGCAGCGCGAGCGCCCATGAAGTCAACATCTCCGGCAGCATCGCGGGGCTCGAAAACCACCATTGAGTAAAACTGGAATAACTTACCGCGAGACTGCCGAGAATCGCCAGTGCCAAGCGCCCGCGCATCAGCGCAAGGAAGAGAAGGAAGAAAGAAACGAGCAATCCAAATATCTTGGCGTTCCAGAGCCAGGCGAAACCGCGTTCGGCGTCGAGAAAGAAAAATCCCCACAATTGCGGCCGAAAAAACATCGAGTAATGCCGTACCGGGATGCTCATGAGCAGGGTGACCGCGCCCTGGCCGAGGGAGGAATTGTTCACTGGCATCGGCGGCCGGTGATTCAGTTGCGAGAGGATCGCGGGCGTCCACACCATCCATTCGTCCGAACGCGTCGGATTCGGCGAACCGGCGATTAACCCCTTCGCTTCATTTAATTCGCCAAGCTTGAAGTACCAAAAGGAGGAGGACGATCCGTTTATTCGCAACGCAACGCAGAGTAGAAACAGCGCCCCGCAAATTCCGAGGAAGAGAACTGCGCCACGTGACAACGGCAACAGAACGTGCGGCTTCGTTTCAGCGGTCACAATTGCTCGCCGTGATTGCGGCAAGCTTTGACCGTGTTCGACATTAACATCGCGATCGTCATCGGACCAACACCGCCCGGCACTGGAGTGATCGCTGCCGTTTTCATCGAGACTTCATCAAAAGCGACATCGCCAACCAAACGGTAGCCACGTGCGCTGGTCGAATCGTCGATGCGATTAATTCCGACGTCGATCACGACCGCGCCGTCGCGCACATGTTCTTGCCTAACGAATTGAGGTTGCCCGATCGCTGCGATCAAAATATCGGCGGAGCGCGTGATCTCCGCGAGGTTCCGGCTGCGCGAATGAACCACCGTGACGGTTGCGTTTGCTCCGGCCGCCTTCTGCATGAGGAGAAGGGCCAGCGGTTTTCCTACGATCATGCTGCGCCCGAGCACAACGACGTGCGCGCCCGCGATTTCGATTCCGCTGTCGATCAGGAGACGCTGGCAACCGAGCGGCGTGCAGGGAACAAATCCAGTTTCATCGCCAAGGACAAGTTTGGCGACATTCGCGGGATGAAAACCATCGACGTCCTTTGCCGGATTAAGCGCGCGCACGATGGCCGGTTCATCGATCTGCGACGGCGGCGGTGATTGCACGAGAATCCCGTGGACGGCCGGATCGCGATTTAGTTCCTCAACGCGTTCGAGCAATTCTTTTTGCGTCGTCGTCGCGGGCAACTCGAGCTTTACGGAATGCAATCCGAGCTCGCGGCACATCTTGTCTTTGCTCCGAACATAAGCGCGCGAAGCCGGATCATCGCCGATCAGCACTACGGCCAAACCGGGCGTGACACCCTTGGCTTTCAACTCCGCGATCTCGCCACGCAATTGCGCATAAACTTTTTCGGCAACCACGCGGCCGTCGATCAATTTTGTCATGGCCGTTCCACTAGCTGCATCATTGCGTTCTGCAACCGCTGGCGTTCGCGCTCGAATTCTTCGTCGGAGTTCGTCTGAGCGATCTGGAGAGGCGAGCCAAAAATGAAATAAGCCTTGGAAAACGGGCGCGGCAAAATGAATCGGTCCCAGCTTTTCAATCTCCAGCAATTCGAATATTCAATATGCAACGGCGCGATCGCGGCTCCGGTTTTTTGCGCAAGGAAAATAATGCCCGGGCCGACTTGGTAGACTGGTCCGCGGGGGCCGTCCGGTGTGATGACCACATCCCTTCCGTGCGCGAGTAATTCCGCGAGCTGCAACATCGCGGTAGCGCCCTGACGCGAGCTCGAGCCACGCACTACTTCAAAGCCAAAACGCTTGACCAGTTCGGTCGCGAGATCGCCATCCCGGCTCGCGCTGATCAGACCGACTCCGTGCCGTTCCGGAATAAACCGGCGAAGAAACCATGGCAGAAACAAAAGGCGATTATGCCAAAGCGCCGCGATGAATTGCCCGCTCACGCGTTTGCCCAATACGCCGACCCGATCGTCGATCTCGAAACGGATTGTGCGTGCCCAAACTTGCAGGACCCGATATGCGATCGCCAATAGCAATCGCCCGCGCCAGCCTTCAATTTTCAATTTTTCGCGCGAGAATTTTTGTCGTCCGCCCACCGATAAGCGCGCGCACTCGGCAGACCGATCTGATCGAGAATGCGCCAGACGACGGTGTCGACGACGTCGTTGAGCGATGTGGGACGGCTGTAGAAAGACGGGATCGCCGGCAAAATCACGGCGCCCGCTTCCAAGAGTGTGACGACGTTTCGCGCGTGAATCAGATTCCACGGCGTCTCACGCGGGACGAGGACAAGTTTTCGGCGCTCTTTAAGAAAGACATCCGCCGCGCGCAGCAGTGCGCTGTCACTAGTGCCGGAAGCGATGCGACCGAGCGTTGCCATTGAACAAGGCACGACCACCATGGCGTCGAATTTGGCCGAGCCACTAACGAACGGAACGTTCAGATCGTTTTCCGGATGCACTGCAATTCCGTCCGGCGCCTTGAAGTTTTCCATTTCCTGCGCGGCGACCTGTTTTGCATGCGAGCTCATAACGAGATGAACTTCGTTCGCCCGGCAATCGATCTGCTCGAGAAGACGCTGCAAATAGATCGTGCCGCTAGCGCCCGTGGCCGCGATGACAAGTTTCACGCGCCTAACCAACCACAACTCATGCCTGCACTCTAGAATTAAACCCGAGTTCCGTTTGAATTTGTCCGCAAGCCGCGCCTATTGATTAGGCCATGGTAAAGAAACTCTTGCACACTCGCTATCGGGTGAAGGATTTGGAAAAAACGGTCGGCTTCTATCGAGACGTGCTCGGCTTGGAGGAAATACGCCGGCATACGTCCGGTCGCGGATCGCAACTTGTCTTCTTCAAAGCGCCGGGAAGCGACGAGGAAATCGAAATCTGCAAATTTGATGAAAGCGGACCGGTCGTGGTCGGGCCGGACCTGACGCATCTCGCGTTCGAGGTCCACGACATGAAGGAATTTGCCGAGCACGCAAAAGCGAAAGGTTATCCGTTCTCCGACGGACCGCATGAAAACGGCAATGGCGGTGCTATCGCCTTTATTGATGCGCCGGAGGGATACGAGATCGAACTCATTCAGCGTGGTCGCGGCAAATGATTCAACAAAACATCGAACATTTGTTCTAAGATTTGTCCATGTGCCGAATGCTGAAGGTTGCGATTTTACTGAGTCTGTTTTTCAGCGGGAGCGCTTTGGCTCTTGCGGACGCTCCGGTAACTCGCGCCAAATCCGTTCTCGTGGTTGATGCACGGACCGGTAACGTTTTATACGAAAAGAACGCCGATCAACAACGTGCCGCAGCGAGTACACAAAAGCTGCTCACCGCGCTCATCATCGCCGAACGCGGCTTTCTCGATCAACGCGTCGTGGTCGCACCGACTGATACTTACGCCGAGCCGGTGAAGCTGAACATCAAGGCAGGCGAAGTATATCAGCGGATCGATTTGCTGCGCGCGTTGCTCGTGAAAAGCCCTAACGACGTGGCGCGTTGTCTGGCGCGCGATCATGCGGGCAGCATCGAAGCTTTCGCCGAAATTATGAATGCGAAGGCACGTCAGCTCGGCGCGACGAATTCGCATTTTCTGAATCCCAACGGACTCCCGTTGACAGGTCAATATTCCACGGCGCGCGATCTCTCGATCATTGCGCGAGCAGCTTACGCGAATCCGACGATTCGTTCGATCGTTTGTCTCCCGCAGCTCGTCTTTCGTTATGCGAACGGACGCACGCGCGAACTGGAAAACACAAACAAAGTTCTAAAACGCCTGCCTTACTGTAACGGAATGAAAACCGGCTACACCGAGGCGGCCGGGCATTGCCTGATCGCAAGTGGCACGCGTCCGGGACGGGATATCATTGTCGTTGTGCTCGGCGACGGGAAAGCCGGCGTTTGGAACGACGCATCTGCGCTGCTTTCATGGGCGTTGTGGATGTAAACGCCTAACGAACTGATGCACGAGCTCTTTCAGGAGCAATTGCAGGCGCTCCGCGCGAGATCGTTGCACCGAAAACTCCGCGAGATCGGAAGTGCGCAGGGCGCAGAAGTGGAGGTCGTGGGGGAACGCCTCGTCAATTTTTCATCCAACGATTACCTCGGACTGGCGAACGATCCGCGCTTGCGCGAGGCCGCGACGGAAGCGATTGCGGAATTCGGCGTCGGTTCCGGCGCGTCGCGTTTGATTAGCGGGACGCAATCGCCACATGTGCGTCTCGAGAACGCGCTCGCTAAATGGAAAGGCGTTCCCGCTGCGCTTTGTTTTAGCAGCGGATATGCGACGGCTCTCGGGACCATTCCAGCGCTCGTGACGAAAAACGATGTCGTGATTCTCGACAAATTAGCGCACGCCTCGCTGATTGATGGTGCCAAATTAAGCGGCGCGACGTTGCGTGTTTTTCCACACAATCATCTCGGGAAACTGGAGAGCCATCTTGATTGGGCGCGGCGCGAACACCCGGACAGCCGGATACTGATTGTGACTGAATCCGTTTTTTCCATGGACGGCGACCGTGTCCCCCTGCGCGAATTGGTGGAATTAAAAAAGCGCTTTGGCGCGCTGCTTTTGCTGGATGAAGCGCACGCTGTCGGCGTAGTAGGCAATCACGGGCGGGGCCTCGCAGCGGAGACGCAACTCACGCGGGACGTCGATGTTCAAATGGGAACACTAAGCAAGGCGCTCGGCGTGAGCGGCGGTTACATTTGCGGATCGCGCAGTTTAATTGAATGGCTCCTTAATCGAGCGCGCTCTTTTATCTTCACTACCGCGCCGCCACCTGCGTTGGCCGCAGCCGCGACCGCGGCGATCGAATTTCTCGCCTCAAAAGAAGGCGAAGAACGACGGTTGTTGCTTTGGAGTCGAATCGCAAAACTTCGCGAGCTGCTTCCCGTTTCACCACAAGCAGTCACTGCCAAAACCGATGGAGGCAGCGCGATTCATTCCTGGATCATCGGAGAGGAACAAAAGGCGCTCGAAATTTCGCGGACGTTACGTGCCGAACACTTTCTCGTTCCGGCGATTCGTTACCCGACGGTCGCCAAAGGCTCAGCGCGCCTGCGCATCACCGTGACAGCAGATCACGATGATGCGCAAATCAGCGCGCTTTGTGAAGCGTTGTCGCGCGTGGCGACAAATTGATCGACTACGGACTGCTCGACGCCGCCGATGCGCGAAGCAAGGGCGAAGGCACCAAAGCTGGATTGCGATTCACATCCGACGGCGCTTCCGCCGGGACATCTTCCGGCCCTTCGGCTGGAGGCGCCGGTTCGGCCGCCGTGTTGGCGCTGGCGTATTGTTGCTTCATCCGCTGTTCAAGCGTTCCCTGTTTGGTGACCTGAGTGGATGCGCAGCTGGAAAACAATCCGGCCGCGAGCAGGCAAGTAGCGATTTTGATGATCATGTTTTGGCTCTGTTTACGAGGGCAGAATAACACTTCCGCCGACGGTCTTTATAATTACCATATTCCGCCTTTTCAACGCAAGTACGATTTTTGCTTGGGCTTTTCGCGACTCAGAAATGCGAAAAACAGGAACTACTCCGTAAATCGATCGAGGATTGGTCCCAGCTTCCGTCGCGTTGCCTCTGGCCAGAGCTTGCGATCGGTCACTAGGGCAGAATCTAGCGCGCGATGCTCCGGCCAATTCGGCTCAGTTGGGATCCTCGGAATCGCCTCGCTGAGAATTTTTTTCGCTGTCTCCGCATTCGCGACCAGATGACCAAAAACCGCCTCCGCTGAAACCGGTTCCTCTTCGACTTTCCAACAATCGTAATCGGTAATCATCGCCATGCTCGCGAGCGCGATCTCGGCTTCACGCGCAAGTTTCGCTTCAGGAAGATTCGTCATCCCGATGACATCGAATCCGTTACGGCGATTGAGCTCCGATTCTGCGCGCGTCGAAAACGCGGGCCCGTCCATGTTCACGTAGGTGCCGCCGTTGTGAGTTTTCACGTTCAATTCGCGCGTCGCTTCGGCAAGCAGATTGCGCAATTTTGTACTAATCGGTTCCGCGAAACTGATGTGCGCGACAATGCCTTCGCCAAAAAATGTGTGAGCGCTTCGCTGACTCGTCCGATCGTAAAACTGCGACGGCAGGAGCACATCACGCGGCGCATATTTTTCCTGCAAGCTGCCAACCGCGGTGACACAGATAATCCAGCGCACATTCAGCGATCGCAGTGCGTAAATGTTCGCGCGATGATTCAACTCGTGCGGCAAAATACGATGACCTCGTCCATGGCGCGGCAAAAAGTAAACCTGCCGTCCGGATAATTTTCCACCGATGATTGCATCGGAGGGCGAACCAAATGGTGTTTCAATCTTCTGCTCAGAAGAATCGGTCACGCCTTCCATCTGGTACAAACCGCTGCCGCCAATAATTCCGATCGCTGGTGTTCCTTCACTCATATTCAGGCATTCCTATTCCACGAAGATTGTTTCTTCCGCGCTTCCGGCCGGACTCGCCGCGCGCACCTTCCATTCGCCGGGCGCAAGCTGCCAGAAGAAACGTCCGTCGTGTTGCGGCATTTGTGGCGCGCCGTTCACAAACCACTTCGCATCGTTTCCAAGCGTTGCGCTCAGTTCGATCATCTGCTGCGACCGCGGTAATACCGGATCAACTTCGTAGTGCGCATTTGCCATCGGACTTGTGATTCGTTGTTCCGGACGCACTTGAGCGCCGCGCGTGTTGCTGCTGCTCGCGCACCAGCCTGTATACTCGTTAGGCAACAAAAGTTTTCCATCTTCAGAAAACCAGGCAGCGGAACTTTCCTGCGGTTCCGTGCCGGCAAGAAAAAGTTCGTTCATTTTCGAAACCGTGAACTGTGAAGGCAGCAATCCGGTCTCAGCACAAACTTCCCGTCGCACGAGCTTCTCGTTTTCCGCTGGCGCATCGAGGGGATGATCGTGATGCAATAGTTCGTGCATCATCGCCGCCCATAAGGGCGTAGCCGAGCGCACGGCAAAAGTATCGCGCATCGGTCGTCCGTTAAAGTTTCCCGCCCAAACCGCAACCGTGTGTTCTTTGTTAAAACCGACTGTCCAGGCGTCGCGGAATCCGCTGCTCGTGCCGGTTTTCACCGCGATCCGTTCCTCGAATGTCAGTGACGAATGCGCACCAAAACTTTTTTCACGCGCGGAATTGTCGCAAAGAATGTCGTTGATGATCGTCGTTGCTTCGCTGGACGCGATTCTCGTAAGCGGATGGTGTTCCGCCGACAAAAGTTTCGCGCGCATCGCGACCCCGTTTCGCGCTAGACCGGCGTAGGCACCTGCGAGGTCAACGAGGCGAATCTCGGCGTTCCCTAAAACGAAACCGGCACCGTAGTCGTTCAGGCCGCGCGAAAACTCGAATCCCCATTTCCGCAATTCATAAAACGCCGGACGCGCACCGAGCTGACTCAGCGTAAATACCGCAGGAACGTTCAGCGAACATCCGAGCGCTTCGCGCAAACGGACTGGACCGAGGTAGCGATGATTGAAATTCTGCGGATCGTAGTCCGCATATTCGTCGCGAATCGCATCGGGTGTGTCGGGCAGTAAACTTGCCGCAGTTAGTAAACGTCGATCAATTGCGTTGAGATAAACAAAAGGTTTCAGGGTCGAACCGCAACTGCGCGCGCGCATCGCGCCGTTGATTTGATTTTTCGCGTAATTCGATGAGCCCACCATCGCACGCACCGCACCGGTTTCGTTTTCCACAATCACCATCGCCGCTTCCGTGATGTCGTAACGATTCAGCACCGCGAGATGCGAACGAAGAAGTTGTTCGGCTCTGAGCTGCAGATCGAGATCAAGCGATGTGCGAATTGCACCGCGTAGTTTCGGATTTTGCGCCACGACCGCGTCAACAAAATGAGGCGCGAGCCGCGGTGGATCGAAACGTCCTACGATCGGTAGCGATTGTCCCAGGAGCATCTGTTGGTCTCGCGTAATCACGCGCAACCGCGCGAGCCGAGCGAGCGACCTCTCGTATTTTTGCTTTGCGCTCTCCGGATGCTTCCACGGATTGAAACGCGTCGGCGCCTGCGGCAGGCCCGCGAGAAAAATTGATTCCGATAAAGTGAGATCCCGCGCTGATTTTCCAAAGTAAGCGCGCGCAGCCGCTTCCGGCCCGAGCCTGCGATTGCCGTAACTGCTGCGATTCAGATACTCGGCAAAGATTTGTTCCTTGCTCCAGCGACGCTCGAGTTTCCACGCACAAATTGTCTCGTAGATCTTGCCCGTCCAACTGCGCCGGTGCCGGCCACTCGCGATTTTCACGAGCTGTTGCGTGATGGTTGATCCGCCGGAAATAACGCGACCCGATCTTACGTTGCGCGCGAATGCAGCGATTGTCGCTCGCCAATCGACACCTGCGTGTTCGTAAAAACGATGATCTTCCAACGCGATCGTTACCCGCGGGAGCCATTTTCCCATTTCGTCCAGTCGACGTAGCAACTGCGCGCGCGCTTCCGGCGAAGCCAGTTCCGCGATTTCACGGCCGCGGATATCCAATAGCGTGAGAGTCCCGGTCGTCGGTTTTTCAAACTCGTTAGGCAAGGGCAGTAGCCAGACTAGGATTGTGACCGCACAAGCAAATCCAATCGCAATCAGTAATGCGTTACCCACCCGTCTCGCCCTCACCTTCCTCCTCTCCCGGTGGGAGAAGCGACCCGACTTACTCTGTCGGCCTAATCGAGAGAAAAGGCGGCTCCTTCTCCTCGTGGGAGAAGGTTGGGATGAGGGCCGTTCCATAATCTCCGAACGAAATTAATTACTCAGTCCCCCGAAACGACGCATAAGCTCGATGGTGAAAGGCCGGAGAAACGGCTGTCGTACATCGGCACGACTTGCGTTGCAGGCCAGCGGAATATTCCGGCCGCGGTCGCGCGCACGAGCACCGAATACGTGCCCGATCCTGGCTCGAAAGTATCGAAGTAAAGCAAAGTCGAGCGATCGCGCATTTCCGAATGCGAAAGGAAGAGCGTGCGATCATGCTCATCCGTTGCGGGTAGTTCAAAAAACTTTCCGATCATTGCGAGATTCGGATTCACGGTTTCGAGACCGGCCGGTAACGAATCTTCCAGTGCGACGTAATTTTGCAGCTTGCGCGTATTCATCCGGTAAGTGACGAGAATTTGATCGCCCAGCTTGAATGGCGCAGTGCTCGCGCCGGTGCGTTTCGCATCCGTTAGATTTTTTACCACACGTTCGACGCGAAATCCGTGATCGACCCGATCGCTATCGACTTCATCGGTTGAATACTCGGCCTGCAGCAGAAAATTCAGCGCGCCTTTGTTCAAACCCTTCACGACAAGCTCATCGCCGATCTTGCGATCGGTCCACGCGGCCGATCGCCCATTTTTGGAAACAACGCCCTTCGGTTCGGCGATGTTTAACGCTGGCGCGTTTTCCGCGCCGATCATCGATTTGAATTCGAGCAACAACCAAAGATTTTCCTGCGTCGAAAGCGCAGCGGACGAATCCATCAACACAAGCATGCGATCGCGGATACGTTGTTTTTTCTGCGTCGTCCAAATCTTCGGTGCGATCGTATCGAAGGCGAGGGCGCAAATCGCTTCCGCGCGCGTGGCGGAACTCAAAGTCCTCGGATCAAATGCGCGCTCTTTAATCGGCGCGTCGATTTCGCGCAGCAATTGTTCCTTCTCGCGCGGCATGATGTTCAATCGATGCAATGCGATCGCGAGCAATGCGCGGCCTTCATCACCGTTTTCGTTGCGGCGCAAATACAACTCATGCGCAGCCGCTTTAAAATCGTCGTCCTGCTCGTATTGCGTGAGGACGAAGAGCGCGAAACATTTTTCGAAAGAATTGCCCGGTGTTTGACCGTTCGCGATTTTCTTCAGCGTTGCCCCGAGCTTCTCGCGCAATCCTTCCGGCGCTTCGAAACCGGCGTTGACCGATTCGTTCACGGCCCAAAACGCCTGACAGGTCACGAAGAGATTCCCGGTATCGCCGCCCGGCCAATACGGCAAGGTGCCGTCGGCCAGAAGCGAATCGTTAAACTGCTTCATCCCGCGCTCGAGTGTGGCACGATATTCCGCAGCGCGCGCGTCGATGTCCGGCAGATACGCGATGAGGTTCGCAAGAAAACTGTAACCGAGAAGTTTCGTGGAAATCTGTTCGAAGCAACCGTGCGGATAATCGAGAATCACAGGCACGCCCGCGATCTTCGGCAGCCAGGGCGAAGTCGAAATTGTCGCATTAAATTTTCCGCGACCACGTTTCCAGTTTTCCGGCATCGCTTTCCGCGCCTCGAACTGCGGACCGTTGAAAGGACCGGCCACACTTTCCTTGCGCACAATCGTCGGCGGCTGCACCGGCAACGTAAGCTCGATCGCATCCGACATTTTTGCGTTCGACTTTGCGACGGCTTCGAAATGAATCTTCGTCGGCGTCAGATCCTTATCCGTCACCTTTGCTCTGAACCTGAAAACCAGCGGCGCATTCCGCTTTGCTGTCTGCGTCGCGCGATCGCTCACGAGCAGTTTGCAATTCGCGTCGGTCACGCAACGCGCGGTGATTTCCTCGGAGTCCGCGAAATCCTCCTGCACAACGGCGCGCAGTTCGACTTCATCGCCATCGCGGAGAAATCGTGGGAGCGCGGCGTTGATGAGCAGCGGCTTGGAAACTTTTACTGTCGCGCTCGCATCACCACCGAACTGATTCGCTTTCGTCTGGCCGACAGCAACTACGCGATAAGTCGTTAGGTTATCTGGCGCGGGAAAATCAAACGCTGCTTTCCCGCTCGCGTTCGTCTTCAGACTGCCTTGCCAAAATGCGAGCGTGCGGAATTCCTTTCGTACATTCGTCACGTTCGGCACGGCTTCCTCTCCGCCACCGCCGATGATGAAACCTTTTTGAGTCAGATTTCGCTCTGTGATTTCTTCGACGTAATTCTCGAGCGATTGATAATTGCGCACCGAGAATGGGTTCCGCGGATAAAAATTGTCGAGAATGTTTGGAAGCTGCCACTCACCCAGTTTCAAAACCGCATCGTCCACCGCGAAAACGGCAAGATCTGCATAGACGACTGGCTTGCCCTCCGACGTGGCCTGGATTTCGCCACGCACGGTTTCTCCCGGTTTCACCGATGCACTGGCGAGATGTGGCTCGATTTTCAGTTCGCGATCTGGCCGACGCACTTGAATCTCGGAGGAAGCGAAACGTTCAAGCGGTAAGGATTTCTCACCGCCTGGCCTAACGAGATAAATCGAAACGGTCGCGTTCGGCGCGTATTCTTTTTTAATCGGCAACTCAACCCGACCGGCGTTTCCTGACAGAGGAACAAGAAGCGTATCGAGAATCTCATCCGTTTCGACGGAAACCCAGGCCACACCGCCGAACGGCGCCTGGATCGAAAGCGCCGCTTTTTCGCCGGGCGCATATGGACCCGTCTGATGTTCGATTTTGAAACTTGTTTCGTTCTGCACTGGCAGTTCGGCCAATTCCTCGCCGGAAACTGTTGTTTCATCGCTGACCATCGGCGCTTTCGAATTCGCCGCCGTTGCGGCAACGACATAGCGTCCCGTCGCCGTCACTGGGAAATTGAATTCCGCCGGCGTCTTTACTTCCTTCGACGCGACCTTCGCGAATTCATCGGTGTTGCGGTAACGATAAACGAACGGCGCGATCTGTTCTTTGACTGTCTTCGTCGTGACGTGAAACAGATCGGCATGCACAACGACGCCGCTAACTTTCGCGTCATCCTCATCGACAGCATCGATGCTGACATCAACGCCGCGCGGTTTCTCCGCCCTCTCAGACGCTTTTATTCCGAGCCGCGCCTGTTCCGGAAAAACCTTGCCCGTGTCCCCACCAGTTATCGTTTGACCATCGAGCGACGTGACATCCGCACGCCAGAAAACGTCAGCGCGACCGATCGCAGCGTTATCTTTGAACGGCGAATCGCACACAAGATCGGCGAACCCATGCTCGTCTAGCTTCGCGTCGCCCTCGATCGATTTGAGTTCCTCGTTGTCCGCATCGAAATGCGGCCCGATCTGCGCGTAGCTGTTAAAGCGCTTCTTGTAACTTTCCGTTTCATTGCCGTATTCCGCCGAGGCCGTCCAGGTCGCTTTCCAATGAACGCGCGCGCCGACATTGGGTGCTCCATGAAAATACGCTGATGAAACATGCGCATGCCCCGCCTGGCCGACTTCGGATTTCGCTTCCACCACGACGGAAAAAATGGGAACGCGATATTCCTCCACGCGAACGAACGTGGTTCCTTCGTAATTTTCGCCACCCACTTGCGCACGAAGTTCGTAACTGCCGAGCTTGATTTTCTCGGGAATATTCCACTCTGCTTCCCACCCGCCGTGAGGCGAAAGCGTCGCTGTTCCTTCGCTCACAACGCGATCGCCATAACCTTCAATCACACGCCAGCGCACATCAGTTGCCGCCGGAATGGCGAGACCACTCGTGGTGTTGATACGCATCATTCCCTTCATCTTCACCACCTGCCCGGGCCGATAGAGATTGCGATCCGTGATGATTTCCGCGTGCGGTTTCCTCGTTAGGCGAACGTCATCGTTGGGCGACGAATAAGCTTGTCCATCCGCAAATTGGAGCGCCGGTCCCTGCGCCGTGTCGGCGATAAAAAGATGAACACCCGGATTTTTCGCCGGGAAAATTTTGTCTCGTGCAAAGGTGGCGAGACCTTGTTGACCCGTCACCGAGCGCCCGAGTTCGATGTTTTCCTTCGTGACCGCGCGCACCGTAACAGCAGGCACAGGCTTCGCGTCCGACATTTTCGCGACGCGCAGAACGACACTCGCCGGCAACCGTTTTTGCGTGAGGATGAAATCGCTGCTGCAAACAATCGAGCGGTTACCGATAATTCTGCCATCGCCGAGACGCGCGCTCGCTTCCAGAACATACGCGCCGCTGAAACTGCTATTTTTCGGCGCGGCACAATGAATGTCCCGCCGCACATTAGCGTCGCCGCTCGTCGCATCGAAGGTGCCTCTGCCGATGACCGGCAGATTGAACGCATCCACCAGCAATTCGGTTTGAAACTGTTTCGCAAAACCGGTGCGCGGATCGTGCACGAATTTTCCCGTCACGGGATCGATCGCATCTCTCTCAAACTCGCGCACGCGCGCGGTCACCGGTCCCAATTTTTCCAGCGGAATCTGTGCGAGTTTCCACGTCACCGCCGGCGCGTTGATTTGAAAAAACGAGAAGCGCAAATCCTGTCGCGCGCGCACGAAAATCTGTGAGGACGGAAAAATGATTGACGCTTCTTTCGGACGAAACGTGGCGTTCCAATGCGATTCACTCGTTAGGCCATAACCGCGGTCGCCCTTTAACTCAGCCGAAATCGTAATGCTGTAGCGCTTCGCCAGATCGAATTTTCCTTTCACCGCCACTTCATCGCCGCTCGCGAGCAATTTCAATTCGGGGACAGCGGGCTCGATTCGAATTTTTGCCGACACTGCTTCGCCCGGATCGATGTCGTCGGTAAATTTGATGCGGATCACCGGCTCATCGAGCGGATGATTAAAAGCGCCTACCCAATCGACCTTGAGCGGTTCTGTTTTGCCGGCCGGAAAAACCTTTAGATACTGCAGCGGTCGACGACTCTTCGCTTCGACCAAGCCGTTAACGACAAGATCATAGGTGCGACCGACCGGCAGCGCTGCGCGCGGCGTGACACGAAACGACTTCCCTGTCGGTGGATCCGTGACTCTCTCTTCCGTCGATTGAATCACCTCGACCGGAAAGCGTGCGTGCGAATCGCGATCCTGGAAATAAACGTGCTCCGCTACCTCTGCGAGACGCACATCGTACGTTGAATCGAGTCCAATCTGCGGTTGCGCGCTGAGATGTTCGCGCGGCTCAAAATCGGTTGAGACGGAAAATGGCGGCGCAGTGAATTCCGCACTCCAATCCTTCGCGTCGATCTGTTTGCCGGTCGCGTCCGCGAGTTTTGGAACAAGCGTTAGCCGATGATGCGCACCTGGCACAACGCCGCGCACCGTGAAAACACCTTCCGTCTGACTCTTCCAGAGAAAAGTTCCTTCAACTTTCGGCTCGCTCCCAAACGGCGAAGGTTGATCTCCCACGTCGATTCGATCCGTGGCCACCATCGCGGCGGGAAACGTGATCGTAATTTCATCGCCCGGCGTGATATTTCCCTGGCTCGGTTCGATAACAATTCCGCCCGCGTCCGGTTTTGTGTTCGACGACTCTTCTTCGTCTTCAGCGCCGATGAATTGAGTCGCACTGACGAAAGCGAAAACGAAAATAAGGAAAGCGCGTTTCATTAGTGCGAAGGCTCCAATTCCTTGAAGCGACGCAGGTCAGCATCCGCTTCCGAAACTTTCCCAATGCGACGCTCGGCTTCTTCACGGGCCTTTAACGCCGCGGAAGATTCGTGGATGGCGAGCGAACGCGTTTGCGATTCGATTGCCGCGGGAAAATTTGCGCGCTGCGCCTCGAGAACACCGCGGTAGTACCACATCACCGCGTTCGTCGGACCCAGATCCGTCGCTTTGATTGCGTGTCCGATCGCCTCCGCAGTTTGACCCAACCCATCGAGATCGTGCGCCATTTCGAAATGTGCGGCCGCGGATTTGTCATCGAGTTCGACGGCCGCGCGCGCGTCGTTCAGCGCGAGTGTAAATTGATTGAGTTGCCGCAGCGTTTTGGATCGAGCCGCCAATGCCTCCGCATCATTTGGATTCTTCGCGATAAGCGAATCTTCCCGGTCAAGTTCGCCTAACGACTGATCGCTGACATGTCCGCTTTGCTCGCGCGAAAGATTTTTGCTTACCTGCAATTTTACTGCTTCATCGTCGCGGTTCAGATCAAATAATACTTCCGCCATCTGAATGTGAGCACGCAGGGAAGTCGGTCCAAGCTTTGCCGCTTTCTCGCAGTCATCGAGCGCGAGAAGCGGCCGTTGCGCGAGTGTAAAAAATCGTGCGCGTTCGAGTAAGAGGGCCGGCTCGTTAGGCGCTGTTGCGATGCGCGCCTCGATTGCTTTGATTTGCGCCAGATAATCCTGCAGCCGCTCAAACTGCGGCATCCATTCTTTCACTTCGGCGCCGTCAGGCTCGAGCTTGTTTGCCTTCGCCATCTCCGCGTAGGCCGCGTCCCACTTGTGCAGGCGCAGCAATGCGCAGGCGTAGTCGACACGACGTGCGGAAGAATCTTTCGCCGCAATCGCTTTGTTCCGATAGGTCGCGTTCTCATTCCAGCGGCCTTGTTCGACGCATAATTCCGAGAGTTTGTCATACATGTCGGCCACGTCGGAGGCGGGCGGTTTCCGTGCGATGAACGCGAGATAATGTTGCTCCGCGCCTTTGTAATCTTTTTGGTGTGCGCTCAGATCACCGCGAAAATCTTCGATCGCTGCGGCCGGCTTCTTCACCGCTTTTTCCCAGCCATCGAGCGTTTCCGAAAGACGATCGAAGTCTTCGATCTCCAATTGTGTACGGGCAAGACTCTCCCATGCGGTGGAGTCGTTAGGCGAAATCGCCACGAGACGTCGACTCAGTTCGATAATCGAAGGTTTATCGTCCGCATCTTCCGCGACGGAAAGTTGCGCGTGCAATTGCTTAACGTCGTCCGCGGCACGGAGCCAATTCGTTCCGCACAGCAACACGCAGAGAAAAAATGTGAACCGAGCGAAGATGCGACATCATGCTTATCTCCCTCGCCCGTTTCAATAAATTTTGTGTCACTTGCAAGTTTGGCCGGTGACAGGAGCGTAACCGACCATGTCCCGCGAGTACACGCTGCAACACGTCCCCGCCGCGACTTCGATCAATATCGATTACGCGGCGGAGCTGAACGAGCAGCAGCTGGCCGCCGTAACGGCGTCGCCCGGACCATTGCTGGTCATCGCGGGCGCAGGCAGCGGCAAAACCCGCACGCTGACTTACCGCGTCGCTTACCTGCTCGAGAACGGAATCGATCCGCGCAACATTTTGTTGCTCACGTTCACGAATAAGGCCGCTCGCCAGATGCTCGATCGCGTGGCGAATCTTTTGCCGGTCGATGCGAGCGGACTTTGGGGCGGAACGTTTCACTCCATCGGAAATCGCATGCTGCGCCGGCATGGACGCGCGCTCGGTTATTCCAGCGGATTCACGATCATGGATCGGGAAGATCAGAAGGACTTGATCAACTCTGTCATCGCGTCGGCTGGGATCGATCCGAAGGAAATCCGTTTTCCGAAAGGCGATGTCCTCGCGGATATTTTCAGTTTCGTCGTCAACACCGAGCGACCAATGGAGGAACTGCTCGCGGAAAAGTTCCCCTACTTCCTGCCGCTGCTCGAGCAACTCAAAGACGTGCAGGCGCGCTACGAGAAGAAAAAGAAATCGACCAACTCGATGGACTTCGACGATCTGCTCGAGAAAACGCTGCGCATGTTACGCGAGCATGAAGAGATCGCGGCGTTCTATCGGCAACAATTCAAATTTATCCTCGTCGACGAATATCAGGACACGAACAAAATCCAGGCGGACCTCATCGACACGCTCGCCGCGGAGCACAAAAACGTCATGGTTGTGGGCGACGATGCGCAATCGATCTATTCGTGGCGCGGCGCGAATTTCCTAAACATTCTCGAATTCCCGAAGCGTTATCCGACAGCACAGGTCTTCAAGATTGAGCTAAACTACCGTAGCGTGCCGGAAATTTTGCGGGTCGCGAACGCAGCGATCGCGGCCAACGTGCAGCAGTTTCGCAAACAACTAAGCGCAACACGCGAATCGCAATCCGTCCGGCCGGCGCTGGTGGCGTTGAACACCGACAGCGAGCAGGCCCAGTTTGTGGCGCAACGTATTTTGGAATTGCGCGATGAAGGCGTGGAGCTGGACGACATCGCGGTCTTGTATCGCGCACATCATCACGCGGTGATTTTGCAGCTCGAGCTTTCGCGCCGCGGAATCCCTTATCAAATCACGAGCGGTGTTCGTTTCTTCGAACAGGCGCACATCAAAGATGTCGCCGCTTTCATTCGCCTGGTGGTAAACCCACGCGATGAAGTTGCCTTCAAGCGCATGGTGAAACTTCTGCCCGGCATCGGAAACAAAAGCGCGGATAACTTGTGGCGCGCATGGGAAAATTCCCTGAGCGAGAGCGGAGAAATTTCTTCTTGGAGTGAGCGGTTGCTGAACATGCCGGTGTCAGCAAAATCAAAAAAATCGTGGGACCAGCTCGCGCACACGCTCGACGAAATCGCGCCGGGAGGTCAGCCAAATCCGCCATCGGAAATGATCACCTCGGTCGTTGAAGCAATTTATGATGATTACGCGAAAGCGAATTTCACAAATTACGAACTGCGCCGCGAGGATTTGAACCAGCTCGCGGTGTTTGCGCGACAGTTCAAGGATGTGAATGAATTTCTTTCGCAGCTAGCGCTCATCAGCAACGTCGACGCTGAAGCCGCGCCCAATACCGACGCCGATCAGGAAGCGGTGAATCTTTCGTCCGTCCACCAAGCCAAGGGCCTCGAGTATCGCACTGTCTTCGTTATCTGGTTAACCGACGGAATGTTTCCGAGTTCGCGCTCGCTCGAATCACGCGATGCGATCGAGGAAGAACGCCGGCTTTTCTACGTGTCGGTGACGCGAGCGCGCGATGAGCTTTATTTAACTTATCCGCATATGCGTTTGAATGCCGGTTACGGGGAAATGTTTCAGCGGCCTTCGCGTTTTTTGAAAGAGATACCGACGAATTTGGTCGAAGACTGGCAAGTGCGTCGCACCTAGTTGTCATTCCGAGCGGAGCGCAGCGAAGTCGAGGAATCTCACATAATATGCCGCGGCGATTAACAATGAGAGATGTCTCGACTTCGCTCGACATGACAAACGAGTGTGCGTTTTTCTCTAACTCGCCAACGAGTGAGGAATGAATTTTTCACCTGAAGAGCGCATCGCGGGAATCCTAGCGCCGCTGTTTGCACTGCGGACGGATGAGGATCTTGGCATTGGCGATGTCGAAGCGCTGAGGCATTTTGTCGACTGGGCAGCGGAGATCGGATTCAAGCTCGTGCAGCTGTTGCCCATCAACGAAACCGGACGCGATAACAGCCCGTATAACGCGATCAGTTCTGTCGCAATCGAACCGACGACGCTGCATCTCGCGCCCGGTTCGCCGCAGGATTTAACGCCGGAGGATTACGATGAGGTCATCGCGACGATCGATTTGAAAAAACTGCGACGCGGAAACGTGAATTACAAACGCGTCCGCAAAGTCAAAAACGCTTTGCTTGAAAAAGCTTTCGCACATTTTCAGCAGCGAACGCTCGATGATGAAACCGTTGCGCGGCCGTTCGAAAATTTTTGCCGAGACCACGCGAGCTGGCTGGAGAATTACTCATTCTTCCGCGCGCTCATGGAAAAAAATCGCGGACACGAAACGTGGGATCGGTGGCGGGAAGAACATCGCTCGTTAGGCACGGCGCGCGATTGGCTGGAGAAACTGGGACCGACACGGCGGAAAAAATTCGAAACGCGCATGCGCTTTTTTTGTTACGTGCAATGGATCGCGCACGAGCAATGGTCGGCGACCAAGCGTTACGCGAAAGAACGCGGCGTGTCGCTCATGGGCGATATTCCATTTGGCGTCAGTTATTACAGTGCGGATGTGTTCTCGCGACCGGACGAGTTTGCGCTCGAGTGGTCCGGAGGCGCGCCGCCAGAACCTTATTTCAAGGACGACGAGTTTACCCAGAAATGGGGACAGAACTGGGGCATACCGCTTTATCGCTGGAGCGTGATGCGCGCGAACAACTTTGCCTGGTGGCGGCAGCGCGTTCGCAGTGTGCGGAATCTCTTTCACACTTTCCGAGTCGATCACGTGCTCGGGTTTTACCGCATTTATGCATTCCCGTGGCGGCCCACGCGCAATCAGGAATTCCTGGGATTGTCGTGGGACGAAATGCTGCAACGCACCGAAGGAAAAGCGCCGCATTTTGCGCCGCGTGAAGATTCCACGGCAGAAAATTGCGAGAGCAACAAACGAGAAGGCGAAGAATATTTGCGCGTTGTGCTGGCCGAATCGGGGGAAACAACGATCGCGGGCGAAGATTTGGGAACAGTTCCTCGATATGTCCGGCCGAGTTTGCATTCGTTAGGCATCGCCGGCTTTAAAATTCCGCAGTGGGAAGACTATGACGGCCGTGTTACGCCCGGGAACGAATACGAACGCTTGAGCGTGGCGACTTATGCGACGCACGATCACAAACCGTTGCGTCTGCTTTGGGAGGAAGCGGTCGAAAAGCCCACGGAGACACAGGATCAATCCCGGCGGGAACTGGAAAAGATCGCTATCTTCGCGGAGATGGCGGCGCAGACGGAGCCGATCCAGTTTGAAAAAGATTTTTATCCGCGAGCGCTGCGTGGGCTTTTTGCGAGCAACTCGTGGCTGGTCATCGTCATGATTGCCGATCTGCTTGCGCGGAAAGACCGGATCAACACGCCGGGCATGGCCATGTCGTCGAACTGGACGCGTCGCATGCGTCAAACGGTGCTGCAGCTCCGCGAAAATAAAAACGTGAAGCGAAAGATGCGATTCGTTAGGCAACTATTGCAGGAAACCGGACGTATCGATGCCACAACGCCTGCTGTTTCGCCGAGAGAAGATCAGATCAAATCAGACGCGCGGCCTGAGACAACCCATGCCTAACGAATACGCCCGACTGGACAGAGGACGGGAGCTGGCTTACCCGTGGAATCGATGATCGGCGCCGCGAAAATCTATTTTATTATCTTCGGTCTCCTTACGATCGTCGGCGGGATCATCGGTTACGCGAGCAAGGGAAGTGTGCCGTCGATCATTGCCGGCTCGATCGCGGGGGTGCTCCTGTTGCTGAGCGCATTTCTGTTTCCGAATCATTTGGTCGCGGGACTTGCAGTTGCGCTGATCGTGTCGCTACTGCTCGCGGGGCAATTCGTACCGAAATTCATTCAGACCGGCAAAGCAATGCCGGCGGGCATGATGTCGATCCTGAGCGTGATCGGCATTGTCATGGCGATAGTCAGCTGGATTAAGAAATAAGAGCCGCGTGCGAAAATTTCGTCTGAAGACGTTACGGCGCTTCGTGCTGCTGTTGTTGCTGCTGATCGTTGGAGTAATTGTTTACCGCTGGATTTCGCTGGAACGATGGCGCTGGCGGTTGATGCAATTGACCGGGCCGGAAGAGGAATGGGCCATCGCCATTCGAGCAACGCCTTCGCCAAAACCGAGCAGGCCACCGGTCCTGACGGGACGACTCGAAGTTCCGCGGCTCTTCAATGGGATCACGCTGCATTCCGATGTGGAGACATTATCCGGCGCGGCGGCGTCGGAGGAACGGATCGATCCTCAGAGTTACGTGATCGACCTCACATTGAAAGCCCGCGTGCCGACACCCAACAAAACAATCGATGACCTGGCGAAAGTGAATCCCGATTTGCCGCGTTTGCTTCCTGGTTTGGCAGCGATGATCACGCCGGATTCGGTCTCGCCATTTTTTGCAAAACTTTATGAAGCGAAGGTAAAAACTTTGCGCGCGCATCTCGGACGGCTCGATCAACTTCTCTCGCGTCACAATTTTTACGATTGTCAGACAGTGCTCCAACTTCAGCATCCGCAGACTCATCGCAAAGCCGTGCTCTTGCAGGCGGAAATGGATGTGGATGCGGACGGCTCTGATTCCGATCGATTGCCCATCAGCAGCGGCGCGCCGACAAATTTCAAAGCCACGACCAGTTTTCACTGGCCGAAAAAAACAAAAGCGCCGAATCCGTACCTCGCCGCGACCGAGGCGCGTTTGGATCACGTCGAAGAAGAGCTGCGATCGGCTACGCCGGAACGGAAACGGGAATTGCGCGATGCACGAACGCAGTTGCGCGCAGAAGTCGATACGCTCAAGAAATTTAGTTTCCTCATCGGCACAACCGATCCCTACATCGTAATTCCAACGGGTTTTGCGCCCGGAACTGGCGCGAAGATCGGCGATTACGCGCTCGTGATTTCCGGCGCAGAAATTTATCCCGCGATCGTGGGTGACGCCGGTCCGCCCGATAAAGTGGGCGAAGCTTCGCTCCGCATCGCAAAGGAAATTAATTCGACCTCGACGGCGTACAATCGGCCGGTGAGCGATCTCAAGGTGACGTACCTGATTTTTCCGGGAACCGCCGATCCGCAATGGGGCCCTCCGGATTTGGAAAAATTGCAGAAACGCTGTGAAGAATTAGCGAAGGATATTGGCGGCGCCACAATCCCGCTGCATCACTGGAGTAATTTGATTCCGCCACCGCCTACTCCAACTCCTTCGCCAACACCAACGCCTTCTCTCACCCCAATTTCTTCAGCTTCGCCAACGGCCGCGCCTTCGGCGACTTTCGCCTTTCCCATGCCGTCCCCCACGCCGGGACTTTCCGCATCGGAAATTCCAGCGCCTTCGCCGAGTGCGTCGGTAACTCCTGCGCTGTCGCCAGCTTTTTCGCCGACGCCTTAACTCGGCGAGCAGAAATTTCCGGCGAAAGACAACCGCCAGCGTCGACCAACACGTTCAACAAATACCGAATGTCGTTTTCAGACGACAACGTTGGAAAATGAAAAAGAAAATTTGGCATCGTTGGTGGATTTGGTTGCTGGCTGTCGTGTTTACCGTGGCACTCGTCCTGCATTTCATGCTCGCGATCTGGGTGCGCGACTATGTGAATCGCAAGCTGTCGGAGATTCCCGGATATCGCGGCCACGTCGCAGCGGTGACGTTACATCTTTGGCGCGGTGCTTATCAGATTCACAAAATCGATATCACCAAAACCGGCGGCGATGTGCCGGTTCCGTTTTTCTCCGCGCCGCTCGTCGATCTTTCGGTCGAATGGAAAGCGCTCTTCAATGGCTCGTTTGTCGGCGAAATTTATTTTAACCAACCCCAACTGAATTTCGTGAACGCGCCGAGCAAGGAGGATTCACAGGTCGGCGTCGACAGACCGTGGACCGAAAAAATCAAGCAGCTCTTTCCGCTGAAAATTAATCGGTTCGTTGTGCACGACGGCACCATTCATTACCGAGATTTTCACAAAGAACCGAAAGTCGATGTCGTATTCGATCGGGTGCGAATGCTGGCGACGAACCTGACGAATAGCGAAAAACTCTCAGAGACTTTGCACGCCCACATCCAGATCGAATGCCGCCCGCTGCGCGAAGGCGATTTGCGCTCCAAGATGGATCTCGATCCCTACGCGGAGAAGCCAACATTCAGTACGCAATTAGAAATGAAAGGCGTGCCGCTGGTGAAGCTGAACGATTTCGCGAAAGCCTATGCGGGAATTACTTTCGAATCGGGAACGCTCGGTATCGCCACTGAGTTGGATGCGAAACGCGGAGATTTCAACGGTTTCGTCGAGCCGGTTTTCGACCACATGTCTATTTTCGATCCTGGTCACGATTCCAAAAATCCGATCGACTTCATCTGGCAGGGCGTCGTCGGTGGCTTGACGCGAATCATTCGTAATCAGCCGAAGGATCGTTTCGCGACGCGAGTGCCTCTTTCAGGTAGTTTCGATAATCCGCAACCGGCGATCATCGCAACGGTGTTGAACGTTTTCAAAAACGCGCTGATCAAAGCATTCGAAGGCAAACTCGAAGAAAATCATGAGAACCTGCCGAAGGTGCCGGAGGACCAGCAATAGCCCGCGGAATTTGACGAACGCGGGCAGGACCCTCACATAGGAGGAGAATATGAGAATCGCGACGGTATTTATTCTGTTTGCAGCTGTCTTATCATTGTTCGGTTGCACGGGAACAAGTGAGGAACAACGCGACCGCGAGGACGCCGAGGACCAGGCAGCCGCGCAGAGGGCGGAAACATTCAGCCGCAGTCTGCCACCTGCACGTTAACAATGGCTACCCGGCGCAGGCTTGGCCATGAAGAAGGCCGAGCGCGTTTCAGGTTTCGATGAGATTGAGCGCGAACAATCGCGATCGCAGAAACTAGACAGAACGCAGGGCCGCGATCCGCTGCACCGCATCTTCTAACTTTCGGATATCAACTGGTTTGACCAGGTGGTCCAAAAATCCGGCCGCCCTACTCATGGCGATGTCAGAATCCATGCCGAAGCCGCTCATCGCGATGCCGCGCAGACGGTGCCGTTTTTTCATTTCTTTCATTAGCTCCAAGCCACTGCGATCAGGAAGGCCGATGTCGCTAATGAGCAGATCAAATTCTTTCTCGGCACAAAGAGCCTCTGCGGCCGCGGCATCCGCAACTGATTCCACATGATAGCCGTGACGGGTCAGCATTCGCCCCAGTGTTATCCTGGTATCGTCATGATCTTCGACCACAAGAAGGCGCAGATGGGGCTGACGTTTGGAGGCGGGAGTTTTTTGCCGGCGCTTTATGCCGGGAAGTTTCATTAAATCCAAAACAGGCAGTTCGAGGCGAAACGTCGAACCCTTTCCGAGTCCCGCACTGTAGGCGATAAGCGAGCCGCCGTGCGCCTGCGCGAGCGATCGCGAAATCGCCAGACCTAAACCGAGGCCGCCAAGGTTACGCTGAATTGACTGCTCGACTTGAGCGAAGGGATCGAAAATGCGAAGCAGCCATTCGGGCTCCATGCCAATTCCGGTATCGGTAATCTCCAGCGTGAGACGTTCCGGCGAACTATTAAACAACCGTACCGAAACAATTCCGCAGGCCGGTGTAAATTTGGCGGCGTTTTGGAGAAGATTCCAAATGATTTGGTGTACCCTCCCGCAATCGGCATCCATGACGTAACGAGGCGCATCCAAATCGAGCTGGAGTTCCACCTTTTTCGCCTTCATCGCGTGTCGGCAGATTTCGACCGCGCCCATCACGCAAACACGCGCGTCGGCGACTTCTCGATGCAATTCTACTTTGCCGCTATTGATTCGCGTCAGATCGAGCAAATCGTCGATGAGAATGGTCTCGAGTTTGATGTTCCGGCGCATCATGGAAAGCGAAGAGCGATCGTCATCCGAAAGACCCAGACTCTGTTCCAACTCCTCAAGCAGCAACGCCACCGGCGTCAAAGGCGTCCGCAACTCATGCGAAAGCATCGCCAAAAATTGATCCTTCGCGATCGTGGCCGCGACCGCAATCTGCTTTTGCTGCGCAAGTTTCTCCTGAAATCGCTGATGCTCGGTAAGATCAGTGAGGGTGACGAACACCTCGGATGACTCGTCGGCGCCGCGAGTGGCGATACTCTGCATCCGCACAAATGTCCGGCCGTCAGATCTGCTCTGGAGAGAGACTTCGCACGATTCCATCTCCATCGATGTAAGGGCTTTTTGGAAATGAGCGTGAAAGATGTCCCGAGATTCGTATGAGACATGCGCCCCGAACGGAGCTTTCCCGGAACGAAGACGGTTGCGCTCAATCGTAAGCATTTTTGCGCCAAGAATATTCGCCTCCAAAATCATCCCCATGTCGCTCAGGCGGATCATTCCCACCGGCGCGAGGTCAAAATGTCGGAAGTATCTTGTTTCCGTTTCTTCCAGTTGAGCACGGCTCTGCTGCAACTCTTCGTTTTGAATTTCCAACTCGGCGCCGTGAACACGCAGTTCTTCCAGCGCAAACTCCAAATCCAAAGGATACGTAACCTTTCTTTGCCTAGTTGGATCCTGGAGGATCTGTTCTGCTTTCCAGCGTAATGCCTCTAAATCCAAGTTAAGATCGCAGGGGGTCATTGCTAGGGGTCACGATTCGGACGAGCGGCGATGGAAAAATCGCGCGATCGGTATCGTGGGAGGACGCGCTGGCAAGATGCGCCGGTCGCTATTTCAGCCTTGGCCTTTGTCGAAGTCGGCGAATCGAGTTGTGTACCGTTTTCGCTGCGTTTTCCGAACTGTTTCATTGCGGAGGGAGACCGTAGATAAGGCTTTGAGCTACTCTCATGCCCAAATACCAGTTCCGACGGTAATAGGTTAAGGCGACATGGCGTACTGCTATTGCGGCGTTTGTTTCTTTTTGCGTTCGACACGGCCAAGAAAATCGGGCTGCCCTCGTTTCAAGGCACTCACGTTAACAAATGTGACCACGATCCCCTGGTCGGTGGCTCCTTCACGCCGGTAGGGCGAAATTCGCAGCAGATACCAAATTCCTGGTCTGGTCTCTACGGTCTTTTCCACAGCTTCTCCGCTGGTCAGGACGCGCCGCACTTCACGGCTAAGCGTATCGATGAGAGGATGCGCGAGATCGGTCAACGCCCGGCCCGTGTCCTGCGGCATGAGGTTTATTTCCTGCGCAGCCACCGGAGTGAATTTGCGGATGTGCAATTTTTCATCCACGAAAATCGTGCCGATCTGAGCCGTTCGCAGAAAGTTGTCGAGATCGTTGTTTGCGACCAGGAGCTCGTCATTCTTGCGCTCGTATTCGGAGTTCAGCGTGGCCAGCTCTTCGTTGATGGATTCAAGCTCTTCGTTGCTGCTTTGCAGTTCCTCGTTCGCGGCGATCAATTCCTCGTTCGTGGCCTGCAGCTCCTCGCCTGATTTTGCCTGCAGTTGGGTGGCGGTCTCCAGATTTTCGTGCGTCCGCTGAAGGTCTTCCTCCAGATCAGAAATACGTTTCGTCGAAGGATCGCTCGGATCGAAATCCTCCTTAGCCTGTTCGTGCCCGCGTTTTTTCGTTTCTTCCAAAAAGACGAGCAGTAAGGGCGAATCGCCACCGTCTGCAGGCAGTGGCTCAACTTTCAGACTAACGAGGCGTTTCTTATGATCCCGCTCGATCTTCAACCCGCGATAACGCACCGCCTCATTTTGCTTTCGCGCCCGGCGAATAGCCGTCGAGAGTCCGAGCGAAAGATCGCGCGACGCCAATTTGAGCAAATTCAAATTCGCCCGACCGGCCCGTAGGGTAATGAATTTTTTCGGCTCACCGAAGCTATAGAGAATTTCGTTTTTCTTGTTCAGGACAAAACAAGTCGGAGCAAATTCGGTAATGAGCCTGGCATAGATGGCATTCCAAACCTTGTCTTCGAGCTGATTGCCACGCTCTGCGTTGATCGGCGCAAGCGCGAGAGCTTCGCGGACAGGTGCCGACATTTGCGCGACCTGGGCCATCTCTGGCCCTGCCAGAGCGCTGTCGCCGCGTTTTTGAAGGATTCGTCCCTTCAAGTTGACTGGCTGAAGGGTGTCTTGTTGATCGCCCGGTGTCTCGCTGGTTCCGAGAAAGAGATAGCCTCCGGGTCGCAGTGCAAACTGAAGAATCGACAGAACTTTGCGCTGCAATTCCACCTGCAGGTAGATCAGCAGATTCCGGCACGAAACCAAATCTACGCGCGTGAAAGGTGGGTCTTTTAAAACATTCTGCCGTGCGAAAACAACCTGATCGCGGATATGACGCCGAATTCGATAACCATTTTCTTCTTTTGTAAAATATCGCGCCAGAAGATCGATTGAAACATCCGCGGTAATGCTGGCCGGATAAATGCCACCACTGGCGAACCGGATCGCCTCCTGATTGACGTCGGTCGCGAAGATTTTTATTTCATATTCTTCTTCCAGCGTTCTCGCATGCTCTTGCATGAGAATCGCGATGGAGTAAGCCTCCTCGCCGGTAGCGCAGGCTGGCACCCAGACGCGGATGGATTTTTCCTGCGACGCAAACGCGAAAATGTCCGGGATAATTTCTTCACGCAGTGCTTTGAAGGCGTGTCGGTCTCGAAAAAATTTCGTGACACTGATGAGCACATCATTGACTAGCGCCGAGACTTCTCGCGGCGACTGTCGGAGATACTCCAAATAATTTCCCATTTTCTCAATTTGAGAAATACCCATTCGCCGTTCGAGACGCCGCAGCACCGTGCTCTGTTTGTAACCCGAGACATCAATCCCGGTCCGCGTGCGGATTAACGCTGCGATCTTCTGAATCGTGTTGTCGGGCGGGTGCAATTCCCCGGGTTTCGCGAGGAGCGGGTGCCGGATGAATTTGAGCAACACATCCGGCATATCCGATGCCGGCAAAATGTAGTCCGCTAATCCGGTTGCGATCGCGCTATGCGGCATTCCACTGAACTTCGCTCCTTCGTCCTGGATCATCACGAGACCTCCCGCTTCCTTGATCGCCCGTATGCCGCGCGTCCCATCGCTGCCCGTACCGGAGAGCGCAATGGCTATGGCGCGGGTCGATTGGTCTTCAGCGAGAGAAGAAAAGAAGGCATCAACCGGTAGATTGGGACTGTTCTCCGTGTTCCATTCCGCGAGCAAAAGTTTGCCATGAAAAAGTGTCAGGCATTTCTTTGGCGGAATTAAATATACGTGGTTCGGAGCGACCTTCTCTCCGTCCTTGGATTGCGAAACCGGCATCCGCGTTTTCCTCGAGAGCAATTCCGGCATCATGCTTTTGTGATCAGGCGACAAATGCTGAATCACGACAAACGCCATCCCGCTGTCCGACGGCATCGCTTCAAAAAAAATTTCAAGCGCTTCCAGCCCCCCAGCCGATGCGCCAAGACCAACAACAAAAAATGGGAGCGCCGGGGCAGCGTTCCCATCTGAGATAAAGGAATCGGCTTTTACTTCGCCGCGAGCGGCAGGCTTGCTTTTTCGCGGCGGTTTTTTTGCTCGTTTCACATTTGGGGAGAGGAAGTTACGATACTGAAGAATTCACCGTAGAGCAAGGCGGGCCTGTTACCGATCAGCGCGCGCTGAATTTGAAGATTCATCTACACTTCGCCGGAGCGAGCCTGAATCTCGAATGGCTACCCCGCATGGATTTGAACCATGAATAACGCCTCCAAAGGGCGCTGTGTTACCGTTACACCACGGGGTAAGTCGGAAGGACGATTTTCGATTCTCGATTGCGGATTTTAATCTGCAAGTCGGAAGATGAAGTTGATTTAATGGCCCGTTCGCCAAATCGGTAAAGCCGAGTATATTTTTTGTTCCAAATTATGCAGGAATTGACGATCAAGAACTTACACGTGGAAATCGCCGAAAAAGAGATCGTGCGCGGTCTCAGCCTGTCGGTTCCGCGAGGCGAAGTCCATGCCATCATGGGCCCCAATGGCTCAGGGAAAAGCACGCTGGCGAAGGTTTTGGCCGGGCATCCGGACTATCACGTGAAGAGGGGCGAGGTTTTAATGGATGGCGAAAATATTCTCGGGCTCGCGCCGGACGAACGCGCGCGCAGGGGACTTTTCCTCGCCTTTCAATACCCGAGCGAAATTCCAGGCGTGACGATTGCGAATTTTCTCCGCGCTGCTGTCCAAGCGAGAATGCCTGAGGGTGAAGAGCTCGAGGCGACCGAATATTACGCGAAGCTTTACGAGAAAATGGAATTGCTCGGGATGGATCGTTCGTTCACATCGCGCTCGGTGAATGAAGGATTTTCCGGCGGCGAAAAGAAACGCACGGAAATTTTGCAGCTCGCCATGCTCGAACCGAGCTACGCGGTTCTTGACGAAACCGACAGCGGTCTCGATATCGATGCGCTCAAGATCGTCGCACACGGCGTTAATTCTTTAAGAGGACCGAAGATCGGAATTCTTTTGATCACACATTACCAACGGCTTTTGAACTACATCGTGCCGGACCATGTCCACGTCATGGTCGCGGGACGCATCGTGCGCAGCGGACGCAAAGAGCTGGCACTCGAACTGGAAGAACGCGGTTACGATTGGGCGCGCGAGGACGAGCGCGAAATGGCGACAACCTAGGAAGCAACACCCCACCAAATGAAAACGGAAACGAACGCAGTCGATATTAACCGGAACATCGGAGATTTTTCTTACGACGTCGCGCACGAGTATGACGCGGGCGTAGGTTTAACGGAGAAAACGATTCACTACATCTCCGACGTGAAGCAGGATCCTGATTGGGTCCGTGAATTCCGACTCAAGGCGTACCGGACATTTCTCGACAAGCCAATGCCAACCCATTGGGCGAGCAAAGATCTTGAAGCGATCAATTTTGATAAGATTCGTTATTACCTGAGCGGCGGCGTGCAGCCGAAACGCAATTGGGAAGATGTGCCCGAAGATGTGAAGCGCACATTCGAGAGACTCGGAATCCCGGAACAGGAGCGCAGATTCCTCGCAGGTGTCGAAGCACAATTCGATAGCGAGGCCGTTTACTCCAACATCAAGAAAGCGGTCGGCGAGCAGGGCGTCATCTTTGTCGGCAGCGCTGATGGCTTGAAAGAGCATCCGGAAATTTTCCGGAAATGGTTCGGCAAAGTCATCCCAACCGGGGACAACAAATTCAGCGCGTTGAATTCTGCGGTCTTCAGCGGCGGTTCGTTTATCTACGTTCCGCCGGGCGTGAAGGTGAAGCATCCGCTCCAGGCGTACTTCCGAATTAACGCCGAAAACTTTGGCCAGTTCGAGCGCACGCTCATCATTTGCGATGAAGGTTCGGAGCTCACCTACATGGAAGGTTGCACCGCGCCGAAGTTCAATACTGCCACGTTGCACAGCGCCGTGGTCGAACTTGTCGCGCTCAAAGGCGCGAAGATTCAATACATCACCGTGCAAAACTGGTCGTCGAACGTTTTCAACCTCGTGACCAAGCGCGGTCTCGCGCACGAAGAGGCCGAAGTGAAATGGATCGATTGCAACATCGGTTCGCGTTTGACCATGAAATATCCCGGTGTCGTCATGAGAGGTCGCAAAGCGCGCGGCGAAGTTCTTTCCATCGCGCTCGCGAACGACGGGCAGCATCAGGACACCGGCGCGAAAATGGTTCACGCGGCTGACGAAACGACTTCCAACATCATTTCGAAATCGATCTCGATCGGCAAAGGTCGCGCGACATATCGCGGGCTCGTGCACGTGCCGAAGCATCTTAAGAACTGCAAGAACAACACCGAGTGCGACGCGCTTCTCATTAACTCTTCGAGCCGCACCGATACCTATCCTGCGATCACGGTGCGCGGAACGGGCAACGCCGTGCAGCACGAAGCCAGCGTTAGCCAGGTGAGCGCCGAGCAGATTTTCTACATGCAACAGCGCGGCCTGAGTGAAGCGCAAGCCATGAGCCTGAGCGTAAACGGCTTCGTTAACGATCTCGTTAGGCAATTCCCCATGGAATACAGCGTCGAGCTGAAGCGCTTGATCGAACTTGAGATGGAAGGTTCGGTCGGATAGTTTTTCGCCTAACCGAATTTAAGGAGCGGCGGTTTCCAAACCGCCGTTTCTGTCTGGAACTAATGTCATCGTCAGTTGCCCTTGCTGAAACGACTCGCTCGAAAGGAATTCTTTCCGGCCCCGTCGAGTCGCGCGAATTTCCCGATTGGTTTCGCGAACAACAGCGCGAAGCGTGGCAGCAATTCGAGTCGCTGCCAGCGCCGACGCGTAAAGATCAGCTCTGGCGTTTTTCAAATGTCGATCTCCTCGATCTCAAGTCGTTCCAACACAGTTATCCGCTTTCGGATGATGATCGCAGCAATGTTCTGAAGTATTCGCGCGGCCTCGATGAATTCGCCGCGCGTATGATTTTTGCCGGCGATCAGTTGATCGAGCGCGACGTTGTTTCCGAGCAGTTGAAAAAGCGAGGCGTTATTTTTCAGCCTCTCGAACGCGCGATCGTCGAACACGCCGATCTTTTCCGGAAACATTTCATGTCGCAGCCGGCCGTGCTGGGCTCCGCCAAATACGCGGCACTCCATAAGGCGCTGGTCTCGAATGGAACTTTTCTTTTCGTGCCGCGTGGAGTCGAAATCGAATTGCCGATCGAAATTTTTCACTGGCTGCGCGGCGAGAATGTTTCGGTGTTTCCGCATCTGCTGCTTGTCGCGGACGAATTGGCGAAGGTCACGGTGGTCGAGCATTTCCGCTCGTGCGATCAGCGCGCCGCTGGTTTGGCTTGTGGCGTGAACGATCTCATCGCGGGGCCGGGCGCAAAAATCACGTACGTCTGCGCGCAGACCTGGGGCGAAAACGTGCGCGCTTTGCAGATGAACACGACCACGGTCGATCACGATGCTTCGGCCATGAGTCTCAATCTTCATCTCGGCGGAAAATATTCGCGCTTCGAAAGTCTCAGCCGCCTCATCGGCGAAGGTGCGCGCAGCGATCTTCTCGCCGTCGCGGTCGCGAATGGCGAACAGGAATTCGATGCACGTACTTTGCAGGATCACGTTTCGCCGCACACTGCGAGCGATCTTCTTTACAAGAATGCGCTCGACGATCGCGCCCGCTGCACGTTTGGCGGCCTCATCCGCGTAGAACCGCACGCGCATTTCACCGATGCGTATCAAAAAGTGCGCAACCTTCTTTTGAGCGACGACTCCGAAGCCAACTCAATGCCCGGTCTCGAAATTCTTGCCGACAACGTCCGTTGCACCCACGGCGCCACGTCCGGCCAGATCAACGAAGACGAAATGTTTTATCTGCGTTCGCGCGGCATTCCCGTTTCCGTCGCTCAACGCCTCATCGTCACCGGTTTCTTGAATGAGGTCATTCAACGGCTCGAGCAGCCAGCGATCGCTGTGCATCTGCGCAATTTGATCGAAGAAAAGTTTGCGATTTAGCAATCGCAATCAATATCAGGAATCTCGAGCTTTCTTTTTCCCGTCTCCGTAGAGTTTCTCGATTGCCACCGCCGCGTCGCGAACGATTCCGATCAATTCCGGCGGCGCTAGCACACGGACATGACTGCCCCAGCTCAGAATCCAGCGTTCGATTTCTTCCAACCCGGTAAGATCGAGTTCCAAAACGATTGAGCCGTCGCGTTTGGAATGAATTCGCTGCGATTCGTGCCACGTGCGTTCGGATACAAGTCGGGCGGCAAAAGGATCAAACTCTAGCTTGATTCGATATTTCTTTTTGCCGGAGTGAGCGCCAAAACTTCCGCGCAGGACTTTGCCGATCGAGAAATCCGCTGGACGATGGAAGCGTTTACTCGTTAGGCGAATATTACGCATGCGCGGGAGGGCGAAGGTGCGCAATTGTCCGCGCTCAAGATCGTGCCCGAAGAGGTACCATTGATTCTCCACCGAAGCGAGATGGTAAGGCTGGACGTTGCGAGTCTCATGATCACGACTGCGCAGTTTCCGATAATCGAAAGTGATTTCGACCGAGCGTAGAACGGCTTTGCTCACATTTTCGAAGAGTTCGAGATCGGCCGGACTGGCCCCGGCACTGCGGAACGAGATGACGTTGTCGAGTTCGCTCCAGGAAAATGAAACGCGATCGGTCAGGCCATCGGTAATTTTGCGGAAAGCGGTGCGCAGCGGTTGCTCGAAAGGCGTCCCCTTGTATTGCGCCAGCGCCTTTTGCGCGACAAAAAGCGCTGTGATCTCGCCTTCGGAAACTTCGATATTCGGAAAACTCGTGACCGGCTCGGAATAGTAGAAGCCGAACTGAAGCGGATCGTACTCAATCGGCAACCCGAGGCGGTAGCGCATGAAATCGATGTCGCGCTGGATTGTTTTTGGCGAGACCTCGAGCGACTCGGCCACTTTGCGGCAGTTCGGAAAATGCCGGTCCTTCAAGCGGGCGTGGATCTGCATCATGCGCTCGAGCGGCGGACGTGAGGACTGGTTGTCTTTCATAAAAATGGGCCGACCAAAAAATATGAAAATTTGAATCGGTAGGACAGCCTTTGTCCTACCCTGTCTCTTAAGTTAGCGGGATGAAACATTATTCAAACCGTTATCGTCGTCGCAACTTACTGCCGGTGCCGTATTCCGTTCGGCCGGACCGGATCGAACGCGGCTTACGAATTCTACGTGCAGTCAGGCTGGCGTTGGCAGAACCACAACCGCTGATTCGCGCGCAGCAATGCGAATTTAATTTCGCTAGCGCCAGGCGAATTTAAGGCCAAGAGAAACATTGCCTCGCCGTCGCCGATTGCTTTAAGCTTGCACTCTCGTGGTCGTCGAGCCACGACACAGGGTGCGAATATGGAAGTAAGCGGCACGATTGACGCGATTCTGAGTCAGAAGGGGACCGAGATTTTCTCGGTCTCTCCGGAGGCCACCGTGTTCGAAGCGATCGAGCTGATGGACGGTAAGAACGTCGGCGCACTGATCGTGATGGAGAACGATCGCCTTGTCGGGATGATTTCGGAGCGCGATTACACTCGCAAAATCGTGCTCCGCGGAAAGCGTTCGCGCGAAACGTCGGTGCGCGAAATCATGACGAGCGAATTAACCGTCGCTCATCCGCACGAGCCGGTGGAACAATGTCTGCGGCTGATGACGGAAAACCGCATTCGCCATTTGCCGGTAATGGATGGTGATAATTTGCGCGGCGTCATCTCAATCGGCGATCTGGTGAAGTTCGTCATCTCCGCGCAGAACGCGACCATCGCGCATCTCGAGAATTACATTTACGGGCAGCCCGGCTAAAGCTGCCAGACCGTCTTTCCGCCGACGATCGTTCGCACCGCGCGACCTTTCAGCTTCCAGCCATTGAATGGCGTATTGTGTGATGCGCTCTGAAACGCGTCGGCAATGACGGTCCATTCGAGATTTGGATCGATCAATGTGATATCAGCGGCAACGCCCGCTGAAAGTGTTCCCGCACCGATCTTCAACAAGCGCGCTGGATTCACGGTGAACATTTCGATCAAGCGCGGCAGACCGATGACTTTCTTTTTGTGTACGAGAAGGTCGATGAAAATTCCAAGCTCAGTCTCCAATCCGACAACGCCGAACGGCGCCATGTCGAACTCCACTTCTTTTTCAAACAGTGCGTGCGGCGCGTGATCGCTCGCTAGAATTTCAAGCGTGCCGTCGGCGATTCCTTCCAGCAACGCATCGACATGTTCCTGCGAGCGCAGCGGCGGATTCATTTTGTAGTTCGTGTCGAAATCCTGAATCGCTTCGTCGGTGAGCGCGATGTGATGCGGACAAATCTCACCGCTGATTTTGACGCCGCGCGTGCGCGCTTCGCGCAAAAGCCGCACGCTTCCCGCCGCGCTGATGTGCTGGCAATGAATGTGATGATCGCAAAGTTCCGCGAGCAAAATGTTGCGCATCACCATCGCTTCTTCGCCGGCCGCGGGCCAACCCGGCAAACCAAGCAGTGTGCTCCAGTAACCCTCGTGCACTACGCCGTTACCAACGAGATTGTAATCCTGACAATGATCAAGCACAGGCACGCCGACCATCCGCGCATACTGCACCGCGCGGCGCATTAATTCGTGATTCTGAATGCAATGGCCGTCATCCGTAATCGCGATCACGCCCTCTCGCGCCAGCAAGCCGATTGGGGCCAGTTCTTCGCCCGCTAAATTTTTGGAAATCGCACTGCTTGGCAAAATGTTCACGCAAGCGACTTCGGCCGCGCGCTCTTTGATCCACGCGATCGTGCTCGGCACGTCCGCCGCAGGCGAAGTATTCGGCATGGAAACGACGGTGGTAAATCCACCCGCCGCCGCCGCACGCGCGCCCGATTCCATTGTTTCTTTGTGACCGAATCCCGGCTCGCGCAGATGCACGTGAATATCGATCAAGCCGGGCACTACGATTAGACCGGTGGCATCGACGACCTCACATTTCGATCTTTGACTGTCCGAAAGAGAAGAAACAATCTTCCCGTCCTCGATAAAAACATCGGCGATTTCGTCGCGTTTGTTTGCCGGGTCGATAACGTGCCCGTTGCGAATGGCAGTAGCGCTCACGCAATACTCCGGGTAGCGCACGCGTCTCGCGTGCTGGCGAGAGCGTCCCGCTTTCGCGGACTTCTCTGGAAAGACTGTTTCGGCGAGACGCCGAAACCAGCAGGCGAGACGCATGCGCTACCTAGGTTTGACGATTGCCAAATCATGACGCGATACCTCCGCACAAATAAAGAACGGCCATACGCACTGCGAGACCGTTGGTCACCTGATCCAGAATCACGCTCTGCAAACCGTCGGCAACTTCGCTGTCTATCTCGACACCGCGATTGATCGGGCCGGGATGCATGATCAGGCAATCCGGTTTCAACAGTCTGGCGCGTTGTTTCGTTAGGCCGAAAAAGCGGGTGTATTCGCCCAAGCCAGGAAAATATTCTTTGCGCTGACGTTCGTGCTGGATGCGCAAAAGATTCACTACGTCCGCCGTGGGCAGGACTTCATCGATGCGGTGCGAAATCGCGACGCCTAGTTTTTCAAATTCCCGCGGCACAAGCGTGCTTGGACCAACCAGCGTGACGCGGGCGCCAAGTTTCGTTAGGCCAAAAATATTAGACCGGGCGACACGGCTGAACAGGATGTCTCCGACGATGACGACGTGCAGGTTCGCAATCGAACCTTTCTTTTCCCGAATGGTGTAAAGATCGAGCAATGCTTGCGTGGGATGTTCGTGCGCGCCATCGCCGGCATTGATCACGCTCGATTTCACGCGTTGCGCGAGAAACTGCGACGCGCCTGCGGAAGAATGGCGCAGAACAATAATATCAGCGTGATTCGCCTCCAAAACCTTAGCCGTGTCCTTCAGCGTTTCGCCTTTCGTTAGGCTGGATGTGCTCGCGGAGATGTTGATCACATCGGCGCTCAAGCGGGAGGCGGCGAGCTCGAACGAGGTCCGCGTACGCGTGCTTGGCTCGACGAAGAAATTCACCAGCGTTTTCCCGCGCAGCGCCGGAACCTTTTTGATCTCCCGCGTACCGACTTGTTTGAACGCATCTGCCGTCTCGAGGACAAAATGGATTTCCTCGACAGACATTTCGCGGATGCCGAGCAAATCCTTTCGGTTCCAAAGAGTGCTCATAAATTTTTCTCCAACCAAACGGCGTCCGGCTCATCGTCGGTTTGCTGGAGCCGCACGCGAATTTTCTCATTCGCTGCCGTCGGTAAATTTTTGCCGACATAGTCAGCGCGAATCGGCAGCTCCCGATGGCCGCGATCGATGAGAACAGCGAGTTGAATTTTCGCGGGTCGCCCAAAGGAGCTGATCGCATCCATCGCCGCTCGCACAGTTCGGCCGGTAAAGAGAACATCGTCCACGATGATGAGCGTGCGCCCTTCCATCGGACCGGGTAGTCTCGATGCGCGCACGACCGGCAATTCCGCGCGAGAGCCAACATCATCGCGATGCATCGCGACATCGATCACGCCAGTTTCGATCTTCGTCTTCGCGATCGAGAAAATGGAGTCGGCGATGCGTTCCGCAATCTCGATACCGCGCGATGGAATTCCCGCGAGGACGACGCTCCCGAGATCCGGATTGGCCTCAATGATTTCGTGCGCGATGCGTCGAAGCGCACGCTGAATTGCTTCCGCATCCAGAATCGGAGCGAAGTTCGCAGTGGAACGAGTGGGTTTCGATTTCATCGTTTCCTTTTCGATCTCGCAGGATCGTTTTAAAGGAACTGGAGAAGCTTAAGCCGCTTTTTCGGTTTTAGCCTCCCTCATGCGCTTGTCGCGCCAGTTCGAGCGATGTTTCAAAATCCAATCGAGCAACGCCTTCTCAAAGCCGATATCGGTTCCGGCTTTCTCGCTCTCGATCCATTTGTGTTTCAAAATTTCTTCACGCTCCGCCAGGAATTCCTTGTAGAGCACGGAGTTTTTAACGAACTGAGATTGTTCTTCTTGCGAAGAGGCCATCTCGCCATTGTTTTTCATAAAATCCCGAATTGGTCAATTCTCCAATTCTTTGTCCAATATAAACGTAGCATCGGTTGTACCTATTTAAATTTTCTGCCATGGTGGACTGTTACTCGTTAGGGCAGTTCTTTCCGAAGTGCTCGTGCAATCCGCATGAACTCGCCCGTTATCGGCGAATCTTTTGCTTCTGCGGTAATCGGCATCCCGCGATCGCCCGATTCGCGCGTCGCGATGTCGATTGGAATTTGGCCGAGTAACGGAACGCGCAATCGTTTTGCCTCGCGCTCGCCGCCGCCTTCACCAAAAATGTCGTAACGTTTCCCGTCGCTCGGCGAAAGAAAGTAGCTCATGTTTTCGATCAGACCGAGCACTGGCACATTTACCTTTTCGAACATTGTGGCCGCTTTGCGCGCATCGATCAGCGCAACTTCCTGCGGCGTCGTCACGATAATCGCGCCCGCGAGCGCGACCGTTTGCACAATGGTGAGTTGAATATCACCGGTCCCGGGCGGCAGATCGAGCACGAGAAAGTCGAGCTCGCCCCATTCCACTTGTCGCAAAAACTGTTGCGTATATCGCGTCACCATCGGGCCGCGCAGGATCGCTGGTGCCGCATCGTCGAGCAGGAATCCCATCGACATCAATTTCAAATTGGATTGCTCGATTGGAATGATGCGGTTGTCTTCCGTCGCCATCGGCCGATCGCGCGTTCCGAACATGAGAGAAATGCTCGGCCCGTAGATGTCGCAATCGCAAAGACCGACGCGCGCGCCGTTCTTTTCCAACGCCACCGCGAGATTCGCCGCCACGGTTGATTTGCCGACGCCGCCTTTCCCGCTCGCAATTGCGATGACGTGTTTTATCCCGGGGATTTGCGTCGCAATCGCGCTGGCTGCTCCGGCCCCTGCAGGCGGCGCGTGAATATCAATCAACACCTTCGCATTCTTCACGCCAGTGAGCCCGCGCAGAATTGCTTCCGATTGATTCTTAATCGTCTGCGGAATGGCCGGATCATTGGTCGCGAGCGCAAGCTGCACAGTGACTTCTCCGTCGGTGGTTGTGATTCCTTTCACCAAACCGAATGAAACAATATCGCGACTGAAACCCGGATATTTCACCGCGCTTAGTGCATCGCGAATTTCCGTTTCAGAAATGGCCATGACGTTTTGAGAACTGCGCCCGCGTTAACGGCCCGGCACGACTTCGCCCGGCACCGGCTCAGGCTTGGGCGCATTGTCCGGAGGAGGATTGTTCGCCGAAGGGTTGCCTGTGCCATAAAAGCTCCGCTGCATCTGTTGATCCTGAACGTCGCTTGGGTCCGATGGGAGATCGCCGCAACCAACAAGCGTCAGGGCAATCAGGACAACGAGCATTCGCATAAGTAATTAGACATGCGCGCACCGCACCGCGCAACACGCCCGAGTTGAAGCGGAGAGCGAGCACGACATCTTCTCCAATGCCAAAGGGACTCGAGATTGGTTTGATCGTTCCCGATCTCTGGCAGCAGGAGGCGGTACACGCATTGCGCGAAGGAAAAGATGTCGTGGTGCAAGCACCGACCGGTTCGGGAAAGACCTACATCTTCGAACTGCTCTACCCGACGTTGAAAGAGCAGGCCGTCTTCACCGTTCCGACACGCGCGCTCGCGAACGATAAACTGGCGGAGTGGCGCGCACGCGATTGGGATGTCGGGATCGCGACGGGAGATCTCGCTTTAAATCTCGATGCGCGGGTCGTCGTCGCGACACTGGAAACTCAGCGCACGCGATTTTTGCGACGGGAGGGACCGAAACTTCTCGTGGTCGATGAATATCAAATGATCGCCGATCCCTTGCGCGGCGTGCATTATGAACTCGCGCTCGCACTCGCGCCGCCGCGGACGCAATTGCTCCTTCTCAGCGGCAGCGTGCAAAATCCAAAAGATGTCGTCACATGGCTGCGACGAATAGGCCGCGATGCAGTTCTTATCGAACATCGCGAGCGGCCCGTTCCCTTGGAAGAAGTCGATATGCAACGGTTGCCCGATTCGCAATTTGTCGTTTCGCGAAACCCGTGGGCGCGATTGATCGGAAAAGCGTTGCGAGCGGATCTCGCTCCGGTGCTCATCTTCGCGCCGCGCCGAAATGCCAGTGAAGAAATGGCGCAAGCCATCGGCAGTGCGCTGCCACAGCGTGATCCACTTACTCTTTCACCCACGCAAGAAGCACTCGCCGGAAAACGCCTGACGAAACTGCTGCGCAATCGCGTTGCTTATCATCACAGCGGTTTGAGTTATGCCGTGCGCGCCGGTTTGATCGAACCTTTGGCAAAAGCGGGACAATTGAATGCGGTCGTCGCGACGATGGGACTCGCGGCTGGGATTAATTTCTCGATGCGTTCGGTCTTGGTAACCGACACGCGTTACATGGCGGGAAATTTCCAACGCACAGTGCAACAGGACGAATTGCTCCAAATGTTCGGTCGCGCCGGTCGCCGCGGATTGGATGAAACCGGTTACGTTCTTTTTCAGCCCGATATTCCGCGGCTCGGTGACGCCAGACGGCGTCAACTCAAACGCGCCGCCCAGGTCGATTGGCCTAGTTTCATTGGCGTGATGCGGAGTGCGATGGATCAGGGCGAACAGCCATTCACCGCGGCCGTGAGATTAACTCAATCGCTCTTTAGTCCAAATCCGATTGCCTTGGGCGCGGAACATTCGCGCGTCACCGGCGCCAGGCCGTGCGGCTTGTGGGTGGATGCGGAACGCGCGCGATTTGTCCGGCGACCGATTACCGAGATTTTGAATTCGAAAGAAGAATGGGAAACCAAATCTTCGGAAATCGTTACCTCGTTAGGCAAAGTTTTTGTTCGAGAAAACGATCAGTGGATTCCAGCGCTGGCTCGACCGCGCACGCTGGATGGATGTGGTTTCGGCAATCTTTGCAAACTGGCCGAAAAGAAGATTTACGGACGCGAAATTCCGATCGCGATGGCAAATGGCGGCGATTCGGTCGCTCCGGTAAAATGGCTGCGCAGAATTCTCGGACAAAAGATCATCTCATCGCAGATTTTGCACGAAGACATTTTGCCTCGTCTGCCCGAATTCACCCGCGGCGGAAAACTTTTTGAACTCGTTAGGCGCGGCGAGACTATTTCTGCGCGCATTGATTTTTCCGAAATTGAAACTAAGGCGCAAATCGATTCGCACGGTGTCGCGTTGCATCAGCCGCCGGAGCGAGAAGCGCTTCCAATTCCGTGCCGGAACTGCGATCAACTCCAGCACGACCAGAACGTTGCCATCGTCACATCTCCGGTCTATGCCTGGCGAAGCCTCGGCTTGATCGAAACAGACGGAACCCCGACGCGACGCGGCATTATCTTCTCCTTCTTCCAGGCGGGAGAAGGGCTCGTCGTTGCGGCCGCGCTCGAGGATGAAAAATATACGATCGATGATCTCGTTTTCGATCTTGCGAATATCCGCGCCGGTCCGCGTTTCGCTGGCGAAGATGCACCGCTTGGCGGCCGCCTCGGAATCTTGTGTCAGCAGGTTTACGCGCGCGCCGATCACCCGGGATATCTCGAGATGGGAGTGCCGCCGCAATACGGCTCAGGCGCGTCAGAAGTGATGCGGGAAATCTGCGAAAATCCGGGATCGCGCTCGAAACTGACGAATGATTCGTTGCGTCCCGGAGATATTGAGCGCGCGTTGATGGAGTGGCGCAGTTTACTGCGGCATATTGTGGCCGCGCCACATTTCGCGTGGGATCGCTGGGAGCAATTGAAATTGGCGGCCGCGCACTATATCGAGACCACAAAATCACCAACGGTTCTGGATTTCCCTCCTCTTCTTGCCGCGCAACAACGACGCATTAACACGCTCCCCTAACGAATGGATCGCAATCAGAAAACACCGGCGGAACTCGGCTATCGCATGCCGGCGGAATGGGAACCGCACGTCGCGACCTGGCTTTCGTGGCCGCGACGGGAGGGAATTAGTTTCCCGGATTCATTCGATCGCGTACTGCCCGCTTTGCGCGCGATGGTCGAGGCACTGCTGAGTTCGGAACCGGTAAACATCAATGTCTTTAACGGCGCGCATGAGGCGGAAGCGCGCGCAGCGTTCGATGGACTCGACCTGGAACGCCTGACTTTTTATTTAATTCCAACAAACGAACCATGGTGTCGCGATCACGGTCCGATTTTCGTGACCCTTAAGGAAGAACCGCGCGCGGCAATCGTAGATTGGGATTACAACGCCTGGGGCGGCAAATATCCGCCGTTCGATCTCGACGACGTCGTGCCCACACGCGTCGCAGAAAAACTTAGCCTGCCGGTTTTTTATCCGCGCATGATTCTGGAAGGCGGATCGATCGATGTAAACGGTGCCGGCGCGTTGCTCACATCGGAATCGTGTTTGTTGAACCAAAATCGCAATCCGAATCTGAGCCGCGAACAAATCGAGAAACGGTTGCGCGATTTTCTCGGTGTGCGCGAAATTTTTTGGCTCGGCGATGGAATCGAAGGCGACGATACCGACGGCCACATCGATGATCTCACTCGCTTCGTGGCGGAACGGGCGGTGGTCACCGTAATTGAAAAAAATCGCGACGACAAAAACTACGAACCGCTGCGGGAAAATTTCGCGCGCTTACAGGAAATGCGAATTGACGGCGAGCCGCTGGAAATCCACACACTGCCGATGCCGGCGAAAATCGTGCGCGAAGGAATGCGTTTGCCCGCGAGCTACGCCAACTTTTACATCGCCAATAAATGCGTGCTGCTGCCGACGTTTAACGATCCAAACGATGCAGAAGCGATATCTGTCCTCGAAAAACTTTTTCCGGCGCGGCGCATCGTGCAGATCGATTGCCGTGAATTAATTTGGGGCCTGGGCGCGTTTCACTGTCTCACGCAACAGCAACCGGACACCGCTTCAGCTGTTGTCGGCAAACGGTGACGGTCTGTAACCGCTTTTCAAGATGGCGTCGTGCAAATCCGGCGCATGCGTTTTACGCGCATCGAATGTGACAATCACGCGCTCGCGTTTCGTGTCGACCTTCACATTTTTCACTCCGGCGATCTTATTTAATGGTTCGCGCAGTTTCCGCACGCATTCATCGCAATCCTCGCCTTCGGTCGCGATCTCGATTTTCTCGATGACTTCGCGATCCCCGTGAATGGAACTAAATGGGTCGGATGGGTCCGGATCGTTTGGTCGTGCTGGGTCCATAATCAACTCTATGTGTTCTAACTAACGCGCGCCAGTCTCCGGTTGCGTGTATTCACGTGCACACTTCGTCATTGCCTCGATGGCACACGCGATTTAGTTGTATGCCCCGTTGTTTTCAGCGGCCCGCTAACCTTTAACACCCACCTTTTTCCTATGGCAAATTACGGCATCAATGGCTTCGGCCGCATCGGGCGCAATGTTTTGCGCGCCATGTCTCAAGCACAGGTCGAAAACATCCGCGCGATCAACGATCTCACCGACACGCACACACTTGCGCATCTTTTAAAATGGGACTCCGTCCATGGAAAATTCGACGGCGATCTCGGTTACGATGATGAGAACATCATCGTGCGCGGCCACAAGATTAAGATTCTAAAAGAGCGCGATCCGGCAAAACTGCCCTGGAAAGATCTCGATGTAGAAGTGGTTCTGGAATCGACCGGATTTTTCACCAGTCGCGACAAAGCGGATCTCCATATCAGCAAAGGCGGCGCGAAAAAAGTTCTCATCAGTGCTCCCGCAAAAAATCCCGACGTCACGATCTGCATTGGTGTGAACGATCAGATGTATGACCCCGCCAAACATTCGATTGTTTCGAACGCCAGTTGCACGACGAATTGCCTCGCGCCGATGGTGCGGGCGCTCAACGACAAGTTCGGCATCGAACTTGGTTTCATGAGCACGATTCACAGCTACACGAACGATCAGCGTATTCTCGACCTGCCGCATGAAGATCTGAGACGCGGGCGAGCGGCGGCAGTGAACATTGTTCCGTCGAGTACTGGCGCGGCGAAAGCGATCGGCGAAGTCATTCCGGAATTGAAAGGCAAATTGAATGGCGGCGCTTTTCGCGTTCCGACACCGGACGGTTCGGTGACGGATTTCACTGCGTTGCTCAAGAACAAGGCGAGCGCAGAGGAAGTAAACCGCGCGTTTGCCGAAGCGGCAAAAGACAAGAGCTACAAAAACGTTCTCGAATTCTCCGACGAACCGCTCGTGTTGCACGACATCATTGGCAATCCGCACTCATGCATCTTCGATAGCAAACTCACGCTCACGTTAGGCGACAAATTTGTAAAAGTGGTCGGCTGGTACGACAACGAATGGGGTTACAGCAACCGTTGCGTGCAAATGCTGGAAATGCTCGGGGAGTAACCCTATGCATGTCATCCTGCGCGCAGCGAAGGATCCCACAAATAATAACGGGTGTGATTAAATGAGAGGTCTCTCGCGTTCGCTCGGGACGACCGAGCTGTAATTATGCCGAAACTGACAGTTCGTGATCTCGATGTCCGCGATAAGCGCGTGCTCGTGCGGGTCGATTTCAATGTGCCGACCGAAGAACGTGGCGAAGAGGTCGTAATTACAGACGACACGCGGGTTCGCGAAAGTTTACCGACAATCAATTATCTGCGCGAGCAAGGCGCGAAAACGATTTTGATGTCGCATCTCGGCCGGCCTAAGGGAAAACCCGTCCCAAAATATTCGCTCCGACCTGTTGGAATGTTGCTTCATGATTTGATCAAGCATCCGGTCGTATTCAGTCACGATTGCATTGGCGCAGATGCGGAAAAAATCGTGGAGAGTCTTTGTCCCGGCGATGTCGCTTTGCTCGAGAACCTGCGTTTTTACGCGGGCGAAGAAGCAAACGACCCGATGTTCGCGGAATCGCTCGCGAAGTTGGGCGACCTTTATGTAAACGATGCTTTCGGCGCCGCGCATCGCGCGCATGCCAGCACGGCCGGTATCACGAAGTATATTGCGAAATCGGCGATGGGCCTGCTCATGAAGAAGGAACTGAAATATCTTCACGGCGAATTAGAAAAACCGGCCAAGCCGTTCGTCGTCATTCTCGGTGGCGCAAAAGTTTCCGATAAGATCGGAGTGATCAAAGCCCTCATGGAAAAAGCCGACACGATTTTGATCGGCGGCGCGATGGCGAACACGTTTTGGAAAGCGCAGGGTTTTCCCGTCGGGAAAAGCAAAGTGGAAGAGGACAAACTGGATCTCGCGCGCGAACTTCTTGCCCTAGCGAAGCAGAAAAAAGTGAACTTTCTCTTGCCGGTCGATGCGCTCGAAACGCAGGAGATTCGCGCAGGAGCGCCGACACAAAATACTGGTCGCGTGACGACGAAACACGGAATCGACGACGGCTGGCTCGTAGTCGATACCGGTCGCGCCACGAACGCACTTTTCACTGAGGAGATTGCGAAAGCGAAGACCATTTTGTGGAACGGCCCGATGGGAATATTTGAAATTCCGGATTTTGCCGAAGGAACTTTCGCGGTCGCGGATGCGCTCGCGCGTTCGAACGCGACCACGATCATTGGTGGCGGCGATTCCGTTACCGCGGTGAAACAGGCGGGCCTGGCCGACAAAATGACATTCATTTCCACTGGCGGCGGCGCTTCGTTGGAATTGCTTGAAGGGAAAGAGTTGCCGGGAGTCGCAGCGTTAACGAACAAATGAGTCGCTCACACACTTGTCATCCCGAAATTTGTGAGATCCTTCGCTGCGCTCAGGGTGACCGGACTCTCAAGATGACCGCAATTTGATATGCGCAAAAAAATTATCGCAGCGAACTGGAAGATGAACATGACGCAGGCCGAGGCAGCTGCGTTTGTGCAAACGTTGCTCCTCGAACTGGGCGATTCGGCCGACGTCGAAGTCGTAATCTTGCCGCCATTCACGGCGATCGAGAAAGTAAATGAAGCGCTCGGCAAATCCCAAAACATCAAAGTGGGCGCGCAGAATATGTATTGGGAACGCAGCGGCGCTTTCACCGGTGAGATCAGCCCGGCGATGCTCCGCGATTTGTTTTGCCGCTACGTCGTGCTCGGGCACAGCGAACGTCGCGCGCTTTTCGGTGAGACAGATGAGATTGTTAATCGCAAGGTCCGCGCCGCGCATGAGGCCGCACTGCGTCCCATACTTTGCGTAGGCGAAACGCTCGATCAACGCGAACGAGGTAACGTCGAAAAAATTCTTGCGCTACAATTACGCGGCAGTCTCGCGAATCTCGACGCGAAAGAATTACAGGAAACGGTTATCGCGTATGAACCGGTGTGGGCGATCGGCACCGGCAAAACTGCTTCTTCGGCGCAAGCGCAGGAAGCGCACGCCTTCATCCGCCATACGCTGAGCCAAATCTCCGACGAAACGACTGCCGATAAAATTCGGATTCAATACGGCGGCAGCGTCAGGCCGGGTAACGCGCGCGAATTGATGAGCCAAAACGATATCGACGGCGCGCTTGTCGGCGGCGCCAGCCTCGATCCGCACAGCTTTGCGCAAATCGTGAAGGCAGCTTCGCCTAACGAATAGTGTCGTTCCTTAGTTGAGGTGGTAAACTTCCACCAACGCGACACCAGTTGGCGTGCTACCGACACCGCTCAGAATCGCCGTGTAACGGCCGGGAACTTGCGTCGTTAGAATCGCGGACTCGCGCGGATTTTTCGGCGCTATTCCGGTGGCCTGAATATCGGAAGCATTCGCAGCCATCTGCCAATTGTTATTCACGGCGATTTTCACACCCTGCGCATTTCGTAATTCCACCATGGGATCGCTCAGCGGGTTGGTAATTCCGTCGGCCGACAAAGAGGGACCGATGCCCCGGATCATCACCTTGATCGAATTCGCTCCCGTAATAATTAATCCGCCGATCATGACGTTGTTGCCGGTCTGAACGAACCCACGCGACGAAATATTCGCGAGTTGAGAATCAGGTCCACGATCGAGATCATAAATTTCGACAAGCCCAACACCTGTCCCGTTTATACCTCGAGCAATTGCCGAATAACGGGTGTTCGGCGGCAGAGTCGCCAAAATCGCCGCCTCGCTGGATGATTTGGGCGGAATATCCGTATCGATGATCTGCTGCCGGGCTGCGCTATCGCCCCAGTCGTTGCTGGTAGCGAGCAGTTTCGTTTTGTCATGCAATTCGAGCGTTGGATCCGTCAATGGATTCGCGACACCCATTTGCGCGAGCGATGGACCGAGCGCGCGAATCAAAACATGCTTCGGCGTAGTTCCGGTAACAATGAAGCCGGCAATCAACTCGTTAGGATCGGCCTGCACTTGCAACCTGGTGGAAATGTTCACCAGCCGACCCGGCGAAGCGACGACTGTGACATTGAAATGCTGAGTAACGAAAGCGCCGTCGAAATCGGTCGCTCTTACGCTAACGACCGCGCTCCCCGCCTGTTTGGCGTTGATCACGATACGCCGCTTATCGGCGTCGATACTGGCGGTCGCGACTGTCGTATTATTCGAAAACGCGATGAAATCGAACGGAGGGATTTGAATGATATCCGGAATGGAAACAAGATTCGCTACGCGAATCGGATTCGGGTTCATGTAATTGAGCAATGGAAGCGAATCGAAAGGTGACCCCGCATTAAAGCGCGGGACCGCCGCAATTTTATCTATAGTGGTGAGACCATTACGAATGACCTTTCCGAAAACGGTGAAGCCGCCGTTAACCGTGTCAAGATTCGACGGCGCACCGCCGTTATCCTTGAGATTGATGTACCATTGGCTCGTCGCACTGTTGGGATTGTTATCGAGCTTGGCCATCGCGATCGTCCCGCGTTTGTTCGAAATGCCGGGCTCGTTCTGAATCGCAGGGAACGTTATAACCTGCGTCGGAGTTGTTGTTGTCGGATCGACAGTGCTCGCAGTGCCGATAAACCCGCCGCCTTGAATAACGAAATTCGCCACGGAGCGATGAACGAAACTCGACGCGCGGTGATGAGTCGTTGGATCGATTTTGAAAAAACGACCTTGATCAACGTACTTCAGGAAATTCGCCACTGTAATCGGCGTCTGCCCCCGGAAAAGCTGTAGATCAAAGACACCCGACACCGTAGAGAATCGCACCGCGTTCGTGTCCGGATCGCTAAACGCGTTCGTCAGGATGATCTTCGTCGTCGTGCCGGCGAAGAACGTTTGATCGGAGATTTGCGTTTTGATGACTGGCGGTGTGTTCGCGGCAACCAGCGAGGACGCCCCGGCCCAGAGAAAAATTACAAAAGCGAGATTACGTTTCATGGCGAGCTGCCGACTATAACCATTTCATGAATTTACGCCACTCGCGCGTTTTGTTGCAGATTACTTTTTGATTTCGAGATAAGTGCGCGATTGCACCTTGTTAGTGGCCGGATCCACCTGATCGATCCGCATCTGCTTCAAAAACCAGCGGCCCTCGATCTTTTGCACGGAAATCACTTCGAAGCGTTTCGCGAGCCGGCCATTCCAATCGTAGCCTTCCATTTCCATAAGCGCTCCGGTGTTCCGGTCGACCCAAAGAATAACGGTGGAGTATTGCGATTCGTGCAAAGGCGGATGCAATTCGATCTTCCAACAGCGACGCGAACGCACCGGCTCTTCGCCGACAACCTTCGCATTCGGCCAATACAGAAATTTGAGCGCGAGATCCTCGTAGGTGATCGCCGTCCCGCGAACTTTATGATCGAACTGCGCCGGCGTGATCTTCTCCGCGCCGCTCTGGCTCAACTCTTCCAGGCGCGAATCGTTTTCGCCTAATCGCAATTGCAGCGCGCCCGGCGGATTGGCGAAGGAATATTTAATCAACGGCCCCGCTTGCGTCAGCCGGAACGGGACGACGGTTGCGTCCTGACGCAGCTGTCCCTGCAAATCGATCTGCTGCTGTGTTTGTTGCAAACGAACAGTCGAGAGAATTTCTTTCGCCGAGGGCAATGCATCGGCTCGTCCCTGCGCCGCGCATAAAAGGCAGAGCGCGAGCACGGCGAAAATCTTCCTCGCTTGTTTCGGGCGACCTTGATTCGTATCGTGCCGAGCCGCTCCTGCATGGATCAATCGATTTTTCATCTCATTAACGAGCAATGGACGAATCCCGTCCTCGATCTGTTCATGGCGGCGCTGAGTGACGTCAAAATCTGGAAGCCGGTCTTCGTTGGGATTGGTCTTTATCTTTTGATCTTCGGCGGATTCAAGGGTCGCGTCTTTCTTTTTTCCGTTCTCATCGCGCTCGCCATCTCCGATCTTCTTCTCGTTGCGCCCTTGAAATCAGCGTTCGATCGACGGCGTCCGAAGCAGGTTGAAAAAGTGCGCATGGTGCAACTGCACAAGGCGCATCCGAAAATGCTGACGCTTTTGAAGAAACCGAAAATTCGTTTTTCAGATCAATCGGATCGCGGCAGATCCGGGCCCTCTTTTCCTTCCGGACACATGGCGAACAACACTGTCATTGCCGTCCTGTGCGCCTTGGTCTTCCGGCGACGAGGCTGGCTCTACTTCTTTGTCGCAGCGATGGTTGGCTATTCGCGGATTTATTTAGGCGCGCACTGGCCCAGCGATATCCTCGCAACATTTTTTATGTCGGCCGGCGAAGCACTCCTCGTCGCTGCGCTGCTCGAAGTGATCTGGCGATCGGCCACGCCGCGCTTTGCGCCAGCCGCATTTTCACGTCATCCCAGTTTGTTCGGTGAACCACAGCGATGAGCACAACGCGCGCGATTTGGATTTTTGTTCTGAGTCTGACGGCAATTCGGCTCACCTTGCTTGGAACGATCGAGCTTTCCGGCGACGAAGCCTATTATTGGATGTGGTCGCAACATCTCGCGCCCGCATATTTCAGCAAAGGTCCCGGCGTTGCCTTTGCCATTCGAGTCAGCAATGCGATTTTCGGTGCCACAGAATTTGGCGTGCGTTTCTGGAGTCCAATTCTCGGCGCAGGCACGAGTTTGATCCTTTATTATTTTACGCGACGCCTCTTCAGCGAAGTGGTTGCGTTCTGGACCGTCGTCGCTCTCAACGTCACGCCGATTTTTAACATCGGCAGTTTCGTCATGACGATTGATCCCTTATCGATTTTCTTTTGGTCGGCCGCGATATTTACGTTTTGGCTGGCGCTCGAAAAAAGTCCGGAGTTTAGCTGGCACTGGCCACTCACCGGATTGCTGATCGGAATTGGTTTCCTCTGCAAATACACCAACGCGCTCGAATTGGTTTCAGTCGCGCTCGTGCTGGCCCTCGTCCCGCGCTTGCGCGCTGAGTTTAAACGCGCCGGATTATATTCGTTGCTCGGAGTTTTTATTTTGTGCGCCATTCCGCCGGTTGTCTGGAATGCGCAACATGCCTGGATCACATTCGTTCACCTTCGTTCGCGCGGCGGGCTCGACGAAAGCACTGGCTTTCATCCGAGCGCGCTCCTCGTTTTCCTCGCCGAACATTTCCTCACTTACTCGCCGCTGTTGTTTCTCGGCCTCGCCTGGGCTGTGATCGCGAGTTGGCGGCGGGCACAAATAAATTTTAAGCTGCTTTATCTTTTCTGGTTCGGGCTTCCTGTTTTCGCCGTCTATTTTTTACTATCGATCAATCGCACCGGCGCGCCGAATTGGGATTGCCTCGCGTTTCTTAGCCTCGGTCCACTCGCCGCGCTTTATTGGCAGGAGCGATCGCAAACCACGCCCGTCCTGCAGCGTTGGGCCGCCGCCGCGTTTCTTCTCGGTTTGCTCATGAGCGTCATTGCTTTGGATACCGACCCGTTGCGATCTCTCGGTCTTCACTTTCCGCGACGCGATCCGGCCAATCGCTTGCGCGGTTGGAAATCCGCCACGGGCGCGATGGAAAAGCTGCGCACAGATTTGGAAGCTAAATCCGGCGAAAAATTATTTCTTATTGCCGATGAACGCGATCGTGCGGCTGAGATTTCGTTTTATTTGCGCAACAGACGCACGGAAGGTCCGGGGCACCCACCGGCTTACATTGTCGAATCGCAGGATTTGCAGAATCAATTTTCATTCTGGCCGCGCTACGACGAATTCGTCGAACAACCAAGCAACGGCGCGGCTTCGCCTAACGAGGTTTACACGGAGGAAAGCGGTATCAATCCGTTTGTAAACCGCAACGCGCTCTATGTGCAGGAAGGCAACAAGGAACATCCGCCGCATAACATTCGCGCAGGATTTCAATCGACCGAGCGCGTCGCGACCATCGAAGTCCGCCGCTTCGGTGAATCGATTCGCACATGGCAGATCTTTCTCTGCCGCAATTACCGGACGCTGCCGCTATGACCTCACCAGCCATATCGGTCGTCGTTCCACTTTTTAACGAAGAAGAAAACGTTCCTGGCCTTCAGGCAGAACTAAGCGCCGCGCTTTCCGCAATCGATTACGAAATTATTTTGGTCGATGACGGTTCGACCGATCGAACCGTCGAGTGCATTGCCGCTGACCCGCGCGTGCTTGTTGTTCGTTTCGAAAAAAACGCAGGGCAAAGCGCGGCGATGTACGCGGGCCTGCATGCCGCGCGCGGAGCGACCGCGGTCTTGATCGACGGCGATCTGCAAAATGATCCCGCCGATATTCCACGGTTACTTACGGAAATCGCAAACGGAGCCGATCTGGTTTGCGGTTACCGCGCGAAACGCAAGGACACAGTGGTCAAGCGCCTAACGAGTCATGTGGCGAATTTCGTGCGCAGCCGTTTCACCAAAGACGGCGTGCGCGACACCGGTTGCACTTTGAAAGCGATGCGACGCGAATGCATTGGCGCCCTTGTGCCATTCAAGGGCATGCACCGTTTTATTCCGGCGCTAATCAAAGGCGCGGGCTATCGGCTTGTGGAAATTCCAGTCAATCATCGCCCGCGAAAGTTTGGCCTGAGCAAGTACGGCCTTGGTAATCGCGCGCTCCGAGCAACGATCGATATGTTTGGAGTCCGCTGGCTTCTCTCGCGCCAACTAAACTACACCGTGCGCAAGCGCGACGACGGCGGCACTCAGTAGGATTTCACTTTGATTCCGCGCTTCGCGAGTTGCGCTTGCACACTATCGGGGCCGGCAAGATGACCCGCGCCCACCGCGATCGTTTGCACACCTGCGCCATCGAGAATCTTCGCGATGCGTTCGCTCCAGTGAACATTCCGCTGCACGAGAAGTTTTTCGTACAGCTTCGGCGACTTCGTTTTCATCTCATCACTTAGCATCTCGTTGATGAGTTCTGTTTTCCCCTGTAGCCAGGCAGTCGCGAGTTTTTCATTCAGGGCGATCCCTTCATCGGTTTCGTCGAGCGTTTGTTCAAAGAATTCGATCTGATCGGCTGGAGAAAGACTCGCGAAAAATCGAAACTGTTCCTCCAGCGTTTCAAACCCGCGAACCTTTTCGCCTCTTGCATCGGCCTGTTTTTTCAAAAACAAATCCACGCCTGCGTTCGGATCGTAGCCGGCTTTTTGCAACGGTATCACTGCTACCATCAACGCCGCCAGCCACGGTCTCATCGGCTCGAACACCGCCTGCGGCAGATCGTAGGTCGTCGCGATTTTATCGAATTTTTCTTTTTGCGCGGCGCTCAGTTGCGCAGAGAGCGGGTGCTCGCGATCAAAACCATATTTTTGAATGAGCGGCAGCGCGGCCAACTGATTGTCCGGATCTGCGATCTCCAGCCATAATTCGTTGCTGCCATCGAGCGCTTTTTTAATCCTGGGCGAAAGCCAATCGGTTCCGTGCCGAAGCAAATGCACCGTGCCGATGAGATAGATCGTGGAATCCTTATCTCGAATCACCCACATCGCCGGCTCGGCCTGCGCGGTCGCGGCGAACGCGATCAAAGCTACCGCGATGACAGTTAAACGCGCCCGCAAACGCGGAGAGAACTTATCGTGTGTATGGAGTTTCATTCTTCGATCCACAATTACCGGTCCTTTATCGTGCCGCGCAAATTCCGATCGCCGGCGACCGCCAAACGGCTAAATCACGCTTGTCATCGCTATCGCCCAAGGTAAGCTTGCGCTCCCACGGGGGAAAACTGCATGTCGTTGGCCAATCTATTAACCGCCGAGCAGATCATCCCCGAGATGAAAGCGACTGAGCGTTGGCCGGCCATCGTCGAGCTGATCGACCTGCTCACCAGCCTCGGCAAAATCAAGCCGGAAGACCGCGACAGCATCCTCGCTTCGCTGAAGCAACGCGAAGAAACCATGAGCACCGGCATCGGATTTGGCATCGCCATTCCGCATTGTTCGTCCGATCGCATCAACGAAGTTGTCGCTTCCTTTGGTCGATCGTCCGGCGGCATCGAGTTCGATGCGCTCGATAATGCGCCTGTAAAATTTGTTGTGCTTTTCATCGTGCCGAAAAATCAGTTTCAAACTCATTTGCGCACGCTGGCTTCGATCGCGAAATTTCTGAACGACCGCAGCGTGCGCGAAGAATTGGCCAATGCGAAATCGGCCGAAGAAGTTCTCGCCATTTTTCGCGATCGATCCCAAAAATAGGCGGAGCGCGCCGCCACCATGGAAACGTTCCAGACGATTCTCGCGCGAAAACTATCTGCCGCGCTTGCGGCCGCGGGATTGCCTCATGTCGGCGAACTGAGCTCCGCGAGCGATCCGCGGTTCGGTGATTATCAGACGAACGCTGCGCTCGTGCTCGCAAAACAGCGCGGAGAAAATCCACGCGCACTGGCGGAGAAAATTATCGAGTACCTCGCCGTCGCGGATTTAGCCGGTGCTCCGCAAATCGCCGGCGCCGGTTTTATCAATTTCACATTGCGCACAGATGTCGTCGCCACGCGAGCAATGGAGCTTCTGCAGGATGAACGGCTTGGTGTTGCGCGCACAGGTTCGCCAAATCGCATCGTCATTGATTTTGGTTCTCCTAACGTGGCCAAGCCGATGCACGTTGGCCACATTCGCAGCACCGTGCTGGGCGACTCTCTCGCGCGGATCGCGAGCTTCCTCGGTCATGAAGTCATTCGCGACAATCATATCGGAGATTGGGGCACGCAGTTTGGAATGGTTATTTACGGATGGAAGAACTTCCTCGATCGCGATGCCCTCACACGCGATCCGATCGCTGAGCTCGTTCGCATTTATAAAGAGACTAACGAGCGCGCGACGGCAGATCCCGCAGTGCGTGAGGCAGCGCGCGAGGAGCTGGTGAAATTGCAAGCCGGCGAAAAGGAGAATTTCTCCATCTGGCAGGAGTGCGTCGCGCTTTCGATGAAAGAATTTGAAAGGGCGTACGAGATTCTCGATGTGCACTACGACATTCAGCGCGGAGAAAGTTTCTACAACGATCGCCTCGCCGATGTCGTCGATCGGCTGCTCAAATCTGGTCTCGCCGAAATCAGTGAAGGCGCGGTTTGCGTTTTCTTTCGCGACATTCCGGAACTGGCCGAGCGACCAGCTATCATTCGCAAACGCGATGGCGGCTACAATTACGCGACATCGGATATTGCTACGGTGGATTACCGAATCAAAGATTTGAAGGCGGATACGGTTTGGATTGTTACTGGTGCGCCGCAGCAATTGCACTTCCGGCAGCTTTTCGAAATCGCGCGCCGCGAAGGTTTCACAGCGGATTTCCGTCACATTACGCACGGCAGCATCCTGGGCGAGGACCGCAAACTGATGAAGACGAGATCGGGCGAGAACGTGCCGCTGCATGAATTACTCGACGAGGCCGTTGTTCGCGCGCGGAAAATTATTGAGCAAAAAAATGCGGACCTGACCGAGGCGGAGAAAAACGAAATTGCAAAAATTATCGGCATTGGCGCGGTGAAGTACGCCGACTTATCGCAGTATCGAATGACCGATTACGTTTTTTCCTGGGATCGGATGCTGGCGCTGCAAGGCAACACAGCGCCATACCTACAGAATGCCTATGTCCGCATTCGCTCCATTTTTCGTAAAACAAACGAAAGTGTCCCGGCCAATCCGAAAATTATTTTGGCGGAACCGAGCGAGTTGCAGTTAGCCAAACGTCTCGCCCAGTTTCCTGAAATAATTCCGTCGATCTTGAATGATTTCCGCCCAAACGTCCTCGCGAACTATTTGTTCGAGCTGGCGAATAATTTTCATGCTTTTTACGAAGCGTGTCCGGTACTCAAGGCCGACGAGGCAACAAGAGCATCGCGGCTTGCTCTTTCCGAACTTACAGCGCGCGTTCTGCGATGTGGTCTTGGTCTTCTCGGAATTCAGGTGCCCGAGAAAATGTAGGTTTCAGCGCGAAGTTTGCGCGAGTTCGAAATACTTTTTCTCAAGCTCGTGATAACGCGCTTCTGATTCCTGCAAAACGCGACGCTCCTCGCGCAAACTTTGTTCGAGCTCGCGAATGCGCACATTCACGTCGATCGACATTCCCGTCACGACCGGAGCCGCAGCAATCTCCGTAGCGTCGGAATTTTCGACGACATCCGACGTATGCAGTAAGGCGGGCATTTCCGCGATCTGCTTCCGTGTTCCGTCGCAGGAGTTGATGATGAACGTTTCCGCGTTGATTTCACCGAGCCGGATGAATTCCTGAATCGCACCCAGAGTCGTCGGTCCGTAGCAGCGTTCACTGGTTACTTCCACGAGCCAATCCATGCCTAGCTGCGGCACCATTGGAGCCTTAATCCACGTTTCGCGATCCGTGGAAAGGACATCATGCGGCGCGATCTGCGCGGCTGAAGCCCAGCGCACCAGCCGCTCGAAAGCAAGTGGGCCAAAAACGCTGCCGTCTTCGTGTTTGCGCAGAAACCACTCTTTCGCGGCCGCGCCTTCCATTAGTCGTTAGGCAAGGGCGATGACGTGGCGCCCACGGCGGGCGTCGTCGTCGCCGGACCCGGAATCATGACTGTCTGTCCCGCCTGCAATTTTCGACCATCCTCGATATGATTAAATTTTTGCAGCTCGTCGACGCTGACTTTGTACTGCTTCGCGATCGAGGTCAGTGTTTCTCCGCGCATAACGGTATGCGTGTTTCCGGCGGCATGAGTCGGCTCGGTTGAGGCCGGACTGCTCACAGTCGATGCCGGCGGCGCTGTTTCGCCGATCATGACGCCGGGCTTCGCCAGTTGCTCCTGCATTTTGAGAATCTGTTGGGAGAGCGCGTCGATCTTCGCGTTCTGTTCGTCCAATTTTTTACTGATCGCCTCCAATTGCGCGGCACTCGATGTGTCGTTAGGCGTCTGTGCAAATGCCTGAGCCGAAAAAATCGCCGCGAGAACTCCTATCGCCAGAATTTTCATTGGCCCCCATTTTGACACCGCGGCTTCGTGCTGGCAAGCGCCGGGCTGCTCTCCATGGACACGCGTCTGTGGGAGGGGAGTTTGCCTTTTCACGAATTGTTCTTAAATTTTTTGCATGCCTGAGCGCATTCAAAAGCCACCTGCTATTCCATGGGGGCCGAAGCAGGGCGATGGTGACGGGAACGGCCCGAAGGCGCCTGATATTTCGAGACCGGATACAAAAGATCTGCTGAAAAAGATGCGCCAGGTGGATCCGAATCAATCGAAGCGCTATCGCCAGCGCACCGGTCAGTAATGGACCGGCCAACCGCTGCGTTTGATCCGTTCGCACCTGGGCCAAGCGATGATTTCGCGGCCTTGCTGCGACGCAAAGGTTTGGTCGCCCCGATTGCCGATCTTTCCAAGATCGGAGATGCGTCCAAATGGACTCCGACAGAAGCCACCACCATCCTCGCGTTTAAATTTTCCGGAGGCGTGCTCGTTGCCGGCGATCGTCGCGCGACCTCAGGGAACACGGTGGTGTACGATCGCGCGGACAAGGTTTTGGAGATCGATCGGCATTCCATCATGGCAATCGCCGGTGTGCCCGCGACCGCCTGGGAAATGGCGCGCGTGCTCGAGCATTCGTTTCAATTTTTTCGTCGCACGCAGCTGCAGGAAATGAGCGTGGATGGCAAGGTCCGCGCACTCTCGAAATTATTGCGCGACAATTTTGGGTTTGTTATTCAAGGCGTCGGCATCGTCGTTCCGATTTTCGCTACCTACGATACGACAGCGCGTCTTTATTTTTACGACGCCATGGGCGCGCAATTCGAAGTGACGGAATACGCCGCGACTGGATCCGGTTCGCCGGCCGTGCGCGGGATTTTGCATTACGAAAATCGCTGGGGAAAAAAGCCGTTGGAAAAATTGCATGAAGACGAAGCGGTCACAGTCGCCTTGCGCGCGCTCGACACCGCAGCGGAATCGGATACCGCCACCGGCGGAGTCGATCGTTCCGGTAAGATTTTTCCGATCATCAAAATCGTTTCGAGCGAAGGCATTACAACGCTGCCCGAACGTAAAATCGCAGCGATCTTTAAGAAAACAGTCGCATGATCGAAGAGCCGTATCGTTGGGTGGAAGCGATCGAGAACCGCCGCGAGTACATTGAAACGCAGCTCGCCTCCGGGAGTCCGATCGCGGCGGTGGGATTTCGCGACGGGATTTTGTTTCTTACGGTCGGCCACGCACGCCAGAAAGTTTTCGAGATTTACGATCGCATCGCGATGGGTGCAATCGGTCATCCGGGCGATATCGAGCGATTACGCATGGCCGCAATCGAGCTGGCGAGCACGGAAGGTTTCACGCGTTCGGCGGCGGATGTTTCCTTACGTCGCCTCGCCTACTACTCGCTTAGTTCGTTAATGAAAACGGCGTTCGAACAAATTTTCGGTGCGCCATATCTCGCGCGGATGATTTTTGCCGAGCTCGGCGTAAAAGCGGCAGACGATTTATTTTTGCGCGTTGAATACGACGGAGCGATCGCAACGAATGGCGGAACTTCAGTGCAAGCGCGCCAGGACTTTGGCGTGTTAAGCGGCACGAAGAATTCGACCGAACTGATGGAATCGTTTCTTAAAGATGCGCACGGTGCCGGCGCGACGATGGATCGCGCAGTGCGCACCGCACTCGATGCATGGAATGTCGGTCGCATGGCTCTCGGAGACGACGGCGTGAAGGAAATGCCCTCCTCCGAAGAAATCGCGGTGCACCGCAAGAATCAACTCGCACTTTCCAGCATTGAAGCGGCGGTGCTGGAGCGAAATGCCACGACCGCGATTCGTTATCGTCCTTTGTCGGACGACGAAATAAAATCGGCGCTCGGCGAATCGAAGTAGCGCCCGTCCACATGTGGCGTCGAGACCAGAAAAACGGCACGCCGCGCGGACTCATCGGGATCGCTGGGCTGGTGCTCATGGCCGCGTCGCTTGTTTGGCTGCAGCTTTTGCCTCAATCAAAAATGTCGGTCGTGAGCCGCGAACGATCTCGCACGGAAGAATCGATCTCTCGCATCGTGATCGATCCCGGACATGGCGGAGTCGATTCGGGCGCCATTTCCGCCGGAGTGTTGGAAAAAGATCTAACCCTTGATCTCGGGCAACGCGTGCAACGCATTATGCGGCAGAAGGGATTTGAAACCTTACTCACGCGCGAAGGCGACGACTATAAATCTCTCGCTAATCGCGCCGATTTCGCGAATCGCCAACGCGATTGCATTTTCGTCAGCATTCACTTTGACGAAGCGAAATTGCCGGCTTCGACCGGAGTGGAAACGTATTACGCGGCGCACCAGTTTGAGCACGCGCTTCCATTTGCTTCCTGGCTACCGTTCCTGCAGCGGACCGCTTCGCCTTCGCCCAATATTTTCAGCCAAAGTTTAGCCGGCTTTATTCAGGAATCGCTCGTGGCACGGACGCAGGCGTTCAATCGCGGAACGCGCGCGGAACAATTCTATGTCATCGCAAATGTGCGGCATCCTGCGGTGTTGATCGAAGGCGGCTTTTTAACCAACAAGGATGACGTCACGAAACTCGAATCGGAGGAATATCGGGAACGGATGGCGACGGCCATTTGCGAAGGAATTCTTCACTATTGCGACGCGTTGCGTAATCGCCAGCCGTCACTGGCGGTTGCAACGCCGGAAGGCTGAATGACAGAGCGCACTTTGCGTCAAAGCCAGATATGAAACGAGTTTTGTTCGGCGTGAGCTGTCTCCTTATCGCGATGAGCGGATCGCTGCGCGCGGATGATTCAATTGCGTCCGCCCAACAGGCTTTAAAACATCAGGGGTTCTATTATGGCGAAATTTCCGGCCGCAAAGATGCAGATACCACCGCCGCGATTCGGCGTTATCAAATTCGCAACGGATTGAAGATCACGGGCGAACTAAATTCTGAAACGCAACGATCGCTTCAGATTGCAGGCACTGAGCCGAAACAACCAAAGCCAGCGCCGCAGCAACGGCCCTCTGACGAGAATGCGGATTCGCAGGATCGTGATGTTCGTCCAATCCAACCGCCGCCGGATCAATCTCGCTGGTCGCGTGAGCCAGTTCCGCCAACGTACGCGCCGGGGACGTATCAGCCTCGTCAGGAAACGAGCGGGATTTTTTATGGAACGCCGTACCAAAACGCGTCGTTCGATATTCAGCAGCGCGTCATCGCGGACGCACAGATTTTTTTAGCGCGACACGGTTACTACCGAAGCGACATTGATGGAATCTACGGACCGGGAACGGAGTTCGCTTTGCGCGCTTTCCAATCTCGCAGTGGGTTGCCGCTAACAGGCCGATTGGACACGCCCACTCTCGCTGCTCTTGGTTTGATGCCCGGCCGCCACGTGCCGGTTCGACGTTTTCAACCTCGCGCTTTTCCGCGGCCTGTTTACCGCGGCGAATGGATCCCGGGCTGATTGCTCGAGAAATTACCGGCTACTTTTTAGCGGAATCAAAGTGAACTGATTGTAACTCGGCGAAGACAGTGCCGACAAAGATTTGTGCGTAGATTCGCAAAAGAATGCGATCGGGATCATCGGAAATCCAAATTGTGCCGCGACGAAATTTCTTATGAGGTTCGAGCTCGCCCTTTTTTCCGATCTTCTTCAATTGCAAATCACACTTGATTGCATTGAAAGAGCCGGCGGGAATGGAAATCCTTTCGCGACCTGTCACGGTGATCGTCGCCAGATAAGGAGAAGCCGCGGGAAAAACGACCAGCCGATGAACGCTTCCTTCCCGGAGACTTTGGCTGCGGATGTAAAGCATGGCGGAATGGAGATCGAACAAATTTTGAAAATTAAACTGCTTGGTGCTTAACGGGGTCGCCACCCCGCGTTTCGTTTCGTTTCGCACGCGTGTAACGCCGGTTGAATTGAAGGCGAGCTTGGTCACGATTGTTTTCCCGCGGATCGTTTCTGTTTGATCCAGACTAATTGGTCGAAATCTGTCAGCGTCAGCCACGGCGCGGACGGCCACATCCATTTTCCAAAGCGCGCGCACGAAACCAATTGTGTGTCCGGTACCGTCGAGTTCAAAGCTGTCTGGTGATTTCTTGATGAAATGCACTTCGGCTGTCGCAGCTGTTATTCCGGTCCAACCGAAGTGGTACGTCGCAACCAGAGGTCGCGGTGGCGAAAACAGCCCGGGGGGACCGGCGGTGACCGACGCTTCCCAATTGCTGGCTAACGCGGTTAAGCCGCCTCCAAGAAAAACGCAGAACGCCCATGCCTGCCAACGCGCACCCATGCTGCGACTATTCGGCGTCATAATAGCGCATGGCAAACGTCCACGTCGTCTCGGTACAAAAAAAACACACGCGTTTGCAGACGCGTGTGTTTCTTCAAAAAGAGTTGGTTACGGTTTCTTCGTCGGACTGGCGGCGGGGCTTGCCGCTGGTTCGGTCGCCCGGCCTGGTTTGTTCAAAACAGTGACGACGTCACTGGTGAAATCAAAATTATCCCGCGAATACATCACAATCGGAACGCCATTCAAACTCATGCCCGATTTGTCGAGGACCACGTCGAAGTTGTTTGTCTTGACCTTGTCCATGACGACCTCGCTGATTTCCTTCACAATGCCTTCGCGCATGCGGAGAGCCTGCTCCTGCAATTGACGCTCACGCGTCTGACGAAATTCGTTAATCTCACGTTCCATCGTTTTGATGCTCGAAATCTTTTCGTCGCGTTCCTTCGCTTTCGCCGTCTTGGCGTCCGCACTCAAGGCCGGAGCGTCGAGTTGCTGGTTGAGTTTGTTGATTTCGTCGAGTGCTTTTTTGTAAGCATCTGCGCGTTCGTCATACTCCTTTTTCGCGGAGTTTTTCGCATCGTTGATCTTCGCTTCCGCGTCCTTGGTTTTGTTATATTCCTTGAAGGCGCGATTCATGTCGACAGTGCCGATCTTCAAACTTTGCGCAAAGCTGATCGCGGGAAAAAGAAGCGCGGAAAGAAGAGTTAACGTTAAGATTTTTTTCATAAACAGGGTGTAAGGGTGGTGGGGAAGTCGTTAGACCGCAAGTGACAACATTCGTTCAAAATTGATAGCCAACGTTGAAGTTGAACTTACCACTGCTCGAGTTGCCGTTTTTCCGGGTGGGAATGCCATAATCAATACGAAGTGGACCGATCGGTAAATCCAGCCGCAGGCCAAATCCTACGTCCGAGCCGATATGCTCTCCCTTACCATCGGCGGTGAAGTGATTGCCTCTGCTATCCAAAAGCCCAATATCGGAAAAGAGAGCGCCCCGAACATGTTCGATAATTGGGAAAGTGTACTCGACCGTCGCGCGCGCCAAGCTTCTGCCGCCAAGCGGCTCACCATTTTCATCCTTCGGTCCAAGATTGCGGTAATCGAAGCCGCGAAGGTTGCTTGATCCGCCGAGAAAGAGACGGTCGAAAATGGGAACGTCCTTGCCCTTGCCCCAAGTATTGACCGTGGCGATTTCCCCGTCGAAAAGCAGAATCGTATCCCATGGAAGATGAAAGTATTGAGTAGCTTCCAAATCGAACCCATAGGTTTGTGTGTCGCCTCCGAGAAAACCACCAGCAATAAACGGCGAAAACGTCACACGATGGCCTCTCCGTGTGAGAAATGCACTGTCACGCGTGTCCCAAACCAGGATGTTTCCAACCATGCTTTTTAACCGGGCGCCTGCCTGGGAAAGAATTTCTGGAGAAACCTTGGCGCTAATATTGAACAACTCAGCATCCTCCAACCGATAAAGCAGCGTGATGTTGAAGAACGGATTAATCGGTTTCCGCAGATCGATCTCGTAACCGACATTTCGCTGCGAGTAAATCGAACTTAAAAAGTCCGCTTCGCTATAAAAGGCCTGGCCGCCTAACGACAGAGGCCGGTCCAAGAAATAGGGTTCCGTAAGGCTAAGTAGTAGATCCTTTCGCTGCGTGCCGTACTGAATCTTCGCTCGAAATTTCTCGCCGCCGCCGGTGAACGTGGGCCAATTCGTGATGTCGAAGTTGCCTTGTGTCAGCTCAACGAAGCCGACAAGGCTATCCACCGTGCTAAAGCCAGCGCCGAAATTCAGCGACCCGGTCCGCTTCTCCTCCACCTCGATAGTGAGGTCTTTGCGACCCGGCACATCGGTATCCTGCGGGTAAGTATCCACCTTGGAAAAATAGCCGAGGTTATCCAATCGTTTCTTGGTCGTATCCACCCGGGTCGTGTTGAAAACATCTCCTGGCGTAATGAGAACTTCGCGGCGGATGACTTTGTCTTTTGTGCGCGAGTTACCGACAATGTTGATGCGCTGCACAAACGATCGCACGCCTTCCTGGATATTGTAGGTGACATCGATTACGCCCGATCCGGCCGGCGTGCTTTGGGGTCTAAGATCGACGTCGACAAAGCCACCGGTCCCGTATCCATCAGTCAAAGCCTTCGTATCCTCTTTTAGCGCCTTCGGAGAATAGACGACGCCTTCCTTCATCTTGATCACAGCGCGAATCTTATCCTCGGTCGTATTTTTAACCCCGACAAAGCTCACTTTGCCGACGTGATATTTTATTCCCTCGTCGATGGCTATGACCAGCGCCATGCGACCTTGTTCGCGATCTTTGCGCACCTCTTTTATTTGGACATCGATATATCCGTGGTCCTGATACCACTCCCGGATTTTGTCGAGGTCATCTTGAAATTGCGTTTCATCCAGTCGTCCTGATTTGTCCAAAAACGAAATGATCGTCTTCGGTTTCGTCTTCATTTGATGCCGCAGGACGCGATCGCTAAACGCTTTGTTTCCTTCAAAACGCACGCGACTGACCGTGCCTTTTTCGCCTTCGTTGACCGTAAACACCAGGCGCGAAGTGCCGCGGCTTTCATCCACGTCGAATCGATATTCGACGCTTACGTCGTTATAACCGAAGCGGCGATACAGATCGATGATGCTCTGGCGCGCTTCCGTCAGCGCAGTCTCGTCCGCCGGAGCGTTCATCTTGATTTTAACTTCCCGGCGAATACGTTTCGCGGGGAATCGGCTCACGCCGTCAATCTCAAGTTCTCGCACAATGGCGCGCGTCTGCACCACTATCACCACTTTGACTCCATCACCGGAGGGCTCACCAAAAATGCGCACGTTTTGCAGTTCGCCCGTTTTGTAAAGACTACGAATATCTTCTTCCACCACAGCATCCGAGTACGGCTGACCAACTGCCGTGCGGATCTGCGAAAGAATTTTCTCGCGGCTCACCGTTTTCGGTCCGGCATATTGCACATCGATCGAGCGAATGATTGCGCCCGTTTGCGCATAAACGGGCGCACCGCCGAATCCGGCCAGGAAAAACGCAAGCGAAAGCGCCAGGGCCAAGCGATGGATCGAGCGTAGGTGATATTTCATAAAAAGTTGAGCGCCACTTCCAGAACCCGGGCCGGGCCGTATTACATGGGGAAGCGGAGCCAGATCGTCAAGGCCGGAATTGTGGCGTGCCTCCATGCGATTGTCCATAGACAACACGAGAGCTTAATCAGTTCAGTAAATGATACCAATTATTCCGCCGATGCGGTTCGTACCCTGCGTCGCGAATGAGCGACTCGATCGCCGTCGCATTGAGGCGAAAAGTCGTGCCCGCGCTGCTCACGACGTTTTCTTCCATCATGACCGAACCAAAATCGTTCGCCCCATATTTGAGCGCTACCTGCCCGATGCCCGGGCCCTGCGTGACCCACGAACTTTGCACGTTCTCGAAGTTATCGAGAAAAATGCGAGCCAGGGCCTGCGTCCGTAAATATTCCGCCACGCCCGTCGGATACTCTATTTTCAAAACCGTATGCTGCGGTTGAAAAGTCCAGCAAATGAAAGCGGTGAATCCGCCGGACGCGTCCTGTTGGTCGCGCAAACGCTGCAAATGTTCGATCCGATCCTCGATCGTTTCCACGTGACCGAACATCATCGTCGCGCTCGAATTCAAGCCCAGCTCGTGCGCCACCTGCATCACTTCAAGCCACTCGTCGCTATTGCACTTGAGCGGAGAAATTCGGTCGCGCACGCGATCTACCAGAATCTCACCGCCGCCGCCAGGAATCGATCCAAGACCAGCCTCTTTGAATTTGGAAATTACTTCACGCAGCGGCATGGCGAAGACTTCTGTGAAATGATGGAACTCTGGCGGACTGAATCCGTGAATATTAATGTGCGGATATTTTTCGCGGATGTGCCGCAGCAGATTGATGTACCAATCAAACGACAACTTCGGATGATGCCCGCCTTGCATTAAAATCTGCACTCCGCCCGCTGCTGTCAGCTCGTCGAGTTTTTGATCGAGCTGCTCGAACGAAAGCACGTAATGATCGTCATCTTTTTCCGTCCGATAGAACGCGCAAAACTTGCAATAGACGTTGCAAACATTTGTGTAGTTGATGTTGCGATCGACGATGTAGGTAACGATGTCGCGACCGCGCCCATCGTATCTTTTTGCTTTCGCCAGATCGCGTCGCGCGTTGGCCAGCACGCCCAGTTCTTCCAGAGGCAGGCGATAAAGCTCCAGCGCTTCTGCCCGCGAAATTCTTTCGCCCGCTAGAACCTTCTCGCTTACTGCATCCCGGTTAATTGCCACCATGCTTAACCAATTTATATGACGCCGCGCTTCCTTGCACGTAGATCATTGATGAAAAAACGCGTCGCGATCAATTGCTCTGGTTTTGACGCGAAGGTGCGGTGCATGATGTGGATCTCGTATCTCATCGTGGCCAGGTCGTGATTGTTCCGAAATTCAACCTCAGCGCAGCAATCGTTTCCGACGATCCGCCATTAATGTATGCAATTCCGCGAGCAAACGATTACGTCTTCGGTGGCATGATGACGCGAGCGAAGACCGCGCCATCGATCCGACAGCGACGGCGCATATCGTCGCGGAGTGCAGTCGTGTTCTCAAGATCGAGCCGCCTCAAGTCATCGCGGAGCGCGTCGGTCTTCGGCCATTCCGAAAAACCGGCGTCCGATTAGAAAGCGAAGCTTTGCGCGACGGCCGCAGGGTCATCCACAACTACGGCCATGGCGGCTCCGATTTACGCTTTCTTGGGGATGCGCTCGAGAAGTCTTCGATCTTTCTGCCTAACGAGCGCTAGCTTTAATCAAAGCCGCCTAGGTCAATTCAATCGCCTGAAAAGAACTGACGACGTCGTCCGGACCTTTCTCGGTGAAAAAGCACTCATAGAACCCGGGGCCGAGATCCCAATGGTCGCCTTTGTAATATTCGTCGCGATAAAAACGCCAGATGCCACTCACAACGATGAGCGAACTGATGCGGTCGTTCCAAAAATCGCCGAGAAAATGAAAGCTTAAGTTCGTGCGGGCGTAAGCGCCCTTAAAACCGATATGATCGTACACGACCAACTCCGGCAAACGTCCACTGTCCTTGGCCGCGCCGTGTTCACTTCCAGCAGCACAGGCGTGATAGCTCAAGTTACCAGCCTTCCATTTTGTATCGATGACCGCGCCGTTATCCGGCGAAAGTTCGGTTTTGGGTATTTGTCTCATAAGCGGCGAATTTTTTTCGATTTGAACAGAGGAAATCGGTGCTGTCGAGAAAAAGTCCGATTTCGTTAAATGTTGTGCTCGCGATTGTCCGAGCGCAACCGAATGGTTTTGTTTTGCATATCGTGGGTGGCGCGAATGAAGCGAACGGTTTTGCTTTTCGCGCGCATCAAAATGGAATGCGTGATCGCTTTGTGTCCCCGCGAGCGGACGCCGCGCAGAAGAGCGCTGTCGCTGATCCCGGTCGCGCAAAAGACGATGTTCTTCCCGTTGGCCAGATCGTCAGCCATGAAAATGCGATCGATGTCTTTTTCGTTCCCGTCGGCGATGAGTTGTTTCCGCTCCTTATCGTCGCGCGGCCACATTTTGCACTGCATATCGCCACCCAGACATTTGATCCCCGCGGCCGCAAGCACGGCTTCGGGCGAGCCGCCGATGCCCATATATAAATCGACATTGCTTTCCGCAATCGCCGGAGCCATGGCCGCGGCAATGTCGCCATCGCTAATCATGCGCAAGGAAGAACCAACGGCGCGAATCTCAGACACGATCTCTTTATGGCGCGGACGATCGAGCATCATGACGACAACATCCTGCACGCGTTTATCCAGCGCGTCGGCAACAAGCGAAAGCGTTTTCTCGAGTGGATCCTCGAGCCCAATTTTCTTTCCCGCCTTCTGCAAATACTCGATCACGTCCGGTCCGTAAGCGAGCTTGCTCATATAAAATGATGGAATGTCGCGGAGCGCGACTTTTATTCCTTCTTCTGGGCTAGCGGCCGCGATACAACTGATCGAATTCGGCGCGCCTTTGGAAATATTCGTCGTGCCATCGATCGGATCGATTGCGATATCGAATTGCGGCGTGCCCGGCAACCAGGTTCCAAGTTGTTCGCCTTTAAAAATTCCAGGCGCGTCGTCCTTGATGCCCTCGCCGATCACGACTTCGCCGCAAATGTTCATGAGATCGAACATTCCCCGCATCGCGTCGCACGCGGCGGCATCGGCTTTTTCTTTTTCGCCGCGTCCAAGCCAACGCAACGAATTCAGTGCCGCTGCTTCCGTCGCGCGAACGAAATCGAATTCAATAATGCGCTCGATGTCGTGATAATTTGGACGGTGCAATCTCATTGCTTCTTAAGCCGTGGAGTGAAGACGCCTGCCGGTTTTAAGGCCGGTTTGGAGTGATCGCCACTTTCTCAAGAATCGATTCAACTTTCGGATCGGCTTTGATCATGCTAGCGCGTAGTGCGGCCCGAAATTCCTGGATCGCCTTATTTCGCTTTTCCAACGCGGCTTTCACCTCCGGATCGTCCGCTGCTTTCTGCTCCGCCGCTCGCAGCTTGAGCTGTTCTTCAGTCGATAACTTGTTGACTCGCTCATTTCGCTCCCGCACCTCTCGACGCAAATCACTGCCGTCTACCTCTTGCGCGCAAACCACGGGCGCAAGCTGCATATTGGCAAGGATAATAAGAAAGAAAACGAGTGCCTTGATAGTCATGGTTTCGAGAATACGTCCAGAGGTTCAACTTGCAAACTCTGCAGCTGCTGAGTGAAGCCTAACCACTACGCACTTTTTTTCCGATGCAGCGCCGGATCAATCACCTTAGCCATCTCGGTGGAGTCTGGTATCCGATCAGTTCCGAGAAATTCAACAATGCGATCGATCATGGGACGCGGATCGCGGACGAGAGTGGGATAATCGATTTCGATGAATTCCATGTGTGGCACGCGCTTGAGCCAATTGCGAATTTCATTCCGGTGCGCCGTTAATCCGCGCTCCAATTGATCATCATCCAAACTTGCACCCTTGGTCGCCCGTCGGTTGAGCATGGCGGCCTGTGAAACCACGACTTCCTCGATCGGCCGCGTCATGAAAATTACTTTGTAATTATGCTTAAGGGGCATTCGCTCGAGGAGCATCGAGATACACTTAATGGCTTGTCCATCAAGATTCTCCTGATCGAGTAGCTCAGGCTTTTTTGCGATCTGTTTGATCGGCTCCCATTCGTAATACCCCTTTGGGTTGTCTGCGTCGGCGACACGCTCGCGATCGGTCAATATCTCAAGGCCGCCGGCCTCGAGCATCTGCATCATAAGCGACGTACCGGAGCGCGGCAGTCCGGAAACCAGCACAAAGGTTTTGCCAGACCTCTTTTCGTCCTGCTTGGGATCCGGTCGTTCGCGCAGGAGAATCTTCAAGCGCTCTTCGCGAAGCGGAATTTCGGGCAGCTCGAACAATTTCTCGCTGCGGTCGGCCTTCGCTTTTTTTGCCTTTGGGCGGCTGCGAATAATTTTTTCGGTTTCCTCTCGGTGAAAAATGGCCTTCTCGTTATCGCCGCCGTTATTATCGCCACGATACAACGTCGCAAGATAGCGATGCGCGTTGACCATGTTTGGCTGAAAACGGAGCGCCGTTTCAAAAGCGAGGATCGCCCGCTCTGATTCGCCGGAACGGGCCATGGCGACGCCGAGATTGAAATGAGCAAGCGGCAGGCGGTGAAGCAAACCGAGGCCTCGTAAGGCCGTATCCACCGTCTCTTGGTTCAGGCCTTGTCGCCGATAAACACTTGAGAGTCCCTGAAGTGCAAGAGCATTGTCGTCATCCATGGCGATCGCTTTTTCGTAGGCTGACTTTGCTTTCTCCCACTGCAGCAAGCGCGCGTAGGCATCGCCAATTTGTGTATAAATTCCCGGTAGCGTCGGATTCATCGCTTCCGCCGCTAGGAGGGATTGCAGGCCACCGCCTAAATCACCGCGCGCGAGCTTGATTTTTGCCAGTAGGAGCATCGTTGTAGGGTTGGTCGGCTCCGCATTATCCGACGCGGCCCAGAGCAATTTTTCCGCCTGCTGCAAGTATCCGTTTCGAAAATAACACAAAGCGAGATGGTAGAGGAAACGATCTTCCCAGGGCCGTCTTCGGACAATTTCTTCCAGCAGCGGCAATGCACGTTCCGGCTCATTCTTCCAAAGATAGGTACGCGAGATGTTATATTTCGCTTCGATATCGGCAGACTCTTCCTGCTTTTCCTTATTCGCATTTGGATCCTCTATATAACCCAGCGCGGCGAACTGTTGCATCAACTCGTGCGCCTGGTCGGGATCCATTTCCTTTCCCTCGGCATGCATTCCGCATTCGCCCGGTTTCTTCTCCCAGCTTTCGATCGTTTTGACTTGTGGAGCTGTTTCAAACACCTCTAACAACGGCCGGCCATCCATGTCTTCACCGATTGGAAGATCAAACAAAGTGAGCACGGTCGGTGCGATATCAATCAAGCTCGCGCCATAAATACGCTCATCGCGCTTAATACCCGGCCCGGCCATAACAAGAATTCCATATTGGCGATGCCAGATCGCCGGACCGGCCGGCTCGCGCGGAGTGCCACGAGGCCGCTGTGAGCCCGATTCGAAGCCGTGATCGGAACAGAGGATGACCGTAGTGTCCGAGCCCGCGAGCTGGAGTAACCGCTCCAGCATCATGTCATGAAAACGATACGCGCCACGAACAACACCATTATAAAGCTCGAAATGTTCGTCCGAAATCCATTCGAGTTTCGGTGGATGATAAGCCATGAAGGAGTGAGAAAAATGATCAACCGCATCATAGTACACCGCTGTAAAATCCCACGGCTCTGTTTCCATCAACGCGGTAGCGACTGCATGAATAGAGGCCGCATCGCTCAGCACTTTTGCAAAGGTTGAAAGATGGCGATCAGTTTGTTGATCGATTTTTGCCGCGTTGGGAATGAAAGGCAGGATGTGAGCTTCTGCCAGTTCGCTGGGGAAAACCTTGAACCGCGCCAGAGACGGACCTTTCTCCTGAGGATGGATCGTGCCGGGTGGAACAGCCCAGCCGCGCTCCGGATCGAACTTCACACCACCAAAGGCATTGGTCACAACCGTACCATTGATAGGTTCGGCCGGATGGCTCGCCCACCATCCAACGACATTGCTGCGCAAACCTGATTGCGTGAAAATATTCCAAAGTGCTTTGCACTTCCGGGAGGTACTCGTATAAGGTCGCGCTCCGCCATTCTTCGGGTCGGGCTCGATGAACCCGTGAATGCCATGTTTATCTGCGAATTTCCCCGTTGCGACCGAGTTCCACAGCATCGGTGAAAGGATCGGCTGAAGTGTGGCCAAATTACCCATTACTCCGCGGTTGATTAACCCGTCGAGTGTCGGCATCAAGCCTTCTTCGAGAAGAGGCGTTATGACTTCCCAATCGGCTGCATCCCACCCGATGAGGAGGACCTTTCGTTTCGCTTTTTGTTCAGGCATTAACTCGAAACAAAATGACTTTACCCTAAAACGCAACGAACGCGGTTAAAAAACCGCGTTCGCTGCAAAACTACAATCTATTTCCGAGACCGATTCGGAAATCTATTCGGCCACTTTCGCGCGACGTTTACGCCAGACAAGAAGTCCAGCGGCGCCAATGGCGAGCAATCCGAGCGAAGCCGGTTCGGGAACCTGTCCAGCCGTAATCGGAGTGCCGTTATCGCCCCATGCGTAATCAACTATGGTAAAGCCGTTTCCAGGTGCTCCCTCCATCGTGACTCTCGCCCAGCCATATTCTATTCCTGACCCGCCATTAAAACTGAACCCGATAAAACCCGTCCCCGCATCGAGGAATTTACTATTAGTGTACCCGGAACCATACGCAAGCGTTGCAAAGAAAGCACCATTGAATGCCGCGAAGGGACCTGCCGCAATATTTGCTCCGGAAGCGAGATTTGAAGGATAACGAAAATTTCCAGCTGCACTTCCTACAAACATGTTAGACACAGCAGCACCTTGAATCCGAAAGAGGGCGACTCCTGCGGAGGAAGAGGCGGTGTAGATATTTACAAATCTGAGAATAGCGCCGTTGTCGAGATTAAAGCTGTGAACGGAACTCTCACCCATTGGAACGGGAACGTTTAAGGGGCCTGAGTAATGGATATCAGCTTCAGCCGAATTCACACCCGCGATAGCCGTCGCCGCACCCGCCGTGGCATAAGCAGCCCAGCGTGATTTATTTATTATTGCCAACCTATTGGAACGCACCCTTTTCGTTTTCATGGAGCGCGAGAATGCTAAGTCCTTACCCGAAGGTCAATAAAAAAGTTACGGCTTCGTTATTTTTTTTTGAGTGGCTATGAAAACTGAGGGAAAGAACACTCTCGTTACGGTGTTGTTGGTTCAACTTCCGTAGCCACAGTCGAGGGCAATCGTCGTATTCGCGTCGACATCAGCATCGCAATGAACAACAGAATCCCGCCCAAATACCAGGGAGCGCCGGGGATGTTCCATCCATGCTTTTGGTCGATGAAGTAGGCGAAGGTAAACGTGAACAGCGCCGGGCCGATCAGGACCGCGAGTGAGCGCAGACTGCTGATCGCACCTTGCAATTCGCCTTGCTCGCGCTCACTCACACGCTTTGTCATCATTCCTTGCGCGGCTGGTCCCGAAATTGTCCAGATCATCATCACTGGAATGGAAACGAAATACATTAAACCGGTGCGCGCGAGCCCAGCGATGACCATGCCGAGCGCCCCGAAAAATTGACCAACATACAATGTTCGTCGTTCACCCAGCCAGGATACGGTGGGCCGAACTAAACCCGCTGAAATAACAACGGAACAAAGGCCAACCACGGCCAATGACAATCCAATCATCCCTTCCCTCCACGCGTAGCGGAAAATCGCATACAGCGCCCAGACATTGAAAACTTCGTGCGCGACGTACCCGATGAATTGGATGGTGGCGAGTTGAAACAATTCCGGATGAGAGCGCAACAAGACGAGTGAGCCCACAGGATTCGCGCGACGCAACGTGAAGGCCTGGCGGCGCTCGCGCGGGAGCGATTCCGGCAGCACAAAAAATCCGTAGAGCGCATTCGTTAGGCTAAGCACACCGGCGACCCAAAAAGGTAATCGCGGATCGGAACTTCCCAGCAAACCACCGAGCGCGGGACCGAGAATAAAACCAATACCGAATGCGGCGCCGATCATGCCGAATGCGCCTGCGCGCTTCTCCGGTTCGACAACATCCGAGATGTAGGCCATCCCGGTGGAGATGCTCGCTGTCGTAATACCGGAAATGACGCGGCCAAGAAAAAGCCAGCCTATGTTGGGCGCGAGCGCCATGACCAAATAATCAAGGCCAAGGCCGAGATTCGAGGCGAGCACGACGGGCCTGCGCCCAAAGCGATCCGATAAAACGCCAAGCACCGGCGAAAAGAAAAACTGCATCGCCGCAAAAACAGTACCGAAAATTCCAAACCATTTCGCCGCGCTGGCCGTATTGCCGCCCAGAAAAGTGAGCACCAGCTTCGGCAATACTGGCGCAATGAGACCGAGCGCAAGCATGTCGAGCGTGACGGTAATGAAAATGAAAACGACGGCGGCCTTGCGTGCTTTCATTTTTTAAACCCTATCGAGCATTTAGAATTTCTGGCGACAGAATTTTTCCCACCGCTATTTTCCACAGATGAATTTTTTTCGTTCCGTCATTTTTCTTTTGGTCGGCGTTTTAACAATCGCTGCCGCGGCGGCCGCTGACGAAACCGCGGCCGTCATTCAGGTCGAGCGCGATGGATGCGCGGCGTACTTGAAAGGCGATGCCGAAAAGATCGCCAAATTTCTGACGGACGATTACACGCTCACGAATTCAAAGGGCCAAATCAGCACCGCGACGGACGACATCAACGACGCGAAGACTGGCAAGATTCATTACGACGTTTTCGAGAATTACGATATGAAGGCACGCGTGTATGGCAATCATACCGCCGTCGTGATTGGCAAAACGAAAGTAAAAGGCACGGCCGAAGGCAAACCGATCGATATCATTGTCCAGTTTACCGACACGTTCGTGAAACAAAACGGACAGTGGCGACTTGCCGCGGGGCACGTCTCGCGCTTGAAAGAATAAGCGGAAACAAAATGCGTTTTTGTTTTTTGTCGGTCTTGTTGCTTGTCTCCGCCGTAAATTATATGAGCGCGCAAAATTCCTCGATCGTTCTCCATCCCGCCGCCGTTTTTGATGGACAGGATCTTCACGCCGGCTGGTCGGTTGTCGTAACCGACGACAAAATCGCGGCGGCCGGGCCGAGCGATAAAATTCCCGCGCCGGCAAATGCGCGCACGATCGAATTGCCTAACGAAACATTAATACCCGGCATGATCGAGGGACATTCGCATTTGTTCCTGCATCCCTACAACGAGACGAGCTGGAATGATCAGGTGACTAACGAGTCGTTCGCGCTACGAACTGCGCGCGCCGTTGCACATGCGCAACGCACTTTGATGGCGGGATTCACGACGACGCGCGATCTTGGCACGGAAGGCGCCGGTTACGGTGATGTCGGAATCAAGCAGGCGATTGAACAGGGAATTATTCCGGGGCCGCGCATGATTGTGGTCACGCGCGCAATTGTCGCGCGTGGAAGTTACGGACCAAAATTATCGGCCGAACTCGATCTTCCACAGGGCGCACAGGAAGCGAGCGGCGTAGATGAAATTGTGCGCGCGGCACGCGAGCAAATGGGCAAGGGCGCTGATTGGGTGAAGCTCTATGCTGATTATCGTTGGGGCAAAGACGAGCCGTCGCGCCCGACGTTTTCCGAGGAAGAAATGGCCGCGGCCGTGCAAGCCGCGCATTCGGCCGGACGGCCCGTCGCAGCGCATGCGATCAGTGCGGAGGGAATGCGGCGCGCCGTGCTGGCAGGCGTCGATACGATCGAACATGGCGACGATGGGACGCTCGAAGTTTTCAAGCTGATGAAAAGCAAAGGCATTGCTTTTTGCCCGACAGTGGCGGCCGGCGATGCCGTCTCGCAATATCGCGGCTGGCACAAAGGCACCGATCCCGAACCAGACCGCATCAAGAAAAAACGCGAGAGCATGAAAGCAGCGCGCGAAGCCGGAGTGACTTTTGCCATGGGCGGCGATGTTGGCGTTTTCGCGCATGGAGAAAATGCGCGCGAGATGGAATTGCTCGTGCACGAATATGGATTTTCGCCGCTGGAAGTGTTGCGTCAGGCCACAAGCGGCAATGCGAAGATTTTTCACATAGCCGATCGCGGCCGCGTTGCGCCAGGACTTCTGGCCGATCTCGTTTCCGTGGCTGGCGATCCCACGAATGACGTCGCCGCCGTGCGCCAAGTGCGCATGGTGATGAAGGGCGGAGTGATTTTTCGGCAACCTTAAATCCCAATCATATGTCCATTACAGTCGATCCAATTGGTTTTGTCCGCGGCGGACGCAAGGAGGTTGCGGATGATAATTGGGGAGAATTGCGCTGCATCATCGAACTCGATGATCGCTTCCCGGCTACGACGATTGCCGGCCTCCAAACATTCTCTCATCTCGTCGTCATCTACCAATTCCATCTCGTAAATCCGGAAGACATCGATCTTGATCTGCGTTATCCGCGCGGCAATCGCGCGTGGCCAAAAGTCGGCGTCTTTGCGCAACGTCGCAAAGCGCGTCCGAATCGGCTGGGCGTTTCGGTTTGTCGAATCGTGAAAATTGTCGAGCGGCGCATCGAAGTTCAAGGACTCGATGCGGTCGATGGCTCGCCTGTTCTCGATCTCAAACCTTACATGACCGGGTTTGAGCCGCGCGGCGATGTGCATGAACCGGGTTGGGCACGAGCGTTGATGGCCAACTATTGGTAGCCGATCGCATGACGAAAAGATCCGAGAGCGATTACGTGCTCGGCACGAATGAAGAAGAGATTGATCGACTCGGTTTGCAGCATCGCGTCTGGCGACCGACCACGCTCGAATGTTGGCGGCGCGCCGGAATCACGATCGGATCGCGCGTAATCGATGTCGGTTGCGGTCCGGGCTACGCTACGGTCGATCTCGCGGAAATTGTCGGACGCAGCGGTGAAATTCTTGCGATCGAGCGCTCTGAGCGGTTTATGACGATCGCGCAGAAACGTTGTGCCGCACTCGGCCTAGCGAACGTGCGTTTTAAACAAGCCGACCTGATGGAAGACTCGTTAGGCGAAACCGGCTTTGATGCGACCTGGTGCCGTTGGGTCGCCTGTTTCGTTTCCGATCCGCAGAAATTAATCGCAAAGATCGCCGGCGCCTTGCGCGACGGTGGCGTCGCCATTTTTCACGAATACATCGATTACAAAACATGGCGCTTCGCACCCCGGAAGCCCGCGCATGAAAGCTTCGTCGAGGAAGTGATGGCAAGCTGGCGCGCGAATGGCGGCGAGCCCAATATTGCTGCATCTCTGCCGCCGTGGCTGAAGGCTGCCGGCTTGCGTGTGATCGACATTCGTCCGCGCGTGCTGACCGTTTCACCTAACGAATATGCCTGGCAATGGCCCGCAAGTTTTATCGAGAGCAACCTTGCGCGACTGCACGAGATCGGTCGCGTGACCGCCGATTGGACTGAATCCGTGCGCAAGGAATTTGCCGAAGCGGAAGCGGATCCATCGACGATCTGCATCACGCCGTTGTTCGTCGAGATCATCGCACGCAAGGAGCAGGCATCTTAAAGCAAAGTATTGCTGGCACCTTGCCAATGCGCTCGCCTTGTTCTGTCATTTCGAGCGGAGTTTCGCGGAGGCGAAACGTAGTCGAGAGATCTCTTACTGTATTCGTCTGCGAGAATGTCGCTCCCCAGATCGAGCCAGCTTGGGTTCAGGCGATTGATTAACGCGATCTTCTTTCCGCGAGACCATTTCTTAAGCTGCGTTTCGCGAGCGATAGCTTCATCGACGTTCGTGTAATGTTCGCAATAGATCAGCTTCTGACATCGATACGCTGCTGGAAAACTTGCTCCTCTGCCTTCGCGGTGTTCGCATGTTCTGCGAGACAATGAATTTGTTATTCCGATATAAAGAACCGAATGATTTCGATTCGTCACCATATAGACCCAGAAATCGTAATCGCGTGTCACAAGGGGAACAGTAAGAGATTTCTCGACTTCGCTCGAAATGACAAGAGACGGTGAAATTCCGAATCGGAATTGGAGCATCCGGCTCGCGCGGAGCGAAGACATTCCGGTCTTGGAAAAATTGATTCCGCGGTCCGTGCGCGAACTGCAATCGGAATATTATTCGGCGGCGCAAATGGAGGCGGCCATCGGCTCGGTTTTCGGTGTCGATCGACAACTCATTCGCGACGAAACTTATTTTGTCGTCGAGTCCGAGAACGAAATCGCTGGCTGCGGCGGCTGGAGTAAACGCAAGAAACTTTTCGGAAGCGATGCGCTCGGCGCACATGAACATGGATTACTCGATCCTAAAACGGACGCCGCGCGCATCCGCGCGTTCTTCATTCATCCGGAATTTGCGCGCCGAGGAATTGCGCGCGCGATCCTTCTCGCCTGCGAAAAAGCAATGCGCGCCGCGGATTTCGCTTCAGCAGAAATGGTCGCGACTTTACCGGGCGAACCGTTTTATGCTGCGTTTGGCTACACTGCTGGCGAGCGCTACGAAGTTTCGATGGCAAACAACTTAACGCTGCCGGTCGTGCGCATGAGTAAACGTTTGTCAGCCACAGAAGCCTAACGAGGTAAAAAGATGCAAAAAGTTAATCTCAACGAAATCAAAGAAGAAGAACGCAAATCGCCCAAGGGGAAATATCACAAGTTTGTCAAAGATATTTCCGTCGCGTTGGGGCGCGATCCCGAATCGTTCGATCTCATGAAGCGTCATCCTTTTGATCTGGCGCTGACGCGCATCCCTCCCGGAAAATCTTACTGCCCTTATCATGTCGAATCCGCGCAGTTCGAATTTTACGTCGTCGTTTCCGGTCGCGGGAAAGTGCGAGATGAGAAAAATGACTGGCACGAAGTTGTGGCAGGCGACGCCTTCTACTTCGCTCCCGGCGAAGCGCACCAGTTAAGCAACGAAGGCAGTGAGGATTTCATTTATTATGTCATCGCCGATAACCCGATGAACGACTCCTGTTACTATCCCGACAGCAAGAAGTGGATGGTCTACACTTCGCCTAAGGGCATGACCGTCGTCAAAGGATCGGAAGGGGATTACTACGACGGCGAAGAATAGTTTACTCGTTAGGCAATGAAGCGGTTGTCCTACTTGTCACCGAAAACAGAAGTGCGCGATAGCCCAATCCATGGCCGCGGACTTTTTGCAAGGGCGCTGATTAAGAAAGACGAAGTCGTCACAGTGAAGGGCGGACACATCATTAATCGCGAGCAGTTGCGCGAAATCGCGACGCAACTTGGTCCAGTCGAGATTCAGATTGGCGACGATCTTTATATCGCTCCTGTCACACAGGAAGAGCGCGAAGCTTCGATGCTCTACAGCAATCATTCCTGCGATGCGAATCTCGGTGTGCGCGGTGAAATCACGTTTATTGCTCTGCGCGACATCGGCGCCGGCGAAGAACTCACCCACGATTGGTGCATTACCGACGACGATGACAGCTCAACAACGTGCAGTTGTGGCTCGTCGAACTGCCGCGGCACGCTTACGGGAAAAGATTGGCAACGACTGGAATTGCAGAAGCGTTATGCCGGATATTTCTCCGCTTATCTCGCTGAAAAAATTACGCGAATGAAACAGAGCCGCACGTGATGAAAGCCAATCCAGACCAGCCAAAAACAGTCCAGTTCGATTCCACGGCGAGCCATCCGAAGCATGGCATCGCGATGATTTACGATCTGGAAGGATTCTCACGCTTCTTTAATCAGCCGGACGTGCAGGATTACGTTCCTAAATTTCTCAACCTCGTCAGCGAAGCGTTATCGATCGTGATTTATGGCGGTAAGGCTTACTGGCTGCCGACCGGCGAAAATCTTGATCCGCTCAAAGCGACACCGGTTCACGAAAAATTTCTGGGCGACGGCGCGATGTACATTTGGCTCGAGACGGAGAGCGAGCCGCTGAGCACGAGTTTTGTCACGACGCTTTGCAATCGGTTATGGAATTTGAAAAAGTTTTTCCCGACGTTGCTAAAAACGGCGTTCGACCAACTTCCAGTCGTCGATCTCCCCACGCGCGTTCGCTTCGGCATCGCGCGCGGAACGATCTACGAACTTTCCCGCAAAGACTCCAATGCTTCCGAGTACATTGGATTCTGTATGAACCTCGCCAGCCGGCTGCAGAAATATTGTCCGGCGCTCGATTTCATTGCCTCAGCTCGCATCGGCCTGGCGCAGGAGCGTTTGGAAAAGCACGGTTACCTTCGCGTCGTCGCTACCCACATCAAAGGGTTTCCGCGCGAGATCGTCATCGTCGACAAAGCCGAATGGAGTGCGCTCGATCCATCCGCGCGCAAGGAACGTTTTGAGATGATTTAATCAAATCAAACTCGGAGCTGCCTTTATGAAAACACACGAGATCACAAATGTGCCGAATGAGCTCGGACCAATACGCATTCGTGCGGCGGCGATTGGCGCGCAATCGGTTGGAGCCTTAGCCATCGGTACTCTTGCCATGGGAACCCTCGCACTCGGCGTGATCGCAATCGGCGCGATCGCAGTCGGCCGGCTCGTTATTGGGCGAGCGACAATCCGGCGACTCGAGATCGGCGAACTAGTCGTGCGCCGACTCCGCGTGACCGACGCAATCGAGATGCCAGAAGCGACTTCGATCAATTCGGAGCGCTGATCGCACTTAATAGCGGTAATGCTCTGACTTGTACGGACCTTCGACCGGCACGCCGAGATAATCGGCCTGCTGCGAATTCAGTTTCGTCAGTTTCACGCCGATCTTGTTCAAGTGCAGGCGCGCAACTTCTTCGTCGAGTTTCTTCGATAAGACGTAGACGCCAACTTTGTAAGTGTCCTTGTTTTTCCAAAGATCGAGTTGGGCGAGCACTTGATTCGAAAACGAGTTCGACATGACGAAGCTCGGATGACCAGTGGCGCAGCCGAGATTCACGAGGCGGCCTTCCGCGAGCATGAAGATTTCGTGACCATCCGCAAAAGTGTACTTATCGACCTGCGGTTTGATGTTCGTGCGTTTCACGTCTTTCGCTTCGTTTAAGCGATCGACCTGAATTTCGTTGTCAAAGTGGCCGATGTTCGCAACCACAGCCTGGTCCTTCATTTTCGACATGTGATCGAACGTGATGACGTCGATGTTGCCCGTGGTCGAAACGTAAATGTCGCCGCGACCGAGCGTGTCTTCGATGGTGGTGACTTCATAGCCTTCCATCGCCGCCTGCAGCGCATTGATCGGATCGATTTCGGTAATGACGACGCGCGCGCCCTGGCCGCGCAGCGATTGCGCGCAACCTTTGCCGACATCGCCGTACCCGCACACAACGGCAACTTTCCCGGCAATCATGACATCGAGCGCGCGATTCAATCCGTCGACTAACGAGTGACGGCAGCCGTAAAGATTATCGAACTTCGATTTCGTAACCGAATCGTTCACGTTGATCGCAGGAACAAGCAGCTTGTTTTCCTGGAACATTTTATAGAGACGATGCACGCCAGTGGTCGTTTCTTCGGAAACCCCGCGCCAATCCTTCACCATCTCGTGCCAGCGATATGGATTCTCGCGCTGCACTTCGAGCAAGAGATCTTTGATGACCTGCTCTTCTTTGTTCGCAGATTTTGATTTCGCCCAATCGCTGCCTTCTTCGAGTTCGTAACCTTTGTGAATGAGCAACGTCGCGTCACCACCATCATCAACGATGAGCTGCGGTCCTTTTCCTTCCGGAAACGACAACGCTTTGTAAGTGCACCACCAATATTCTTCGAGGCTTTCACCTTTCCACGCGAAAACGGGAATCCCGGCCGTCGCGATCGCGGCAGCGGCGTGGTCCTGCGTCGAAAAAATATTGCAGCTCGCCCAACGCACACTCGCGCCGAGATCGGTCAGCGTTTCGATCAACACCGCCGTCTGGATCGTCATGTGCAGCGAACCCATGACGCGCACACCCGCGAGTGGCTTCGTCTTCGTGTATTTTTCGCGGATCGCCATCAATCCCGGCATTTCTTTTTCCGCGATGGAAATTTCTTTGCGTCCCCAATCGGCCAGATTGATGTCGCGAATTTTGTAATCTTGTTTTGTTGTCGGTTCGGTAGTTGTTGTTGTCGTGCTCATAGTTTTTACAAATAGATTTCGTCCACAGATTCCGCAGATTTACACAGATTTTCGGAGGGGCCGAAGACGAGGCGTTTATGTTCCAGACTCGTCGCTCCAAAATTGAAAAGCAGCCCGCGATGCAGGTCCGTCGCCTTTAACTCATTGATCAGTTGCGCGTCGTCCGCCGTAGTCAGCTTCGAGATTGCCTTGGTTTCAACGAGGACATTCTCGAAACAAATAAAATCAGCGCGATAAGCACACGTTAGCAGTTTACCTTTGTAGCGAATCGGCAGCGCAACTTCTGCCTTGAACGGAACGCCGCGTCCCTGGAACTCGAGCGCCAGCGCCGTTTGATAAACCAGCTCCAAGAATCCACGGCCGAGCTCGCGATGCACCTCCATCGCAGCTCCGATAATCGCGAAAGTTTCTGGATCCTTTTCCACAAAAAAATCTGTGTAAATCGGCGAAATCTGTGGACCTCTTATCTGGCGGCCTTTTTCAACGCGGCCGCCTTGTCCGTTTTTTCCCAGGTGATATCGGGATCGTCTTTGCCGAAATGTCCGTAGTTCGTCGTCTTCGAATAAATCGGCCGCAGCAAATCGAGTTGGTCGATAATGTCGGCCGGCTTGAATGAAAACACGCGGTTGATCGCGCGCTCGATCGACTCTTCCGGAACACTATTCGTCTCGAAAGTGTTGATGTTCATGCTCACGGGATCGGGAAAGCCAATGGCGTAGGCGAATTGCACTTCGCATCGCGTGGCCAAACCAGCGGCCACAACATTCTTCGCCACCCAACGTCCCATGTAAGCAGCGCTGCGATCAACTTTGCTCGGATCTTTTCCGGAAAATGCGCCGCCACCGTGACGGCCCCAACCGCCGTAACTATCGACGATAATTTTGCGCCCAGTCAGTCCCGTGTCGCCTTGCGGTCCGCCGACGACGAAACGTCCAGTCGGATTGATCAAAAATCGCGTGGTGCCATTCACCATTTTTTTCGGCAACACGCGCCGAATTATTTTTTCGATGCAAAATTTTTCGATGTCGCGGTGATTCATGTCCTCCGTGTGTTGCGTGGAGATAACGACGTTGGCAATGCCGACAGGCCGGCCTTTCTCGTAAATGACAGAGACCTGCGATTTCGCATCGGGCCGCAGCCAATCAGCTTTGCCGCTTTTGCGAATGCGCGTGAGTTCGCGACCGAGCCGGTGCGCGAACATGATCGGTGCCGGCATTAATTCTTCCGTGTCATCACACGCGAAACCGAACATCAGTCCCTGATCACCCGCGCCTTGCTCAGATGTCTTTTTACCTTTTGCCTTTTTCGCATCGACGCCTTGCGCGATGTCCGGCGATTGGCACGTGATGATGTTTTGAATGAAAATTTTGTCGGCGTGAAAAACGTCGTCGTCGTGCACGTAACCGATTTCGCGCACCGCTTCGCGCACGATGTCGACGTAATCGAGCTTCGCTTTGCTCGTGATCTCGCCGCCCACGACAACGACGTTGCTCTTCGCGTAAGTCTCGCAGGCGACGCGGCTCTTTTTATCTACCGTGAGGCAGGCATCGAGCACAGCATCGGAAATGGTATCGCAAACTTTATCGGGGTGACCTTCACCCACAGATTCGGACGCAAAGATAAAACGACGGAGCATGTGAAAGGAATTTAGAGGTTGGCGTTAAGCGGAGCAGCCATCACAGTTGATCATATTGATCAATCATGATACGTAGATATATCGAATCTTTACGGCATGTCGTCAACCATTAATTTCGTCCGTCTGCTGGCCGACCCAACCCGGCTGCGCTTGCTTCTTTTGCTTGAGGAAGAGGAGCTCTCTGTCGCCGAGCTGCAGGATATTCTCGGCATGGGCCAGTCGCGCATTTCGAGCCATCTCGCGCAATTGAAACGTGCCGGCGCCGTGGCCGACCGGCGTGCGGGCAAGAATGTCTATTACGGATTGACGAAAAAAAGCGCGAACACTCCCGCTCGCACGCAAGTGCACGAACTCATGCACACGCTCGCGCGCGAAATTCCCGAAGCTGCGCGCGATCGCACCGCGCTCAAACTCACGCTCAGAAAACGCCAGGACAAAGCGCGCGAATATTTCGATCAGCTCGCCGGAAAATTTGGGCGCAATCATTGTCCCGGTCGTTCCTGGCAGGCGCTCGCGCACACTTTGATCACGTTGCTTCCGCCGTTGACGGTCGCCGATCTGGGCGCGGGCGAAGGAACACTTTCACAATTGCTCGCCAAAAACGCTCGCAAGGTGATCGCGATCGACAACTCGCCGAAGATGGTCGAGTTCGGCTCGCGTCTGGCGAAGGAACACGGGTTCAAAAATTTGGAATACCGGCTCGGCGACATTGAAGATCCGCCAATAAAAGAGAACAGCGTCGATCTCGCGATTTTCAGTCAGGCGCTGCATCACGCGATTCATCCGAAAAAGGCGATCGCGGCGGCGCAGCGTATTTTGAAACGCGGCGGACGTCTCGTTATTCTCGATTTACTCAGCCATCAGTTTGAGCGAGCGCGAGAACTTTACGCCGATCATTGGCTCGGCTTCAGCGAAGTGACGTTGCATCGGCTTTTGGAAGAGCGTGGTTTCAAACAAATCGACGTGCGTGTAGTCGCGCGCGAAACCCAAAGCCCGCATTTTCAAACGGTTTTCGCCAGCGGCGTGAAGTAGTTTCGCGGGACGCAGAGGCGCCGATTTTGAAAGCGAGAGAGCGCGCTTGCCTTTCACGCGCTCGCCCTGAACGTTCTCATCGTGAGCGGCTTCTTCGAAGAACTGAAGCGGAGAAAAGTTTATCGTGTCGCGGTCGGTTATGTCGTTCTGGCGGGCGGCTTGATCCAACTGGCATCCGCCGTCTTTCCGGCGTGGGATTTGCCGAATTGGGCTTTGCGTTTGGTCATCGTGCTGCTCTTGCTCGGGTTTCCGGTCGCGTTGCTTTTGGCGTGGGCTTTTGATGTGACGCCTTCCGGCATTCAAGCAACGCCGAAATTAGAGCCGGTTGCGGGCGGTGTAATAGGACATAGACGTCGCAATCTTTTTCTGCTCGCGCTTTTCGGTTTGGTCGTAGCTGTCGCTGCCGGTTTTTTTCTTCTGCCCCACCTTTCGGCAAATAAAATCGAGAAATCGATCGCGGTGCTGCCATTCGAAAACTACAGCGACGATAAAGAGAACGCCTATTTCGCCGATGGCATCCAGGACGACATCCTCACGACGTTGTCGAAGATCAGTGATCTGAAAGTGATCTCGCGCACTTCCGTCATGGCGTATCGAGGAACCAGCCACAACGTGCGCGAGATCGGTAAAGCGCTGGGTGCATCCGCCATTTTAGAAGGAAGCGTGCGCAAGGATAATAATCGCGTGCGCGTGAACGTGCAGTTGATCAATGCCGAGACCGATCAGCACATTTGGGCCAACGAGTACGATCGCGATCTGACGGACATGTTCGCGATTCAAACGGATCTCGCACAAAAGATCGCAAAGGAATTGCAGGCAAAACTTTCTCCGACGGAGAAAGAGCAGTTGCTGCGTAAGCCGACGGAAAACAACGAGGCTTATCTCGCGTTCATGCAGGCGCGCAATCTTTTCGTGCCGGAGGATTACGAAAAAATCAAGCAGGCCGAATTGCAGTACGAGAAGGCGCTTGAACTTGATCCCAATTTTGCTCTCGCCACGGCCAGTCTTTCGCAATTGGAGAGCTGGATCTATCACACCTTCGATCCAACTCCGTCGCACAAAAATCGTGCACGCGAACTGGCACAACGCGCCCTGCAGTTGCAGCCGGATTTGCCGGAAGGCCATCTCGCGCTCGGTTTCTCCTACTACTACGGCGATAACGACTATGACGCGGCGGAGAAAGAATTTGCCACCGCGAAAATCGGCTTGCCTAACGACTCGGAAGTGTACCTCGCGCTCGGAGCGATTCAGCGTCGGAAGGGTCGGTGGACGGAATCGACGGCGAATCTGGTGAAAGCGGCCGCCTTGAATCCGAATTCAACCTGGGCATTGCAAAATCTCACCATGAATTATGAGATATTACGCGACTTCGATACCGCGAATAAAACCATCGATCGCGCTTTAAAAATCGATGCGGAAAACTTTTCGCTCCGTGGCCTGAAAGCCAAAATCGCGATCGAACAGAAAGGAGATTTTTCTGTCGCTACCACCGCGCTGGCGGCGTTGGATAAGATGCCGGATACCCCAGCGAAAATTGAAGTGTTGGCCACAGGGAAAGTGGGCGCGCTCGTATTGCAAAGGAAGTTTAAAGAAGCACTCCAGGTAATCGATACCGTGCCGGACACCGTCCTGCAAAACATGCATGGTTTCCTAACGGGCAAGAGCATTTTTATCGGAATGTTGCACCATTTTTTGAACGACGATGCTGCCGCGCGGGCGGCCTTTTTGCGGGCAAAAACGCTTGCGGAAGTCGAACTGCAGGAAAAACCAGATTCTTGGGACGCTCACATCCATCGCGGTTACGCTCTCGCTTATCTGGGCGATAAAGCCGGCGCCGCACAAGAAGCCGAGCTTGCGATGACAACCCTGCCGGAGAGCAAGGATGCTTTCAACGGACCCGATGTGACGGAGGCGGCCGCGAAAATTTACGCCGCGATCGGCGAGATTGATCGTGCGATCGATCTTGTGAGTGGTTTGTTGCAGCGACCTGCGTCACTGACGGTGGCAATGCTCAAGCTCGATCCCGAATGGGATCCGCTGCGAAACGATCCGCGTTTTCAGAAATTGGTCGCAAATTAGAAGACCGCGAGCGCGATCGAGCTTGCGTCCGTGCGGGAGAAATCGAATCGTGTGCGGTGAACAACTTTTTCACCGAATTACGCCGGAGAAAAGTGTATCAGGTCGCCGCCGGATACGGCGTGGTCGCGTGGTTTCTCATTCAGTTTTTCGCGACGATTTTTCCGATTTGGGATTTGCCGACCTGGAGTTTGCGACTGGTAATTGGTTTGATCCTGTTGGGATTTCCGCTCGCTTTGCTCCTCGGATGGGTCTTTGACGTTACGCCGGCAGGAATTCAACACACGCCCGAGCCGGCGCTAGCGAAAAACGGCGACGCGAGGCCACGAACAAATCGAGCATTATTTCTCATCGCAGGGACGGGGTTGATCATTTCGTTGCTCGCGGGATCGCTGATTTTGCCGCGTGCCTTCGTCCGCAAGTGGGACAAATCGATTGCCGTTCTTCCATTCGAAAACTTTAGCGACAAGAAAGAGAACGCGTATTTCGCCGACGGAATCCAGGACGACATTCTCACCAACCTCGCGCGCATCAGCGATCTCAAGGTGATTTCGCGCACGTCGGTGATGTCTTATCGCGGAAGTCCCAAGAGCGTGCGGCGGATCGCGAAAGTCCTGGGCGTGACGACCATTTTAGAGGGCAGCGTTCAGCGCGATAAAAATCGCGTGCGCGTGAATGTGCAATTGATCGACGCGCAGAACGACAGACATCTGTGGGCGCAAATATACGATCGCGAATTGACTGATGTGTTTGCGATTCAAAGCGAACTCGCACAGAAAATCGCGACCGCGCTCAGAGCGACGCTTTCTCCAGACGAGCAACAGCGCATCGAAACCAAGCCGACCCAGAATGGTGAGGCTTACCTTCTTTACGTCGAGGCGCATGAGATTTTTAATCGGCCGGATCGCCATCATGACGACGTCGCTCGCGCGGAGGGGCTTTATGAAAAAGCGATCCGGCTAGATCCGTCATTCGCGCTGGCTTATGCGCGACTTTCCCATCTCGAAAGTTGGATGTACTACGCGATCGAGCCGACGCCGATCCATATGCAAAAAGCTCGGACGGCCGCGAATGAGGCGCTTCGTTTGCAACCAAATCTTGCGGAAGCGCATCTCGCACGCGGTTTGGTTTATTATTATCTCGATCGCGATTACAACCGCGCGCTGAACGAGCTTGCAAGCGCGCGTGACGATTTGCCTAACGACGCCGTGATCGCGCGCATTATCGCGGCGATTCAAAGAAGACAGGGCCGCTGGGAAGAATCCAGTGCCAGTTATGAGAAAGCGGCCGCGCTTGATCCGAAAGATCCGATTCTCCTCGAAAATATGGGCTGGAATTATCTCGCGACGCGAAACTATGAGGAGGCTGCGAAAGTTTTCGATCGCGCCGTCAAAGTTGCGCCCGACACTTTCACAATTCGTGAATTGCGCGCCCGCGTCGATTTCCATGCGAAAGGCGACCTGCAACCGACTGGCAAAGTTCTCGAAACCACGCCGGAAACGCCGGACCCGAATGGAACAATTCTATTAACCCGTTACAACTGCGAGATGTTCCGAAGAAATTTTGTGCGGCTGCTTGCCATATTGGAACACAGTTTGGCGCTCACTTCTCGCGGCGAAACGAGCGCGCCAATTCCGAAATCATTCCTGCAGGCAAATGTTTATGCCGCGATGAACGACGGAGCGAAGGCGAAAGCGAAATACGAAGAAGCCCGCACAATCGTGATAGCCAAGGTGCGCGAGAACCCAGCGGACGCGCCACGGCATGCATTACTCGGATTGATTTACGCCGGACTGGGAAGGTGCGAAGACGCGGTGGCGGAAGGCAAGCGTGCGACGGAATTGCTTCCCGAAACGAAGGACGCATTTGATGGCCCGATTCTGAGTGTCACTCGTGCGCGCATCAGCGTGAAGTGTGGCGATGCGAACACCGCGCTCGCTATCCTCGAACATTCGCTGGAGATTCCCGCGGGAATAACGGTGTCGGAACTCCAGGCAGATCCGACGTGGGATCCGTTGCGCAAAAATCCGCGCTTTCAGCAAATGGTCACGAAACGCGGCAGCGCGGCGAACAAATGAAGTTTCGATTAGCGCTCGTGCTTCTGATTTCGGCAGGAGCGCTCTCGGCGAACGGTGACTGGAAAGTTGTTTCCTCGGACGAAGTTTCGGCGGACGCCTCTGGTAGACATGTTCGCGTCGCGATGGAAGAAAGTGCGAGCGGCGCTCACGCGGAATTGCACTTTGCGCTTTTCCAAAATCGGACAACGGCACTTCGCGTAGTCGATCAGCCTAACGAATCGCGCGCAGACCTCGCCAGCGTGATGGAAAGCGAACGCTGTCTCGCGGGAGTGAACGGCGGTTATTTCGCTCCCGATTACGCGCCGGTAGGGCTGCTTATTAGCAATGGCCGCACGATCGCCCCTTTGCGCAAAGCACGTCTGCTCTCCGGAGTTGTCTCTGTCATGAAGGGGCGTGTGCGGTTGCAACGTGCAGCCGAATTTTCGATGAAAGGGAAAATTACCGAGGCACTGCAGTGCGGCCCGTTCCTCGTCGATCGCGGTCACATTGTTGCCGGTCTCGATAATTCGCGCAGTGCGCGTCGAACCTTTGTCGCGACAGACAGCAATGATGGATTCGCGCTCGGTTATTGTTCGAGCGTCTCGCTCGCAGAACTTTCCCGCATTCTGATCGCGGGAAAAATTGCCGGGACATTCAAGATAGAACGCGCGCTCAATCTCGACGGCGGATCCTCGAGCGCATTCTGGTTCCGTGACGCAAACGAGCCGTTCTCGATTTCCGAACGAAAAACAGTGCGCGATTTTGTAGCGATAGTGCCAAAGTAACCGCCCCATGCGTTCCTTTGGTGCATTCATTCACAATGGAGGACGACTCTACGGTGAAGTGCGCGGCGACGAAGTGCATGTTCTGGCGCAACCATTCTGGCTCGGAATGGATTTTACAGGCGAAATTCATTCGTTAGGCAAACTGCAAATCGATGTTCCCGTTGCGCCGAGCAAACTCATCGCCGTCGGCTTGAATTACGCCGATCACATTGCAGAAATGAAACGAACGCCGCTCGGTACGCCGTTGATTTGGTTTAAAGCGCCGACCTCGCTGTTAGCGCATGGCGGAATAATCGAGATCGCCTTCCCCGATCACCAAACCGATTTTGAAACTGAGCTGACTGTTGTCATCGGAAAACGCGCCAAAAATGTGCGCATCGAACATGCGCTCGATTGTGTTTTTGGTTACACCATTGGCGAAGACATCAGCGATCGTGATTTGCAAAAAACTGACAAACAATTTTCGCGCTGCAAATCATTCGACACCTACACGCCGATTGGTCCTTTTGTTTATAGTGACGTCGATATCTCGGACCTTCCGATCGAACTGGGGCAAAACGGCGAGGTCAAACAACAGGCGCGCACGAGTCAGATGATTTATTCGGTGGCGGAAATCATTTCCTTCGCCAGTCAGAGCCTCACTCTCCTGCCGGGCGATGTGATTTTAACCGGAACACCGTCCGGCGTCGGTCCGATTCGCGCGGGCGACCGACTCGAAGCGACGATTGGTGATTGGCCGCGCCTGGAAAATACAGTGGGGTTGCAGACGGACGATTGATTATTCTTACAAATTCAATGGGTTCCCCTACATCCCACTGCCATGTTGAATCCGAAATAAAGAAGCGACAGTTCAAAGAATGAATGAGTCGTATCAGAGAAAAGGTGAAAGTTTTGCTGGACTCCCCACGATTCTCTTTGGGATAAGGAGTTTAGAAAACTGTCGCCGGAACTCGAAGCCGGGAAAATAAACCTCAATTTATGAAAACACTGTTAACCGCCTGCCTCTGCTCCACCGCCTTCGCGCTCGCCGCGTTCGCTCAAACGCCCATTGAATCTGCGACGCCTGCTTCGCAACAGCTCGCGCCGCCAGCGATGTCGTCGCCAGCCGCGCCAGAAGCGGGCAGTCCGGCTTCGACTTTGCCAGCAATGGCAAGTCCGGGAATGCCAGTGAATCCAGCCATGAGTCCTGCTGCTCCGGGGACGCAGCCGCTCGCGAGCCCCGGCGCATCCGTTCCGGTAACATTGGAATCTCCCGCGGCGGCAGCGCCGACGGCCAGCCCTAGCGCTACTCCCGCCCCAACGCCGAAGCCGGGAATATTTAGTGCAAATTTCCTGGTCGATAATTTCAGAAAGGGCGGCCCGATCATGTGGCCGATTCTTATTGTTGTCATTATTGCTCTCACAGTCGTGCTCGAGCGCATTTTCTGGTGGTTCGGTCGCTGGATGAAACGCGATCCGAAACGCATCGAGAAAGTTTTCACAGCGATCGAAAACGGCGACATCGCGGAAGCCTCAAGGCTGTCACGCGGATCGCGCGATCCTGTTCTGCGCATGATGTGGAATGGCTTAAACCATCAACATGCTTCGTTGCAGGGCGCATTGCAGGTCGCGGCCGGTATTGAAATCAAACGCGCCGGACGGTTCCTCGTCGTCATGGATACGCTGGTTACACTCGCTCCGTTGCTCGGCCTCCTTGGAACGATCACGGGCTTGATGAAATCCTTCGGTTCGCTGGGTAACGATGAGTTGGCCGTTCAAGCGGTCACGGGTGGTATCTCCGAAGCTCTCATCGCGACAGCGTGCGGTCTTGGCATCGCGATTTTCGCCTTGATTCCGTTTAACTTTTTCACATCTCGCGTGTCTAACTTGGAGTTCGAATTGCAAACCGCAGCCACTAACCTTGAGGTAATGTTGGAAGCCCACGCCAAAGCAAAACAGGAAGCTGAGATGGCAACGACGCCAACACGCAGCTAAGGACAATGAGATTTGCCTCGCCCATACCGCACAAGAAAGCGCGGATTGAGATCATTCCACTGATCGATATCATGTTCTTTCTTCTGGCCAGCTTCATGATGGTCAGCCTGAGTCAGGTGCATATGAAGGGCATGAAGGTCAATTTGCCGACTGGCTATTCGGGCGAAACTCAGAACAAATCCGATTACGTCAGCCTTTCGGTCGATCGCGACGGTTTCTTCTACTTCGACAAAAGGCGGATGGATATCGAAAATCTGACGGAGCAAATGCGCCAGTTGAAGCAAACATCTCCTGACGCCCAAGTTTTCGTCCGCGGAGACACGGAAGCCCTGCATGGCAACGTCATCCGGCTACTCAACGTCATCCGTTCCGCCGGCTTTTATAAGATGGCTTTTGAAATCAAGAGCGGATCCGGAAAAGCGGTGCCGGCACCTGGTGCTCAATAGTTAAAAGCTATGCCTAAACCACAATTGTACCGACCTCCGCCGAGCTGGCAGGTGTGGACTGCCTTTGGCGGCGCTGTTGCAATCGCATCCATCTCTGTGGTCATCGCCGGAATCCATCCGGACGTACCGCCGCCGGAGGATGTATCACAAATTCCCGAAGCGGTCATGGCGGTCTTGGATACTGAACCTGCCCCACCGGAACCCACGCCACCCCCGGAAGAGCCCGATATACCGCCCCCGCCACCACCAGACGTCCAACCGGAATTTCGTGAGGAGCAACCCACTCCTCCGCCTAATAAACCAAAGACCCAGCCTGTCACTCAACAGCCTATTCGCCGACAAACTTACGGTGCCACTGGCCCCACTTCAATGTCTTCAGCGAAAGTGGCGGCTGTTTTCAGCCCGAGGCCGGAGTATCCGTACGAAGCGCGCCGCCGGAAATTGACGGGAAGCGGTGTTTGCGTTCTCACAATTGATGTCGCGAGCGGGAATGTCACGGAAGCCGAAATGACAACAAGTACCGGAAGCCCTATTTTGGATGGGTCCACTACGTCTGCGTTCAAACGTTGGCGGTTCAGGGCTAACTCGGTTGCTCCCCGAGTGCGAGTACCCATAACTTATACGATGACCGGCGCGCAATTTTAGATTCGCTATGAAAGTTTCCTCACCTATTCCCAAAAAACACGCCCGCATCGAGATCATTCCGTTGATCGACATCATGTTCTTTTTGCTCGCGAGCTTCATGATGGTGAGCCTCAGCCAGACGCACATGAAAGGCATTCGCGTAAGTCTGCCGGCGCCGACCGCAGCACAACAAACTCCACCGTTGAAAGACTACGTGGCCATCAAAGTGAGCGCCGGCAACAACGTTTACTTTGATGGGGCGCTCGTTGCTGAAGACGAGGTCCTGCCGCGTCTTTACCAGCTGGCTCAGGCTAATCCTGACATCAAAGTTTCTCTCAGCGCGGAAGAGCAGGCGTTGCACGGGGATGTCATCGGTGTACTCGATCACATACGCTCAGCCAAAATCAAGAAAGTTGGTTATCAGATCAAAGCGGCGGCTCCGCACTGATTGAGTCGTTAGGCAAATACGGCTGCATTTGCCGCAACCGTTCGCGCAACGCCACGACCGCTCGCGCCCGATGGCTGAGTTGATTCTTCAATTCCGGCGGCATCTCGGCAAAAGTGTGATCGAAGCCCGCAGGAACAAAGACGGGATCGTAACCGAAGCCGTCTACTCCGCGCGGTTCTTCCGCAATATTTCCTTCGACCGTGCCTCCGACCGTATCGATCAGTTTACCGGCACGTGCGATCGCAAGGACGCAACGGAAACGCGCGCGACGGGACGGCGCTAGCGAAAGAGCTGATAAATCGCGCAACAGTTTTTCTACGTTCTGCTCGTCGTTTGCGCGATCGCCGGAATAGCGCGCCGAAAAAATTCCGGGAGCGCCGCCGAGCGCATGAACCTCTAAGCCCGAGTCATCCGCGATCACAAGGCCATCGACATTTTTCGATGCGGCCAGTGCTTTGATAATGGCATTCTCCGCAAAAGTTTTTCCGTTCTCCTCAACCGGTCCGCAATCAGGATGAGCGCGGAGGTCGCTTAGTTCGAACTCAGCATTTAACAACTGCGCAAACTCCCGCGTCTTATGCGCATTGCGGGTTGCAATAATTAAACGCTGCATGGTTTGACAGGATTTAGAGAATTGACTGCATTAGCGTTCGAAACGCGCGACCATTCCAAACCCATCCTCTTAATCTGTCTAAATCTTTTTCATGAGCGAACGGCGTAAACCTTATCCATTCGACCGGATCGAGCCGAAATGGCAATCGATTTGGGAGAAAAATCGCGCCTTTCACGCGTTGAACCCGGGCGAGAAAAATTTCGACGCCGCAAAACCAAAGTTCTACGTCCTCGATATGTTTCCGTATCCGAGTGGCGCCGGGTTGCACGTCGGTCATCCTGAAGGCTACACCGCCACCGACATCATCGCGCGATACAAACGATTGCGCGGTTTCAACGTTCTGCATCCGATGGGATGGGATGCTTTCGGATTACCCGCGGAACAATACGCGATCAAGACCGGGCAGCATCCCGAAATTACAACGCGCACTAATGTTGCGAAGTTCAAAAGCCAGCTCCAGCAGATCGGCTTTTCCTACGATTGGGAACGGGAAATCAACACAACCGACCCACGCTACTTCAAATGGACGCAGTGGATTTTTCTAAAGATTTACAACTCATGGTTTAATCCGGAGACGAACAAAGCCGAACCGATCGAAACCTACCGCGGCGACGATCCTGACAGCGTTCGACTCGCTTATGTCGCAGAAGTTCCCGTCAACTGGTGTCAAGGTCTCGGTACCGTGTTGGCAAACGAAGAGGTCATCGATGGCAAGAGCGAAGTGGGCGGTTTCCCAGTCGTTAGGCGACCAATGCGGCAATGGATGCTGCGCATAACGGCTTACGCGGAACGATTGGTCGACGAGCTCGAAGATCTGGACTGGCCCGAATCGATCAAGCTTCTTCAGCGCAACTGGGTTGGTCGCAGCGAAGGCACAGAGATCGAATTCAAAATCGAGAACAGAAAGGAAGCGATTCGCGTTTTCACGACACGTCATGACACGATTTACGGCGCGAGTTACATGGTTCTCGCTCCGGAACATCCGCTCGTAGATCAATTGACCGCGCCGGAACGAAAATCCGATGTGGCAGATTATCGCGCACAAATCGCTTCGAAATCGGATCTGGAGCGAACGGATTTGGCGAAGGATAAAAGCGGTGTCTTCATCGAAGCGTACGCGATCAACCCCGCGAATAATCAGCGAATGCCAATCTGGATCGCTGATTACGTGTTGATGGGTTACGGCACCGGCGCAGTCATGGGCGTGCCTGGTCACGACGAACGCGATCTGGAATTCGCGCGCAAATTCGATCTGCCAATCCTCCCTGTCGTACAAGCGCCGGAGAAAACCGTCGAAGAATCAATCGGATTCGTCGGCGACGGGCTCGCGATCAATTCGCCCATTATCAATGGTCTGCAGACCCCGGAAGCAAAAGCGAAAATGCTCGCCTGGCTCGAGCAACATGAACACGGCCAAAGCGACGTGCGCTACAAATTGCGCGACTGGCTTTTTTCCCGTCAGCGTTATTGGGGCGAACCTTTCCCGATTGTCTGGGAAAAGTCCGAGCCGGACGGGCGTCTGAAACATCGTTCGTTAGGCGAAAACGAATTGCCGCTAGTGCCGCCGCCGCTGGAAGACTTCAAGCCGACAGGCACGGGCGAAGCGCCATTAGCCAAAGCGAAAGATTGGATTCGTTATTCCGATAAGGCGCAGCGTGAAACCAACACCATGCCGCAATGGGCCGGCTCCAGTTGGTATTATTTGAGATTCTGCGATCCGGAGAACGACCGGCGTTTCGTGGGCGAAGAAGCCGAACGTTATTGGATGGGCGGACCAAAACCGGGAGGCGTCGATCTTTACGTCGGCGGAACGGAACACGCCGTTCTCCATCTCTTATACGCGCGCTTCTGGCACAAAGTGCTTTTCGATTCGGGATATCTTTCGAAAACCGAACCGTTCCAGCGACTCGTTAACCAGGGAATTATTCTCGGCGAAGACAATCAGAAAATGTCGAAGAGCCGCGGGAACATCGTCAGCCCGGATGAAGTAATCGATAACTACGGCGCCGATTCATTTCGATGCTACGAAATGTTCATGGGCCCACTCGAGCAGATGAAACCGTGGAGCATGAAAGGCGTTGAAGGTGTCTCGCGATTTCTTGCGCGCGTCTGGCGCTTGATCATGGAAGAAAACCGGGCGGGCGAATGGATTTTGTCGGACGGGATATCCGACGTCGCAGCGGATAAATCACAAACCAAAGTGATTCACGCGACGATCAAGAAAGTCACCGGCGACATCGAGACCTTGTCATTCAACACCGCCATCTCGCAGATGATGATTTTCGTAAATGCGTTTACCAATGCCGACGCGAAACCATTGCCTGCAATGCGTACGCTGCTGCTTTTGCTCAATCCTTTCGCGCCACATCTCACTTCGGAATTGTGGGAAACGTTGAACCGAAAATTCACCGACGCCGGCGGTGATATTACCGAACAACCGTGGCCGAATCACGACGAACAGTTTCTCGTTGAAGACGAAATCGAAATCGTCGTGCAAGTGAACGGAAAATTACGCGATAAGTTGACCGTTTCGCTCGTCGCGAGTGATGCGGAGATTGAAGCGGCGGCGCTTGCCTTGCCAAAAATCCTCGCACTAATCGCCGGCAAAACCGTGCGCAAGGTCGTGGTCGTTTCGAAAAAGCTTGTCAACATCGTCCTTGCCTAACTAGAGCAACGATATGTGGAAAGAATTCAAAGAATTCGCCGTCAAGGGCAACGCGATCGATCTCGCCGTCGGTGTCATAATCGGCGCGGCCTTTGGCGCAATCGTAACGTCTCTCGTGAAGGACATTCTCATGCCTCCGATCAGTCTGCTCAGCGGCGGCCTGGATTTTTCCAACAAGTTCCTCGTCCTGAGGGCGGCGCCTAACGGCAAAGACGCCTTCACCACTCTGGCCGAAGCGACCAAGGAAGGCGCGATTACGTGGAACTGGGGAAACTTCGTCACCCTGCTCGTGAATTTTATCATCGTCGCGTTTTGCATTTTTCTGGTTGTGAAGGCGCTCAATAAAATGAAGCGGCCATCGGAGAACGATGACCCAGTGGTGAAAGATTGTCCGGCCTGCGCGATGTCGATTCCGATTAAGGCGAAACGCTGTCCGCATTGCACGACGGATTTGGCGGCTCGCGCCTAACGAATCAGTCACCGTTCAACCGCAAGACGCGTTGCGGTGTGCAAATCCAAATCTGGCTTTCATCATCGTGCGGCCAAACTGTTCCTGCCGCCCACGGTGAAAAAGCCGGCATGATCCAACATCGGTTTTGTTGCACAAATGCCGGTAGTTTCAGGTGCAAACCAGCGCCATCGCGAATCGTGCCCGCGGGATGATGATGGCCGATGATCTGAATTAAATGCGATTCATTCACGGCACAGTGTCCATGATGAAAATAAAATTCAGTCGACGCCCAGGAATCGAGAAGCGCGATGGTTTCGCCTAATTTCGTGTCGTGATTCCCCCCGATAACGACAACTTCACAGACCTCGCGCACTCGCTCGAGAAAATCCCGGGCTTGCAAACGCGCGAAACGATCGTGTACGAGATCACCGAGAATGATCAGCCGCTCTGGCTGATAATCGTCGAGCAACTGCAGTAATCGCGACTCGATCGAATCCATGCCCCACAAAGGAACCAGCCACCCTGCCGCGCGCCGGCTTAGCTCATAGCCAAAATGCGGATCGGCGATCGCGAGCCATTTTTCGCGTTCGTGAAAAAGTGCGAGCCGACCATCCAGGAGCACATTTTCTGCTACGAAAACTCGGCTGGAGGATAAAAGTGCCATGAACAAACGAATAGGGTCGCGGAAAATTATCGCTTGCGCCGGGCGGCTTCAATCGCTATTAGCCGGCTGATTCGCAAATGTCCCATCTTTCGAGACTTGCGTTTGCTCTGGCCCTGGCGGCCCTCTTAGCCAGCTGCGCCACGCAAACAAATACACACACCTCTGCCCGCGGCGTCTCCGGGCGCCATATGTCGAAGGTGCGCACAACCGCGTACACGCACACCGAGAAAGGTGGACGCCGTAACGCCATCGGTCAGCGACTTTCCGGCCGCAACGTGCAAAGCGCCGCCGCGGATTGGTCGCATTTCCCGCTCGGGACGAAATTCAGAATCATCGACACGAATGAAGTTTTTCAGATCGACGATTACGGTACCGCGTTGATCGGAACCGACACGATCGATCTTTACAAAACGAGTCGTCTCGCCATGCGAAAATGGGGCGTGCGCCGCGTCGACATCGATATTCTGCAATGGGGTTCGGAGCAGCAAAGTCTGCAAGTTCTTACGCCCCGCGTGCGCAATCGCACTTGTCGGCGCATGATTGTCGCGCTCCAGGAAAAAACGCGATCGCAAAGTACGCTTCGAACTTTTTGACATGAGTCGGCTCGGCAGCCGATTCTCCCGCACATGAAAACCTTCGTGGTCGGCGGTGCCGGGTACATCGGAAGCGTCTGCACCGAGTTGCTCCTCGATGAAGGGCATCAGGTTTTCGTATTCGATAATTTGACCGAAGGTCATCGCCGGGCCGTTGACACGAGAGCGAGTTTTATCGAGGGCGATCTGGGTGATCGTGAAAATATTACCGCGGCATTGCGCCAGGCAAAGCCCGACGGCGTCATGCATTTTGCGGCCAATGCGCTCGTCGCCGAATCGATGAAGAATCCGTCGAAATATTTCCGCAACAACATTGGCAACGGCGTGAATCTCCTCGATGCCATGATTGAAACCAGCGTGAAGCAATTCGTTTTTTCCTCGACCTGCGCGACGTTTGGATTGCCCGATCGCGTTCCGATCGATGAAACGGCACCGCAACGTCCGGTCAATCCCTACGGCGAATCAAAGCTCGCCTTCGAAAAAATTCTTCGCTGGTACGACGAAATTCACGGCTTGCGCTTCGTTTCGCTCCGTTACTTCAACGCCGCGGGCGCGTCGGAGAATTTCGGCGAACATCATCGCCACGAAACGCATCTCATTCCAAATGTCCTGAAGGTCGCCCTTGGAGAAAAGTCAGAGGTCGAGATTTATGGGACCGATTACGAGACACCGGATGGCACCTGTATTCGTGATTACATTCACATCCTCGACTTATCGCGCGCCCACATTCTCGCGCTTGGAGCCAGGCAAAGCGCCTATTACAACCTCGGCACCGGCGGCGGCGCGAGCGTGCGTGAGGTGATCGATTGCTGTTCCAAAATCACCGGTAAAAAAATCCCCGTCACGGAAAAACCGCGCCGTCCAGGCGATCCACCGCGGCTTATCGCCGCTTCGGAAAAAATTAAACGCGAACTCGGATGGCAGCCAAAATTCCAATCACTCGATACCATCATCGAGAGCGCATGGAAGTGGCACCAAAAATTCCCGCGCGGTTACGAAGACTAAATGCGGGAGTTCGCTCAGTGTCCCGGCTGTGTTGCTTTCAATTCCTTCTAATCGCCTCACTGGGACGGCTCCCACGTTGCGAAAAAAAAGCGCTCGCGGAAACACGTTCCACGAGCGCTTCAAGTTTTCGAGACTAACGACTGTCGTTACGGAGCTGTCGTTGTCGTCGTGGTGCTTGTTTCCTTTTTGTAAAAGGAGAGTGGCTTGGTCAGCGTCACTTTCGTGATGACCATGCGATCGCCATCTTTCACGTAGGTGTACGTGACCGGCATGTCCGGCTTGATCATCGACCATTCAACCGTTTTTCCTTCCGGATCGACTATGGTCGTGCTCTTGGTGTAGTAATACTTCACCGGTTCGGGGCTCGTCTCGGTGCGAAACGTGATGAAGTCCGAACCCGGCGTATAGGTCGTGACCGTCCCCGTGCCATTCAACGAGCTGGTGCTCGTGCTGGTCGAAACGCCAGTCGCTCCTGCCGTAGTTGTGGTGGTGCTTGATTCCTGAGCGAAAGCTGTGCTCAACGCCAATGCGCAAGCCGCTCCGCCAGCCAATAATTTCACTAATGTAGTTTGTTTCATAATTGTCCTTTGCTGTTGTTAAACGGATGCTTCCGTCGTGAATCAATCCGACTGCCTAATGACGGAATTTATTCAACGCATTAAGGTTTCGTAGCTTGCATCCCGCGTGGCTGCATCGACGCTGGCACCTTGCAAAAACGTAATTTCCACTAATGCAACCGCTTCCAGGTTTTCGCGATTTTTTGCCGAACGATTGCGCGTTTCGGAATTACATTTTCGCGCGCTGGCGCGAAACTGCCCGTCGCTACGGTTTTGTCGAATGGGACGGCCCGATTTTGGAGCCGACCGAGCTTTACAAAAAAAAGAGCGGCGACGAAATCGTCGGCCAACTTTTCAATTTTACCGATAAGGGCGAACGCGAAGTCGCGATGCGGCCGGAGATGACGCCGACGCTGGCGCGCGTGGTCGCAGCGCGTGAGCGCGAATTCAAGAAACCACTCAAGTGGTTTTCTATTCCGCAATGTTTTCGTTACGAGAAACAACAGCGCGGGCGGTTGCGCGAACACTTCCAGATCAACTGCGATATCGTCGGTGACGATTCGTTAGGCGCAGATATTGAAACGATCGCGCTCTGCATCGATCTGCTGCGCGCGTTTGGCTTGAACGAAAAAGACTTTGTTGTGCGCATCAGCGATCGGGAATTCTGGATCGATTTGTTGCGTCAAGAGAAAGTTCCCGAAGATCGTTGGGACGAGATTCTGCAAGTAATCGACAAGAGCGAACGCGAACCTCGCGAGAAAACCGCGGAGAAGCTAGGTTCGCTGGCTCAATCCGTTTTCGCAATTCTTGACGGAACCGGAAAGAGCGAAAAGCTCGAACGCGTCGTCGAAGGTTTGCGCGAGCGAGGATTGGATGGGTTCGTGAGAGTCGATCTCGGAATTGTTCGCGGCCTCGCTTACTACACCGGAGTCGTCTTCGAGGCTTTCGATCGCGCCGAAAAATTTCGCGCAGTCGCTGGCGGCGGGCGTTACGATAAACTCATCGCGCAGCTGAGCGATGGCGACGTTTCCTTACCCGCGGTGGGATTTGCCATGGGTGATGTGGTTCTCGGCGAATTGATCGCGGTCACCCCTGTTGCGCATGAACAAGCGGAAGCTGCAACCGCGCACGAGCGAAACATCGATATTTACGTCGTCGTGGCGAAGGAAGAACGACGCCGGGAAGCGCTCGCGCAGGTTCAAGCGTTACGCGATCGTAACTACCGCGTCGATTTCTCACTCACGCCCGTCAAAGTCGGTAAACAATTTCAAACCGCCGAACAACTCGGCGCGCGCATAGCGGTCCTTTTCGGTGAGGAATGGCCGGAAGTGAAAGTGAAAACGCTTGCGACGGGTGACCAAATTTCCATTCCGCACCAGGAACTTCTTTCCCGGCTCGACGTAATTTCCCGCGCATGACCTATCGCAGTCATCACTGCAACGAATTGCGCAAGGCGGACGTTGGCCGCGAAGTGAAACTCGCTGGCTGGGTCGCGGTGCGTCGCGATCACGGAGGCGTTGTCTTCATCGATTTGCGCGATCGCGAAGGTCTGACGCAGGTTGTTTTTCGTCCGGAAGAAAACGCGGAGGTAGCGAAGCAATCGCACGCGTTGCGTCCCGAAGATGTGATTCAGGTTTCCGGCAAAGTCGCGCCGCGATTGCCCGGCACGGAAAACCCAAAACTTGCGACGGGCGACATCGAAGTCCTGCCAGATTCACTCATCGTTCTTAACCGCGCGGAGAATTTGCCGTTCCAACTCGATGCGGAATTGAGCAACGAAGATCTCGAACTCACCTATCGCTATTTCGATTTGCGCCGGCCGCGTCTGTCGCAAAATCTGCGCACACGCCACCGAGTCACCCAAGCCACGCGTCAGTATCTCGACGCGCAGGGATTTCTCGAAATCGAAACGCCGATCTTGTCAAAGAGCACGCCGGAAGGTGCGCGCGATTTTCTCGTGCCGAGCCGGTTGATGCCCGGAAAATTTTACGCCCTGCCGCAAGCGCCGCAGCAATACAAGCAGCTGCTCATGGTAGGCGGCGTCGAAAAATATTTCCAGATCGCGAAATGTTTTCGTGATGAAGATTTACGGGCCGATCGGCAGCCTGAGTTCACACAGATCGACATCGAAGCATCATTCGTTAGGCCAGAAGATATCTTCGCGCTGACCGAAGGAATGCTCGCGGCCATCTTCAAAGCTGCGCGCGATATCGAAATCAAAACGCCGTTCGATCGCCTGACTTATCGCGAGGCGGTTGGCACTTTTGGAAGCGACAAACCGGATTGCCGTTTCGGAATGCAACTGGTCGATCTCGAAGACATTTTTACAGATAGCGCTTTCAAAATGTTTCGCGGCGCGCTCGATGCGGGCGGCGTGGTCAAAGCGATCAACGCCAAAGGATTCGCTGGCATTACAATTGGCCAGGTCGATGAGCTTACGGCGATCGCGAAAAACTTTGGCGCGAAAGGCCTAGCCTTCATCAAAATTGAAAACGACGAATGGAAGTCGCCAATCGTAAAATTCTTTTCCGCCGAGGAAAAAGAAGCGCTGCGCAGCAGATTGCAGATCGAAGAAGGCGATTGCGTTTTCTTCGCGGCCGATAAATGGGAGATTGCGTGCGAAGTGCTCGGTCGCATCCGGCTGCGCATCGCTGAAATTCAAAAACTCACCGAAGGATCGCAGGAGCTCGACTTTCTTTGGGTGACCGATTTTCCGCTCCTGCAATGGAGCGCGGAAGAAAATAAATGGAACGCCGTCCATCATCCGTTCACGCGCCCGAAAGCGGAGGATCTTCCGTTTCTCGATGAGAAAAAATTCGGCGAGATGCGCGCGGACGCCTACGATGTTGTTCTAAATGGCGTTGAGATCGGTGGCGGCAGTATTCGTATTCACGAGCCCGAGTTGCAGAAGAAAATGTTCGACGCGCTTGCCGTGACTGAAGAGGAGCAGGGAAAAATGTTTGGCCATTTGCTGCGCGCCTTTCGTCTCGGCGCTCCGCCGCATGGCGGAATCGCGATGGGCCTCGATCGCCTCGTCATGCTCATCTGTGGCGAAACTTCCATTCGCGATGTTATCGCTTTTCCAAAGAACAATCGCGGCCAGGATTTAATGTCGCAATCGCCCGCGGAAATTGATGCGAAGCAATTGCGAGAACTAAAGCTCCATCTCGAAATTGATAGGTCCCGGCTTACCAACCCGATGACCGAATAGAGTTTCTCGGCGCCGGTGCTATTTAGCGACCGCGAGACGCGATAAACTTGACGGCTTAAAGCCGTCAAGTTTTTGAGGCCTTGGAGAACAGGTGCCAATTTATCGCGCGATCCATGCGGAGTCGTCTTGGATTTTGCCGCGTTTTCTTTTTGGTCAATCGGCGCCCCTTTTGTCGACGCACTGCGGAATGTTATATCTTCGGAAGTTCCGCACTCGTTTGCACAATAGAGAACAGAGGCAGAAATAACGCGTGATTCCGCGCGGCGCGATAGAATCGGTGGTAACCATTTGACCAGTTGGTAACGAGACCAATGGCCCCGAGCTTGCGCAATTCGTCTTGAATCGTATGAAGCGCAAGCCCAGTCGTCGCCATCAATTCTCGAACATAATATTGTTTCGGCGGCCTGCTGAGTAACAGACGCAATAACCTGGCTCTGACCGAGGGAAACAACACTTCCAGCACGTCTCGTTTAGAATTCGTCATACGCCGTTGTAAACTTGACGGCTTTAAGCCGTCAAGTTTTCAGGTCGCGGTGAAGCGATAGAGCTTTTTGCAGAGCTGGTTTCGTGATGAAAAGCGGAGCGATACGATTCAGGGGGTAAATCGAACGGTCGATCTGCGAACGCAAATTAATGACCGACGACGACGAGTCAGATAATCTCGCCGGAAGTGACTCTATCGGTGAATGAAGCTGCCGGTTGATGCTCGCGGTTAGTCCGGAACGCAACTGCAATCAAAAACGTGACAATCGTTCCAAAAAAGATCCACCATGGAAATTCCATTTTCGGCAACCATTCCGGCTTCGGATAAGCGAAGCGCCCGAAAATGCCCGCGATGGCGTTCGGGAGATTACTGATGACGGCGACGAAAACGAATCCACAGATCATCGCGATGATGTTGCCGAAATTGTTGCCGCGGCGTTTCGTAAAAATTCCGCAAAGAAAAACACCGAGAAGCGAACCGTAAGTGTAGCCGAAAATTCCCAGCACGATTGGAATGATGCGCACGTTCGGATGAATGACGACGAGATAAGACGTGACGGACGCGACGACAATCATCAAGACGGAGAACGCGACGGTGGCCCAACGCACGGCACGCAAACTCTGAGCCTGAGTCGCATTGCGATTGATGTAACTCTGATACCAGTCGCGCGTAAAACTGGTAGCGAGTGCATTGAGCGCGGTGCTAAGCGAACCCATGGCCGTTGCGAAAATTCCTGCGATAAGCAAACCGCGTAGTCCGACTGGCAGTTGATAGAGGACGAAATGGCAGAATATCTCGTTAGGCGATTTCGGCAGCGTCGGATCCGGATGAACCTGATAATAGGTCCAAAGGAGCAGGCCGATACTCAGAAATGTGAGCACGATCGGAATGTCGGCGAGTCCTGAGAGAATGAGCGATCGTCGGCTGCGTCGAATGTCGACCGCCGTCAACATTCGTTGGACCATGTCCTGATCGGTCCCGTGTGTCGCCATGGTTACGAATGTCGATCCAATCAATCCGGCGAAAATGGTGTATTCGATTTCGAACATGCCTTTCCACTTATCCCAGCCATGTTTCGCCGGGTTGAGACCGGTCGCGATAAAATCGGAAACACCGAACCCGCCGTGGCGTTGGACGATTTCGTGCCAGCCACCGGGAATGGCGGAGTAAAGAAGACCGAGCGCAACGAGCGCGCTACCGATCATGATCGAAGCCTGGATGAAATCGGTCCACACGACCGCTTTGATGCCACCAAGTGTGGTGTAGATCGCAGTGAGAATAACGATGACAATTGTCGATCCGACATAAATCCAAAGCGTCTGTGTTTGGTTAGGCCGCGCGCCGGTAATCATCTCATACGCGAGCGCGAGCGCGATCGCGGCAACGTACAATCGCGCGCCCGAAGCAAGCACGCGCGTGAAAAGAAAAATAGCGGAGGCGCCATTCTTTGTTCCGACGCCGAACCGCGCCGTCAGATATTCGTAGATCGAGTAAACTTTGTAATCGTAGTAGGGCTTGATGAAAATGTAGCTAACGAGAATGCGCGCGATAATCGTGCCGATCGCGAGCTGAACGTAGGTGTAGTTGCGAAGCGCGAATCCTTCGCCAGGCGTGCCGAAAAATGTGGCGGCGCTTGTTTCCGCAGCAACGATTGAGGCGAGCACAGCCCACCATGGAATGCTCCGGCCGCCGAGAGCGAAATCGTGAAGGCTCTCTTCCTTTCGGCCCATACGCAGGCCGATAAAAATGATGACAAAAAAATAGAGGAACAGGACGCCAGTATCGATAGCGAGCTTCACGTTCACGCGGATGTTAGGTGACAGAATTTTCTCGCCGTGCAAGGTGGATCGCGCCGCCTATGAGAAATCGGTTACGTACAATCTCCGCCCGTGATTTCGATCTCGCCCGCACGCTTGATTCAGGCCAGGTGTTTCACTGGGAACGGCACGGTGCGGGATTTGCCGGCGTGATCGGAGAGAAGGCCGTGTTTATTGAGCAGCGAGGCGCGAAGTTGTTCTTCGGCGGCGTCGATCGCGAAATAATCGCAAATTACTTCGCTCTCGATCATCGAATGAAGGAGATTTGTGCTTCGTTCCCGCGCGACGTTGCCATGGACGAGGCCCGAGATTTTTGCCGGGGATTACGCATTATGCGCCAACCGAAATGGGAATGTCTGGCGACCTTCATCTGCTCGTCGATGAAACAGGTGGCGCACATTCGACAAATGTCCCGAGCGTTGCGCACACGTTTCGGAAAACCGTGCAGAATTTTCGATCTCGAACTGCATTCGTTTCCGGCGGCGGAACGAATCGCGAAGAGTTCCGAAGCGGAATTGCGCGCCTGCGCGCTCGGGTATCGCGCGAAAAATCTCCTCGCGACCGCAAAACTCATCTCATCCGGTAAAGCAAATCTCGAGCGTTGGAGCACGCTTCCCGATGAGGAATTACGCCAGCGACTTTGCGCGCTGCCGGGAGTGGGAATGAAAGTCGCCAACTGCGTTTTGCTTTTTGCCTACGAACGATTGCACGCTTTCCCGATCGATGTCTGGATTGAGCGCGTCCTGCGGGAGAAATATTTTGCGCGAAAAAGAAAACCAACCACGGGCAAGTTACGGAATTTCGCCGATCGATATTTTGGCGCGTACGGAGGATACGCGCAGCAATACCTGTTTCACCACGCGAGGATAAATTCTCGCCGGACTCGGACCTGACGAACCCCGATTTCGCTCCACCCGGACGGAAAAACATCCTGCGTCCAAATAGATAGCCAGTTCCGTTGAACTTCGGCGGGCCTGATTTGTCAGTGTAACCGACCTGCGATATGATTCGTCCCTTTCTCGGGGAGCGTAAAATGCTCCAACTAATTTTACCTTTGCCGCATCACCTTCTACGGCGCCGCTCATGTCGACCGCGATTCATATCGTAGACCACAATAACGATAGCCGGAAGATTTTGTGGGCGGTCCTGGCGTCGCTTTTTCTTCATCTCGTCGTGGCGTTCCTGCTGGCCGCATTTGGCGGAAAACTAACAAGCTCATCGCTGCCGGAAGATAGACCTTCCGAACTCACGCTCATGACCATCGCGCCAACTCCCGCGCCTGCGACTAAGACCAATGCACGTTTCCTCGAGACGGACGACTCGAAGAAATCGGCCGAAACTCCGAAGGAAAAAACATTCGAATCCAACGCGAACTCAATTGCGGCCGGCCAGGTCCCAGCCAGAGGCGATAGCGATTTGCCCTCGCAGAATGGAAAGGATCGGCCGTTTCCAAATCTCGAAAACCAAGCGCCTTCAATCGGTCTCGAACCAAAACCGATGAGGCCTACGCCAGCGCCCTCTGCCATTCCCACGCCACAAGCCACGGCGCCGCTAACTACTCCGACGCCGGCTCCCACAACGAAGCCTTCACCCGACCAGCTCGCGATGTTGACCGCAACACCGCCACCGGCGCTGACGCCATCGGAAGAACTTGCGGCGTCGCCCACGCCCGAAACGGCAATTGCCACACCCGCACCGCAGGCAACTCCGCCACCGGAATCTTCCTACCGTGCTTACAAAGAGCAGACGCACATCAGCGGGCGCATCACGAATCGCGGTCCATCCTCGGTCAATGCGGTCGGAACGCCTCTGGGGCGTTATCAAAAATTAATTTACGATGCGATCGGATCGCGCTGGCTGTATTACACGAAGAAACAAATGGATCTGGTTTCGATCGGAACGGCGCGGGTGACCTTTTCCGTTGACCGCGATGGGCATGTCGCGAATCTCAGGTTAGTTTCCAACTCTTCGAATGAATCGTTTGCAAATGTTTGCCTGGAATCCATTCAACAGGCGAAAGCTCCTCCCATTCCCGAGGATGTCGTCGATATTCTGCCGCCTGAGGGGCTGACCTTCGAAATCGGTTTTACGCTTTTCCCGAACCAATGAATTCTCTTTTTCTCGCAATCGAAGGAGCTCCGGAAATCGCGCAGGACGTGATCGGCTTTTTTACGAGAGGCGGCATTTTCATGTGGCCGCTTCTCATTTGTTCGCTCTTCGCGGTTACGACGATGATTTTGCGCGGCTTCGCTCTGCGCCGAAAAAGCGTGATGCCGCTGGTGATTGAGAGCGAAGTCGAGCGGCTCGTGCCTGGCGGCAGCGCGGAACGTCTCGCGCGCATCGTGCACGACGATAATTCGTCGCTTGGCCGCATTGTGCGTGTGGCGCTGCAACACTTGCGTTCACCACGCGGAGAAAATATCGAAGCGGTCGAGACACGCGCGCGACACGAAATGGTCGTGCTCGAGCGCGGTCTGATCGTTTTGGAAATCATTACCGGCATCGCGCCACTTCTCGGCTTGATCGGCGCGGTCTCGGGATTGGTCCACGTTTTTTCTCATCTCGGATTGAGCACAGGGTCAGCCGATACAAAAGCGATTGCGCTCGGCATTGCCGAGGCGCTCAATGCGACCGTCTTCGGTCTATCGATCGCCGTTCCAGCGTTGGTCGCGTTTAGTTATTTTTCGCGCAAGATCGAAGTGATGTCGGTCGAAATGGAAACGCTGGTCGTCGAGCTGATCGCAAAATGCTATTACGGCCGCGTGGGAACGCAGGCCGCGCCTCAGCCTTCGCCCGCGGCGATAAAACCAACGCCGATCATCCGTACACCCGTAGCTTGAAGAGCAGAGCGGAGATCAATTCATGAAGTTTGCGGTGCGCAAACGGCGGGCGCCTTCCATCATCATCGTTTCGCTCGTCGATATCCTGACGATTCTGCTCATCTTTTTTGTTGTCTCGACCACGTTCAAAAAAGATCAGCCAGAAGTTAAAATCAATTTGCCGGAATCGAAGACATCAACAAAAACGCCGGCGGAAGCCGAGCATGCCATCGTCACTGTCGATCAAAGCGACGCGGTGAAATTGGACAACAAATCAATCGACGTGGATCAACTCGAGGCCGCGGTGAAGGGCCTTACCGTGGAACGAAGAGCCACGCTTGTCTTGCAGGCGGACAAGAAAGCGTCGTTCGGCATTATTATTAAAGTGATGGACGCGTTGAAGCTCGCCGGTATCAAAAATCTGCCGGCTTTCACCAGCGGCGAAGAATGAGATTGCCGATCGCGAAATACGGTCACCCTATTCTGCGCGCAAAAGGCAAACGCGTGGAAAAAGTGAATGACGAAATTCGCGAACTCGCTTCCAACATGCTGGAAACAATGCACGACGCGAATGGCGTCGGGCTGGCCGCGCAACAAATCGGACAAGCCTTGCGTTTGACCGTGCTTGATATCTCACCAGTCGAGGACCGTCCCAGCACGCTGAAGCTGAACGGCAAGGAGATCGATCCTCTGGAGGCGATGCCGCTTGTCCTGCTGAATCCGGAACTTGAACTGGGTGAAGAGAAGATTCTCGGGTCCGAAGGCTGTCTCAGCATACCGGACGTCAACGCCGATGTAATTCGTGCCGTTACGGTCACGGCGCGCGCCCAGACATTGGAAGAGAAAGAAGTTGAAATCGAAGCGAGCGGTTTGCTCGCGCGCGCTTTGCAGCACGAAGTCGATCATCTGAATGGAATTCTTTTTATCGATCGCATCAGCTCCGCGGCGAAGGCGAGCCTGTCGAGCAAGTTGAAGCGAATGCAAAAAGAAAACGCCTAACCGCGAACGTCGAAGTCGCACCGCCGCGACAAGTCAGATCATTTTGTAGTCGACCGTGATTGTTCGAAACAGCAACGCCTCGCGTTGCGCCGAAAAATAAAAGAGCTCGAGCATCGTGCTGCCCACGGTCCATTGATAACCGACCAGCGTCTGGATCACGTCCGTATCAGTATCGCGTGAACGCGACACCAGTTTCCCGGTGCCGAACTTCGCATCGAAATAACGGCGGATCTCTCCCATCCGATCGTTGTAACGCTCGATCGTCCAATCCGGGTATTCATATTGCAGCTCGATGCCGACGAGAAAACCCTCGCGAAAAGTAAAGAGCGTTCGTTTCAGTCCGGGCTGCACCAGGCCTTCCACGGTCCAGACTTCGTTGTGCTCCTTTTTTTCCCGCAAAACGATTTTCGCCTTCGCTCCCGTGAGCAGGCTTTCCACGCGCCCGGTCAGGTCATTCCACTTAAAACCAAACGGCGGCGGAATTTCATCGAGCGCGTTAGCCGATCGCGAAATGAGGAAAAAACTGAGGGCCAATCCGCACCAAAAAAATCGCTTCATGCTCGTTCCGTGAAAAAAAACTGCGCGTGTTGGTGATTCAAATCCATTTTTGCAAACGTCGCGACTGCGACCAACAGCACTGCGATGCGTTAAAACTGCGCGTGCGGATCACTCGGGTCAACAGGCATGCGCAACTCAAAGCGTGAAGTTGCGTGGGAGAAATTACGAGAAGTTTTTCGTCAAGTTTTTTTCGTCGCGTTTCAAAAAATAAAATTCAGATTTTCTCTTGTCGAAGTTGCGTACGGTTCTTAATCTCAAGCCCGCTGTCCGGGAGGAAAAATGGTGGTTGTTAATAACATGTGGACAGTTCTGAGAAACTTTTGCGGAGGAAGAAAATTATGGCGCTCGAATCACCGATCAAATTCAAAACTCCTCGCGACAGCCACGCAATGCCGCGTGAGTTTCCTCAAAATGCATTTTCGGTTTTTCCCTCGTATTTCACAGAAATTACAGGAATTTCTTTCTCGCGTGCAACTGTTCGTGTTGCTTCGTCGGCGTTGCCAGCATCTGCGTATTCTCCGCAATCTGCTTCTGCTTCGCGTCTGATTTCGGTCGTTTAACCCTGTTAACAAGTTCGCATGGACGAGAAGTGTGCTCAGTTATGGCAGAAGTTGTCCACTGCTCTAAAACCACAGGTCAGCGCGGATACTTTTAAGCGTTGGTTTTCTGCCGTTCAGTTGCTTAGCGCGACAGACGATTCGCTTACCCTTCGAGTTCCAAACAACATCTACCAATTTTGGATCGAAAGTAATCACATGCCGGCATTGCAATCGGCCATTGTCTCTGCCTTCGGCGGTCCGCGAATGGTAAAATTTTCGTCGCCCTCCGGTAATGCTCCCGGCGAAGAAGATGTAATCCTCAGTTCAACCGTAGTGGAAGACACGGTCGCAGAGACGAGTAGTGAAACGAAGCGCGTCGGCCACGCCCTCGGACTCAATCCGCGGAACACGTTCGAATCGTTCGTTGTCGGGCCGAATAACGAAATTGCACATGCGGCCAGCCTCGCGGTCGCGCAGGCGCCGGCTAAAACCTACAACCCGCTTTTCATTTATGGCGGGGTCGGTCTGGGCAAAACGCACTTGATGCAGTCGATTGGACAATACGTTTGGGCGAAGAAAAAAGGCGCAAGAGTAATGTACCTTTCGAGCGAACTTTTCATCAACGAGTTCATCGACGCCATCCAGCACAGCACGCTCGTAAAATTTCGGAAACGTTATCGTCAGGCCGATCTTCTTTTGATCGACGACATCCAGTTCCTCGGCGGAAAAGAGCGTTCGCAGGAGGAGTTCTTCCACACTTTCAACACGCTTTTCGACGGACATAAACAGATCATCCTCTCGAGCGATCGTCCGGCCTCGGAAATCGCAAACCTTGAGCACCGGCTCGTTTCGCGTTTCGAATGGGGACTGACTGCGGAACTGCAGCCACCCGACGTCGAAACGCGCATGGCTATTCTGCGAAAGAAAGCGCGCACATTGCACATCAAGTTGCGCGACGAAATTTTCGAATTCCTCGCCAACCGCATTCGCACCAACGTTCGCCGGCTTGAAGGCGCGCTCATGCGTGTCGCGTCGTTCGCCTCACTCAGCGGTAAGGAACTCACGCAGGAAGTGGTCGAGCATTTGCTCAAAGATATTTTGCAGGAAGAAGCGCGACACGCCATCACGATCGAACAGATTCAACGCCGCGTGGCGGAGCATTTCGATATTCGCCTGGCCGACATGACGAGCAAACGCCGCCCGGCTAACATCGCTTTTCCACGCCAGGTCGCGATGTATCTGGCGCGAGAGCTAACGAAAGCGTCGCTCAATGAAATCGGCGATGCCTTCGGCGGACGCGACCACGGGACGGTGCTGCATGCGTGCAAACTGGTGAAGCTCCGCATGAAAGAGCAGGATAAGCTTCGCCAGACGATTTCGTTTATCGACAGCTCGCTTCAGCGCTAACGAGAATACGGTTGCCGAACAAAAACGGAAGCCTTACATCTTAGCGCGGCTGTCTCGATATGAAATTTAGCGTTACCAAAGAAAAGCTTTTGGAAGGTTTGCAGCAAGTGCAGAACGTCGTTAGCACACGAACAACTCTGCCGATTCTTTCCAACGTCCTGTTGCAGGCGAGCGAAAAGGAAGTGCGTCTTACTACCACCGACCTCGATGTTGGTGTGCGCGGAAGTTTCGAAGCGCAGGTGGAAAAGGAAGGCGCCACGACCCTGCCGGCGCGGCGGCTCTTCACCATTATTCGCGAACTGCCTTCGAGCGAAATTCAGATCGATGTCGATGGAAAAAACGCTGCGTCAATTCGCAGTGGAAACAGCTTTTTCAAAATTCTCGGATTGCCCGAGGAAGAATTCCCGCCGTTGCCGAAATTCGAGAACGCTAAAGTCGTGACCATTCGCCAGAAGGATTTGCGCGATGGTTTGCGCAAGACTTCCTATGCGATCTCAACTGACGAAACGCGTTACGTTCTCAATGGAGTGCTTTTTAGCTTCAAGGAAAATAAGCTTACGCTCGTCGCCACGGACGGCCGGCGACTCGCGATGGTGGATATCGAATTGGAATTTCCGCGCAGCCACGAAGCGGACATCATTGTTCCGACGAAAGCCGTGACGGAACTGCAACGCCTGCTCGCAGACGACGGCGACGTGAAGGTGAGCGTGGGCAGCGGGCAAATCGCCTTTGATCTAAACAACACGCTTCTCGTGTCGAAATTGATCGAAGGGAATTACCCGAACTACAAACAAGTCATTCCGTCGGAAACGAAAGAACGCATTACGCTCGAACGCGAGACTTTCTTGAATTCCCTGCGCCGAGTCTCGTTGCTCGCGAGCGACAAATCGAATTCGATCAAGCTGAACTTCGGCAAGAACAACATCGATATCACCGCCAACACGCCAGAAGTAGGCGAAGCGAAAGAATCGTTGCCTGTGACTTACAAAGGTCGCGATTTTTCGATCGCGTTTAATCCGGAGTTCTTGATGGCGCCGTTGCGCAACCTGACGGAAGACGAAGTGTTTCTCGATCTCATCGATGAGATGAGCCCGGGCGTTTTGAAAATCCAGACCCCGTTCCTTTACGTCCTGATGCCGATGCGCATCAGTTCCTAATAATGTGGGAGGGCCTCAGCGCCCCGATCTTTGACCAATTTGCGAATTTGCGTCGCGGCACCAAGGCCGCTCCCACATTGCCAGACTATCCCGCACAATTCCAAAATCCAGCGTTTTCAAATCTCTATTCGGCGCGCAAATTACTTTCACGTTTTTGTTTGCCGGGGCCCAAACCGCTGGATCAGTCGGGCCAAAAATCAAAAGGCAATTTGCACCGGCGGCTGCGGCGAGATGCGAGATGCCGCTATCGTGACCGACAAAAATTGCGTTCTCCAGAATCGCAGCCAGATGCGGTAACGGAAGATTCGTCGCAAAAAGCACCGTCTCGTTTTTCCAGATTGAACGCAGTCGCACAATTCGCCTTTCGTCGGCTTCGCCGCCAACAACGACAAGCGTATTTCCGGTCCGCCGAACACGTTCTCCTAACTCGATCCAATTCTCGATCGGCCAATTCTTTTTCTCGCTTCCGCTACCGGGATGAATCGCAACCATCCGCGACGTCGAGTTCTTGAGGAACTCTGCCGCAACGGCGCGATCTGATTGATTCGGAAAAAGTTCTGCCGCCGGGCTTGCGAGTTGCAGTCCGATTTGCCGTAACGGCGTAGCCAATTGAGTGGCCGCATGTTCGCGCTCATTAAATTTCGGCGACGCTGTGATCAATCGTTTTGCGCCGGCACGTCGCAGGTTGTCGGCGAAGATTTCATCCGGATCGAACAGGTAGCTGACGATGAGATCGAAACTCGTAAAATATTCCACGAGCTCGGATGGCAATCCGGCATCGCGCGCGAAAAAACGCGAAAGCGGAGCGTAATCAATCGAACGCGTCGCGTCCGCATAAAACCGATTTTCGGCGAGAGCGACCGTCTGCTTGTAACCAAGAATCTCGATACGCCCGTCGCTGAAATTCTCGCGCAACAATTTGATCGCGGGCAGCGTGAGAATGAAATCGCCGATCGCGCCGCCGCGAATAACGAGAATGCGTTTCACTTTTCCTGTGTCGCGGCGAACCGAAGTTCACCGAACGCCGCCGCCGAAATCAATACTGCATCACGGCAAAAGCGAGAATCGCCGCGCCGTAAATCAACACGAGAGCATGCAGCAACCGACAACGCCCCGAGCTGCGCGTGGTCCATTGCAATTGATCGCGCAGCAGATACGGCATCGTGACCCAAAACAATCCGACCACGATCAAAAGATATGCGAAAACCGTTACGAGCAGTCGGCTCGGTTCATAACGAAAAAACGCGCCATCAAGCAGCGGCTCGGCCGCGAGTAAACAAAGAATGCCAAGTGCGCGCACGGCCAGAAGTTCGTCGACAAACCGAAGCGCGAGAAAATATCCAATCGGCAGCGCGATGAGCAACGGCCGGCGAAAGGTGGAGAATTCGCCCATCTCCATCGTGATCACGAGCCAGAAACTCCAGATCAGATCGATCGTGAGCAGCGCGGCGCCAAATACACGTGAGCGTGGAAAGCGTTGCGCGAAATTGCGCATGACCGCGGGCATCAATATTCCCGGCACGCTAACGAGCAGAAGAAAAACGCCCGCAGCGATGCCGGCAGCTTGCAGTGACAGATGGTAAATCATTCGCGAACGCGTCAGGTTTGCACGACTGGCGTGCCATACAAGCTGAAACCATTCGCGCGCTGTACGTGCACATCCAAAATCTGGCCGACGAGTTCTCTTTCGCCTTCGAAAACCACGACTTTGTTCGTGCGCGTCCGACCCATTAGTCGCGCAGCGTTCCGGCGGCTCGGTCCTTCGCATAAAATTTCAACGTTCGAACCAACGAGTCGATCGTTTGCGCGCTGGACCGATTCATTCACGACCTGGAGCAAATCCTGATTGCGATCTTCTTTGATTTTTTCCGGGATTTGATTCGGCATCGTCGCGGCGGGCGTATCCTGGCGGGTCGAATAGCGGAAAATAAAAGCGTTATCGAATTGCACCTGACTAACGAGTTCGCGTGTTCGGTTGTAATCGCTCTCTTCTTCACTGGGAAAACCGACGATGACATCGGTGGTAATGGCGATTCCCGGACGTGCGGCGCGAATCCGATCGATCAAGGCGAGGTATTGTTCCGCTGTGTAAGTGCGATGCATTGCTTTCAAGATCCGGTTCGAACCAGATTGCAGCGGCAGGTGAACGTGTTCGGTCAGTTTTGGCAGATTCGCCAACGCGCCTAACAAATCGTCCCGGAATCCGATCGGGTGCGGGGAAGTGAAACGAATGCGCTCCAAACCGGAAATTTCATGCACCGCTTCAAGCAACTGCACGAATGGACTCTTGCCGTTCACTTTGGGAAATTCGTGCCGGCCATACAAATTGACGATTTGACCCAGCAAAGTCACTTCTTTCACTCCGCGCCTAACGAGTCCTTGAATCTCGCTCACAATTTCCGCGATGGAACGGCTACGCTCCGCGCCGCGCGTCTGCGGCACAATGCAGAAAGTGCAATGCATGTTGCAGCCCTGCATGATCGAGACAAAAGCTGTCGCTTGTTGCGGCGAGATTTCGTGATCGCGAATCGTCTCCTGCGAACCCTGCTCTTCATCGACGTCGACAATCGAAAAGCGCGGGTCATCCATCGCGTTGGTTGAAGATGCGATTGCCGATTGTGCTCTCTCAGTCTTCTTCGCAATCAAGTCATCGACGTAATCGGCGACGCGATGGAATTTTTGCGTGCCGACGACGAGATCGACGTGCGGCAATCCGCGCAAAAGATTCTCGCCTCGCGCTTGCGCCATGCAGCCCAAAAAACCAAAAACCACTTCCGGCCGTTGTTTCGCCAGTTGCCCGAGCATTCCCATTTTCCCAAGCGCCTTCTGGTCCGCCATGTCGCGCACACTGCATGTGTTCAAAAGCACCACGTCCGCTTCCGCTTCATTGGCGGTCGCCTCGTAACCGCGCGCAAGCAACGAATGCGCGACCTGTTCGGAATCGCGCTCATTCATCTGGCAGCCGTAAGTCTTAATGAAAAATTTCGGCATGGTCGCGGGCGAAACAGTGGCATAAAGCGAGACGCCACGCCTAGGAGAAATATCGGCGCTCGTTACGACTGGTTCGCCGGTTCCCGTTCGTGCCCGAGTTGTTCGAGCAGCTCGATCTGAATCTGTTGAATTTCGAAGAGGCGTTTGTATTGCTTTCGCAAGAGGTGATCGATCTTTTCGTGCAGGTGGCGGATTTCCATTCCGCTTTTAGATTCACCTTGTAATCGCTCTCCGCCCGTAGCCGTTCGCCGAAACTGCGCGTTGTGCTCGAATTGCTTGCTGACGTTCTCGGACAAAATTTCGTGCTCTTGCAGACTGGCGATGCCTTCCTGATCCAGCGCGGGCAATTCACCAGCTCGTCCTGCAAAACTTCCTTAAGATATCTCTTCGGAATTCGCCAAGATCATCGAAACAGATGAAACCTGAGGTCCCATTGCGAGAAGCGTTTGCGAATAAAATCGGTGAGCGACGGACGCACCAGCTCGCCGATCCTGCCGTCGCGCGCCGGCTTCGATTTTTTGCAGACCTGACAGACAACACGCGCTTCCTGTTTCATGCCCGCGCGCGATAACTGGTGGGCGATTGCCCGGCGATCTTGCGGAAAATGCGGTTGAAATGCGTGAGCGATTGGAAACCGACAGCGTAAGCGACTTCGCTCACGCGCCGGTTCGGTTCGCGCAACAGTGCCTTGGCTTTTTCAATGCGCACACGCCCGAGATAATCGGTGAAGGTGAGGCCGGTGGCGCGTTTGAAAAGTTTGCAGAAATAAAATGTGCTCGTGTTTACCGCCTTGGCCACGGTGGCAAGACAGAGCGCGTTGTCCTGATTTTGCGCGATGTATTTTTTTGCGCGCATAATTGCGGCTGGTTCAGTCGCAGAATTTTCCACCGCGATCTGATTGCTTAAAATGGACAGATGCGTCCCAAAGATTTCGAGTAGCCGGAGCATGGCCGAATACTGCTTTTTGTCTAAAATTTTGGTGTGAAAATACGCTTCGCGCGCTTTGCTCAGATCGATCTTTATTCCCCAATCCACCAGTTTTTTAGCGGCGCGATCGAAACGAAACTTGTTCGGTTGTTTGAGGAAAACCTGACCAGTTTGCAAAAAACCGATTAACTGATCGCCGACGCGAATCGGCACGGCGCTATCGGAAAGTCCCGCGAAACAGGTTACCGTGCGCGAACGCTCGCCGACTTTTTCGGTAAGTTTGCGCTGCACTTCGAGGCAGGCGACGCAAGCCCGGTTCGATCGTGCCATCAACTCACAAAACGGATTTTCGTTAGGCGCTCCGCGCAAAGCCGGCTGCCAGTGCTCGAGTGGTCGCAACGCCAGCGCCATGCCGGTGCTCTCCGAAAATGCGCGCACGTAATCGCGATAGATTGCAGAGCGGGTAAGCTTTTCGACCAGCTGCTTGTTCCCCAGTTTCACTGGCCGCAATCATATTCGTTTGCGGCGCGAAGTCGAAAGTTTGCGCGATCAGATTTTTGGCAGGCAACGCTCCACGACTAACGCGTAAAGCGCGATCATGGCCGCGGTCGCAAACACAATTACATATTCCATTTCTTGCTCCTCACTTTGCTGATTTTTCGTCGCGCAAAATTAGGAGAGTAATTACCAACCAAGGGAGAGCGTGTCTGAGCTAACGGCAGTCTGGTACGGCGTGGTGGTAATCAAGTCAGTTGCAAATCAGATGAGACAGCTTGCCCCTCCAGACCGAAATCGGGCGGAGCCGGTAGAGATCTGGAAAGCGCGGAATCTCATCCGCGAACATTGCGACGAAGAGCTTTCGCTAACCAAAGTAGCAAAGTCGGTCAACATCAGCGCCAATCATCTAAGCGAAAAATTCAAACAAGTGACCGGAGTCAATTTTGGCAAATACGTCGCACAGGCGCGATTCCAGAAAGCCTGTCAGCTCTTGCAGGATTCCAACCGTCGCATCAGCGAGATCGCATTTTCGGTCGGCTTTCAATCTCTCTCGCAGTTCAATCGCGTTTTCAAAACGTTGTCGGGAAAATCTCCGACCGAGTTTCGTGCCGCGCATGTCAAGCGCTCGAAGCCGCCGCAGCCCGGAAAATCTCGTCAATCGCCAAAAAAAATTAACCGTAAAAATGCGTAGCCGCGCCAGTGGCTCACTAGTCAGGATCACATCAACCTCGCTAATGAATTCGCTGAATCGATTTGCGGACCCCGTTTACTGCATCGTTCGAATAATTGTTGGTTTGATGTACGCATGTCATGGCGGGCAAAAACTCTTCGGATATCCCGGTGGCGGTCACGGCGTGGACGGGCTCGCATTTATGGCGGGGATCATCGAACTGGTCGCGGGATTGTTGATTGCATTTGGATTGTTCACCCGCATCGCAGCCTTTATCGCGAGCGGCGAGATGGCAGTAGCTTATTTCATGTTTTACGTGGGCCTTATGCCCACGATCGAGGCGAAGTTTTTCCCGATCATGAATGGAGGCGAGCTCGCGCTGATTAATTGCTGGTTTTTCTTTTTCATCATCTTTTACGGCCCGGGGCGCTGGAGCATCGATGCGCGGTTCTGGCAAGAGGGAAGCAGCGCCGTGCCTACCTGACTCAAGCCTGCCCAGATGATGACGTCACAAAATCCCATTGCCGCTTCTTCGAGAGTACTGATCGTAATGGCAATTTTCTCGATTAGTGGACTGCTGCTAGCCCAAAGCAGCTCAGATTGGAAAGCTCCGCCCACCTCTGTTCATCGGCCAAATCCGGTGCCTGCAAACTCTAATACGATTGCGCTTGGGCAGAAGCTCTATGTTAACAATTGTCTTATGTGCCACGGACAGACGGGAAGAGGTGATGGACCGGGCGGAGCCGCATTAGAGAAAAAGCCGGCGGACTTGGGTGCACGCATCAAAGCTGGCGAAACCGATGGCGAGTTGTTTTGGAAGATCTCGGAGGGCAGGTCGCCGATGGCTTCGTGGAAATCACTCACTGAAACGCAACGCTGGGAGCTCGTTAATTACATCAAAACTCTTGCGGGTAAATAAATGAATCGCGGCATTCCTTCGGTCATGAATCAAGCGATCCCATGCGCGTTGGCCGCCGCGGCTTTGTTGCTCAGTTCGTCCAAGGTCTCCGCACAAGATGTCGCTGCTCCTGTCGATTACGTATCGCGCGCCGAGTATGACAAGCTCAAGGCCGAACACGAAGCGATGAAGCAGGAGCTGGAAGCATTGAAGACCGCTGTCCGGCAGATGGCGAATGGCGCCGCCGCCGCTGCTCCCGCGGAGGGCCCGGCGCCCGCAGAAAAACAGGGTGAAGGGAAGCAAGTCGCTAGCGCCGCGCCATCTCAGGCCGCAACTGACGAATTACGCCAGGAAGTCGAGACGCTGAAGACGCAGGTAAAGGAAACGTCTCCCGGCACGACTAAATTTCTCCTTGCCGGTTACGGCACGGCGGGCTTTACCGCGCGCAGCGGTGAAGATCCGTCTTTCGATGCCACCTTCAATGCTCTTTTTCTCTATAAACTGACCGACCGGCTTTTCTTCGAAGGAGAGATGGAGCTCGAGTTCGAAGACAACTCTACAACGATCAACCTGGAGGTGGCGCAAGCTTCCTATCTCCTGAATGACTACATGACAATAGGTGTGGGCCGGTTCCTCAATCCGATGGATTTCTTTGTCGAACGGCAACACATGAACTGGGTGAACAAACTTCCCGACAAGCCGCTGGCCGTTTACGACGGTCTGTTCCCCGAATCGCAGTTAGGCGCGCAACTGCGCGGTGTTATTCCACTCGGACCGACGAAGCTCGAGTATGTCGGCTTTGTCGCGAATGCGCCTGACCTGATCACTACGTTCGACGACCCCTCAGCAGTGGGTATGCTTGCCTTTCCCAACACCGCCAACTTCGGCGGACATGTCGCGGTAGGCGGTCATATCGGATTTATTCCGATTCCACAATTGGAAATCGGATACGGAATACAACGCTCGAAGGTCGGCCCGCGCGACACTGCGGTGGAGAATATTTTGCAGTCCGCTGATTTCAATTACGTTAGCGATTCGCCACACCTCAAGGGCTTGATCAATTTTCGCGCGCAATGGGGTTGGTCACACGTAGGACACTTTGTTTATGACTTGGACGGCAGCCAAGGATTTGGACCGTTCTCGTTCAACAATAATCGTAACGGCGGTTATGTACAAATGGCCTACCGGCCGACCCACATCGACAACGACATTATCAAGAACTTCGAGCCGGTGGTGCGTTATGATCGACTCAATCAACTGCACACGCCTGCTGGCTTTGATGAAGAACGGTTGACCCTCGGATTAAACTACTGGGTTACGCCCAGTGCAGTAATTAAAGCGGCTTACGAATTCGACGATAAAAACGGTGGCGCCCGCGATCAAGACGCCTTCATGATGCAGGTAGCCGTCGGCTTTTAACGATGAAAGAAATCGCTTCCAGAATCTGCCAGCGGATCGGGTTGCCCGGAGCTACGATCATTATTTGTTGTGCCGCCGTGATCTGGTTTATCGGTTGCGCTGCCAATAAGCAATCCGGAGAAGTTGCTGCTGGGACGACTCCGTCAGCGGCGGAGAAAAGCGGCGCGCAACTATGGGCGGAGAATTGCGTGCGTTGTCATAATATAAGATCACCCAGCAACTACAGCCCGGCGCAATGGGAAGTAGCCATGATGCACATGCGCATCCGCGCCAATCTCACGCCTGAAGAGCACAAGAAAATTCTCGAGTTTCTGAAGTCGGGAAGTTGAAGGGGCCCTGACTAATCAAAGGAGTTCCTTTCCGGCGGAACATGAACGCTCGTTGCGCGCAGCCTTAGTCCTCACCTCAGGGGAATATATTCACATTACTCATCACCAATTTTTTCCCGACAAACTCAGACGCCATTCTTATCGGAACAGCAGAAAGCCAGGAAAGCACGCTTCGTTCGCGTGCAGGGTTATCCCCGGGAGCCAATGCATGCGGCGAGCTAGCTAACGACTCTCTTTGCTGATGATGGAGCCTTACTGCTTTTTCGCTCACATCGCTTTTACATTTGATGCTCACGCCCATACGACCCCGCAAGCAACCGCTAATCTTCTGATCGAGATCAACGATACGACGCTAAAATCTTGCGCTAAGAAAGAACACGTTAAGGTTCCGCTGTTAACGGATGCTCAAAAAGCGGAATTGGCCGGTAAAGTTGCCATGGCCGCTGGCCTTGATTATCTGAGATCAGAAGATGAGTTTCACCAGTTTCCGGCGCAACGATTTGTAAACTTCGATCTGATCCGACCTCCCAGCTATATTTCGGTTCGTCCCTTGCCGAGCAAAGTCTTGCCGAATGGCGCGAAGGTATGGCGGCTGGCAGAGAGTGAGGCCGATAAGCTACGGGGCGAACCGCTCTCTATTCGCTACCCCGAAATTGAACGGCGACTGGCTGCTCATCCCTTTCTAAATGGAATGAGTATGCATCACCTTGAACTTTTAGCTCTTTGCGCAATGCCGACCGAGTTTGAAGCAGGTCAGATCATTTTTCGGGAAGGTGATCCAGCAAACGGTTTTTATCTTATTGAAACTGGAACCGTTGTCCTCCAAGGAAAAACCAGCGATGGCAAACCGGTCGTTGTCGATACCGTTTCCGCTGGTGAACCGCTCGGATGGTCTTGGCTTTTCTCTCCCTACCTTTGGCATTTCGATGCGCGAGCAAGTGAAGCATGCACCGCCATTTGTCTTTCTGGCATAATGCTGCGGCAGCATCGCGACGAGGATCTTAATCTCAGCCACGAACTTTTTAAACGGACAAGCAGAGTAATGGTGCGGCGCCTTCAGGCGACACGAAGCAAACTGATCTCCGAAATAGGTAAGCCACGCTAGAAACTTATGATTCTCAACTCAGGCGAATACATTCACATCATTCATCGGCAACTTTTCCCAGAGGACGTGCAGCGTCATTTTGTAGGTACGGTGGAAAGTCACGAAGGAACGCTTGTCCGCGTGAAAGGCTACCTCTTTGCCATGGATTCGAAGCAAAATGAGTTTGTCAGACGGCCGCAATTACGCACGCGGATCGTTTCGCTAAGCGACCGAGTCATCGTAAATATTCTTCCCGCGCAAGCGCAGATCGATCGAATCACCTATAAACACCAGCCTAACGGCGATATCGTCGTGACCGATGGGACCGATTGGCATTTCGACATCACGCATTTGTAACTGAGAGCTTAAAGAACTTCTATCGCGCCATTGCTAAAGCATCACGGTATCAGACTAGGAGATCATTAGTTGTGGATCTTACCACCAGTTACCTCGGCATGAAGTTGCGCACGCCGCTCGTGCCGTCGGCGTCGCCGCTTTCCGAGGAGATCGACAGCATCAAACGGATGGAAGATGCGGGCGCGTCCGCCGTTGTTCTGCATTCGCTGTTCGAAGAGCAAATCGAAACGAGCCCTCCCGCGGCCGATCCGAAATTTCGAGTCAAGCCAGACGCTTATCTGCAGCACATCGCGAACGCCAAACGCCGCATCAAAATCCCAATCATCGCGAGCCTGAACTGCACCACGCTTGGCGGATGGATCAGTTACGCGCGGCAGATTACGGAAGCGGGTGCCGATTCGCTCGAGCTGAACATTTACAAGATAGCGACGGGACTGAAAGTCACCGGGGCGACGATCGAAAACGGATACATCGACGTTGTCAGAACGGTGCGGGCCGCGACCAAGATTCCGCTCGCAGTGAAACTCAGTCCTTACTTCAGCAATTTCGCAAACATCGCGGACTGTTTTGATGCACTGGATGTGGACGGGCTTGTTTTGTTCAACCGCTTTTACCAACCCGACATCGATCTCGAGAAATTGGAAGTCGTGCCAAATCTGACATTAAGCACGCCCACGGACATGCGATTGCCCTTGCACTGGATCGGAATTCTTTACGGAAAGATTCGCGCGAGCCTCGCCGCAACGAGCGGCATTTATCAGGCGACCGATGTGATCAAGATGGTTATGGCTGGGGCCGACACGACGATGCTCTGCAGTACGCTAATGCGCCATGGGATAGAGCATATTCAGCGAATCGAAATGGAGGTCGTCGCCTGGCTTGAGCAGCACAAGTATAATTCGTTGAGCGAAGTCAAAGGTGTAATGAGTCAAAAAAATTGCCCGGACCCGAGCGCCTTTGAACGTGCTCAGTACGTTCGTGGGCTCTCCACTCATACCTCGCTATTTCCAATGCGACGCTGAGTTGCTCAGAGTTTGCGTCTTTCTTACGCAACGCCTAACCATTCGCCAGCGGCGCGAGGCCTTCATTTGTTTCCTCCACGATCTGATCGACGACGGCTTTCATGTCCTGGGTGCGTTCCCACACCATCAGCTGTCGATCCGCGCCGGTGCCTTCGCGCATAATTTTTTCAATGTGCGCTATCTCCGCGTGGTTGCCCAGTTCGTCCACTTCCGTGGCGATGAACTCAAGCATCTCATGAAGCAATTCCCGCTCGTCCGTTTCACATTTACGGCCGAAGTCGATCAATTTGCCATCAATGCCGTAGCGCGAAGCGCGCCAGCGATTCTCATCGATCAAGCGCCGTGGATACATGCGAAAGGTCACATTTTGCCGGCGCAGCTTCTGCAACTTGGAGACGATCGCTTGCATCAGCGCCGCCAGTGCGATGGTATCGTCCACGCGCGATTGCGCATCGCAGATTCGGAATTCAATGGTGTCGAAAAATGGGTGAAGCCGGATGTCCCACCAGATCTTTTTCGCGTTGTCGATGCAATTTGTAGAAACGAGCAGCTTCAGGTAATCCTCGTACTCGGAAAGACTTTCGAAGGCATCGGGAATGCCGGTGCGGGGGAAACGGTCGAAGATCATCTGCCGATATGCCTTTAACCCAGTGTTCTGGCCCAACCAAAAAGGTGAGTTGACCGAAAGCGCGTAAAGATGCGGCAGAAAATAACGCGCTTGATTCATCACATCGATCGCTTCCTCGCGGTCGGGAATTCCAACATGCACATGCAAGCCAAAGATAAGATTAATGCGCGCGATTTGCTGCATGTCGTTAACGAGGGTGGCGTAGCGCTCGTCGACCGTGATCAATTGATCCATCCAATTGGAAAACGGATGGGTTCCCGCGGACGCGATCTTCAATCCATCCCGGGCCGCAATTGTCGCCAGATCACTGCGCAGTTGAATCACCTGCTGGCGTGCGCAACGCGCATCGCTGCAAATTTCGGTGCCCAGCTCAACGACCGATTGATGCATCTCGGGCTTCACGCGTTCTTTCAAAAGAATTTTGCCATCCGCCAAAATCTCCTGAATATGCGAGCGCAGCTCACGCGTTTCCGGATCGATGATCTGGAATTCCTCTTCAATCCCCAGGGTGAAAGTGTGTTTGCTCATCCGCTAAATAGGCGGACCACGCCGAGAATGAGAACATATGTGAATCAAGGCGAAGAGATTATTCTTTCCCCGCTTCCGCGCTCTCCTTCATTTGGTCTTTGCTCAGCAAATTTTGCTCGGTTTCATGAATCACTTCGTGCTCGCGGCTGAAATCGACGCAACCTGCGAAAGGTTTTCGCGAACGTTCGCGAGATCTAACAAGAGAAGGTGAGCCTTCGCCAAAAAGTGGAGAGCAGAAGCGAAAGGCGCGCCGACCTTTGATGAGCATGAAGCAAAATGGTGATCTCGGTGCGCGCGTGGCGAGACATCCATTTCTCGCCGGAATGAGCACACAACATATCGAACTTCTAGGCCGTTGTGCATCGCTCAAGCAATTCGAAGAAGGCGAGGTAATTTTTCGGGCGGGCGAACCCGCCAACGGTTTCTATCTCATCGAGAGCGGAACCGTGACCCTTGAGGGATCGGTCTTCGAGCACGGCGCTATTTCAACTGACATCTTGTCTGCCGGCGACCCGCTCGGCTGGTCGTGGCTCTTCGAACCTTACCGCTGGCATTACGACGCCCGCGCGATCAGAACTACGACTGCATTCTTTTTCGATAAGACAATTTTTGAAAAATGTTTTAGCGAAGACCTGTCTTTAGCTCACGAACTCTTTAAGAGGATGAGCGAAGTAATGGTTCGGCGCCTTCAGTCGTCCCGCGCTCAGTTGATTGAAGCACGGAAGAAACCGCAGAAGAAGAAGTAAAAATCGACAGGCGAAGCAGCGACGAAAGTTCCTACATTAAACGGTCAAGATAAGATCAGTTTTTGCCAAAACAGGGAGAGCGAAGACGAGTGCGCGGCGCCTACGCTTAAGATGTGAAACCGAAGACTAGGTGCGACGCGTTTAAGGTCGATAGCGTGCTTGTGCCGCTCGATTTCTCGCGCGCATCATTTAAGGCAATCGAGTACGCGCTCCCGCTCGTAGAACGCTTCGGCGCGCAACTGCACTTTGTGCATGCTTTCGATTACGATTATCCGCCGTCAACATTTTCGGCCATGCCTCTTGTCATTCCAGAGGCAGAGATTACACGCCGCGTCCGCCGGCAACTGGAAGACGTGGCAAAAAAATATCGCGCCGACTTGCCGCAGAAGAATTTGCACGTTGCGAAGGGACGCACCTACCACGCGATTTGCGAACTGGCGCGAAAACTTGAGACCGATCTTATTATCACGTCCACGCATGGCCACACGGGATTGAAACATGTTTTTCTGGGAAGCACCGCGGAAAGGATCGTGCAGCATGCGCCTTGTGCTGTCCTCGTCGTGCGCCAACATGAACGGGATTTTCTCCAGCCTAACGAGCGTTCCCGGTCGAAAGATTCGATTCAGCTAAAGAAAATTCTTGTTCCTCTGGACTTCTCCGAGTGCTCGATGGTCGGACTCGAATCGGCGATCCGTTTTGCGCAAGCTTGGAACGCACAGCTTGTAACATTCAACTGCGTTCCGTTACCCACTTTCGCCGCCTACGGTGAATATGGCGGTCGCGATCTAACGGCGTTAAGCAAGTATGCGCAAGACGCGGCGCGGGAAGAAATGGACGAGATCGTTTCGACACTAAGAGCGCAGGATATCTCCGTCGAAGGCGTCGTTCAATTCGGGGTGATTGCGCAGGAAATCTGCGATTTTGCGCGGAGCCAAAACATTGACCTCATCCTCACTTCCACCCACGGCAGCACGGGATTAGCGCATGTGCTTCTCGGCAGCACGGCCGAACACGTTGTCTGCTACGCGCACTGTCCCGTGCCCAGTCACCCGCGAAGAAAGAATAAGACATGAACGAAGACCAATCCTATCCTGCTGCGCCGGAGCGAGCCGAACTCGAACGAGAAGTCGCAGCGCATCCATTTCTTATCGGAACGCGCGAGCACCAGATCCGGCTGCTGGCCGATTGCGCAATGCGCTCGCATTTCCGCGCGGGAGAGGTTGTTTTTCGAGAAGGTGAAATGGCCAACCGATTTTATTTGATCGAACGTGGACGAGTGTCGCTCGAATCATCCACCCTCGGCGACAACATCACGATCGATGAGATAAGCGATGGCGACCTGCTTGGCTGGTCCTGGCTTTTTCCGCCCTACGCTTGGCATTTCACCGCGCGAGCATTGGAGAAGACGACTACGATTTTCTTTTACGGCACGGTCTTGCGTGAATATTGCGAGAAAGATCACTCGTTAGGCTTTGAATTGTTTAAGCGGATGAGCGTAGTGATGCTGCGAAGATTGCAAGGCGCGCGCACAAAATTACTCAACGTCCGAACACACCAGTAAGCCATAAGCGTTAATGCGAAAATGAAGGCCACGGTTTTCCACGAGCCGGGAAAGATTCGCATGGAAGAAGTCTCGCGTCCGCATGCCGGAGTCGGCGAAGCGGTCATTCGCATCACCCTCACGACAATCTGCGGCACCGATCTGCACATTTTTGCGCGGCGAATATCCAGTGCGCGCCGGTTTGGTCATCGGGATGAACCGGTCGGAATAATCGAAGAACTCGGTGATGGCCTAACAGGTTACAACATCGGTGATCGTGTTTTGGTTGGCGCAACCACGCCCTGGGGCCAATGCCGCGCCTGTTTGTCGGGACAGCTCGCGCAATGTGGGCGCGACCACGGCTACGAGGCAATTGGCGGTTGGCGTTTCGGCAACACAATTAACGGAGCCCAAGCCGAGTATTTGCTCGTGCCGAATGCGTATGCCAATCTGGCCAAAATCCCGGATGAATTGAGTGACGAACAAGTCGTGCTCCTGGTCGACATCGCTTCAACCGGATTCAGCGGCGCGAAATAAGACCTTATGCTCGCCTGGAAATAATGTCTCGGGTTAGAACTCTCTTGATTTGCTGAAAGCGTTGCCGCGAGCGTTCCTTAACCGTAATCTTGTCGCATGGAAAAAGCGGCAGACTTTTGATCAATGCGCGTTCTTGCAATTGATGCTTCTTTGCGCAACACCGGCGTAGCCGTGGTCGACGGGAACGGTGGCAAACCGCGCGCGCTTTATTTTGGAATTATTCATAACGCCGGTGCGCTGCTTTCGTCGTCTTGCCTGGTCGCGATTCGCGAGCAACTCGCTGGATTAATTCGCGAACATGAGCCGGATTGTTGCGCGCTCGAATCGGTCATCTACGTGCAGAGCCACAAGACCGCCATCTCGTTAGGCGCGGCGCGCGGTGCCGCGATTCTGGCGGCGGCAGAACATGGTCTGCCCGTTTTCGAATATGCGCCTACTCGGATTAAACAGGCGGCTGTCGGTCGCGGCCGCGCCGGCAAAGATCAGGTCGCCTTCATGGTGCGCGCCGTTTTGGGTTTAACCGTGACACCAACGTCCGACGCGGCGGACGCTCTGGCCATCGGATTGACTCATCTGCGCGCGCAGGAAGCCGCGCGCCTTGGGGTTCCTTCCGGCGCGCAAATATGAACGATGATTTGCGGATTCGCTGGCTCGGTCGCGTCGCCTTCGCGGACGCGCTCGCGCTGCAGGAAAATCTCGTGGCGAGAAAACGGGACGATCACTCGTTAGGCGACGAGCTTCTGCTCCTGGAACATGATCCAGTCTACACGATTGGGCGCACACCCGATCAATCGAGTCTGCGCGGTGCGGCCCATCTGCCGCATCCTCTTTTTCCCATCAATCGAGGCGGACAGGCGACTTATCATGGGCCGGGCCAGCTCGTTGGTTATCCGATTATCGATCTGCGCCGATGTGGACAAGATCTGCATCGCTATTTGCGCTGGTTGGAAAATTTACTGATTGAGTTGCTCGCCGACTACGAGATCGCGGCGACGACCCGGGAAGGTCTCACCGGAGTTTGGGTTGAGAATCGTAAGATCGCGTCGATCGGCGTGGGCGTGCGCCACTGGATCAGCATGCACGGTTTTGCACTCAACGTGTGCGGCGATCTTTCGCCCTTCGATCACATCACGCCCTGCGGTATCGCAAACGTAGTGATGACTTCGATGGAAAAAGAGTCCGACGTGCCGTATTCGGTCCAGACTGTTGCTGAGCGCGTGGCGGAGATTCTGGGTAGCGCACGCGTCTCGCGTGCTGGAGATGGCGTCCCGCCATCGCGAACTTCCGTTGCAGTTTCGTAGAGAATCCATCGATTCAGAGCTAGCGGCACGTCTTCAAAGTCCGTTGGCGCGAGACGCGCCAACCAACACGCGAGACGCGTGCGCTACCCGGAAAAATCCTTGCCCGGCTCTGCGCGTCGCAACATCTTGAGAGCTAATGGCGATTCCACTCGAAGACAATTTCACCGACATCATTGGCAAAGCCCAACGCGGGCTTGAGATTTCCGATAGTCAGTTGGCTGAAAAATCCCACGTTCCGGTCGAGAAGATCCGTCATTTACGCGACGGCGAAGTGGATGACGATGCGCTTTCCGGCATCGCGCCGATTCTTCAACTCGACGCGGCGGCGTTAGTTCAATCGGCCCAGGCTAAGTGGAAACCGCGGGAGCAGGAGACGCTTGAGGGTCTCGCTCAATTCAATACGCAATACGGCGACATGACAGTGAATGCCTATTTCGTTTGGGATCCGGCAAGCCGCGATGCAGTTGCGTTCGACACTGGTGCCAATTGCAGCGAAATGCTCAAGCGCATCGGAGACGAAAAGTTAAATGTTAAATTTATCCTGCTGACGCACGCGCACCCCGATCACATCGAAGACCTCGATCGCCTCAAAAAAGAAACGGGCGCGCCGGTTTTTATTTCCGAACGCGAGTCAGCGCCGGGAGCGCAATCCTTCGCTGAGGGGAAAGGCTTCAATGTCGGCAAGCTCGCGATCGAAGCGCGTCTCACCTGGGGCCATTCTCCGGGCGGAACAACTTTCGTTGTTAGCGGGCTCGCGCACCCGGTTGCGATCGTGGGGGACTCTCTCTTCGCCGGATCGATGGGGGGTGGCGGCGTTTCCTACAAAGACGCCGTCAAAAATAATCTCGAGAAAATTCTGACATTGCCTAACGACGCAATTGTTTGCCCTGGACATGGGCCGATAACAACGGTGGGCGAAGAAAAGAAACACAATCCGTTTTTTGCTTCGTCATTCTGAACGCAGTGAAGAATCACGCGAAATATTGTTTGCGGGGTCCTTCGCTTCGCTCAGGATGACAGGAGAAGTATGAACATCGGTTTCGTTGGCGTGGGGCGAATGGGCGCGAACATGGCGCGTCGATTGAAGGAACGCGGATTTCATGTCACCGCGGTTTACGATGTAAATCGCGCCGTCTCCACAAAACTCGCAGCGGAACTCGGCTGCGCGGCTTGCCAGGATTTGTCACAGGTGACGGCGGAATCAGACGTGATCATCACCGTCGTGACAGACGACGATTCGACGCGGCAGATCTTCGCGGAAAAGGGCGGCGACAGTCTTCTCGTCAACGCGGCCGGCAAGCTTTTCATCAATTGCGCGACTATCTCGCCGCAAGTGCACGTGGAAGTCGAGCAACGCGCGGAACGTGCCGGCGCGCGCACTCTCGAAGCGTGCATGGCCTCGAGCATTACACAGGCGCGCGAGGGTTCGCTTTATCTCATGTGCGGCGGGCGCGAGGAAATTTTCAAGCGCGCCGAACCAATATTAAAGGAACTTGGTTCCTCGATTCGTTACATCGGCAAGTCCGGTGAAGCGGCGAAGGTGAAAGCGCTCGTGAACATGGTGATGAACATCAACACCGCTGGGCTGGCGGAAGGTCTCGGACTCGGAGATGCTCTGGGCCTCGATCTGACGACGCTGCGCGAACTGTTCGGTCAAACCGGCGCCGCGTCACGCGTGTTGCAGACTGACGGCGAAGACATGCAAAATCGCGATCATAGTTGTTTCTTTTCTGCGGCGCATGCAGCGAAGGACAGCGGCATTGCGCTGCAACTCGCGAGAGATCTTGGACTCGAATTACCGCTCGCACGTGCCACGAAAAAACAATACGACACGATGATTGCGGAAGGTTTGGGCGACCTCGACAAATCGGGCATCGCCGAATTGACCTTCAAGAACCGACATAAACATCGCGGCGATCACGTCTGAAAATGCGTTCTTTTTGCGCTGTCCTGCTTCTTTTCCTTTTCGGTTCCTGCATTTACGAATCGCCACTGACGGAATCGCCCACGCGAAAAATCGATGAACGCCTGATCGGCGATTGGGTCTCCGTGGAAGAAAAGCTGAGCGACGTTCAGGTGCGAAAATTCGACGACTCGAATTTCATCCTGATTGATGACAGGAATGTTTATCGCGTTTTTCATTCTGATCTTGGCGGCCTTAGTTTTCTAAGCCTGCAGAATCTGGATACAACCGGCCGTTCAGCGCGAAAGTTTGCCTTCATCGATTATCGCTTCGAAGAACCGAACAAGATCCGCGTTCGCGCCATTAACAAAGACATCGTTCCGGAAACATTGAAGACAGTGCCCGAGCTTCAGAAAATCGTGCGCGAGCATTTGAAAGATCCACGGCTCTTCAACAAAGAAGAGATGGTTTACACCCGCAAAACTGGCGGGTAACACTGCGCTAACTGCGCATCACATTCCCAGAATGCGCTCGGCGCCGGTGTAAATATTCATCTCATCGCCGCGCAGAAATCCGATCAGCGTCTGATTGTTGGCACGCGCAAATTCGACAGCCAGGCTCGTCGGCGCAGAAATGGCGGCGATGATCGCGATCCCCGCAGCGAGCGCTTTCTGCACCATCTCAAACGAGACGCGCCCGCTCAGCAAAAGAATCTGGTGATTGAGCGGAAGACGATTTTGCAGCAGCGAATGTCCGATCAGTTTATCGAGGGCATTATGCCGGCCTACATCCTCGCGCACTGCGATCATCGTCCCGTTTTCCTTAAACAATGCACAGGCGTGCAGGCCTCCGGTACGTTGAAATGTCGCCTGCGCTGCGGAAAGACGCGGCGGTAATTCCAAAATCGTGCGCGCGAGTATTTTCAGGATTGAATCGATCGGCGCGAATTGTCTCACGATCGATTCAATCGAAGTCTTTCCGCAAAGACCACAGCTCGCCGAGCTCACGATGTTGCGGCTGAAATTCTTCGGATCGAAGGCAGCGGGATTCTTCAGCGTGACGTTGACGACATTCGTCTCATCTGTTCCTGCGATCGGCTCGCCGCACGATGTGATTTCAAAAAATTCATCAGCGCGTCGAATCAAATTTTCACTGACCAGAAACCCAGCCGCAAGTTCCCGATCATGACCAGGCGTTCGCATTAACACGGCAATGCTTTGACCTTCGATGCGAATTTCCAGCGGCTCTTCGGCCGCGAGCTCATCCGGTTTTGAAACCGGAGGTTTGCCATCGCGATATCGAACGATCTCTGTCGGCAGTGCGGGATTCATTCGTTTCTTCGCGACTCAAACGTTGTGAAATAATGGGCGAATTCTTCTGGCGTATTAAGATTGAGGAATAGCGATTCATCCACGGACGAAACGTTCTTCGTAACCATCAATTCTTCGTGAATGGCACAGGCCACGAATTCCTGAAGCGAGAGTTTTCCGCTACTCAAAAAGCTCTCGGCCATTGGCAAAAGAGCGACAGGATAAATCGCAACCAGCGGCTCAAATCGCTCTCCCATCCTAGGAACAACGCCTTTCTCCGATTCGGATTCTGAAAGCAACGATTCCAAATATCGCGTCGTCATTTTCGGTAAATCTATCGCAAGTGTGAGTAACCACGGGCTACGGCAACGGCGCAAAACCGCTACGAGTCCACTGAGGGGGCCGGCGTTTTCCTGCACGTCTGGAACAATCTGTATATCGGACTCACTCCATTCCGGTCGACAATGCCCGGAAATAAAAAGTTCGGATGGATTGAGCGCTCGAAGAATTTCCAGTTGATTCCGCCAAAGCGGAGCGCCGTTGATTTCGAGGAAAGCCTTGTCGCGCCCCATGCGCGAGGACTGGCCGCCCGCGAACAACGCCGCGCTGAATAGCATGGCTATGGCTGTCCCGGCGCAACTTCGCTCGCGACCTCGTTCCTAACGAGTTGTGCATCACCTACCTCAATGAAGCCATCGTGCAGAATTTGCGCGCGCAAGCCGCCGTTCCCAGCGAGCCATTCCTCGGCGCCAGGCGCAAAGGCCTGGTCCATCCAATAACAAGGTTTACAATGTTTCGTCCCTCGAAACGGCACGCCCTGGATCTCGAAATCGACGCCGATGAGCGAATTGAGATCGACCCCGGAAATAATGACGTTGCGGCGCAATACGCCCGGAGATTTACTCGTTAGGCTAAAAGCCTGGCACAGTTTTTCGAAAATGTCGGCCGAGAAAAAAGTGATTTGCCCAACGTAGTCGTCGCTGAAATCAAAAAATCGATCACCGCGAATACCACGACCTGCGACGCACTCGATCCGTTGCTGCTCGATCAGCGGATGATCGTCCGACGGCTTTCCGTGATGGCCAAAGTAATTGTGACCGGGCGATATGAAGATTTGGCGGATGATCATCGCTACTGGGACAGTGGCATAGCCTTGCAGGCTGTGGAACTGTGAATCTCAGGCATAATACGTGTGCCGCGGAGTATGAAAACAGTCTGGCGAGTATTTCGGTATCTGAAGCGTTATCCGTGGCTGGCGAGCGGAACGCTGGCCTGCGCGGTTTTCAGCACAGTCATGATCGTGGTCTTTCCCGCGGTGACGAAGTTCATCGTCGACGACGTTATCAGAGGCCGTCGCGTGGAATTGCTCTGGCCGGCAGTGGGAATCGCGCTGGTCGCATTTTTATTGCAGAATATTTTCGATGCCCTGCGCATTTTGCTCAACAACACCTTCGAGCAAAAAGTCATCTTCGATCTGCGCAGCGATTTGTTTCGGCACATCGAATTTTTGCCACTGCGCTGGTTCGATAATCGCGCGACGGGCGACCTGATCACGCGCGTGGTCGAGGATGTAAATTCCGTCGAGCGCGTTTTGATCGACGGGATCGAGCAAGGCGTAGTCGCGATTTTACAAGTGATGATCGTCATCGCGACGCTCGTTTACCTTAACGGCACACTCGCCTTGTGTGTCCTTGCGCCTGTCCCGCTCCTCGCTGGTGGCGCGCTTTTCTATACGCTCACTGGTTCGAGTCGTTACCGGCCGCAGCGCCGTGCGGCTTCCGCGCTAAATTCGTTGCTGCTCGACGACCTCGCCGGGATTCGGCAGATCAAGTCTTTCGTGCGCGAAGAGCAGGAACACGCGCGTTTTAATCGCGCGAGCAATGCGCTGCGCCAGGCCACGCTGCGTGTGATGAAAGCCTGGGCAATCTACAGTCCGTCGATGGATTTTTTAAACTCGTTAGGCTTAGTCCTCGCGATGGGCTTTGGCGGATACGCCGTTTTGCACGGTCAAATGCAGCTCGGTTCGCTCGTCGCATTTCTCACTTTGACGAGATACCTCTACGAACCGGTCACGCGTTTGCATCAACTCAACCAGCTTGTGCAAGCAGGACGCGCGGCCGGCGAACGCGTATTTGAAATTCTCGATGAAGAAACCGAACCGGGTTGGCGTGATGTTATTTCGCCGTCGCGAATCGCGGGCGATATTCGATTTAAAGATGTCGGTTTTGCCTATGCCGAAGGGCTGCCCGCGCTGAGTAATATTTCGCTGCACGCAAAACCGGGCGCAACGATTGCATTGGTCGGCACGACCGGTGCGGGCAAATCGACGCTCGTGAATCTGCTCGCGCGATTCTACGAATACACGAGCGGGGAAATTCTCATCGATGACAAGCCGATTCGGAGCTACGGCGTGCGCGCATTGCGCGAAATGATCGGGATGGTGACGCAGGAAAGTTTCCTCTTCAACGGAACGATCCGCGAAAATCTGCTCATGGGAAAACCGACCGCGACAGACGACGAACTCTTGCAGGCGGCCGCGGCAGCAAACGCGCGCCCGTTCATCGATCGATTGCCGGATGGATTGGGCAGTGTGGTGGGCGAGCGTGGAGTGAAGCTCAGCGTCGGCGAAAAGCAGCGCCTCTCGATTGCGCGCGCGCTTCTGAAGGATCCGCCAATTCTGATTCTCGATGAAGCGACGGCGAGCGTGGACACCACAACCGAACGTCTGATTCAGGAAGCGCTCGAACATTTGATGTTTCACCGGACCTCGATCGTCATCGCGCATCGTCTTTCCACCGTCGTGCACGCGGATCTAATTCTCGTTCTCGAACGAGGGCGCATCATCGAACGCGGCACCCATGAAGAATTGCTTTCGTTAGGCGGAAAATACGCGCGGTTGTGCGAACAAAGTTTTCTCGAATCGACGAGCGTGATGAAGGAGGCCGTCGCGAATGAATTTGCCACCTCGAACGTGATGCCGCCCGATTCTCCGATCCCGACCGTAACGACCGAGCCGTGACCAACCATCATCCGCGCATTCCGGTTTCAACCTATCGGTTGCAGTTTAATCGACAGTTCACATTTCAGCAGGCGCGGGAAATCGCGCCGTATCTGCACGAACTCGGAATCACCGATTGCTACGCGTCGCCTTATTTCCAAGCGAGTGCCGAAAGTCTGCACGGTTACGACATTACCGATCACAACAAGTTGAATGAAGCGATCGGGTCGCGCGCAGATTATGACGCATGGATCGCGGAGCTGCACGTGCACGAAATGGGACAGATACTGGATTTTGTCCCGAACCACATGGGCATCGGCGAGTCGCGGAATCTGTGGTGGTCGGACGTGCTCGAAAACGGTCCGAGCTCAAAGTACGCGCCGTATTTCGATATCGACTGGCATCCGCTCAAGCCGGAGCTGCACGATAAAGTTTTGCTCCCGATCCTCGGCGATCAATACGGACGTGTGCTCGAACGCGGCGAGCTCCAGATGCATTACGAAGAGGGCTCGTTTTTTCTTTCCTATTACGAACATAAATTCCCGATCGCACCCGGTACCTACCGTTACATCCTGGATATCGCGCTCGAAAAACTGGAGCCGTTCAACGGCGAGGATTTTTACGCGGAACTGCAAAGCATTCGAACCGCACTGGAATATTTGCCGCGTCGAAGCGAAACGGATCCGGACCGAATCGCAGAGCGCACACGAGAAAAAGAAATTATCAAGAGACGCCTCGATCGCCGTAGTCAGGAAGCACCACAAGTGCGCGAGGCGATCGATGCGGCACTGAAGCAAATCAACGGCGTGCCCGGCGACACGCGCAGCTTCGACGCGCTCGATGAACTTCTGAACCACCAATCTTACCGGCTCGCCTTCTGGCGCGTCGCTGCCGAGGAAATTAATTACCGGCGCTTCTTCGACGTGAACGATCTGGCAGCGATCCGCATGGAATTACCGCAGGTCTTCGACGACACGCACGGATTGCTCCTCGAGCTCGTGGCCAAGGGCGCGGTTACGGGATTGCGCATCGATCATCCGGACGGTCTCTATTTGCCTAACGAGTATTTTGAAAAACTACAGAAACGTTGCGCCGAGGTTCTGAAAACTGAGCCGGCAAATGATCAGCGCACCATTTACATGGTGCTGGAGAAAATTCTTACCGGCACCGAACCGTTGCGCAAAGATTGGCCGGTCCACGGAACGACCGGCTACGATTTCGCGAACCAGGTCGCGCAATTACTCGTGGATGGATCGGCCGAGGCGGACATCACGAAGACCTTTCATCGTTTTCTTGGGCACTCGGTTCACTTCGGTCATTTGGTCTATGCGAAGAAGCGACTGGTGATGCGTTTGTCGCTCGCGAACGACGTCAACGTTCTCGGCAACATGCTTGATCGTCTCTCCGAGCAAAATCGCTGGTATCGCGACTTTACGCTCGATGCACTTGCTCGCGCTGTCCACGAAACGATCGCCTGCTTTCCCGTTTATCGAACCTACCTCGCGCCGGGTAGAACGATCAGCGAGGAGGATCAAATCGTGATCGACCGCGCCGTAGCCGCGGCGAAACGGCGCAACCTCGCCATCGAGGAGTCGGTCTTCAATTATTTGCGCGACGTTTTGCTGTTTAGGTTTCCAGAAAACCTCGATGACGAAGCGGGCGCGGCACACGCGCATTTCGTTCTCAAATTTCAACAGAGCACCGGGCCCATCATGGCGAAGGGATTGGAAGACACGGCGTTTTACATTTACAACCGGCTCGCCGCGCTGAATGAAGTCGGCGGTGAGCCGCAACAATTCGGCCTAACGACTGAGGCGTTTCATCAATGCAATATAGTGCGCCAGCGCGACTGGCCATCGACCCTGCTTGCCACCTCTACGCACGACACAAAACGCAGCGAGGATGTGCGCGCGCGCATGGTCGCAATTTCTGAGATGCCGCAATTGTGGCGGCGATCGCTCCAGCGCTGGCGCGCGGTGAATCGGCGCTGGAAACGAACGATCGACGAAGTGGAAGCGCCTGATGCCAATGAGGAATATTTGCTTTACCAAACGTTGCTCGGTGTTTGGCCAACCGAATCGTCCGGCGAAGCGGCGAAAACCGTGACGCCGGAATTCGTCGCGCGCATCCAGGCTTACATGGCGAAGGCACTTAAGGAGGCGAAACTCAATACGAGTTGGATTCAGCCTAACGAGCCGTGGGATTCGGCGATGCATGAGTTCGTGGCGAAGATCCTAGATCCGTCACCGCGGAATAAATTTCTGCCCAGCTTCATCCCGATGGCGGAAGAGATCGCGCGCCTCGGCGCCATCAATTCGTTGACCCAAATAGTTTTAAAATTCACCAGCCCCGGCGTGCCCGATATTTACCAAGGCAACGAGATTTGGGATTTTAGTTTGGTTGACCCGGATAACCGGCGACCGGTCGATTACGGACTGCGCCGAAGAATGTTGAGCGAAGTCAAAAATACGAACGTTGAGGAATTGCTCCGTTGCTGGACCGATGGACGGATCAAACTTTTCGCAACGCAACGTTTACTCCAGCTTCGTCGCAGACATTCAGAACTTTTCCGGCAGGGCGATTACGTTCCTCTTCAGGTAACCGGCACCTTCGCAGACTGCGTCGTCGCTTTTACGCGTGAGCACGACGGGAAATTTCTTCTCGTGATGGTAACGCGGCTCTCATCTCGACTGGGTTTTCCGGCCACTGGGGAACGCTGGACGGATACGGCGATCAAACTTCCGGAATCTTTGCTGCTTGCTACGGCAAACGATATTTTTACCGGGCGCAGCATGAAGACGACCGAAAATCTGCTCAACCTTTCGGACGCGATGAGCGATCTGCCGTTCGCTGTTTACACGAATCTCTCGTAGCCCCGCGCGCTACCGATATTGCGCACCGCGACTAAAGCGATCGGCCAGCGCAACGATCCAGTGTGAGAAGTGACCGATGTTGGTGACGACATCCGCGCCAAAATCCGCGAATGAGATTTGCGATGAAGCGACGACGAGCATCACGCTTAATAGAAGCAGGTTCATCAGGTAAATGATGACCAGGGAAAAAAAGGTTCCCTGTTCAGAAAGATCCGTCTGGTTTTTCAGGATCATCCAACAAGTAAACGTGAGATGAAAAGCCCACGTCACTCCAATGATGGCGTAGAGAACTCGCCCATACGGTTGCATGTTAAAGAACAGACTGAGGAGACCATAAACACCGATCGCGAGCAGGCTGTAGAGCGGGAAGAAATACGGAGCGAGTGCAATCCAGAAATTATTTCGGTCGGTAATGATATGACCGCCTTCGCGCGCGACGCGAAATCGGCTGACGCGGCCGCCCATAAGATAAACCCACAGAGCATGCGTTAATTCGTGACCAAAGACGTAGATCAAAATCGGCCGTGGCAGTCCAAAAAATGCAATCAGCCACAACACTGCGCCTAACGAGAAGAACCAAAATTCTTCACCAGCCCAAAGGCGTTGCGAGACCGTAGCGCGCGCAAAAACAGTGAAAAAGGTCTGCGTTACGATTGCGCAGATGGGAATGAGAAAAAGCGCGATGACCGATTTGACCCAGCGTGTTGGGACCATGATCGGCCGCGGTCCCGGACGAATGTTTGTCGTTGGAACCGCGTAAGGCGTGACCAACCGTCGACCAGGCGAAGACTCCGGAGAATGATGGGAGCGACCGGGCCGGGCACTGTGACGCCGTGCAGAACCACTTTTCCGAAGTCGGCGTTGCATGCGCGACGAGTCGTTAGGCGCGACCCATGTAGTTGCCGGTGCGCGTATCGATCTTGATTGTTTCCCCTTCGTGAATGAAAAGCGGGACGTTCACGGTCTTGCCGGTTTCGAGCAGAGCGGGCTTGGTGACGTTACTGGCTGTGTCGCCGCGAAGTCCTTCCGCCGATTCAACCACCTTCAGATTCACCGACGACGGGAGTTCGACCTGTACCGGGCGACCTTCCGTGTAGAGCACCTCGACCGGTAAATTTTCGACGAGATAATCCTTGGCATCCTTCAGCAAATTTTCCTGCAGCGTGATCGTTTCGTAGCTGCTCGGATCCATGAAGTGAAATCCACTGTTGTCCTTGTAACTGAATTCGAGCGTGGTTCGGCTCATATCGACGAGCTCGACTTTATCGGTCGAACCGAAACGCACGTCCGCGCTCTTGCCCGTATTGATGTAGCGAATGATGGCCTGCACAAATGCGCGCAGATTTCCCGGCGTGCGGTGTTGCACATCGAGCACGATGGCGGTGTTGCCATTGTATTTAATCGCCATTCCTTTTCGGAGATCGTTAGCTGCGGCCATGGGAAAGTTGTGAGTTAGAAAGGTTGAAGCTTATAGCGGGGGTAAGCGGAGGGCGAGTGTGACACGCGCTTAGAGTAACTTCAAGCGTGTCAGGTCTTGCGAATCGACCATTCCCACCGGTTTCTTTTCGTCATCGACCACGACCAGATCGTCGATGCGATGTCGCTCGAGCAGGTTAAGAACTTCGACCGCGAGCTTGTCCCGATGCACTGTCACCGGATTCAGCGTCATTAAGTCAGCAACCACCCGCTCGCCAATTTTTGGATCTGCCTGAAAATGCCGCGCGAAATCTCCGTGCGTAAAAATTCCGGAAAGATGTCCGTCCGCATCCGCGACGACAGCGGCGCCCGCGCGCACATCGGTCATCGCCTTTAGTACATCCCGAATTTTCGCGTCCGGCGCGACGAGCGCGAGTGCGTCACGCGGCCGCATGACCTGGTGCACGCGCATGAGTAAACTGCGTCCGACCATTCCCGCAGGATGAAATTTTGCGAAGTCCTCCTTCTGAAAACCGCGCGCTTCGAGGAGCACCATCGCTAACGCATCGCCCAGCGCGAGCATCACGGTCGTGCTCGAAGTTGGGGCGAGATTTAACGGACAAGCTTCCTGTTCGACATTGGCATCGAGAACAATGTGCGCCTGCTGCGCGAGCGTGGAGTTTACGTCGCCGCACATGGCGATAATGCGAACTTCAAACCGCGCGATCGCCGGCAAAATGCGCAGCATTTCTTCGGTCTCACCACTCGAACTCAGCACAAGAACAACATCGCCATCGGCGACCATGCCGAGATCACCATGCAAAGCATTGAGCGAATCGAGCACGACTGCCGGCGAACCGGTGCTAGTCAGCGTCGCGGCGATTTTGTTACCGACATGTCCCGACTTTCCGACGCCGACGACCACGACTTTACCGCGCGCTTCCACCGCCTGTTTGATCGCATCCACAGCGCGCGTGAAGTTCTCATCCAGCCGTCCCCGCAGCCGCTGGAGCTCAAAAATTTCCAGGTCGAGCACACGTCCAGCCTTTTCAATGTAATCCATCTCTCTATAATTGTGGTCTGCGTAGTCACAGGCGGCAAGAAATAGCGTGGCGCGCGATAGACTTATACGGAGAAAATTATGAAGACCCTTCTGATTCTTAGCCTCGCTCTTGCAGCCATAACCGCTTCCGCTTCCGCACAAAATTTCGGCGCGCCCGCTCGCGGCCCGCAGGTGCAACGTCACAAAGCTGCGCCGCTTCCGCGCCGCGAAGTCACTGGTGTGATTCCACGCGCAGTTCGCGGAGGCAATCCATTGCAAATGCTAAACCCGCGTGCGCCGGCCAAATATGGAACGGCCGAGCAAAGCGTCCTCTACGAGCCAAATTATTCGAGCGGAACTTCGATCTCTTCGCCAAATTACCCCGGTAAGTGGAGAGGCATTAAGTTTTTCACGATCCTGTTTTGACGAGCGCGCCAGATCGTTCCCGCGCAGCGATGGAACGGCCTGTCGTCGCGAGTTATTGCGCGACTTTTCTCAAGCCGGAGATGTTGCACATCTATCGACAGATCACCGCGCTCGAGCGATTTCAATCAATCGTCATCGCGCAGAAGCGCGAGGAAGCGGAACGTTTTCCATTCTCGCCGATCGAAATCGTGGGCAAACCCGTCACGCATTTTCTGCGACGATTTTGGTTTAAACAAATTCGCAGCGCACCCTGGCAGATTTCAACCGGTGAGTTGAACGAACTACTGACAATTCTCGAGCGACGAAGTGCGCAATTGTTGCACATTTATTTCGGCCACATCGCAGTGCATTTGCTGCCGCTTATTTTGAAATGGCCCCGGCCGAGTGTCGTTTCTTTTCATGGCGCAGACGTGATGGTCGATATGGATAAGGCTGCGCATCGCGACGCGACGAAGCGGATGCTGCAGGCAGTGCGCCTCGTTCTGGTTCGTTCGCGCTCTTTGCGAGATGCGGTCATTCGCATCGGTTGTCCTGAAGAAAAAATTCGCATTCAACGCACGGGAATTCCCGTTGCGGAAACGCCTTTCGTCGCTCGCGATTGGCCGGCCGATGGCGAATGGCGACTGCTTCAGGCCGGTCGCTTGATCGAAAAGAAAGGTTTTGCTACCAGCCTCCGTGCATTCGCCGAATTCGCCGCTCGTTATCCTAAGGCAACGTTTACGATTGCCGGTGAAGGCCCGCTGCAAAGCGGACTCGAAGCGCAAACGCAAAATCTTGGAATTGCCGCCAAGGTTTTCTTTCGCGGCTTCGTTTCGCAAAAGGAGCTGCGCGAACTTTTTTATTCGTCACACATTTTTCTGCATCCGAGTGAAACCGGCGCCGACGGAAACCAGGAAGGTGTGCCGAATTCCATGTTGGAAGCGATGGCGAGCGGCTTGCCTGTTTTCGCCACGATCCACGGCGGCATTCCCGAGGCGATCGAAAATGATCGCAGCGGAATCTTGGTTGGAGAAAAAGACCACGCTGCGCTGGCTACGAAACTGTTGGAACTGACCGGGGAGTCACATCGCTTAAGCGAAATCGCAGCCGCGGGCGCGAAATCGGTCGCGGAAAAATTCGATCAACCTGCGCAGGTTCGAAAATTAGAAGACTATTATTTTGAAGCTCTCGCTTGAGGAGCTGGAACGCCAAGCGCAGAAAAGAAATCGCGCAGTTGTTGCGCGATCACGTCAAAACCAACCTGGTTTTTTGCACGTTTTTGCGACGTGGCGACGACATCTTCGTAAAACACTTCATCCCGCAAAATTTGCAGAGCGATCTCTTTGATTTCGGAAATTGAGCGAACAAATCCTGACGTCTCCGCAAACGCCAGTCGATCGATGGCGCCATTTCCGCCCATGCACGGTATCCGACAAAGCAACGCATCGCCGGCGACCTGTCCGGGAACAAAACTGGTATCGAGTTGAAGAACAACTTTGTGCCGCCCGACTTCGCGCAGATAATCGGGATAAGCCAAGCGCTTCTCGAGAACGCGTAATTGTTTCGCCCGAAAATCGAGAGCGCCGAGAAGTTTCGCGCCGCGCCGGCCATCGCAATTAAAGACCGTGATCGGCGCGTCCGTTTTTTCGCTGATCTCTCGTGCGAGAAGTAATGCCGCGAGATAATTGCGCGAGGGAACATCTGATTCGCGTGTGCCGATAAAAATTCCGGCACGCTCGGTCTTGGACCGCGAGAAATCCCAGCGCGGATCGCCTATCGGATAGGGCGTGGGAATGAAAACGACGCTCTCTCCATTCGAATCGCGTCGGACCGAACGAAAAATTTCCGCAGCTTCCGGCGTGGTGCCGAGACAGCCGTCTGCATTCGCGACAATTTGTGAAAACCGCGACAGTCTCGCCGGGTCACGCAGTTGCTGCGCGATTTGATGAAGCCCCGTTTCTTTGAGTGAAACGACGACGGTTCGCTTTTGTTTCTTCAATTCAGCAAGCGCGCGCTGCGCCGCACGAAAATCGCCGCGCAGCAAAAGCAGGACCGGAGCGTTTTGTGCGCTGGCTCGCGCAGTTTCGCGCTGAAAGCTTCCGCCCGTGCACGCGGCGAACGCATGGAAATTCACCGGCGCATGTTCGCGTCCAGCTTCACCGGCGCCGTTCGGGAATGACTGCGCACGATCGCGGCCGCCAGGATTAAGCACAGTTAGACGAAAACCGTGCGACTCGTTAGGCGAAGTCACGGATGTCCGCCCAGGTCGAGCGATGGCGGCGGCGTAGGTTTCAAGATATCGGACTCGGGAACTTGATCCATCGGCCGCACAGGTTCGGCGCGTCGAATCTCCACTGGTGTGGGTTGCTGCGCTGCGTGATCCGCGGGAGTGACGGGCTGCGCTTTTAAAACGGGTTTTGTCGGATCCGGTAAACCATTTTCCGCGGCGGCCGCCGTCGGATTTTCCGGCGCAGTCGTTTCCGGTTTTTCCGGAACAGTGGCTTCCGGTTTTGGTTTCGCAGTCGATCGAACCGCATTGTAGGGATCGTCATCCGCAATCAAGGTCGGGCCTTTTACAATCACGGGTGAAAGTTGCGCCGTATCCACCGCGAGCGCGGCGCGCGGCCATTCCGCCTGTGGAAGATCGCGCACGATGAGGCCGCGCGCATCGCCATGCACATTGCAAGGTTCAGTTGGAATCTGCGCCGCCGTCGCGAGTTCGCGATAGGTCGTTCGGTGTTGCACCGTTTCGCCCGCGTCATTTTTCACGGCGTCGTAACATTTGTCTGTCGCGAGTAAACCGGATTTCGCACAGATCTCTACGGATTGCAGACCTGGCGGTTTCGCGATCTCGCGCGGTGAATGTCCCGGAATCGATGCGTTCATGATATCGACCCAAACCGGCAATGCGATTTCGCGACCGAATGCGCCACGGTAAATTTTTTGCGGTTTGTCGAAACCAGCCCAGACCGCGCATGTGATCGCGCTGTCGTACCCTGCGAAGAGCGCATCCGTAAAATCGTAAGCCGTTCCCGTTTTGCCGGCGGCGGGAATATTCTTGAGACCAAATTCTTTGCGCGCCGCTTCACCGGTTCCCGAATCGAGGGCATCAACCAAACAGGAATGCACTTCGTACGCGATCTCAGGCTTAATCACGCTTACGCGCGGCTGAGCTTCTTTCGCCTGCCAGACGACCGAGCCATCCTTGTCGTCGATGCGATCGAGAATGTGCGGCGCGTCCGGACGCCACCCGCCATCCGGAAAAATTGTGTAAGCGAGCGCGAGTTCGGCCAGTGTAATTTCGCTACTGCCAAGGAAGGTCGCCGGAAACGGACGCAGTTGCGATTTGATGCCGGCATCGTGAGAAAGCTTCATCACCGCATCGACGCCCGGATTCATGCCGAGGCGCACGGTCGCGCCGTTCTTTCCTTTGGCCAGCGCCGCGCGTGCGGTAATCGGGCCTTCATAGTGATTGTCTTCGCGTTCCGGTCCCCATTCGCCCAAAATTCCTGTCGTTCCGCCGATCATGACCGCGCGATTATCGAGCGCTGTATCTTCGACAACCGATCCTGGATAAAATCCTTTCTCGAATGCGGCCGCGAAAACAAATGGCGTCATCGCAGTGCCAGCCGGGCGCTTGGCCTGTAGCGCGCGATCGTATTGGTTGTGCTCGAAATCGCGTCCGCCGACGAGTGCAAGAATTCCGCCGGTCGCATTATCGAGCGCAATCACGGCTCCCTGTAGATATTCCGGCGCCGCAATTTTCGCGGTCCCCTTGTGAAACTTCGCCGCATACTCCGCGTAAGTTTGATGATCGTAACCAGGATGTTTCTCAGCCTTGTCCAACTGCGCGCGCAACGATTCTTCCGCCACCTTTTGCAAATCAGCATCGATCGTGGTGTGAATGCGAAAGCCCTCATTCATCGCGCGATCCCAACCGACGGCGCTAATCACCTGCTGCCGGATGTAATCGACCGCGTAAGTTTGACCGCGCGCGCTTTGCCGGTCGCCGATGACCAATCCTTCTGCCTGCGCACTCGCGCATTTTTCTGTATTGATAAAACTAAGATCGCGCATGCGTCCAAGTACAACGTTGCGCGCGTCACGCGAAGCGTCGCGATCGGTCCAAGGCGAAAGTTTGTTCGGCGCTTTGACCAGGCCGGCAAGAGTAGCGGCTTCCGCGAGCGAAAGTTCGCGCGCCGGTTTTCCGAAATAACCTCGCGCCGCTGCCTCCGCTCCATAAAGACCGCCGCCGAAATAAATCCGGTTCAGATACAACTCCATGATTTTCTGTTTCCCGAAGCGGTGCTCGATTCGACGCGCCAGAAAAATTTCCAGCAACTTGCGGCGGAATGTTCGTTCCTTGAGCGCGAAACTGTTGCGCGCCAACTGTTGCGTGATCGTACTTGCGCCCTGGCGTACGTGGCCCGCTGTCACGTTTTTCAAAGCGGCGCGCACAATACCGAACAAATCGTAACCGTTATGCTGATAAAACTTGTTGTCCTCCATCGCGACAACGGCATTGATCAAATCGCGCGGCAATTGCTCGTAAGGAACGGTGTCGCGATTCTCGACGTAGATCTGACCGAAAATTTTATCGTTACGGTCCAAAATCACGCTCGCCGATTCCATTTGCTCGAGCTGGCTCAAATCGTAAGTCGCGGCCTGGCCATCAAGATCGTTCGCGACAGAAAAACCGATAACGATGCCCGTGATGAGGAGAACGATTACAATGCCCGCCGGAATATAAAAATAAGGCCGCGCGTACCAGGGCGGACGGAAGCGATTGAGCGAACTTTGCTCGAGAAAAGAAACAGGCATAACGGAGAAACGTTAGAAAGTTAAAGCGTTACAACGTTGAATGATCGCCGTCAGAAGATTCAGCTCCCCTGATGTAACCATTTAACCTTTTTACCTTTTTTAACAACTTGATGCACCATCCTGCCCTCGCCGATTTCCTGCGCGCGACCATTCGCGAGCGCGGACCAGTCTCATTTCGCTGGTTTATGGAACAGGCGCTTTATCATCCGCAATACGGATTCTACAGCGCGGGCCGATGCGCGATCGGACGTCGCGGTGATTACTTCACTAATGTGAGTGTCGGTTCCCTCTTCGGCCGGCTTATGGCGCTGCAATTTTCGGAAATGTGGGATCTGCTCGAGCGACCGCAGGAATTCATTCTCGTCGAGCAAGGCGCGCATCACGGCGATTTCGCGCGGGACGTTTTCCTCGCCGCGCGCGCAGATCGGCCGCAATTTTTCGAAGCGTTGCATTATCGCATCGTCGAACCATTCCCCATCTTGCAGCAACGGCAGCAGGAGATACTCGTGCCGTTCGATGAGAAAATTCAGTGGCGAAAATCGACCGACGAACTGGAGCCATTCGTCGGTGCTCATTTCTCCAATGAACTGATCGACGCAATGCCCGTCCATCTCATCGCGGCGAAGGAAAATGCGTGGACGGAAAAATTCGTCGCAATAGATGGAAGCAATTTCGCATTCACCGAGAAACCGATTTGCAACGCCGACCTTCGCGAACATTTGGCGAAGCTACCGCCACCACCTGGCGAGAGATACGAAAGCGAGATCAATCTTTCCGGGCTCGCTTGGATAGAATCGCTTTCGACAAAACTCGAGCGCGGCTGGGTGCTCGCCGTCGATTACGGACATTCACGCGAAGATTTTTACGCGCCTGAGCGAACTGAAGGAACACTCTGCTCTTTCGCTCAACACCGCTCCGTTGCGTCGTCGCTGGAAAACGTTGGCGAAACCGATATGACCGCTCACGTTGATTGGACGAGCCTGGCCGAACGCGCCGAATCTCGCGGGCTATCCGTCGCTGGTTTTACCGACCAGCATCATTATCTCACCGCGCTCGCGACAACTTTTTTGCCTAACGAGTTAAGCCACGCCGACGCGGAACCGAGCCGGCGCGCGCTACAAACTCTCCTGCATCCCGGTTTGCTCGGCCGCACTTTTCAATTCCTCGCTTTCGAGAAAAATCTTCAATCGCCGACGCAGTTGGCCGGATTCAAATTCGCGCGCGATCCGCGCACAGCGCTTGGTCTCAGTCGCCGCTGATCTTCTTCGCGGCCATGGCGCCGAGAATAAAAAAGATCACACAGAGAACGAGGAACAGAATGAATATAACCTTCGCGATACCGGCTGCGGCCGACGCGATTCCTGTGAATCCAAGTAATGCCGCGACGAGCGCGATGATCAAGAATATGACTGCCCACTTTAACATTTCGAAGGTCTCCTTTTAAAGTAATCGCGACCCGCGGTTCGACCGCGTGTCATTTTTCCAGCCCGCTCACGATCTCGCGCAGCAATCCCGGTCCGCGATAAATGTAGCCGGTGTAAACCTGAAGAAGCTGCGCACCGGCGTCCATTTTTTCCCGCGCCGATTCCGCATCGAATATTCCGCCACTGGCAATAATCGGCAGCTGCGTTTGCGCGCGAATCGCGCGAATCATCGCGGTGGATTTTTCCTGCAACGGCTTTCCGCTTAATCCGCCGATTTGATCCAGATTCTTCGGAATTCCAGCGTGGTCGATCGTCGTGTTCGTCGCGATGATTCCAACGACATCGTTCGCTTCGCAGGCCGTAATCACTTCCGCGAGTTCCGTCATTGAAAGATCAGGCGCAATTTTCAACAACACCGGTTTTTTCGTCGCACGATTTTCTTCGCGCACCGCGCCTAACAAATTCGCCAGCGCTTCTTTTTCCTGCAATGAGCGCAATCCGGGCGTGTTCGGTGAACTGACGTTGAGCGTAATGTAATCGGCGAATGGCGCCAGTTGATGAAATGAATGTAGATAATCCTCCACCGCGTTTTCCAACGGCGTCTCTTTTGATTTTCCGATATTGATCCCGACCGGAATTTTCGGCCAGCCGCCGCGCTGGCGCAGTTTCGACAATCTTTCCGCGATAACCGCGGCGCCTTCATTATTGAAACCGAGTCGATTGATCAAAGCCCCTTGTGTCGGAAAACGGAAAATGCGCGGCTTCGGATTTCCGGGTTGTGGCTTCGCGGTGACCGTTCCGACTTCTATAAAACCGAAACCCAAGGCCTCCCATCCCGGTAGAGCCACGCCATTTTTGTCGAAGCCCGCGGCGAGGCCAACCGGATTGAGAAACGTCACGCCGAAAACCTGCGTTGGTTTCGATGGAATTTTAAAAGAGCGCAAGGTGTCGGGAAATTTTCCCGCCGCCCGCAAAAATTTCAGCGCCAGATTGTGTGCTGTTTCGGGATCAAGCGAAAAAAGCAATGGCCTAACGAGTCGTTCGTAGGCGCCGTTGCCTTTCATTTGCCAATGCAGAACTGGCGGAAGACCGAATCGAGAATGTCTTCGACGTCTATTGTGCCGATCACTTCGCCGATTGCGTCCCGCGCGATATTCAAATCGATCGCAAAATATTCTCCCGATATCCCTTCATCGAAGGCCACGCTTGCGCGATCGAGCGCCTCGCGTGCGCGCCGCAGACAATCGCGATGACGTGTGTTGATCGCGACTGAGCTCTGTGCGCGCAAATTTTTCTGCGTGATTCGTTCCAGAATTTTTTCCTCCAGATCGCGAAAACCTTCGTCGGTCACGCAAGAAATCCGCAGGCCATCGTGTCCGCGCCAATCCGTATGTTCCGGCAAATCGCTCTTATTAAGCACGAGCAACTCAGCTTGCTCATTGCGGGATTCGGTGAAATCCGGCGGCTTCGGCGCATTGCGGTCGACGATGTGCAGCAAGAGATCGCCGATCTCTAATGACTTCTCCGTGCGCGCCATTCCCTGTCTTTCGAGCGTGTCGACGGATGAACGCAAACCCGCCGTGTCGGTCACACGCAACGGAATGCCGCGTAGATTCACGACTTCTTCAATTGTGTCGCGCGTCGTACCCGGCATGTCGCTGACGATCGCGCGATCGTAGCCGAGCAGCCGATTGAGCAGACTCGACTTGCCTGCATTGGTCGCGCCGTAAATTACAACCCGCACGCCTTCGCGAAGAATTCGGCCTTGTTCGGCGGTCGCGAGTAATTCATCAATTCTGTGCTGCGCCGAATCAAAACGCGCGCGCAACTTTTCTCCTTCGTCGGGAGCGATACCTTCCTCGGGAAAATCAATCGAAGCGTTTACGTTTGCCAGCAACGCAACCAGGTCGTCGCGAATCGCGCGGATTTTTTCGCCGAGCCGCCCTTCGAGCTGTTCGGTGGCGGAGCGTAAGGCGAGATCGGTTTGCGCGCGGATCAGATCGATGACCGCCTCGGCTTGCGTGAGATCCATCTTGCCATTGTGAAATGCGCGTTCGGTGAATTCGCCGGGTTCGGCCATGCGCGCGCCGGCGTGCAAACATGCTTCGAGCACGCGCGCACTGATGAGCGTTCCGCCGTGACAACTGATCTCGACCAAATCTTCACCCGTATAACTGCCGGGTGCACGATGAATCGAAAGCATCACTTGATCGATGACGCGCTCGCCTTCGACGATCTCGCCGAGATGTTGCGTATGCGATGCAAATTCCGACGGCTTTACTTTTCCCCGAAAAATCCGATCGGATATCTCGATCGCGTCGCGACCGGACATGCGTACCAGAGCGATCGCTCCTTCACCGGCAGCGGTCGAGATGGCGGCGATGCAATCGCGCGCGCGCGGAATCGCACTCGCGGTCACTTCTTCAGAATTTCCCGCAATGCTGCGATGCATTTCCGATTCTGTTCCATCGTCCCGACCGAAATGCGCACCCATTCCGGCAAGCTGTAACCTTTGAGCGCGCGCACGATAATTTTCTTTTTGAGCAACGCCCGAAAAACAGCCTGACCGTCCCCGACATGGAGGAGGACGAAATTTGCCGCACTCGGCACGAAAGGAATCTGCATCGCGGCAAACTGCTCCTGGAAATAGGCGCGTCCTTCACTCGTTAGGCGTTTTGTCTCGCGCAAATACTCGTCGTCCGCCAGCGCCCCGAGCGCCGCGGCTTGCGCGATGCTGCTCGTATTAAAAGGCTGACGCGTCTTCTGCAAAATCTCGATCAGTTCCGGCCGCGCGATGCCGTAACCGATGCGCAATCCGGCCAGGCCCGCGATTTTGGAAAAAGTCCGGAGAACAACAACGTTGCGCCCTTCGCGCACGAAACGCAGCGTGTCCGGCGCATTGTCGACGTATTCGAAGTACGCTTCGTCGAAAACAATGGCGACGTTTTCCGGCACGCGCGCCATAAAATGATCGATTTGCTCCTGGGAAAGGAGAGTGCCGGTGGGATTGTTCGGGTTGGCGATGAAGATGATGCGCGTGCGTGGCGTGACGGCGTTGAGCATCCCCTCGAGATCGTGATGATAATCAGGACTAGGCGCTTCGATTGTTTTCGCGCCAAAAACAGCCGCGACCAATCTGTACACAACGAACGCGTGTTGCGACGTCACGATCTCGTCGCCCGCTTTCAGAAAAGCGTGACCGAGAAATTCAATGATCTCATTCGAACCGCTGCCGAAAATGAAATTACCACGCGCAACATTCAGTTTTTGAGCAAGCGCGTCGCTCAAATAATAGGCGCCGCCGTCGGGATAACGATGCGTGCGTTCGAGAGCGGCGCGCATGGCCTCGAGCGCTTTCGGCGAAGGTCCGAGCGGATTTTCGTTCGAAGCGAGTTTGACGATGTCTGCCGCATTCGCGCCCAGCTCGCGCGCAGTTTCTTCGATCGGTTTACCTGGCTCGTAAACTTTAAGCTGACGCAGCGCGGGGTTGGCGTTGTCCCAGATCGAAGGCATGCGGGGGAATTGTAAGCAGAATCCGGACGTTGAACAGGCTGACGACGTTGGATTGCCCTAACAAAAAACTGTTCAGGCAACGCGAACTGTCGGAACGTTTCGGCCTTATGAATTGCCTGCATATTCTCGCGAGCGCGAAGGTTTTCGGCATCGCTATCAACTTGTGGAAAATTATCGGCTTGAGCGGGAGCATCATTTTCGGAGTGCGTTTTCTCATTCAATGGATCGCCTCGGAACGCGCGCGCAAAAGTGTGATTCCATTCGGTTTTTGGGAATGCAGTGCGCTCGGCTCGGTCTTGCTCCTGGCCTATTTTGCGATTTATCGGCACGATTCGGTGGGCGTGTTGCAGAGCGTCTTGCCGCTTCCCATTTACCTGCGGAATCTGTATTTTAGATACACCCATCACGCTCCGAAACATGCTGGCGCCGAGCCACGCTCGGAGGAGTAGATTTTGGTGCAGTAAATTTTTGCGATGATCGATCCGGACAAAATTATTTATCTCGATAACAACGCCACCACCTGCGTGGCCCCGGCGGTGGTCGAAGAGATGCTGCCGTACCTGACAGATTTTTGGGCCAACCCATCGAGTGGATATGCCTTCGGCGCGCAAGTGCGCAAAGCCGTCGATCTTGCCCGGGAACGCGTCGCGGCTTTACTCGGCTGCGAACCTTCGGAAGTCGTCTTCACCAGTGGCGGAACCGAATCGGATAACACCGCGATCAACGCTGCGTTGCGCATGGATCCGAAGCGACAACACATCGTCACCACCGCGGTCGAGCACAGCGCGATCCTCCGTTATTGCGAAGATCTGGCGAAGCGCGGCTGCGACGTCACGTTTCTCGGTGTCAACGAAGACGGTGAAATCGATCTGGTCGAGCTCGAGCGCGCCATCCGGCCGGAGACCGCGATCATCTCCGTGATGTGGGCCAACAACGAAACCGGCGTCGTTTATCCGGTCGATGCGATCGCGGAAATTGCGCGACGCAAACGCGTGCTCTTTCACACGGACGCTGTGCAAGCCGTGGGAAAAGTTCCGCTGAAACTTTCGGAGCGCGACATCAGTTTCCTTTCGCTCTCCGCGCACAAGCTGCATGGGCCAAAAGGAGTCGGCGCACTTTACGTGAACCGGAATGTGCGTTTCGCGCCAACAATTTTTGGCGGCAGCCAGGAAAATAAGCGGCGCGCCGGAACAGAAAACGTCGCGTCGATTGTTGGTCTCGGAAAAGCGGCGGAACTGGCTTTGACCGCGACCAGTGAAGAAAAAGAGCGCATTCAAAAACTGCGCGACCGTTTCGAATCGCAGCTGCTCGAGCGGATTTCGGACGTCGTGATTAACGGCAATCCGCAAAATCGATTGGGGAATACTTCAAATCTTTCGTTCCGCGGGATCGATGCGCAGGCGCTCCTGATCATGTTCGATCAAAAAGGAATTTGCTCTTCGATTGGGTCGGCGTGCCTGACCGGCTCACTGCAATCGTCCCACGTCCTGCGTGCGATGAAGCTCGATGACGAACGAGCGCGCGGCAGCGTTCGTTTTTCTCTCAGCCGTTACAACACCGAAGCGCAAATCGAGAAGGCACTCGAAATCATTCCGGGTGTGATCGAAAAACTACGCGCCTTGTCGCCGTCTCGATCGTCGGAACCGATTCCTGCCTAACGAGCGCGACGGCGAATCATGCCACGAAAACGCTCATCGCATTGGCTGAACAATCGCTGGTGGAAATTCGCGATCGGCGAATGGATTTCTCTCGCTCTCGCCTTCCTCGGAGTCGTCCTTATTTTTTGTCTCTTCTTCATTCGGAGACACACGCTCCCCTATCAGATCGAGCACAGCTTCGCCGTGAGCGATCCGGCGTTCATCGGTTCCGCGCTTGCGCTAAGCGATCCGATTCTCGTTCCCGGCAACACAATCGATCTGTTGCAAAACGGCGACGAATATTTTCCCGCGATGCTCGCGGCCATTCGTTCCGCGCGCCAAACGATTAATTTCGAAGCGTACATCTTTGATTCGGACAAAATCGGCTGGCAATTTCGCGATGCGTTCATCGAACGCGCCAGGGCCGGCATCGAAGTGCGCGTTCTGCTCGACGGTATCGGTTCGGGTTGGAAACTGAGTAACTCCGACGTGCGCATGATGAAGCGCGCGGGCTGCAGATTTTCCTACTATCATCCAACGCACTCCTGGCGCGTCGATCGCACCAATCGCCGATCGCATCGCCGCATTCTCGTGATCGATGGGAAAATCGGTTTTACCGGCGCGGTTGGTTTTGCCGAAAACTGGTCCGGTCATGCGCAGGACGAAAAACATTGGCGCGATGGGCAGGCGCGCATCGAAGGGCCGCTCGTGGCGCGATTGCAGGCGGCGTTCCAGGAGCATTGGGTAAAAACGTTTGGTGAAGCGCTCAGTGGCGCCGGCCAATTTCCCGCGCTGACCGCGGCGGGTGATTTGAAAGCGCAGGTTGTTTTATCGCGGTCTTTTTCCATGGCGCCGGTTCCGCTGCTGGAGGCGGTTGCGTTCTCTTCCGCGGAAAAACGCATCTGGATTACGAATGCTTATTGCACTCCGACCGCCGATCAGGTCGATGCGCTTATGAAAGCGGTAAAGCGACACGTCGATGTGCGATTGATTCTTCCCGGAAAAAATGATGATCAACCGCTGACGAAATCCGCTGGTCGCGCCGCTTACGGCCGCATGCTCGAGGGCGGCGTGAAGATTTTCGAATATCAGCCCACCATGATCCACGAAAAAAGCATGGTGATCGACGGGATGTTTTCGCTCGTCGGTTCCTCGAACCTCGACGCGCGTTCTTCTGAAATTAATGAGGAACTCGACATCGCTGTTTATGATCGAGGCTTTAGCCGAAAGATGGAGCAGGTTTTCGAGAAAGATCTGGCGCAGTCGCAGGAATACACATTGAAGGAATTTCAACGCCGTTCGCTCTGGGAGCGGACGACGGAATGGCTGATGTTGCCTTTTCGTTCCCAGCTTTGAAGATTGTCTCTGTCGCCATGGATATTTCGTCGATAGATGTCGCCAGTCTGCGACATGATTACACCTCGCAAGGATTGCGCCGCGCGGATCTCGACCCTGATCCGATCCGGCAATTTACGCTGTGGTTTACCGCGGCGGCGCAAGCGGGTATTCGCGATGCCAACGCCATGAGCCTCGCTACCGCGACGCCTGAGGGAGAACCTTCCGTCCGCATTGTGCTGCTAAAGGGATTCGATGAACGCGGCTTCGTTTTTTTTTCCAATCACGCGAGCGAAAAAGGCAAACATCTCGACGTAAATCCACGAGGAGCGGCCGCATTTTATTGGGTGCAACTCGAACGCCAGATTCGAATTTCAGGATCGGTGGAAAAAACTTCTCGCGAAGAATCAGAACATTATTTCCATTCGCGTCCGCCCGGGAGTCAGCTCGGCGCATGGGTTTCACGACAAAGCGAAGTGATCGATTCGCGAAAAATACTCGACGCGAGACTCGCGAAAATAACCGAGCGCTACGCCGACGGAAACATCCCGCTGCCGCCGCACTGGGGCGGTTATCGCCTCATACCGACAACGATCGAATTCTGGCAGGGCCGTCCAAATCGCTTGCACGACCGCTTCCGTTATACCCGAGAAGCGGATGGCAAATGGCAGATCGATCGGCTCGCTCCCTGACTCGTTAGGCGAAATCGCGATGCCTAACGAATCGCTGCCACGTTCCCGGGAATGGGAACAAAATCCAGGCGCGCGCTATTGGTGGCACCGTCTCCCGGGGATGAATTTTGTCCCATCTGTTTATGCCGACCTGCCGGAAGAGGAATGGGAAATCCTGCGCCAATGGTACGAGAAGACCGATGAAAGCGGACTTATCGGCGAGTGTGCCGTGCCGTTAATTTCGTTTCTGCACGGTTTTGTCATGGGAAACCGCGCTGCGCGCATCGTCCAACTCGGCACTTGCTCAGGATATTCCGCGCTGCTGCTTGGCTTCATGTTGCGGCGCATGAATGTCGGGCGCGGATTGTTCAGTATCGATATCGATCCGCAAATGTGCGCCACTTCGCGACATTGGATCGAGCGGGCCGGTCTTGCTCCGTATGTGCACATTGCCGAGCTCAATTCGGTCGATGAGAAAACACCGCATGTCGCCAGAGATTTTCTCGGCGGCGATCCTGATTTGATCGTCGTGGATAGTTCCCACGAATATCAATCCACTCTGCAAGAGTTGAATCTCTGGTATCCCGCGCTCGCCACCGGCGGATTAATCGTGTTGCACGACGTGAGCCGTTTCGCTGCTGAGTTCGACGTTACGAAAAATGGCGGTGTGCGCCGGGCATTTGCGGAGTGGCGCAAACAACATCCAGAAGCAGAAACATTCGCCTTAAACGGAGAAGCGCGATCGATGGATTTGCCGCGACCGCTTTACAAAGACGCGTGCGGTCTCGGCCTCATTCACAAGCCGGCGATCTCCGAAGAATGAATTCGCGAATCAGACTCGAACGCGGCGATCTCACAAAACTCGAGGTCGATGCAATCGTGAACGCGGCTAATACAACTTTGTTGGGCGGTGGAGGCGTCGATGGCGCGATCCATCGGGCCGCGGGCCCGGCACTACTGGAAGAATGCCGCTCGTTAGGCGGATGCCGACCGGGCGAAGCGAAAATCACCAGCGGTTACCAGTTGCCGGCGCGTTTCGTCATTCACACGGTCGGGCCCGTTTGGTCGGGCGGAGAGGATGGTGAAGCAGAAACTTTGGCGAATTGTTACCGGAACTCGTTAGGCCAGGCGGCGGCAAACGACATCGAGACTGTTGCTTTCCCTGCGATAAGCTGCGGCGCGTACCGTTATCCAATTAACGATGCGGCGAAGATAGCGGTGGAAACGACAGCGACGTTTCTCAAGACAAATCCGAAAATTGCACAAGTCTCGTTCGTGGTGGCGACGGACGAAATTCACGAAGCTTACCGACGTTTGCTGTGAGGACGCACAGTCGTCGCGAGCTCCCGATCTTCGAGCTCGAATCGCAAATCGTCGCGGCGCTGCGCTCGGATTCGCGGTTAATTGTGCAGGCGCCGACAGGCTCGGGAAAATCCACACAGGTTCCGCAGATTCTGCTCGACCACGAATTGCTCGGCGACAGACAGGTTGTGATTTTGCAACCGCGCCGCCTCGCGGCGCGACTGCTCGCAGCGCGCGTCGCTCACGAGCGCGAAACAAAGCTGGGTGAGGAAGTCGGTTACCAGATTCGTTTTGAAAATGTCACTTCCAAAAAAACGCGCATTCGGTTTGTCACTGAAGGAATTTTACTGCGCCAATTGATTGATGACCCGCAACTGTGCGATGTGGCGGCGATTCTTTTCGACGAATTCCATGAGCGACATCTTTACGGCGACATCACGCTCGCGCGCGCGATGCAGTTGCAGCAAACGACTCGACCGGATCTGAAAATTGCCGTCATGTCGGCTACGCTCGACGTTCCGAATCTCGAAAAATATCTCGCCCCTTGTCATCTGCTCACTTCGGCGGGTCGCGTTTATCCGGTGACAATCGAGTACCTCGATAAACCTGTTAACTCGGAAAATTACGCTGTTTGGAATCTGGCGGCCGACGAACTGGAACGCGTTGCCTCGAAAACGGAAGGCGACGTGCTCGTTTTCATGCCGGGAAAATATGAAATCGATCGCACGATCTCCGCGATTCGTGCGTCACACGTGAGCGATCGGTTTGTCGCGCTGCCGCTTTACGGCGAACTGCCGCCACGAGAACAAGATGCAGCCCTGGCGCCTTACGAAAAACGCAAAGCCATCGTGGCGACAAACGTCGCAGAAACTTCGCTCACGATCGAAGGTGTGCAATTGGTCATCGATAGCGGGCTGGCGCGCATCGCCCGCTATGATCCGCGCCGCGGGATTAACACGCTTTTGATCGAGAAGATCAGTCGCGCTTCCGCGGAACAACGCGCGGGACGCGCAGGTCGTACCGCCCCGGGACATTGTCTTCGTCTTTGGACGGAACGGGAACATGCGGAACGTCCGGCGCAGGAACTTCCAGAAGTTCGTCGTCTCGATCTCGCAGAAGTTGTCCTGACCCTGAAAGCGAGCGGCATCGATGACGTGACAAATTTTCGCTGGCTCGAATCGCCGGAAACGAAAGCGCTCGAACGGGCCGAGCAATTACTGATCGATCTCGGTGCGCTGGAAAAAACTGCCAATAGCGCCAGCAAAACCAACTCGTTAGGCCGGAGTATGCTCGCGTTTCCCGTTCATCCGCGATACGCGCGCATGTTTCTCGCGGCGGAGCAATATGATTGTGTTCGCGCGATTGCGACGATCGCGGCGCTTACCCAGGGCCGCAATCTGTTACGGCGCGCGGAAAGCAAGCAAGTGCGGGAAGACCGCGATGATTTGTTCGGTGGCGAAACGGAATCTGATCTCCTGGTTCTTGTTCGCGCATTTCGCTTCGCGCAGAAGAATCAGTTCGATCCGCGCCGTTGCTCGCGTCTCGGGGTGAATGCGGCGGCCGCGCGTGAAGCGGAACAGTTGAGCGAACAATTTTTGCGCATCGCGCGCGCGGAGGGTCTGAAGCTCGAGGCCGCGGAACCGAAACCGGGCGCGATTCAACGCTGCATCCTCGCCGGTTTCCCGGATCAAGTCGCGATGCGACTGGATGTGGGGACGTTGCGCTGCGCGGTCGTGCACAATCGCCGGGGTCTGCTCGCGCGAGAAAGTGCCGTGCACGACGCGCGGTTGCTCGTCGCTTCCGAGATTCGTGAGATCGAAAGCAGCGATCAGGAGCGGCAGATCTTGCTCACGCTTGCGACCAGGATCGAGGAGGAATGGCTGCGTGAATTATTTCCGGAAGGTTTCCGCGAAGTGACGAGCGTAAAGTTCGATGCGGTGCAGCGTCGCGTAATCGGCCGGCGCGAAACAACGTTTCACGATCTCGTCCTGCATAGTGAGACTGCCAGCGACGTCTCCATCGAAGCAGCAGCGGGAATTCTCGCACGCGAAATTTTAGATGGAAATCTTGCGCTAAAAAATTGGGATCATGCAGTAGAACAATGGATCGCGCGTGTTCATTGCGTGGCTGAATGGTTTCCGGAATTGGCGCTCCCGCGGGTAGGCGAAGCGGAGAAATTGTCGTTGCTCGAGCAGATTTGCCACGGGGCGAGCAGCTATCGTGAAATCAAGGAGCGGCCCGTCTGGCCAGTGATAAAGTCGTGGCTAAGCGCAGCGCAGCAACATGCACTCGATGAGCTTGCGCCGGAGCGGATCAAACTTCCCAGCGGCAAATCGGTGAAGATTTCTTACGCGGCATCGAACCCGCCGACGATCGCGGCGCGTATCCAGGATCTCTACGGTGTCTCGAAAAATTTAACGATCGGCCGCGGCAAAATCCCGCTGCGCATCCAGATTTTGGCGCCGAGTCATCGCCCACTCCAAGTCACGGATGATCTCGAAAATTTCTGGCGCGAGACTTACCCGAAAATCAAAAAAGAATTACAGCGCAAATATCCGAAACACGAATGGCGCTAAACGCGCACACCGGGGATTACATTCCGCTGCGAATTCCACGGCTGGGATCGCGCGGCGAAATCACTCCGCCTAGTTTATCCCACGCCGACCGCACCGCCGGTAGCGCTTCATCCCACGGCAGGGCTGTGCCGACCTGATGTTTTCCGTATTCCAACGCCAGGTCATCTTCGATTTCTTCGAACTTTTTGCCGCGATGCTTGGCAAATGCGGCCTGCGCCGAGTGATAAGCGGGTACGTAATCTTCGTAGCCACGTTTGTCACCGGCGTAAGGCTGATGGGCATGATGCTCGCGCCAATCAATCTTTTTCGAGTCGCTTCCTGATTTTTCGTCCATATTAGCTCCTATCCTAATGGTTTCGCGACTCGGCATGGCAACGGATGTGAAGCAAAAAATTCTAAGAGGCGCAGGGACCCACTGAAAAACGAAATATGAATATGATTAATCCGAATGGGGACGAGTTCATGGAGGACGATCCGCTGGCAGCATCGATGCCATCTCGCGGGGAACCGGGGAAATTTGGCGAGGTGGGCGATGACACATGGGAAAGCACGCGACAGAAAGTCGGCCGGGCGCGCGAGCGAACGGAATTTTTTCTGCGTGAAAATCCGGTGCCGACCGTGATCGGTGCGCTTGCCATTGGATTAGCGATCGGGCTGGCCATTCGCTACGCTTCGCATTCGGAAGAAAAAGAAGTCGAAGTGAAATCGCCCCTGGGAAATCTCAGCCTGGGCACTCTTTCGCTGCCGTTTCTCTGGCCGTTTGTTAAAACGGTAAAGCGAAGATACGAAGATTCCGCCGACGCAATGAAAGAGGGCGTAGACCGCATCAAAGACATTGATGTCGATCGCTATGTGAAGCCGTTGCGCAAACGGTGGAAATCCTGGACGAGCTAGGCGAAACGAGAACAGCTAGGGCGAAGGCGAAGCGGCTGGCGTAGCCGACAAACCGGACTGTTGCACCTGGCGGGGCGAAGGCAGCGGCGGACCGAGCGAGCCTCCGGCAGCGCGTGGACGTTCCAGTAATTCTTCCGCGCGAAACTCTTTTGACACCTCTTCCATGGCCCGTTTTGACATTTGTTGTGCGAAATCCATCGATTCGCGCAAGATCGGCACGGTTTCCTGAGTCATTTTTTTTCCGGCAGGCGAATCATAGAATTGCAGCACCGCTTTCAATTCTTCGACGGTGAAGTGTTTATCGTAAACCGCCACCAGACGATCGCGCATTTCATCGAGCGAAATAAGTGCGCGATATTTCTCGAAATACTTTTCCGGCACACGCGGCATCGCGGCTCTCATTCCCTCCATCACTTGCCGCAGACGTTCCTGCACCATTTCGACCTCCTGCCTTCGCTCTAAAACCGATTTGATGAACTTTTCCTTCTCGGGATCGATCCGGGCTGGAGCCGGTGAAGTAGTTTGCGCTTGGCTAAGAAATGCTGAGCCAAACAGAAGGGCCGCGATAAGGGATTGGTTCACGGCTCTGTTTTCGTTCAACCCGACGAAATGAACAAGTGCAGTCCGCAGATGCATCGACCTCCGCACCGGTTGCCGCCAAATAGACGATTGAACCGCTGCGTATCTCGCGGAAAATAACGGTTCACTAATGGCTGCGAACTCTTCCGTCACTCGCCCGAACTGGCAGCGCAATTCCGTGTTTCGGTTTTTTGCGTCGCTGAAATTGGCGGTCGTTCTTCTCGCGGTCCTGATCATTGGCGCCATTGCCGGCACGATCTACGAATCGAGCTTCGATGCGAAAGTGGCGCGCGCATACGTTTACGGCGCGCCGTGGTTCAATCTCTGGCTCGTCTTTCTCGCGACGAACCTCACCGTTTCCGCTTTGTCGCGCTGGCCGTGGCGGAAACATCACGTCGCATTTCTCATCACGCATCTTGGCATCATCACGCTTCTTACCGGATCGCTCATTGGTCGCATTTGGGGAATTGAAGGAACGATCACGTTGTTCAAAGGCGAACCACCGAGCAACCGACTGCTCGTCGATCAACACCAGCTTCGCGTTCACGATAGCGACGGAATCATCAAAGGTTATCCGGCGGATTTCATTCACCATCCGCCGACACCGCAGAATCCGCGCGATCTGGGCCCGCTCGCTTCAGGCGCGCGCTTGAGTCTCATTGGCTACGCGCCCGCGATCGAAGCGAAGCTCAATCCGAAATCGGTAAACGAAGCCGGAGTTCCCGCGCTGCATTTCACCATCAGCACTGCGATGATGGGCCAGCATCTCGAGAGCTGGTTGCTGGCCGACGATCCGCAGCACGGGAGTTTCGGGATGGGTCTCGCCAATATTGAATTGAAACGCGGCACGGCGCCGCCACTTCCGCAAACCTCTTCGCCTAACGAGTCAAAAAATGATTCCGCGGTAGAGATCGAAGAATCGATTTTCGTTTTTGCCAAAGCGCCTCAGGATCAGATCGCGAAAGTGGCGAAAGGCGGAAGCAGCGGCGCGAAAATTCAACTCACTGCGCCGCAGGGCGGCAACAAGGGAACTGTCGTCGTCAACATCGCAGGGAAGAGCTGGACCTTGGACGTCGCGGAAAATCTGGGAAAGGAAAAACCGATCGAAGGCAGCCCTTTCACTTTAAAGATTGAAGACTATTGGCCCGATTTTCGGATCACGAACGGCAAACCGGGAACGCTTTCCGAAAAGCCCAACAATCCCGCCGTCGTCGTTACGTTAAAAGGCAACGCCGTCCCAGTCGCGCCTGCTCCAGACTCGCACGCTGCTTCCACTGGTGGTGCACCGGCGATGCCGCCCGAAGGAGCGGACTCATCCGCGAATCATCTTACACTCTTCATCGCGGACAGCGGCGCGATCACTTACGAACTCGCATCGCGCAAGTTCGGCCGTTCCAGTGGAAAACTCAGGACCGGCCAGCCGCTCCCAACCGGTTGGGCTGATTGGCAATTAACCGTCGACAAATTCTTACCGCACGCCGTGCAATGGATGGACTTCAATCCCGTCTCAGCCGCGACTACGGCCGCGAACGATTTGCCTGACGGCGTACGCGTGCGAGTCGAACAGGCGGGTAAAATAATAGAGCAATGGGTTCCAGCAGGCTGGCAAATTTCCATGCCGACATCGTCGCAAGAAATCCAGGTCGCGTACGGATGGAAACAAATTCCACTGCCGATCGGTCTCGAGTTGCTCGAGTTCGAAGTGAAACGCAACGAAGGCAGCGATACGCCCGCGGGATTCAAGAGCACCGTGCGCGTGAATACTCCGGAAGGCGACAACGCGACCGGACAATGCTGGATGAATAATCCGTTCAGTTTTCCCACGGCCTGGTGGCGCAGTTGGACCGGCCTCACTTTCAAAATGTCGCAGGCTTCGTGGAATCCGGAGAACCTTTCCCAAAGCACGATCCAGATTTTGCGCGATCCCGGCTGGCTTTTGAAATGGATCGGCTCGCTCCTCATTGTGATCGGAATTTTTCTGATGTTTTATGTGCGCGGATTTCGAAAACCAACCGCTGCGCCACCGATTCTTCCGACAGCGCGTCCGGCACAAAAAACCGAACAGGAAACTGCGCTCACATCGGCAGCGCGCTAATCGCATCGTGAAACAGAGATTCATCACTCTTATCGTCGCCACATGCTTTTTGCCGGCGTGTACGTTTCATCATGTCGCGAAGGAAGCAGAACGGCCGCGACGTTCGCAAAGCTGGGGCCACTTCAGCGGGCCAGTGGATGCACGCTGGGATCCGGATGGATTGAACATGACGTTGCTGAGCGAAGTGCGTTACACCGACCCTGATGGCGTAGTCTGGGTAGCGCCGGTCGGATCTAAAATTAACGGCGCGTCGATTCCGCGCGCATTTTGGTCGCTCATTGGCGGACCGTTCGATGGAAGATATCGCGCTGCTTCCGTCTTGCACGACGTCGCCTACGACGACCAGACGCGTCCGTGGCAACAAGCCGACCGGATGTTTTACACCGCGCTGCGCTGCAGCGGTGTTGGCGTCGTCGAAGCGAAGACGATGTATTTTGCGTTATACCGACACGGTCATCATTGGAAACATCCGATCCGCCGCGCGGTTGCCGCACAGCAAAGCGATCTGGCTCCGGCCGCGGAACGTGCCACCGCCGTCGATCCCGGCGAAGTCGATGCGATTCAAAAATGGATCGAGAACGACGATCCCAGCCTGGACCAAATCGAGGCGCGCGCCACCGTCGCGTCACATTGAGCGGCTCTTGCCGCTCTGCCCAAACAAATTACCTTTCATCATGCGCCGAGTCGTAAAATCAGATAACCGCCCCCTCGAAATCAAACCGCAGGAAAAATCGGTTTTCATTTGCATGTGCGGGCTGTCGAAAAATCAACCGTATTGCGACGGTTCTCACAAAACTGTCGCGGACGAAGAAGATGGCAAAGTTTACGATTACGACGCGGCCGGTCATCGCCGCGAAGTTTAATTTTACTCGTTAGGCAATCGCACTTCAGTGCATCTTGCCCGGGCCCCAGAGAGCCCGGCCGGGTTTCGCGCCAGTATGCTCACCATCTTTGATCACCTGCCCGCCGTTCACGAAAACATATTTCATCCCCACCGCGTATTGGTGCGGCTTATCGTAGGTCGCGCGGTCGGTAATCGTTGCTGGATCAAACACCACCACATCCGCGAACATTCCTTCCTTTAAGAATCCTCGATGATCGAGCCCCAGATTCGTCGCGGGCAACGCACTTAATCTGCGGATCGCCTCCGGTAGCGTGATGACCTTTTCATCGCGTGAATATTTCCCGAGAACGCGCGCGAAATTTCCGTAAGCGCGCGGATGCGGATTTGATTTCAGAAAAACGCCCTCCGGTGCCTGCGACGCTTCATCGGAGCCAAACGAAATCCACGGCTTCGCCAATTCCTTTTTTACATTTTCCTCCGACATCAAAAAATAAATCGTGTCGATGCGCGATTCATCTTCCGCGATCAGGTCCATGATCGTTTCGATTGGATCTTTGCCGCGCATCTTTGCCACTTCCGCGAGCGACTTCCCCGTGAGCGGTTTTAATTTTTCGGATTTGAAACCAACTAGAAGAATTTTATCCGGCGAGCCCGCGCCAATGTATAAATTTTCCCAGGTGTCATTCGAAACTTTCACCTCCGCCGCAATTTTTGCTCGCGTCGCGGGGTCGCGCAGTCGTTTGAATAACGCGGGGTATCCGCCGTTCTCAGTCCATGGCGGAAGGCACGCATCCAATCCGGTTCCGGCCGCGGTGTAAGTGTACATGTTCGCACGAATTTTAAGTCCCTCATTTTGCGCCGCTTCAATCCGCGAAAGGAATTCATCCTGCTTCGACCAATTTTGCTTCCCGGCCGTTTTGATGTGGTAAATTTCCGCCGGGATTTTTGCTTCGCGACTGATCCGAATCAATTCATCAAGCGCCGCGAACACACCACTGCCTTCGCTGCGCATGTGTGAAATGTATTTCCCCTGATACTTCGCCGCGACTTTACAAAGTTCGATGAGCTCTTCCGTCTTCGCATAAAACGCCGGCGGATAGATCAGCGACGTGCCGATGCCAAGCGCGCCCGCTTCCATCTCTTTTCGCACCAACTCACGCATCTCGTCGAGTTGTTGCGGAGTCGGCGCTTTGTCATCAAAACCGATGACATTTTCACGGATCGTGGTGGCGCCGACAAACGACGCGACATTGCAGGAAATTCCGCGCTTCTCCAGATACTGCAGATACTCCGCGAGCGTGTTCCATTTAATTTCGTAATGAATATCTTTCTGATCGCGCAGCATTTTTTCGCGCACCCGATCGTTCACCGGTCCCATCGATTCGCCTTCACCCATGATTTCCGTGGTGACGCCCTGCCGAATCTCACTTTGCGACTTTCCGTCTTCGATCAACGAATCCGTCGACCACGAGAGCATGTTGATGAAACCGGGCGCAACCGCGAGGCCGGTGGCGTCGACGACCGTTTTCGCATTCGCGGTTTTGAAATCGCCCACTCCGACGATGCGATCGCCGCGGATGGCCAGATCAACGTGCCTTCCTTCGCCGCCCGTTCCGTCATAAACGGTTCCGTCCTTAATGATGACGTCAAAATCCGTTGCGGCGAACGACGACGAGATTGTTGCGATCAAGCAGCCAGCGAAAAGAAACGAGCGGTGCATCGCGCGATTGAAAAAGTTGCGATCGATAATGTCGATCTCAAATCCATCGTGGCGATCCTTCCGACCGGCACCCGACGCACGCTCACTCGTAACTCATTGCTACGATCTCCAATTCCGTTTCGCCCGATGGAATTTTGAAACGCACGCGCTCGCCCAACTTTGCATTCATCAAAGCCCGAGCGATCGGCGAAAGCCAGCTAACCCAACCACGGTCGATATCAGTTTCATCGACCCCGACGATCCGATAGATGGACTCTTCTCCATCATCTTCGCGGACCGTCACCGTGACACCAAAACGGACAGCGTCGATTTCTCCCTTGGGCGCGGGAACGATCTCCGCGGATTGCAAACTTTCTTCGAGCCGATGAATGCGCTGATCGAGTGCGGCCAGTTGCCGTTTCGCATCCGGATCATCCATCCCAACAAGGCTAGGCCGTTTCTCGTTCACGAGGACAGCAAGTTCCTCGCGCAACTTATTCGCGCCGGTTGCCGTGATGTAATTCCGAGCGCCTTCCGGCAAGGTCGATTGCAAAGGAGGCAGATCCGGAATATCCGGCCCGTCCGTTTCCTCCCGCGTAAACGCCTTGCTCATCGCGCAGACGATTCGTTTGCGGTTTTGATCGCGACGAAAGTTCCGTCGAATTCGGCCGCGATGGCGTCATCTTCTTTAACTCTCACTTTCAACTTCAAAGCCGCTTTCCCCGTGCCCGAGAACTTTTTTTTGAAAGCAGCGATCTCGATCTCCGCGGGCCGCTCACAGAACGCACGAATGGTTTCTCGCACCGGTCGCAAAAAACGAATCGAGCTTTCTTTTACGACGACATGACAGTTCGCGTTATCGCGCAATTCCAACCAAAGCAATCCGTAGCCGGCCAGAGTCGCCACGGCATTAATGCTTCCGCCGAATCCGGTTTTGAGATGATTGTAATTTAGGGCCACCGGTGCTTCGACGACGAATCCATCTCTATCCTGCGCGATGACGCGCACGCCCATTGCACGGGTCAGAGGAATCTTTGAATGAAAATATTCCTCCGTCGCGCGCAGCACAGCTTGGTCACTCACCCGGCAACGTTCATCAGAAAGCGAAGAACGCCTCGGAAATTATTGCATCGAATTCCTCGCCGAAACTCGTTAGGCAAAAGAAGCAGGCGTTACGGTGTATTCTGTTTCAGAGTTGCCAATTTTTCTTCTGCACGCTGGACATCGGATTTTCGTCCGCTGCCAAGTGCGAGAAGTTTCTGCTGACGATGCAAATTCAAGATCGCGGCATCGAGTTCGGCTTTCGCTAAATTTTGGGCGGCGGATTGTGCCGCCGTCGCTGCTTGGGCAAGCGCGAGTTTCATTTCTGCGTGAACCGGTTGCTGAACCTGCACCATGCTGTCACTGGCGGTCGTTGTTTTTTGGAGTTCGGCTAGCTGTACCTTAGTCAACTCCGCTTGCAATCGCACCACTCGCAGGGCGCGCTGTTCCGCTTCGACCTTCGCGAGAACTCCCATCGTATAAAGTCGTTCGGCAGAGGCTGCGCTTTTCTTCGCCCGATCCAATTGTTTTTCGAGTTGCGCGGCATCGCCGCTCGGAATCGGGCTAGGCTCAGCTTGGGCGACCGGCCGGCCATCCGGCAGAACCAGGATCGGTGGTTCAACTTCGAACGACCCGGCGTCGGGTGGCGACTCCTGTGGAAAAAGAGAGCCGATCGGAATCGCGAACCAAAAACCAAACGCGACCCAGCGTTTCATGACAACATCCTATCACCAAACGCAAGTCGGTGGCGCGACAGGCCGTCGCGCTCTACCGGGGCGTCGGTTCCGACAACAGCCTAACGAGTTCATCTTTCCATAGTTCTGCGATCGTGTGACTGCCGTGTCCGCGCGTTTTATCACTCATGGGAATAATGACCGCACGCCCATGCGGCACGCGTCTAATCTCGCGCTCCAAAATTCCCAGCTCCGGCGGATTAATCAGGTCGTCGGCTGAATTGATCGCGAGCAAAGGCGCGCGAATTTTTTCAAGATTCGGGCCTGGATCGTAATCATGCGACGCTTCAACCGCGTAAAGCACATCGTTCGCATCATCTTCCTTCACAATTTTGTCGACGAACGTATCAAAAACTTCGTCGGTTTTGGCCAGCGTCGGCGCTTCCTTTTGTCGCAAGACCGGATTACTGCTCATGAACCAGAGCATTTCTGCCGCTGTGCGCAGACTTGGTGGTTGCGTTTTATATTCTCCGCCATTCCATGCCGGATCATTGCGGATCGCATCGACGACGATACGACGCCAGGCGCGATTTCGTCCCGAGATTTGCGTCGGTAAACTGGCCAGCGGCATAAGCGCATCCATAAAGTCCGGATGAAATTCGCCCCACAACCAGGAATGCATGCCGCCCATCGATGTTCCCATCACGAACCGCGCGTGATTCACTCCAAGGCCCTCAGTCAACAATCGAAACTGCGCCTCGACCATGTCGCGGTAACCGTAACGCGGAAACTTCGCGTGCATTCCGTCGCTCGGCTTACTCGATTTGCCGTGACCGATTCCGTCGGGCAATACGATGAAAAACTTTGTCGCATCGAGCGGCTGATCTTTTCCGAAGAGATCGCCGGCAAATTCCGGCCTGATGAATTGCGCACCACTTCCAGTCGTCCCGTGCATGATAAGAATGGCATTGGTTGTTTTGCCCTGCGCATTCTTCTCCGCTTTTCCGAGCGTGCGATAATGAACACGCAATTCCGGCATTGTTTCGTCCGATGCGAATTTGAAATCGCGGATCGTGTAATCGCCTTCCGTCGGCGCCGGGTAATCCGCAGCTGGCAGAACCGCCGCCAGGCCGAACACGATACTGAACGCTGATAAGATGATGCGCGAATTCATGCGCTCACGATATCTGTTCGACTCGAATTTCTCCACCTCCAAGGCGCCTTGCTTATTTTTTACCGTGCAAAAGGCCCGCCGCTTCACGTTCGATCTCAGCGTGATTTAATTTGCGCGGTCGTAGATAGAATTCGTCGAGCAAGATTTGCACAAGAGCAGCCGCGGGAACGGCGAGAATGGCGCCAAGAATTCCAAACAAACTTCCCATCGCGATGGTGAAAAACAGAATGTTGACCGGATGGAGTCGCATTTCCCGGCCGAGCACAACGGGAACGAGAAGATTTAGTTCCACCTGATACACGATGATAATAATTCCAAGCGCGAGCCAGAATTTCGTCGCACCCAGACTGAGCGCTAAAAACAGAATCGGAATGGAAACAAGAAAGGCTCCGACGTTGGGAAGAAATTCTCCCAGAAAAGCAAAGGCGCCGAACATGAGAGCGAGCGGCATCCCGATAAGCCACAAACCCGTACCGATGGAGAAGCCAGTAATACAGCCATTGATGGCGACGCCACGCGACCACGCGTGCATCTGCCGCATCATGCGGCTGAGAGTGCGATGGGCCTGTTCGCGATAACGATCGGGCGCGAGCGCGAGATAACCGGCAACGAGCGGTTGCGGATTGATGAGGACAAAAACAAGCAGGAGAAGCGCGAGCAGCACGCTGACAAGACCGCCCACTAAACCGAGAGTCGAGCGCAGCAAAATATTTCCCACCGTGCCTACGGCGGCGCCGATCTGCCCTGCAATTTCATCGGTTTGCGGCAAAGCATCGCGCACCGTGGGATAACTTTTCGCGAGCGAATCCATGCGCGTGCGTATGCCCTGCCAGATCGAAGGCCAGTTATGGATGAGTTCCTGAATCTGAGCGGCCAAAGGCGGAACCGCGAAAAGAAGAACCGTCACGGCCACCGCAATCAAGGCGAGGAGGACGAGAGCCACGCTCAGGATTCGCGGGACTCGACGTTTCTCCAGCCAGTTAACGAGTGGATTAAGAACCATCGCGAGCAGGAAAACGATGGCGAAAAGCAAAAAGACCGAACGCAGCGAGGTCAGAATCGTCCATCCGACGACGAGCAGGACAACGAGCAAAACAATTTGTCGCGCACCGGTGTAAGTGAGCGGTTTATTTTCGTCGCTGTGTTCCATAATAAGCGGGACTATATTTCAATCTGCCGGAAGCGTTCCTGGAAATCGAGAACGAACGAGAGCGACAGCCCGTCGGTCGCCGGTGTGACCCGGCACGGAATTCTGCGAGAATACGTAATGACGATTTCGTATTTTGAGGTTCACGCTTTCACCAGTGAGCTGTTCGCCGGGAATCCCGCCGGCGTTTGCGTTTTGCCTAACGAATGGCTGGCGGGGGATGCGATGCAGCAGATCGCGACGGAAAATAATTTGACCGAGACCGCATTCATCATCGATCGCGAAGAGTATTTCGATCTGCGCTGGATGACTCCAACCGTGGAGGTAGATCTTTGCGGACACGCGACACTCGCCGCCGCGCATGTGCTCTTCAATCACTTGGGGCGCAAAGGAGATGCGATTAAGTTTCAATCGCCGAGCGGTGAATTGCGCGTCGAGCGAAAAGAGGGACGGCTCATTCTCGATTTCCCTTCTCAGCCACCAGGGAAATGCGATCCCGAATCAAACCTTGCGGATAGTTTGCGCGCGCGGCCACGGGAAGTGTTGAAAGGTCGCGATTACTTCGCCGTTTTCGCGCGTGAAAAAGATGTCGCCGAGATCAAACCCGACTTTGATTTGCTAACGCAACTCAACGCGCAAGGCGTGATCGTAACGGCGCCGGGTGATAATTGCGATTTCGTCTCGCGCTACTTCGCGCCGGCCGCGGGAATTCCAGAAGATCCGGTCACAGGCTCTACCCATTGCGCGCTGATTCCGTATTGGGCGAAACGTCTGGAAAAGCGCAATCTACACGCCCGGCAAATCTCAAAACGCGGCGGCGAATTATTTTGCGAAGACCGTGGCGAACGCGTTGGCATCGGTGGTAACGCTATGACTTACGTCGAAGGAAAGCTTCACCTGCGATAAGCCGCGGGAGAAGTTATGCGCTACCAGCTGATTGTCGCGCTGCGATCGCGCGCAAGAGCAACCTGCCGTCCGATCAGGCGCACAAACGTGGACTCCGCGCCCTTCTGTACCTCGCCGTAAATCGTAAACGGCGCTTGAGATTTAAACTCACTCGGCAGCGACTCGAATGCAGGCAGATCTTTGCGTGAGACCTGGACGCGAATGTAGGAGAATGGCTTTCGGGGATCGCGCGCATCACGCTGCCATAACGTCGCCTCATACCAACTTACTTTGATGTGCTGAATGCGCTTGCTTCGGAAATGACAGCGCAAACCGACAAACCTACCGATCTCCAAATCCTTGATTTTCTGTAGCGCAGCGACGTCGTAGGTTTGCAGCGCGTGCCACGTGATCGCGTCCAGTTTTTCGGCAGAACGCGCAACGCTGGCACCGCCAAAACTGACTAACAGGACGATGGCGAATATCTTTCTCACCATGTTAGCGTCGCGTTGCCTGCAGAATCGACCGCACCTTTCCGACCGAGCAAATGGACAAAGAAAAAGTTGTTATCGGCATCGCGTTCTACGCGTCCATAAACTGTTAGTGGCGCCGCTGACTTCGAGTCGGCCGTGATCGACTGAAATACGGAGAGATCTTTCTTCGCTACCAACACGCGGACGTTCGTGAAACCCTTCCGCACCTTCGGGTCCGGGCGCCAGACGGACCCTTCGTACCAATTCGGTTTAATGTGATGGATGTCTTTGCCTCGGAAATTGAATTGGACCGAAATCAGTTTTCCGACGTGATTGCCGAGCGTCTCACTCAAGGTGGACGGATCAAATTTCTCCAGGCTGCGCCACGTAGCTCCATCAATTTTCACATCGGACAGTGCCAGGTTTGCGCAGAGGCAGGCAACGAACGCCATGCTTAAATTTACGATTTTCTTCATATGGATTGCCTAACGAATCTCAATCTCGATGGGAAGACTGTGATTAATCATATAGGTGCCGGAATTAGAATCATGCTTCTCCGGTTGGGTGCGTCCACGCGAATCAGTCGCGCGTGCGAGCAAAATACATTGGCCACGATTGTCGGGCGTTTTCCAATCGTATTCCCAAAGCTGCCAGGCATCCTTCACCGGTTTGCCCATCAGCCTAACGAGGTGCCATGCCACGCCGCCGTCCGTGCTCAATTCCACTTTCGAGATCTCTCCCTGCGACGTCCATGCACTTCCGGTCACGCGATAACTTTCGCCCGCTTTGATTATTTCATTGATCTCGGGTCGCGCGATCTCCGCTTTGATCTGTAATTCCGTGATCGGAACGAGCGCCGGTCCCGCATCGGTCGGGAGCCAGTGGGCATAATCGACGGTCTGGTAGTAACCATTGTACGGTTTGTCCGTCACGACGATGCGCTGGAGCCATTTGATCGAAGCGACCGCATACCAACCCGGCACAATCGCGCGCAAAGGAAATCCATGCGCCGCAGTCAGAGGTTCGCCGTTCATTTGGAAAGCGAGTAGCACATCGTCCATCGCTTTTGTTGTCGGCAAACTGCGCGCGAAATGAATTTTACCGGCCGGTCGCGGCGGTTCGGCGATAGTGCCACTGTCCGCGCCTTCCAAAATCACTTCGCACACCTCGCTCTTGAGCCCGGCTTTCTGCAAAACATCCTTCAGTAGCACGCCGGTCCATTCCGCATTGCCGACGGCGCCCAGTTGCCACTGCACGCCTTTCACTTTCGGAACGAGAAAAACGCGACTATTGCCGGCGCACTCCAGCGTCGCCGCCATGGTGTGCAGTTTCATGTTGCAGATCTCGTCGTAGCTCAGCTCGAAAGAGCGGTCGACCGCGCCTTCAATTTTCAGGCGCCAACTGCGCGCATCGATTTGTGGGATCGGGAAATGACAGCGCACATAGAATTGCTCGTTAGGCGTAATAAAGCCGTCGAGATTCGCAAACGGCATCTCGAGGTTAGGCGGCTCTTTTTCGCGAATGATCACGGAAGTGCGCGAAGCCTAGGCTGGTTTTCCTTCGACCGGAAACTTCGCTTCTTTCCAGGCATGCCAGCTTCCCGGGATGTTATTTACTTCGGCAAAACCCTCCTGTTTCAAAATACTCGCACCGATACTGGCGCGATATCCCGTCGCGCAATACACCGCCACCGGTTTGGATTTGTTGAGCTCGCCCGCGCGCTTGCGAAGTTCGGAAAGAAAAATATGCTGCGCACCGGGAACGTTGCCACCGTTCCATTCGCGCTGCGATCGCACATCGAGAATCTGCAAGCCATCGCGGGAATTTTTCAAATCGTGCACTGTCATCTGTCCGATTTGTTCGAATGGAAAGCCGGCGTTTTGCCACGCTTTCATTCCGCCGACGAGATAACCTGCAAACTTTGTGAATCCGGTGCGAATGAATAAGCGCACTATTCTTTCGAGATCGCTATCGCTTTCGAGCACGAGAAGAATCGGCTTTTCCGGATCGAGCAACGCACCCGCCCAAATCGAAAGCATCGGGGTGCCGCCGATATTTAGCGCATTGTGAATATGAGCAGCGCCAAACCCGAGCATCGTGCGCGTATCGATTAGCACGCTTGCTTTTTCATCGATCGCTTTCTTGAACGCTTTCGGCGGCAACCCAGGAACGCCCGGTAATCCACCCAAAATCTCGGGACCCTCCGCGTTCATTTTTTTCATGAGCGGATAATATTTTGGAACCGGCGGCGCGGTGGAGACGGCGTATTTCGTAAACGCTTTCACGTCGTCGAATTGAAGAAACGGATTGAATGGCCGCTCGTACCCGATCGTGCTGTTAAGGCGATCGCCAATGTCTGCGCCACAAGGCGAACCGCTGCCGTGACCCGGATAGATGATGACGCTGTCCGGCAGCTTGAGATAGAAATCGCGCAGCGTGTGAAATTGTTGCGCCGCCAATTTCTCCGTTTCGCTTGCGCCTAACAAGTCCGGCCGGCCGGCCGAACTGACAAAAAGCGAATCGCCCGTGAGCACGCCCCAGGGCGTTTCCGGATGATCTTCTTCCGCGAGAATATACGACATGTGTTCGGGAGTATGACCCGGGGTGTGCTTCGCTGTGATGACGACGGATCCCAACTTAAACTTGTCGCCATCCTTCACCGGTTCGTTTTCGAATCCGTAACGCGCGCCGCCTTCGTGGCTGACAAAAATTTTTGCGGATTCGACGCGACTGCAAAGTTCGCGCGCTCCGCTGACCAAATCTGCGTGAATGTGAGTCTCGAAAATGTGCGTGATCGAGAGATTCTTCTCCCGTGCAAGATCAAGATAAACATCGACATCGGCGCGCGGATCGAAAACGGCGGCGACACCTTCTTCGTCGTCACCGACCAGATAGGAAATTTCTGCCAGCCCTTCCGTTTCGATCGTTTCAAAAACCAGCGCCATAGATTCCGCCGACTATATATCACGCAACGTTATTCAAACCAGTCGGAAGGAACCCAACGCAAGACCGCGGTGATAGAAGCGCGACGCCCGTCCGCCTCATTTCCAGGAAAGAACCTGATCTTTCAATTCGTAGGTTTGAACGCCCGTTTGCGCAAGCGACCACGCGATGACACCGCTGTGGATGACTGGTTTTGGCGCATTCGATTTGCTGTTTACACCGTCGTCGTCATCGGAGCCTGGATAGGGATCGCTTACCGTCCCGACGTATCCGCCATCAATGCGAATGTGATAGATACCGCTCTCGGGTTTGTCGCTTCCTTGCGGACCCCAGGGATCATACCAAACACCATTCGCAATTCCGCCGTGTGGATGCGTTTTATCCTTCGCTTCAGGTATGGAAATGTAAGAGACGCGACGACTGTTCAGTGCATCGTTCGTATTGGCTCCGCTCGCGATCGCGCGCAGGATGTAAAAAAGATCGCTGTTGTCGATCGTAAAACTGACTTCGCTTCCTTCCTTCGCCGGGGCAATCGGATATTGACCGTAGTCGGTGTAGTAAGCATTGACGGCAGTCACGATTTGCACCGAGTCGTTCTTGGCCTGCACGCGGCGCGCAGAATTGTTGACAGAGCTGACCGCGCTGAAGAGCAAACTCATTAGCACTGCCACAATCGAAATGACGACCAGTAATTCCACCAGCGTGAACGCGGGCGCCAGGCGCAATGAATGCAAGCGAGGGCATTTCATCCTGGGTAGGGTTGAGACGAATACATAATCGCAGAAAGAGACATTGCGCAACTGACACGCGTGATCCGCCTCACAGATAATTTTGTAGCTCGGTTGGCTTCCCTTTCATGGTCAGCACATAGATTTTTCCGGCTCTCGCCCACGATGCTGTGGAGAATTCTCCTTGCGCGTGAATCTCAATTGCGCGGTCGCGAGGAGCATTAGGAACAGCGCGGTCGCTTGCGACGAAGAGAAAGATTTTGGCATTCGTCGCGCGATTTGCAAAGCAAAGCATCGATACAGGATTTCCATTCCAACTCACTGTGGCGCAGCCAAGCGCACGCGTTTGTTCGAGGGGTTTTGTTAGCTCGTAATCGGCGGGAGCCTGATTGCCATCGAGAAATTTTCGGATGCGGGCGTGATCGTCACTTTCCAAACTCATGCGGTAACCGCGGGACAACAGATGGGTGAGATATTTCTCGTAAGCGGCGAGATTGTTTCGCGGCTGCGGTCGCCACCAGAAAAAGGCCAGACCGGCGAGGAGAATAACGGCCGCCGCCAATTGCAGCCACTGCGGTACATTCCATTTTCGCGCGGTGGAGGCTTGCCCGTGCACAAGTCTTTCTGCTAACTCAGCTGGCACTTCGATCTCGCGAAGTTTCTCGCGAATCGCCCCGTCCGATCGGCGTTGCTGTTCGAACCACGCCTTCAGTTGCGGATCTCGCGGCACCCAGCGTAGTGCTTCCACGAATTGGAGATCGTGGTCGTCGATTCCAGGGCGATAGAGCAGCAGAATGTTTCTGGCGTCGCGGCTATTCATTGTGTTTCTCTTGGCCTAGGCTCTTCGCTGAGCAAACGATAGAGATGCGCTTTCCCGCGCGAGATGCGCGACTGCACAGTACCGAGAGGAATTTCGAGTATGTCCGCGATTTCCTTATAGGAAATATCTTCCAAATAAAAAAGGCTCAGCGGCGCACGATACATTTCGTCGAGTTGACCTAACAAATCGACCGCCTGGTTCGCATCCATGGCCTCGATC